>CBDFHF010000002.1:0-492315 GCA_965247565.1 Methylococcales bacterium | reverse complement strand
GACGCAGAAGCTTCGCCAAAGTTTGCAGCGTAGACCGATGAACTAGAAAAAAATAATAATAGGATTATTAAAATGGGGTTCATGCTAACGACTCCCCAATATTACGCCGGCAACGAACATAATCATGAAGGTGCAAGCTATTATTGTGGTCGTTAGCATGAGTTTTGCTTATTTGCGGATCAAAGAAATGATCAAGCCTACGCCGGTAACTAAAGCGGCCAAACCAACCATTCCAAGAGTAGCAGCAGATACGTTTGAAGTAGCAGAAGTAAAAGCGCTAGTGATTGCAGTTGCATAGTCAGCAGCAAAAGCAGAGCTTGCAACTAAAGAACCACCAGCAACTAAACCAACTTTTTGTAATTTGTTCATGATTTTTTTTCCTTATGGAAAGTTAAAAGTAAGTGCTTATAAAATTTAAAACTGGGCACGGTTAGTTTTTTAATGCTCATAGAGCGTTAATCTTTTGTCATTACCTTGTAAACAGCACCAAGGGAAAGACCGAGTATAAAAATAAGCAATGTTTCGCCTACTATTACACTCATGGTTTCAGCGTCGAAACCTAGGTATTTATCCATTGAATTAGCTAATGGGCCTTCTACCGTGCAAACGGGATAATTGCGAACAAAGCCGGGGTTAACAGTGAAGTTAGTAACAGTCGCGTTATAACCCTTATAACCGTAAGTCATAATCTTGGTTGTTGGGTTATAACTTAGCTTTTGCCAAACAATGTTACCTTGTGACCATTCGACAGGCTCAGATAGCTCAGCCAAAGCCGCAAGGGATTCGGTAGCGTAGCAATAACCGTTAAATGCACTTAGAGCCATGTTTTAGCCGAAAACCTTTTTCACTGTTTCAGGCTTTGCAAGATCATTAACTATTGCGGGTTGTTGTTCGAAACCTGTAATGATGGTTTGACCCCTTGAATTAACTGACGTAGTGAAGTCAAAAACAATTGGCATACCTTGAAATTTTGCGGTTAGTTCTCTTTCCAATTCTGGAAAGAAATCATTAGCAACCTGCATTTGTACAGTCGTGAGACCGACACCGCGATTTTGATATTTTGAAGTTTCAACAGTTTCGAACGGGATTAAACAAACCAACTGAGGAATAGAAAAAGGTGTGTTTGTTGCCTTGGAAAGCCCGGTAGCTGTTGAAATAGATTGAACAAGAAGTTTCATTTTGTTTTTCCTTGAGTTTAAAGTTTAAATTAGGCTACGAGTGATAAATGGCTATGTTTTTCTGGCATCCTGTACCAGTCAGGGATTTGAGTATCTTTACATTCAATAATTTGGGCCTCTTTGAGTCTTAAGGGTTGATAGTTAATGTCGAGCTTGATTGAAATATCAATGCCGAGTTTTAGGAGACGAGTTCTATGAGTATAAAACTGTGTTCTAGCTATATCGATTACTTCGCCATATAGCCACAACTTATAAACAAGCTGTGTTGAATTTGCGGATAGTTTGTTGTTACAAATACCAGCATCTAAAAGCTCTTGTGCAATGTTGTCGTGTTTCATTTTTGTAACCTCTAATCTTTTTCTAATATCGGTAATAAGGTTTAAATGGTCTTCGAATTCACTTAGTTCGAATAGGCCGTAAGCAAATAAATTATGTTTTTTTAGAAAAGGGGATTTGAAAGAATGCTCTTCACGAACAATTCCATATTCATCAGCAAAAGCTATTAATTTTTCATAGTATTGATGATCCTTAAAGTCAGTTGTTGAGCGATTAATTTTTGAATGGTGGCGAATTAGATCGGCCAGTTTTGAATAGCATTTTAAATAGCGGTAGGTACTACCATTCTTTTGCATGTTTTTACCGAACCACTCAACGGTGTGATGGTTTGGGTATAAATACGGCGGGACGCTTTTATTAACCGATTGAGTCGCTAAAGCTTTTAAAAAGGTGGATTCGTTGCCCTGCCCTACCGAAAGATTCTTAGTAATGTCGATATGCTTAATAAGCGCACCATTAGCTGTTTTATTGGCTTTGGCGCCTGAATTTTGTAAATATAGGTAATTAGTACACTTCGTAAAGATGGGTAAGCCCAGTTTTTTAAGTTCACGGTTATAAACCTCTATACAGGCTTCTAGGGTAGTTAATCCGAAAAGGTTATCTATTCGGCCATATCGGCTGGGGTTGCCATAAACAGAAACAACATTACCATCACAACAAATTTGCAAGGATGACGAATAACTGCCTTCTAGTTTTAAATCCATGATAGACATTTTTTCAGAAACGGTTCCGGTTTGTAGATCGACACGCCAAAAACCGGTTTTACCGATTAAGGGCAATCTCCCCTTGTCGGTATGGTCTTGAACCACGTTCAGTTTGTCGATGAAATACCCGTTCATTACTTAGCCTTGTAATCGCGGTATTTATGCGGATGTCCGCAGTTAGTTTTAAGTGTGATTTTTTGTTCTGTGTCAATGTTTATTTTGTTTCCTTTATTTTGAAAAGCAATAATTGCATGTGATATTGCATTGTTATTGTTCGGAGGTCCGAACATAGTTTGGGTGTTACTATCACCCAAACTTTTTGCCGTTTTCAAGCTTTTCGCGGGTTCATCGTTAAAAGCTGAAATAATTTCAATTTCGTAATTTTCGAGCGCAATGATTGCGGTAGAAATGACAGTTTTTTCATTTTTACGTGGCAATACTTGCAGCATTAAAGCGTTATTTTTTTCAAAAAAGCGCAATTCTTCAAAATCATTGAAGAGCTTTTTTTCTTCGGCCGAGAAATGAGAAACGCGTATTATTGGCTCGGGTAATTGAAAATCATCAGACCAATAACAAACGCGGGTGTTTTTTGGCATAGGATGATTACAGACTAGAGAGGCCATTACTTAAGAAAAAATAAACAAGTAAAAGTCGAGCCGATGAAAAAAGAGATGATCAAAAGAACATCAATATTTAAGAATAAGTCATCCATTAAAAACGCCCTCCGAAGAAATTAGCGAAGAAATGCAAAAAGAACACAACGTTAATAAAAACGGCAATTGATAGAAGTAATTCATTCATGATGAAAAACCGCAAAAAAGGTGCCGTTCGTGGGTATAGCGTACCCAGAGGACACGAACGGCAAGCAGTGCCCCTGGGCACTTTTCAGGGAGAAACTTTTCATGTTAGAAAGGCAAAAGCCCTTTCCAGTCATGGCCACGTACATCGAAAATAGAGGTGTCCATTAATGGTTTAAAAACATGATCATGCGGCTTTAGCTGAAAGCCAACGTTATAAACTTTGAATCTCATAGCAATACGCCGACTTGATTGGGGATTTGATCCATTAATTTGGAGCGGTATTTGTCGACTTTTGCAGCGTCAAGCGTTGGGGCTATATCGCGTAAATGCTGAATCTTGGTATCACATTCGGCATACTCGAAAGTGCAATTTTCACAGACTAAGCCGGTAATGGGGCAAATTGAAGAAGCGAGTTGCAAGCGTTCAACTTGTACGCGTAGCTCTTCGATTTGTAGATATAAATCAGATATTTTTTTGGTCATTGACTGCCCTCAATGGTTGGTTGTAATAGCTTACATTACGAAAGCTTTTACATAGTGTAACCATTGATTAAATAAAGAGTCAATAGTAATGTTGTCGAAACGTAAACGTTGTGACAAGATCGACAATAAAATATTTGATTAGTAGCTATGATTCACCTTAAAAATAACGTAAGGTGAGAAAATGAAAAGAGAAGATAAGATATTGATAATGCTAATATTTTTTGTTTATTCAACTCAAGTAAATGCCGATAATTTACTATCATTGGCACAAAAAATACTTTTTGAAGCAACGACAAAACCCATAGAAGAAATGGGTGAAAGAATGCAAAAAAACATGATTGAAACGAAATATATAAACGAGAATCCTGATCTATTAGATATGCCACCTTGGAATCATGAAAACAAATGGAACAGAATAAGTAAGCCAGGAAGAGAATGCTGGTTCCATAAGAAAAGCTTAAAGAAAATTTGCAGATGAAATGGGAAAAAAGATGAAATCGATAAATGAATATCTTGATGAACTAAAAGAATTAACCGGTAGCGATTACAAAAGCGCTAAAGAACTAAATATTGATAGAAGCACAATAGCAAACATAAGAAGCCGTAATTTAATATCGGACGAAACAGCGCTAAAAGTTGCCGATCATTTAAAAATTGACAGAAAAGAATTATTAATTGCAGCGGCAATAGCAAGAAGCAGTGGTGAAGTAAAAAAGGCGTGGGAAATTATTTCCCGTGTGTCCGGAATTGCGGCGAGTTTATTTGTGATCGTTCAAGCGGTTAGCGGGTTTTGCCGTGCGGCTTATGATGGAATCTATATATTATGTAAAATTGTCAGTCGTGGACAAAATTGGCAAAAAAGGAATTTTGGCACATAGCTTGCTGTATTTTTTGGTTCTTACTGCACGGAGCCAAAAGAATGACACATGAAATTGTTAATGGTTGGAAGTTTTACGAATATAGAAGATTTGCACGATACACTAAGCCACAATGCGCCGTAGTTTTTGGCGTATCAATAAAGACAATTAATAACTGGGAATCTGGACGAATAAAACCGCCACGATCCGTTTTAATCTGTTTACTACTCTTTGCGGGGAAACTCGATTTTTTAGGAAAGCAATGGCAAGGGTTCGCCATTCGACACGATTGCATCGAAGCGCCGAACGGTCAAAATATTTGGCATTATGAGATTTCAGGGATTAAACATCTTTATGATGCGGCGGGGCTTGAGCGCTGGCGTTTTTGTCGCGCCCTAGCCCCTGAAGAGTTCCACAGACAATGCGAAAACATCAAGATCAAAAGAACGCTACGCGGTTGAAGGGTAGCGCGTTGGGCCTGAGGGCCGATTATTTTTTTTTGCAAAAAAAACAATCTAAAAATTTTTGCAAAATTTTTGCCCTGAGACCCAGCGCTACCCGTTTTTTTTTGATTTGGTGGACCTATAAAAGCCTTTTGTCTAACGACAGAAAAGAACAGTTCACTTTAAAGATCGATAAAAGAACCTTCGGGTAAAAATTCTGGGGTTTTTTTAACTTGTCTAAATGACAGCGCCCTGCGGGACGTGCAAAAAACTGAGTTGAAAGCGTAAAAACGCAAAAAGCACGCGTTTTTACCAACTCATTTTTTACACTCGCTAGTTGTCCGCAATGCTTAAAGTTTTGATTTGGTACACTTCAAAAAGCCTTTTGTCTAACGACAGGATACCCACGGCACACTTTAAAGATTGTTAAAAGCGGTTAATGGGCGCGTGGATGCCTTGGCGAACTATAAGCAACTGAGGCCGCATTCTATCCTTTTTAAAGGCTTAATCCACATTTTGAATTATTATTTTATCATCTGTGAGGGTTTGGCATGGGATAGCCACTCCCTGCGGGTCGCGGTTTAGCTTAGAGTGGTTTAAAGTTTTAGCGTTTCACATGGAACATTTTGATTAATCATTTTTGAATATTGATGTTTCACATGGAACATTTTGATTTGGCATGGTTGTTGATTTGGCATGGTTGTTGATTTGGCATGATTGTTGATTTATAAGAAAGCGTGATTCATTTCATGTTTTTGTTGAATTATTTTATTTATTTTGATGTATCAGTATTGACATTTTGATGTATCACTGTATAATTAACACATATTCAAAAACAACTGAGGAAATAAAATGAAAATGATAACAGACATTGAACACTTAATTAAAAACGACTCTTCTATAGAAACAACAGTCTGGTTTAACTACGGGGACAGTAAAAAGACTTACAAAACCAAGAACGCGGTTAAACAGAAGGACATGAGCAAAATAGAGGACAGAATCATTAGAAAGCTTGGAATTGAAAACCTGTGTTTCACTTGTCGCTTTTCTACTAAATACGAGTAATAACAATGGCGCAATTAATTGAATTAAAGATCAGGTTTGAAACGGGCGATTTAACCCAATGTTCACTAGATTACAAAGAATATTGTGATTGCTGGACGTTGTACTTTTTATCGAAGTCAGAAAACAAGGAATTAACGCTAGACAAGCAAAGAAAGGATGAAAACCTAGACAACACAAGACGATTTAAAACGGCAGACGCCGCTTTAAAGGTTGCTGGGGAAATTGGATTTGATAACAAAAGGGTTTTACTAACGGTTCCCGGAGCTTTAAAAAGATGCGAGTTTAAATGATAGGGTTCGCTTCGCTCCCCTGCGCTCCGCTTGGCGCTTCGCTTTAGGGTTCGCTTCGCTCCCCTTTCTTTTTTTTATGGGTCTGCGTAAAAGCGTGTAGAAATCAAAAATAAATTTCTTTGTTCAAATCGTAAAATCATGCTGACAACTTGGTTAAATCGTACAGAATATGCTCGTGCTTTCAGATTTTCGGAAAGCGAAAACGGAGAAAACCAATGTGGAAACGTAAATTTTATAATGGAAAGTTTCAGCACTTTTATGAACAGGCTGGCATTGCTTGTTTTAAAGATTATTTTGGTTGGAGATTCAGATTTATAAATAGTGTTCAATGCGATAAAGGTGAGTTCAATGGTTATGCAGAGTCTCTTCATTTCTGGAAATCATTGGCCGC
Organism: Methylococcales bacterium; assembly: GCA_965247565.1. GTDB lineage: Bacteria > Pseudomonadota > Gammaproteobacteria > Methylococcales > Methylomonadaceae > CBDFHF01. Next base: position 485,769 of record CBDFHF010000002.1, on the reverse strand, counting down.
CGTTAAAAAGCATATTGAGAATAACCTTAGTTCCGGCGGCGAATTTTCAATGAACGTTGAAGATGTGGATGGCAGAAAATTAATTGAAGGATATAGATTCATTGATAACAAATTTAAGCTGCAATGCCATTAAATCTCTTACGCAGACCCTTTAAATGTTAGGGTTTTCTGTTAACCCAGATTCGTTTACATTTTGCTGTTGTTTGGGTTCGCTTCGCTCCCCTTACTTTTTTTATTTTGAAGCAATAACCCCGACAACAGAATTGTCGGGGATTAAATCGGGTTGACCTTGTTTGGTTTTTTGTGGCTCCGTGGTTGATTTACAGCCGTGATAAGCAACTAAGTTAACACTTTCAAGGGAAGCAGAACACTTTATTTGTGGGGATTGGCAAGAAAGCTTTATGACCTTGCCTGATGGCGTAATGAGCGTAATAGAACAGAGGGTTTCAGAGGCAATACGGATGCCATCATTAAATATTTGTTTAAATTTGACCAGCGTTACCACGTTGTCATTAAAGCTATAAAAAGCCAGTTTTGTTTTTAGTTTGTCGCCTAGTGTTTGGGTGGCGATACTAACAAGTTTTACATCATCAGCGGGGCTAGTGATCGTATCATTTTTGATAGAAGGTACATTACCAGAATCATCAGGAATAGCTTGCTTAGTATCTTTGTTATCAACTGGTGAAGCAGTTGAAATATTCGCCTTGTCAGACTGCGAAGCTTTAGCAGCAGATATATCGTTATCGGATGATTTACGATAGTGGAAAAAATATAGAGCGGGAAGCGCCATAAGAACAACAAAAAGAAAGAAAAGTTTGAGCTTGACCGTGGGATCGCCAAAGACACTTTGACCAGCCTTAGACTGCGTATGATTGCCCGTGACGGTACTCTGATATATTTTAAAAGCGCGGGTATCTGCTTTATAAGTGCGGGGCGTACCGTTTTGATTGGATTTAAGCTTACCGGTGTTTTCTGGGTCATGTTGAAACTCTAACCATTTATGTTTTGTAAAAGTAGCAAGAAAACCGGGTAATTTACCGGATAGGCTTTTATGTAAATAGGCATACTCTGCAACCTCTCGAATGTCGGGTTTAATCTTTTTAACGTTTGGCGTACTTATGTAAATATCCCAGTTAAAATGGCGTTGCATATCGAAAGCAGTGAATACCGATTCGGGCCTTGTTACTGTTGAGCCGTCAGCAAGGGTAATACTGATTACTTCGGGGACGTATCCAGGGGGGCAAATGTATTTGTCTAAGCTAGTCAATTTAAAATCAGGTCTATCAGGATAGACACGTTGACCTTCGTCGATAAGAATGACAGAGCCGAACGGCACCCAATGAAAGAAACCGGCAATTAATGCCCTGCCCTCGGCACTGTCACCATTAGTTCTAATGATATGGGCTGATTCTGGGATGGTTTTTTCAGGAAATAATGCGCGAATCTCATTAATGTCAATAATTCCACGAATATTGGTAACTACTGTCCTACCTTCGCAAAGCGCATCAAGTAAAAAGCGTTCACAAAGAACAAAGCTTTTATAACTGCCCGGATCACCGTGATGAATTGCGGTAGCCATGAATTAGAAACCTAAAAAGCGAAAAACAAAGCGTGTTGCAAAAGCACTCAACATAATGTTGATTACTTCGGGAATTCGTAAATAGGCAAGCATACCGATTAATCTTGAATCCATTGATGACCACATGCCAGACAAGTAAGCCGATACGTTTAGACTGGTTAATATTTCCTGAGCAACATCCCATGAAAATGCTATAGCGGCAATTTTTGCCTTTATGGAAGCAACTACAAGCCATTTAACCGCCCAAGCGGTAAATTTAACAATTAAGTCGTAAATACCTGTTTTGATGAAATCCTCGAAAGCTTGGGAAAATTCGACAACGGCATTAACAACATCGACAAGAACGCTCATTAATCACCAAAAATTGTCTGAATAGCAAAGAAAGCAGCTAAAAACATAAGTACATAAGCCATTATATCAAAGTAAGTAGCAAAGCGATTGAGATCGGCTGTTATATCCTGCCCTTTGTAATTCATTAAATGAATGACTGGCAAAGCAGCGGCCGAACTGGTATTAAATGAAAAGCGCGTTGCCATATCTGCTTTGATAGCATTCATTTGCGCGGTTAACTCGGCTTTTGCATCGTCTAGCGCTTGCTGGGGGATTTGATCGTCAAAGGTTCCAGCGGTTTTAGTGATTTTACCGCGACCAGTGCCGGCAATAACTTTTTGTAGTGTGGTTTCAGTAGCGCAACCGGGGCAAGATGAACCCTCGCCGGTACCTGTACCAGTGCCACCAGTACCAGAACCACCGGAGCCAGAACCGCCGTTACCATTGCCGGCCGTACCATCACCAATATATCCGGTAGGATCTCCATTTGCGTCATATCCTTGACCGCCGTTAATGGTTATTCCATAAGGGGGCATAGAGTATTGCTTCATTCCCGCTAGGGCATCATCCAAAAATTTTGAAGTCGCAGCGGCGAAGAACTTAGCAAGATCGGCAAAAGATTGGGCCAAGCCAGAACGACCAGCGGCGGCGGCTTCAGAGGCGGCATTAGCGGCACGAGTAGCGGCATCAGCGGCACCAATAGCGGCTTCAGAAGCGGCTCCGGTTTGGCTTGCGATTTGGGCGACATTTTGAGCAGCTTGCGCGGCGGCTTGCGCGGCGGTTTGTGCGTTTTGTGTAGCAGTCGGGGTTTGATTTTGGACGGCGGCCTGAGCAGCAGCGGCGGCGGCGGCTTGAGCTGCTTGAGCGGCGGCGATTGCTTGTTGCTTAGCGGCTTCTTTTGCGGCGGCTGATGCTTGAGCGCTGCCTTTATTTTCATTGGCTTTGTCTTTTGCGGCATTGGCAGCGGCAACGGCAGCGGCTTTGTCAGCGGCTTGACTGGCTTCATGAGCTGCTATAACGTCTGGTTTATTGCTGCAAACTTGCCCAGTTTTTACGCAGTCGTTTAAAGGTGGGCAAAATTTAGAGATAGGAGCATCGCCGGAATCTTTACCACCGACACAGAACATTAATTCCCCGGTTCCTTGCTGACATTCATCGGCCACCGTATTATAAAAAAGGCCGCCTGAGTATGAATCCTTATTACAATCGGGAATAGGTTCACAAGTAGCTGTTCGAACGTTGTAATCTTGGTTTTTTGAATTGCATGATGGTTGAGGGGGTGCGGGTGGAACACACTCATGCGTAGTTGTGTTTAATGTTCCAGGTGGTGGGCAGGGTGTTTCGGTATATGCAAAAGCTTGGGAAAGTCCATTAATACCTGTATTTGGATTGCTAAATGTTAATTTAACGCGATGGTTTGGCAAATCATCAACGCAAGAATAAGCAACGCATTGTTGACCGACAGGCGGGTTAGTACAAGTGTAATTGGCTTTTACCGCTGAACAGGACGCAGAAGCTTCGCCAAAGTTTGCAGCGTAGACCGATGAACTAGAAAAAAATAATAATAGGATTATTAAAATGGGGTTCATGCTAACGACTCCCCAATATTACGCCGGCAACGAACATAATCATGAAGGTGCAAGCTATTATTGTGGTCGTTAGCATGAGTTTTGCTTATTTGCGGATCAAAGAAATGATCAAGCCTACGCCGGTAACTAAAGCGGCCAAACCAACCATACCAAGAGTAGCAGCAGAAACGTTTGAAGTAGCAGCAGTAAAAGCGCTAGTGATTGCAGTTGTATAATCTGCAGCGAAAGCAGAGCTTGCAACCAAAGAACCAGGAACAACTAAACCGCCATTTTTTAGAAAATTTTTCATGATTTTTTTTCCTTATGGAAAGTTAAAAGTAAGTGCTTATAAAATTTAAAACTGGGCACGGTTAGTTTTTTAATGCTCATAGAGCGTTAATCTTTTGTCATTACCTTGTAAACAGCACCAAGGGAAAGACCGAGTATAAAAATAAGCAATGTTTCGCCTACTATTACACTCATGGTTTCAGCGTCGAAACCTAGGTATTTATCCATTGAATTAGCTAATGGGCCTTCTACCGTGCAAACGGGATAATTGCGAACAAAGCCGGGGTTAACAGTGAAGTTAGTAACAGTCGCGTTATAACCCTTATAACCGTAAGTCATAATCTTGGTTGTTGGGTTATAACTTAGCTTTTGCCAAACAATGTTACCTTGTGACCATTCGACAGGCTCAGATAGCTCAGCCAAAGCCGCAAGGGATTCGGTAGCGTAGCAATAACCGTTAAATGCACTTAGAGCCATGTTTTAGCCGAAAACCTTTTTCACTGTTTCAGGCTTTGCAAGATCATTAACTATTGCGGGTTGTTGTTCGAAACCTGTAATGATGGTTTGACCCCTTGAATTAACTGACGTAGTGAAGTCAAAAACAATTGGCATACCTTGAAATTTTGCGGTTAGTTCTCTTTCCAATTCTGGAAAGAAATCATTAGCAACCTGCATTTGTACAGTCGTGAGACCGACACCGCGATTTTGATATTTTGAAGTTTCAACAGTTTCGAACGGGATTAAACAAACCAACTGAGGAATAGAAAAAGGTGTGTTTGTTGCCTTGGAAAGCCCGGTAGCTGTTGAAATAGATTGAACAAGAAGTTTCATTTTGTTTTTCCTTGAGTTTAAAGTTTAAATTAGGCTACGAGTGATAAATGGCTATGTTTTTCTGGCATCCTGTACCAGTCAGGGATTTGAGTATCTTTACATTCAATAATTTGGGCCTCTTTGAGTCTTAAGGGTTGATAGTTAATGTCGAGCTTGATTGAAATATCAATGCCGAGTTTTAGGAGACGAGTTCTATGAGTATAAAACTGTGTTCTAGCTATATCGATTACTTCGCCATATAGCCACAACTTATAAACAAGCTGTGTTGAATTTGCGGATAGTTTGTTGTTACAAATACCAGCATCTAAAAGCTCTTGTGCAATGTTGTCGTGTTTCATTTTTGTAACCTCTAATCTTTTTCTAATATCGGTAATAGGGTTTAAATGGTCTTCGAATTCACTTAGTTCGAATAGGCCGTAAGCAAATAAATTATGTTTTTTTAGAAAAGGGGATTTGAAAGAATGCTCTTCACGAACAATTCCATATTCATCAGCAAAAGCTATTAATTTTTCATAGTATTGATGATCCTTAAAGTCAGTTGTTGAGCGATTAATTTTTGAATGGTGGCGAATTAGATCGGCCAGTTTTGAATAGCATTTTAAATAGCGGTAGGTACTACCATTCTTTTGCATGTTTTTACCGAACCACTCAACGGTGTGATGGTTTGGGTATAAATACGGCGGGACGCTTTTATTAACCGATTGAGTCGCTAAAGCTTTTAAAAAGGTGGATTCGTTGCCCTGCCCTACCGAAAGATTCTTAGTAATGTCGATATGCTTAATAAGCGCACCATTAGCTGTTTTATTGGCTTTGGCGCCTGAATTTTGTAAATATAGGTAATTAGTACACTTCGTAAAGATGGGTAAGCCCAGTTTTTTAAGTTCACGGTTATAAACCTCTATACAGGCTTCTAGGGTAGTTAATCCGAAAAGGTTATCTATTCGGCCATATCGGCTGGGGTTGCCATAAACAGAAACAACATTACCATCACAACAAATTTGCAAGGATGACGAATAACTGCCTTCTAGTTTTAAATCCATGATAGACATTTTTTCAGAAACGGTTCCGGTTTGTAGATCGACACGCCAAAAACCGGTTTTACCGATTAAGGGCAATCTCCCCTTGTCGGTATGGTCTTGAACCACGTTCAGTTTGTCGATGAAATACCCGTTCATTACTTAGCCTTGTAATCGCGGTATTTATGCGGATGTCCGCAGTTAGTTTTAAGTGTGATTTTTTGTTCTGTGTCAATGTTTATTTTGTTTCCTTTATTTTGAAAAGCAATAATTGCATGTGATATTGCATTGTTATTGTTCGGAGGTCCGAACATAGTTTGGGTGTTACTATCACCCAAACTTTTTGCCGTTTTCAAGCTTTTCGCGGGTTCATCGTTAAAAGCTGAAATAATTTCAATTTCGTAATTTTCGAGCGCAATGATTGCGGTAGAAATGACAGTTTTTTCATTTTTACGTGGCAATACTTGCAGCATTAAAGCGTTATTTTTTTCAAAAAAGCGCAATTCTTCAAAATCATTGAAGAGCTTTTTTTCTTCGGCCGAGAAATGAGAAACGCGTATTATTGGCTCGGGTAATTGAAAATCATCAGACCAATAACAAACGCGGGTGTTTTTTGGCATAGGATGATTACAGACTAGAGAGGCCATTACTTAAGAAAAAATAAACAAGTAAAAGTCGAGCCGATGAAAAAAGAGATGATCAAAAGAACATCAATATTTAAGAATAAGTCATCCATTAAAAACGCCCTCCGAAGAAATTAGCGAAGAAATGCAAAAAGAACACAACGTTAATAAAAACGGCAATTGATAGAAGTAATTCATTCATGATGAAAAACCGCAAAAAAGGTGCCGTTCGTGGGTATAGCGTACCCAGAGGACACGAACGGCAAGCAGTGCCCCTGGGCACTTTTCAGGGAGAAACTTTTCATGTTAGAAAGGCAAAAGCCCTTTCCAGTCATGGCCACGTACATCGAAAATAGAGGTGTCCATTAATGGTTTAAAAACATGATCATGCGGCTTTAGCTGAAAGCCAACGTTATAAACTTTGAATCTCATAGCAATACGCCGACTTGATTGGGGATTTGATCCATTAATTTGGAGCGGTATTTGTCGACTTTTGCAGCGTCAAGCGTTGGGGCTATATCGCGTAAATGCTGAATCTTGGTATCACATTCGGCATACTCGAAAGTGCAATTTTCACAGACTAAGCCGGTAATGGGGCAAATTGAAGAAGCGAGTTGCAAGCGTTCAACTTGTACGCGTAGCTCTTCGATTTGTAGATATAAATCAGATATTTTTTTGGTCATTGACTGCCCTCAATGGTTGGTTGTAATAGCTTACATTACGAAAGCGTTTACATAGTGTAACCATTGATTAAATAAAGAGTCAATAGTAATGTTGTCGAAACGTAAACGTTGTGACAAGATCGACAATAAAATATTTGATTAGTAGCTATGATTCACCTTAAAAATAACGTAAGGTGAGAAAATGAAAAGAGAAGATAAGATATTGATAATGCTAATATTTTTTGTTTATTCAACTCAAGTAAATGCCGATAATTTACTATCATTGGCACAAAAAATACTTTTTGAAGCAACGACAAAACCCATAGAAGAAATGGGTGAAAGAATGCAAAAAAACATGATTGAAACGAAATATATAAACGAGAATCCTGATCTATTAGATATGCCACCTTGGAATCATGAAAACAAATGGAACAGAATAAGTAAGCCAGGAAGAGAATGCTGGTTCCATAAGAAAAGCTTAAAGAAAATTTGCAGATGAAATGGGAAAAAAGATGAAATCGATAAATGAATATCTTGATGAACTAAAAGAATTAACCGGTAGCGATTACAAAAGCGCTAAAGAACTAAATATTGATAGAAGCACAATAGCAAACATAAGAAGCCGTAATTTAATATCGGACGAAACAGCGCTAAAAGTTGCCGATCATTTAAAAATTGACAGAAAAGAATTATTAATTGCAGCGGCAATAGCAAGAAGCAGTGGTGAAGTAAAAAAGGCGTGGGAAATTATTTCCCGTGTGTCCGGAATTGCGGCGAGTTTATTTGTGATCGTTCAAGCGGTTAGCGGGTTTTGCCGTGCGGCTTATGATGGAATCTATATATTATGTTAAATTATATCATCAGCACAAAACACTATTTCAGTTGAGGCATTTTCTACTTTTCTATTAAAACTACCGCTTGTACGGCGATGCCTTCTTTGCGGCCTTCAAAGCCCAGCTTTTCAGTAGTGGTAGCTTTGACATTAACCCAATCAATGTCAATATCTAGATCATAAGCTATGTTGCTGCACATGGCTGCAGTATGTGGCGACATTTTGGGTGCCTGTGCAATGATAGTGATGTCAGCATTGATTAGGCGATAACCTTTTGCCTGTACAACATTGTAGACATGGCGTAATAAAACGCGGCTGTCAGCACCCTTAAAATTCGGATCGGTATCAGGAAAATGTTTTCCTATATCGCCTAAGGCGGCAGCACCTAAAATTGCGTCGCATAAAGCATGCAAAACTACATCACCATCAGAATGAGCTTCTAAACCTTGCTCGTAAGGTATTTTTACACCACCTAAAATGATGTTATCCCCCTCTTTAAAACGATGTACATCGTAACCCTGCCCCACTCTAATCATTGTCGCTCCAAATAAAATTGCGCTAAATCTAAGTCTTCTGGTCTAGTGATTTTGATGTTATCGGGTCGGCCTTCGACTATTTTCGGCTGTAAGCCTTTTAACTCCAATGCACTGGCTTCGTCGGTAATAGCCGAATTTCCCTGACTTTCTTGCAGAGCAGTTTTTAACATACCGTAGCGAAACATTTGCGGAGTTAATGCCCGCCAGATATGGCTTCTATCCAATGTATTGAGTATGTTACAGCCCTCTACATTTTTTAGGGTGTCGTGTGACGATAAGGCCAAAATGCCGCCAATTTCGTCATCCCCTAATTTCTCTATCAATTGATGTATATCTAAGCAAGTAATGCAGGGTCTGGCGGCATCATGAACCAACACCCAATCCTTATCTGCGGCTTGCTCTCTGATTGCTTTTAATGCGGACAGCACCGAATCAGCACGTTCTTTACCGCCGGGTGCAGTTATGATGTTGGTATGGTTTGAAATGGCCAAATCAGGCCAATAAGGGTCTTCTGTAGAGATGGCTACTGCAACCGCGCTAAAAACCTTAGCTTGCAGCAATCTAGTTAAGGTGTGTTCAATCACGGTTTTGCCAGCCAGCTCCAAATATTGTTTTGGTCGATCTGCGTTCATGCGTTTGCCAACACCGGCAGCAGGTACTACAGCCCAGAATTTTGTCGGTTTGGTCATTTCAAGAACAGTTATGGTTAGGAATATTTAGAACAACAATTGCAGAAAAGTTTTCCGTTATTCAACAATCTGAAAAAACGTTTCATTTTGTTTAATCATACCCAACTCATCACGGGCACGTTCTTCATAGGCTTCCTGACCCTTCCTTAAATCGAGAACCTCAGCATATAAGGCTTCGTTTCGCTCTTTCTTTTGTTCGCTAAGCGCCTTTAATTCATCAAGTTGTTGCTGAGCTGTTTTGATTTCTGCAATACCGCCATCTCCTTGCCATAACCGGTATTGAAGCTGCACGATCAACAAGATAACGATGGTAATAACTATTTTTATTGGAGCATCCTCAAAAATCGTAGAAAAGGCGACCTTGTAAGGTCGCCCTCAGAAGTTACAACATTTTAAATGAGCTTCGACCTGCGTATCTAGCTAAACCGCCCAGTTCTTCTTCGATTTTCATTAAGCGATTGTATTTAGCGACACGATCAGAACGACTTAATGAGCCGGTTTTAATTTGACCTGTGCCGGTAGCGACAGCCAAATCAGCAATAGTAACATCCTCGGTTTCTCCAGAGCGATGCGACATAACCGCCGTATAAGAGGCCTTATGTGCCATATCCACTGCTGCAAATGTTTCCGTCAAGGTGCCGATTTGGTTAACTTTGATCAAGATGGAGTTGGCGATATTTTTTTCTATACCTTTTTTCAGGATAGCTGGGTTAGTTACAAACAAATCATCACCCACCAACTGGATACGGTTACCCAATTTTTCAGTCATTAACTTCCAGCCATCCCAATCATTTTCATCAAAACCATCTTCGATACTGATAATCGGATATTTGTTAACCCAATCGACAAAAAAATCAGCCATTTGTGCTGAGCTGTAGGTTTTGCTTTCTGAGGCCAAATCGTAAATGCCGTCGTGATAATATTCAGACGCTGCTGCATCCAAACCTAAGTAAATATCTACTCCGGGTTTGTAGCCGGCTTGTTCGATGGCTTGCAGAATAACGCTGATGGCTTCTTCGTTAGAAGATAGGTTTGGTGCAAAACCACCTTCGTCACCTACGGTAGTTGCCAAGCCTTTGCTTTTTAGAACTTTTGCCAAGTTATGGAATACTTCTGCGCCGTAACGAATAGCTTCACGGAAAGAAGGTGCACCAACAGGCAAAATCATGAACTCTTGTAAATCAACACTGTTATCGGCGTGAGATCCACCATTGATGATATTCATCATCGGTACCGGTAAAATGAATTCACCGGATTTGTTAAAATGTCTATACAGTGGTTGCCCTGCTTCTTTTGCGGCAGCGTGGGCTGCGGCCATCGATACCGCCAACATGGCATTTGCACCTAAACGAGCTTTGGTGTCTGTACCATCCAAGGCTATCATTTTATTATCGATACCGGGCTGATCCGCGACATCCATACCAACAACCGCATCGCGAATTTCGGTTTTAACATTCTTAACTGCATTTAAGACGCCTTTGCCTAAGTAACGAGCTTTATCGCCATCACGCAATTCGATAGCTTCACGTTCACCGGTAGATGCTCCAGAAGGGACCATTGCACTACCAACAATGCCTGATGCCAAAATAACATCAGCTTCCACTGTTGGGTTACCGCGGGAATCTAAAACTTCTCTTGCACGAATATCTATTATTGCTGCCATTAGGTTTCCTATAAAGTTGTTTCTATCAGGCTGGTTGATTTAACAGCCCGGTCGATGGTTACTAAAATTTCTAATAATTCTTTCATACGGTGTAATGGCCAGGAATTCGGACCATCACTTTTGGCCTCAGCTGGGTTAGGGTGAGTTTCCATAAACAAACCCGCAATGCCAACTGCCACTGCCGCCCTAGCTAAAATAGGTACAAATTCACGTTGTCCGCCTGAAGAAGTGCCTTGACCGCCGGGCAACTGCACAGAATGAGTGGCATCAAACACCACTGGGCAACCTGTATCGCGCATGACGGCTAAGGAACGCATATCGGAAACTAAGTTATTATAGCCAAAAGAGACCCCTCTTTCGCAAACCATAATCTGTTGATTCCCAGTTGCTTTGGCTTTATTAGCAACATGTACCATATCCCAAGGCGCTAAAAATTGACCTTTTTTAATATTAACCGGTATGCCTTGAGCGGCAACTTCCTGAATAAAATTGGTTTGTCGGCATAAGAAAGCCGGGGTTTGCATTACATCCACCACCGCAGCCACTTCGCCCAACGGCGTATCCTCATGAACATCGGTTAGCACTGGAACCTGAATCTGTTTTTTTACCTTCTCCAGTATTTGCAAGCCTTTTTCCAAACCCAAGCCGCGAAAACTCTCATGTGAAGAGCGGTTAGCTTTATCAAAAGAAGATTTATAAATAAACGGAATATTTAACTGGCTTGTGACTTCCTTCAAATACCCTGCAGTATCCAAGGCTAGTTGCTCGCTTTCAATAACGCAAGGACCGGCAATCAAAAAAAATGGTTGCTCTATACCCACTTCGAAACTGCATAATTTCATTAAACTGATACCTTGTTGTATTGGCTGGCTGCTAAGACAAAACCAGAAAATAGGGGATGGCCTTTTCTTGGCGTGGAAGTAAATTCAGGGTGAAATTGACATGCGATGAACCAGGGGTGCTCAGGTATTTCTATCACTTCAACCAATCGGCCATCAATTGATTTGCCGGAAAAACGCAGACCGGCTTTCTCCAGTTTTTCAATGTATTGATTATTTAACTCATAGCGGTGTCTGTGTCGTTCGGTAATTACATCTTTTTGATAGAGTTGAAAAGCTAATGAATCCGGCTGTAACCGACATTGCTGCCCACCTAGGCGCATGGAGCCACCCAAATCAGTGTTTTCATCACGAACTTCCAACTTACCACATTCAGCTTGCCATTCAGTAATCAGACCAATTACAGGATGAGGCGAATTAGGCAAAAATTCGGTACTATGCGCACCTTCTAATCCGGCTACATCACGGGCAAATTCAATAACAGCAACCTGCATGCCCAAACAAATACCCAGATACGGGATTTTGTTTTCCCGCGCATACCTAACAGTAGCTATTTTACCTTCTACCCCGCGCTCACCGAATCCACCGGGAACTAATATCGCATCAACGTCCTTTAATCGGGATACGCCCTCGTCTTCAATGGTTTCAGAATCGATGTAAACAATGTTGACTTTTGTCCGGGTTCGAATGCCGGCATGAATTAGAGCTTCGTTAATGGACTTGTAAGCATCGGTATGATCTACATACTTACCTACCACAGCGATATTTACCGTATTAACCGAGTGTGTTAAGGCTTCAACGACATCACGCCATTCCGTCAAATCGGCGGGTGGCACATCCAGTCGTAGCTTATTAACAACGATATTATCCAAACCTTGATCGTGCAATAGCAACGGAATTCGGTAAATAGAATCAGCATCGACCGCAGAAATAACTGCTTTTTCTTCCACATTGGTAAACAACGCGATTTTGCGGCGTTCGCTCACTGGTATGGGCTGCTCCGAACGACAAATTAATATATCGGGCTGGATGCCGATAGTACGCAGTTCTTTAACGGAATGCTGTGTAGGTTTGGTTTTAAGTTCACCCGCAGAACGTATATAGGGTACTAAAGTTAAATGAATAAATAATGACCTATCAGCACCTAGCTCCACGCGCATTTGTCGGATGGCTTCCAGAAACGGTAATGACTCTATGTCGCCAACCGTACCACCGACCTCAATCAACGCTACATCGGTGCCCTCTGCACTTTGATAAACGCGCCGTTTAATTTCATCTGTGATATGAGGAATGACCTGCACGGTAGCACCAAGATAGTCGCCACGGCGCTCACTACGCAGCACACTGTCATATACTTGACCGGTAGTGAAATTGTTTTTTTTGCTCATAGTGGTTTTCAGATACCGTTCGTAATGACCTAAGTCAAGATCGGTTTCCGCACCATCTTCAGTAACAAACACTTCACCATGTTGGAAAGGACTCATGGTACCCGGATCCACATTAATGTAAGGATCTAACTTGGTCATGGTCACTTTAAGACCACGCGCCTCAAGTATGGCGGCTAGCGAGGATGCAGCAATGCCTTTACCAAGCGAAGAAACCACGCCACCGGTTATAAAAATGTATTTGGTCATGTAGGAATAATGAACTTCAGCAGCTACCTGCTGATTTGATAGATAGACCCAGAAAAATCATTTAACCAAAAACATCAAAAAAATTCGGAGAAAAAACAGAGTGTTGCGGAGCAATACAAGAATAAAAACACTAACCAAAATGAGGGGTGTCCAATATCCTGATCTCTTTGAAATTCTTCGCCAACCTCATGTGCTTGTGGTTAAACAACTGAGTTTAGATTAAACGCGGCTATTTTAATCGACAATCCAACATTCGTCATTGTCTTTCGGGTTTTAATTTTTCTATCGAAAATACCCAAACATTGAGATGTTGGACTATTAGCAATAGCCTTATCAGGAAATAGTGGCTTTCCATAAACGATCATTGATTGCCGACCATTGTTCTGTTTGCGGAGGTTGTTCAACTAATATCAGGTCTAACTCTAAAGCATCCAGCTCTCGCAGTGAGGCATAAAGTCGTTGCGCATAAGCATCTGCTTGTTGAGGTAATCTCAAAATGTGAATTTGTTCAGTTGTTGCTATTTCCAGCCGATAGGTCAATAGACCGATTTTTTTTCCACTGGCGATTAATTGTTCAATTTGCTTTGGCAATTGTTCTGAAGCACAACGGGTCGCTGGCGTTGTTGGTGCATAATGAATTTCCATCATGCCTGGCGCACGGACTACCGGCTCTGCACCCAAGGATGAAATGTCTGTATCAAACTGTTGAGTTATATTCGCTTTAGGAATCATGATCTCAACCTGCAGTGCTGCTGCCAGCTCCTGAATGCTGATTTGACCGGGTCTGAGCAACTTGGGCGTACTGCCGCTTAAGTCAATAATAGTGGATTCCACGCCGATCTGACAGGCACCACCGTCAAGAATCATATCGACACTAGGGCCTAATTCTTCATAGACATGGGATGCTTGGGTTGGGCTGATCCGGCAAAAACGGTTTGCCGAAGGCGCAGCGATGCCGCCGCCAAACTCTTCCAACAATGCCAACGCCACTGGATGATTAGGCATGCGTAATCCTATTGTTTGCTGGCCACCAGTCACAACCAAAGGAACATGATCTTGCTTGTTTAAAATCATCGCCAACGGACCCGGCCAGAAATGCTCGGCCAACGTTAGCGCCGCATCAGAAATATCGATAGCCCAATGCTTAAGGTTTTCAATACTGCTAATGTGTACAATCAAAGGATGGTTAGCAGGTCGTCCTTTGGCTTTAAAAATACCGGTTACTGCATCGGCATTGCTGGCATCAGCACCAAGGCCATAAACCGTTTCGGTCGGAAATGCCACCAGCCGGCCTTGCCTCAGCAAATTAGCAGCTTGGGCAATAGTATCTGCGCTAACGGGCTTCATAATTTCTGGGGTCAACTGGAAGCAATAATTTCAATTAATACCTCACCAGGATTCGCTGGCTCGCCTTTTACTACATGAACGGCTTTCACCACACCGGCTATAGGCGCGGTGACTTCGGTTTCCATTTTCATGGCCTCAGTGATTAAAACCCCCTGCCCTGCCACAACTTGCTGACCCACTTTGACTAATACATCCAAGATATTACAAGGCATGCTTACCACCACATCCCCTTCTGCGGAAGGCTTTGCACGTTTGCTGGAAATAGTACTTTTAACCGCGCCCTGAGTACCGCCATCCAAAACGATCTCATCCAATGTTTCAACCACAATATCCTCGGGTACCCCATCGACCATAAAATAAAAATGCCGCAGAGTTTCGTTTTTGGGTCCTGCGCCTGTGACTTTGACGTGATAAGACTCACCATGTAATGCCACATTGAACTCAGTCGGTGCTTTTTTCACAGCGTCGGAGCTTCTTAATTCAAGTTCTAAAGGCTCAGGGATTAGTGTATTTGCTTCTCGCTGTTCTAAAAATAGCTTACCCACTTCCGGGAACATGGCATAACTTAATACATCTTCATCATTTTTAGCTAGCTCACCGATTTCTTGGCGTAGATTATTGAATTCGGGCTTTAATAAATCGGCTGGACGACAATCGATTAGCTCTTCTTTACCTATGGCGCGATTTTGTAGATCGCTATCAACATCTGCCGGTGCTTTTCCGTAACCACCTTGCAAATAACGTTTAACTTCATTGGTGATAGTTTCATAACGCTTACCGGTTAATACATTCAACACCGCTTGAGTGCCGACAATTTGTGATGTTGGCGTTACCAATGGTGGATAGCCCAGGTCTTTTCGCACAAGTGGAATTTCTTTATACACTTCGCCAATACGATCTAGAGCATTTCGTTCTTTCAACTGATTGGCCAAGTTGGAAATCATGCCGCCGGGTACCTGAAACACATGTACTTGGGTATCAATTCCGGTAAATTCACTCTCGTAACGACGGTATTTTTTTCTAACTTCAGAAAAATAACTATTGACCGCTTGGAGTTTGTCCAAGTCCAAGCCCGTATCGTAAACCGTACCTCTTAATGCAGTAACTAAACTTTCGGTCGGAGGATGGCTAGTGCCACCCGCCCAAGAAGATAGCGCAGTATCGATAAGTTGGCAGCCCGCCTCTATCGCCTTTAAATGGCACATCTCCGCCAACCCGGAGGTGGCATGGCAATGCAAGTGCAAAGGCACATCAATCGCATCTTTCAGCGCTTTGATCAGTTCACTGGTAGCATAAGGTGTGAGAAGCCCCGCCATGTCTTTTATAGCAATGGAGTCACAACCCAGATCAGCCAAGCCCTTGCCTAAGGTAACAAAACCGGCCACATTATGAACCGGACTGGTTGTATAGCAAATAGTACCTTGCGCATGCTTACCGGCGGTTTTGGCGGCTTCGATTGCGGTTTTAAGATTGCGAATATCATTGAGCGCATCAAAAATGCGGAATACATCCATGCCGTTTTCAGCCGCTTTGGCAATAAATGCCCGCACCACATCATCAGAATAATGCCGATAACCCAATAAATTCTGCCCGCGTACCAGCATTTGTAAGCGAGTTTTCGGTAATGCTCTTTTTAGCTTGTGCAAGCGCTCCCATGGGTCTTCCTTTAAAAAACGCAAGCAAGCATCGAAAGTTGCCCCGCCCCAACATTCTAAAGACCAATAACCGATGTCATCCAACATGGCACAAGCAGGTAACATGTCTTCAGTTCGTAAACGGGTGGCGATTAAAGATTGGTGAGCATCTCGCAGAATAACATCAGTAATATGAACTTTTTGCATGAGTGATTCCTTTAAAAGTGCCTGCTTTTATAAGCCGGTATGAGCCGCCATCGCTGCAGCGATAACACTTGCCAATACTTCTGGCCTGGGTTTGATAGAGTAATTGATTAATTCGGGATATTTTTCCACAAAGCCAGTATTAAACGTAGCTGCTCTAAACTCAGGATGACGAAGGATTTCCAGATAGTAAGGAATGGTAGTTTTGATGCCAAACAAACCCATATCTTTCAATGCCCGCTCACCGCGTTTAATCGCATCTTCCCAAGTGATGGCGCTAACAATGACTTTTGCTAACATGGAATCGTAAAAAGGTGGAATTTCGTAGCCGGTATAGATGGCCGTATCGGTACGGACTCCAGGCCCACCCGGCGCATAGTAACGGGAGATGCGTCCAAAACTGGGCAAAAAATTGTTTTTAGGATCTTCCGCATTAATCCGGAACTGAATGGCATATCCTCGTCGGATAATCTCATGCTGCTGAAACCTCAGTTTTAATCCTGCGGCTACCCGGATTTGCTCTTCGACGATATCTACACCTGTTACGGTTTCGGTAATGGTATGTTCAACCTGTACGCGAGTATTCATCTCCATAAAGTAAAAACGGTTATTTTCATCCAGTAGAAACTCAACCGTTCCGGCATTGGTATAGCCAACAGCTTTCGAAGCAATGACAGCTAGACCGCCTATGTATTGACGTTGCGCCTCATCTAGTTGCGGCGATGGCGCTATTTCAATCAGTTTTTGATTCCGTCGTTGAATTGAACAATCGCGTTCGTAAAGGTGAATAGTATTACCGTGGTGATCAGCTAACACCTGCACTTCAATGTGTTTAGGGTTAACAATGCATTTTTCCAAAAACACATCGGCACTGCCAAACGCTTTGGTTGCCTCCGAGATGACTCGCTGATAATTACGCTGTAAATCATCGGCAGTGTCGCAACGACGTATTCCTCGGCCGCCACCGCCTGAGGTGGCTTTGAGCATAATCGGATAGCCAATTTTTTCAGCCACAGCTAGTGCTTGTTCAACGCTATCCAGATTCCCATCTGAACCAGGTGTTACCGGGATTCCAGCGGTAATCATGGCTTTCCGAGCTTCGGTTTTATCGCCCATACGCCGGATGACATCAGCATCCGGGCCAATAAAAATTAGGCCACGTTCTTTACAAACCTTGGCGAATTGAGCATTTTCAGATAAAAACCCATAACCTGGGTGAATTGCATCACATCCCGTCGCCGCAGCTAAATCAACTAAAGCATAGACATTCAGATAGCCGGCTAACGGCTCACTACCAATGCAATAAGATTCATCCGCTTTTTTTACATGTAGTGCAAAGCGATCTGCATCGGAATAAATTGCTACCGAACGTATCCCCATCTCTGCGCAAGCTCGAATAATGCGTACCGCAATTTCACCGCGATTGGCGATCAAAATTTTTCGTAACATATCGGTTTATCTCTCTACAAAAATGAAAAAGGTTGTCGGATTTTTCTCATGACCGCGCTTTTGCGAGGAAGTGAGAGGATGTGCTTAACTTTCGCTCTGAAAACGGCTAAGTCATTTTAATATTGGAAAAAACCAGATCCTCCAAAAATCTTACAATGTCCGCTTCATCTTTACTCCCTCCAAAGTCAGTTAGCGATGGCAAGTTTTTCATAAAAAAATTTTGGAAATGCGCCATTTCGATAATAGTGGACGCCAAGGACTTAGGGTAATTGTATTTGGGGCTACATGATAAAATCATGTTTCCTATTCTTGCACAAAGATCTTTGTAAGGTTTAAAAAGCTGATCTTGATTATCTTCAGAAACACGCTTAGTAAGATAAGCTTTGGAACCTTCGGTAATAACGATTTGATGCAAGAGGCTCTCGTCAATATGATGGGTGCTGATATCATCTTCTACTGTAGTCGCTAACAACTTGATCACCATTTTCAGTTTAACAACAGGGTCTTCAATATTGTTGGTTTGAAAAGTAACCTGATATTCAAGCCAGCTCCAGTACCAAGCAATGAGATAGGTCAGCAAGCGGTGCTTGTTTTCAAAATAACGATAAATACCGGCCTCGGTCGTGCCAATATCTACTGCCAGTTTTTTAAACGTAAAGGCTTCAAATCCATTTTTATGAATTAACTGGATCGTATGTTGAATAATTTTTTTGCCCAGTTCAGATTGCTCCGGGTTCCTAAGAAACAACTTGTCATTCATCTTTATCTGTATTTCAATCTCCATAAAGCCTCTTTCGCTTGAATTTAATTGTTTGGCTGTTACGCGGATTTCAAAAATTAGCATGAAGATTACTTCTTATACGAAATTAATCTTTACAACTTTCAATGATAGCATTACTATTATTTATAGATTTAATTATACTATTTTTAATTGTAAATGTTTTATATAAAAAGTAAATAATCTTTCTGACACAAGTTTTTTATGAATAACGCACAAAGTCCCTTACAGCGATTGCAACAGCTAATAACGCTAGAGCGTGAAGATATCGGTATTCTAATAACCTATGGTGTAGGAATAGGTGTGCTTTCATTAGCCACCCCGGTTGCTGTCCAAGCGCTCGTCAACACCATTGCGTTCGGAGCCTTATTTCAGCCATTGTTGGTACTGACTTTAGTGCTACTAGTCTTGTTGAGTTTTAGTAACAGCTTGGTAGCGCTCCAATTTTATGTGGTAGAAATGTTGCAGCGCCGTGTTTTTGTGCGCATCTTTGGTGAGACGGCGACGCGCTTACAGCAAGCCAGATATATCGTAAAAAATGATAATCACCTGCTGGAATTGACCAACCGCTTTTTTGATGTGGTGACGTTACAAAAAACAGCCTCAGTGATGTTGCTAGAAACGCTGGGTTATATGTTGCAGACCCTTATCGGCATGCTGTTGCTGGCGTTTTATCATCCCTTGTTGCTGGCTTTTGACCTGTTTTTTGTGTGTGCGCTGGCATTTATTTTGTTCGGCATGGGCAAAAATGGTTTGGCATCTGCGATTGAGCAATCGAAAGCGAAATATAAGGCTGCGGCTTGGTTGCAAGATATAGCGGCCAATCCTATCCTGGGTAAATCGTCCGACAACAAGGCCTATCTTGACACCCAAACTGATGATATTGCAAAAGGCTATGTTGATGCGTGCACAAAGCATTTCAAGGTATTAAACAGCCAAAATATCGGTGCTTTGATTCTTCACACTCTTGCTAGCACCCTTTTGCTGGGTATGGGCGGTTGGATGGTGATTTCCAACCAGCTTAGCTTGGGTCAATTGATTGCGGCGGAATTGGTGGTTGGTGCAATGATTTACGGTTTAACCCGCTTAGGGAAAACCTTGGAAAACTTTTACGACATGTTGACGAGTGTTGATAAGCTCAGCTATTTACTGGATTTACCACAGGAAAAAGATCAAGGGGGTACGCTAGAATCAAAAGAAATACCCTATCAATTAGCTATTGAGAACCTGTCATTACCAAGCGGTATGCACACGGACGCGCTAGAATATGTCAGTTTACAGCTTCCTGCTGGCTCCCACCTAGCCATAACCGAAGGTATAGAAAAAGGCAGTTTACTCGATATTATCTATGGCTTACGCCAACCCAATTCAGGTCGGGTTTGTTTGAACGGCCAAGACATTCGTGACTTGAACCTTGGCCAGTTACGCAATAGCATTTGCTTAGTCAGGGATGCTGAGATTTTTACAGGTACCTTGTTTGACAACGTCTGTATGGGTCGTGTGCTGAGTTTAGCGGAAGTCAGGCAAGTATTGGAGCTCGTCGGTTTGACCCAAACCATCGCAGAATTACCCGACAGTCTGGAAACCCCTTTATTACCAAATGGTTCACCTTTAACTTATGAACAATGCTTGCGCTTAACCTTAGCGCGCGCATTGATCGGTAGACCGCGATTGCTTATGTTGGACAAGGTGCTGGATCGAATTGATAACCGGGTATTAGCAACGATTCTTGGCCATTTGCTTGCCCAAAATACGCCTTGGACACTGATTGTTACGAGCCAGCGTGGTGATGTCATTACCCAATTTAATCGGCAAATAAAAATAGTGAATGGGCGCTTATCAAGCAACGAAATCGGTAATGAAGGTGCGTCATGACAGAGAAAAATGAATTGCATCAGCCCATTTTATCCGTAATGAACACCTTAAAAACGATTGAAACAGCGCCGGTTGCCAAACGCATTGCGCGGGGTTTGCTCAAGTTGTTCCTGGCTTTGATCTTATTTTTAGGCTTCACGCCCTGGCAACAAAACGTACGAGGTTTCGGACGAGTGGTCGCTTATACACCGGCTGAACGCCAGCAACTGATTAGCGCCCAAGTGGAAGGCCGAATTTCACGGTGGCTGGTGAGGGAGGGTTCTCAAGTAAAGCAGGGCGACATTTTGGCGGAATTGCTGGATAACGATCCGCAATTTCTGCAACGCTTGGAGAACGAACAAAAAGCCGCTTTGTCGAAACAAGAAGCCACTGACAACAGGGTTACAACATTCCGCGAACAATTACGAATGGCGGAGCGTGCCCGTCCCCAGGCAATATCCGCCGCACAATCCCGTGTGAAAATGGCGAATGAGCGGCGTAAAGCTGCCGACCAATCTGTACAAGCTGCCCAAGCCGCAAAACAGACTGCCAACTTAAATCTATCCCGGCAGCAACAGCTTAGAGCCAAAGGGTTGGCTTCCCAGCGGACATTGGAATTATCCCAACTCGAAATGGCACAGCGAGCCGCCGAATTGGAAAGAACACAAGCCGCGTTAGTAGCGGCAAAAAGCGAAGTGGATGCTTTTACGTCTGACGGGCAAAAAATAGCCGCAGATGCCTCCGCGAGTGTCGAGAAAACCCGAGCCGACCTCAATAAAGCCATCGAAGATCAAAACAGTATCCGTGCGGACATTTTAAAGTTGCAAACCCGAGTTGCACGGCAACAAACTCAAACGGTCATTGCTCCCCGTGATGGCATTGTCTTGCGCTTGTTGGCAAATCCTGGCGCGGAAATGGTCAAGTCTGGACAGGCGCTGGCTATTTTTGTCCCCGATACCGAGGAGCGTGCGGTGGAATTATGGGTTGATGGTAATGATCTTCCCTTGATTGTGACGGGTAGTCATGTCCGTTTACAGTTTGAAGGCTACCCCGCAATCCAGTTTGGCGGCTGGCCTGAGTTTTCAGTGGGCTCCTTCGGTGGTCAGGTGGCCTTGATTGATGCAACCGATGACGGTAAAGGCCATTTTCGGATTGTGGTTAGGCCTGACCGTGAAGACAAAAATGCCTGGCCGAGTGTGCGTTTTTTACGTCAGGGCGTTCGCGTCAACGGATGGGTGTTACTGGGTCAAGTCACCTTGGGGTATGAGTTGTGGCGGATATTCAACGGCTTCCCGCCTTTGATATTGCCCGAACCTTACGCAGTTAGCACACCGAAAGAGGATGACAAAAAAGCCAATGATGAAGGGGAGAAAAAATAATGATGAGGATGTCTTTTCTCCTATTTGTCCTGCTTCCTGCTTTCGTTTCGGCAGCAGAAACGACATCCAAAAAAAACTCGACTTTAACTTTAGATAATGTGGTCAGCGCCGCTAAAAAATCTTTTCCAGGACTGCTGTCCACCGAACAGCGCAAACAAGTGGCAGCCGGCGAATTCACCGCGGCAGAGGGTGGCTTCGATACCTTATTAAAATCGCAAAACCGCTGGTCGATTGTGGGCCTGTATGAAAATCAAAACAATGAAGTTACCCTGGAACAGCCCACGAAGCTCTGGGGCACAACTTTTTTTGGTGGGTGGCGACGGGGCGTGGGTGATTATCCTGTTTACGAGGGTAAAAGCCAAACCACCGACAGCGGTGAGGCCCGCATCGGGGTAAATGTACCCCTGTGGCGCAACCGAGAAATTGACCGCCGCCGGGCCAGTTTACAACAGGCGGAATTGGGTCAATTAATCGCTGGGCATGAATATGAACAAGCTTTGATTGAGGCAACCCGCCTTGCATCCTATCGTTACTGGGATTGGGTACTAGCGGGACAACGATTGATAATTGCCAAGCAATTGCTGCAAATTGCTGAACAGCGCAACAAAGGCATACAGGAAAGGGTAGCAGCTGGCGATATTCCGGAATTTGAAGCCCTGGACAACCAACGTGCGATTATTGAACGACAAGAGCGCGTGGTAGCCGCTCAACGCTTATTGGAGCAGAGCGCAATCCAATTATCACTCTATTGGCGGAACGATTCCGGCCAACCCCAGTACCCTTCAGACGAACAATTGCCGGAGCAGTTCCCAGACCCTGATTCGATAAAAACCCTCAGTGTTGCCGAGGCGATGCAAAAATCGCTCAATCAACGGCCCGAACCTAAACGCTTGGAACTGCAAACCAAGCAAACTCAAACAGAGCTGGAACTGCAACAAAATCAACGGGCGCCTGCGGTCGACTTAACGGTTAGTGCGGCTAATGATATCGGCAACAGCAGAGAAAAGATTAACCGTAATGAGCTTTATGTCGGTTTAAATATTGATATTCCATTACAGCAACGCACCGCTTCCGGACGAACCCAAGTTGCCGCAGCCAACGTTCGACGGTTAACTTTGGATCGCCAGTTGCAGAATGATCGGATTGCAAATGAGGTGAAAGATGTTTTTTCTGCACTATCAGCATTACGCAAACGCTTGGCTTTGAGCGCTGACCAATTGAATGCCGCCGAACAATTAGCTGATGGGGAAAAAACAAGGTTTGACTTAGGTGAAAGCACTTTGTTGTTCGTTAATTTGCGGGAAATAGCTAAAGGAGACGCAGCTCTGCAATATGCGGACGCAACGGCCAGTTTACTCAGAAGCTATGCCGATTATCAGGCTATTTTAGGAATTCAGGAACAACTAGAAGAACAAGCTAATTGAATTCAAAGGGTCTCAAGCGATGATAGATAAATTTATTGGGAACAAAATCAAATTCGGATCGATTTTAAAATGGCTGATAAGTCTTTCAGTACTGGGTTTTCTGTTTTACTTGCCTGATGTTGTTGGTCATAGCATTGTGTGGATTGTGCATACATTTTACGAGGCGACTTCATTTTTACTCGAACATTTTTTAATGCACACGTTTGGTTTTGATAAACCTCTAGCGCAATTAATTATTTTCTATTTCAGTATCGTGGTAGGAATAAGTACAACTGTTTTATTCTGGAAATATTACTTAAGAGATTACCTGGTTTACAAGATTTACGCTTTCAAATACCAGATGTTCTACTATTGGCATAGTAAGCGGGCCATAGAAAAAACCAAACTGATCTTTATCCATTTCGCTCTTATGATGACTGCGTTTATGCTCTTGCTTAGTTGAATTCGCTCCAAACTTTAATTGTTGCCTGTAAAAAAGCAATGCTTGAAAAGCGTACAGCTTTTATCGACGACATTATTGACATTACAAAGTCAGGTGAAGTCTCTTTTTACTAATATACGACTCTCTATCAATTGCAATCATGAAAAGATTTTTTTTACTGATACTGTTGCTATGGCGACAGCAATTAAAACTTTATATTTTTGTTACAGTCCTCGGCGCTATTATCGGCATCTTCGTATTAGCGCCAAGTTATGACTATATTAACGCCCGCGAACAGAATGCAAATCCACTTTCATCAATCGAGTATATATTTAGCTTGGTCAAAGCTATGGTCACGGGAAAAAGTTCCCACGATAACACTGTATTAATTATCTTTTATGCAGAAATAGGCGCGGCGCTTGGACTGATGTCATTGTTGTTATACAAAGTTATGCATAAACGGTTTTTACGGATAGATCACTTGAAAACAGAATTGGATAAGGATTTACCTTCTATAATCAGACAGGGTGAAGGGCCATACTTGGAATTTAAATCGTCGTTGCGTTGGGATATGGTTGAAACGCGTATCAATCGAGCGCTTGAAGGTGTTGTCTTAAAAACGCTGGCGGGGTTTTTGAATAGTCCTGTGGGCGGAACGTTAC
The DNA here is from genome assembly GCA_965247565.1 of Methylococcales bacterium. Classification (GTDB taxonomy): domain Bacteria; phylum Pseudomonadota; class Gammaproteobacteria; order Methylococcales; family Methylomonadaceae; genus CBDFHF01. Next base: position 461,527 of record CBDFHF010000002.1, on the reverse strand, counting down.
TAATTGGGGTTGCCGACAATGGCGAGATCTTAGGTCTAGAAAAAGACTATCAAACACTAAAAAAACCTGGACAAGACGGATTTGAACAAGCAGTGATGACTTTAATTTCATCTAACTTGGGTGCCGACCTTTGTTGTTTTGTCCATATTTTATTTCACGTAATTGACAATAAGGAAGTTTGTCGACTGATCATATCGCCTTCTAGTAAGCCTGTATTTCTGGATCAGGGGAATTCGCCAAAATTTTTTGTAAGGACCGGCGGCGGCACTCGTGACCTGAATATAAAGGAGGCATTGGGTTATATAAGTGGAAGATGGCGAAGAGTCGATTTGGCAGAATTTTTTGAATTTGGTCGCTAGTTCTTATTTATTCCAGTAATTTTAAAGAGTTGGTGCTCAAAATATTTTCCTCATGGATTAGATAAATATCAAAGCTGTTTTACCGATCACTATAAATACAAATATGATTATCAGGAAAAATCCGGTTTTCTGCCATCTATTTACCCCTGACCAAGACCGGCGTGCCCAGAAAAAAGTGGCTAACAAGGCATGGTATATTTTACCGAAAGAGTACCAAGCAATAAGTGTTGCTACGAGCAAATACATCCAAGCCGATAGGATTTGAGCTTGACGGAGTGGCATGTCAAACGCCCATTGCAGCAACGGCTCCAAAAAGAACCCTAAAATATTGATCTTTAACTGTATAACGGCATTAAGCAACGGTATGGTTGTGTCATAAGACACTATTGCTAATAAACCAACCAACGCTAACAAGACCTTAAAACCGATATTTCTGCTCACTGACAAGCCCACTAACTAATCAATTTTCTGGCTATTTTAGCATCGTCAAGACTTGAAGTGGATTCCTCCATCCAGGCAACTATTCAGCCATTTTAAGATAGTCACGGCCGCACAATAACTCAACAGTTACTGCAGCCAGCTCTCATCGAGTTGTTGAGTTTTGGTTAATTCTAACAGCGCACTTTGTGATTTGGCTTGAGCGATAACATTACGTGGATTCCACAACAGTGCTTGTTGCGCGTGTTGATAAACTGACTTTGCGCTCGGAGGTTGTCCCGGCGGTGCCAAATCCAGCATACCCAATATGTCGGAGGCTGCTATATCGGCGACGTTGATAGCTCTTATTTCGGTAGCTGCTTGCAATGTTCTTTCATCTGTGAAGCCATGTTCCAGAGCAGCATCCATGCTAGTTAAGTTTTTTTCCAAAAATGGCTCCAGCATCAAGGCCCGTTGGTCTTTCCTCTGAAAAGAGCTGATGCTATAAGAAATTTGGAGTTTGTCATCAGTATAAACTTCTGCGGGTGCTATCTTCGATAAGGCGATGAGTTCCTGGCCTGATGCAAAGAAACCTGATATGAAAGCTGAAAATCGATTGAGGCTGTAAAGCGAACCGCCCCAGTAATTGATGTTTATATCTGACTTAATGATAGGTTTGGCAGTAACTTCGGCAAATTGCTTGGCTGATATTCGCTTTATCTCGCCTTTGAAGCCCATTAATAGCAATTCGTCTGTGTTATACCAAAGTTGGGCATGGGGGAATTCCATAAGAAATGTCTTAATGATGCTAGCAAACTCGTTTGGGCTTAGAAAAGCAAGTGGCACAAATTGAGTGATCATGCCATTTTCGTGCAAACGTTGGTGGGCTTGGCGGTAAAATTCACGAGTATAAAAAACCCCAACTCCGGGTCGGTCCAGTTGACCTATTTCCACAGAAATCAGATCGTATTTTTGTTCGCTATGCTTAATATAATTCCGACCATCTTCTGGGAGCATCTGCACTCTCGGGTCATCCATCCAAGCCGATGGAAAATGTTTTCTAGTAAACTCAAACAAGCGTGGTTCGATGTCAACAATGTCCAGATGCTCAATACCGTAGTAAAGAAAACGACTGGCTGTATTTCCGGCGCCTAAGCCCACCACTAAAACAGATTTAGCCTCGGGATAATGCAGCATTGGTATATGCGCTACCATCACTTGATAATTTCGGCTCCCGACTCCTTGCCAAAGATGATCAACTAACAAGGTTTTCTCTTGGCTTCTGGTTACAACGGCCAGGTTAGAATTGTAGCCTTCCATCATATCGATCAACACATCATCACGGGCGATTAAATCCTGTGGGATACGCTGCAGTGGAAATATAACGAGCATTGTCCACACGATCACCCCAGCATGAATGGCTACCAAAGCCATTGAGTCTGATTTACCTTTTATCTTAAAAATATCCACACCTAACCACAACGCCAGCATTGCAGCACAAATGCTAAAGCCTGTAGCGATAACAATGCTTATGTGTAAACCAAAATGGGGTAATAACCAATAGCCGGTAAGCAATGAGCCGAAAACACAACCTAAAATATTGAGGCTGGTCATTGTGCCTATAGTGGTGGCAGCATTATCTGATTGTTGTATTGCCAGACGGTTAACTAATGGAAAGCTGGCACCTGCCAGGATGGCAGACGGTAACATCAAAAAAACAAAAGGCATCATGCCTAATGTGTTAATTGACTGCCAAAATCCTGCGGGTAAATGCGTTAAAACTTGCACGATAATTGCGGATGCAATTTGCAAAGCGGCAAAGCGAATCAATAAACCCTGCGAATTTTCAATCCGATCAAACTTCGGGCCCAACCAAAGACTCCCAAGCCCCATGCCAATCAACACCACGCTCAACGCTAAGCTATAGGTATAAACAGAATTACGGATAAAGTGGGTTAAAAATCGTGCCCATAATAGTTCGTTAGCTAATGCCACTGCACCTATTATAAAAAGCAGTATACCTGCCAAAAACACAGCCGATTCGTTAGCACCCTTTGCTGAATCTGAATAGGCTTGATTAGATCGGGATGCTGAGCCGATTATTTCTGGCGTTCTTTTTAGCAAAGTATTGAGATGCCAAAAGCCCAAACCGACAATAAAATTGATGATTGCCGCAATTATTAACGATGACGAAAGCCCAAAGCGGGGCAAAAACAAAAATCCGCTAGCAATACAACCTAATGCGGCCCCTAACGTATTAAAGCCGTAAATGTAACTGAGTTTAGCTGAGATTTTGCTTGGTTCCTGGATTTGTTGTTTACAGAACAAAGGCAATGTGCCGCCCATGACCAAACAGGGCGGTAATAAAATCAGCGAAACTAAACCCGCTCTTATGGCCAAGAGTTGTCCAGAATTAATGTTAAAACTCTTATAAATGTGGCCGTAAACTGTATCGGCGGCATTGAAAACAGTGTGGCTAGCCAGCCCGTAACATGCTAAGAGACATTCCACCGCCGCGCACCAAAGTAACGGTTGTTGAATGTAAAAACTCAGCCGCCCAAATAATAAATTCCCTAAGCCCAGACCCAGAAAAAATACTGCTAGCACCGTAGATAAGGCAAATGCACTGGAACCAAAGACAAAAGACGCTTGGCGTATCCAAACAATCTCATAAATTAGGCTGGAGAATCCTGAAAAAAAAATCAGAAGATAAACTTGAATTTTAAAGTTATCAGTTTTGGATTTGTGCAGTGTCGGCAATAGCCCCGAAAACGATTTGATAAGTCTGGAAAATATTTGCATTTTTAACGTCCTTAGATTACGAGTATTTATCCAATATGAAAAGTTTTCGCTAAGGTCTTGCCATTAGGAGCCTTGAATTGCACTGCTCATTCAAAGATTTACAAAAGCAATTAGACTTCAATCCCCGACCCGTTTAACAAGACAAAGCTAATGCACCGATCCGGTTCAGTTACATAAAAATCGGCACTTATCCAGTATTCGCCTACGGCTGCTAATTGATTATTCATGTAAATCAATGGAATCTGTGCCCGTTGCCAAGGTGGAATACCCGCTTCTTGGAAGAGCTTTTTAAGTTCGTGACGCCCTTGTCGTCCAGGCAAACGCATTTTTTCGCCACCACTGCGATACTTGACTGTTATTTCAGCGTTATGCCATTGTGATTTCAAAATGCCCGCAGAACAATCTACAACCTGCAAGACTTGCCCGTTAGTAGCGGGCAAAAAACTTTGATCGACAGGCCAGTGCGCATTCTGTGGGACATAAGTGCCATTTATCGAGCTTAGACAGTACAGTCGCTGCCGATATCGGCGCACAGAATAACCCTGTGCGGATAATATCGGATCACGTTGTGGATGTGCATTAATTACTTCCTGAAAAATTCGCCGCATAAATGCCTGAGATGGCATTTTCAAGCCCAAGGCTTGAAACCATTCTCGAATAATAAGGCGCTGCTGCGACATTGAGTAAATATCCAATTTATCAATACTGAGTGTCCTATCAACCGGATTAAACAAAGTAGCAAATAGTTGTTCGGCAAGTTCTGTTAATAACCCTTGTGCTTCTGCACAGTGATGAGCGGACCGTGCGACAGTAATATCGCAGGCCGGCCAACGTGTTTTAATTAAAGGGATTAGCGCATTGCGTAAATAATTACGGTCATAATCGTTACATTGATTGCTAGGGTCTTCAATCCAATTTAATTGCATGGTTTCAGCGTAATCCAAAAGGCTTAGTTTGGGTGCTGATAGCAACGGTCTTAGCAAAATGCCTTTGCCAAAATCAATAAATTCAGGCATGCCCGATAAACCGCGTAAGCCACTACCCCTGAACAGTTGTAATAGCACTGTTTCTAATTGATCCTCACGATGTTGTGCCAACATCAAGACATCTCCGGCTTGCAACAATGTTTTAAATGCATCGTATCTGGCATTTCGTGCCGCTTCTTCCGGGCTTTGCCCATGTTCTGGCAAAGCATTCACGCGCATTAATAAAAATTTCAGACCCAAGTCATGAGCTATAGCTTGGCAATGCTGTCCCCAGCATTCCGCTTCAGGCTGTAAGCCATGGTGAATATAAACAGCAGTTATTTTGTAATGGTTTTTGTAAGTGGCGCACAAGTGTAATAGCACATGAGAATCAAGCCCTCCACTGAAGCCAATATAGATCTCAACTTCGCTAGAAATTTGCTCAATTGCCGTTGCGAATTGCTCTGAAAGCAGATGTACAGACATAAAAGTCAGCTCCAGAATACCGATTAAAACAGAAAGGCCGACATAAGTCGGCCTTTCTGTAAAAGACTAATACACAGATAACTATTTATCGAGCTATTCCGTAAAAGCCCCAAAACTCATTATCCGTTGATAACGTCTATCTAGTAACTCATCAATATTCTGCTGTTTTAGATCAGTTAAGTGACGGATTAATGCATCTTTTAAATTATCGGCAATAGCTTGGAAGTCTCTATGCCCACCACCAACAGGTTCTCTCACTACTTCATCTAAAAAGCCCTGAGCTCTGATTCGATCAGAAGTGATACCCATCGCTTCGGCAGCTAACTGAGATTTGTCTGCGCTTTTCCACAAGATGGAAGCACAACCTTCCGGCGAAATGACCGAATAAGTACTAAATTCCAACATAATTAAACGATCACCCACCCCTATGGCTAGAGCACCGCCAGAGCCACCCTCGCCAATAATAGTGCAGATAATCGGTGTTTTTAGCTGAGCCATTTCAAACAGATTTCGGGCAATAGCTTCACTTTGGCCGCGTTCTTCAGCACCGATACCAGGATAAGCGCCGGGGGTATCAATAAGGCAAATGACTGGAATTTTAAATCGTTCCGCCATTTTCATTACCCGCAGCGCTTTGCGGTATCCTTCCGGACGAGGCATGCCAAAGTTCCGATAGATTTTCTCTTTGGTATCCCGGCCTTTTTGGTGCCCAATGACCATTACCGGTTGCTCGTTAAGACGGGCCAATCCACAAATAATAGCCGGATCGTCTGCATAAGCGCGATCCCCATGTAATGGATGAAAATCAGTAAACACGCGCTCAACATAATCCAGGGTGTAAGGCCGGCCCGGATGTCTTGATAATTGAGAAATTTGCCAATCTGAAAGATTCGCAAAGATAGACTCAGTAAGAGCCTGACTTCTCTCTTCTAATTGCCTAAGTGCATCAGAAATATTGAAATCATTATCAAACTCCACCTTTCGGAGCTCAGCAATTTTCGCTTCCAATTCAGCGATGGGTTGTTCGAAATCGAGAAATTTTAAATCCATGAAAGCCTTAACACAGAAAAATTATAAAAGAGCAGATTTTAAAAAACTTCAGTCATCAACTCTAAAATTGATTAAGATCAAGCGGCATTTTACTACCCGACTATAGCAAATGAAATCATTGTTACAGTGGATATTAATTGACACATTCGCCCCTATTTTGTTTGGGAATTTACCGAAAATTTTATTTTGCTTTCAGTTTATCTAACAAACCGAGAGCGGCATTTTTCTCGGAGAAACTCTGTTCTGATTTCACAATGACTTCCAGTATATCAATCGCCTTTTTATTTTCATTATTAGCCGCATAAGCCTCTGCCAAGTGATACTGAATGTCGTTAATCTTAGGTGCTTGTGCCGCAGCCATTTCAAGGATGGCAATGCCTTCTTTCACCTGCCCCTGCTTTACCAAAATAGCTCCGTAAGTATCCCCGACAACAGGAGATTTAGCGGTTTTTTCGTAGGCTTTTTTCGCCAGCTCCAGAGCTTGCGGGTTATTTTGCTGAGAATAAATCCACGCCAAATTATTTAAAGCCAAAACGTTATCAGCCTGCTCCGCTAGTATGGCTTTATAGTGTTTTTCAGCTTGGAGGTAATCTTTTTGAGATTGGTAAACAGAAGCTAATTTAAAGTGTATTGATCCATTTTTCTTTTGGTTTTCTAGTGCTTTGCTGAGCATTTTAATAGCTTCTGCCGATTTACCCTGCGTACTCAATATATCGACAATAGTAAACAACACCTTATCGTTGGGATTCATTTTATAGCCCAACTGGTAGGCACTTAACGCTTTATCTAAGTTTTTCTCTGCCAAAAACACATCGCCTTGTAACAATTTGCCTAAAGGTAATTTAGGAAACTGTTCATCTAATCTATTGGCTATTTCCAACGCTTCCGGGGTACGTTTTTGTTTAATCAAATAAGCACCTTTCACCAGTTGTGGTTCCGGATTGTTTGTATCGACGGCGATAGCTTCATCTATTAACTTAAGTATGTCTTTTTCTCTACCTACTTGATTATTAAGTAGTCTCACTAATAACAATCGAGCCCCGTTATCTTTTTTATTTAGGTCAATTAGCTTAAGTAACGTTTGTTCAGCCAAATCATTTTTATTATTAAGCATTTGTGCTTGTGCAAGCACAGACAAAGCAATGTTGTTATTGGGGTAACGGTTAGCGACATCTTCACCCAGGCCAAGAATTTTCTCGGGTTGTTTTTGCATAGAATAAAACTGGCCTAAGGCTTTAATAACTTCAACCTCAGCGGTTATATTGCCTTTTGTTTTTTCTTGTGCGGTTAGTAAAGTTTTTTCAACTTCCTGAGTATTCCTCTGTTTGAGTGCTACATCAGCTAATAATAAATAGGCATTAATCGATTTATCGTCAATCGCTAGCGTTTGGTTAGCATAATCTTTAGCTTTATCGAGTTCCCCGGCTTCCAGGTGCAACTTGGCTAAACCCAGGCGCGCCAGAATATTATTTTTATTAAGCTCGATTGCTTTTTGGTAGCTTTTTTGTGCAGCGTCGGGTTTTTTGCCCAACGTTTCTGCCAGGGCCAGCAAATTGTAATACTCAGCTTCTTGGGGAGATTGCCTAATTAAAAGCTCAATTTTCTTTTTAGCTTCTGACAGCTTGTTTTGCTTAAGCAAATTGAGCGCTTCAATGTAGTCGGTCTTTTTTCCATTTGATTCGGTCTGCTTTAGCGATTCCAGAATGGAAGATGTATTACCCGATCCCGTTGCAGAGCCCGCCTGATCAACGCTCCCAAATCCACCTTGTTTAGGATCAATTAAATCTGACTTTGCCGCCAAAGATAATGAGCTGGATGCAAGCAGCGCAAGAGTAATCGCTGTCAGACTGCGTTTTCTATATTTTTTGTTTAACATGTGTTTCCCTTATCGTTATTAAGTTTGATGCGGCAACTCGTCTTTGACTTAGCCATTGCCTGAAAATTCTGTTTTCTATTAGAGCCTTTAAGAAGTTTTAACCATCATAACAATCAATTGATCGGACTTCGTTTAATGATGGCGACTGATACGATGAGTCCAAATATAATCAGCTGACTGATAATAAGCCATATTCTCTAAAATCAATTCTTTTGCATGTTCACTATCGATTACATGATGTACACCCAACGGGTCGTCAACGACATCAACTTTTTGCTGTGGTGATAAATACACTAGCTTATTATCTTTAAATAAACCCAACTTTTGGTAGTTGCTAATTAATGCCCTACCCTCATTTTTCGGCATTTTCATAATATCACGGCCGTAAAATTGGCTTTCATAACCGGTATTGAGTAAGCCTAACAGTGTCGGTGCTACATCAATCTGACTGGATAGCGTGTCGTTTTTGACTGCCGGCACATGTTTAGGCGCATAAATAAACAAGGGTATGTGGTATTTGTCAACCGGTAGTTCCGTCTTGCGAGCGCTGCCCGCGCAATGATCAGCCACCATTACAAATACGGTATCATCAAACCAAGGCTTGCTTTTAGCCTGTTTAATAAACTCTCCAATAGCGTAATCGGTATATTTTACTGCGCCTTCGCGTCCTTTACCCGAAGGAATGTCGATTTTTCCCTCTGGATAGGTATAAGGTCGGTGATTACTGGTGGTCATTATCTGAAAAAAGAACGGTTTGTGATTTTGGTGATCCTGATCCGCTTCTTTAATAACCCGATTGAAAATGATGTCGTCTGAAACGCCCCAGGCATTAGCAAAAGTTATTTCCTCCTTCGTAAAATCGGTTTGATCGACGATACGATAGCCATTGCCCTCATAAAAAGCGTTCATATTGTCAAAAAAACCACGCCCTCCGTATAAAAATGCCGTGTCATAACCGCGCTGTTGTAACACATAACCCAAACTAAAAAGATTACCGTTATCAGGTCGTTTTACGATGGACTGCCCAGGTGTTGGTGGAATAGACAACGTTAATGCCTCAAGCCCTCTGATAGTTCGTGTACCTGTTGCGTAAAAATTAGTAAACAGCAAACCTTCTTTAAACCATTCATCCATGTACGGGGTGATGTTTTCTTTACTGCCAAAAGTGGCCATGAATTCAGCGCTTAAACTTTCCACTGTAATCAAAACAATATTTAATCGTTTTTCCGGTTCCGACGCGGTGATCATCCGTTTAATATTATATAAATGCTCATCGGAGTTCGCGGTTTCTTTAGCGCCTACTTGCTTTCTAATCAGTTTCGATAGCTGTTTATCATCACCCAATTTATAAAAATGTCGATAATCCAATTCATTATTTCTAAATGCCGAAAAAAATTGATATGGACCGTTGGCAGCTAACTCATTCAAATACGTGTTGGTTGAAAATTGGTACCATGATGAACCGACCACGAAATAACTTACTACAGGCAAAATTAATAAGACGCAGGAGATTTTAAACCGCCTCAAAAAATTTTCGGTGGCATGAAAAGTATGCGCCAATAGCTTTCTTACCAATAAAAAACAAATTAGGGTAATAATCAGAATACCTGATAACAACCAACCAAGCGGGTAAGACTCAATAATATTATTGACGACTTCGTGCGTATAAACTAGGTAGTCGACAGCAATAAAATTAAATCTAACGCCAAACTCGTCCCAGAACGTCCACTCAGATAACTCGATAAAAAACAATAAATACAGACAGACAATAAAACCGATAATACTGAATATTTTATGTAGCTTACTTTGATAAATGCGATTAGGAACAATCAGCAGATACAAAACAAAAGGAATGAGTAAATAACTGAAAAAAGCAATATCGTGAATAAAACCTAGCAGAAAGGCTAGTACTATTTGGTAAAACGGTGTGTCGATGTCAGCGAGTTGTTTTATTAGCAAAGCCAACCTGAGTACTGCAAAAGTACCTAAGTTAATTAATAAAAATAATAGAACGATGGTAAACCGTGACTTTGAAAAAAAGCCGCCAAACCCAGCTCCTAAACCCATTTGATTTGTTTCCTAAAAAATAAAATAAATACAACTAGAGATGAAAACCAGTCTATCGATAAGGCAAATACATCATGACTTAAAAAATGCGCGCCGCGTACTTGCTGAGCGAAACCAAAAAATAACCCTAGTACTAAACCAAAATACAGGCCATAGCGATTATATTCGCGTTTAACCACCGTCAGAAAAAAGTAAAGACTGATAAAGGTAAAGCCAGCGCCTGCGTGAGCCGCGGGAAAACAATGACCAACCGGCAGCTGACTATCAACGCGGTCAAATAAACGAACGTAAGGCTTATCACCACCAAAATCGGTTAAATTCCACGGACAATAAATATGAGTAGTGTTTTTTAAGATTGAAATAACTAACGGTCCGATTATGCTGGCTAGCAATAAAAAACAGAGTGGTTTTCGATAACGAGTAAAAACTGAAACTGATTTGAACGAATACAACAAACAAACCAGTACAGAACTTGCAAGTATGTAAATAAAGAAGCGTCCTCCTGTATGTAAAGCAGTTTCTGCAAACCAATTCTCTTTAAATGACCACTCCTTGAGCGCAGTACTATAAAACTGTTTACCAAGCCATAAATCCAGGCCGGTCGACTCCAGACTATAGAACAACGTCAATAATAATAGAATCGGCAGTATGACGTGAATGGTGATAAATCTATCAAAATCCAATTTTATTGTGAATGGCAAAGATAAAACCCAGCGGTGGTTGCATATAACAACATTATCAAATCAACCTGATAACACACATTCATTTTGTTAGTTTTTAAAGTTTTAATTTTGCTCTTTTTTAACTATTTTGCCATTACCATCAACAGTAACACTCCAGTTTTTGCCTGCCGAAGAAATTGATAAATCATATTCCTCTCCGGCGCTATTTGGATTTGCTATTAATATGGATTCTTTAACTTCAAACTTATCAAACTCGGTTTTTAAATTTTGTTCTGAACCCGGTACCATCAAAAAAATAGACTGAACTTGCTCACCTCGAGCGTAAAAATGTCCGTCAGGACGATACAGTTCAACCTGCTTTTCTTCACCGGATTTAAATGAAACCTTGAACAGTTCTTGGGCAAAATGCACGGTTTTTTCAGCCTTCATATCCGCAGCATCTGCATGTCTTTTATACAATTGAGCGACTATTTTTTCAGGAATCGTCTCTTTGCTCAAAATTTCAGCGGTGGCGGAAAGTGAAAATAACGCCAGAACCACAAAATTGAGTTTTAAAAAGTATTTATACATTGTCATATTCATCCCATCAGTGATTAGTTGCTTATAGTTATTTGGATATTGTAACAGTATCGTGAGAATTCCCAGGCATTCATTAAGTTCCCCACTTAGACACCAGTAAGCTGACTTATCTTACTCGTCCGAGCAGAACTTTCCAACAGACCAGAGGCTAGCAATGTCGGTATGACGAAATTTGAGATTGGGCGAATTGGGTTGAAGCACTTAAGTAGTCAGGAATCTCGAACTAAAGCCACTTCTTTTTCTTAAAATACAGCAGCAAAAGCACAGAAACGCCGATAAAAAAAGCCCACAACGCCGGATAAGCCCATTTCCATCGTAATTCCGGCATGTAATCAAAATTCATCCCATAAACTCCGGCGATAAAAGTCAGCGGTATAAAAATTGAGGCAAAAACCGTCAGCACTTTCATGGTTTCATTCATTTTGTTACTGATACTGGACAAATAGATATCCAACATATCCGCCAGCAAATCACGATACGATTCCATCGATTCAATAATGCGAATAGCATGATCATAAATGTCACCAAAATAACGGTGGGTACGTTGTTCAAGCAAAGATGATTCACTACGCTGAATAGCCGCCAATAGCTCCCGAACCGGTGATATGCTCCGGCGAATAAATATCAGCTCCCGCCTTAACTTTTGAATGTGGCCTAACGTTTTCGTACTCGGGTTGCTTAACAATTCATCTTCAATCGCTTCGATCGATTCATCGAAAGCATCCTGCAAAGCAAAGTACTCGTCAACGATGGTGTCCATAATCACGTAAGCTAGAAAATCGCTACCATGATTTCTTAACAGACTTTTTTCATTTTCCAGTCGATTTAAAATCGGCTCAAAAATCTGATCCGGCTTTTCTTTAAAGGTAAAAACAAATTGATCCAATATCAATAAACTAATCTGTTCGTATTCCACATCGAAATCGCCATTACCTTGAGCCAGCGCTTTAATAACAATATACAAAAAATCATCGAATTCCTCGAACTTAGGTCGTTGATGGGTATTGAGAATATCTTCCAACACCAGTGCGTGAATTTTAAAGTGCTTGCCGATAGCATCAATGGTGGCGATGTCTTTTAAACCCTCAATCATTACCCAAGTGATACTGTCCGTGTTTCTATAAGTCAGAACCTCTTCAATTGAATTAACGGTGGATTTTTCCAGACTGGTTTTATTGTAATTAACTACTGTTATGGTATTTTCATGTGGGTGAACTTTGCCGACATGAACTAAAAACCCCGGCGGCAAACCAGATTTTTCTGATGCGGAACTTAGCGAGTTGGACATGATTGATCTGTGTTTGGTTAAACAGGAATCAGAGTATACCTTTCTGCAAAACTCCAGCAACTCAAAGCCTTGTTACCTAGTAGTTTATAAACTACAATGTGAAATGATCGAGATAAAGCAAACGGAAACCTTCAGGACACGGCGAATACAACTTAAGAATGAGCGCATAAGAGGCTTGATAGCTTCCCGCTTAGACCGCCTTGGCTTTGGTCATGCTGGTATTGAATGAAATGGCTGAAAATCTGACAACCTACGATCCCGCCGAGGATTTAGCTTCTGACGAAGCAATGGCAACCTTTATGGCCGAAGCGTTCGAGACAAACGACGCTAGTTACATAGCTCACGCACTTGGCGTTGTAGCCCGTGCGAAGGGTATGGCGCAAATCGCCGGTCTAACTGGACTTTCCCGCGAACAACTTTACCGTTCCTTTAGCGAGAACGGCAACCCGACCTTGAAAACCACGCTTGCCGTAGTTAAAGCTCTTGGTCTTGATTTGACCACCAAGATTCACACCTGACTGTCTTACTGCTATTCAAAATCCTATGGGATTTTGGTGTCGTTTGTTTAAATTCACCCAACACAAAGCCAAAAATACCCGTTGATCCGTGCACATATTAGGCTTGTACGTTGATTAACAAGTAATGATAACAATACGTTTTAAATGGCGAATTTAATGCCTATAATGCGCTTCGCCTTTACCGTGTTCGGTGAGGACTATCACTCTTCATAGGACCCAAAGTTCTTGGCTTGTGCATAACATTCAACAACTTACAAAGGAACCACTAATGCATTCGATATACCTTAGACTATTAACTTTAGCTATTTTGCTCTGCCTCTCCCTCGTAGCTTGGGCTGGTGTTGATTCCAAAATTAATTACACAGATATTAGTGTTGACATATACACAGTGAATGGCAAACCCACCGGATCCGAAGATTCTATAGGTGTTAAACACGAAAGTGGTACCTTGTTTAAGGAACAAGGCTTTATTCCAAGCAACGTTTCCGACTCGTCTCTAAAAGTCGACGCGGCGACCCTAACCGCCATAAGCGGTAAACCCTTAGTTCAGCTTTCTTCTTGGATCACATTGAATGATGCAGCCAAAGCAGCCGGTCATCCCGATGCCTTGGAATACTTCCCTCGCTCATCCGAAACTTATATCATCGCTGGCGTTCCCTATGTCACCGTTTCAGTTAAAGGATCATCCGGTGGCACAGGCGGTGGCGTTGTTAAAGGCAAACCAACCGTTAGCATCTCTGCTGCCCAAGCCAATGCTGCTGAAGGCGGCTTCCTACCTGGCCGTTTTCTGATTGAATTTGACGCACCTAGAGCTAAGAAAATCAATGTTTCTTATGCCATTTCAGGCACTGCCAGAAACGGCAAGGATTACACAAAAATTAAAGGTAAAGTCAGCATTCCTGCCGGTGAATCCTCTGTTGCTGTCGATATTTCACCGATAGATGATTTGAACAAAGAGCCGACAGAAAAAGTAACGCTCAAACTCAAGTCGGGCGGCTCTTATAAAGTGAATAAATCTCAAAAAACCGCTACTGTCGAAATCACCGACAACGACTAAGCAGCACGAAGGTCAGAGTGGGCAGCAAATCTACCCACTCTGACTCACGGCTTAACGCTATACCAAACAATACCAATCAACTCGTGAAAAAACCGTGAGGTTTTGCTCATCGCTCTAGCATCGGGAATAAAAGCAAATAGTCGGTCTTGCGTCGAGTTGTGAAGACGGTCGGTGCTTCCACCACGGTAAAGCCCATACACCATGTGGTTAATAAAATGTGTAAAGTATATACCCCAACCCCTTTGTAAAAGATGCTACAGCAAGCTGTTACTTGCAAATATGGCGCGACCACTCAAAACTGGGAGTGGCAAAATTACCAAAATTTTTTTCACAAAAGACATGTCATCTATAATGGCTAATGTCTTTACCGTGTTTGGTGAGAGCTATTACTCCCTCATAGAACCAAAAACCAGGTCTACGCGGTAAACTTATCATCCCTAAACGAGAATCTCATGCAATTAGATAACAAATCAACACATCACGTTAAGACGCTAGTTTTATTTCTGATGGCTCTATCAATGCTAGCGAACTATCGACTGGCATGGTCCAGATGCCTTATTGACTCTTATAACGTGTCTGTTTACACACTCACCGGTGAATTTGAAACTGAACGTGTCTGTGATGCATCTTACAATTGCGTAGACCAACCCGACCCGACCAACCCAGTTATAAAAAATGAAGTCGGCATCTTGTCTGTAAAAGAAGGGTTTATCCAAACAGGTTCTTATCGTATGAACGCGCATGCTTTAGGTATTGACGTTGCTACCGCACAGGCTATCAATGGCAAACCCTTCGATGCTTTGGCCACATGGACGATCCAAATTCCTATATCCGGCTGCTTTGCTCGCTCTAATGAAACGTACTCGTTTAAAGGTGTCCCTCATGTCACAATTTCCGTTAAAGGTTCGGATGGTGGGGCTGGCGGCGGTACAGGTGGTGTGATTATTAAAGGCAAACCAACCGTTAGCATCTCTGCTGCCCAAGCCAATGCTGCTGAAGGCGGCTTCCTACCTGGCCGTTTTCTGATTGAATTTGACGCACCTAGAGCTAAGAAAATCAATGTTTCTTATGCCATTTCAGGCACTGCCAGAAACGGCAAGGATTACACAAAAATTAAAGGTAAAGTCAGCATTCCTGCCGGTGAATCCTCTGTTGCTGTCGATATTTCACCGATAGATGATTTGAACAAAGAGCCGACAGAAAAAGTAACGCTCAAACTCAAGTCGGGCGGCTCTTATAAAGTGAATAAATCTCAAAAAACCGCTACTGTCGAAATCACCGACAACGACTAAGCAGCACGAAGGTCAGAGTGGGCAGCAAATCTACCCACTCTGACTCACGATTTGACGCTATACCAAACAATACCAATCAACTCGTGAAAAAACCGTGAGGTTTTGCTCATCGCTCTAGCATCGGGAATAAAGGCAAACAAGTCAATGCTATTCCGGGTTGTAAATATCGTTGGGGCTTCCAGCACAGTAAACCCCAACCGCCGAAATTCCTTTGCTGCACGGCGCATATCTACAGCATGAGTTACCAACAAAATTGTTTTAATATCGGCTTGCTGAAGAATTTTTTGGCTGAACAACGCATTTTCATAAGTGTTAGTCGAATTCTGTTCCAACCAACGTACGGGTACATGAAATTCTTCTACCAACACCGCACGCATTTGCTGTGCTTCAGACCGACTATGTTCAGCTGGCTTGCCACCCGATACTAAAATCGGTAATGGTTTTTCACGATATAGCTTAGCCCCATAACGAAGACGGGCGAGTTCATTGTCGTTAACCGTGTCTTGGTTATCATATTCAGGCGCATTGTAGTAAGTGCCACCACCTAATATAACTATTGCTTCCGCTGCATGAAGCGGCTTAACCAGTGGCTTTGTACTTGTTTCTAGCCACTGCGAGGCGGTGGCGGCAAAAAAAGGCGTAGAAAATAGCCAGAGCAATCCACAAGAAGTTATCAGTAAAGGCCGTGCCAGTTTACGATGATCGAACCAGACAATGCCTGCTATAAGCAAGAGCAAAACATTGAGTGGAGGTAATAAAAAGGCGGCAATAAAATTAGTGATAAAAAACGACATAGGAAGTTAAGTTTGATTCGAATGGGGCTAAATCGAGCAATGTGCTTGGAGAACTTTGATGGGCAACTGAAGCGTCATGCCCACTGAGAAACGTGTATCCCATGTCATGGATGGTGAGCTCAAATACATCCATGCATCCTGGATTCCAGCAATCCATGCCGGAATGGCTTTTAAAATCGTTGCTCGTTTATCTCTCAATCAATAACTTTTCAAGCCCAATACATCCTGCATATCAAACAGCCCCGCATCCTTCTGCACTAACCACACAGCCGCTCTGACCGCGCCGGTGGCAAAAGTCATGCGACTGGTGGCTTTATGGGTAATCTCCAGTCGTTCGCCCTCATCGGCAAACATCACGGTATGTTCACCCACAATATCGCCAGCGCGAATCGTGGAAAAACCGATGGTTTTACGATCCCGCTCGCCAGTATTCCCTTCCCGTCCGTAGATCGCACACTCTTTTAAATCTCGGCCTAATGTTTGCGCGACCACTTCACCCATGCGCAAAGCGGTACCGGATGGCGCATCGACTTTGTGGCGATGGTGAGCCTCAATCACTTCAATATCGGTGTAATCGCCCATGACTTTAGCGGCCATTTCCAATAATTTGAGCGACAAGTTGACGCCAACACTCATGTTGGGTGCTAACACAATCGCTATTTCTTTGGCGGCATTGTTGATGATAGCTTTTTGGGCGTCGCTATAGCCAGTAGTGCCGATCACTATCTTTTTACCAGCACGCCGGCAAATTTCGATAAATGCCATAGACGCATCAGGTCTTGTAAAGTCGATCAACACATCAAATTGATCAATTACAGCTGACAAGTCGGTTACTACTTTTATGCCGATTGCGCCAATGCCGGCTAATTCACCCGCATCTTTACCGACAGCAGCACTGCCCTCACGAGAAGTTGCAACGGTCAGCTTGGCTTGATCGGAACCGACGGCGGCTTTAACCAAGCAAAGTCCCATACGTCCAGATACCCCTACAACTGCAATACGAACCATGCGTTATCCCGTTAATTTATCAAAAAAGCTTTTTACACCATCCGTCCAGGACGACTCTTGCGGACTATGGTGTTTTCCGCTGCCAGATAATGATTCGCCCAGCTTTTCAACCAAAGCTTTTTGATCTTTGGTCAAGTGTACCGGTACTTCAATTTGTACTCTGCACAACAAATCACCCACAGAGCCACCTCGAACTGGTTTCACGCCTTTGCCGCGTAACCGGAATAATTTTCCAGTTTGAGTTTCCGCAGGAATTTTTAGCATCACTTTACCATTTAAGGTAGGCACTTCTATTTCGCCACCCAGGCAAGCAACCACAAAGCTAATGGGTACTTCGCAATGTAAATTGGCATTATCACGGGTGAAGATGGGGTGATCTTTGACCTGAATTTGTACATACAAATCGCCTGCAGGGCCACCGCGCTCGCCTGCTTCGCCTTCTCCAGCCAAGCGAATCCGGTCACCCGTATCAACACCGGCGGGAATTTTTGCTGATAAGGTTTTGGTTTCTTGTACACGACCGTGCCCATGACAAGCACCGCAAGGATCTTTAATCATTTTGCCCGTTCCATGACAGGTCGGACAGGTCTGCTGCACGGAGAAGAATCCTTGCTGCATTCTGACTTGGCCATGACCATGACAAGTCGTACAAATCACTGGTGATGAGCCCTTCTTTGCCCCAGAACCGCTACACTCACCACAGCTCACCATAACCGGTACCCGCACTTTGGCTTCAGTACCGAACACGGCTTCTTCCAGAGTCAGTTCCAAGTTGTAACGTAAATCCGCACCACGCTGCACACTACTGCGTTGTCTGCCACCACCGCCAAAAATATCACCGAACACATCACCGAATACGTCACTGAAACTTTCCGCACCAAAGCCACCAGAACGGCCACCGCCCATTGACGGATCAACCCCAGCATGGCCAAACTGATCGTACGCAGCCCGTTTTTTAGGATCTGATAAGACTTCGTAGGCTTCTTTAATTTGCTTAAATTTTGCTTCAGCTTCTTCCGGATTATCCTTGTTTCTATCCGGATGAAATTTCATCGCTTTACTGCGATAGCTTTTTTTAATTTCTGCGTCACTGGCGTTTTTATCAACACCAAGTAGTTTGTAAAAATCTTCTTTTGCCATGATTCAGTCCGCTCCTAAGAGTTTGCTCAGGAGATAGAGCATTGCTGCTATATTTTAAATAACCGCACTAACAAGGCGCGGCATGATGTGATTATGAATAATTTTTTTATCACTGCCGCTTAAAATCTAGCAATGAGGTATAACAAAATTGTCGTCAAATTATTACCAGAAAGGACACGAAGAGCACGAAGAAAAAACTCCATGACCTTCGTGCCCTTTAAAATTAGTAGACCGTTTTTACACGGCTGCTAATGGTAACCAATTGATTATTTGTCTTCTTTGACTTCCTCAAACTCGGCATCAACGACACTGTCATCAACCGGGCCGGAAGCCGTTGCGCCTGCATCCGCCTGAGTATCACCGCCTTCAGCGCCTTTTTGTGCATAGACACGTTCTGCCAGTTTGCCGGATAGTTCAGTCAAGGCATTGGTTTTGGCTTCAATATCAGATTTATCATCCGTTTTCACTGCATCTTTTAATGCATTGATTGCTGTTTCAATACTGGACTTTTCATCCGCACCCACTTGATCACCCAGTTCTTTTACTGATTTTTCAGTAGCGTGAATGATGCTGTCTGCATGATTACGTGCATGAACCAGCTCAGTTAATTTGCGGTCTTCGTCTGCATGAGCCTCTGCATCTTTGATCATGCGTTCAACTTCATCATCTGACAAACCGCTTGACGCCTTAATAACGATAGATTGCTTTTTACCGGTCGCTTTATCTTTAGCCGACACATTCAAGATACCGTTAGCATCAATATCAAAAGATACTTCAATTTGCGGCACACCACGCGATGCAGGCGGAATGTCCGACAAATCAAAACGCCCCAGCGATTTATTAGCCGAAGCGACTTCCCGTTCGCCTTGCAAGACATGGATAGTCACGGCGGTTTGGTTATCTTCAGCAGTCGAAAACACTTGCGCGGCATTCGTTGGAATGGTGGTGTTTTTTTCGATCAGCTTGGTCATCACGCCGCCCATGGTTTCAATACCCAAAGATAACGGAATCACGTCCAACAGCAATACGTCTTTAACATCACCCGCCAATACACCCGCCTGAATCGCCGCGCCTAAAGCGACCGCTTCGTCCGGATTTACGTCTTTACGGGGTTCTTGGCCGAAAATGTCCTTTACCATTTCTTGCACTTTCGGCATGCGGGTTTGCCCACCCACCAAAATCACATCATGAATATCGGATGCTGATAGACCTGCATCTTTAAGCGCAATTTCACAAGGCCCTTTAGTACGAAGAATCAATTCTTCCACCAAAGATTCAAGTTTAGCTCGGGTCAATTTAACATTTAAATGTTTAGGCCCCGACGCATCTGCAGTAATGTAAGGCAAGTTAACATCTGTTTGTTGACTGGAAGACAGTTCAATTTTTGCTTTTTCAGCCGCTTCTTTTAACCGTTGCAACGCTAATGGATCGTTGTGCACATCAACGCCGCTTTCCTTTTTGAATTCAGCCGCCAAATATTCAATGACGCGTGAGTCAAAATCTTCACCACCCAAGAAAGTGTCGCCGTTAGTCGATAACACTTCAAATTGATGTTCACCATCAATTTCTGCTATTTCTATGATCGATACGTCAAACGTACCGCCACCTAAGTCGTAAACTGCTATTTTCGTGTCGCCTTTAGGTTTATCCATACCAAAAGCTAACGCAGAGGCAGTCGGCTCGTTGATGATACGCTTAACATCTAATCCAGCAATCCGTCCGGCGTCCTTTGTAGCCTGACGTTGGGAATCGTTAAAATAAGCAGGAACGGTAATTACCGCTTCAGTAACTTCTTCTCCCAAATAAGCTTCCGCGTCTTTTTTCAACTTCATCAAAATACGCGCGGAAATTTCCGGTGCTGCCATTTTTTTGCCGTTGACTTCAACCCACGCATCGCCATTTTCAGCTTCTGTAATTTTGTAAGGCACCATTTTGATGTCTTTTTGCACCACATCATCTTTAAAACGACGGCCAATCAATCTTTTGATTGCAAATAAAGTATTTTTGGGGTTGGTAACCGCTTGACGTTTAGCCGATTGCCCCACCAATACTTCATCATCATTGCTGTAAGCGATGATGGATGGTGTAGTACGCGCACCTTCGCTGTTTTCAATAACCCGAGCAACGCCGTTTTCCAACACCGCCACACAAGAATTTGTTGTTCCTAAATCTATGCCAATTATTTTAGCCATTTGTATGCTCCAAACTTGAATATAAAATTAAATAGTTGTTACCGATGTGGGGGCTGTTTTTTTATGTTCAAGCCTGTTCATCAATACTCGGTGTATCTGCTGCTGGTTTTTCTGATGCCTTAGCAACTACCACCATGGCCGGCCTCAATAAACGTCCGTTCAGCATG
The DNA here is from genome assembly GCA_965247565.1 of Methylococcales bacterium. Lineage (GTDB taxonomy): Bacteria > Pseudomonadota > Gammaproteobacteria > Methylococcales > Methylomonadaceae > CBDFHF01. Next base: position 440,787 of record CBDFHF010000002.1, on the reverse strand, counting down.
TAACCTTTTTGAAAGACATTAACTACTGTATTGGGCTCGGCACCCTCAATGTCCTGAACTAACACGGCCTGATGTTGTTCAGCATTAAAAGGTTGTCCAGCAGGATCAATGGTTTCAATCTTAAATTTGGCAAATACTGACTCAAATTGTTTGATGGTCAGTTCGCTGCCTTCACGAAACTTCTGTACTTCCTCACTGTCGCCAGTGGCGGCTTGTAAGCCCAGCACCAAACTGTCCAAAACCGACAATAAATCTTTCGCAAAACTGCTCAAAGCAAATTTATGCGCGTCTTCCAAATCTTTTTGTGTTCTTCTTTTTAGATTTTCCATCTCCGCTTGGACCCGAACAGCCTTGTCCCAGTTTTCCTGAGCTTTTTGTTGAGCCTCATGCAATGCTTGCTGCAATTCTTCGACAGTGAACTCATGCTCAGCTAATCCAGTATGTTCATCATTACCTGTCTGATTTTCAGCCTCAACCTGAATTTCAGGCGCTTCCTGATCTGTACTCATTTTTTATGGACCCTTTTGTAGTTAGTAAACGTGCAAAGTACAACAAAGTTGCTTTTGCTTAAGATGGGGATGTTGTTTTCGGATTCAAGGCTGCGCCTAATAATTTTGCGGTGACATCCACGAACGGGATAATTTTTTCATAAGCCATGCGGGTTGGCCCTATTACACCGAGCACACCGACAACTTCATCACTAACTGAATAAGATGAGGTAACTAAACTACATTGATCAAAAGCTTGATAGCCGGATTCTTCACCAATAAATATCTGCACACCATCGGCTTTCATGCACTGGTCAAGCAAATGAATGACGCCTTGCTTTTGGCTGAATGCTTCAAACAGCTTTTTCAAATGTTCCATATCGGCGAACTCTGAAAAACCCATTAGATTAGTTTCCCCGGTCAACACATAACCTTTTTTGCTGCGGCCTTGGTCAAACGCCAATTGTGCCATCTTTACCGCATCAATCATGCCTTGATTCATCCGCTCCTGATCTTCTTGCAATTCTTTTAACACAGCTTCTTGCACGGCAGCCAAACTATGCCCCGAGTACATTGAGTTTAAATAATTGGCCGCTTGCTGTAGCTCAGCAGGACTAAATTTTTTAGAGGTATGAATGATCTTGTTATGAACTTCCTGCTCATTGGTAACAAAAATAGCCAGCACCCTGGCATTTGATAACGGCAAAAACTCAATGTGGCGTAAAAATACCACTTCGCGTTTTGGCAAGGTCACCACACCAGCCATTTGAGTTAAATCAGACAGTAAGCGCGATGCAACATTGATAACTTCCTCGGTATCCTCGCCAACCAACAAACCTTGATGTAACCGACTCAAGTCGTTCGACTCCATGGGTTTGACGGTCAATAAAGAATTCACAAACAGCCGATAACCGCTCACCGTTGGTACACGCCCAGCCGAAGTATGCGGCGAATGCACTAGACCTAAATCTTCCAGATCCGCCATAACATTACGAATCGTGGCGGGGCTTAAGTTTAAATCAGAATCTTTAGATAAAATTCTCGAACCGACGGGTTGTCCATCATTAATATAGCGTTCAACCAGCGTTTTTAATAACTGCAATGATCGCTCGTTTAAAACCGGGGCACTACTCACATCAACCTCTTAAACAACACACACATCCCAATAAGTGATAGGAGTTAAGCCAAAAATTAGCACTCAACTAGAGCGAGTGCCAGCAGAGCAAAATATCAGCAAGCCCTATACTTGTCAATAAAGCCAAGCATAGCTTAATTACAGTATTATTGGCATGTGTATTCATCGTTTATGGATGAATTAACCACCTCAGCTGATGCGGAGTTTTTGCTGTTTGATTTATCATCTATCGTATGAATCGATAGCTTATATGGTGTAACGAATAAAATTGCTACATTGTGGGAAATAGTGAATAGCTCTTGAAATACCCGTATTGAAATGAGTTCTGTGATGTTTTGCCAGGCAAAAACACCACAGAACTCAACATTCTAAATGGTTGCCGTCTTATATAAAACGGGTTCATGACGAAGGCGAGGTAAAAATTGACTATCAATATCCGACTGTATCTTTTTTAGGTACCGGGCCATAACGTAATTTGGGATATTGACACTTTAGTGTCAGACCCGTAAACCATCTATTCTCCTTGTGGAAGAGGAATAACCCTGTGGCAACGGCGTCTTTAGGACATGAATCCCAACCTATCCAACCGTTGTCACCCCAAAATGTTGCATAATGATTTGGGCAATTAGTTTTCTCATATTTAATCGTCTCGTTTTCCAGTGCTTTAACCTGACCGTTTGAATAAACCAACCCCGGTTTAACCTCGACACCCTTGATTTTCCAGTCCTCTGAGCCGAAAGGCCCAGGATTATGGGTATTGGGGAAATCCCCTCCGCACACATTCACTGCCCGAATGAATTTGTTATCTGAAGTGTCAAAGCCGACTGCTTCAAAATCGTTAAACCCCTTGCAATACTCCAACTCGTATTCCGCTAAGACGCGAAAGCTAGTAGCTGAATACGTTGGATCAACCATTTTTCCCAGAATTCTTATAAAACATGGATTATTTGATCTTTCCTCCAGTAACACGGTAGTAATTGCATAGTAGCTTGCCGGATTTGGTAGAGACATATTCATTCCAATATTAATTTCAACCGAACCAGTCCCTTCTGATACATAATCACTGAGCGGAATTCGCGGTGGTGCTGGGCAAGGATCAGAGTCGCAGGGATAATCATCGGTCATTTGCAACAGCATCACGTCTCCAACTTTTGCAGTCACGTCCGCCCCTGATTTTGCCCAAAACCCATCGGTTAGCACGATACTTTCCTGATGAACTAGTTCTTTTATTACCCCTGAACCGTAAATACTATGATCGGATAGTTCCGGTGTCCCGCTAGCAATGGGAGCTATCAAGTAAAGAAAGAATAATAAGTTGGTGGAGGTCAAAAAGTTTTTCATAAGTGTTTCCTACTCTCTGATGTTACACATCTTCAAATCAATTCACGCTAATACCTTTTTCTTCCAGGTTCAAAAGTTTCCGCTCCAATGCTTCAATAGTCTTGTGTTGCTCGATAACATGAAGCGTCAATTCTTCAACTTTACGAAGCAGTTTGGACTGCATTTCTCCCACACCGATGCCATTTTGTTGTACATCACTTTGGTCGGGCATATCCGGTAGTCGATGATTAGATTTTATAAAGCTTTCTACATCGGGCAAACTTTGCAGCTGATAATCTTTATGGAAAACGAAATCAGGCCAATCCTTGATTAGTTTTACACGTATCTCTTCCGCTATTACTTTTCCACCTACCGCCAGCAGGTAATCTGGAGATATTGGTTTAGTGAAGTTGCTTAAGCCAATAGCGACGCCTGAATTAGTCGCCAAATCAAAAGCACCAGCCGGTAAAAATGAAGCTTTATCTCTTGCTTTGCCGGTATACACCCTGGTGGTATCAATTTCCAATATAGTCCCAACTGCCTCTTTAAATGTGGAACGTGCGCTAAATAACAACTCTGTTCCTCCTGAAAGGGGACGAATGACCTCGAGTTGGGCTTTAGCACCTGCTCCTGTAGTCGGCTCTGCACCGACGGTAACATTTCCGGATCTCCAGATAGCCCCACTTGATTCTGTAACGCCTTCCCACTGCTCTGCGTGGCTGACGTTAGATAGGACGCAAATAGCCAGGAAACTAAGGGTTAAATTCTTAAATTGTTTGGTAATAGACATATTTCCTCCAGATATCAATTACAGTAATGACTTATGCGGTTAGAACAATGCTTGGCACTTTCAGTTTTCACTCATTTTTTGGGCCACTACAATCGCAATGCGGATCAGTCAAGCAATCTTCATAGGCCTTCTGTAAATTGCCGATATTAAAAACCGCTCCACCTTTGCTGATGTTTTTGAACGAATCGTTGGAGTCAGAGGGCTCTGCATTGCTATAAGGAAATTTAATGCCTTCGCAAAGATGACCATCCCTGATTAAATCAACTTTCACCCGATGGTTGGCGGCACAGCCAGTGCCATTGTCGTCAGCCCATGCGGTATCAAGTTCTACAGTCCACGTTTCAAACTCACCGTCATTATTGATAACGCGGTGAGGATTACTGGGACTTCGCGCACCATAAACATAAACTGGACCTAGTGCAGTAGAAAGCTTGTCGATTTTTATCTTATGGTTGGGACTGGTGTTTTTGGCTTTAACTTGTGCTGTGCATTTAGCCGTATTGTACTCGGCGGCCATAGCATTAAATGAAAAAGTCAGCAACGCCAGCACTATCAGCCCTAATTTGATAAGAGATAAATTCGGTTCTTTGTATATTGAGGAAAGCTGTCGATCTATATTCATAATGAATACCTGGAAGTCATTGAAAATAACCTAGACTAATTTTTAATTAGACTTTTTGAAATTTTGATGTCGAAAGCATCGATTATCAATTTCTTTGAAAACGCGTTAATAAAGCGCCAATACCTGACAAAAACAGCCAGAACGGAGCTGGCAGCGGTACTGATGAAATGATCGGGTTGTTGGTCGCAGTTAAGCCGCTAGCCTCTATTTGAAACCCGCCTGTCAGGTCGACCGGATCTCGAAAATAGGCCGAACCTCTTGATACCTCCCCTTTCCCCATAGCAAGCGCCATACTATGCATATCAACTGTAAACTCCTGACCCACCAGGATGCTGGATAAATCAACATAGCCAGTATATGCGTTGAAATCCACCTCCTTTGTGTAAGCATCTGGGGTGGTTGTGCTATATGTCATGGGCCCTACGGCCGTTAGTAACTGCTGTACACTGGGCCCAGCTGTAAAGGCGTAAATACCGGCATGTTGATGAAAAATCGAAACCAAGGCAGCAGGAGCGCCTACGTAGAGTCCCACATCCGTAGTAAACTCTACCACCGTACCCGCACCTAGTGCCGTTGCTTTTAGTTGGGCATCGCTTATTGTAAATTTGAATTGTGCATCTGCCGTGTTTTTTACAAAACTCTGTGCCCAAATTGCTTCGCTTAAAGCACCGGCATTTTCAGGGTACGGGAAACGCAAATCCGCACCTGAATAAAACACGCCTGCTTTATTGGCGTAGGCATCAGCAGTATTTTTAGGCCCAATATAACCAGGTGCGGGACCGTAAACGTCAAATGCACTTATCTGACCTGCTGCATCCGCGTCGGTGTCATCTAGTCGATCTGTAACTGTTCTTGACGGATATGCTCTATCGTCTGTCGTAAAAAAATGCCTGTTTTCAAAAACATCAATTTTAGCAGCGCTCGCATACATAAACGGATCTCCCAAAGATGAAAGCCCTGAGGTGGCAGCGGCTACAGCCAAATTGCCGTAACCCAAAGAAAGACATACCCACGTCATTATGATGAGATGTCTAGTGATTTTGGTACTTTTTAGAATCGGATACATAAGTAATTTTCCTCTGGTAGTCAATAAAACGATTACAAAAATTAATAGCGATACAGAAAACATTTTTCTCTATCTTCAATTGAATCATTAAAGTAGCGACAGGAATCTTGATTTGGACGTAAAATCAAGACGGCATCCAGAGTAACAGTGCCGTTAGTGTAAAAACTACCGTAATAACTTACTGTTTTTTAAATCTGTAGTAAAAAGTCAGGTATTTGCGATAAACGAAGTAGTCGGCCCAAGTTGGATAGGGCTATTGCGAGGACGATTATGCACCGACATTTACATTCCCAGCGTCAGGCAGAAAATCATGTGCGCTTACTTTGCAGCCTAGGGCTGGATTGGCGGGCATTGATGCCGGATTTATTTCGAGCAATTGGGGCGGTGGTGCCTTTTACACATATTGCGCTGGTGTGGTCTAACGACGATTTACAGGGCTTGGATGGCTTTTCCGATTGGCATTCTCCATGCGAAGAAGAAGTCAATAGGCTGTTGGTGACGGAGTTTTATCAAAAGAAACGGATGCGGGAACTCTTTAAATCGGGCACCGAGCTTTTAAAGCTTCCCGCGATTAGCCGAACCGAACAATGGCTACGCATTAGCCAACGTGACTTTGTTCGTCACGATTTGTACCAACAAATCATCATACCTTCTCAAGTTCATCATCATATCAACTTAAGATTGGCGTTTCGCAATGGCCTAACCGCTGTGCTGACTATAAATAGAGCTTTGGGAGAACCTGACTTTAAGCAAACTGAAATAAAGAAGTTGGAAAATTTGCTGCCGTTTCTTAACTTTGCTATCAGTCAGCCTGAAGTTGGCAATAACAGCAATTGGGTAGACGCCGAACAGGGTTGGCTAATGTTTGATCAAAGAGGCGCTGTGCATTATCTGGATGATAATGCAGAAAAAATTATCGACTATGCTACGGAACGAAGGGTACAGACTCGGCTTGACTATACTTTACACTTTCGATCACCTTGGCTGACCGAGATTTTAAAGGGACTTGCGATAAAGTTGGTGACTATTCGAGCCGGAAATGCCAATGCTTCTCCGGCAATGGTCCGCCTAAACAACCGGTGGGGACAATTTGAATTTCGGGGTTGCTGGCTGGACGCTAAACAACCGGGTGAGGGTTTATTGTATGGAGCCAACTTATTCCGATTAACGCCGCTGCCTTTAAAACTGGCAAATAGTCTTAATCATGCGCCATTATCGCTTAGGGAAAGCCAAGTTGCGTTGTCGATGGCGCTGGGCGACACCTACAGTAAAATTGCCGAAAAACTACACATTAGTGAACGGACTGTTGTTGGCCATGTACAAAATATTTACCAAAGATTGACCGTTAGCAATCGTGCAGAATTATTAACGAACTTGTTGCAACGGAGCTAAAGCCGGGTTACTTGGGCATTTCTGCTGCGCTAGACTTACTTTCCTTGTACCGTTCCAATTGGGAGCGATTTCTCTCATCCAATTGACATCAAAACTCGGCATCATGATAAACGTTTTGCACATCGTCCAGGTCATTCAGCATGTCCAGAAACTTTTCAAACAATACCAAATCATCACCGCTAATTACCGTTGTGCCTCTGGGTATAAATTGAATTTCGTCCACTTCAAAATCAATTTCGCCAAACGAATCTGCTAAGGCTTGCTTAGCTTTGAAGTAGTCGGCTGGGGGAGTAAAGACGGTAATTTTGCCATCATCGCTTTCAACATCGGCTACATCCACATCCGCGGTTAGCAACGCTTCAAGCACTGCGTCTTCGTCGTTCTGTTTAAATGCCAAAATGGCGTAATGATCGAACATGTGACTGACTGTGCCCTGGGTACCAATTTTACATTTGGTCTTGGTAAAGCACAGGCGAACATCGCCAAAGGTGCGATTAGGGTTGTCGGTCAGGCAATCGATAATCACCATACAACCACCGGGGCCATAACCCTCATAACGTGCAGGGGCGAAGTCTTCGCCGCCACCGCCTTTGGCTTTGTCGATGGCTTTGTCAATAACATGGCTGGGAACTTGATCTTTCTTGGCGCGCTCTATTAATCCTCGTAACGCTAAATTTCCGTCCGGATCAATGCCGCCAGCCTTCGCACACACATAGATTTCCCGGCCGTATTTACTGTAAACCTTTGCCTTGGCATCAGAAGTCTTGGCCATGGACACTTTACGGTTTTGATAAGCTCTACCCATTGGACTATTGCTCCGCTCTTTGAGAAAAATTGGTGGATTCTACAGTTAAGTCATTCAATAGGGAATTTTTTGGTTAACAACTCCGTAAGAAGGAAGCCAGAATGATTTTTATCGACACAAAAAATTAAGCCTCTGACAACAGAGGCTTAATGGCATTGTTTACAAAATAGACAAAAGGTATCTATCAAAATGGAATGTCGTCATCAAAATCGTCATATTCTGGAGGAGGTGGCGGCATGTTGCCCGTGCTACTTTGTGGGGCGGACTTTGACGCTTGACCAGTTGGCTTGGCAGCGCTGTAACTAGCAGACTGGGGTTGGTCGCCGAAACTACCGGTACCACCGCTGCGACTGCCTAGCATTTGCATTTCTTCAGCAATAATTTCGGTCGTATAACGGTCTTGGCCATCTTGTCCTTGCCATTTACGGGTTTGTAAGCGGCCTTCGACATAAACCTGGCTGCCTTTTTTTAAATATTCACCAGCGACTTCGGCTAATCGGTTAAAAAATATCACTCTATGCCATTCGGTGGCATCTTTTCTTTCCCCGCTTTGTTTATCTTTCCAACGTCTGGTTGTTGCCAAGCTGATCGAGGTTACAGCACCACCAGCAGGCATATAACGAACTTCGGGGTCTGCCCCTAAGTTGCCAATTAAAGTCACTTTGTTGAGCATGTATTCTCCTAATGTTGATGCTTGTCAATGTGGGTAAAGTTTATCATCGAATGGATAATTTACATATTGGCAGTCCGTGCTGTCAGCGCTCAACTATGTTTAATTTTCGCTTCGGCCTGTACCATAAACACCCGGATAATTGCCGAATTAACTGTACAAGAAGATTCTATACCGCTATTTAAAGTAATAGCTTAACCCCCAAATGATGACTTGTAAAAACACCAACCCCCAGAAATAAAGTCCGAAAAGCACCGCTTTTATTTGTCTTTGCTGAACATCAGCATGTCGCTTAACAAAAACCACGGCACCGATAACAGCCATAATCACAATGATAATGGCTGTTATGGCAATACGCATTATTAACCCCTGACCGGTGGGGGGGCCAGCACTACCCGAGAGCCATTGGTCTCTGCAGCACTCACTACGCCTGCGGCTTCCATACTCTCTATAATGGTAGCAGCACGGTTATAGCCGACTTTAAATCGTCTTTGTACGCTGGATATTGACGCTTTTCTGCTATCGGTGACAAACTGCACTGCTTCATCATATAAAGGGTCAGTCTCACCACCGCCATCATTGCCGGCACTGGCACTAAAGCCATCATTAGAATCGAAAGATTCTCGGGTGATGTCTTCAAGATAATTAGGTGGCGCAGTCTGTTTTAAAAACTCAACGACCCGATGCACTTCATGGTCATCTACAAAGGCGCCGTGCGCACGAATCGGTATGCTGGTGCCAGATGGCAAAAATAGCATGTCACCATTACCCAACAAGGTTTCTGCTCCGCCCTGATCCAAAATAGTCCGCGAGTCGATGCGTGACGAAACCTGAAAGGAGATTCGAGTCGGTACGTTGGCTTTGATTAATCCGGTGAGCACATCTACCGACGGTCGTTGTGTCGCCAATATTAAATGAATCCCAGCCGCTCTGGCTTTTTGTGCCAGACGAGCAATCAACTCTTCGACTTTTTTGCCGACGATCATCATCATATCGGCCAGTTCATCGATAACAATGACGATACTGGGCAATGTGGTCAAGACAGGGAATTCTTCACCATCTTGCAGCGGATTAAGCAATTGGAACATAGGATCCCTAATGGACTCGCCTTTTGCTTCGGCATCTTCGATCAATTGATTAAAACCGGCCAAATTCCTCACGCCCATTTTAGACATCAATTTATAACGCCGTTCCATCTCCGCTACTGCCCAGCGCAGCGCGTTACTGGCCTCTTTCATATCGGTAACGACCGGTGTCAGCAAATGCGGAATGCCTTCATAGACTGACAATTCCAGCATTTTGGGGTCAATCATAATCATCCGAACTTGTTCCGGCGTGGCCTTGTAAAGCAAACTGAGAATCATGGTATTGATAGCTACCGACTTACCTGAACCCGTGGTACCTGCGACCAGGGCGTGTGGCATTTTGCCTAAATCCGCTACCATCGGGGTACCCGAAATATCTTTACCCATCGCCAGAGTTAATAAAGATTTGGACTTTTCAAATGGCGAAGACACCAAAAGCTCACGTAAAGTCACCATTTCCCGTTCCCGATTCGGTATCTCCAAACCGACTACAGATTTTCCGGGAATAACCTCAACAATACGAACACTGGTTACTGATAAAGCTCTGGCTAAGTCTTTGGATAAAGTACTGATTCGACTTACTTTAACTCCGGCTGCCGGTTGCAGCTCAAAGCGGGTAATCACTGGCCCAGGCATGACGCCAACGACCTCAACGATCACGTTAAAATCATTCAGGATATCTTCAACCAAGCGAGACATTTCTTCCAGATCACTGTTGGTATAACCTTTAACGCGGGTGTCACGATTATCGAGCAACGACAATGATGGCAGGACGCCTAGACTGGGATCGTAATTAGTTTTTTGTTTTTTACCTGATTTGACTACCTTGCTGGTGCTGAACGCTGGAGCAGGTTCCGACTTTTCAACATACCCAAGATCTGTAGAAGTTTTTACATTCGACCTTTTTTTAATTTCAGACCGATCCGAGCTAGCAAAAAAATCTGGAGTACCACTATTCAAGCGCTCCTGTGATGCATTTACAATGCTACGGAAGATAACCCGAAAAATAAACATCGTGTATTTGCCAATAGAATCAACTAAGGAAATCCACGAAATACCTGTGACTAAAGTAATTCCTGCCAATAACATCATCAGTAGAAACACAATCGCGCCAGAGTTACCCAGCATTCGCTCTAGTGTGTCGGCTACTTCTTGACCTAAGATGCCACCGGTTGTTAGCGGCAATTCCACATTAATTCGAAAAACCAACATCGAAAACAATGCCGCACCCGCAACAATAGTAGCCAACAGCCCCAACCAGTACAATGCGGTGGCCATTTTCTGTTTAGGCAACCAACCCTCGCGGTAAACTTGATAGCCGTGCCACGAAATAATGACGGGAAATAGATAAGCGCACATCCCCAACATGCTCAATGTAAAATCGGCAAGCCAAGCGCCGAAAATACCACCGGCATTGCGAACGATCTGGCTAGTTCCGCTGTGCGTCCACCCCGCATCTTCGTTGCTAAATGTAACCAGGGAAATCAAGAAAAATAGAGCACAGGCAGAAAACCCTAAAAAGGCGATTTCGCGTAATCCACGAAATGTTTTTTCTTCCATAACAGCGGCCATGTAATAACTCAATCCAATTAATGTAGATAAAACATGATTATAGATTAATATTGTTTAATTAACATTAAATATGGCCGCTAATTAGCCCACATCCTGATCGTTAAATACACTTGCATCACTTGATTTAGCGTTTACGAAACCCCATTTGGTCTGCATAATGGCCAGAAATTTTATATCTAAACTTTGGAGCTTTTAATGAGTGCTGATAAACATTGCCGACTTTTAATTCTGGGTTCCGGCCCGGCGGGTTATACCGCAGCTATTTATGCCGCGCGCGCCAATTTGAAACCGGTGATTATTACTGGTATGCAGCAAGGCGGACAATTAACCACAACCACTGAAGTAGACAACTGGCCCGGTGATGTTGAAGGCTTGCAAGGTCCGGCACTGATGGAAAGAATGCAAAAACATGCAGAACGTTTTGATACCGAGATTGTTTTTGATCATATCCATACTGCCGATTTATCCAAGCGTCCCTTTAAACTAATCGGTGATTCCGGTACCTATACGTGTGACGCGCTAATTATTGCTACCGGCGCATCGGCTCGTTATCTAGGGCTTGATTCTGAAGAAGCCTTCAAAGGCAAAGGGGTTTCTGCGTGCGCTACTTGCGATGGTTTTTTTTATAGAAATAAGCCGGTTGCTGTCATTGGTGGTGGCAATACTGCCGTGGAGGAAGCGCTGTATTTAGCGAATATCGCTTCTAAAGTAACCGTGGTTCATCGTCGTGATAAATTTCGTTCTGAAAAAATTCTTTCCGACAAGTTAATTGAAAAATCTAAAACCGGCAATGTCCAAATCGAATGGAATTACCAACTTGATGAAGTACTGGGTGATGATATGGGCGTTACCGGCTTAAGGATTAAAAATGCTCAGGATGGTTCAACCAAACAGCTAGATGTGCATGGCGTGTTTATCGCCATTGGTCATACCCCTAATACCGCTATCTTTGAAGGCCAGCTGGATATGGATCATGGCTATATTAAGGTCAAAAGCGGCATTAACGGCAACGCAACATCCACCAGTGTTGAAGGGGTATTCGCGGCGGGTGATGTAATGGATTCGGTATACAAACAAGCAATTACTTCGGCAGGCGCTGGCTGCATGGCAGCTCTGGACGCAGAAAAATTTCTGGATGAATTAGCGCCCCATTAAGTAAGCAGACCTTACCGACTAGTCATTCTGGTCGGTACCATCCTCCAATCCAATTATTTCCCAATCTAACTACTTATGCGTCTGCCTGTTCTAGACCCGACTAATCCTGAACAAGCCTTTCCGCCATTGCACAAAGCACTAAACGATCCTAACGGATTATTGGCTATGGGCGGCTGTTTATCCAGGACGCGGTTGATCAATGCCTATCAGGAAGGGATTTTTCCTTGGTATAACCCAGGTGAACCGATTCTGTGGTGGTCGCCAAACCCCCGACTGGTATTGTTTCCTGATGAACTCATTGTCTCCCGGAGTCTACGCAAAACTCTACGAAAAAATGTTTTTACCGTGACTTTTGACCAAGCATTTAGTGAAGTTGTTAGTGCTTGTGCCCAACCGCGCAAGGACAGTATTGGCACCTGGATTACCGAAGACATCTATCAGGCTTACTGTAATCTGCATCAAATCGGCATTGCGCATTCGGCGGAAGCATGGTTTGAAGATAGGTTAGTTGGCGGTTTGTATGGCGTTGCCATCGGTCGAGTATTTTTTGGCGAATCTATGTTTCATTACCAAACCGATGCATCCAAAGTGGTGTTCGCAAGCTTGGTTGAGCAGCTAAAAAACTGGGGTTATCAACTGATTGACTGCCAAGTACACACTCAGCATTTGGAAAGTTTCGGCGCTCAAGAAATCGACCGAGTTGAATTTGCCAGTTTGCTAAAAACATATTGCAGTCAGCCCGCCGAACGAAACGCTTGGTTATTGCCATGACTTCCATTCCGTTAATTTTAAGTAACGAACATCCCTGTAGCTATCTAGATAATCAGTTGGCTAAATCTCTCTTTGTACACCCCACTTTCCCGCAGCAGCCTCGGATTTATGCTCAATTGATTGAACAGGGCTTTCGTCGTAGTGGGGATGAAGTGTATAAGCCGCATTGTAGCTCCTGCAACGCCTGTATTCCGGCAAGAATTGCGGTTTCAGAATTTAAAATTAACAGAAACCAACAGCGTTGCTTAAAAAAAAACTTACACACCCAAGTAGTTATCAAGCCTGCCGAATTTATCCAAGCGCATTACGCTTTGTATTTGCGTTATCAGCAAAACCGACACACTGGCGGAAATATGGCAGATTCTAGTCCGGAGGATTATATGGATTTTCTTGGCAGTTCATGGTGCGATACACGCTTTGTTGAGTTTTCAATTGATAATGAACTAGCCGGGATTGCAGTTATTGATGTATTCGACAACGCATTATCGGCAGTTTATACATTTTTTGACCCAAAGTTTTCTGGTTACAGCCCAGGAGTTTATGCCGTATTGTGGCAAATCGAATATGCCAAACAGCAGCACAAAGAATTTGTTTATCTGGGTTATTGGATTGAGCAATGCTCCAAAATGTCCTATAAAAGCAATTATCAGCCTCTACAATTAAGACGAGATAATCACTGGGTTTAAAATTAGCCACACCTTCCTGTTGTTGAAAGCAAGGCTATGCTACAATTGCCGCTTTTAAATTATAGGAATTACAAATGGCTAAAGAAGACCAAATTGAGATGGAAGGTAAGGTCATTGACACCCTTCCCAACACCATGTTCCGTGTTGAACTGGAAAACGGCCACATTGTGACAGCTCATATCTCCGGAAAAATGCGCAAACATTACATTCGTATTCTAACTGGCGACAAAGTAAAAGTAGAAATGACCCCTTACGATTTAACAAAAGGTCGCATCTCATTCCGCATGCGCTAGACCCATTAAGGGTCAGCGCAAGCTACCTAAATATCAACTATTTTCAGAAACAATCAGTTCTTTGCTCTCAATTGCAAAACTCAGACCGTTATCTTCCACATAAATTCGCACATGACCGCCCTTGGCTAACTTGCCAAACAACAAGTCATTTGCTAGTGGTTTTTTGATTTTTTCCTGAATTAGTCTTGCCATAGGCCTTGCCCCCATCTTAGGATCGCAACCATGTTCAGCCAACCATAAGCGAGCATCGGCATCCAAAGCCAGGGTTACATTCTTATCAGCCAACAACGCTTCCAGTTCAAAGATAAACTTATCGACGACGTGACCAACAATGCCTATATCCAACGGTTTAAACTGAATAATGGCATCAAGACGGTTACGAAACTCCGGTGAAAAACCTTTTTCGATAATTTTCATGCTATCGGTAGCATGATCCTGATGAGTGAAGCCAATCGAGGCACGACTACCCTCTTCCGCTCCTGCATTAGTGGTCATTACTAGGATAATGTTACGAAAATCAGCCTTGCGACCGTTATTATCAGTTAGTGAGCCATGGTCCATTACTTGCAGCAGTAAATTAAACACATCGGGGTGAGCCTTTTCCAATTCATCCAGTAACAGCACCGCATGCGGATGTTTGTTAATTTGTTCGGTTAACAACCCACCTTGATCAAAACCAACATACCCCGGAGGTGCACCGATTAATCTGGAAACCGTGTGCCGCTCCATGTATTCAGACATATCGAAACGAATTAACTCCACACCCAGCACTTTCGCGAGCTGCCGAGTCACTTCGGTTTTACCTACCCCGGTGGGGCCTGCAAATAAAAATGAGCCAATAGTTTTTTGGGTTTCCCTAAGTCCCGCTCTAGACAACTTTATAGCGGAAGATAATGCAGTAATCGCCTCGTCTTGACCAAACACCAACATTTTCAGGTTTTTTTCCAAATTACCCAGTTTATCTATGTCATTGGAGGAGACTGACTTGGCTGGTACTCTAGCTATTTTTGACACGATTTCTTCGATCTCAGCAGCTTCAACGATCTGTTTGCGCTCAGCATCCGGCATCATACGTTGCTTGGCACCCGCTTCATCAATGACATCGATGGCTTTATCCGGCAAATGCCGATCTGTAATGTAACGATCCGACAATTCAGCCGCTAAACGCAAGGCATCAGCCGAATATTTGATCGCATGAAACTCTTCAAATCGGGATTTGAGTCCTTTTAAAATCAAAATGGTGTCTTCAACGGAAGGCTCCAAAACATCGATTTTTTGGAAACGCCTTGCCAAGGCGTGATCTTTTTCAAATACGCCGCGGTATTCCTGATAAGTTGTCGAACCTATGCATCGGAGTTGACCGGAAGCCAAGACCGGCTTGATTAAATTGGAAGCATCCATTACCCCACCAGAAGCTGACCCAGCACCGATAATTGTGTGGATCTCATCGATGAATAAAATAGCATCTGGCTGATTTTTTAATTGATTCATTAACGACTTCAACCGTTTTTCGAAGTCACCACGGTATTTTGTTCCTGCAACCAGCGCACCTAAATCCAATGAGTAGATCACACTATTAAGTAGCACTTCAGGAACATCTTCTTCAACAATCCGCTTCGCCAACCCCTCAGCAATAGCCGTTTTACCAACACCCGCCTCGCCGACTAGCAATGGATTATTTTTGCGCCGTCGGCACAGAGTCTGAATAGTTCTTTCAACCTCAAGTTCACGACCAATCAAAGGATCAATTCTACCTTTTGCGGCTTCTTCGTTAAGATTGGTTGTGTATTTTTCAAGCGGGCTGCCAGAGACATCTGAATCAGGTCCACTTTGCTCAATACTTTTAGGATCGGACGAATCGATATCCTGCTCCGTTTTTGAAATACCATGCGCTAGATAATTTACGACATCTAACCGAGAGATATCCTGCTTATTCAATAAATAAACCGCATGGGAATCTTGCTCACTAAAAAGAGCTACGAATAAGTTAGCGCCGGAAACCTCCTTATTATCAGATGCCTGTACATGAAATACTGCACGCTGCAATACTCGCTGAAAACCCAAAGTAGGCTGTGTCTCACGTTGAATGCCGTCGGGTATCAATGACATTGTCTCGTCAATGAATTGAGTTAACTGCCCCCGTAACGACTTGATATCAGATCCACACGCCCTTAAAATCACCTCTGCTGAAGCGTTATCTAGTAAGGCCAGTAATAAATGCTCAACCGTTATAAATTCATGACGTTTGTCATGCGCATTTTTAAAGGCAGTATTTAAGGTAACTTCAAGTTCTTTACTTAACATAAGCTCTCCAACCTAAACTTCTTCCATCGAACACAACAGCGGATGCTGGTGTTCGCGCGAATATTCGTTAACGATATAAACCTTGGTTTCAGCAACGTCTTTGGAATAAGTCCCACAGACACCGACGCCTTGTAAATGCACCTGTAACATCACTTGTGTCGCCTGTTCTTCTGACATGGCAAAAAAATCTACCAGCACCTCTATGACAAAATCCATTGGAGTAAAGTCATCATTCAGTAAAATAACTTTGTATAACGGTGGTCTTTTAAGTTTGGGCTTGGCCGATAAAACAGCCAGACCTTCGTCACCGTCTTTAAAAGGATCAAAATCGGACATAGTCACCAATACATTAGAGCTTTCAACGTTTAACATGGGATCAATAGTAGTTTATTTCAAGCCCGTATGCATAACAAATAATATAAATTTAGATTAATTCAAACTAACAAAACTGTAACTATCCGCAGCCACGTTGTTTTTGATAAACTGCTCGCAATTGGCTACCGAGTCGGTGGTTCTCCCATAAACTCCTGTTCTTTTACCTACAATGGCTGAAATCATTATCTACACTGCTAACTTATGCTCTTACTGCACAATGGCCAAGCGACTGCTTGATAAAAAAGGTGTAACGTACAAAGAAATTAACGTAGATACCAGATCTGATTTAAGGGAAGAGATGATGCGGAAAACCAAACGCCGCACAGTGCCACAAATATATATCGGCGACTTTCACGTCGGTGGCTATGACGATCTATATGCGTTAGATAAACAACAAAAACTGAATGCGCTATTGTTTGATGAAAGCGGCTAAAAGACAATCCAGAGAGATAATTTTAATTCATTAGCAAATAACGCAGTCCCATATTAACAATGGAGTTTGTGCTGTCTTTTTTTACCCATTGGATTTTAGCAATCGCCTTCATATTGAGGGTTGTCAGCACGACTTTAACGAACATACCCTGATCAGGAAAATCAACAGGCTGTTCTTTAAGGCTAATCATTAAACCATCAGCAGAAACATTGACTGTGGTTATCTTAGCGCGCCAGGCCTCATTAATTAAAAGTCCTGAAAGATTCTTTGGCTTACGATAGTTTGTTCTTTTTCGCCACAGTTTTTTGGCGTTGAAATGAACATCCACAAACTCTAAGCCAACCATTAACTTACCTTTACTGGATTTTGTCCAAACAATTTGAGCCATGCCAGATAACATCAGATCGGTAATAAAAACTTCCGCAACCAACGATTCTTTAATCACCTCTTGAATGTCACGGGTGCTGGATAAAAGGTTTCCAGCAATCATTTCAACAAGTATGCCATTGACGGACACGTCATAACTGACTATCGCGAGCGTTTCACCCGCCACATGTAACTGTCCAGGGGAGGTAAAGCTTTTTCTATATTCTTTTCTGTGCTGAAACACTGAACCTCGCCTTATGACGTCAATACATACGTAAAATTTTAGTTCAGCTGAGTCACATACCCAGACGGCTTCCACTCAGCTTCACGCATCCATTCATTAAAATCATGCACCGATAAAGGTTGATTTAAATAATAGCCCTGTGCCACATTGCAGCCATATTCCTTGAGTCTGGCCATAATCGCTTGTTCCTGAACGCCCTCGGCAGTTACATGCAAGCCCAAATTATGTGCTAGATTTATAATTGCCTTAACAATCACTGCATCATTTTCGCTGGTTAAAATATCCGTGACAAATGATTTATCTATTTTTAACTCTGTTAACGGCATTTTCTTAAGGTAGGCTAACGACGAATAGCCTGTGCCAAAATCGTCAATTGAAAACTGGTAACCCAATGCATGTAAAATTTCAATGATCGCCAAAGCATTTTCAGGTTCAGACATAATCGAACCTTCTGTAATCTCTAGCATAATCCATTCAGGCTTAATCCCCGCAGCAGTAGCCATCTCGGTTATGTAATCAGGCAGTTCCGGGTCATGCAAATCTTTAGTAGACAAATTAACTGAAACTTTTATATCCAATCCTGAATGATGCCAAGCCGCACAATCAAAAAAAGCGCGTTTTAACACCCAGTGTGTCAATTGATTGATCATTCGAGTTCGTTCAGCCATCGGAATAAAATCGTCAGGGGAAATGACTCCATGCACTGGGTGATGCCAGCGAACTAATGCCTCTGCCCCATACAAGGTGTCGGTTTGCAAAGAAACTTTAGCTTGATAGAACAAATCGAGCTCATTTTTCTCTATCGCACGTCTTAACTCTGACATTAGCGTGAGTCGATGCGGGCTGTATTTATCAAATGAAGGATCATACAAGGCGTAGCCCTTGTTTGATTTTTGAGCCATGTGGACGGCGACCCCGGCTCTTTGCACTAAAGTATCTACATCTTCACCATGAGCGGGAAAATGCACCATGCCGATATTGAGATGTACTGTTAACTGTAAGCGGTCAACCATAAAAGCAGGTTCCATAGCTTTTTGAATATGCTGTGCCAACTGTTCAATATCCCGCAAATCAGCGACTTCAGTCAGCAACAAAGCGAAAACATTGCCGTCTATTTTGGCAACACTATCGTTTATTTCAAGAAGTCTTTTGGCGACTTTTTTTAAAGTATTGTTAGTGCCTGTTCTGCCTAAGGTATCATCAACATCTTTAAAGTTTTCGATTTCAACCAGTAGTACAGACAATATTTGCTGTTGATTATCAGCAACAGCAATAGCTTGTTCGACGCGATCATAAAACAACACCCGATTAGGTAACTCCGTCACTGCATCGTAGGTGGCATTTTTTTCCAAATCCGCAACGCGACTACGCCACTCCTCTGCCTGGCCTTCTAAACTCGATGCTCTATTGCGTAATTCTTCAGTTCGATCTTCTAATTTGATGGCCTTATTACGTAACTCTTCAGTCTGTCCTTCTAGGTTGGCTGCCTTGTTACGCAATTCCTCGGTTTTATCCATGATGATTAAACCGGCCTGATAGGCGATGATGGAGCTTGAATATTGCCCCCAGAGTCCGAAAACAAAAGGAACACCGTCTAGAATCCACAGCGCAATATTGTCACGCTGAGCCGCCCAGATGCCCTCTACAGAAATTTTTCCGGTTGAGTAAAAACTGACCAGACAAGTCGCGATAACAATACTAACAATAGCAATTAAAACGCCTTGATAGGCTGTCTTAGACACCTCACTTTTGAGGATTTTTACATTGTCGCTTAATAAACTACTCGCTACCGCTAATATCATCGACCCGCCTAACGTTGAAATAATCCTTTAGAGAGATCCCTTTTAATGTCATCAATATTTTCTAGTCCGACTGAAACTCTGACTAAGCCATCTTTAATACCCGCCGCCGATCGCGCCTCAGGTGTCAATCGACCGTGGGTAGTCGTAGCCGGATGCGTTATCGTCGTTTTAACATCGCCCAAATTAGCGGTTATTGACAACATTTCAGTGCCATCAATTAATTTCCAGGCCTGCTCTTTGCCACCGGTTAATTCAAAACTTACTACGCCACCGAAGTGCTTTTGTTGGCGTTTGGCTAACTCGTGTTGTGCATGCGACGCCAAACCGGGGTAGTGAACCTTTGCGATACCGGGCTGCCGCTCTAACCATTTGGCTAATTCTGAAGCATTATCGCAATGCGCTTTCATTCTCACTGCGAGTGTTTCAAGGCCCGATAAAAAAATCCAGGCATTAAAAGGACTCATAGTCGCGCCACCGGTTCGCAAATAAGGATAAATGAATTTTTCTATTAGTTCATCGCTGGCGCACACAGCACCACCCACACAACGCCCTTGCCCATCAATATATTTGGTCGTCGAATGCACAACTATATCGGCCCCTAATCTCAATGGCTTTTGAAGCACTGGCGTGCAAAAAACATTATCGACTACCAGCAAACAATCATGCTTATGAGCAATATTAGCTATTAATTCAATATCTGCAACTTCAATGAGCGGATTGGAAGGTGTTTCTAAGAATAAAAAACGAGTGTTTGGTTTAATCGCATTTTCCCACGCGGAAAGATCTGTCAAATTAACAAAATCAGTTTCAACCCCAAATTTACCGAAGTAATTCTGAAACATTAGCACTGTATTACCAAACACACTGCGCGAGCACACGACGTGGTCGCCAGCCTTCAATAAACCCATTCCAACGGCCATAATGGCCGCCATACCTGAGGCAAACGCCAAGCAGCGTTCAGCATTTTCCAATAGAGCCAATCGCTCTTGGAATGCTGTCACTGTAGGATTGGTAAAACGAGAGTAAATATTGCCGGGCTGCTGTCCGGTAAATCGCAAGGACGCTTCCTCTGCACTTTTAAAAACATAACTAGAGGTCGCAAAAATCGGAATACTGTGCTCATTTTCATGAGTACGCTTGTGCCCTGCCCTAATGGCCTGCGTTTCCAAAGAATAATCGTTCCAGTCAATATCTTTCATTGTTTGGCGTCACCCTCAATTAGTTACGGTTTTCATTTCGATGCCGCCGTTTTCTGAATTTCTTTTATCTTGGGCACTGTCATTTCTCAAGGACTCAATATGCTCTAGATAGGTGTTATCTATGTCACCGGTAATGTACTGATTACTAAAACAAGAAGTGTCAAAATGATGAATGCCCCGATTACCGCGGCGTACTGCTTCGATTAAATCGTTTAAATCCTGATAAATAATTCGATCAGCACCTATCGCAGTACAAACTTGCTGTTCGGTCCGCCCATGAGCAATTAATTCATGCGCTGCCGGCATATCAATGCCGTAGACATTAGGGTAACGCACTGGCGGCGCAGCAGAGGCGAAATATACTTTTTTAGCACCCGCATCTCGGGCCATCTGGATAATTTGGGCGGAAGTCGTGCCTCTTACTATCGAGTCATCAACTAACAAAACATTTTTGCCTTCAAACTCAAGACCAATAGCATTTAATTTTTGCCTAACCGATTTCTCGCGCATTTTTTGGCCGGGCATAATAAATGTTCTACCGATATACCGATTTTTAATGAAGCCCTCTCGGTATTTTACGCCCAGCAAATTGGCCATGGATAAGGCGGCTGTCCTACTGGTATCCGGAATAGGGATGGCGACATCAATATCGTGATCAGGCCATTCACGTAGAATTTTTTCCGCCAGCTTTTCACCCATGCGCAAGCGCGCTTTGTAGACTGAAATATCATCAATAATGGAATCAGGACGGGCAAAGTAGACATATTCAAAAATACACGGACAGTGGTCTATTTGGTCAGCACATTGTTGCGAATGTAACTCTCCTGATTGCTCAACAAAAATTGCTTCGCCAGGATCAATATCACGAATCAACTCAAAACCCAATACGTCTAAGGCTACACTTTCCGATGCAATCATAAATTCTACGCCTTGCTCGGTTTGTCTTTCTCCATAAACAATAGGTCGAATACCATGTGGGTCTCTAAATCCTAAAATCCCAAACCCGGAAATCATAATCACCACCGCATAAGCACCACGACATCGCCGGTGTACACCCTCTACCGCCTTAAAAACATCATCAACACTTAATTTGAGTTTTCCCAAACTGTGCAATTCGTGCGCGAATACGTTTAACAACACTTCCGAATCAGAGTCGGTATTAATATGGCGCTGATCTTCAACAAATAAAGCTGTTTTCAATTCAGCCGTGTTCGTTAGATTACCGTTATGCGCCAATGTTAAGCCGAACGGAGAATTCACATAAAAAGGCTGTGCTTCCTCGGAACTGGTACAACCTGCTGTGGGGTAACGTACATGGGCAATACCCATATTACCTTTGAGTTTGAGCATTTGCGCATTGCTGAACACATCGCGAGCTAATCCATTGTCTTTGCGTAAATGCAAGCGCCCATCCTCACAAGTAACAATGCCAGCCGCATCCTGACCACGATGTTGCAAAACAGTCAGAGCATCATATAACTCCTGATTTACAGCCTGATGTGAAACAATTGCTGCGATACCACACATTATCTAAGACCCGCCAGTAGTTATTTATAATTTATGTTTTCAGTGATGCCCGAGGAAATATGATCCCTTAGCAAAATAGCGAAATGTTGAAAAATTGGTAGCCATGTTGACTCTTGCCACCAAATTTCTTTGGGTAAATCGGTTAAGCCAACCATAACCACCAATGTTAATACTACGATAAATCCATGAATACCGCCCAAAATCAAACCGCCTATGCGGTTAAGAATACTTATATGTGTATTACGAAGCGCTGTTCCCAGTATCAAACTAATACAGCCGCCCAGTAGAAGAGTTATTGTCAGCAGAGCGACGAATGACGCTAAGATTCTGAGAGACGAGTCCTTTATTGATGAAACCAGAAGTGTAGAAAACTCTCTACTAAAGTTCAGTGTTACCCCTAAGGCCAATACCCAAAAAAACAATGAGTAACCCACCTTATTAAAACCACGTATTAAACCGATAATGGGGAACACCGACAGTAATCCAAGGATAGTGAAGTCTACCCAGATCATCAGCGACGTATCAATCAATAGCGTACGGAATAAAAACTATTCGGCAATCAACATGGATTTTACATGCTGTTTATCGAGCTTCGCTTTCATTTCTGAGGCACGTTTCCCATCCAAATCAGGACCAATTTTTAACCGGTACAAGGTTCCTTTTTCACCTTGAATAGTATCCATAGTCACTGGAAAACCGTTTTTACGCAAGGACTCGGACATCGAAAGAGCATTTTCTTTTTTTCCGAAGCTACCGACTTGAATAGTCCAGCGCTTTGGCCCAGCAGGCTTAATAACTTCCGCTTCGGTAGCTATTTTTTTAACTGCTTGCGGCTTTTCAGTAACCGAAGGCTTAACGACTGTTGCAGTCTTTAGAGTCGGCTTGGTATTTTTTGGGCTATTGTTTGTATCTTGTGCAACCGATGTCGTTGCAGGTTTCCTTTTTGATTCGACTTTAGGTCTTAATTTTTCAATTTCAGAATCCGCTTCCGCCGCTTCATCAACGACAACAACGTCTTCAGCGGGACGTTTTGGCTTTGAAATAGGGGTAACTGATTCAGGCTTTACAGACTGAAGATCCTCCTCAAAACCACTCTCATCTGTATCTGGTTCGTCTACAGGCTGTAAAGGCTCATCCTCAGAACCCTCTACATATCCTTCATCGGTAGTAGCATTTAGCGCCTGATTACCATCTTCTGGTGCCTTGGCTGGTGCCACTTCGCTTGTAGCAACTGCGGGCACAGGCGGAATGGTAAGTTCACTCACTTGTTGAGTTCTATCGTCAACAGGATCATCAAAAAGCATGGGGATAAAAATAGCAGCCAGCGCGGTAACTACTAAAGCACCAATTAAACGTTGTTTTAATTCATGATCCATTCTATGTACTCGACTTTTTTTGAAATTCAACCAGGCAATCTGATACTAAAAAAAATGAACCAAAAACCAATAGCAGATCGCCTTTATACGATTGGCTTTTTGCGGCCTCATAGGCTGTTGCAAAATCCGAAAAACCAAAGAATACCTTGGTAATTGCACTTTTAAAAAAAACGTCCCGCATGAGCGCCTCCGTTGCCGCCCTCGGATTAACCAAAGGCGAAAAATACCAGTCGTAAACAACCGGCTTCATAATTTTGAGGACTTCCGCTATATCCTTATCTTTCATCATGGAAAAAATAGCATGGATGCGTCTGTTAGGGAAATTATCGGTTAAATAATCCACCAATGTCTGAACCGCTTGAGGATTGTGTCCAACATCCAAAAGCACCGGTACGTCTCCTTCAATCAATTGAAATCTACCTGCCAGCTGTACGTTTTCTAGCCCATATCGAATCGCATCTTCACCGACCGGTAAAATATCGGCTAATAACGTCAATGCTAATATTGCTGCTGAGGCATTCCGATACTGGTGCTCGCCTTTTAACGCAGGCTCTGGTAGGTTGCTAATTTGTTGATTGGCATAACACCACGTCCAACCTTTCGGTTGTTTCTCATAAGTGAAATCGCTACCTAAACAGTAAAACAAAGCTTGCGTTTCGAGCGCCGCTTGTACTAGCGCCTCAGGTGGTTCAGGATCACCAATAATCGCGGGAGTAGCGGCTCTGAATATACCAGCTTTTTCGCGGCCAATCGCTTCTCGAGTTTGACCAAGCCAATCGACATGATCAATGCCAATACTAGATATCAAAGCAACATCCGGATCGACAATATTTACAGCATCTAGTCTGCCGCCAAGACCTACTTCTAACAATTGTAAATCAACACCTTGCCGCTTGAAAATGTCTAGCGCGGTTAACGTGCCAAACTCAAAATAACTGAGTGTAACATCGCCTCTCACTGCTTCAATACGCGCAAACGTTTCGCAAATCAAATCATCCGATACTGGAGTCCCGTTAATTTTGATTCTTTCGTTATATTTTAGAATGTGTGGAGATGTGTAAGCGCCGACCCGATAACCCTGTTTTTTGTAAATCGCTTCAAGATAAGCAACGCATGAGCCTTTGCCATTGGTGCCAGCAACAGTTATCGTCGGCGGTTTAGCTTGAGTTGGATTAAGTAAGCGGTAAACTTGGGCTACCCTTTCCAGCCCTAAATCAATAACCAAAGGGTGCAAACCCTCCTGCCAATCCAGCCATCCCTTTAGTGATTCAAAATGCACCATGTTTAAAGAGTCAGGCGTCTGGGTATGGGTAGGCTTCTACAGAGGAAAATTGTTTTTCATTTGTTATTGCTGATTTTTCAGACATTAATATTGCCAAAATACTGGCGATTTTTTCACGCATTTCTCGACGATCGATGATCATGTCAATCGCCCCATGTTCCTGTAAAAACTCACTGCGCTGAAATCCTTCTGGTAGTTTTTCGCGTACAGTTTGCTCGATCACTCGAGGCCCGGCAAAGCCAATCAGCGCTTTAGGCTCAGCCACGTTAATATCACCCAACATAGCCAAACTGGCCGACACACCGCCCATGGTTGGATCAGTCATAAATGAAATATAGGGCAAACCCGCTTCGGATAATTTAGTTAGTGCCGCACTGGTTTTGGCCATTTGAAAGAGAGAAAACAAGGACTCCTGCATTCGCGCACCGCCACTTGCAGTAAACACGATAAAAGGCGCACCCAATTCCAGACTTTTATTGACTCCACGAACAAAGCGTTCGCCAACAACCGAGCCCATTGACCCACCCATAAAATTGAAATCAAAAGCCGCCGCAACAATATCCTTCTCTTTAAGGCGACCTTTCATCACTATTAAGGCGTCGTTTTCTTTAGTTTGTTTTTGGGCTTGAATAATCCGATCTTTGTATTTTTTACTGTCTTTAAATTTCAATGGATCGACCGGCTTCACATTTTTGCCGATCTCTTCCCGCTCGCCTTCATCAAGAAACAAATTTAAGCGTGTTCGCGCAGAAATGCGCATGTGATGATCGCATTTCGGACAAACACTGTAGTTTTTTTCTAATTCAGTGTTGTAGAGAATAGCATTACAGCTAGGACATTTATTCCAAAGCCCCTCAGGAACGGTGTTCTTTTTATTCGCAGAATCCGTTCTAATTGTCGGGACTAATTTTTCAAACCAACTCATTTTTTTATGCTCCGTCGCGTAACTTGATATGCATTCCACAGGCTTAGGTTAAGGTTTAACTATCCATAGCTCGGCGCATGTCTGCCAATAGTGCCACTATCTCGGTTTTTGCTTGTTCAGAATTATCCAGATTTGCTTCAATTTTGCTGATTAAAGCGCTGCCAACCACCACACCATCGCCAATATTGGCAACAGTTTGAGCTGTTAGCGCGTCCTTAACGCCAAAACCAACACCAACTGGCAATTTTGTATTTGCTCTAATCTGTTGTAGTTTTAGTGCGACGTCTGCGGTATTTAAATGCCCTGCGCCTGTTACACCTTTTAGAGAAACGTAGTAAAGATAACCGCTACCAATAGCATCCATTTTTTTGATTCGTTCGTCGCTACTGTTGGGCGCTAATAGAAAAATAGGGTCAATGCCCCGCGCTTTTAATAATTTCGTACACTCCTCAGCTTCTTCGGGAGGCAAATCAACGGTTAACACCCCATCGATACCCGCTTGTTGAGCAGCGTTAGCAAAATTTTCATAGCCCATTGCTTCAATTGGATTGAGGTACCCCATTAAAACTACGGGTGTTTGCTGATTTGTTTTCCTAAATTCGGCGGCCATAGCTAACGTTTTTCTTAGACTCATATGATGCGCTAGCGCCCTCTCGCTAGCCCTTTGTATCACTGGGCCATCCGCCATGGGATCAGAAAAGGGTACGCCTAGTTCAATCACATCAACACCGGCGGTCACCATGGCGTGCATCATAGGTACTGTGAAGTCGGGGGCAGGATCACCCGCAGTAATGAAAGGAATTAAAGCCTTGCGGCCGGATTCGGCTAGTTTCTGAAACGTTGCAGCTAATCGACTCACAGTTCAATCCCCTCGCGCTTAGCCATGGTTTGCATGTCTTTGTCTCCACGGCCCGACAAATTGATAATGATACTTTGATCTTTGCCCATAGTCGGTGCTAATTTCATAGCATAAGCCATGGCGTGGCTGGATTCCAGGGCCGGAATAATACCTTCCATCAGCGTTAACGCATAAAAACCTTCTAGAGCTTCCGTGTCTGTAATGTTAACGTAATTAGCACGACCGGTATCTTTCAACCAAGCGTGTTCCGGACCCACACCCGGATAATCAAGACCCGCCGAAATAGAATGAGTTTCAATAATTTCACCATCGTCATCGGCCATCAAATAAGTACGATTTCCATGAAGAACCCCAGGGCGGCCGGCACATAAAGGCGCAGAATGCCTACCTGTTGCCACGCCATCACCGGCGGCTTCAACACCATAAAGTTGAACTGTTTTATCATCCAAAAACGGATAAAACAAACCAATCGCATTAGAACCACCGCCAACGCATGCGACTAAAGCATCGGGCAGACGCCCGGTTTTTTCAAAAAACTGCTGTTTGGTTTCACGGCCTATAATGGCTTGAAAATCTCTGACCATAGCAGGATAAGGATGCGGTCCTGCAACTGTGCCAATAATATAAAAAGTATTATCCACATTAGTCACCCAATCGCGTAGCGCCTCGTTCAACGCATCCTTTAGGGTTTTAGAACCGGATTCCACTGCAACCACCGTAGCACCCAGCAGTTTCATTCGATAGACATTCAGTGATTGCCGGGCCACATCGACAGCACCCATATAAACTACGCATTCCAACCCCAATCTAGCGGCTACAGTCGCAGTTGCTACGCCATGCTGGCCGGCGCCGGTTTCAGCAATGATACGGGTTTTGCCCATACGCTTAGCCAATAAGGCTTGGCCGACTGTATTATTGATTTTATGCGAGCCGGTATGATTGAGGTCTTCACGTTTTAAATAAATTTGCGCGCCACCTAATTCACGACTCCAGCGTTCAGCATGATATAAAGGCGATGGGCGGCCTACATAATGCGCTAAGTCCGCATCCAGCTCTGCAATAAATTCAGGATCACTCAAATAGCGCTGATAGGCCGCATTAAGCTCTTGGATGGGCGGAATCAAAGTTTCCGCTACAAACGTCCCACCATAAGGGCCAAAATGACCCCGGGCATCGGGCATCTTATATTTTTCTGTCATGTCGTTCTGTTACCCATATTAACTTCACTAATAAATGCCGCCATTTTTAGCGCATCTTTAACACCTTTCTGTGTTTCCACGCCGCTGCTAACATCCAACGCATACGGTTTAACGCTCTGTATGGCTTGGCGGGCATTGGTATGATCTAAACCGCCTGCCAAAATAATCGGCAAACTAGATTGCTTGGGGATTAAACTCCAATCAAAGCGACTACCCGTTCCGCCCTTCTCCCCAGGATGATAAGCGTCCAGTAATAACCCCGCCGCATCTTGGTATTCCTTTGTTAGGGCTGCGACATTTGTATGATGTTGCATACGCACCGCTTTCAAATAAGGCTTGTTATAAAGTCTGCAAGCTGCTGGAGACTCATCACCGTGAAACTGGATAACATCGACCGGCACCTGTGCCAAGACCTCGTGAATCCTAGATTCTTGTTCATCAACAAATAACGCAACAATCGTAACGAATGGAGGCAATGATTTAGCTATTTTTTTGGCTTGCTCAATAGAAATCGCTCTGGGGCTTGGTGGATAAAACACCAACCCAATGGCATCTACGCCCAATTGAGCTGCAAAAGCAGCGTCCTCAACCCGGGTAAAGCCGCAAATTTTAACGCGAGTTCGCATAAAGTGATACGAGAATTTAGAGGATAGTCAATGTAGCGAGCATACCATAATGACATAAATCCTCGTCATTAATGAGGCTCTGCATGCTCATGACTAAAGCCTCCCGTAGGAACAGGCACTGCTTGCACCGCGACACCATATTTGTAAACCATTAATCCCCCCAAATCCGCACCTAACAAAATTAAGCCAAATAATATCGCGGCCAAACTAAGGAAAAACACATTAGCGCCACCTTGTAAAATACCCGATAAAGCACGCCAAAATGCCAATGACAAGGCTAAGATCAGTATACTAATGCCGATATGCTCATGGTTTTCCATCAGTTGATGGACATTTTGCCCATGCGGTACCGAGTTGGCGGCGGAAAACCCGGCTAGTACAGTAAAGACTGCCGAAACAGCTCCCAGATACAACAAACCACTCGCTAAGCCCCGCCAATGCGGTTTTTTTAACAAGGCCCCGGTAATATCTAGTAAAAAAAATACTGTTAAGAACGCAATCGGAAAATGCACCAATACGGGATGGATATTAGCCATACTGGCAATTCCCTGCAGCAGTCCAGCAAAAAAATCATTAGGACTTTTACCTGCTAATGTTTCGAGTGACGCAAGCAAACCCGCAACGATTTCAGCAATGCCACCATGATCATGATCGGCACCGCCGTGAATTTGGAAAGCAAAAAAATTATTCATAAGTGTCTATTCGATAGTGCTTGAATCATTACCATGGTCAATCAAAGCGCTTAGCATCAGCAGGTAACTTTTCAAAAATGGGATGGCTTACTATGCCATAATTTTTCGGGTAATAAACCCCACCGAGATATAAACCATCCGGAGCCGCTGTTGCACCAGCTAATTGTCGATTTTTTACAAGCAACAACTCTTGTGTCCAAGTAGTCAATTGCTGACCCGCACCAATTGCTATTAACACTCCGACAATATTTCTGACCATGTGGTGCAAGAACGCATTGGCTGAAATGTCTATAATAACTTTATCTTCCTCGCGGTACACATCAATAAAATGCATTACTCGCCAAGGGCTTTTGGACTGACAACTTCGGGCACGAAATGAAGAAAAATCATGATTACCAACAAGATATTGAGCTGCTTGATGCATTTTATCGGCATCCAGAGCATAGTTACACCAAGTCATTTGTCGAGGCTGTAAAGCCGATTTAGCTGATCGATTAAGAATAATGTACCGATAAAACCGGGCAATAGCACTGTAGCGAGCGTGAAAATCCGCCACCGCAGGTTTTACCCACAGAATCTTAACATCATCCGGCAATAAACTATTTCCGCCCAGCATCCATGCATGCAAATCGCGGTTAGTAGTGACGTCAAAATGTACTACTTGCTCTAATGCATGCACGCCGCTGTCGGTCCGCCCCGCGCACTGCACGGTAACCGATTGATTCGCAATTTTCGACAAAGCCTGCTCCAAAACTAATTGCACACTAGGTCTGTGCGCCTGCCACTGCCAACCTGAGTAGGAACTGCCATCGTATTCAATACCTAAAACTATACGCGCCATTCAACTCCGCTAGGCAATTGTTTATTCATGGATAAAAACTTTCATCCCAGCTTTAACCTGATCAAATAAATCTACCATATCCACATTGTTCATCCGAACACAACCATGGGATTGTGGCTGTCCGTTCATTAGTTCATCGGGGCTACCATGAATATAAATATAGCGCCAGGCACTATCCACCTGACCGTAACGATTCTTACCAGGCTCCAACCCGCCTAGCCAAAGAATTCTGGTTAAAATCCAGTCCCGCTGTGGAAATTGCGCACCCAGTGCTGATGAATAAATCTCACCGTTAGGACGTCTGGCTTTAAATACAGCATACAAAGGCTGATCAGCACCGATTTTTGCTCTAATGCAATGCCAGCCACGCGGAGTGCATTCACTTCCTTTGCATTCGCCGACACCGTTTTTGGCTGTTGATATGGGATAGCTTTTGAAAACCCGGCTAGCAACGACAATAGCCAGTTGTTGATTAGCGATGGAAATATCCAGATGGCAATCATCGCTCATTAGAAACTACTCACCATGCACACATGCAGCCATTTTTATACAGACAAAAAATTCAACTCTTTGGATACAGCTGTCCCGGATGTCTTCTTGCTCTTTATGGTAAAAAAACCTAGGCATCAAATATCTCTGCAAAGTTGTGTTCATTGCAAATAAAACTAGAGCATGGAAAGTTAACGTATTGAAGAATTAATGTTGATGCTTTGTAGATTTTCCTGTCACATCAACCTTACGTAACGTATACCTTTCTGCGTCTTTGCCGGTAAAAGGATTACCGTTACTATCCAACTCCGTTAGTGTATCCGCACCTGATAAATATTGCCTCTTAGCCGCCGCATTATTGCGCGGTGTTAAAACAATGGTATTACTTTTGTCGGCCCAGGCAAACTTACCCTTTTCGGTAAACTCCCTCGCCGATTTACCGGTATTTTGAGTTATCAAGATATAGGTATTATTGGGGTTTAACGCTAGTGATGTTTTAACACCTATGCAATCAGCGCAGGGCGTAAAGCCTTGATAAACCCCTGACCAATCCTGAATATGTTGAGCGTGTTCCATATCATTATTCAGTGTTTCAGCAAAAACACCACTGTAACTAAATAAAATGGTACTAATTATAAAAAACTTTAGAGTTTTCTTTAATGTTTGTACAACTGTTTGCATGTTAGCTCCTTGGCCATACTAAAGTGAATTAAACCGATTAGTAAAACATTACTGATTTAAGCTTACCAGCTAAATTTGTCTTACCAGATTACCAACGAGCATTATACGGGACTGGGCCACTGTATTTAACTCGAAACGAGTAGTTTAGCTATTAAAAACGGCTACGTTACCAGAAAAATACTCTGTTTCAGGCCGTGATAGTTAACCAAAGCAATTATTAAGGTGAGTAACACTCCCAGTCATTAAGGAAGCCAGCGCATGATGCCGGAGCAAGTTGTCAGCCAGCTTGCATGGTCGCCTTCGCGAATTCTAATGCCCAAATTTGGATCAATACGCGGCCAACTCATAGCCACATTTTCAGCGGTTACCGGCAGCACCATTACCGGGCTGCTACCACAACCCGTTGTACCGATTACCTTCCAGGCAGAGTTATCCTCTAAAGGGAACACCGGAGCCGTCACGACTCCGCTCATGCTCAGCACCATGGCAACCCACTGACTATCCGGTGACCAAGTTGGACTAACATAATGAAAGCTGAGTGGTGAGGTTTTATCCGGAACGTCGGTTAAACGGTGCAGCCCACTACCATCCATATTCACGACATATATATGGCTATCCTGGTCGTATTTGCGGAATTCACTCCATGCAAAAGCCAGCTTGCTGCCATCCGGGCTAACAGCCATGTTGCCGACACTGATAGGCAACAGTCGACCATCGCCTGTGCTTGGCGGCAGATTCAAAGTGGCTATTAACCGTACTGTAGGACTTAGTGGGGTTGTCGCATACAGTTTGTTGGCGAGCATGTAGACATACTCACCATTAGGGGCCCAAGTCGCCGGAAAGCCCCCGATTAATTCCCCATCCAGTTTGGAGCCTTCTTCAACAACCCCGCCTGTTGCGGCATCAAACACCGTGAGTAACCTATCCTGATCATATCGGCCTTGATACCTGTGAAAACTAAGCAAATAGCGACCATCCGCCGATAACCGCACGCCGGAAAAACCAATTTCATTATCAGGTAACAGTAGTTCGCTACGTTTATCCAGGGTGTTTATATCAAAAAAGCCCAATACAGGGTTTTTTCGCCAATTGGCATTACTGAGTCGCGTAAGCAAGGAACCGTTGGCGCTGACGTCCCATAAATCGACAGTATCATCATGAATAGTTTTAGGCAAAGGTGGCAACTCGACGCGGCTACCATCCTGTAAATTGAATATGATACCCGGATCAATGCTTGAATTAACCAACAAACGCCCCGGCAAGCTAGTGTTCCGATAAGTACTGAAAGCCGGAGTTTGGCCACCGGTGACTAGACTGTTATCTTCACCGCCATTTCCACACGCGGGCTGACACGGTGCCAGCGCGGAATTATCAAGCGCCGGTTTATTGGTTAGCGTGACCAGCAATTGCGCTGCAGCTCCACTACCTGCTCCATCGGCATCATAATACAAACGACCAGTGGACTTTTCATAAATTACCCGCTCGCCATTTTTTGCTAATGCCCGTTTTTTGACGGCAACAAAAGTTTGATTTGGGAATGCCGTGGCATCCAAGCTAATTAAATCGCCTTGTGCTTTGGAAAAATCAGTGATTTTGTCGGCGATTGCTTTACCTGTTGCCTGGCTATTAAACCGAAAAATGTCCGCGCCTTTTCCGCCCGTGAGTACATCTTTGCCTACACCACCAAGCAGCGTATCCTTACCTGCACCGCCAATCAACTTATCATTGCCAGCTAACCCAGACAACGAATTATCAGAATCATTGCCAATTAAAATATCGCCATGTGCCGAACCGATTACGTTTTCAATATTCGTTAATTTGTCTTTCCCGGCACCGCCAGTGGCCTTGCCTTTAGTCAGATTAACGGTCACCTTTTTGGGGGCATGTTCGTAGCTGGCGGTATCAACACCCTCGACACCATCAATGATATCTTTACCTGCTAAGCCCTCAAATACGTCACTCCCCGACGTACCCTGAAGGTTGTCATCTTTCTCTGATCCAGCGGGTAACGTGCTGGGGTTATTGGTGTTATTAACGACAGATAATCCTTGGTTATCGATTTTTAACTGATCCGCACTAATACTCAGAAACTGCTCAAAATTTAGCTTAGCGGTCTGGCGAAATTTGCTTTTTAAGTCCGTATTATTCGCTTGCTTGTTAACTTCGTCGCGTGAAACGGACATAAAAACGCCGACAATAGCCATCTCCTCATAAAGTTGTCGCTTTTCGGCAGCCGAGGAGCTGGCAAAAGTGGCATTTCCACTCAACACGTTCCGCATCTGATTAACCAACTGCATAAAGTGTTCATCCGGCACGGTCACGTCTTGATATGCCATGTAATTACCCGATAAAAAAGCAGCTAAGGCACCTGCTAAATCATTGGCTGGAATGCCCAATTTGACTTCAAGTTGTTGATAAATTTTAAGTGCCTCTGCAAAGGCTTTTTCAATTTGGGCACGTTGTTCAGCAGGGTATTTCTCGGCTAACTTGGCGGGCGTTGAAGGTATATTAGCTGGCGAAGCCAAAGTTTTATTGGTGGGAGCCGTCGTTTCCTTGTACGCCAGTTCATTGATAACCGACTGATTCAAGTATGAGGTGTTGATGAAGCTGAACATGACAGGATCACCAAAGGTGGAAAATGATAGTGGATCTATACAACACGCTTTAACTGGTGCAATACATGCCAGACTGGTAAAACAGATCATAAAAAGCCACATTTTTGTGTTATGAAAAAATTTTTGGTTTGTTTTCATTCAGTTACCTATTAATTTCCGTTGAACTAAAAACTGTCATTCTCTTGTTATAAAAGTTTACTGGTTTCTCTACAATTTCCGACACATTAAAAAGTTACACCGTGGAGTTTTTTGCTTTAAGCAATTAGAGCCATGTCATTAGTCTACTGATACAACGGCGTAAAAGTAGACGTTTACGGTTTTAATTTAACTTAGCTGACTCATTCAAGTATTACTTTTCAATACCCAGTCAGTGTTCCGGTATCAGCGGGGTGAAAGAGTCCCAAAAGCCTTTTCTGCCTTGTTCACGTAACACCCAATAAGCCCCCGTATCAGTCGAGTAAAGCTCGATCTGCATAGGTAAATTAAACCAAATCGGTTCTTCCAACTGACCATCAGAGCCGAGATCGGGGTGACTGTAAACAATCTGACATTGCAAGATTCCGTATTCTGCCATTCGCCAACGGAAGTCTTGCGAGTAATCGCCGCTCATAACGCTTTGTGAGGTAAAACGTCCAGAGCCATCACTACGGAAAATAAACCAATCGTCCATCACCACTAAAAAAGTACTCGGTACCGCACGCCATTTTCCAATCGGGCCATTCGTCATCACCGTATCTCGATTTTGTTTGTTGTCTAGATCGATATGCTCATTTCGAAGAATTCGGTTGGAATTCGACAGAATTTTTGAGATGTTTGGATTTCTTGGCAAAAAACGAACTATCGCATAGTTGCCAATCTGAAAAGCATTTTCGGAGTCTATTATTTTGCCCTTCCATCGCCTGTTCCTGTAACTGAATTGATAGCCAGAAAAATCCAAACTTGTACTTTCTTCAAATGGCTCTTGCCATTTGCCAATATACATACCTTCTACTTCGATACCGTCTCGATCGAGTTCTCTGGCTATCGACAATGTCTTTATGGTTTTAGGTATTTCAACCACTGTCAGATAGAGACAAAATACAGCAAAAACAGCAAGCAACAGCATTTCCGTGCCGTCTTTATCAGAATTCAGAAAGACAAGAATCAAAAAAAACCATCCAATACTGATAAAGATAACTGTATGCTTGATATTGCGTTTTGCCTCGTTTACGGTTGGGGTTTGATTCGGCCAACTTTTAGGATCATTTATTATCTGTTGGTGCTTTTCCATAATCCATGCCTTGTTCAGCTAAAACGGTTCTATTGGTAAACCAAATACTCATTTTTTAAAGAGCCACGTTAGTGCTATTTTTGGACACGTCAGTGTTGCGATAGAAAGTCGCCATATTCTCCATGATGTCTTTTGGCATACTTGGGTGGGTATTAACAAAAATTGTGCTGCCTGCTTTGGAGTTTTCTGCAATATGCTTGAGCGATTCCGTATACATAAAAAACAAAAGATAGTTTGGATCTAAACCCGCAGAGGTTAGTTCTTCAACGGCATCATGCACACCACTTGCCACTTCACGGCGAAATTCAGCTAGCCCTTGTCCGCGCAATTTCCAGGCAACTCGCTCGGCTTCGGCATTAATGTGAATGAATGCGCCATTGGCTTCGGCATCTTTAGTTTTTCGAATGAACAAAGCTTGCCCCTCATGTTCAGCCGCCTCGCGTTCATTTACTGCGGCGACCACCCTAGCCATAGACTCCATGACCTGTTGGTCGAAACTTAAGTTATGGTAGCGGAGTTCAATAATGCGATAACCCCACTCAGCAAGTCGTACTTCGACATTATTTCTGATCAGGGCAACCACCTCCTGCGACATACCAATCAACTCCGCTTGGCGTTTGCCAGCGGCGTATGAACGGGTTTCATCTTCAACGAGCCGGCGCATCGATAACATAAAAGCATTGAAATCAGCAAAAGAGAACATGGCGCGACGAACCGTATCGTCTTGGTTATTGGCTACCTCAAACAGTAAAGTGCAATTAAACTCAACATTGGCTTGGTCTTTGGTAATGGCATGAAACTCCATATCGACTACCTGCGACTGAATGCTTAGCGTGGTTGTGGATTCTAAAGGCCATAGCCAATTAAACCCTGGCTTTAATGCTCGGCGATAACGGCCAAACAAAGTGACCACAGCAACATGACCTTCCTTAACAATACGGAACGGTACTAAAAATACAAATATGGCTATGGTGATAGCGCAGATAATTAAGGTATTCATCATTTTCTCCTGCTGTTTATAAGTTACGCTAAGTGAAGAGCTAGCGACTATTACCAGTTTCTGATACAGAACTACCGGCGTTATAAAAATCTTCAGAGAAATTATCGTTAACAACAGATCTATTGCTACAGGATAGTGACGAACAACTGGATTTGAGATGTTAATGGCAGGTTTTTGCTGATGAAAATTGAATTGGAATTTATTATTCCAATTAACACAAGCTTGAGTGGCGCATCACGAAATCTGTTCTTTTCAGATCTTGATATCCTGAATCGAATTACACAAAGGCTACTCAGCATTCGCGTGGCCGTATTGTCAGCTAATTGGGGTGCAGCGTATGTACCCGCCAGAGGCCACCCAGCAAAATATACCACCAAAGCATTCAGCCCTAGGTTGTTTATTTGAATGGCAGTTTTAAATTTTCGAGATGAATCAACACTTTTTTCAGCATGTTGTCAGTTGAAGTGTTAAAGCTGATCACATCTTTTTGTTCAGCGAGAGAGAGCGGCTCGGCTGATTGCTGCTGAAGATGCAAAACCTCAATGGTTGCTTCTGATGCATCATTTTTTCGTAATCGTATACGACTTTGTAGCATTTCATCCGAAACCTGAAAGTCGATAATTACAAACTTCACCTGGCATTCCCTGGCAAGTTGCCGAAACAAATTTCGTTGTTCAACTTTTAAGAAAGTCGCATCGATAATTGTCGACCAACCACTTTTAAGTACCGGTTTTGCCAGTTCGGCCAAGTATTGATATGTCTTTTGTGCAGCTGACCGCGTGTAAATTCCATTATCAATTGCGCTTGCCGTGTTTTTGAGGGCGGGATGACCAAACAGACGTTTGCGTTCTATGTCCGAACGTATCTGTATTGCGCCAATTCGTTCCGCTAGTTGACTGGCAAGTGTCGATTTCCCAGATCCTGAAAATCCGTGGGTAATAATTAGCATCGGCTGATGCTGGGCGGCTTTAACAAGGCGATCGGCTAGCTTGGCAAAAACTTCATACTCAGTTCGGGCTTGGGCACAGACGGCAGTATCAGGGCTTTGGGCGCTCCGCAATATGGCCACCTTAGCCCGCACCATCGAACGATAAACGAGATAATAGCGTATTAAAGCCAGCCCGCCGTAGTCACCGGTATGCTGAAGGTAGTGATTGAGAAAGCGGTAGGCAAAGCCGTCATAGCCCATATGGATCAAGTCCATCACTAAAAACGCTACCTCGCTGATAACGTCAATCCAACGTAGCATGGCATTAAATTCGATGCAGTCAAATAGGACGATCCTGTCATTGACAACAGTCATGTTAGCCAAATGCAAATCGCCATGACATTCGCGCACATAGCCTTGTTGTTTGCGTTGTTGTATGAGTGGCGACTTGTTCGCCCATTCGGCGTGACTCCAGGTCTGGATGGTTTCAAGTTGCGTTAACTGAAGGCCATCGTTCAGCAAAGGCCTAATATGGGAAAAATTCTCATCAAACCAATGTTTGATGTCCCTACTTTCGCCATAAGGGGACTGTTCTCCAGCTTTTTCAATATAGCTATGAAAACTGGCAACAATATCGGTAATCTGATCTATTTCATTAACATCCAGTCCGCCACTTTCAGTAAGCTCTTTCAATGTGAGTGCCGAAGGAAATTGGAGCATTTTAAGCGCATATTCAATCGCGTCTCCTGCACCATCCATTTTAGGGCAGTCAGCTTGCCCGGTTATCGGCACTACCTCAAGATACCAATCTGCCGCTAGACGGCGATTTAGCCTTAATTCTTCCTGACAATAAAACCGGCGCTTTTCTAGAGTGGAAAAATCCAGGAACCCGAAATTGACCGGCTTTTTGATTTTATAGGCATAGCGTCCGGTCAGTAACACCCAGGAAATATGAGTTTCAATGAGCTGAATAGCTGTGGTTTCATGATGATAAGCGGGGGGCTTGCAAAGCGCTGTAATCAGGGCGTGAGCTAAGATTTGTTGCGTTGTCTGATTGATGTTCAAGGCTATCTCTCCCAGAAGCGGAAATTTTTGTCCTAAACTCTATTGCTTAAACACCAAGAATTTGAAATTAAGTCAAAATTATCGCTATCGACTTCACTTATGGCGTTTCGCTAAAGGGAAGCTCTATATGCGAAGGACGAACAACAAAGAGAACAGCCGGTTTCCAAACTGTTTCACTACAAAATACTGGTGTGCGAAAACGTAGAAGGGGGGCGAAAAAATGTACCCCCCCGACCCGGCCACCCGACTTATTGCACCATAAAGTTGACGTTGGACACACTACTCCCCGCACTATTTGTAATAACTACTTGATAAGTGCCTGATTTAGTTCTCTTTGGAATTTTGAAGTTAATACTGGTATCGGAATAGCCTTTAAGTATTTTTGAGGCTTTTTGTTTATTCCCAGACTTCAAAAATACTTTTGGCTTAGCTGCGCCGAAATATTTGCCACGTATAGTAATGGTATCACCGGAAGTTCCACTAAAACTATTAAGGCTTTCGATCTCTGGTAGATGAACGTTAATCGTCGATGTTTTGAAAGTGACTTTACTTTTAGTTATTACCTTGACCGGATACGCCCCAGCCTTCAAAGCAGGCAATTTAAATACAATGGCGCTATCGGACCATCGAGTAACAAGGCCTGTTTTTCTGCCGACGATGACTTTACCCTTACGGGATGTAAACCCTTGACCATTTAAAGTCAATTGCGCACCAGCGCCGACTTCGGTACGAGAAATCACCTGTACCCCACCCTGCGCACCATCCACCCCTGTACCACTCAATGCTATTCCAAACTTTCCGTTGGCAGGGTCGTTTGAGTTCACATTAGCCGCACCAGTGATTGAGCCCAATGTTACAGGCGCGAACTTGTACTGCAGTGTGCACTCTCCACCGGCAGCGATCGTCATGTTGGTACAGCCATCGCCGACTTTGCTGAAGGCTCCATCAGGGTCAGAGATCGTACCAATCTGGAGCGTCCCTTTGCCTGTGTTGCTGATAGTGATCGGTAGGGTAGCAGAGTTACCAATAGACACATTACCGAAAACGAGCTCTGTGGGCTGCAGCACTACCGAAGATACATTGTTGTTCGTTTCGGTAAGCTTATATTGTGCTACAAAAACATCAGGCTGACCGCCAAAGTCAGTTTGTGATGAGATTTGAAATCCATTTTCAGTTGGTAATTTAGAATGTAACGTTAGACCAATAAATGGTTGATTACCAAAAAGATAAATTTCACCTGATTGTGAATTCATAGCCGGAGGAATGCGCTTTAAATCGTTTCTTATTAACCCGTCTCCAAATTCGTCAGTTAATAATGAGAAAAAATCAGAAGCGTGTGTTAAGTCCGGTGAAAAGATTCTAGCATGGATAGGATGTGGGCGTTCCTTGAAGATAATCACATTTCCTGTGGCAGGGTGTATATACAATCTGTCATCATAAAAATATTGAAAAATCGCGTCACCCTCAATTGTACTTTGCTTTAGGGTTCTGAGATCGCCAGATATCCGCGAAATGAAAAACTTTTCTCCTATTCCTCCAATGGTAAAAGCACCGCCATTCATTTTTGGAAAATCAGGCGAAAAGGTTTGACCCAGTATGTATATATCTCCAGCCGTTAGATCAAATTGTAAGTCATAACCTTCATCACCCAATGTCCCACCTATATAGGTTGCCTGTTTGATTGTATTTAAATCTTCAGAAAGCTGAGCTATGAAGGCATCTGGTTGAATTCCAGTCGCCGGAATCGAATTATTCTGCGGCTGAAACCCTCCGCTCGTAGACGGAAAATCGGTAAAGTTGGTTTTTCCAGTTATGTATACATCCCCCGATATAGGATGTATTGCAATTCCGCGGCCAGTATTCGCATGAGAACCCCCTATGCGTTTCTCTACCAAATATGAAGTTAAATCTGCTGCAACCCTTAATACATTAGCATATGTGGGGTTAGTGTTGAACGTAGTGCTAACTATATATATGTCACCGTTAACAGGATGAAATACAAGCTTTGCTAACCGCAATTTATTGACTTCACCATACTGCCAGCCAGTCGTTAAGGAAGTCGATTTTATAATTTTTGTTAAATCACTAGAGAATTTAATTAAAAAAGGTTGGCCGTTGGCTGGTGGCGAAGTCGCTGATATATTTGGCAGTTTAAAATCAACGCGGCTTGAGACACCTAAAATGTAAATATCGCCTGTCGTTGGATGGATTTGCATGTAGTCAAGTACGGCATAAGGTATATCCACGAAGGTAGCATTTATAAGGGTTTTTAGGTCTGCTGACATCCTAGCCAGAAAGTAAGCATTGGAACTCACCATCTCAGACTGCCATCCGCCCGTAGTGCCAGGAAATGTATTGGTAAATCCCTTACCGGGATGCTGTATCTGTCCTAGAAGATAAATTTCTCCTGATTGCGGATGTACTGCAATACCAACAGCAGTTTCAGTTCCATTACCGCCTAAGTAGGTGGCCTGGACTAGAGGGTCAATTATTACAGGCAAGGTTCTATCATAATTGGCCAGTTCATATCCATAACGATTAGCTTGAACAATGTAACCTACCTTAACAGCCTCTTTCCTCCCATTTTTTATCTGCCAAGCCAACGGGGCGCTGAATTCGACTGGACCATTGCCTGTTATTGCAACTAGATTGCCTTTCTTATCAACTGTTAGTTCTTTCGCTCCGTCTACTGACATACGGATACTCTCAGTCTTCGCGCCGGGGGCCACCGTATAAATTTTTTCGAAAGTTTGTCCGCGCGCACGTAACTCGACTGATACACCTGGATAAACTTCACCCAAGCTCACCCCTTCGAAAGCCTCAGCACGCTGTGTCTCGGCATTGCCATCCCGATTTTGAATATAGTTAACTTCTGTGTGACTAAGGTCGACACCTGCCAATTTAGGCGTGCCTTGGTCAAAGCGCTCAACGAGGGTCCATCCGCGCTTGCCCGATTTAAGAGGCGGTAGGGAATAAACCATCTCGCCGGTCTGTGTGATGAAAACCGTTCCTGCAAAGGTTTGCACATAGAATGAAACGCTGGGATCGACTTGCCCATTATTGGCGATGAATGGTAGGTTCAATCCCTGACGTAGGGATTTAGATAGTTCTGCATTTGGACTTGTCACAGCGATTTGCGCTGATCCTGATATAGGTATTAAGAATACCAATAGCGCTAGACAAAGCCACGCTGATTGAAGTAATAGAGACTGGAGATGTCTAGCAGTAAACACTCTGGCAGTTGTAATCATTGTTTTGATCCTTCATCTATGAGAGATTGCCAATTGCATGTTAATACGGTCTGTTCGGTTTTGAATCCGCCGAGTTTAACCATAATTCAACATTAATGGGTACATTGTTAATTTTTGATACTTAAGATGCTTTTCTCCTCAGCTGTTTCTAATTGTATGCGCCTGTTAAATGACTAAGGGTATAGTGGTCCCCAAAAAACAGACAGCAGTATAAGATGGTGTCTATCCTCAATTAGGTAGGCACAAATGAGTGAAAAGAAGCGTAGGATTATGTCTGGTGCCCAAAAGGCAAAAGTAGCATTGGAAGCGGTGAAAGGTAGCAAAACAGTCAACGAGATAGCCCAAGAATTTGGAGTGCACCCGACGCAAGTTGGTCTTTGGAAAAAGGCATTACTGGAAAATGCCAGCCATCTGTTTGACGCAAAACATGGCCTCAAGACAGCCGACCCGCAAAGTGATCCAGAGCGATTGTACGCCAAGATTGGACAGCTTAATATGGAATTGGAATGGCTTAAAAAAAAGTCCGGGATCAGCCCCTAAGCCAACGCCAGGGTTGGATCGATTCAAACGGCGGGCTGTCCGTGGTGGTGCAGTGCAAACTGGCGAGTATTGCACGGTCCACGGTCTATGAGAGTAAGGTAGCGGTTGTGGACGAAGTCGAACTGCTGCTATTGCGTTTGCTGGATGAAGAGTTTACCCGTCATCCGTTTTACGGCAGCAGGAAAATGGTGGTTTGGCTCGGCACCCAAGGGTATCTTGTAAACCGGAGGCGAGTGCAGCGGCTGATGCGGATATTAGGTTTAGCAGCGATAGCACCGGGTCCTAACACCAGTAAGAAGCACCCACAGAACAAAGTTTATCCTTATTTGCTCAGAGGATTAGGCATTATTCGGATAAATCAAGTCTGGAGTACTGACATCACCTATATACGACTGGCACACGGCTTTGTGTACTTGGTGGCCATTATTGACTGGTACAGCCGTAAGGTCTTGTCCTGGCAAGTATCAAACACGATGGATGTCGGTTTTTGTGTGGATTGTTTGACTGCCGCCCTCTATGATTACGGGCCGCCTGAGATTTTCAACACCGACCAGGGTTCACAATTTACCTGTGAGGCATGGATTAAGGTGATGCTGAAAAACGCCATCAAAATCAGCATGGATGGACGAGGTCGCGCATTAGACAATATTTTCGTTGAACGGCTATGGCGAAGCGTGAAGTACGAGGATGTTTATTTGAAGAACTATGCGTCAATGCCGGAACTGCTGGTCGGTCTGGCCGAATATTTTATCTTCTATAATGCAGGGCGGTTTCATCAGGCATTAGGCTATAAAACGCCGGATCAGGTCTATCAGACTGGTGAAGGTGGCGGGGCTAAAATTGCTGATTATTTTAGTGAAAAAAAAGAGGCTTCAAAAGAAGAGATGGAGCAGCACCAATCTGCTGTAACGGATACGACACCCTCTTAAATTAGGCAGTTAATTGTCTGGACAATAGGGTCCACTATACTTTCATCGTCCTTCGAAAACAGCGATTTCGCGCATCGAATATATTAGTGTTATGGTTGAGAAGCTTCGCGCTACCAACTGCTAATTGACCGGCCGACTTATATTAAGATTGAACCGGTCAAACGGCTTGCTCAATGTAAAAACCTTAAAAGCTTCTATGGAAAAAGCAATCAGAGTTGAGATAATTACACATCATTTGATTTTTCATATGTGCTGTGTTCGCGAACATTCTGTCGATCTTGAAAAATAAAATTAGGTTTTAATTCTTCCAAATAATCCCTAAACCAAAGTGAATTTAAAATAACCCATCGAGGTGGTTCGTTTAATTTATATCAATTAACAGGTATTTATAGAGACCAATAGCGGCGCTGTAGGCTTATTTCCTGCTCAGCCTCCAACCAGTCTTCCAAATCATGACCTGGGACAAACCCCCTTTTTTCGGCTTTATAATAGGCAGTCAGAGCGACTAACTCACGAAATTCGGCCAACTCGACGCCCCCCACAATAATCGTGCAAAGAGAAGTATTTTCAGTTTCCATATCTCCTCCTTTGGAGTGACTCCATTAGGATTT
This sequence comes from Methylococcales bacterium, assembly GCA_965247565.1. Taxonomy (GTDB): domain Bacteria; phylum Pseudomonadota; class Gammaproteobacteria; order Methylococcales; family Methylomonadaceae; genus CBDFHF01. The sequence continues at coordinate 397,508 of CBDFHF010000002.1, read as the reverse complement.
TAGCCCAATACATACCTAGCCCTTTTAATTACTAATGATTTTCCAGCATAAGGCGACCTGGAATATGCAAAGTATGCATCCCGGTTAGTTCTGATTAAAATTAAACAATACGCTAATCTTTGATTTCAACACTCTTACGCTTACCTTTTGCTGTTTTTGGTATTGCCACTTTCAAGATGCCATCCTTAAATGTGGCTTTGGCATTGTCAGAATCAACATTATCGGGCAAAGACAAGGTGCGCTGATATTCACCACGACTGATTTCACGGCGGAAATATTTACCGCCCTCCTGCTTTTCTTCCCTTGTGGATGTCCGGATAGTGATGGACTGGTTATTGATGGTGACATCTAAGTCTTCCTTCTTAACACCCGGCACAGCGGCCTGGACCTCCAGTTCGTTTTCGTGATCAATGATATCGACTTTTGGGAAGTTTTTTTCAGCTACCCTCATTGAGGGCAAGTTCCACTCAAAAACGCGCGGCCAACGCCGCGAGAGAAAATCATCGAAAAAACTGTCGAAGTCATCAAATGAAATTAGGTTACTCGTTGATGGGTTTGGTGTTATTTCTTTTTTTGTGTCTTTGCTGTTCATGAAACTCTCCACGATTATTTTGTTAACTATGACTTACAACCTGGCGGGCTCTTAATAAAGTAGAGCTTTGATTCTCAACTATTGTTTGTGGTTAGTCTATTCGTAGGAATACTTATAAAACGATATCAACAACTATTGATATTTGAATGACTTGTAAGATGTACAGATTAGAGTGGAGAAGCTCTATAGATAACGATATAAACTCTGCGAATCTCACTACCGCCCACCAAGTCAACCTGATCCTATCGGCTTTATCGTTTCCAATTAATTGGGGTTTGTTGTGGTTATTTTAGGGCTTGGATTTTTTGACAATAGCCAGCACAAACTGCATGATGAAATAAAATCTGGCATCTTATCGCTTAAACTCATGAGTACAGACACCCTGCAATTGCGCCGTATCGCCATCGATACTTATCACGAGAACGTCGCTTATTTACATCGAGAGTGCGGTGTTTACCGTGCTGAGGGTTTTCAGGCGTTGTCCAAAATCCAGGTAAGTATTAATAGCTCAAAAGTGTTGGCCGTGCTGAATGTGGTCGATGACGCGGCCATTGTACTTCCGGGTGAATTAGGGTTGTCTGAGCAGGCTTTTACTCAACTCAATGCAGAAGCGGGTAGTCTGGTGACGGTCAATCATGCCGAGCCGCCTAAATCGATGGATGCGGTGCGACGCAAAATTAATGGGGAACGCCTTGATCAGGATGACTTTAGGGGATCTCTAAAAATACCCCACCTCACAGCGATTTTTGACGGGAAGCAATGGCACTGAAATGAGATAATAACAGTGAGTCCACTGATAGAGAACCGTCCCATGAAACCCCGCCAACCTGGATTATTCGACGTAGAAGAAAGAGCCGCGCAACTAATCAAAATGGGAGACCCTTTGGTAGGATTGAAAGCCCGGATAGACTGGGAAGCGTTTCGGCCTGAACTTAAGCGCCTGCATGAAAAGGATAGAAAAAGTCAGGCAGGCGCCAAGCCGTTCGATGGGGTGCTGATGTTCAAGATTTTGGTACTCCAGCAGCTGCACAATTTATCGGATGATGGCATCGAATATCAGATTCGGGATCGGTTCAGCTTCCTGCGTTTTCTGGGTTTGCAATTAGAAGATAAAGTGCCGGATTCGAAAACCGTGTGGAGGTTTCGCGAACGGCTTAAGGATCTAAACTTGGTTGAGGAGTTGTTTGCCCGGTTTCATGGACAACTGGCGGCGCAAGGTTATGCGGCTCGAGCGGGGCAGATGATTGATGCCACCTTTGTCGAAGTCCCCAAGCAACGCAATAGCCGTGAAGAAAACGCCCAGATTAAAGAAGGGCAAGTGCCTGAGGCATGGGATAAGCCGGAGGTTCAGGCCAAGCGTCGGCAGAAAGATACCGAAGCGCGCTGGACAAAGAAAAACGATGAGAAGCATTACGGCTATAAAAATCACATCAACACGGATGAGGAAAACAAGCTCATACAAAGCTATTCAGTCACCCATGCGGCGGTTCACGACAGTCAGGTATTCGATGAATTACTCGACCAGGCAATCGATGTGGAGGGCAATAAACGAGCGGTTTATGCCGACAGTGCTTATCGTTCAGAAGCCCAGGAGCAGCGCTTAGCTAACGCCGATATTGAGAGCCAGGTTTGTGAAAAAGGCACACGAGGCAAACCCTTAACCGAAGAACAAAAGTTATCAAACCGGACGAAGTCAAAAGTCAGAGCCCGAGTCGAACATGTGTTTGGTGCACAGGCGGCAATGGGTGGGCATTTAGTTCGCACCATCGGTTTGCAACGAGCCAAAGTCAAAATTGGTTTGATGAATTTAGTGTACAACATGAAGCGTTTGATACAGTTGATTAAACGAGATGTGATGAACCCGTACAGGAAAGGTGCGCCCACAGTGGCATAAAAACGGGGAAATAATCTCAAAACACGGGGATTTGATGCGGTTTTTACTTCAAATAGCCGGAATGCACCCTGATTTTAAAATAAAGTCGAAAAAAATTAGCAGAATTGCTAGGGGGTGACTTAAATTTGAATTTATAGAGGTTCCCTTTACCAGTATTACCAACGATATCGTCGATGCGCGTTATTCAAAGATGGAAATGGCGGCATTTTTGGTTGCGACCGGACAAAATAATCTGGATCGAGACGAGTTGCTATACCTGACCCGCGCCATGCTCGCGTCAGGAGAACGGATGAACTGGCACGAAGCGTTAGTAGCTGACAAGCATTGTATCGGCGGCATTCCTGGAAACCGCACGTCCATGCTGGTGGTACCTATCGTTGCTGCGCATGGCATGCTGATACCCAAAACCTCCAGCCGCGCTATCACCTCACCTGCCGGTACCGCCGATACCATGGAGGTACTGGCTGAAGTCGATTTAACCCCGGATCAGTTACACGACATCGTGCGCCAGGAGCGTGGCTGTCTGGCTTGGGGCGGTACGGCAAAGTTGGCGCCAGTAGATGATATGCTGATTTCGGTAGAGCGGCCTTTAGGTATTGATTCCCAAGGACAAATGGTGGCATCGATTTTATCGAAAAAATTGGCCGCCGGTTCTACTCATTTAATTATTGATATTCCGGTTGGCCCCACTGCAAAAGTGCGGCAAATGCGCCAAGCATTGGCGCTGCGTAAATTATTCGAGTTTGTCGGCGACCGGCTCAACATTCACCTGGAAGTGATGATTACTGATGGCCGCCAACCTATAGGCCGAGGTATCGGTCCGACACTGGAAGCCCGCGATATTATGCAGGTGCTCGAAAATGATCCGGATGCACCCGCTGATTTACGTCAGAAATCCCTGCAACTGGCCGGCAGAATTATAGAGTTTGATCCTGATGTGCGCGGTGGACAAGGTTATGCCATTGCTCGGGATATTCTGGAATCCGGTCGTGCTCTGGCTAAAATGCAGGCCCTGATTCAAGCTCAAGGTTCAAAACCAATCAATTTACATCCTAGTAATCTTTGTCAGGAAGTTTATGCCGATTGCAATGGCTTGGTCACTTCTATCGACAACTTGCAAATGGCCAAAATAGCGCGTATGGCTGGAGCGCCAATGATGAAGAAAGCCGGGGTCGATTTATTAAAGAAACTCGGAAATCTGGTGGAAAAAGGCGATATTTTGTACCAAATCTTTGCCGAATTTCCTGCCGATTTCAAATTCGCCCAGCAACTCGCTGAGCACAATAACGGCTATACCATCGGCAATGAAGACATGATCCTCAAATCGCTAGTGGCTTTTTAACCGAACCAGGTCATTGTCATGATAGTTCTCACTTTCCCCGATTATTTAACTCAGGGCCAGCGCCTTGCTTCCCGACTTGATGTCGATCTGGCCGAAATTAGTCTGCACCATTTTCCTGATGGTGAAAGCCTGATAAAACTACCGCTGGTCTTGCCTGAGCACGTTATTTTCTGTCGCAGTTTAAATCAGCCAAATGACAAGTTAATTGAATTGTTACTGTGCGCGAAAACAGCCAGAGAATTTGGCGCTAAGCGTCTTACCTTGGTTGCTCCTTACCTGTGTTATATGCGTCAAGATATTGCCAACCAGCCGGGCGAAGCAGTCAGTCAGCGCATCATCGGCCAACTACTGGCTGGCTTGTTCGACGATATCATCACTGTCGATCCGCATTTGCACCGCATTTCCAAACTGAGCCAAGCCATTCCGATAAAAAATGCCATCAGCTTGACTGCCACGAATGAAATTGGCCGATTTCTAAAAACCAAATTCCAACATGCCTTGTTGTTAGGTCCGGATAGTGAATCGGAACAATGGGTGAGTAATATTGCCAACTACATCGGTTTTGATTTTGTCATCGCGCATAAAGAAAGACGGGGAGATAAAACTGTGGAAATAACCTTGCCCGGACGCAACTACCACTCACAACCAGTCGTTATTATCGATGATATAGCCAGTACCGGCAGAACTCTGGGTAAAGCTGCAAACCTACTGCAAGCCGCTGGTGCAACAGAGATTCATGCCGTTATTACTCATCCGTTGTTTTGTGGAGATGCACAGAGGCACATATTGCAATCAGGAATTCAATCTATCTGGGCTACAGATAGTATCGAGCATCAGCTATCTATCATTAAACTCGATGTTCTTTTGGCCGAAGCCGTTAAAGCGATTGCCAAATAAAGACTTTAACGAAGGCGTTCAGATTTAATTACAGTCTTTGAATGCTGATGTTTTACACTGTTCTGCCAGATGCTGAGCATGCGACAGCTGCTGAGTCGACATCTGCCTAGCGAGTTCATCACGCATTTCGGCTGCTTCAGGTATTTCTGAGGCAGCTAAACTAAACCACAGGTAAGCTTTGACTATATCTTGAGCTAAACCATCACCGTCTTTATAAAGTACGCCCAATTTGCTTTGGGCAATAGCCGAACCTTGTTCTGCGGCTAGGCGATACCATTTTTCTGCATCTCGGCTATTTTGCGGAACACCTTGACCGGATTGATATATAAATCCTAGTCCAGTTTGGGCAGCAGCATTGCCTTGCTCGGCAGCTTTGCGAAACCAATCGGCAGACTGTTTATAATCTTGAGCCACGCCCTGACCTAAGTTGTACATAAAACCTAAACCGGTCTGCGCGGGGGCACTACCTTGTTCCGCTAAAGGGCGCAATAACTTTACCGCAGTCGAATAATCGCCTCTGTCATGAGCGGCAATACCGTCTTCAAAGGTATCAGCCCTAAGTGTAGTTATACCAAGGACATGAGACAAAACAATAACTAGAGTGCTATAGCTTTGGGGCTTCATTATCCTAAATGGAGATAACTGTCTGTTTTAAAACCAACGATCAGGCGGCCATCTAAATCGAGAATCGGACGCTTTAGTAAGGTGGGGCTTGCTAATATAATCTGAATGTCTCGGGCATCTTCACCCAAAGGCTCTGTCATTTGCAGTTTTAATAGCGCAGCTTGCTGATCGGCGTCGAGTTGCCGCCAACTAGTGCTATTACGGTTTAACAATGACTGCCAGCCAAGTATGTGCGCAAAGTAATATAATCGTTCTGCGTTGAGCCCATCCGTTTTAAAATCATGGAACTGATATTCTACTGCATGGTTGTCCAGCCATTTGCGTGCTTTCCTGACGGTATCACAATTCTTAATGCCATAAAGTGTATACACGATCTTACAATTGACTAGTTAACAACTCTTCTAAGCTGGGCAGTTCCTTGTCAATTTTACAACGCACTTTATAGAGATCAACAAACTCCATGAACGCCTGCTCCAAGTCATCCATAATACCCTCTTCGTTATCGCGTTCGTCTGCCGGCACGTCAGGTGAATCTAGGTACTCCCGTTGCAGAGCTACTTCGCTGTTAAGAGCAAGGGTGGCGTAAAGTAAAGCATTGCTTGATATTTTTTCGCTCATATTAAATTTGTGTTGTTGGCTTAAGTGAAAATGGTCTTTGTGTTAACGCGATTAGATCAGATGCCATTCTAACCGGAATGGCTATGTTGTAAACTACACTATCACGAACAAAAGCGATAGTGGACGTCACGGTAACAAGTAGTCTGTGCCGTTAGCGCTTATCTTATGTAGTCCTATCAGCTGGTCGCCAGCAATTGGCCGCTGGCTACGCATAATAATTTCAGCTAAGCCTTCAACCAAATCATAGTTATTTAAGTCGTCCAAACTAATCCAACAAGCATCGGAAACGTCAGTTTGCGCCAGCGGTTGATAATTTTCTGTACTGGCTAATTGTGCCAAGAAATCAATGACCACATAATGAAATCCCTCGATGCGGCGCTCGACAATAGCAACAACAGTTTGGGGTACAACGTCTAAACCCGTTTCTTCCTTGATCTCTCGTTGGCAAGCCTCAGCAAGGGATTCTCCTGCTTCCAATTTACCGCCCGGGACAGACCATAATCCACAGGCCGGCGCTTGATTACGTTTAATCAGTAACACTTGTTGTTGGTCATTAAATACAATGCCACTCACACCGATAACTGGTTTAGGTGCATCATTATTGGAGAAATTGGGCATAGCTAATTTTAAGCCTTTCTGATTATCATCGTGATATTTTAGTTGTATAGTAACCTCGGAGGTAGCGTTGTAAAGATGCTATCAATAACGGAACGTTTTATGAGGTAAACCATGAAATTGCTAAAACATACATTTGCATTAACGCTACTTTTAGCCGGAGTTTGTAATTTGCCTATCGCGTTGGCTGATATAAAAGCCGGCGAACAAAAATCTGAAAACTGCGTTGGCTGTCATGGTGCAAAAGGGCAAAGCAGCAACCCGCAGGCACCCAACTTGGCTGCACAACAAGCAGCTTATGTTGCTAATCAGCTTAACGCGTTCAAAGCGGGACAGCGAAAAAGCTCACCCATGCAAGCAATGGCTGGTAACTTGAGTGAACAGGATATAAACAATTTGGCCGATTACTTTTCCAGTCTACCTGCAGTTAAAGCCGCCGGAGATGCCACATTAGCTAAAGCCGGAGAAGACAAAGCCAGTATGTGCTTGGGCTGCCATGGCTCAACAGCTGAAGGCCGAGGCCAATTTCCAAGACTTGCTGGTCAAAACCCCAATTATTTAATCCAGCAATTAAAAAACTTTAAAGACGGCACCAGAACTGGCGGCCCAATGCAAGCGATAGCAGCAAGTTTATCTGAGGAAGATATGAAGTCCATTGCAGCCTATTTGGCCGGTTTGTAAGCGGTATTGTTGATATCTACTGGCTAGTCACATTCGTTCAAATGCATGGCTTACACATCTTCGATTTATCTGATGTGTAAGCCGCTTAATTATAGCGGCAAGTGCACTAACACTGATGTCCGTGAATAAGGTTATCAACGCAAACAACGCTAGCAGACTCTTTGAACTAAGCGTTGCACCCCAATGTCTTTACCCTGCGCGGTGTATGGGAAAAAATGAATTATCTGCCATATTCGGGTAAACTACACAGATAATAATAATGCCCGCAGCTTGTTAAAGCGGCGCAACATCCTACCAAGCGTATTTTCTGAGGATATTTTGTATGCATAAAAACCTAATTGCTCTTACTGGGAGTGCTGCGCTATTTATTGTACATTCCTGGAGCCATGCTGCCACCGAATTACCGCCGGCGGCCAAAGTTGAAAGCGGCGTAGTGGAAGAAGTCTGCTCAGACTTTACTGACCCCGCCTGGCGTAAAGAACAAGAGATTGACGGTGTCAAAATACAAGCCTCCCAACTGTGTAACCCGGATAATCCCGCCGACATTGCCGCCTTCGTAAAAGGCACCAACGGCATCTCCATGGATACGCTGATGCAGACCCAATTGGCTGCCGATGCCATTACCCTGTCCGATGACATGGACGGTGACGGCGATCCAGACAAAATTGTTATTAAACTGGAAGTCGTGGAGCTGAATGGTCGTTCGCCCGATACCAAAGACCCCATTACCACCTTTGATATCGCCCCCGGCATCCAGCCCACTTTTTGGGTGTATGCTCCCAAAACCCGGGACATGTCCACACTCAGCTTGTACGAATCCATTGCCAACCCGTTATTGCGTGTGCCATCGCCCACCATCCGCGTTGAACAAGACGATGTAGTGTGGATAGTCCTGGAAAATACCCATTATTTGCCCCACTCCATCCACTTACACGGGGTTGATCACCCTTTTATGGATCACGGTGGCGGTGGTAATGACGGCGTTGGCCAAACCAGCAACATGGACACCATGCCTGGAGACAGTAAGACCTACGTCATCAAACCGCGACAACCCGGCACCATGTACTACCACTGCCATGTACAGCCACATACCCACATCCCCATGGGACTACAAGGCATGTTTGTCGTTGAAGAAAACCGACCCAACAACTGGCCGCAAACCCTGAACGTCGGCGCCGGACAAGTGCGCCACCCCTCCGTTGCCGTCCTGGAAAAATACGCTCGGGAATACGATTTGCACTATGAATCAGCCGACAAAGAACTCCATGAAGTGGTCGCCAGATCCGCTAACGACCCGCGGCTGATCGCCAAACACATGAACATGGAATACGACACCACCGACGCGACGGACGACTACTTTATGCTCAATGGTCGAGCATTCCCGTATACCTTGCGGGAGTCTCTGATTCACATGGAAGAAAATCAAAAAGTCAAACTACGCATATTAAATGGTCATACCGAAGCATTTGCCATGCATATTCACGGGCACAAACCCATAGCGACCCATTACGACGGCGTTGATAACGGCCCGGGTTCCTACATCCAACGCGATGTACACGGCATGGTGCCAGCCCAGCGACTCGACCTAGAGTTAAGCGGCGTGGATGACGGCTTAAACAGCTTTGGTCAGGGTATCTGGATGTTTCATGACCATGTGGAAAAATCCTTTACTACCAACGGCGTGGGCGAAGGCGGTGATATTAGCTTGGTCGTTTATAAAGGGTTTCTGGATGACAAAGGCATTCCGCAATCCCATGGAATGAGTCTTGCTCAGTACTTTACTAAAGAATTCTGGAATCGCAAGCAACCTGTCTGGCAAGACTATGATGCCTGGAAAAGTCTGGGCTTACCTGACCTGGATGCACCGACCACGCCCGTAAAAGTCGCTGTGCAAGCGGCACCGGTCAATCCGGCGACCAACGGACTTGCCGCCACTCAAGAGCCAGGTAGTTCAGTCATTGGCCGTCTATTCAACGGTTTGCTACTGGGCTTAATCAGCTATGGGGTTGTGATCAAGCGCCGTGAGCTGATGGAGTGGGGCAAAAAAGTATTTGCAATCGTTAGCGCAAAAGTTGCTAAGTAAAAAATCTGGGTTGGTGGCTATCTCTAGCCACCAACCCAGGAAATCACTTGAAAATAGCGCTGTACTTTCTAATCAAACGCAGCTATTCACAACTCAAACCATCCACCCGCTGAAAGCCTCTGGGTAAAGCCGAACCGCGGTTGGCTCGATTACCGGAGTACTGTTTGATATCGTCCGCTTTCAACATAACATGTCGCTTGCCAGATAATACCTTTAACTGGCGATTCTCTGAAATAGTAAGAATGGCAACCACATAATCTTTACCACCAGCAAAGTCTGTGTTCGGGATTTGAATCAATTTGTTGCCTTTGCCTTTTGCCAGTGCGGGCAAATCGGCAACCGGAAAAATAAGCAACCGACCTTGTAAGGTAACAACGGCGAGCAAGTCGCAATCATTATTGATAATCGCAGGTTTAATAATCTTAGCGCCATCTGGCAAAGTGAGCAGCGATTTACCGGCTTTATTTTTACTAAACAACTCTTTCAGCTGCACTCTAAAACCGTAACCGGCGTTACTCGCCAAAACATACCAATCTTCAGGATTGCCGCTGAGCAAATGCAGAAATAAAGCCCCTGCTGGCGGATTAAGCCGCCCAGTTAAAGGTTCACCCTGGGTTCTCGCAGAGGGTAAATCATGTGCCGATGTACTATAAGCTCTGCCGGTAGAATCAAGAATGTACACTGGCTGGGTTGAGCGAGTTTTGAGTGCCTCCATAAAGCTATCACCAGAACGATAAGCCAGACTTTCAACTTCAATATCATGACCTTTGGCAGCCCTAATCCAGCCTTTTTGAGATAGTATGACTGTCAGCGGTTCATTACTGATTAACGCTGTAGTTTCAAGCGCTTGTGCCGCATCTCTGGAAACGATAGGTGAACGACGATCATCTCCGTACTTTTCAGCATCACGTTCGATTTCTTTGCGGATCAAGCGATTGAGTAACCGCGCAGAACCTAAAGTTTTTTCTAAAGCCGCACGCTCCTGTTCTAACTCATCCTGCTCGCCTCGGATTTTCATTTCTTCCAATTTGGCAAGATGCCTTAATTTTAACTCCAAGATGGCTTCGGCTTGCAGATCGGTAATACCAAAGCGCTCCATCAACACCGGTTTTGGATTGTCTTCGCTACGAATAATCGCAATAACTTCATCGATATTCAGATAAGCAATCAACAAGCCTTCCAAAATATGTAGTCTAGCCAGCACCTTATCTAAACGATATTGCAAGCGGCGACGTACGGTTTCGGTTCGAAAACTCAACCATTCAACCAGAATCTCTCGCAAGCCTTTAACTTTTGGCCGACCATCCAGGCCAATCATATTCATGTTGACGCGGTAGCTTTTTTCCAGATCGGTTGTGGTAAATAAATGCGACATTACCGCATCAACATCAATGCGTTTAGATTTTGGAATAATCAGTAGTCTGCATGGATTTTCATGATCAGATTCATCGCGCAAATCTTCAATCATAGGTAATTTCTTCGCGAGCATTTGCGCGGCGATTTGTTCCATTAGTTTGGCGCCAGACACTTGATGAGGCAGAGCAGTGATAATAATAGTGCCGTCTTCCTGTTCATATTTAGCGCGCATTTTTATGGAGCCACCTCCGGATAGGTACATTTTCTGGATGTCTTCAGTCGAGCTGATTATTTCCGCATCGGTAGGGTAATCCGGGGCTTTTACATGTTGAAAAATTGATTCCGAAGAGCAGTCAGGATCATCCAGTAAAGCAAGGCAAGCGCCAGCAACTTCACGTAAATTATGTGGTGGAATATCGGTAGCCATGCCCACAGCGATGCCCATGGTACCGTTCAGTAATACATTCGGTAACCGGGCTGGCAATAACACAGGTTCTTTTAAGGTGCCATCAAAATTATCCGACCACTCCACCGTACCCTGACCCAATTCGCTAAGCAAGGTTTGTGCGTACGCCGTTAAACGCGATTCTGTATAACGCATGGCAGCGAAGGATTTGGGGTCATCCGGCGATCCCCAGTTGCCCTGGCCATCAATCAACGGGTAACGGTAAGAGAAATCTTGAGCCATAATGACCATGGCCTCATAACAAGCCGAATCACCATGCGGATGATATTTACCTAATACGTCACCGACGGTTCTGGCTGATTTTTTATATTTGGCCAAGGCGGTCAAGCCAAGCTCAGACATGGCGTACACGATACGCCGTTGCACCGGTTTTAAACCATCGCCAATGTGCGGCAAAGCTCTATCAAGAATAACGTACATGGAGTAATCCAGGTATGCTTTCTCGGTAAAGTCTTTAAGCGGCAGTTGTTCAAAATTTTCTTGTAATAACACCATTACAATTCTTCCTCTATTTCTACATGTAAGGTTTTATTCATTGCCAGGATGTCCTGACGCATTTTTTTTCTTAACTCGGCGGCGGCATGTAATTTTTGCTCGACTTCGGTGTCAATTTGTAATCTTGGTACCGCAACCGATTTGCCATCTTCGTCAATCGCTACCATGGTGAAATAACAGGATGTGGTATGGCGTTTTTCAGCAGTGCGTAAATCTTCAGCAACTACTTTGACACCAACTTCCATAGACGATCGACCGACGTGGTTGATGTGTGCATAAAAAGTGACCAATTCACCGACATTTATGCTCATTTTAAAAAAGACATTGTCCAGTGCTGCTGTTACTACATAGCTTTTTGAATATTTTGCTGCGCAGGCATAAGCGACCTGATCCAGCAGTTTTAAGATAATACCGCCGTGTACCTTGCCGGAAAAGTTTGCCATATCTGGGGTCATCAGTACGGTCATAGTCAGTGATTTTTCTTGTTTTTTCATTGGGAGTTATTGAGACAGATCGGTGATTTGTTCTATTCCAGTAGGCTGGAGTGGATGGCGGTACTGAAAGTTGTTTATTTGAATATCGGCTAAACCAGTGATTAGTATATCGCAAGTGATTTATATTGCTGGGTGATTTAGGGTAGATGCATTTAAAGCACTAATGTTGTTTCTTTTAAATTCAAGCTGAGTCACCCCATATACAAACACTAATTTCAAAATAAATTACGCGAAGAAATCACAGATGTATTTTTTTACTCCATGTGCTCACATTGAGCGGCACAGAGAGCAAGTGTTATACTGAAACAGGTGGTGTTCCACCACTCATTTAGTAGACAATCCTTTACGTTCATACGGAGATAAATATGCTTCACTCAAAGTTACATTTAAACGTGGTCTTAGCTGCACTAGCCATTCTGAGCTCAGGATCACTGTTTGCAGCCGAGAGCGGTCTTGGTGCGGTTTATACCGACCGCTTGCACGGACACACTACCGCGTGCGGAGAGCTTTATGACAAAAACAAACTGACAACGGCCCACCAAACTTTACCTTGCGGCAGTAAAGTGAGGATTACTAACACCAAAAATGGTAAGCGTGTTGTACTTCGTGTCAATGACCGCGGCCCAACCCAAGAAGGGCGCATCGTTGATATTTCATCGCGCGGCGCGCGCGCCTTAGGGTTGAGACGCGCTGCTATGTTCCCGGCTAAACTGGAAGTTTTACGTAGGGGTAAAAAATAAAAAGCCGATTCAGTTTTTTTGGAAATGTAGATTTCACAAGCTGATGGACCATTGTGTTCATCAGCTTTTAGTGTGATGCCTTAATTAAAGAGGGCGCTTATGGAGGCTGACCAGCGGCAAGCGGAAATTGAAAAAGCTTTCGCGTTTTGACGAGGTTAGAATGATCTGTTCCGCAAGCGAGGAAACGGGATTTCAAAAGGGCATCGGTTAGTTGATCTTCGGGCCCATAATTTCTGAAAAATTCGGACAAACTAAAATGGGTAATCAGAAAAACTTATTGGGCGGATGGAATCTGATCTATTACTAGACTTCCGGACAGTAATGTCCTAAATCCCAAAAAAAATCCATATAAAAAAAGCTGACATACCAATGACAAGCCACTGTATCTTTTTAAACGTGCCCAAATTTTGCCAATAAGTTTGAGATTCCATTTTACAATCATCATAAGCTGTAAATAGACTGTTTTTCAGTTTCCTGTATTTAGAGGGTACTTTGAGACACAAGCGGTAAACTCCAAATGCAAAAATAGAGAGTAATATGTAAAAAACAATAACCTGAGTGTCATGGAGACCTGTTCCGAGTAGATGCTCGATAGCTAGGTCAAAGAACTCTTCTATTAATTCAAACAGTACATGCAGTAACTCTAACAGAGTATGCGCTATTTCCAGAATAAACCCGAATAGTAAATCGGGAAAGATTATAGCTGTAACGATGAAAAAAAGTATCGATCCGATAACTATTTTTCCATTAACAGATGACATCTTCCGATCCTCAATTAGACGATAATGGTGAAAAATGATGCCAGCGATACAAACAATACTCGGCCTTAACACTTTCATTGACCAGAATAATAACTTTCCAGCCCAGGCTTGGCAATCGGTTGTTTTGCATTAGCCAGTGTTTTCCAAATGCAAGCATAAAAATCACCCTACCCAGACCCTAGCATTTCTAAAAAATCGCATCCAGGCGCCATGATCCTGCCAATCATCAGGATACCATGAGTTTTGGACCGCTCTAAAACAACGTTCTGGGTGTGGCATCATGACGGTAAACCGCCCATCTGTAGTGGTCAATCCGGTGATCCCGAATGGGGAACCATTCGGGTTTGCAGGGAATGCAGTAGTATCCTGACCGTAGTTATCAACATAGGTTAATGCGACGGTTTGGGCTTTCAACGTCAGTGCCGGATCAATGTTAAATTCGGCGCGGCCTTCCCCATGCGCAATGGCCACCGGGATGATAGATTCCTCCATACCGGTAAAGAAAATAGAGGGCGAGGGCTTTACCTTGACTAACGCCACTCTGGCCTCAAACTGTTCCGAGTTGTTACGCATAAATCGAGGCCAATGTTCTGCGCCCGGAATAATCTCTTTTAAACCGGACATCATTTGGCAGCCGTTACAAACTCCCAAACCAAACGTATCAGGGCGCTGAAAAAATGCCGTAAACTCGTTTCTGGCTCGCTCGTTAAATAATATGGATTTAGCCCAGCCACCGCCGGCACCGAGCACATCGCCGTAAGAAAAGCCACCACAGGCCACCAGACCTATAAAATCCGATAAAGTCACTCGGCCATCAATAATATCGCTCATGTGCACATCGATACTGGTAAATCCGGCACGATCAAATGCAGCGGCCATTTCAACATGCCCGTTGACGCCCTGCTCTCTTAAAATAGCAACTTTGGGCCTTACCGCCGCAAACGGCAGAGTTACGTCTTCATTAAGGTCGTAGGTTAAGCTAGCATTCAACCCAGGATCTTGATCATCAATGATGCGTGCGTACTGCTGCGCTGCACAGTCAGGATTATCACGCAAAGCCTGCATTCTAAAGCTGACTTCCGACCAAATGCTTTGCATAACTGACCGAGTATTAGCGTAAATAATATCCTGACCAGAACGAATGGTGAGCTGGGGCTGCTCAGCCAGTTGTCCGACGACATGCACACAATCGATTAAACCTGCGTGAATAAATAATTCCAGCACTTGTTCCTGATCGCCGCGCCGAATTTGTATTACCGCGCCAAGCTCTTCGTTAAATAAAACGCTTAAGGCACTATCGCCCAACTTATCAATATTTAAATCTACGCCAAGCCTGCTAGCAAACATCATCTCGGCAACTGTTACCAACAAACCACCGTCAGAACGGTCATGATAGCTAAGTAGCTTATCCTGAGTGTTCAAGATTTGAATCGAATCAAAAAAAGCCTTCAACAAGCGTGGATCGTCTAAATCCGGGCAACTATCGCCCAGTTGATTGTAGACCTGAGCCAATACAGAACCGCCTAGTCGGTTCTGGCCGGCACCCAAATCAATCAGAATCAACACACTATCCGCTACAGCTTGCAACTGAGGCATTAAGGTTTTTTTGATATCCACGACCGGCGCGAAAGCAGTAATAATCAAGGACAAAGGCGCAGCCATGGTTTTTTCGCCAGATTGATCATGCCATACGGTTTTCATAGACAGCGAATCTTTACCAACCGGGATGGCAATACTCAAGTCGGGGCATAATTCCATACCGACCGCTTTCACGGTGTCGAATAAGGCTGCATCTTCACCTTGATAACCGGCGGCAGCCATCCAGTTAGCTGAAAGTTTGATTTTTTTCAAGGAATCGATTTGTGCTGCCGCCAAATTAGTAACCGCTTCACCGACGGCTAAGCGACCTGATGCCGGGGCATTAATAATAGCCACCGGAGTGCGTTCACCCATCGCCATAGCTTCGCCGGTCAAGGCATAAAATCCCGATGCAGTGACTGCCACGTCAGCAACCGGCACTTGCCATGGACCGACCATTTGATCTCTGGCAACCAGTCCGGTTACAGAACGATCACCGATATGAATCAAGAAGCTTTTATCGGCAACGGCTGGAAACGATAATACGCGCTTGACAGCTTCAACTAAATCGACATCTTGAAAATCTAAAGCGTGCAACTTCGGTCGATTATGCTTCACATTTCTATGCATTTTGGGCGGCTTGCCAAATAGCAATGACATGGGAATTTCTACCGGCTTATCGCCTAGTAATTCATCCGTTAAGAGTAAGTGCTCTTCCTGGGTAGCTTCACCAATGACCGCATATAAGCAATGCTCCCGTTCGCAGAAACGGCTGAATAAGTCTAATGATTCGGGTTTAATAGCAACCACATAACGTTCTTGGGCTTCATTACACCAAATCTGCATTGGTGACATGCCCATATCGGCATTATGGACTTTGCGCAATTCAAAACGACCACCACGTTCGCAATCATGAATAATTTCCGGCACGGCGTTAGATAAGCCACCAGCGCCAATATCGTGGATCGATATAATCGGTGTTTCATCTCCCAGAGCATTGCAATGATTGATGACTTCCTGACAACGGCGTTCCATTTCTGGATTTTCACGTTGCACAGAGGCAAAATCCAGGCTTTCAGAACCTTCCCCTGAGGCTTGGGATGAAGCCGCGCCACCGCCCAAACCGATGAGCATGGCCGGACCACCTAAAATTATAATTAGCGATCCAGCTGGAATAGCCTGTTTTTTTACCAACATTGGTCGAATATTGCCCAAACCGCCGGCGATCATAATAGGTTTATGGTAGCCTCTAAATTCATTGCCATGACTACCCGGCGCGGGTTGTTCAAAGCTTCGGAAGTAACCAGCTAAGTTGGGGCGACCAAATTCATTATTAAATGCCGCGCCGCCAATCGGTCCTTCTAGCATTATGTTTAAGGCCGATGCGATGCGCTCCGGCTTGCCATTATCAGTTTCCCAGGGTTGGATAAATTCGGGGATTTTTAAGTGTGATACAGAAAATCCGGTAAGCCCTGCTTTTGGAGTAGAGCCGCGACCCGTTGCGCCCTCATCACGAATTTCGCCACCCGAACCGGTCGCAGCACCTGGATGTGGTGAAATGGCGGTAGGATGGTTGTGGGTTTCGACCTTCATTAAAATATGAGCGTCTTCTTCGCAGTAACTGTATTCGCCAGTCATCGGATGTCGAATAAATACCTGGGATAATGAGCCCTCAGCTACAGCGGCGTTATCACTATAAGCCGATAGAATTCCCGCCGGATTCTTTTCTGCGGTATTGCGGATCATACTGAAGCAATGACCGACCTTGTTCGACGCCGTCAATCGTCCAATTTGCGTTAAAAATTTTATGGCGGCAATGTTCTGAATTGGCTTGAGCAAACATCATTAACTCAACGTCAGATGGATTCCTGCCCAGTTTTTCAAAACACTCTGTTAAATAATCGATTTCATCATCTGATAAAGCCAAGCCTAATGCAGAGTTGGCTGTCACCAGTGCATCACGGCCTTGTTCAATAATCGCCACAGTTTGCAATGATGCGGGCTGATGTCGAGCAAATAGATCGGGTTCAACTCCGTCTTGAATAATTGTTTGAGTCATGCGGTCATGCAAGAGTGCGGAGATTTTATCCTTAAGTACTAGGGATAACGGCGTGCTGGCACTCAAAGTGTATTCAATTCCTCGTTCAATTCCGCCCACTTCATGTAAACCGCAACGCTGGGCGATTTCAGTGGCTTTGCTGGACCAAGGTGAAATAGTCCCTGCCCTGGGCAACACCAAAAGTTTTTCTCCCTCAGCTACTTGACTCAACGATGACGAACCATAAGCTAACAACTGACTCAGCATGCTTAACTGCTCATCATGTAACTGATGAGCATCGACGAAATGAATATATTGCGCATAGACTGCGCTGATTGATGGCTCTATGACTTGTAACGTTGCCAGTAATTTTTTAAGACGAAAATCAGAAAGCGCTGAAGTTCCAGGAATTTTTAACATGTGAAATCTGTAATTAAAGGTGGATTAGTGAGCGTAATCCAACATAAGCAGAGAAATTTATCGGGTTACGCCGCACTAACCCTGGATGCAAGCAATTAATTTTTTATTTATTCACAGATCGACACAGAGTGAATAGGATGCCCTGCTGCTAATTTAAATCAGTTGAAAACTGTTAAAGCTGACCATCACCTGAGTACTACTTTCGAAGCGGCTAATTAATATGCGTCCGGCCCAAATTGGAGCAATTAATTACTTACTTTTGCATCGGCCAAATCAGTTTTAATGGTTTCATGCAGCAAATTCAGCAAGCTTAAACTATATTCATCCGTTACAGGCTGCTGGCTTGAATCAAGTACCGTTACATCGGTAGCGTTACCGGCACTGTGTAGTTTAAGCGTGTATTCTTGTTCTTCACTTTCAAATCCGGTGAACATAAATACGATTTCATCCCAAATTGAACCATCTTTCTGATTACGCTCTTTGGGGTCGTATTTAACAATAAACAAGCCGCCGTCTTGATCTCGTTTGGTAACTTCAACCGATTTTCTACTCAATGCTTTATCAACAATCCGCCAAGTGCGAGTTGATGACGCGCCAATATGTAAATGGCTGTCGTCATCTTCCTTGATCAAATCGACTGCAATTAGCTTGCTTTCTTCAGTAATTGCCTCCTGTGAAGTGTCAGTAACCGCAGCGCTAGGTTCTTTTGCAGCCTCGTTATCGCTATCCGGTAATTCACTCTGTTTTTGCTTGGCTTCTTCTATGTTGTTATCAGAAGCTTGAAGATCGGTAGTAACAGGTCGTTTTGGCGTCGCTGCACCTAGTTCACTTGCTACATCATTTACGCGTAAATCATCGGGTAACGTAATCGGTGGAATTTCCGAACTAAACTGATAGTCTTTCTCTTTATCCGGAAACTGCGATTTTACGTAAGAGCAGGATGTAACAAAGACTTGTGACGCAATTAGAAAAAACACTGTAGAGATTTTCATATTAATCATAGCGTTTAAATAACGTCAGCCTGATGCATGGCTTCACGAACCGCGGTAAAGCAATCTTCCGTCAACCAAGTTAGAGGCAACCTTATACCCTTACCCATCAAGCCCATTTCGGCAACCGCCCACTTAACAGGTATGGGGTTAGATTGAATGAAAAGTGTTTTATGTAATGCCGCTAACTTAGTGTCTATAGCTAAAGCAGTAGCCGCATCACCTGCCATTGCAGCAGCAATCATGCCATGGAGTAAACGAGGAGCGACATTACCCGTCACGGTAATACTGCCATTACCACCCAACAGACAGAACTCGCGGCTAGTGGCGTCATCACCTGTATAAATAGCAAAATCGATACCAGTTAAGTTGCGAATTTTTTGATACCGGGACAAATCTCCAGTCGCCTCTTTAACGCCGACAATGTTTTTGATATGGGACAATCGTCCAATGGTTTCCGGCAACATATCACAAGCAGTTCTTCCGGGAACGTTGTACAAGATTTGTGGAATATCAACCGCCTCCGCAATGGCTTTATGATGCAGGTACAAACCTTCTTGGGTTGGTTTGTTGTAATAAGGTGTGACAATTAAGCAAGCATCAGCGCCCACTGCTTGAGCTTTGCGTGTTAACTCTATCGCTTCCCGGGTTGAATTTGCACCCGTGCCTGCGATTACAGGAATCCTGCCCTGAACGAACTCAACTACACACTTAATCGCATCGCAATGTTCGCTTTCATCCAAAGTAGCAGACTCACCGGTAGTACCAACCGCAACTAAAGCATCGGTGCCCTGCTCCACGTGAAATTCAACTAATTTTTTTAAACTATCCTTATCGACTGCACCGTTCTCATGCATTGGTGTTACTAACGCTACGATACTACCTTGAATCATGAAATATCTCGGTCAAAATTGCGGAAACTGGATTGTGGCCCGCATTATAGCAAGCAAACACTTAAAACTCAGCTTGATAGAAATATTTTATGGGAGAGCTGTGAGTGTATTGAAACTAAGAATTAAACTATTAACATATTTTAATATATGGATAAATATAAGTAGGGCACTCAAGCTTGTGCGCGTAGAATGGTTTTGCAAATTTTTTAAAACAGGAAAATTACAATGAAAAACTTAAGTTTAGCGGCACTTATATTATTTTTATCGGCTCTTACAGGTTCTTCTTATGCGGATATTCCGCTAGAGTCTAAAGACCAAGTACAAGGCACATGGAAATTGGACTACTCCAAGAATACAGCCACAGCGAAAGAAAGCATCCCCCGGGAAGACACTTGGGCATTTAAAGATGGAAAATTGACCATTACCAATATTCCGAGAGAAGGCACGCACTATGATCAAGCACCAATCGTTTATGAAATAGAGAATGATAAATTAAAGATCCCTTACATTGGACGCTCTGGGTTTGATACTTTTTCCCTAGTAGAAAAAAACGACAAGACAATGATATTAAAAGGAAAATTTGGCGAGCATTATTACTTCACTAAAAAGTAACCATTTGAGCTAATTTGTACTAACCAAAATTTGATCTGACAGGCTACTGGTTGCACGGTGCCTGTCAGATTAGATCAGATACCAGCGAGTCCAGATCCGTTTTCCACCTAGCAATATATCCATTGGCGTTCGGCCATACATATCTTGCCCTCTATGTCCCATGATTATGCGGCGAAAGCCAATACTTCGCCATTTAAGCAATTAGCGGTTGTTGGTTTTTGTTTATGAAATAAAATGAGGCAATTCGCTTCAGAGACAATAAACCGTGATCTTTTCAGAAAAGCATAAACAAACTCTAATCTCACTAGCCGATGGTAAGTTTCATTCTGGCACTGAACTCGCTAAAACTCTGGGACTTAGCCGTTCTGCAATCTGGAAACATATCAGTAGCTTCACTGAACTGGGTATAAATCATAGCGCCGTCAGCGGAAAAGGTTATCGGCTTGACCACCCCATTCAGTTTCTGTCTACCGAACAAATCGATACCGCACTCAATGAAGAAACCAAATTGCTCATCGCATCACTGGAAATTCATGACCAAATTAACTCCACCAACAGCTATTTAGTGGAGCGAGCGCAAAGACATGCTCCATCAGGGACTATTTGTTTTGCCGAGCAACAAACGGCCGGCAAAGGACGTCGTGGTAGACAATGGGTCTCACCTTATGGGCACAATATTTATTTATCCGTATTATGGCGTTTTCAGCAAGGCCCAGCGGCTATAACTGGCCTTAGCTTGGCTATAGGTGTTGCAATCATCCGAGCCTTAACACAACTTAATCTCCATAATATCGGCCTTAAATGGCCGAACGATATTTATAGCCATGGTAAAAAACTAGGCGGTATTCTGGTTGAGGTATCCGGCGAAACCGAAGGTCCTTGTAGCGCTGTTATTGGTTTGGGCTTGAATCTTTATTTGCCGGAATCGCAAACAGCTACCATCACCCAAGCCTGGACTGATTTACAAACCATTAACGAAACGCAACTGTTAAACAGAAATATAATAGCCGCAACTCTATTAAACCATTTGCTTCCTGTCATAGCTGAATATGAAACTCAGGGTATTCAAGCGTATCTAGAAGAGTGGCGCCGTTATGATTGCTTAAAAGACCACTCGGCAACGTTATTTGTTGGCCAACAATCCGTGTCTGGGGCGATACTCGGCATAGATGACAACGGCATGTTATTGATGAAACAAGCAGATGGACAAGTGCGCGCGTTTGCTTCCGGAGAAGTCAGTTTTAATGCGGTAACGTCATGAACTTACTCATTGATATAGGTAACACTCGGCTCAAATGGGGAATAGCTGATGATAGCCATATACGAAACAGCCAAGCTTTATTAAATGAGCAGCTGACACAACAGAATCTCATTAAAATCTGGCAGAATTTGCCCATGCCAGAAAAATTAGCCATGGCCTGCGTCAGTGCCAACTGGCTACAGGACCTTGTGCAAATTGTCGCTGAACAACTTTGGCCACATCTACAAATCACAATAGCCAAAGCACAAGCTCACGCATTTGGAGTAGTAAATGCTTATGAGCAACCGGAAGCCCTTGGTGTCGATCGTTGGCTGGCTCTGATCGCTGCTCGACACCACTACTCAACCCCTGCGTGTATCGTCGATTGTGGAACTGCTATCACCCTCGATGTTATTGATGCTTTGGGTTATCATCGGGGCGGGTTGATAAGTCCTGGCTTAACTTTAATGAAACAGGCTTTGGCACGAGGTACTGAGCAACTTAGTATCAGCGACACTCAATTCACATTTGGTTTAGCCAAAAAAACGGATGCGGCTATTTACAACGGGACATTAGCAAGCGCCGTAGGATTAATTGAACACCTTTGGACACAGCATCAAGGCAGTCAACTGATTTTAACCGGTGGTGACGCCAATCTGATTGCCAAGCAACTGCTAACCCAACCTGTCATTGATACCGATTTAGTTTTGCGTGGGTTAGCCATTATTTTGCAGGGATAATTTATGAAAATTCTGTTTTTTCTACTCACAACCGCAAATATCGCCTTATTGCTGTGGGAATACAAGCAAGGGGCATTTAACGACCCGATTAAATCTGCTGAAACAATCACCACCTCAGATCAGGAACCCATAATGCTGGCAAGTGAGATTCACAAAGAGAGCAAAACCCAAATTGCAGCCCAGAAAACAATTCCCTTAAGTAATCAAACAAGCACACCAGCCAATCCTAGCAACACCTTAATTCATTGTTACCAAGTTGGTCCATTCATCAGCGCAAGCGAATATAAGACTTGGCTGAAACAGTTGACTATCGACGCAGATACCATAAAGCCTATCAGTAAAACTAATCAGCTTGTTACCGGCTACAGTGTCTATTATCCAGCTGCCGAAACTCCTGACAAAACGCAGGAAAACTTGCGAATGCTTAAAGAGAGAGGTGCTAGCAATTTTTTTTTACTTAATGAGGACAGCCAACAAGGAGAAATTACATTAGGTTCCTTTGAGACTGAAGATAAAGCTAAGTTAATGGAAAAAGACATGCTTACCAAAAATATAAATGTTGAAATTAAACCGCAATACAAAGCAAAAATTCAGCAATTTGTAGAAATTGAAGGCGATGAAAAATTGCTAGAAGATCTACAACGTCTGAAAATAAGCTATCCACAAATCGATGTTACTCAATGCCCAGCTCTTTAGATGGGCCGCTTTAGAAGCGAATTTGCCCATCTTCACTCAAAGCCTGCCGAAAAAACATATATTTCTTGTTGATTTTTTGTTTTTTATTTGATGCGTGTATATTATTTGTCTGTTAGATAAATTAAACTACGTCACACTCAGACAACATCAATCCACGCCTGCTATGACTTCTAAACATTGTTGCTTTTGTTTCGAAACCAATGAAGATGCTTATCCTTGCCCTCATTGTCACTGGTCACCTGCTACTGTCGCCGATTCACCACTGTACTTAAAACCCGGAACCCTACTGCATGGGCGTTATGAAGTAGGACGAGTTTTAGGTCATAGCGGTTCTACCACCACTTACCTGGCCTGGGGTGTCAAAGAAGAGAAAAAAATAGCTATAAAAGAATTTCTGCCAATTGGACTAGTAAATCGGGATAGTTCTTCCGCGCGCATTAATACTCAAAATAGATCAACAAAAAAGAGATTCCAGCAGAGCTTAGATCGTTTTCTGGACGAAGCGCTGACATTAACTAAATTTCAAAAACTTGAAGGCCTCGTTTCAGTATCCAGTCTTTTCAAGGCCAATGATACCGGCTATGTAGTGATGGAGTATGTGGAAGGTTTAACTCTTAGCCGCTTTATACAGAAGAAAGGAAGACTCAACTGGACACAGATACTCGGATTGTTTACTCGCATCATGGGCGTATTGAATGAAGCACACCAACAAGGCGTATTGCTCGGGGCTATTGGCCCAGAAAAGATCTTACTTTGCAAAAATAACCAAATAAAACTATTAGGTTTTACCGAGACTAAATATGAACAGACAAATCAAATAGGTGTTGATAGCACCAATAAAACAGGCTATGCAAGTGTAGAACCTCAGTCAAATAAAAGCTTGAAAGACCCTTGGACAGATGTGTACTCAGTTGCAGCCAGTATGTACTTTTGCCTAACCGGAAATAAACCGCCAGAAGCATCGCTTAGAACAAATTCTGACAAATTAGTTAAACCTTCGTTATTGGGTATTGAAATATCTGCTGCCGCAGAACTGGGATTGATGAGGGGACTGGCTGCACAAGCCACATTGCGGCCTAAAACAATCGCTCAGTTTTACGTTGCATTAACAAAACAAAAATATGAAAAGCCTGCGGTGGCGCACGATCCTAACGGTCTCGTGTCGGAAACCCCGCCGCACCAAACCAGTCAAGCTGCAGTTATAGACGGTCCTGCAAAAAAATCTTCGCTACCTCGTTCAAAAACATCTTCAACCGCTATAAAAACTCTGTCCGGGTTAGTAGCTTGCTGTTTAGTGCTAGCTATTGTCATTATCAAAAAATCGCCAAACATTGGGGCCTCAACGACTACCGCTTCAATGCCATCGGCCAACCAAGCTCAGGAACTCGCTTCAACAAATTTATTTAACCATGCCATTCTTCTAAAGCAGCAGGGCCGTAATGAATTAGCACTGCCTATGTTTAAACATTTGGCAGAACTAGGACACGCTGGAGCTCAAGCCGAGCTAAGTTTAATGCGTAATGAAAATAAAACTGGACTTGCAAGTGACATCATGTCGATACACCAAACAACCGGCATAAATACATATCAAAATCAAGAGCTCGCTGCACCTGCATTTAGCACCATACCTAATGAACCCGGCGCAACCGATTCACTGTTGGGTTTCCTACATCCAGAAGACAAAGAACTGACCGACGGAAACATTAAAAACTGATTTGTTACGGTACCCAGACACAAAGTTAATCAGCTTTGTGTCGAGATGGGTGGGTCGGCTGATAACATGCTTCGTATCGCCTTAATTCAAATGACGCTTCCGAAATGTTTATGATCTTTTAACCTGGCAGCGCTGAACTTCCACATTTCACGACATTAATCTGTCAGTGCCCGCTTCTTTTTTCAGCTCAATAATTTCGCTGTGCAATTGTTTTAGCACGTCATTCTCCAAGATGCTTTTACTGTCGTTTTCATCACTTGGCTTAAGATAATCATCGTGCTTTCTCCTATAACCAAGCCTTTTGGTATGCGTCCAGCCCTTCCACCTAGCTTGAAATTTCCAAATTAGGCATCCTTAAGTTTTTCAGTGAGGATAAGAGATGGCCCTAACAACCAAGTGGATCAATCATATAGAAGCCTGGCAGCTTAGCGGTTTAAAACAAGCGGAGTATTGTCGGCAGCAGGGTTTAAACGATAATACGTTTGGAGCCAGATTAAGTGATTATCGAAAAGAGCAACAAGGCGCGCTTCCGGCATTAATTCCTGTCCAGCTGAAAGCACCGCTTCCCATAGGAATTGTATTAAAACTTACCAACGGCCATCAAGTTGATCTGCCGGCATCGACTTCAGCCGCCTGGCTGGCGGAATTGCTGCGATGCCTGGATTAATCGCAAGCCCTCCTCAGATTTGGTTAGTCGTTGCGCCCGTTGATATGAGACGCGGTATTGATGGCTTATCGTCTATTGTCCAACTGGTGCTAGGCCAATCGCCGTGCACAGGATCTGCGTTTGTGTTTCGTAACAAGGCAGGCAACCGCTTACGGTTGTTAGTGTGGGACGGCAATGGCGTTTGGTTATGTCACCGTCGTTTGCATCAGGGCGGTTTTGTGTGGCCCAAGGTGTTGGATACCCGTTTTGCTATCAGTCAGGCGCAATGGGAATGGCTGATTGCCGGTGTAAACTGGCAGCGTTTATCGGCGTTGCCCCAAGCACATTGGCAGGTTTAAATAGCGTTATATTTTAGTCTAAAAAGAGAGAAAATTAGCAAGAAAATCCAGTAAACATAAGGCTTTCAGCGGGTGTTTGTTGTATAATTTCAGCCATGAAATCACTCGCTGAGCTTGATCATTTAAACCTTGATCCGACCGCTAAATCTCAAGTTGCGGCCTTAATTCAGTCGCTCCTTGATCAGACAGAACGCGATGCTGCCCTCATCAAAGCCAAAGACTTCAAAATCGAAGCCTTAACGCATGAAGTTGCTTATTACCGGCGTATCCGTTTTGGCGTAAAAAGTGAAACCCTCTCGCCCTTACAGCGTGATGTGTTTGAGGAAACTTGGAATACTGACATGTCCGCGATTGAAGCGGAACTCGAACAGCTGAAAGACGATCAGCCTTGCGAGACAGTGGTCAAACCCAAACGGCCCCGCGCCGGTCGTCAACCTTTGCCGCCGCATTTACCGCGCATCGAACATCGCCACGAACCCGAATCTTGCACTTGCGGAAAGTGCGGCAAAGACTTGGTCAAAATTGGCGAAGACATCAGCGAACAATTGGATGTTGTACCCGCTCAGTTTACTGTCCATCGGCACATTCGCCCCCAATATGCTTGTAAAAACTGCGAAACCATCACCGCCGCGCCGATTTCGCCGGCAGTGATTGATGGTGGCATGGCCGCCATCGGTTTATTGGTATGGGTGATCATCAGCAAATACCTGGATCATCTGCCACTCTATCGCTTGGAACAAATTGCCGCCCGCGAAAATGTGATTCTGTCTCGTTCAACCTTAGCCGAATGGGTGGGTCGTGTCGGTGTGGCGTTACAGCCGTTGGTGGATCGGCTCACTTGGCATCTGCTGCAAGGCAATACCTTGCATGCGGATGAAACGCCGGTCGCGCAACTCGACCCCGGCAAAGGCAAAACCCGCAAAGCTTACCTATGGGCCTACCGCAGCAATGATCTTCAGAAAGATCAACCGCGTATCATCGTCTTTGATTATCAACAAGGGCGTAGCGGTGAACATGCCCGCCAATTTTTAGGCGAATGGCAAGGTCATCTGCTGGTTGATGATTTTGCCGGGTATAAAGCGTTATTCACAAACACGCGCAACCCTCATGGTTGTATCGAGTTAGCGTGTCTTGGGCATGCTCGGCGTAAGTTCTTCGACTTGCATCAGGCAGATAAAAATCCTATGGCGTTGGAAGCTGTGCAACGCATTGCTGTGCTGTATGCCATCGAAGCAGAGGGCGAAGCAATGAGCATTGAAGCTCGTCGTCAACTACGTGCAGAAAAAGCCCTACCAGAACTTCAAACCTTATATGACTGGTTGATTGAAACCCGCGTCAGAACAGCCAACGGCGGCACGTCCGCTAAGGCTTTAGATCATATACTAAAACGCTGGCCTGCCATCATCCGCTATGCTGAAACCGGGCACTTGCCGATTGACAATAATCCAGTAGAAAACTCCATTCGGCCCATCGCACTTGGAAAAAAGAACTGGTTATTCACCGGCTCCGAGCGGGCTGGCAAACGCGCGGCTGCAATACAATCATTGCTGGGCACGGCTAAGCTCAATGGCATTAATCCCGCCGAGTGGCTAAAGGAGACGCTCGAAAAACTGCCGACTTGGCCTAATCGACGTATTGATGAGTTACTACCCTTGGCACCGGAGTGGATTGAGGCGATCAAACTGAATACGTCTGAAAAATCTACCTGGTAGCGACAGACGCATACGCCTTTTGAGGCTTCTGGCTCTGATTGTTTGCCTTCAATTACCAATTTCGCTGCAGCTGCCTTGAATATTTTTCTGGCTTTGTTCGTCATCAGACACGCCTTTTCTCTGTAAAATACTTCAAAAAAAAGTGTTCTGAATAGTGAATATCTATCACTATCAAGCAGCGACAGTATCTACAGATGATCTTAACTGGCGCGTAAATAAATCTGGCAAAGTAGAATTGAGCAACTTTCTTTAATCATGACAAAAAAAAACCCAGCCGCTGAGCTCGAAAAAGGCATCGCTGTTATCCACTCCAATCAATTGGAAGCGCTACGAGATGTAGTGGTTTATTGGTTACAGGAACACCCATTGGCCGTTTTGGAAAAGGAGGTATTTCTGGTACAAAGCAATGGCATGGGGCAGTGGTTGAAGCAAAGTCTGGCGCACGATAGTGCATTAGGCATTGCGGCGGCGATTGATATGCAGCTGCCGTCCATGTTTATCTGGAGTGTGTATCGCGCTGTATTAGGCAAGCAAGTTGCTAAAGAACAGCCGCTGGCAAAACTTCCACTCACATGGCGTTTATACCGCCTGTTACCTTCGCTGATTACTAATCCTGAATTTGTAACGCTGGCTAATTTTTTAGCCAGGGACGATAACTGTCGCAAACGCTATCAACTTGCCGAGCAGCTGGCGGATATTTTCGATCAATATCAAGTTTATCGCTCAGACTGGTTGGCTGATTGGGCAGCTGGCGGTAATAACTTGTGCAATACGCAGGGCCAACAGCAGTCACTAGCTGACGAACAACGTTGGCAAGCTGAATTATGGCGGATTGTGTTATATGATTTGGATGATGAAGAGAAAGTATTCGCTAGTCGAGCCTCAGTACACAATCAATTCATGACAAACATTGATAAGCTGGATGAGGCCCCAATAGAAATACCGCGCCGAATTATTCTATTTGGCTTGTCGTCTTTGCCACAACAATCACTTGAGGTGTTAGCAAAGCTGGGTAAGTTTTGTCAGATTGTGCTATTCGTTTTAAACCCCTGCCAACATTATTGGGCCGATATAATTGAGGATAAGCAGTTGTTAAAAGCGGAACACCGTCGTCAGCGCTATAAGTCCAGCATGACGGCCACTTTAAATGTTGAAGAACTGCACTTGCACGCTAATCCTCTGCTGGCTGCCTGGGGTAAACAAGGCCGGGATTATATTCGCTTGCTGGATCAGTTTGATGAAACCCAAGCCTATGCAAACTGGCATTGGCCGGACAATAAAATTGATTTGTTCAAAGACTATGGTGAACAGGGGCAACGTAGCCTATTGCAACAGCTGCAACAATCCATTCTGGATTTGGAACCTATTCCCGTCACCGCGACATTATTGAATGAAGTGGATGACTCGTTGGTATTTCATATCGGCCATAGCCCGCAGCGCGAGGTAGAAATTCTTCATGATCAATTGCTGGCTCGGTTTAACTCAGCAAAACAAAATGCTCAACCCTTGCATGCGCGAGACATCATTGTCATGGTGCCGGACATCAATAAATATGCACCACACATTCGCGCTGTGTTTGGGCAAGTTACGCCTGAAGATTTGCGTTACATACCCTACAGCTTGGCGGATCAACAACAGCGAGGTCATAACCCGTTACTGGTAGCATTAGAGGTGTTACTCAATCTGCCGGAATCGCGTTTTGCGGTTAGTGAGTTACTCGACCTTCTGGAAGTCCCATCCTTACGCTTACGCTTTTGCATTGATGAAGCTGCCATTCCCAGACTGCATCAATGGATTGAAGAAGCTGGCATTCGCTGGGGCTTAAACGCCGAGCAACGTACCCAAAGAGTTAGTATGCCAGATCACTTGGTAACCAACACTTGGCAATTTGGTTTGCGCAGAATGTTGCTCGGTTATGCGGTTGGTGCAGGATCAGAGTTTAAATCGATTGAACCCTATGATGAAATTGGCGGCCTGGAAGCACAATGGCTAGGAGGCTTGGCACAGTTACTGGAATCACTTGAGAAGTTTGCCGGCCTGCTAAGTGAAGATAAAAATTTCACCAATTGGCAGGAAATATTAGCCACGCTGCTAGATGATTTTTTTATAGCCAACAGTGAACGCGAACAAAAAACATTGGATACATTGGCTCTCACGCTAACGGTTTGGGTGCAAACTTGCGAACAGGCAGGGCTGACCAAGACTGATACTATACCGTTGCAAGTAGTGCGTGAAGCCTGGTTAACCGCAGTGGATGAACCGCAACTTCATCAACGCTTTCTGAGCGGACGCGTTAATTTTTGCACACTGATGCCCATGCGAGCTATTCCTTTCTCGCTGGTCTGCATATTAGGCATGAACGATGGCGATTACCCGCGCAGCCAACCGGTGCAAAGCTTTGATCTGATGAACCAGCGCGGGCAATATCGCCCCGGTGATCGTTCGCGCAGACAGGACGACCAATATCTATTTTTAGAAGCGTTGCTTTCCGCGCGGCAACAGTTTTATATCAGCTGGGTGGGTCGCAGCATCCGCGATAACAGCGAGCGTCAGCCCTCAGTGCTTGTCAGCCAACTGCGCGATATGCTGGAAAAAGGTTGGCGACTGCCGGGGAATCATCTGCCTTTACTAAAAGCTATTACTGTAGAACATCCTTTACAACCTTTTAGCCAGGATTATGTCATCAAAAATCGTGATCCGCGTTTGTTTACTTACAGCAAGGAATGGTTTGAAACTGCCACTTCTAACACCGAAATCAAACAAACACTGACAGACAGTGCGAATGAACAGGTTTTTTCGTTAACCCTGGATTTGCTAGCGCGGTTTTTGAGAGCGCCGGTAAAAGCATTCTGCAATCACACTCTTAAGTTCGGTTTCGATATCGAAACCGTCACCAGTGAAGACGATGAGCCGTTCGGCTTCTCCGCGCTAGAAAATTACCATTTAAGTCAGCAGCTATTGGTAGCATTGCAAAACGAAAATCCCAGCAATCTTGATGATTTTTTCAGCCAGCAACGCACGACGATGGCTCGTCAAGGTAAATTGCCGCTTGGTGGTTTTGCTTATTATGCCTATGTCAGTATTGCTGAACCCGTCAATCAGGCTTGGCAGCAATACCAGAAAGCACTTGGTTCCTGGCCGGAGCAAATAGCCGGGCAAGCTATCGAATTAAGTTTTACTTTGGCTGACAATCTCACCATTCTGTTAACAGGCAACCTAAGCCAGTTACACAAAAATAGTGATGGGCAAAGCAAAGGATTGATTCATCTCACCGCACAGACCTTGTTTAAAAAGGATCAAATTAGATATTCCAGCTTATTGTCTTTTTGGGTGCAACATCTGGCAAGCTGCGCCATAGGAAATCAATCTCAAACGCTGGTGATTGGTGCAGACGGCGTAATTGAAATTGCTGCACTAACCGAAACCGAAGCTTATGAACTACTCAAAACACTCGTTCAAGCTTGGCAGAAAGGCATTCAGACGCCATTACCGATTGCTTGTAAAACTGCCTTTGCGTGGCTGAATGCCTCTTCGCAAGAGAACGCAATGGCCGAAGCTCAAAAACAATACGATGGAGACGACTGGAACAATGGCGAAGTCGATTTCGATGGCTATCTAGATCGATTTTTTCCAAACTTCGCCAGTTTAACTACCGAGCAGGCAAATTTCGAAGAATTAGCAAACTCGGTTTATGGACCAGTGCATCGTCATGTAAAACAGCAATCCCAATCATGAGTAAGATAAACAATGCCGATCCGCTTAATTTTCCGCTATCAGGCACACGACTGATTGAAGCCAGTGCTGGCACCGGAAAGACTTATACTATTGCGGCATTGTATGTGCGGTTGATTCTTGGCAATAGCCAAAGCAATGCGGTCCCACTTCCAGAATTATTACCGCCCGATATTCTAGTGGTAACTTTTACCGAAGCAGCAACTCAGGAATTGCGCGAACGCATTCGTGCCCGACTTTGTCAGGCGGCGACTTACTTTCGACAACAGCCGGTAGACTGCGACGTTTTTTTGCAGTCGCTACGTAATAGTTATGAGTCGGCGCATTGGGCATCTTGCGCACGCCGTCTGGAACTGGCCGCCAACTGGATGGATGAAGCCGCAATCTATACCATTCATAGTTGGTGCAATCGCATGTTGCAGGAACACGCCTTTAACAGTGGCAACTTGTTCCGGCAGGAAGTGGTCACTTATGACGCGGAACTGCTGAACGAAGTAGTACGAGATTATTGGCGAATTTTTTTCTACCCACTCAGTGAAATCCAATGTCAGGCGGTTTTTAAACTGGCGTTTTCCCCTGATGATCTCGCTCAGAAGATCATGTTTCTATTGACTGAAACAGAAGCCCATGGGCTTGAGCCGGTTAATACAGACATTAGTCAAATGTTTAAGGACTGGGAGTGCTGGGAAACTAAACGGCAAAGCCTGGAAAATCAAGCCTGTACAATATGGTTGCAACATAAAATCGAAATAGAAGCTTTGCTGTGCAATGCCGTAAACTCCGGCTGGCTAAACGGTACGCAATACAATAAAAAAACCTTCGCTGATAAATTAACGGAAATGGCTGATTGGGCGGAAACCGGTTTTCATCCTGCTAAAGAAAGCATTGTAAAATTCAGCCAATCAAAATTAATATCAAGTCTGGTTAAAGCGCATACGGATAAACCAGACTACATTCAACACTCTGCTTTTCAGGGTATTGAAGATTTGGCCAATCATGCTCAGCAGGAAGTTGATGTTTCCGCAAAATTGACTCTGCACGCCATTCACTGGATACGTAACCGTTACAGCACAGAAAAGCAACGAGCAGCGCGAATGACTTTCGATGATATGCTCACTGGTCTGGATAACGCATTGCAGGGAGAAAACGGCACACAATTGGCAACACTTATTCGCCAACAATACCCCATCGCCTTGATTGATGAGTTTCAAGATACCGATCCCGTGCAATACCGAATTTTTGCCGCGTTGTATCCGGCTGATGCGGACAGCGATTTGGGCTGTTTTATGATTGGCGACCCCAAGCAGGCTATCTATTCGTTTCGGGGTGGCGACATTTATACCTACCTAAAGGCCCATCAGTCGACCAAAGGCAGACATTACACCTTGTCTACCAATTACCGTTCCACAGAAGAATTGGTTAATGCAGTGAATCAAGTTTTCAGCATTGCCGATCAACAACCGCAAGGAGCATTTCGCTTTAAAAACCAACATGAGAATCCAATGCCATTCATTCCTGTCAACGCCAAAGGGCGTGATGAGCAATGGCTTGTTAATAGTCAGCCAGCGGCGGCATTAACCTTATGGCATTGGAATTCACCTGAACCAATTGGTATGCCGGAGTATCGCCAACAAATGGCGGAATCCACCGCGAGCGAAATTGTGCGGTTACTGAATTCAGCGGGCCAAAGCCAAATCGGTTTTAAATCGGCAGTTGCATTCAATCCTTTGCAGCCATCCGACATAGCCATTTTGGTGCGTAGCGGCACGGAAGCGAAAGTAATTCGCAACGCCTTGGCTAAGCGACAACTGCGCAGTGTTTATCTTTCCGAGCGTGAATCCATTTTTGCAACTCGTGATGCCGCCGATTTGTTGATTTGGTTGAACGCGCTGGCAGAGCCGCGGAACGAGCGCAAAGTTCGTGCTGCTTTAAGTACGGCAGCATTCGGTTGGTCTCATCAAGCGCTCCAGCAACTCACTTTGGATGAACTGGGTTGGGAGCAACACTTGGAACGCTTTCTTGGTTATCAATGGCGCTGGCAACAAGACGGTATTTTGCCTGCTTTGCGCCAGCTGATTCACGACTATGAATTACATGCAAAATTGGTAACCGATTATGAGGGCGAGCGGAGCATTACCAATCTGCTACATCTGGCCGAATTGCTCCAACAAGCCAGCAGTCATCTTGAAGGTGAACAAGCCTTAATTAGACATCTGGCAGAAGCAATCACCGACGCGGTCAATGGAAAATCGGTGGAAGAGAGTGTTATCCGCCTGGAAAGCGATGCCAATCTGATCAAAGTCATTACCATCCATAAATCTAAAGGCCTCGAATATTCTCTGGTATTCCTGCCGTTTATTTGCAGCTTTAGAGAAGTAAACGGTCGATCAACATGTTATTACCGCTACCACGACGAACAGCAGCAATTGCATGTTGACTTAAGCAAATCTGATGCATTTAAAGCCTTAAGCGACCAGGAACGCCTTCAAGAAGATCTCCGCTTACTGTATGTGGCGGTAACTCGTGCGCGCTTTGCCTGTTGGCTCGGCATCGCCCCGATTAAAACCGGCAATGCCCGCTATTGCCAGCTACAAAAAAGTGCATTGGGCTATGTGTTGGGCTGGCAAGACAAGCAAGCTACCGGAGAACTAGCCGATAGCCTCATTAAACTTAAAGGCGATTGTGATGCCATTGCTATAACATCGTTACCGGAGTCGGTTGCAGATATTTACCAGACTGCACAACAACAGGAAAATCCGGATTTACCACGAACATCAACCGCTAAAGTTTCCGATAATTGGTGGATAGCTAGTTACAGCGCCTTGCAAACAGAAGAGAAAAGCCTTATTTACGGTGAAGACTACAACTTTACCTTGGAACCAGAAACCGCTCAGGAGGATAAGCAAATTGACGAAGCCGATCAACCACCGGGTGAGCCGATAACGGCCGTGTTAACAGGGATTCATAGCATTGCCAGAGGTGCCGCTCCCGGATTATTGATGCACGCCTTACTTGAAGAATGTGCCAAACAGGGCTTTCAACGTGTACTGGGAGATACCAATTTAAGCCAGCAATTAATCGATAAGCTATTCAATCACAAAAGCTGGGATGGTAAGAGAGGCATTATTGCTCAAGCCTTAACCCAATGGCTGAAGTTGCCATTGCTGGAAAATACAGAAATTGGCTTGGCTGGTCTCGAAATTTATCAAGCCGAACTGGAATTTCTTATTGGTGCCGAGCATGTCGATATACAGGCTTTAGATAAGCTGGTGACTCAATACACGTTTACTGGTAAGCCTCGCCCTCGCCTGCGTAATATCCAAGTACATGGCTTATTAAAAGGCTTTATTGATCTGGTGTTTGTTTTAAATCAGCAATATTACATGGCTGACTATAAATTCAACGGCCTTGGGGACAATGATGCTGCCTATACATACGAAGCATTAGAGACGGCCATGCTTGCCAAACGCTACGATTTGCAATATGTCATTTATTTGCTGGCATTGCATCGATTGCTAAAGGCCAGATTAGGCGAGAACTATGATTACGACACACATGTCGGCGGCGGAGTTTATTTGTTTTTACGAGGTTATCAGGCGAACAGCCGTGGCAGAGTTTTCGATAAACCGCCGAAAGTTTTAATCGAAGGATTAGATAAACTATTTTCAGGATCATCTACATGACCCAAAAGTTACCGGCACTTAAGGTGATAGATGACTGGGTCAATTGCGGTTGGTTAAGCCATCTGGACAGGGCTTTTGTAAAATTTATTACGGAACTGGAAACTAATGCCAGTCATGAATTAATTTGGGCAGCGGCATTAGTCAGCCAACAATTAAGTCGGGGTGAAGTCTATCTGGATATGGAAAAGCTTTGCCAAAATCCTAGCTCCACACTTGCCATACTGGAGTTTTGTGCTGGCGCAGACACCTCAATGGCTCATCTACCCAGTCAACTAGCACAGTGGAAAACTGCGTTACAGCGCTCATCTCTAGTCGGAACTGGGCAAGGCAATACACCGCTAGTTTTAGACGGCGACCGATTGTACCTACGCCGGTATTGGCAATGCCAACAAATCCTCAACAACGCTATTGATCAGCGCTTACAGCCGGTCAGAGATAGGTTGCCGGAAAGCCTTCAAAGTCAATTAAACACTTTATATTCGGATAACCGCGAGCAACCCGACTGGCAAAAAATTGCCTGCATACTGGCGTTGCGAGCCCGATTTACCATTATTACTGGCGGGCCTGGTACCGGAAAAACCACCACATTAACCAAGCTACTGGCTTTACTGGTTAAACTGGCTCAAGACGAATCCAATTCTCTGCGCAAACTCAATATTTTACTGGCGGCCCCCACTGGTAAAGCGGCGGCGAGAGTGAGCGAATCGATCGGCAATGCCTTAGAAAGGCTGAACGTGCCGGAAGCTATAAAACAATGCATCCCTAAAAAAGCCAGCACCTTACATCGATTATTGGGACATCGACCAAATTCCCGGCATTACTTTCACCATCGCAATAATACGCTAGTCGCTGATGTAGTCATTGTTGACGAAGCGTCTATGATTGATTTGGAAATGATGGCCTCGTTATTGGATGCCTTGCCGATGTCAGCACAATTGATATTACTGGGCGATAAAGATCAATTAGCGTCCGTCGAAGCCGGTTCGGTAATGGGAGATTTATGCCGAGGCGCGGAACACGCTGCTTATAACGAACAGACTAAAATCTGGATAAATCAATATGCGCACGAATCGCTACTAACGACAGATAAGCAGGGCTCGGCGCTCAATCAGCAAACCGTTATGCTGCGCTACAGTCATCGATTTGGTGAGTTCAGCGGTATCGGCCAATTAGCTAAAGCTGTCAATGAAGGCAAAGCAGATCTGGCTCAAGCCATCTTAAATGATCCTGACAGCTATCAAGACATTCAACACATTCTACTAACGGATTCAGCCGATAGCCGCTTAAAGCAATTAATTTGTGCGCACGTAGACAGTAAATCCAAAAACCGTCATGGCTATGGAGATTATCTGGTCGTTATCCACGGACAACGGCCTACCGATGCCGCGCACTATCCGCAATGGGCCAAGCAAGTGCTGGCAGCATACGATAGCTTTCGGATTCTTTGTGCCTTGCGCCAAGGTTGTTGGGGGGTAGAAGGTTTAAATCAACAAATAGAAAAGTGGCTGTTTCCCCAGCAAAAACCCACACTCTGGTACGAAGGCCGACCGGTGATGATCACCCGCAACGATTATAATCTGGGCTTAATGAACGGCGATGTCGGCATGACTCTATACGACCACACCGGTAAGCTACGCGTGTTTTTCCCCAGTGATGACATCAGTGCAGAAGAAAAAATTCGCTGGGTGTCCCCCATGCGGCTGCCGGATGTAGAAACCGCTTTTGCCATGACTGTACATAAATCCCAAGGCTCTGAGTTTAACCACGTTGCTTTGATTCTTCCCGAAACCAGGAGCCCGGTAATAACCCGTGAATTAATCTATACCGGCATTACCCGCGCCCAAGAAAACTTTACCTTATTGGAAGGTAGTGCAGGTGTTTTTAATCAGGCAATTTTGGTGACTTGTAAATTACATAAGGGAACCTCTATAAATTCAAATTTAAGTCACCCCCTAGCAATTCTGCTAATTTTTTTCGACTTTATTTTAAAATCAGGGTGCATTCCGGCTATTTGAAGTAAAAACCGCATCAAATCCCCGTGTTTTGAGATTATTTCCCCGTTTTTATGCCACTGTGGGCGCACCTTTCCTGTACGGGTTCATCACATCTCGTTTAATCAACTGTATCAAACGCTTCATGTTGTACACTAAATTCATCAAACCAATTTTGACTTTGGCTCGTTGCAAACCGATGGTGCGAACTAAATGCCCACCCATTGCCGCCTGTGCACCAAACACATGTTCGACTCGGGCTCTGACTTTTGACTTCGTCCGGTTTGATAACTTTTGTTCTTCGGTTAAGGGTTTGCCTCGTGTGCCTTTTTCACAAACCTGGCTCTCAATATCGGCGTTAGCTAAGCGCTGCTCCTGGGCTTCTGAACGATAAGCACTGTCGGCATAAACCGCTCGTTTATTGCCCTCCACATCGATTGCCTGGTCGAGTAATTCATCGAATACCTGACTGTCGTGAACCGCCGCATGGGTGACTGAATAGCTTTGTATGAGCTTGTTTTCCTCATCCGTGTTGATGTGATTTTTATAGCCGTAATGCTTCTCATCGTTTTTCTTTGTCCAGCGCGCTTCGGTATCTTTCTGCCGACGCTTGGCCTGAACCTCCGGCTTATCCCATGCCTCAGGCACTTGCCCTTCTTTAATCTGGGCGTTTTCTTCACGGCTATTGCGTTGCTTGGGGACTTCGACAAAGGTGGCATCAATCATCTGCCCCGCTCGAGCCGCATAACCTTGCGCCGCCAGTTGTCCATGAAACCGGGCAAACAACTCCTCAACCAAGTTTAGATCCTTAAGCCGTTCGCGAAACCTCCACACGGTTTTCGAATCCGGCACTTTATCTTCTAATTGCAAACCCAGAAAACGCAGGAAGCTGAACCGATCCCGAATCTGATATTCGATGCCATCATCCGATAAATTGTGCAGCTGCTGGAGTACCAAAATCTTGAACATCAGCACCCCATCGAACGGCTTGGCGCCTGCCTGACTTTTTCTATCCTTTTCATGCAGGCGCTTAAGTTCAGGCCGAAACGCTTCCCAGTCTATCCGGGCTTTCAATCCTACCAAAGGGTCTCCCATTTTGGTTAGTTGCGCGGCTCTTTCTTCTACGTCGAATAATCCAGGTTGGCGGGGTTTCATGGGACGGTTCTCTATCAGTGGGCTCACTGTTATTATCTCATTTCAGCGCCATTGCTTCCCGTCAAAAATCGCTGTGAGGTGGGGTATTTTTAGAGATCCCCATAACTAAGTCTCACTTACGGTCCATTACGATACACAGCGTAAATACCCTTCAAAATCAGATAAGCCAACACTACTGAATTTTGATGCAGGTCTTATAGTTACGAGACTATAAAATTTATTGCATTTTATAGATAAATATGGATTCTTTGTTGATATAAAACGATTTAGCGTAGTATATTGCCTAGCAGGGTAGTTAAGTTGCATGCTGCTGGCTTGGCTAAAAATAAAAAAAGCATGAACGTTTTGCGTATAGTTTGATTTGGGAGAATTATTATGAAAATATATTTTGTACTGCGTCATATCCTTTTGATTATGTTAGCAACTTATGCGCTTGTTATATCCGAGCCGCTATATGCGGGGGATTACAACATTATTGACCTGAGTACTTCAAATGGAAGTAGCTCTAATGCTAAGGCAATTAACGATAGAGGACAAATAATTGGCGAAAGCCGATCACCATCAAACGAGCTGCGTTCTTTTTTCTGGGACAAAGGACAGATGATCGATTTGGGGACTTTGGGCGGCGACTTTACTCGCGCCAATGCAATTAATAACCGGGGGCAAGTGATTGGTGCGAGTGGGGTCATATCAGTTCCAAGATTTTATACATCGCACGCTTTTCTATGGGAAAGAGGCAAGATAGCAGATATGGGTGCTTTAACTAGGGAAGATGGGAAAGCTGATCAAATTTCAGAAGCTATTGATATTAATGATCGAGGCGAGTTTATTGGCACTAGCGTCAAATATAGTTTTAGTGAAGGAGGCCAACATGTGCTTTTGTGGAGCAAAGGTAAAATAATCGATATTTCCAAAGATCAAAGTGGAAGGTCTCGCCACGTTGAAGGAATTAATGATCGAGGTCAGATTATTTTTTCTGTTAAACATGATGAATTGGGTGAAGATGGACTGGCAGATTATTCAACACGTGCTTTTCTCTGGGATAAGGGAAATGTGCTTAGTCTTGATAGTTTGAGTGGCGTTAGTATGTATGATGTTGATAAACCAACTGATATTAACCAACACGGGCAAGTAGTAGGTTTTAGTAAAACAGCTACAGGCGAAGCACATATTGTTTTATGGGAAAACGGGGGCGTGACGGATTTCGGCGAGATTGCTGGTCTTGACTATGTCGTTATGAATAATCGAGGCGATATAGCTAGCGCCATCAGCTCCCTCAATGGTAGCCATGCCGCATTGTTCCGTAGAGGTAAAGTGCTTGATCTTGGTACTTTAGGCGGTTGTTGTTCTTATGCCATTGGCATCAATGATAAAGGCCAAATCATTGGTAGCAGCGAAACAGACAATGGTGAGCAACATGCTTTTTTGTGGGACAACGGCAAGATGACTGACCTTGGAACATTGGGAGGTGACTATTCGTACCCCGCTGATATTAACCGTCATGGCCAAATAGTAGGGGTTAGTACAACATCTACAGGAGAGAGCCACGCCGTTTTATGGCAAACCAAATGCAATAATAATCAATATGATCCAAATTGATTGGCTTTCGGCAAACGCCTTTAAACCCTGAAGTCTCGCCCCTTGTTCTAGCTCGGTTTTCAAGGATTCAACATACAAAAATTTATTTTGGACTTTTTGTGGCAGCCATTGTCCAACACATAAATTATCCAATGGTGAGAGTCATGAAAGCGCAAAAGATATTAACTGCACTCTTAATATTTTCTTTTAGTGTGGTGTTTAGCGAGGCCAGTTGGTCACAGAGTAACCAATATAAACGCGGGTCTGGCCGTGGTGGTTCCAACAGGGGGCCGTCGGTGCGCTTTGGAGGGGACTTTGGTCGAGGCCATGTTAGCGGGTATAGAGGAAGCTATAGAAGCCGGCCTAGTTTTGGTTTTTTTCTAGGCTCCCCTTATTATGACTATGGCTATCCTTACTTTGGCACCCCCTATTATTCTCCACCTAGGGTGATAACTATTCCAAGTCCGCCGCCTGTTTATATTCAACAACCTCCGCCAGTTGTCCAGCAATACCCTTCCGGTTACTGGTATTACTGCAGTAACCCTGAGGGCTATTACCCTTACATAAAGGAATGTGCAAATGGTTGGCAGCAAGTTGAACCTACCCCTCCACCTCAGTAAGGAATGTGACAATGTCCAGATTTTCTAAAATATTGTCGACTTCGGTTGTTTTTCTTATGTCCGGCTGCGCTTCCTTACCCAACGGACCAAGTGTCATGGTGCTTCCAGGTACGGGCCAGCCTTTCGAAAAATTCAGTAGTGATAATGCTATTTGCCAGCGATATGCTTACGGACAGGTGGGAGGGACAACGGCCAATCAGGCGTCAGTTAATAGCGGCCTTGCCAGTGCGGCTGCCGGCGCGGCATTGGGTGCCGCCGCCGGCGCAGCCATTGGCGGTGGTGAGGGCGCTGCTATTGGTGCGGGTACCGGTTTAGCGGCTGGCGGATTAGTGGGTACCAGTGCGGCCAACAGCTCAATGTATTCCAATCAAGAGCGTTTTGATAACGCCTATATACAGTGTATGTATGCCAAAGGACATCAGGTTCCGGTATCAGGAAATTTTACAAATATACCCTCCTCAAACGCAGTATCACCAACCGTAAACATACCGCCACCACCACCCGGTTCACCTCCTCCCCCGCCGACCAAATGATGCAATGATTCGGCGTGATGTTTGTCGTCAGTCCTATTTGCTACTCATGCTCTGCCGCTTGGCTAAGCCGTCTAAAGTTATAATGAGCTGATGTTTCTTCTAACTATCACTGCCACTATGATTACTATTATTCAGCGCGTTACTACCGCCAAAGTCACTGTAAACAACCAAATCATCGCTAAAATTGATGGTGGCATCTTGGCTTTATTAGCAGTTGAAAAAACCGACACGGAAAAAACTGCTGATCGGTTACTGGAGCGAATTCTTAATTACCGGATTTTTGCCGATACCAACGATAAGATGAATCTGAGTTTACGAGATATTCAGGGTGGCTTGCTGTTGGTTCCGCAATTTACCTTGGCAGCCGACACTCAAAAAGGCAATCGCCCCAGCTTTACTTCTGCTGCACCACCCCAGTGGGGGCAACAACTATTCGCTTATGTTCAAGCTACTGCCCAGAGGGGTTACGCTAATGTTGCGTTTGGCCAATTTGGTGCCGATATGCAGGTCGAATTAATTAACAATGGTCCGGTTACGTTTACCTTAAGAGCTTAAGCTACCAGCCACTGGCATCGTCATCCTGATAAGGCTGAGCTTTGGTGTTGTCAGGGAGCTTATGCGCATTTGACGACCTGAGCAGTAATAACGCACTACCCAATACAAATAATAGAGCGACAATGAAAATGAGTATCCACATGTTTTGCCTCGTTTTTTAACTGATTTTAACGGTTTTGCCGGGTCATTTTTGGCCTGCTATTTCCGGTTACGGTAGAATACACCCCATCAGACCACCTGCCTAAATCAAATATGAAACAAATTGAACTGCTCTCCCCTGCCGGAACCATTAAAAACATGCGTTACGCATTCGCTTTTGGCGCTGATGCGGTTTATGCCGGCTTGCCTCGTTATAGTCTTAGAGTACGTAATAATGATTTTTTAGCGGATAACTTGGCCAAAGGCATTCAAGAAGCTCATGGTTTGGGTAAAAAATTCTTTTTAGCCACCAATGTGATTCCCCACAATGCTAAGGTAAAAACATTTATTAAGGATATTGCTCCTATCATCGCCATGCAGCCTGATGCACTGATTATGGCCGATCCAGGTTTAATTATGATGACCCGGGAAGCCTGGCCGGATATGCCTATCCACTTGTCTGTACAAGCGAACACGGTTAATTACGCTACGGTTAAATTCTGGCAAGCCCAAGGCGTGCAACGAATTATTTTATCTAGAGAATTATCTCTGGATGAAATTGCTGAAATCCGTCAGCTTTGTCCCGATATGGAATTGGAAGTGTTTGTGCATGGCGCGTTGTGTATTGCTTATTCCGGGCGCTGCTTGCTATCAGGCTATTTTAATCATCGGGATCCTAATCAAGGCACTTGCACCAACTCCTGTCGTTGGAAGTACGACACCCTACCCGCCCAGGAAAACGCTGAGGGCGATTATTTACCTGTGCAGGATAGTGCCCCTCTATCGATGTCTGAAATCAGTAATGCTAGTTGTGGTGGTGCAGAGCGGCATCCTTTAGCGGATAATATCTATTTTCTGGAAGAAGAAGGTCGCAAAGGTGAACTATTGCCAATTATGGAAGATGAAAATGGTACTTACATTATGAATTCCAAAGATTTGCGGGCCATTGAACATGTACAGCGTTTGGTTGAAATTGGAGTCGATAGTCTAAAAATCGAGGGCCGCACCAAATCACATTATTACGTAGCACGCACGGCACAAACCTATCGGCAGGCGATTGATGACGCTTTAGCTGGTCGTCAGTTTCAGCCAGAATTAATTGGCGTGTTAGAAAATCTGGCTAATCGCGGTTACACCGATGGCTTTTATCAACGCCATCATACTCACGAACAACAAAACTACATCACGGGCTATTCTAAAAGTCACCAACAACAATTTTGTGGTGAAATCAGAAGCTACGATACCAGCACCGGATTTGCAATAGTTGATGTAAAAAACAAATTCTCTATTGGTGATAAGCTGGAGCTGATTTTACCAGAAGGTAACCAAGATATTGTGGTCGAGCACATGGAAGATATGTATGGCCATGCCATGCAGGAAGCCTCTGGTGGTGGATATGAAGTTAAAATACCAATTCCTGAAACACACAGTCATAACGGTTTATTAGCCCGATATACTACCTAACCCATCGAGATTTGAATAATGACTTTTACCACTGCCGAATTATGTGACGCATATTCCGATACCATAAACCTTCAAATAGCTGAACCGGTTTTTAAACCGTATGGCGCTAATATTAGTTTTTGTGGGCAAATAACAACCATCAAATCTTATGAAGACAATGTATTAGTCAAAACTACTCTAGAAGAAAAAGTTGAAAATCGAGTATTGGTAGTGGATGGTGGTGGGTCACATCGTTGTGCATTGTTTGGTAAAGATCTGGCTAAAATCGCCATAGCAAATGGCTGGCAGGGCATTATTATTTATGGCTGCATCCGGGACGCCGCTATACTTGAAAATCTACCTATTGGCATTCGTGCGCTCCATACCCATCCGTTAAAAAGCCATAAAACCGGCCACGGTGACCGTGATTTATTAGTCACCTTCGCTGGCATTAATTTCAAAAAAGACCATTATCTATACGCTGATAGCGACGGAATTATCGTATCTGAAACTCTATTGCGCTAGAATATTCAAAATTAACCAACTAAAGAAGTCAAGATTATGCAAATTGTACTCGCCAACCCCCGTGGATTCTGTGCCGGAGTAGACCGTGCCATTGAAATTGTTGACCAAGCTATTGAAACTTTCGGTGCACCGATCTACGTCCGACATGAAGTTGTACATAACCGCACGGTAGTCGATGGTCTGAAAGAAAAAGGCGCTATTTTTATAGAAGATTTAACCGATGTGCCCGTAGGTTCTTACCTAATATTCAGCGCACACGGCGTTTCAAAACAGGTTCAGCAGGAAGCCAGGGATCGAGAACTCACTGTATTTGACGCCACCTGTCCACTGGTAACCAAAGTGCATTTACAAGTCGCCAAACACGCTAAAGAGGATCGTGAAGTTATCCTAATAGGCCACGCTGGTCACCCTGAAGTAGAGGGCACCATGGGTCAATATGAAAAAGCTACTAAAAATGGGGGTATTTATTTAGTAGAAACACCCGATGACGTCACCAATTTAAAAGTTAATAACCCTGATGACTTAGCTTATGTGACCCAAACTACCTTATCAATGACCGACACTAAAATTATGGTCGATGCATTAAAAGCTCGCTTCAGTTCTATTCAGGAACAGAAAAAAGACGACATTTGCTATGCAACTCAAAATCGCCAGGATGCCGTACATAATATGGCAAAAGAGGCTGACATTATATTAGTAGTAGGTTCACCTAACAGTTCAAACTCCAATCGTTTACGTGAAATTGCAGAGCAACTCGGCAAAAAATCGTATTTGATTGATACCGCCAAAGATATGCAGCAATCCTGGTTTAATGGTATTGACGTAGTCGGAGTTACCGCTGGCGCATCGGCTCCAGAGATATTGGTTCAACAAGTCATAGACCAGTTAAAAGCTTGGGGCGGCGTATCTACGAATGAAATTAAAGGCATCGAAGAAAAAGTCGTTTTTTCATTGCCTAAAGAATTAAGAAAACATATGCATCAGTAGGCACTACGAAAACACAGAACTAAACCTCTTTAGTTCTGTGTTTGATCAAAGCGAGCAAGCAGATGCCGTATTTAAAAAGAGCCCAAGGTGGCCAAAACTAGTTTAGCCACCTTAATCTACGTTTTCGAATTATGCCAACTCATGTGAGATAGGGAAAATTCAATATGTACAGTACCAAACACAGACTAAGCGCTAATTTTTCCAGCAGGCTTAATCAAGCGAATCCCCAACTCCTTTAACTGCTCATCCGTAACCACGGCAGGAGCGCTTACTAAAGGACAGGCTGCCGATTGAGTTTTGGGGAAGGCAATGACATCACGAATCGAAGTAGAACCGGTCATTAACATAACCAATCGATCCAAACCGAACGCTAGACCACCGTGAGGTGGCGCGCCGTATTTTAAGGCATCCAACAAGAAGCCGAATTTTTCTCTGGCCTCTTCTTCCCCAATACCCAAAATATCAAATACAGTTTGTTGCATAGCCGTGCGATTAATACGAATGGAACCGCCACCAACTTCAGTGCCGTTTAACACTAAGTCATAGGCACGGGATAAAGCTGTTCCGGGATTAGCAACCAGTTCTTCGACTGAACAGCTGGGTGCCGTAAATGGATGATGGATAGCGCTGTATCGAGCAGTTTTCTCATCCCAAGCAAACATGGGGAAGTCTAC
Source organism: Methylococcales bacterium (assembly GCA_965247565.1). Lineage (GTDB taxonomy): Bacteria > Pseudomonadota > Gammaproteobacteria > Methylococcales > Methylomonadaceae > CBDFHF01. The sequence goes on along the minus strand of CBDFHF010000002.1, from coordinate 352,599 downwards.
AACCCAAACAGGCTTCCAATCGCCTTGCAATAGATTCAAATCATGTCCGAGTTTAACGCGTAACGCGCCTATGGCTTCATTCACAATGTCGGCGTTGTCAGCGCCAAAGAACACTAAATCGCCGGTTTGAGCACCGGTTTTAGTTAATACACTCGCCCATACTTCAGCAGGGGCAAACTTGACAATAGGTGATTGTAGCCCTTCAATACCAGCCGCAAGATCATTAACTTTAATATAAGCTAAGCCTTTGGCACCATAAATGCTAACAAACTTGGTTAAGTCTTCAATATCTTTACGACTTAATAACTCACCCCCATTGGGCACACGCAAAGCAACGACACGACCTTTGGGATCATTAGCAGGTGCTGAAAATACTTTGAAATCTACAGCTTTCATATCTTCAGCAATATCTACCAATTCCAACGGAATACGTAGGTCCGGGCGATCAACACCATATCGGGACATCGCTTCTTGGTAGCTCATGCGTGGAAACTTAGCATCCAATTGCACATTAATTACTTTAGCAAACAACTGGCGAATCATTTCTTCGTTAACAGTCATGATCTCATCTTCATTCATGAATGAAGTTTCAATATCCAGCTGAGTAAACTCCGGTTGCCGGTCGGCACGCAAATCTTCATCACGAAAACAGCGCACCACTTGATAGTAACGATCCATCCCTGCAACCATCAACATTTGTTTGTAAAGCTGGGGCGATTGCGGCAGCGCAAAAAATGCGTTCTCATGGGTACGGCTTGGCACAATGTAATCGCGAGCGCCCTCGGGAGTAGCTTTGGTCAGATAAGGTGTTTCAATTTCGAAAAATTCGTTGTCATCCAGAAAATTTCTTAATACCCTGGTCACATCACGGCGTACTTTCATTTTTTCTTGCATGGCGGTACGACGCAAATCGATATAGCGATACCGCAAACGCAATTCCTCATTGACTTCGATGTCGCTTTCAATTGGAAACGGCGGCGTTTCTGACTCATTTAACACTTCAATTTCTTTAGCCAGAATCTCAATTTCGCCGGAATACATGTTGGCATTAGTAGTGCCGGCGGGACGATCACGTACAATGCCGGTGATTTTTAACACATACTCACTACGTACACTTTCGGCTGTGGCAAAAGTTTCAGCCACATCCGGGTCAACCACAACCTGCACTAAACCGGCGCGATCTCTTAAGTCAATAAATATGACGCCACCATGATCTCGGCGTCTGTGTACCCAACCGCAGATGGCAACGGTTGCTCCTAACTGTTGTTTGTTTAACTCTCCGCACTTGTGGGTACGCATATTGTTTCTCTGCTAAGGTAAAAAAATTGTTTATGATATTCTTAAAATTGATTACGGTTAGTGCTGGTGGTTTTTGCATCCACCGCCTGAACAGCTTCCAGTTGTGGGGGATGGTATCGCAGTATTTTTAGACGTGGCAGTACCCGTTTCTCCCGCTACATTCTTTTTGCTGCCGCCTTTAAAGTCGGTCTCATACCAACCCGTTCCTTTTAAGCGAAAACCGGCGGCCGATATTTTTTTCATTAACTCTGTTTTATTGCATGCAGGACAAATCACTAAAGGCTGATCGCTGAGTTTTTGCAGTGCTTCCAGCTCATGTCCACAAGATTGACATTGATATTCGTAAATTGGCATTGATGGCTCCGCTAACAAAAATAACAAGAATAAGTACGGTGTTTAGGATTTCAAGGCACTTACTATAAAATAACCGGCTATTTTACAGACAATCCGCCATCCATGAAAACAATAACCATTACCCGCCCTGATGACTTGCACTTACACGTCAGAAATGGCGATCTTTTAAAAACTGTTTTACCCCATACAGCTAAGCAATTTGCCCGTGCCATCATTATGCCCAACTTAAAACCGCCGGTTGCTAAAGTGGAGCAAGCGCTGGCCTATAGAGAAGAAATTTTGCAGGCCATACCTGAAGGCTTATCATTCACCCCGCTCATGACGCTTTATTTGACAGCCACAACCAGCGTTGATGACGTTGCAATGGCCGCAGACTCCGAGCATATCTATGCCTTCAAATTGTACCCCGCTGGTGCGACTACCAACTCTGATACTGGTGTTGCCGATATTAAAAGTATTTATCCTATATTGGCAGCGCTGGAAAAGCACAATTTGCCACTGTTGATTCACGGAGAGGTTGTCGATGAAAACTGCGATATTTTTGATCGGGAACGGGTATTTATCGAAACAGTCTTAGCTTCTATAACTCGGCAATTTCCAGCATTACGAATTGTGTTGGAACATGTCACAACTTCCGAAGCCTTGGATTTTGTCCAGTCGGCACCCAGTAACATTGCCGCCACTATTACACCACAGCATTTATTATTTAATCGCAACGCTATTTTAGCCGGGGGCATACGCCCACACTACTATTGTCTGCCCGTTATAAAACGCGAGCAACATCGTCAAGCATTAGTTGCTGCCGCTACCAGCGGTAACCCTAAATTCTTTTTAGGTACGGATAGCGCACCGCACATTATCTCACTAAAAGAGACAGCGTGCGGTTGCGCTGGCTGCTATAGTGCTTATGCTGCGCTGGAACTCTACGCAGAAGCTTTTGAAAAAGCTCAAGCACTGGATAAGCTGGAAGGCTTTGCCAGTTTTTATGGTGCGGATTTTTATGGCCTTCTCAGAAATACCAGCACCGTTACCTTAGAAAAGGTCTCGTGGAAAGTGCCCGATCATTATGGTAAAGGTGCTTTGAGCATCACACCGCTAAGAGCAAACGAAGAGCTCAGCTGGAGGTTACTATAAAATTCGTAAAAGCCGTTAGTCAAATCAACTAACGGCTCACAATTGCCTTATGGATTAATATGGTTTAAGAATACCATCTAACTCTTTGTCGATATCAATGGCGTCATCACCTTCAGAGGTGTGACCATCATTGATCAAGTTCTCACGTTGCTGAAAATAGGCATTTTTATAAAAGTCATACCGATCAGTTGCTGCTTCATCAGCAATTTTCCCAGTGCTTAAATTATCCGAACGATAATCAATAATTCTTAGAGCAAAAAGTCCGCTGCTAATCGCGGTTCCAATTGAGCCACTGCTAATACCTGGATACACGCCAAAGCCGGTATAAGTAATCGGATTCATTGCGGCATCGCCAATTAATCCGCCGATACCTCGAACTGAACTAGACCCTAATAATGGAAGCACAATGTACGGCCCTGAAGGAATACCCCATACGCCCATGGTTTGATCGAAGTCTTCTTTATGCTTTGGTAAATCAATCATCGATGCCACATCGACCAGGCCACCAATACCAGCAATCGTGTTGATAATAAACCGGGAGCCATCCATACCTGTTTGAGCAATTTTAAATTGCAGCAAATCATTGATGGTTACACCAATATCATTGATGTTACTGAAAAAATTAGTTACCCCCTTATCGGCGAAGCCGGGCATAACCCAATTGTAGCCTTGCGCAACAGGCTTAATCGCATATTTGTCGAGCTTATCATTAAAAGACAGCATTCCTCTATTCCAGCCCTCCAGAGGATCGCGCTGATCCTTGCTGGTGGATGCACAACCGGCCAGCATGGCAGATAGGGCAAAACTTCCAAAATATCTGATTAGTTTCCTCTGTTGCATTTCATGAGCCTCTCAGTCGCTTTAATTTTTCAATTCACATAACAATCGCGTAACATAACATAAACATTTGCTAATTTCACCGAGCTATACGGTGATTTATTCCTAATATCAAACAATTTTTACAAACCATGGGTACACCTGAATTCCCTTTAGATAAACGATTTAGAGGCTACCTTCCCGTTGTTGTTGATATAGAAACTGCTGGCTTCAACCCTAAAAAAAATGCCGTCCTGGAAATTGCCGCTGTGATAGTGGAGCTTAATCAAGTCTGTGATTTGGCCATTACTGAGCGCTACTCCACTCACGTCATTCCTTTTAAAAACGCTGAGCTGGATGAGGCTGCGCTCAAGTTTAACGGTATCGATCCACATCATCCTTTTCGTATGGCTGTTGAGGAACAAGAAGCTTTGCACACCTTGTTTAAGCCTATCAGAGATGCGGTAAAACGCAACAATTGTACCCGCGCCATTCTAGTTGGCCACAATCCCGCGTTTGATATAGGTTTTTTAAATGCCGCCATTCACCGCACTCAAATAAAACGTAGTCCTTTTCACCCATTTAGTACATTTGATACCGCAACCTTAGGTGGTTTGGCATATCAACAGACGGTACTGGCAAAAATTGCGCAGGCAGCCGGCTTAGAATGGGATAACGATAAAGCGCATTCAGCGCTTTATGATGCAGAAAAGACTGCAGAAATATTTTGCCTTATTTATAACCGCTGGAGACAATTTGAATCACCTAACTCATGATTAACACAGGATAACTAAGCGCTATCCTGAAGTTAAGTAAAACCGCGACTAACCCTCTAAACCATCAACTGCCGCCAACAGCTTAGGTAATTCACCTTTTTTGTACAAATCGACAACAATATCGCAACCGCCAATTAATTCGCCGCCAATGTACAGTTGCGGGTAAGTCGGCCAGTTTGAATATTCTTTCAGCGCCTCCCGGACTTCAAGATCTTCAAAAACATTTACATAGGTGTATTTTGCATGACAAGCATCTAAAACTTGCACTGTCTGCCCTGAAAAACCGCACTGCGGAAAATCAGGCGTACCCTTCATATACAAAATAACAGGATTACTTTCGAGCTGATCTTTAATTCTTTCTATAACATTCATAACCGTATCAATCCAAAAATTGCTAAAAACCCAGTAATAATATCAACTTTACGGCAATTGCAAAGTAAATCTTAATGTCGCCTTGCTTGCTAGTGGCTCGATTGAAACCTATAATCGCGCATTTTTCTGACGGGTAGTAAACTACCGATTTTATATTTGCAGGCAAGACCGATGACCAGCCACATTATGCCCACTTATGCTCGCCTACCCGTCACTTTTGAACGCGGCGAAGGCGCTTGGTTGTGGGATGTAAATAATAAAAAGTATCTGGATGCACTATCCGGTGTAGCGGTTTGCAACCTAGGGCATGCACACCCAGCGCTACATAAAGCCATCTGTAAACAAAGCCAGACTTTATTACACACCTCTAATCTTTATGGCATTGCTAATCAGGAGCAACTGGCGGATAAGCTAATTGAAAAAAGCGGGATGAAAAACGTTTTTTTTAGTAACTCGGGTGCAGAAGCTAACGAAGCAGCTATTAAGCTCGCACGGAAATATGGTCACGAACTCGGTGTAGATTATCCTAGCATTATCGTCATGGAAAAAAGTTTTCATGGCCGCACCATGGCTACTTTAAGCGCCACGGGTAACTCCAAAGTACAACAGGGCTTTGCGCCTTTAGTTGAAGGCTTTGTACGCGTACCCTATAACAACGTGCAAGCAATTAAAGAGGCAATAGATAATAATAAAAATATCGTTGCTATCTTGGTTGAACCCGTTCAAGGCGAAGGCGGCGTTAACATTCCTGCTGCTGATTATTTAAACAACATTCGTAAACTGTGCGACCAGCACAATTTACTAATGATGCTGGATGAAATCCAGACCGGCATCGGGCGTACCGGAAAGTTTCTGGCCTTTCAACACAATGACATTACCCCTGATGTTTGTACGTTAGCAAAAGCACTGGGCAATGGTGTACCTATCGGTGCTTGCCTGGCTAAAGGCAAAGCTGCTGCATTATTGACTGCGGGCAATCATGGTTCCACTTTTGGAGGAAACCCGTTAGCCTGTAGCGCAGCGCTAGCCGTACTATCAACTTTAGACGAAGAAAATCTGATTGACCAAGTCGAAGCTAAAGGTCAACTTATCTGTGCAGGTTTTAGCGAACGCTTAAGTAGTCATGGGCATGTTGTAAATATTCGCCATAAAGGCTTAATGATAGGTATTGAATTAGATCGCCCTTGTGCCGAACTGGTTAAAATTGCTTTGGCCCACGGCTTACTAATTAATGTTACTGATGAAAAGACAATTCGCTTATTACCGCCGTTAATTATTAATAACGAGCAAATTACATTTCTTATCAATACATTGTCGTCTATTATTCAAGAATTCCCGCTATCTTAAACTAACTATCCTAGTATGAATCCCAGACATTTTATTACTCTATTGGATTTAACCGGCGATGAATTCCGTCGTTTAATCAGTAGAGCGATTGAACTAAAAAACCACCGCGATCCAAATTATCAACCACTGAAAGGCCAAGTATTAGCGATGGTTTTTGAAAAATCATCGACTCGCACCCGTATTTCTTTTGAAGCTGGCATGAGTCATTTTGGCGGTAGCGCCCTATTTCTTTCTCCCAGAGATACGCAGCTAGGCAGAGGCGAACCTTTGCAAGACAGTGCAAAAGTGATATCTAGCATGGTAGACGGCATTATGCTTAGAACAAACCATCATGAAACCGTCACCACATTTGCCAAGTATTCTAGAGTACCTGTGATCAATGGTTTAACGGATTTACAACATCCTTGCCAATTATTGGCTGATATGCAGACTTATTTTGAATATCGCGGTGACATTAAAGGCAAAACTGTTACATGGATAGGTGATGGCAACAATATGTGTCATTCCTATATCGATGCAGCAACCGTGCTAGATTTTAACTTGCACATTGCGGCACCTGAGGGTTATCAACCGGACTCGGCTATCGTAACAGCTGCGGGTAACCGTATTAAGTTTTTTAGCACCCCGTTGGAAGCAGCAAAAAACTCGGATTTGTGCGTTACTGATGTGTGGGCCAGCATGGGGCAGGAAGAGGAGCAAAAGCAACGGGAAGCGGCTTTTAAAAATTATCAGGTGAGTGCTGAAACTATGGAAGTTGCTCACAACGATGCTTTGTTTATGCACTGTCTACCCGCTCACCGCGGTGAAGAAGTAACAGCTGAAATCATCGATGGTGAACAAAGCGTTGTTTTCGATGAAGCCGAAAATCGCTTACATGCACAAAAAGCCTTGCTTGAATTTCTCTTGTGCAAAAAATAGCGTTACCATTGACGCCATTAGAAGATTAACTTTAGAGATTTATGTGAAAAAACTCATCAGCGCTTTTTTTATTCTTTTGCTGTCTTTTGCTTCCGCTCACGCTAAAACAGTCTATGTGACTGATAAGCTAAGTCTGGCTTTAAGAAGCGAAGAAGATAACCAAAGTAAAATCATCAAGACATTACCATCCGGGACACCGCTAACAGTTATAAAAGAAAATAAAGCCAGCGGATTCTCCTATTTACGCACAGATAATGGCACAGTCGGTTACATGCCTACTCGCAACACCATGGATGAGCCTGCTAGTCGCTCACAGTTGGAAGTAGCCAATAAAAATTTGAGCGCGTTACAAGCAGATAATGACAAACTCAATGAGGAATTAAACAAGTTAAAGGAAACTCTGACTCCAGACACTCCTCTTGAGCAATCATTAACAGACGAACGGGATCAATTGAATCGTGAACTTATTGAAATAAAACAGAGTTCGGCAAATGTTATTCAGTTGAAAGAACAGCGAGACGAACTACAAGAGCGCGTAGTAAATACTGAACGGGAGTTGGAAAAACTCAAGCTTGAAAACCAGTCTATGAAAGATAGCTCTAACCAGGACTGGTTTTTATACGGCGGTATATTAACTTTAGTTAGTGTATTGCTGGGTTTTCTATTACCAAAACTCAGCTTGGGCAGAAAAAACAGCAGTTGGGATACCTTTTAAGCATTCGAAAACACCGCCTACCGGTATTTACAGAAACGGTTTAAAAATATCTTCACGTTTTGCAACTATTCAATAAATGTTAGTCTGCAACGTTTTAAAATCCTAGCAGATTTATTTTTGCAAGATCAAAGACCCAAGATGCAGCGACTAAACAAGTTCAACTTTTCATCTTTATCGTCTCGCTTGCTAAATAATTACTTTCTTTTCATCACTTAACTTTCGGACAATTTTACATGGCTAACTCAGGTGACAACAACACCCGCACCTTTTCCTCACAAGTTGTAGATGGCATGGAACGCGCGCCTAGCCGTGCCATGTTGCACGCAGTAGGCTTTAGCAACGAAGACTTTAAAAAACCGCAAATCGGCATCGCTTCCACCTGGAGCATGGTCACGCCGTGCAATATGCACATCAATAAGCTGGCTGACGATGCCGCCGTCGGTGTAAATAAGGCCAACGGTAAAGCAGTCATCTTCAACACCATTACTATCTCCGACGGTATATCCATGGGCACCGAAGGCATGAAATACTCGCTGGTGTCCCGCGAAGTGATTGCCGATTCCATTGAAACCGTGGTCGGCTGCCAAGGCTTTGACGGTATTGTCGCCATCGGCGGCTGCGACAAAAACATGCCCGGCTGTTTGATTGCCATTGCCCGCTTAAATCGCCCGGCCATTTTTGTGTATGGCGGCACGATTTTATCCGGCTGCCACAACAACAAAAAACTGGACGTGGTGTCCGTATTTGAAGCAGTAGGTGCTAGAGCCAACAATAAAATCGACGACGCGGAACTCGCAGCCATTGAAGCCAAAGCCATTCCGGGCGCAGGCTCTTGCGGCGGCATGTATACCGCCAACACCATGGCTTCCGCCATCGAAGCCTTGGGCATGAGTTTACCAAACAGCTCTGCGCAAACCGCGATTTCCGACGACAAACGCCTGGACTGTGAACGCGCCGGCGCTGCGGTACTGGAATTATTAAAAAACAACATCAAACCGCGCGACATCATGAGTAAAGCCGCGTTTGAAAATGCTATAACGGTGGTCATCGCCTTGGGCGGTTCCACCAATGCGGTCCTGCATTTGCTGGCTATGGCTAACGCGACCGGTGTAGATTTAACTCTGGACGACTTCACTCGCATCGGCGAAAAAGTGCCCATGCTCGCCGACCTTAAGCCTAGCGGCCAATATTCCATGGCTGAGCTGGTGGAAATCGGCGGTATTCAACCGCTGATGAAAGAATTATTGAATATCGGCTTATTGCACGGCGACTGCCTAACCGTAACCGGCCTTACCTTGGCGGAAAATCTGGCCGACGTTAAACCGTATATCGAAGGCCAGGACATTATTCGTCCGCTCAGCAATCCGATTAAAAAAGACAGTCACTTAAGCATTTTATACGGCAACCTGGCAACCGAAGGTGCGGTTGCCAAAATCACCGGCAAAGAAGGCTTGGTATTTACCGGTACCGCCAAAGTATTTGATGCCGAAGAACAAGCCCTGCAAGCCATTCTGAACGGCAACATCGTCAAAGGCGATGTCATCGTGATCCGCTACGAAGGCCCCAAAGGTGGCCCCGGCATGCGCGAAATGTTGTCTCCGACTTCAGCGGTGATGGGTAAAGGCTTAGGCAAAGAAGTGGCTTTGATCACCGACGGTCGTTTCTCTGGCGGCACCCATGGTTTCGTGGTCGGCCACATTACTCCGGAAGCCCACGTCGGTGGCGCGTTAGCCATTGTCCAAGACGGTGATCAAATCACTATTGATGCCGAAACCAAGCAGTTAACCTTACATGTAGAAGCAGGAGAAATCGCTCATCGCTTGTCAAGCTGGAAACAGCCTACGCCACGATATACCCGTGGCGTATTGGCAAAATATGCCAAATTGGTGAGTTCGGCTTCTAAAGGGGCGGTAACGGATAATTTAGATTAATTACGAAATAACTATGTAAAAATTAAGATCTGTTAAGCCGGGAGCAGAACAGGGGTAGTGGAATCGGCACAAAAAAAACAAGGCCAAGAAAATAGATCTATACGATCGACAATATTCACGGCAAATGTAATGCACTACCTTTAAGGGCCAATGCGGCTTCATGCATCGCTTCTGATAAGGTAGGATGCGCGTGTATGGTTCTTGCCAGATCTTCACTGCTGGCAGAAAACTCCATGGCTAATACTGCTTCTGCAATCAATTCTGAGGCGTGTGCGCCGATGATATGAACGCCAAGGATGGTGTCATTGTGAGCGTCAGCAATGATTTTAATCATGCCTTCCTTGTCGTCTAAAGTGTGCGCTCTAGCTGATGCAGAAAAAGGAAAGATACCGATTTTAATTGATTCACCTAAACTTCTTAATGTTTGTTCAGTTTGCCCCACCCAAGCGATTTCGGGATCGGTGTATATAACGCTGGGGAGCAAGTGGTAGTTGATCGGCGAGTGTAATCCGGCGATTTGTTCGGCTACAAAAACACCTTCTTCAATGCCTTTATGAGCTAGCATAGGCCCAAGTAGGGTCAAGTCGCCGACCGCATAAACTCCCGGCAAGTTGGTACGACAGTTTTCGTCAACATGCACGTAACCATTTTCATCAAGCAATAAATTGGCTTCCGGGGCGGCGAGATTCTCTGAATTAGGCTTGCGACCGGAGGCGACTACCAGTTTATCAACCGTTAGTGTATGAGTGCCTTCATGGTCTTGAAACTCTAAGGTAACTTTTTTATTGGCTTTTTTGGTGGAAATAACCCGCGCACCCAGGTGTAGCTTTAAACCCTGTTCTGTAAAGATGCGATAGGCTTCACGGGCAATTAGCTGGTCGGGTAAGCTTAAAAAAGTCTCCTGTGCCTCCAGCAGGATGGTTTCTGCACCCAGCCTATTCCATATGCTGGCGATTTCCAGTCCCTTAATTCCGGCACCGATAAACGCCAGACGTTTGGGCATTTCAGCCAAATTGAGTGCGGCGCTGGTATCGATAATCAAGTCGTTGTCGATGGGCGCACAACTTAGCTCTACGGGTGATGATCCGGTTGCCAGAATAATATTTTCCGCTTCTAGAAATGAGCTGGCCGTTTGATCGACAGGAAAAATTTCTAGCAATTTTGCATTGACCAATTTTGCCTTAGCATGAATATGTCTTATGCCGTGCGCTTTAAATAAATCAGCAATTTTATGACTAAGTTCGGAAACAATCCGATCTTTACGTTGCATCATCTGCTTAATGTCGATTGATACTGCTTCTGCTTTAATGCCGTGTTGCTGAGTTTCATTTTTTAGAGAATGATAAGCCTTTGCCGACTCCAGTAAGGTCATGGAGGCGACACATCCGGCATTTAGATAGGCACCACCCGGATTCGATCGACCATTCACATCACACCAATTATCGATACACGCAGTTTTTAGGCCGAGCTGGGCGCTACGAATAGCACTGATATATCCCGCAGGTCCTGCCCCGATAACAACAACATCGTAATTCTGCATAGTAGGCATGGCATTAAATATTCAGTAGTAAGTGAGCGGGCGATTCCAAGCATTCTTTGATAGTGACTAAAAATTGTACGGCCTCCCGACCATCAACCAACCGGTGATCGTACGATAATGCCAAATACATGATTGGTCTAATCACGACTTGACCGTTTTCTACCACAGGCCTTTCTTTAATAGCATGCATGCCTAAAATCGCACATTGCGGGGGATTGAGTATTGGCGTTGATAGCATGGAACCAAAAATACCACCGTTTGTAATGGTGAATGTTCCGCCCTTCAAGTCATCGTAGCTTAACGTGCCGGCGCGAGTTTTGGCGCCGAAATCGACAATACTTTGTTCAATGCCAGCAAAATCAAGTTGATCTGCATCGCGTAGCACCGGCACGATTAAGCCTCGTTCGGTACTGACAGCAATGCCAATATCATAGTAGCCGTGGTAGATAATATCGTTATCATCAATTGATGCGTTAATGGCTGGAAATCGTTTAAGTGCCTCGATAGAGGCTTTAACAAAAAACGACATAAAACCTAGCTTTACATTATGCTTTTGCTCAAACCGGGCTTTGTATTGATTGCGCAGATCAATGACGTACTGCATGTTGACTTCATTGAATGTAGTCAACATGGCCGCATTTTGTTGCGCTTGCAATAAGCGCTCGGCAACCTTAGCGCGTAATCGCGTCATCGGCACCCGTTGCTCGGGCCGTAAGTTAGAAACAGGCGTCCTAATAGTCTCTTCGACCTCCTTAGGCTCCTTAAGGGCTTCCGGTTGGGTCCTGTTAACTACCGGGATGATTTGCGCTTCTTGCAAGGCTTGCTGATTAAGGTGTTCCAACACATCGCTTTTCGTCAGACGACCATCTTTGCCGGTTCCTTTGATAACGGCTGGATCCAAGCCATGCTCATGAATGATACGACGGACCGATGGACTGAGCGGTGTATCTGCATGTTCGTGATCAATTTCAGCCGGCTCCTCCGGCTTGAGAGAGACCGAGTTTTGCACAGTCTGTTGTTCTAACACTGCTAACGCCTCTCCACTAACAACGATAGCACCGTTATCTTTGAGTATTTTACTGAGCACCCCGGCTTCCTGAGCAACAACTTCGAGCACCACTTTATCGGTTTCCAGGTCAACTAAATGCTCATTTTTGGCAACGCTGTCACCCGGTTGCTTAAGCCAGCTGATCAAGGTGGCATCAGAAACAGACTCTGGCAGGTTTGGAACTAAAACTTCAATACTCATGTTATTTTCCTGAATGGTTACCGTACAAAGCCGAATGAACTACGGCTTTTTGTTGTTCAATATGGACGCGGAAATTGCCGACAGCGGGCGCGGCAGAAGCATCCCTGCCGCTATATGATACACGTATATTATAGGCAAGCTTATCTACCAGATGGTGCCGGGTTTGATACCATGCGCCTTGATTTTGCGGTTCTTCCTGACACCACACCAACTCCTCCAGATGTGGATATCTTGCTATTTCCTTCTTGAATAATTCATCGGGGAAAGGATAAAGTTGTTCCAGACGGATAATGGCGACATGTTTCAATTCATCCAGTCGGCGACTTTCCAAAAGGTCATAATAGACCTTACCCGCACATAAAATAACCCGTTTTACTTGCTGGGGGTTAATCTCATCTTGCTCAGGAATTAGCGGTTGGAAATGGCCGGTAGTGAGTTCTTCCAGCGTAGAAACAGCCAATTTGTGCCGAAGCAGGCTTTTTGGACTCATAACAATTAGTGGCTTACGATAAGGACGCAGCATTTGCCTACGCAATAAATGGAATATTTGTGCGGGCGTAGTCGGATTACAAACCTGTATATTGTGTTCAGCGCACAACTGCAGATATCGCTCTAATCGGGCCGAAGAATGCTCTGGCCCCTGTCCTTCAAATCCGTGCGGAAGCAGCATCACTAGTCCGCACAAACGCCCCCATTTATTCTCCCCTGAACTGATAAATTGATCGATAACAACTTGAGCACCATTCGCAAAATCACCAAACTGCGCTTCCCAAATCGTTAATGTATTGGGCATGGTAGTACTATAACCATATTCAAAGCCCAGTACACCGGCTTCAGAAAGTAAGGAATCGTAAATCTGAGCTCGTCCTTGGTCTTTATCAAGATGCTTTAGCGGAACATAAGTTTTGTTGTTTATTTGATTGTGTAAAACCGCATGGCGGTGGACAAACGTGCCTCTTCCAACATCCTGGCCTGTCAAGCGCACATCGTATTTTTCCATAAGCAAGCTGGCGTAAGCCATATTTTCGGCAAACCCCCAATCCAGGGGCATGGCGCCAGCCGCCATTTTACGTCGATTTTCCATTACCTTGGCAACGCGCGGATGCAATTCAAAACCCGCCGGCAATCGCTGCATACGATCGTTGCAGTAACGTAAACGATCCATCGAAATCGCAGTGTTGGCAGGATGCTCCCAATTTTTATGTAAAAACTGGTTCCATTGTTCGCCGTAGGTGTAATTCCCATCAGTAGCTAGCGGTCTAGATACAACTTCACCAGCTTCTAAAATGTTCTGATAATCCTGTTCCATCTGTGCTGACTGTTCTGCGGAAATGACGCCTTCATCAATCAATTTTTCCGCATAAATTTTGCGCGTAGTTTTACGCTTGCGGATTTTTTTATACATGATTGGCTGCGTTGTGGCTGGCTCATCCGCTTCATTATGGCCTAATCGTCGATAGCAGATTAGATCAATCACCACATCTTTATTGAATGTCATACGAAAATCGAGTGCTAATTTAGTCACAAAAATGACTGCCTCCGGATCGTCGCCATTAACGTGAAAAACCGGGGCCTGAAGCAAACTAGCTACATCAGTGCAATACAGTGTAGAGCGGGCATCCAAGGGATTACTGGTGGTAAAACCAATTTGGTTGTTAATGACAATATGCACAGTCCCGCCTGTCGAAAAAGCGCGAGTTTGTGACATGTTTAACGTCTCCATGACAATGCCCTGTCCGGAGAAAGCTGCGTCACCATGTATCAATACCGGAATTACAGTATCTCTGCCCTCTGGCCCTGACCGATCTTGCCTCGCTCTTACCGATCCTTCTACAACCGGATTAATGATCTCTAAATGCGAGGGATTAAACGCTAAGGTTAAATGAATGGGTCTGGTGGGGGTACTAATGTCAGACGAAAAACCCATGTGATACTTGACATCTCCTGAGCTAACGCCAGGCGATAGCGCCGAAGTACCTGCGAAGTCACTAAATAGACTGGCAGGGCTTTTGCCAAGAATATTAACCAGAACATTTAAGCGTCCCCGATGGGCCATGCCAATAACGATTTCGTTTACACCCTTGGCCGCAGAGCTTTGCACTAATTCGTCCAGGATGGGTATTAATGATTCGCCACCTTCCAGCGAAAACCGTTTCTGGCCAACAAATCGATTATGCAGATGGGTTTCAATGCCTTCGGCAGCGGTTAATTGTTTCAGAATCCAACGTTTTGTATCGTGCTCCAACCCTAAATCTGCTTTATAAGTTTCCAGTCGATGAATAACCCAACGCCGAATTTGGGTATCGACAATATGCATATACTCCGAACCGATACTGCCGCAGTAAATTTCTTTAAGGCGGGCAATAATCTCTCGCAACGGTAAGCGATCATTACCATGAAGTGCGCCAGTATCAAACAAAGTATCCATGTCTGGCTCAGATAGACCGTAATATGCTGGATCCATATCCGCAGGCGGCGGCGAAGTCTTACCCAGTGGATTATTGTTAGCGATTTGATGTCCGCGCACCCGGTAATGATTAATTAGCCTTGCAACCGCTGATTGCTTTTTAACGCTTTCTTCCGTGAAACCCTGTAACTGAGCCAATCGACCTTGGGACTTTAGTGCCAGCTCAGCGAAACGCTCTATCACCGGGCTATGAGGCACTTCGTAATCTGAATTGTTATGGATCTCTCTAAATTGTTGCCGCCAACTGGACTCCACAGAATCGGGATCTTCCAGAAATTGTTCATATAAATTTTCAACAAAGCTGGCATTGCTTCCATAAAAACTGGAAGAGTCTTGAAAAAGTTTGATGAGCTTACTCATGAGGGATGTCCGATTTTGGCAAAGGGGTTTTATCTTATGTCTATATCAAAGTGGTATATTATCAGGATGAAAGGCGTTGCCTGACTAAAATACCACTATCTAACCACAAAACAATGGTAAACCTCTAACCTAAGTATAGTTGAATCCCATGATGAAAAACAAAAGCAACTTAACCATTAAAGTGAAATACCCTACTTCTGGACAAAAATCTGAAGACGATATTTTCGTTCCCAAAGTTATTACCCAATGGAATGTTAAAAGAATTGCGATGGCAGCCATCTTGGCACTCACTAGCTTGGCTTTATTATTATATTTTAGTTTTCGAACCGAGCCTAAGAGCCTTGCTGTTGAAAAAATAACTAATCCTACGGTTAATACTGCCGCTCAGAATCCTATTGTTACCCCTGCTGAAAACAAAGTAGTATCGCCGGAAATCAAGTCAGTAAATCCGGTTATAAATAAAAATATCCTGATAGCCAAAAAGACTGAAAATAAACCAACGCTTAAAAAGAAAACTAGTTCACACTCATTAGATAAGACCAGGATTATCAAATCTAAGAGTGCTAAAAAGCAAAAGCCGATTATTAAAAAGAAACGTCATGCTAAAAAAAGACGCGTCCGTCATTAATACATAATATTGCAACTATTTCTATATAAAATAATATGTAGCGAGTGAATTTACCCAAGGCATGAGAGTCGATCGATATTAAGATTTACTGTTTTGGCTTTTATTTTAGGACCAAAAACTATTGTTAATGTTAACGCTATTACCAACTTAGCTAAATAGATTATAACTAGATTCTAATCTCTGACTTTTCATATTGATAATTAATGCTATGCTTAAACTAATTTTTACTTATTAAGGTGTGAATATGACTGATTATCAAGAACTCTCAGAACAAGAATTACAAGCTGTTATTGAAAATGCAGAAAAAGCATTAAAAAATAAACAGGCTAATAAACGCAGAGAGGTTATAGCCCAAATAAAGGATTTAGCTGCGTCTATTGATGTCAATGTGGAAATTTACGAGAACGACAGGAAATCTTTGCGCAAAGGCATTAAAGTTGCGGTCAAATACCGTCACCCCCACGACCCAGATAAAACATGGACAGGTCGAGGCGTTATGCCAAGATGGATGCAGGACTTAATAAATACCGGACATGATCGTTCTGAGTTTGAAATTAATTAAAAATAAAAATTAGAAACCAGAGTCTGTTGACAACTAGATCAGCCAAATGAAACAGGCAGTTAAGACGATTAAGGCAGAATGCCGTAAAGCTAACTTTTAATGACGTACTGTAATCAACTCTGAAAATCTTCGCTTATCAAGCTTGATTCATTAAAACTTGTCGCGATGCCATGAGTTCATTAACCTCTTCCTTCAAATTATCGAGATACTATAAGTATGTCGTAATTACGCGACGATGTTCTTTAAGCATCTGGCGGTTCATCGAGGGAATGTCACCGTTAATACCGTTTGCGTTTTCGCCAGATAAAAAGACCGCTACCCAGCAAAACTATTGGTATAACAATTAAATATCCGAAGCCGATGACAGCAACAGTCAGTTGACTGAGTTGCAAACTTTTGTCAGTCGCAGTTTTGGCGGGTATTTTGATAAAATGGTCATCATGAATTAGCCAACTGATTATGTGTAAGCCTATATCGAGATTGCCGACATTGCCGATATAGGCATTAGAGAGAAAATCTCCATCGCCAACCACCACCACTCGTTGTTCAGAATTCGCAACCGTCTTATGGGTTAATGCGTAAGCAAACGTCAGCGGGCCCTGCTTTTCATTACGCTCAGGGTTGAAGCTGATTTCTCCAGCTATCGAATCGGTTTCCGTGCGTGATTCGCTGGTACTATTCAGCAAAGCCTGAGCTTGGAAGACGGTATTCTGGTTAATTGTCAGGGCTGCGGTTACAGGGTAAAGCGTAATGGTCTGAAAACCTTGAGTAATCGGATGTTGACTGTACGCATTAGACAGCACGAAGCTAAGGTCTTTGATACCGTAAAATTTAGCGCTGTTATCAATGATTGTGCCAGGCAGGCGTTGAATGCCTAGCGCTTGTTCCAAAGCACCGAGATATTTGTCATCCGGATCGGTAAGTAGCATTAGATTACCGCCGCGTTCAATATACTGCTTGATGATAGTCAACTCTCCATCAAGGAACGGAACAGCGGGCGAGCTAATAACCAACAGAGCGGAATTATCCGGAATTGCCGGAATCGTAGTCAGATTAACAGTTTGGGCTTGGATTTTGCGACGAGCCAATTCTTTGCCGAACTGACCATAATCAAAATTAGCTTGACCATCTGGAGCACGTTCACCGTGGCCACTTAAAAAAGTAACCCATCGCTCTTTAGCATTGGCCAGCTGCAAAAGCGCATTAGTCAACGAGAACTCATCGATCAATTTTAGCTTTTCTATGCGTTCCTGGTATTCAACCAGAATAATGCCTTCCGCGCCGATGTTGAGTTCTTTAGTTTGTTCCGGGTGCAAATCAGGATCGATAAAAGTAAAGATTAAATCGGGTTTATAGCGCTTATAGCGGTCAACTAACTGCGCAATCTGTGTTCTTATGGGCAGGCCTTTTTTAATAAAGGCACTGATTTTTACGGTACCTGGAAGAGTCTCCAATATTTTTATTGAGGCCTCCGATAAAGTATTTGCGGTATTGGCGGTAATGTCTGCTTGAACAGAATAACGGTTAGAACCCCATGCGAACAAAGCGATGGCGCATAGCAAAGCAAAAGTGAATAATCGGTTTTTTAAGCGCTGGATTAAGTTCATTTTTGCAACCGGTCGCTATCTAACCGGCGAATACTAAGCAACACAAAACAGACAATGAACAGCAGGAAATAGCAAACATCGGCTGAGCTAATGAGGCCACTTTGGATGTTTTGAAAATGCCTTAAAACGGATAGATATTCAAACAGTTCACTACGCTGATCTCGCAAATTACTGGACCAGTCTAAAATCCACAACAGTAATAGCAGGCCGAATGTGCTCATGGCAGCTACTGCCGGATGAGTCGCCAAACAAGACATATATAACCCGGCCGCAGTAAATGCGGTAACCAGAAGCCATAATGCCAGGGAGTTGGAAAATAATTTGCCGAAATCCAATCCCCCACCCATCAATAATGATAATGGCATTAATGTAATCATCGCGACCACCAACCAAAGCAATCCCAATAAGCCTAAATATTTGCCCAGAATAATTTCCGTATTGGAAATAGGCGCAGAAAACAACAAGGTCAGAGTTTTGTTACGGCGCTCTTCACAAATGATACGCATAGTCAGTAAAGGTGTGACCAGTAATAAAATAATTCCAGCGTTACCAAATAATGGCGGCACAACAATATCCGTCAGGCCGGGTGCATTTTCAATCGTCGCCAACTTTGTTTGCAGAGCGGTAAAGGTTTCTACCTGCGATAAAAACAAATACGCCAGCAGGAATTGCAATACAGCCAGAAATGTCCAGGCTAACGGCGAAAGAAACAATGACTTAAACTCTCGGCTAGCAATTGTTAAAATCAACTTCATAAATCGTGGTGTTGCTGCGCTTGAGTTATAGCAATAAAAATATCTTCGATGGAACGTTTGACCGGCACCATCTCTTGCAGCCCCCAACCTGCACTGATGATGTGTTCGGCAATGCGTTCGCTGGCATTATCACTCATACTGTGTTGTACTTTTAGCTGTTTGTCGGTGATAGCTTCAACCGAGGTAACACCGGGAATAGTTAATAGCGCATTAACATCAGCAACCACTGCGGTAGTTACTATCAACATACCGGTTTGCATTTGTTGATTAAGTCCGTGAATGGTTTCATTCAATATCAACTGGCCTTGATGGATAATTTGCACATCGGTGCAAGATTCTTGGACTTCAGACAAAATATGTGTGGAAAGAATAACACCATGATCTTGCCCTAGCTCCCTTATTAATGCCCGAATTTCTCTGATTTGAATTGGATCTAAACCAACCGTCGGCTCATCAAGGATGATCACCGCCGGATTATGTAATATGGCCTGAGCAATACCAACGCGTTGCTGAAAACCTTTAGAGAGATTACCGATCAATCGGTGTGCAACCTCGTTTAAACCACACCGATCCATCGCTTGCCTAACAGTTGCAGCTATAGAAGTTATAGCAACACCATGTAATCGGGCGCAGTAGTGTAAAAACTCCAGTACGTTAAGTTCTTTATAAAGTGGTGGCGTGTCGGGCAAATAACCCAAGTGAGTTTTTGCCGCTTTTGGCTCGGCTATTAAATCAATACCATTGATTTTGATTTGACCGGAACTGGACGCAAGATTGCCGGACAACATTTGCATGGTACTGGTTTTACCCGCGCCATTGGGGCCCAAAAACCCTAACACTTGCCCTTTCGCCAATGTGAAACTGACATTGCTGACTGCACATTGCTTACCGTAATATCTGAACAGATCAACGGCTTCGAGTAACATGGTCATTGCTTAAAGTTGTTTCAGCAAACTTTGTAATTCGGTCTGAATTTTCTTTCGATAAAATAAAAACTTCCAGCGCGCCCCGCCGCATTGCTTCCATAGTAGCGCAGAGCGAATACCTGCTAACAAACATGCACGTATTTTATTAACAATATCAGGCCGGGATAAATACTCCTGCTCACCATTGACCATAATTCTAGGTTGCAGAGTACTAACAGTGCTGTGGTAAATATCGCCAAGATTAGCCAGCACATTCTCATGCAACACGCCAAAGTGTTCACTTTGTGATTGCGCTTTTATAATACCGACCTGAATAGTTTTCAGCAGTTCCGGTTGCTTGGATAGTTGATGTTCAAGAAAAACCAGTGATGCTGAATAACGGGCTTGGTCCGGATTAGTGATCTTGTAACCGGTCAGTTGCGCTGCAAGATGCTCAAAACCTAATTTTAAACCGGCCAATCCACCATAAATATCGGTAACGCTGTCGGAATCGATTTTTAAGACACTGGCAATACTGGCTGCAAACGCGTCTGCGTCGGCAGTGCCGGTGGTAGCGAGTTGTTGAGCCAGTGCTGCAGCTTGGGCAATGCCTGCCAAAGCGATGGTTTGGTTAGTGATGGTGTTTAGTTGCATAATCTTAGCTTAACGGTTTAAATAAGTAACCGCGCTATTTTATGCTATTCATCACATCCCTTGCCCAATTAATACTGCGAATATAAGCTTCACCGATTAATACGCTATCGATATTTCTAAAAGACATATCAGCTAAATTCCATTGTTCGTAATTAATCGTGCAAGTTAATATTTCGCCACCTAAACCAGTGCGATGCTGAATAGACTCGGCTATTTCAGAAGATAGTGGCAATTGTTTGAGAGCTTCATCCAGCGGTAAATCTAAAATACTGTCTAAGTTGGATAAAATACCGATCAGAAAGTAATTTTCTGTTTTTTCACCCGCCAGCATCGCCAGCTCTTCGCACATTTTCCCGCGGATTAAAGAATTTTGCAGAACAGCTTGCGGTTTATCAGATAAAGCCGCCATATTTAAAATGTTAGTCCAGCGCCTGACTTCTGTTAAACCTAAATAAGTAATGGCTTGCTGAATAGATTCAATTTTTTTGGGGATGGAAAAAAAAGCCGAGTTTATATAGTGCAGCAATTTATAACTGAGACTCACATCTTGTGAAATCAGTTTAGTTAACTCTTCAAATTCAACATCGGGGTTATTAATAGCAGTCATAAGCCGAATAGCGGCAGTTTGATTAACGCCTAAGCGTTTACCAGAAACAACATTGGGCTTGTTAAAAAAGAATCCTTGAAAATAATCACAACCCAATGCAAGTAGATATTGGTATTCTTCGTGCGTTTCTACTTTCTCGGCCAGCAATTTAACTTGATACGGCTTAAGCCGCTCAATGATTTCTCGAGTTTTAACTTCCCCCATTTCCATAATATCGAGCTTGATTATATCGGCAAATTCGACCAACGGCGTCCACTCTTCGGAAAAAACAAAATCATCAAGTGCAATAATATAACCCAGTCCAGACAGCTCCCTTAAATTGTTAACGATGCGGGTGTCAATCTCAACACTTTCCAGCACCTCAATCACAATTCGGTCTTTAGGCAAAAGCAGAGGGGTTTTCTCCAACAAATTCTGAGTGGTGAAATTAATGAACGCTTTATTCGGCCCGACAATTGCGTTCAGACCTAACTCCAAGATAGCATCGGTAATAATTTGATTAGTTGCCTGTGCAGCTTCTGCGGCATGATTTAGATTAAAATTATCACCCCTAAAAAGCAGCTCGTAGGCGTAAATATTCAGCTGCCTATCAAAAATCTGCTGTCGCCCGATTATAAAGTTTGCCATAGTGAATAAATAAATATCGAAACATGGCATAAGTGTAGCACCGCTATTATTTTTTAAAGGCAAAGTACAACACAAACTTTGTAGCAGTGTTTTTTGATGAGCAATTTTTTATCAACTAAATGATTAGCGCTAATAGTAACGGTTTTGAAATGATCTATACTCAAAACACATTCTAATTGCCCGCTGTCATCGCTAATTAAAAAACAAACCTGTGAGTTATAAAAATCAGACCCCTATCCGAATTTTATTAGTTGAAGGTGATGAACACGATTTCATCCTGACCAGAGATTTGCTTAAAAACGGCACTAAAAATAACTACCATGTGGATTGGGCTAGTGCTTTTAATGAAGCCCTTACCCAAATTCAGCAAAACTGCCACGACATTTACATGTTTGATTGTCGTTTAGGGAAGCGAAATACCACCGAACTGGTTAAGGCATTCAAGGCAGAACCTGATTTTCTGCCGCCTATTATCTTTTTAAGCAACGATGACTGCTACGATCTGGATATCGAGGCTATGCGACTTGGCGCCGCTGATTTTATCTGTAAACAACAGTTGACCCCGGCGTTTCTGGAGCGCTCTATTCGCTACGCTCTCAAGCAAAAACATTATGAGCAGCAGCTACAAAAATTGGCGTTGCACGATCCACTAACCGGTTTGGCCAATCGGCAACGTTTTATCGTGGCTTTGCAAGATCGCATCCGGCAAAGCAAACGCAACAAGCAATGCTTTTCTCTATTAACATTGGATCTGGATTTTTTTAAAACAGTCAACGATACCTTTGGTCATCAAGCGGGCGATCAGGTACTAACCATCGCAGCCAAAAAAATCCTTGGTGCCGTTCGCGAATCAGATCTAGTAGCTAGATTAGGCGGAGATGAATTCGCCATTATGTTGTCAGACACCAATTGCCCTGAAGATGCTATTAGTGTTGCCAGTAAAATCAGCACCACTTTTGAGCAACCGATCACTATTAATCAAACTCAGTTTCCAATCTATGCCAGCATCGGCATTGCTAGTTATCCCAATGATGGCACTGACGCTCACGAGTTATTTAAGCGTAGCGATATTGCCTTATATCAAGCTAAAAATTCTGGCCGCAATACTTGCAAACACTACGACCCCGCTTTAGATTGGCTGGAACAACAAAAAACCGCTATGCTGAACCGGTTGAAAACCGCTCTTATTAACAAGCAATTTGAACTGCACTATCAAGCACAAATCGATCTACACAGTAACTGCGTGATCGGCTTTGAAGCACTAGTCCGATGGAATCACCCGGAGTTAGGCAATATTTCCCCGGTTGAATTCATCCCTCTGGCGGAAGCTAATAATCTGATTATCCCTTTAGGCGACTGGATATTTCACGAAGCCTGCAAGCAACTTTCTGAATGGCAAAAAATCGGCATCCAAATGCCGTTATCCATCAATTTATCACCCGCCCAATTTAAATTTAGCGGTTTAGTGGATATGTTGCAGAGCACCATTGAGGAGTTTGCTATCGATCCGCGCTTATTGATCTTAGAAATTACCGAAACAATGTTAATGACCCATACTGAACAAACCAAGCAACAGCTGGATCATTTAAGCCAATTAGGCATTCAGTTTGCCATTGACGATTTCGGCACCGGATATTCTTCACTTGCGCAACTGCGGAATATGCATGTCAATCAGTTAAAGATAGACCGCTCATTTATCATTGATACCACCATCGATCCAAATGCGGATATTATCGTTCAGGCTATCATCAATCTTGGCAAGTCATTAAAACTCAACGTGATTGCTGAGGGTGTTGAGACTAAAAATCAACTCAAATTTCTAAAAGCGGCACACTGCGATGCCGTGCAAGGTTTCTACTTTTGTAAGCCGATGTCTGCTCATAATCTGCAAAACTGGTTGAGCAAAAACCCAATTAAGTTAGCTGATTAAAAAACAATTTTAACCAGATTCAACAATAACATGCTGAAAGTTTAGCCAGTTTTTGATAAAATTGATTATGGGTACATACCAATTAAGCCTGCAGAAAAGATTCCATTATCAATCTAAAAACTAACTCTTTCATCATAAATTTCTATTAACCAGTTAGATAACGGAACATCAACTAAATTATTATTAGCAATATCAGTAGCTAAACTATCTCGTTCAGTTTCCAAATCAATTTTGATATTAGCTACGGTTGATGCAGATAAAAGCTGACTAATTCTATGCATTATTCTCTTACCATCCAACATCCTGCTCAATTTGTCCCAGCGATGGATTGCACTAGCTTCACCCTCGGCAAATCGGATAATTTTTTCACGCTCTCCACTAAAGACGGTTGAATTCAACGATAATTGAGTGCTCACCACGTTGATTAAATTTTTATTCTTATCGTGAAGACCAAATTTTTCGCTAACTTGTGCTGTCGCGGTTTTGGCAGGAATAGTGGATAAAAGCGTAACCGCAACTAACTCATCTTCGTTTGCTATAAGTAAATCGGCGATGGTGGCAGCTGTAATTGCAGGCGGGTGCGTCAGTTTTTTCTTAGCAATTCTTGATTCCAATACTTGGGGATGGAATAGATAATTTTCCAATTCCCAACGGTGCAGCACAAAAATATTTTCACCATACGGTTGAGCTGTTGTAAAAGTATGATTGTCTAACTCCCACCATAACGAGTGTTGAAAGTTCGGATCGTTAAGCAATATATCTCTATCAACAATACCGTAAACTTTTTTATTGCTTTTATTCAACTCAGTAACTTTGGTAACAACTGCAGCACAACCGCCATTCTCCTTAGTGCCTGAAACTGATTCAAAACTAATTTTATCTTTGAGTTTTGAGAACCACTTTCTGCCGATGATATATTCATCATCAGTAGATTCAAGAAGTACTTTGATTCCATCCTCATACTCGCTCGCAAGGTCTTTACCAATATTCTTAAAACTTCCACTGTTTTTCATCATAACTCCAATTCATGCCTGATTAAATGACCGCCTTTTACTAATCGTTCTTCCTGAAGATCCATCGTATCACTGACTGTTTGAAGAATTTCCGTTGAATGGGTAGAGGCTATCACCGTAAAGTTAGCATCTTCTCGTGCTGCTAACGTTTTTAAAGCGTTATATAGCCGATATTGCCAACGGATATGCAAATGCACGTCAAACTCATCAATCAATAAAATGGTGTTTTTAGTTTGATGGGCACCAATACGTAAAAACAACTGCATTAAATTTTTTTCGCCACTACTTAAACGATCAAGCCTATGGTCGTTGGGTTCATTGTTTCCTGTACGAATAATAGCTTCCAAATTAGGCCGATCCACATCTTTAAAAAATTTACCTGAACCATCAAAAACATGCTGATTGATATAGTCTCTGGCTTTTTCAAAGCGCCCATCTTCCAGCCACTTTAACCAAACTAATAAATTATCTAGTGAATAATTCCAGGTTTCATTATGGGCGGCAAAAGAATGCACAGGGCTATAACCCCAGTATTGGGGTTTGGTTATAGAGCGAGGCTGGGCAAACTCCCCCGAAACGTTAATTTGTGGAATATCTCGGTAGGCTGAAAAACTTAGTACTGTCGGGAAAGAAAACGCACTTTCGCCAAATGTATTAGGCGAACTGCCAAGGCTAAATTGTATAGCCGCCAACAAGTCCCCAATAAAGTCGTCACTTCTATGCGTTGATAATGGTTTTAGTGAAAATCCCGATTGCTGCCCAATAAAACCCATGCGATGCCAACTTCTGGCATTATGGTTGTGCAATTCTTCATTAGCCCATACTTTCAATGACAACTCTTGGCCAAAGTTACCGCCTAAGACAGACAACACCAAATGATGATTCTGACCTTGCCAAAAAACGCGAAGTTTAAGATCAAGCTGGGCACGTCCAATGCCTTTATCTAAATCTTCTAAGCCATATTGTTTAGGTTCGGATTGTCCTAGTAAGCCAAGTAGGCAAGATATAGTATCTAAAATAGTTGTTTTACCTGACCCATTCTTCGAGACCAGCAAGAAAAAGTTACAAGGCTGATTATTTTTATCGGTGAAATCAACCGCGTAAGGCTCATCTTGAAAAGGCCCTATCCGATCTAGCGTTAAATATAACGGTCGAAATTCATAAATTAACAAATCGCTTGCCATGTTCCTTCCTTATAAATTACGCAGACACAATTTAATATCATCTTGACCAATGTAGGCACCGTGAACTCGTATCGCATTAGAAGAAACTTGAGGAATTTTGACTAACATATCCCCCGAACCTAATAGTTGTTCGGCACCCATTTCATCTAAAATGATCCGTGATTCAGTATTTTTTTGTACACGCAAGGCAATTCTGCTGGGGATATTGGTCCTTAATAAGCCACTAAACGTTACTGAATCTGGGCGTTGCGTTGCTAGAATCAAATGAATCCCAGTAGAGCGGGCTTTCTGCGCCAACCGAACCAATGGAGTTTCCAATTCACGGGATTGCATCATCAAATCGGCTAGCTCTTCAATCACCACGACAATACGTGGCAATTGCAATTTACGCTGTTGTAATGCTTCGGTAATATTGCTTAAGCCCGCATCACGTAAAAGTTGATTGCGGCGCTCCATTTCTGCAACTAATTGTTCCAGCATTTCCATGACATCGGTAATCAGATGGACAACGCCTTTACCATATAAATGCGGGATATGCTCATAATGGGCCAGCTCAACTTGTTTAGGATCGCACAGAGCCAGTTGCAAATTTTCCGCAGATTGTGTCCACAACAAAGATAACAAAATGGCATGCAAACAAACGCTTTTACCACTGCCTGTTGTCCCTGCTATTAATAAATGCGGCGTATCGACAAGGTCAAAGGTAAACGATTTGCCCAGTACATCTTCTCCCAGCCAAACCGATAAACGATTATTGTCCTTTTCTTGCTCAGCCCATCTTGGTAATTGTTCTGCCGTTATGGTTTTCCAGTTTTGACGAGGCCTAGGAATATCCATAGCAACGACTTTAGGTTCACTAGTAGAGCTTATAAAAACGCCTTCTTCTTGCAGTCCAAGTCTAAAGGCTAGCTTTTCTAGGCCCCGTTTTAACTGGTCAAAATGTTGGATATTGGGTAAATGCAGAAAATAGCGGTCAATTCTTGGTCCTTGAATTTTGTCTTTTATTTCTGCTGAAACGCCAATTTCTTGTAAAGCATCGACCAACATTACTTCTATGGAATTTGTAGTTTGTTGGTTAGGTGTTAACTCTAAACCAGCAAAAAGTTCTTCCTGTAAATAAACAATAAAATCATGACTGCGATTCCAACTAGTTCTTATTTCATTAAGTCCACGACGGATATGGCGTTGTAATAAGACCCGATATCGCTTTAAGTTACTGAATAAATCTTCGTTATGATAAACACTCAATAATGCACAAATGACATCATCGAAGTCGCGAATGCCATCCATGTCTTCGCTATGGGTTTTTCCTGTTAAAACCGAAAAGGTATATTCCGATCCTTTTTCATCAATTCTATCGAAAGACTCATCCGGTTCTATTGGGATGCGCATGGACTTTGCCAATGCAAGCCGCAATGCGGTGTACTTAGGTGCTTTGGCTGAGGAAAAACCGTATTGCAAAATTTGATCAATAATTAATTCGTCAGCTTTGCTAGTAAAAATATCAGCCATTACAGTATCCTTTCGATATGGGTTTGTTTACCTGAGTTATTCGAAAGATGATATTCCCTATAGATAAAAGGCCTCAATAGTTCATGTTTACGACCATCCAGTTCTGAGTCGGTTGGTAACAAAATAACTTGTCGGCCTATTTTAGGATAATAGTGTTGCAATAGATTATCTTGATGTTGACGGTCAATTCTTCCCATTGGGGTATCAATAATGATAGGTAATTCTCTTGCTGAAACTTCTTTTAAACCCCATAACATAGCTGTAGCTGATAATTGCTTCATACCTGCTGACACTGTACTCATGCCTATGGTTTTACCGGAAACATCAAGATAGCTGATTTCAAAATGGTCATTAATTTTAACTTGGTCAATTAAACTATTGGAGTCAAGTAATTGTTTTAAATGCCGATTGTAACTTTCTTCCAATTCAGCGCGTTTTTGCCTTTTCAAGCGCTCTTTCACTTCATTTAATGCTGCGCGTAGTCGGTCTGTAAAATTTAACTGCCTCTCCAATTCACCAGCCTGTCGGACAGCGTTTTCTAAGCTAGTTATTTCACCGTCTAAGCGGCTGCAATCCCTATCAATATTCTGCTTTTGGACATCTGCTGTACGCAATTTATCCTTTATATCTAAAAGCCTCTCTTTATATTTTTCTTCTTCATCCATGAGCTTTGCCAACTCAACACGATGTTTGTTGGACATATCGCCTGCATCTTTTAGCTGCTGGTCTAATTTTTGGATAGACTGGTTTAACTCCCTCACTTCTAATAATTTATTTAGTAACCCCTGGTGAGGTTTGTTTGTTTGCTGGTAGGTTGACAACAATCTTGATAATTGCCGTGCTCGGCTACCATCGACATGAAAAATGGTTTCTTCCGTTTCTGAAATAGAATAACTTTCCAAAACACGCACAATCCGCTGTTGATAAAAATTAGCTTGGGATTGTTCAAGCCTAGGGCTTGGATAAGGAGGTTTTGAGAATATTTCCGGCAATTCTTGCTTTAAGCTTTCCAGTAATTCAAGCTGGGTACCGTTTTCTTTTTGTAGTTGTGCTTCAGTAGTTTTAAGGGCTTTAGCTAATAAGTCTGGCGTGACCCGCAAAAAAGCATCACGCTGAAAAGCTTCTGCAATCTCACGAATGCGAACTTGCAGTTGCTCACTTTTGTTCTGCACTTGCAGCTTGATGTTAATCTCACTTTCTTGTTCAGGTGCTCCACGCAATAAGCGCAATTTGCGGGAAATGTCTTTCAAATAATCCTCAATTTCTAAAATATCAGCATCATGCATGACAATTTTTTGATCAAGAACAGCTATTTCTTGTTCTTTAATGCGCTTTTGGTTTTCTTTCTCAGTAAGTTCAAGTTTTTTTTCTGAGCTCATTGCGCTGCGATTCCAAGTACTGCGCAGTTCTTTTAGTACGTCTTGAATGTTTTCAAGTGGTTTGATATTTAACAATAGCTCCATTTTTTTGATGACGTCATTGTCATTAGCCTCAGCAAGAGCCTGGACTTCTTCGCCATCAAAGAAGAAAAAAGGAATGTAAGATTTTGGAAAACAACGATCCAAATATTCATCAGCTTCTTTACCTGTCAAATCGCCTAGAAATGGCGTTCTGACAACAATAATTTCTTCATAATCTCGTTTGCTGAAGTCAAGGTACCATGTTCTTGTAGCATTAATTTCTCCTTCATTAGACTCCCAAATAGCATTGATGCTACAAGAATCAATGCCTTCCTCCCTGGCTTGCTGATTCAAAATCCCCCAAAGTTCATTTTCTATACCGCAGACATATTGCTTAGCAGTGGGTGTGCGTTTACGTTGAGCAGTGCGGCGAACTTCTTCAGATACGCCCATAAATAACATCTTAGTACTATTTAAAAAACTGGTTTTTCCATGACCATTTCGGCCTTGGATGATGACGATATTGCGGTTGGCATCTTCAGAAGGGGAAAAATCAAAACGACAATTGCCGTAATACGAAAATAAATTATTAATCGTCAATGACTTAAAATACATTTAATCTAATGCTCCTTGCTTCCGTAGATTCTCAATAAGTAAAATAAGATCGTCCTTCAATGCTGCTTTTGAACCATTGGCATCAATATTCGGGTATTTTTCAACTAAATGGGCTATTTGAGGGATAATAAAATTTGGGATGCGATATTCAGGCTGAGCTGCTAATTCGTGTAAGCTTCGCTCAATAAATTTGCTGATAGTTTCCGTACTCATGCGGCAATGGCTTCCTTGGGTTTGCGGTTGTGTTTATAAGCGATTCTTAAAGCAGAATGCATGACGTCAAACTCCTCTGTCCAGATTTTTTGAATCAATAGCAGCTCTTCATTACTAATCAGTTGTTTACCCACTTCCTGCTCGGTTTTCAATAATTTCTCAAGAATCATTTTTCTCGCTTCTGAATTAAATGGCCCAAGCCCTGGTTGGTCATTCCGTCGATACTGATTCCTTAACTCTTCTTGTCCATGTAAATCGCGTAACCATATTCTGAAGGCGTACAAAGGCTCCATCCAATCATCGCCAGTTTCAATAAATCCTTTCATTGACTTATCTTCTTTGACGACAGTACATGTCCAACAACCAAAACGACTACCGCCACAAGAAGGGGTATCCAAATCAGTAATTACGGGACATTCCCCGCTATTGGCCTGCCTATAAAGCTCCAACATTCTGTCATGGTCAAAATTCCAAGGCGCAGGGTTATGGGTAAATAAATATTCCCAAACATCATCTGTAGTCCAGTGAACAATCGGTTGTAACACTAGAGCATTTGGGATTTCAGTATGTTGGTTAAGCCCTCTACTATTGTATTCGCGGTTTTCAATTTGCCGCGAACGGTTACTGCTTTCAGCCTTCCGCGTACCAATTAATAAGATAACGCTGCCATGTTCGGTGGTTATGTCATCAATTACTTTCCTAACCGGCCTGATTTTTAATTTAGTTGTACACCAGCGAAACCAACGATTAGGTGGAGGATAACCCTTACCTATAATTAACGACCAAAAACTGTCTTCTGTTTCTGGTTTTACCAAATGTACCGTTAAATCTAATCTTGATGTTCTGGCATGTTGCTCAAGTTGTATCAGGCTATTTTGTAAATATTCTTCAATATTAGGCGCTTCAACGCGTGTATCTGAAGCTATGATGTGTACGGGTTTTTGCTGCTCTTGAGGTAAAGATAGCAGCATCTCGTAAACTAATTGCAATACTAGCGTCGAATCTTTACCCCCGGAATATGCAACAACCCAAGGTCGTTTGTCTGCAAGGAAGTTTTCTTTTAAAAGATTTTGCGAATTACTTAAATAATCCGATAAATTTGAAGTTTCCACAGCAGTTTTTTCATTCATAGTAAACCACCCAAAATTTTTATGTCGAACCCAGCTTAGCAGTTTATGAAGAGCTGATTAGTTTAAATCCGGCTAAACGAAAAATTTATCCAAAACAATCACCAATAAACGAACTAATTTTAAATTATTTGCTTATAAAAACATGTTGATCTTTACCACATGACCGTAAAAAAGGGCCTATTAGGCCCTTTTAAACTTTGCAAAAGAAAGAATCAGATGTGCTATTCCTTTTCTGCTTCTTTGATACTCAATCTAACTCGTCCTTGGCGGTCTATCTCAAGCACTTTAACCTTAACCACATCGCCTTCATTCAGTTTATCGCTAACCTTATCGACATGTTCGTCGGAAATTTGGGAAATATGTACCAACCCGTCTTTGCCGGGCAGAATAGTGACGAATGCACCGAAGTCCATTAGTCTAACTACTTTACCCTCGTAAATTTTACCGACTTCAACTTCAGCGGTAATTTCTTCGATCATACGACGAGCCTCTTCGCCTGCTGCTTTGTCAACTGATGCGACTTTAACAATACCGTCGTCAGTCAAATCAACGCTGGCACCGGTGATTTCAGTAATGCCGCGAATGGTAGCACCACCTTTACCGATGACTTCACGGATTTTAGCTGGATCGATTTTAAAGGTAATTATACGCGGCGCGAAATCAGACATTTCTTCGCGAGTCGTGGACAAGGCTTTGTTCATTTCACCCAGAATATGCAAACGACCTTGTTTAGCTTGCGCCAATGCCGTTTTCATAATTTCTGCGGTAATGCCGTCGATTTTGATGTCCATTTGCAAAGCGGTGATGCCCTGTTCGGAACCGGCCACTTTAAAATCCATATCGCCTAAGTGATCTTCATCACCCATGATGTCGGACAAGACCGCAAAGCTGTCGCCTTCTTTAATCAAGCCCATAGCAATACCCGCTACCGGTGATTGGATAGGCACACCAGCATCCATTAACGCCAAGCTGCTACCGCATACGGAAGCCATCGAGCTAGAACCGTTAGACTCGGTAATTTCGGAAACCACACGTATGGTGTACGGAAATTCATCCATATTCGGCAAAACGGCTTGAACGCCACGCTTAGCCAATCGGCCATGACCGATTTCCCGACGTTTTGGGGAGCCAACAAAACCGGTTTCGCCTACGCTGTACGGAGGGAAGTTGTAATGCAACATAAACGGTTCTTTGTATTCACCGGCTAAGGCGTCGATGATTTGCGCATCACGTTGCGTACCTAAAGTAGCTACCACCAAAGCTTGAGTTTCGCCGCGGGTAAACAATGCTGAACCGTGAGTTCTAGGCAATACGCCGGTTCTTACCGTAATCGGACGAATAGAATCCAACGCTCTGCCGTCGATACGTTTGCTGTCGTTCAAAATAGCGCTACGCACAATTTTGGATTCCAGGTGTTCAATGATGTTGCGAATATCGTTTTCGGCATATTGACCATCAGCCGTTAATTTTTCCACCACTGCGTTGCGAATCGCTTTTAACTGCTCTTGTCTGACCAGTTTTTCCGCCACTTGGTAGGCAGCTTTGATGTCGGCTTCAACAGCCGCTTCTACCAATTTTTTCAGTTCGGCATTGGCTTCAGGCGCAGTCCAAGTGACTGTTCCACAACCTGCAGCTTGCGCGAATTCATTGATGGCATTAATCGCTACCTGCATTTGTTCATGACCGAATAACACAGCGCCGAGCATAACTTCTTCCGACAAGGCTTTGGCTTCAGATTCCACCATAAGTACCGCATGGGCAGTACCGGCCACCACGAGTTCCAATTCTGATTCTTTTAAAGCAGTCGGCGATGGATTCAAGAGGTATGCGCCATCTTTGTAACCCACACAAGCTGCGCCAACCGGACCGTTAAACGGTAAGCCGGATACCGCTAATGCGGCTGAAGCACCCAGTAAAGCGGGTATTTCAGGGTCAACATCTGGGTTCAATGAAACGACGGTAGCAACAATCTGCACTTCATTGGTGTAGCCTTCAGGAAATAATGGACGAATTGGACGATCAATTAACCTTGATGTTAAAGTTTCCGTTTCGCTAGGTCGGCCTTCTCGTTTAAAAAAACCACCTGGAATTTTACCCGCCGCGTAAGCTTTTTCCTGGTAATTAACCGTTAATGGAAAAAAATCACCACCATTAGCTTCTTTTTTACCAA
This sequence comes from Methylococcales bacterium, assembly GCA_965247565.1. GTDB lineage: Bacteria > Pseudomonadota > Gammaproteobacteria > Methylococcales > Methylomonadaceae > CBDFHF01. The sequence goes on along the minus strand of CBDFHF010000002.1, from coordinate 319,809 downwards.
CAACAGTAACCAGCAGAGAGGTACCATCAACGTCTATCATAACAGCACCGTCAGCTTGACGAGCCACTTCACCAGTTTCCAGCGAAACTTTTCGATCGCCGTATTGAAATTCTTTCCTAATAGGATTCACTATAGGGTTCCTTTGCTTAAAGATTGTTGAATTTGACTTCAATCCATGAGTGTTAAAGCAAAAACGGCACTCACCGTGCCGTTTCAGAAAATATTTACTTACGTAAACCCAGACGCTCAATCAATGAGCGATACCGATTACTATCTTTGTTTTTTAAATAGTCCAGTAATTTACGGCGCTGATTCACCATGCGGAGCAAGCCGCGGCGGGAATGGTTATCTTTTTTGTGTTCGGCAAAATGCGGAGTTAAATGAGTTATATGTGCAGTCAACAATGCGACTTGCACTTCCGGAGATCCCGTATCAGTTTCAGAAAGCCGATAAGCTTCTACAACTGCTTTTTTTTGTTCGGCAGTAAATGGCATAAGTAATCCCTATAAAGATTAAATTGAAAATTATATTGCACTTGGCAACGTACGAAGTCTGCCTCCACGATAGGGTGTAGAAGCAGCATATTACTCCCCAAACTCTTACATTTGGGGTCATTAACTGTTCAAATTAAACAGTTTTTTCGGGGCTAGTTTACCATCCAATTGCATTTCTCCCAACCCCAAAAAGGTATCTGCATGATACAACCGCACCATGCCTGGATCAGGTGCAACACCTGTTAGTGCTTGACCTTGTTTGATAAAAAATGCTTGCTCAGATGTTAACTCCAAAATCGGCATGCCGATCAAGGGCTGATCGACATTTAATAGGCATTCGAACAAGCTTTTTTCATCCATTTCTGACAGCTGATCATAAGTTTTGGCGTTAGAAACATTAAACTGCCCGGCTTGCAATCGGCGTAATGACGAAACCGTACCGCAACAACCTAATTCACGACCAATATCCTCAGCAAGTGAGCGGATATAAGTTCCTTTAGAGCAGAAAACATCGAGTTTTAAAAAATCACCAGAAAAGTCTAACAAATTAATTTCATAAATTTTAATATCTCTGGCCTTTCTTTCAAGCGTGATACCCTCCCTAGCCAACTCATAAAGCTTTTTACCATTGTGCTTTAAAGCTGAATACATGGGTGGAACTTGCTGAATTTCACCAGTAAACATCATTAGGCATTCTTGCAAAGCACGTTCAGATATGTGCGGTACTGAAGAAGTCTCGATAACTTGACCTTCAGCATCACCAGTATCTGTCATTACACCTAGCTGAATAACTACTTCATAACGTTTATCATCATCAAGCATCAAGGCAGAGACTTTAGTCGCTTCGCCAAAACAAAGCGGTAACAAACCAGTTGCCAATGGATCTAAGCTCCCAGTATGTCCAGCTTTGTTTGCATTAAATAAACGACGCACTTCCTGAAGAGCTTTATTGGAGGAAACCCCTAAACATTTGTCCAGCAGAATGATGCCGTGTACGTTACGACCAGATTTGCGCTTACCCATCGAGCTTTATTGTTTACTAGGCTTATCCAAGTCCGTTAATAACTCGGCGACTCGCATACCGGTTTCAAAAGAATCGTCGTAATAAAAACGTAACTCAGATATATGTCGCAACCGCATTCTTTTAGCTAGCTGATGGCGAATAATAGGCGCCAATTCATTGAGTACCTTAATATTGCTGCGTTTAGCCAGATCATCAGCATTTAGCACTGTCACATACACCTTGGCAACGGCGAGATCTTTAGTGACGACAACCTCGTTGATAGTAATAAATCCTAATCTAGAATCATCAATCTCGCGCTGCAAAATTAAGGAAAGCTCCTTCTGCATCTGCGAAGACACCCGCTCATTCCGTCCAAATTCTTTTGCCATAAGGCTTAAAGTACCCTTTTAATCTCAATGCGTTCAAATACTTCGATCTGATCACCGGGTTTTACATCGTTATAGTTTTTTACACCTATACCGCATTCCATGCCCATTTTGACTTCATTGGCATCATCTTTAAAGCGACGCAAGGATTCCAACTGGCCTTCATAGATAACCACGTTTTCACGCAATACCCGTATTGGCAGGTTTCTTTTCACATAACCATCAACCACCATACATCCAGCAATTGCGCCGAATTTTGGTGATTTGAATACATCACGCACTTCAGCAAGACCCACAATCTGCTCTTTAATTTCAGGAGCTAACATACCACTGATAGATTTTTTGACTTCATCAATCGCATCGTAAATGACGCTGTAATAATGTAAATCAACTCCTTTTTCGTCGATTAACTTACGAGCAGTCGCATCGGCGCGGACATTAAATCCAATTAAGATAGCACCAGAGGCCAAGGCAAGATTGACATCGCCCTCATTGATCCCACCAACACCACCAAAGACGACTTTAACCTCCACTTCTTCATTCGACAATGATACAAGTGAGCTGCGTAACGCTTCTAAACTACCCTGTACATCAGTTTTGATAACTAGGTTAACGCTAGCCAGTTCACCGGTTGCCATTCTGGAAAAAACCTCATCCAGCTTGGATGCTTGCTGTGCGGCATGACGCGTAAATTTCTTGCGGTCTTCCCGATGCTTCGCAAGATCTTTAGCGATACGTTCGTTTTGCACAACTAAAAACTCATCACCTGCGTTTGGCGTACCCGACAATCCTAAAATCTCAACTGGAACACAGGGCCCTGCTTCTTTAATAACTTTGCCATTCTCGTTGTACATGGCACGTACACGGCCAAATTCGTGGCCACACAACACCATTTGACCGTTTTCTAACAAGCCTTTCTGAATCAATACCGTAGCAACGGCACCGCGACCCTTATCCAGTCTCGATTCAATAACGATACCTGAAGCCGGTCCTTGATTCGGCGCTTTTAGCTCCAAAATTTCGGTTTGCACAATCAAAGCTTCGATTAAATCGTCGATGCCTTCACCAGTTTTAGCGGATATTTTCAGAAATTGCACATCGCCGCCCCACTCTTCCGCTAGTACATTGATGGTTGATAGTTCCTGCATCACCTTTTCCGGATTAGCATCCGGCTTATCAATTTTATTCATTGCAACGATAATGGGCACATTCGCTGCTCTAGCGTGTTCTACCGCTTCTTTGGTTTGCGGCATTACCCCATCATCAGCAGCCACAACCACAATAACAACGTCAGTTACATCAGCACCTCTGGCACGCATGGCTGTAAATGCAGCATGGCCTGGGGTATCTAAAAAAGTAACAGCGCCGTGGTCGGTCTTGACTTGATAAGCACCGATATGTTGAGTAATACCGCCAGCCTCGCCTGCCGCAACGCGGGTTTTACGAATGTAATCCAACAACGATGTTTTACCATGATCGACATGGCCCATGATGGTAACAATCGGTGCTCTTGGTAACTCTACGCGATTATCTTCTTCTTGAGCTTCGGCCAACATTTCTTGCTCAAGATCGTCCTCACTCTGCATGACGGCTTTGTGACCCATCTCTTCAACCAGAATGACTGCAGTTTCCTGATCAATACTCTGGTTAATAGTCGCCATAATGCCGAGTTTCATCAATTGTTTGATGACTTCTGCCGCTTTTACACTCATTTTTTGAGCAAGATCGGAAACAATGATCATTTCCGGGATGGCGACTTCCTTAATAACAGGAGCTACAGGCATCTCAAATTGATGTTTATTATCAGACTGCACTGTCGTGCTACGGTCAGTCTTCTTGCCCTTTTTCTTAGCCTTTTTAGCGTCTCGACCGCCTGCTCCAATGCGAGCCAAGTTTCCTTCTTCCTGGGTTTTTCTATGTAAAGTTTCGTGTTTAGCCGCCGCTTGTTGCCTAACCTTTTCAGCGTTTTTCTTAATGGACTCTTCTAGGCGCCGCTCTTTTTCATCTTGCTTCCTCTTTACTTCCTCATCTTCTTTGGTTTTGCCAGACTTTTCAGATTTTTCTTTCTTCGCTTCTTTAGTTTTGGGTACGACAAAGTCAGTTTCAAATGAGGTATCAACTTCAGGCTCTGGAGTAACAACGGTAACGTTGTCGTCAACTTCTATCTCGACTTTAGCGTCTATTTCTGCAGTTGAAACCAACTCTTTCTCAACATTTTCAGCATTTGCTGTTGTTGTGGCCTCAGCAGTTTCGGAAGCTACTAATTCTGGGTATGCAGAGGCATCCGTGATTGCACTATCAGAAGGCCGCTGAGTATCATTAGCTTCAACTACTTCACTGCGTTTTATGTAAGTCTTCTTTTTTCTGACTTCTACACTGATCGTTTTGGTAGTAGTTCCAGGGACACTTGCTTGCTTGATTTCTGTTACTTTCCTACGTTCCAACGTTACTCGGCGAGGCGAGTTTTCTGAACTACCCTCGGCTTTGCCATGTCGTTTACGCAAATGCGCCAGTAGCTGCATCTTTTCATCTTCACTGATCAAGTCATCAGCAGACGTAGCTGATAATCCTGCTTCTTTAAGTTGTTCTAGTAAACGTTCCAAAGGTATTTTGACTACCTCTGCTAATTGTTGCACTGTTTTATCGCTCATGCCCTACCCCTTACTTACTCGCTATATTCCTAAGCAAACCAAGGCTCACGAGCCTTCATAATCAACTTTGCTGCCCGATCTTCATTCATACCAGAAAATTTTAGCAAATCATCAACTGCCTGCTCTGCCAAGTTATCCATGGTGATAATACCTTGTTTTGCCATTTCAAAAGCCAAGTCTTTGTCCATGCCTTCCATTGTTAATAAATCTTGCGCAGGCTCGAACTGATCCTTAGCCTCAAGTTCTTCTTCAAATGCGATAGCGCTAATGAGCAAGGCATCTTTAGCGCGACTCCTGAGCTCTGTCACTAATTCCTCATCAAATCCTTCAATTTCTAGCATTTCACTAACGGGAACGTAGGCTATTTCTTCGACAGTGTTGAAGCCTTCTTCAACCAATATCAAAGCGATATCCTCATCAACATCCAATTGCTCAACAAACAGGTTTTTGATTTTTTCCGCTTCAGCTTCGCTGTTTTTTTCCGCCTTTGAGGCATCGATAACATTGAGTTCCCAGCCGGTCAATTGGGTCGCTAATCGAACATTTTGCCCGCCGCGCCCAATAGCTTGGGATAAATTGTCCGTATTCACAGCTAAGTCCATGCTGTGCTTGTCTTCGTCAATAACTATTGATTGTATTTCGGCAGGAGACATCGCGTTAATAACGAATTGGGCTTCATTCGGATTCCACAGAATAATATCTACGCGCTCACCCGCTAACTCGTTGGTTACCGACTGAACTCTGGATCCTCTCATGCCCACGCAAGCGCCCACAGGATCTAACCTCGGATCATTTCCCTTTACGGCAATTTTTGCCCTTGAACCCGGATCACGAGCCGCGCCCATGACACTGATCAAACCTTCACCTACTTCGGGCACTTCAAGGCGAAATAGAGCTATGAGCAACTCTGGGGCTGTTCGGCTAACAAATAACTGCGGCCCACGCGGCTCAGAACGCACATCTTTCAGATAGCCGCGAATTCTATCACCAACACGAATAGGCTCACGAGGTATCATGTCTTCCCGAGCAATAAAGGCTTCTACATGTCCGCCTAGATCCAGATATAAACTGCCCTTTTCAATGCGTTTAACTATGCCGGTAATTAACTCGCCCACACGACTTTTATAAGCATCGACAATTTTACTGCGTTCGGCTTCCCTAACCTTATGAATGATAACTTGCTTGGCCGTTTGCGCAGCAATACGACCGAAATCAACTGATTCAATTTCTTCCTCAATGACATCGCCGATTTGAATATTAGGATTATCAAGTCTTGCAACTTCCAGTAATACCTGCGTTGCAGGAAACTCTACGTCACCATCAACTTCAGGGTTTTCATCAACTACATCCCAGTAGCGGTAGGTAACATAGTCCCCTGTTTTTCTGTCGATAGAGACACGAACTTTAATTTGATTAGCATGGCGTTTTATAGTGGCGGCTTCTAATGCTGACTCCATTGCTTGAAAAATGATTTCTTTTTCAATTTCCTTCTCATTAGAAAAAACTTCTACTACCAATAAAATTTCTTTATTTGCCATCGCGTCCTCCTTTTTCAATTAAATATTCAGGAACCAGTCGCGCCTTACTCATTGCGCCAAACGGAACCTCAAAAACCCGATCACCTTCATGAAGCGTAACAATATCACCGTCAACTTTTTCAATTAGGCCTTTAATTTTTCTGCGGTCATCTATTGCCTTAAAAAGATTAACCAGCACAGTGCCGCCTATAAATTTTGAGAATTGACTAGCCTTAAAAAAAGGCCTGTCTTCACCAGGTGAGGAAATTTCTAGTTGGTAATTGCCCGGTATGGGATCTTCGACATCTAAAACACCGCTAACCTGATGACTAACCTTAGAGCAATCATCAACCAGGATGCCATTTTCGCTATCGATATAGATTCTTAACAGTCCATTTTTAGGATGTGGGTTATATTCGATACCGACACATTCATAACCCAATCCCTCTACAATTGGTTCGATCAAATTAACCAAATGTTCAGGGGCCTGCTTCATCTTTTCCTCACTTACTTTCGCACAAAAAAAAAGAGCCTACGGCTCTTCCATTTAACTATTCACAGCTAACTTCTAAACACTGATTGAAGAGCCCATAAAATAAAAAACCCCAAAAAGGGGTTCTCAGCTTCTATCCTTGACCACCACAACATCCATGTTGCTCTAAAACTGGTAGCGGGGGCAGGATTTGAACCTACGACCTTCGGGTTATGAGCCCGACGAGCTACCAAGCTGCTCCACCCCGCGATTGATTTGAGCATTATAGGTACTTTATTTGATTTGGCAACTTAAATTTACAGCTTTGCAATACCTTGTCTGACACAAAAACCATATGTAACAACTTGCAACCATGATTAAATATGCATGCATGTGTCTTACTCAACTTAAGAATAGCGAAGAAATAAATTGCAACGCGAACTGAATATTTTGATACTTATATTTTTTGTCATGCAGGGGTGCTCGATGACCAAGCCGGAAACAAACCAAATAATAGCCAATAAAGTCAGCCTCCTATTAAACAATATGACAATCGAGGAAAAGATCGGCCAGATGACCCAAATTGACTTTTCAGTCATCGCAGCCCCAGAGCAACTAAATGCCGTTGACCCTATTGATTTAAGTAAATTGGAAGACGCCTTACTGAATTACCACGTCGGCTCAATTCTTAATACTCCATATACCCCGAATAACAAGGCGCAACCCATAGAAACCTGGAGGGCAATGCAGCAAAAGATACAATCAGTTACAGAAAAAACACGCTTAAAAATTCCTGTAATTTACGGGATTGACGCGATTCATGGTGCAAATTACACACAAAATGCCGTACTGTTTCCACAAGCCATTAATATGGCTGCAACATTTAACACAGAACTGAGCTTTAAAGCTGGTGAAATTACAGCCAAAGAAGTTCGTGCTTCCGGTATTCCTTGGAATTTTTCACCGGTTATGGATATAGGTCGCCAACCATTATGGCCAAGGCTATGGGAAACCTATGGTGAAGATGTGCATTTGGCAACAGCAATGGGCACAGCGTTTATCAAAGGCCACCAAGGCAATGATTTCTCTGCAGCTAATAAAGCGCCTACCTGTCTAAAGCATTATGTTGGCTACAGCTTTCCTATTAATGGCAAAGACCGCACTCCTGCATGGATTAGTGAAAGAATGCTGCGTGAGTATTTTCTGCCCCCTTTTGCGGCAGGTATTGCCGCAGGGTCACCCACAATTATGGTGAACTCTGCAGAAGTCGACGGCATTCCCGGCCACGCTAACTATCATTATCTAACCACCATTTTACGGAATGAACTGGGTTTTAAAGGCTTTACGGTATCTGATTGGCAGGACATCCAACGGCTTTATGTGCGCGATAAATTTGCCGCGTCAGAAAGAGACGCTGTAAAAATTGCAGTTATGGCAGGTGTCGATATGAGCATGGTTCCATTCGACTTTACCTTTTACGATCTATTGCTGGATTTGGTGAAAACTGGCGAAGTACCAGAATCGCGGATTGATGAAGCGGTAACCAGAATTCTTAGCGTTAAATACCAAGCAGGCTTATTTGAAGTTAAGCCGGCGCTACCAATCGCAGGAAACTTCGCCAGCCTGGCAGCCACTACCATCAATCGCCAAGCAGCCCGCGAATCCATCGTTTTAGCTAAAAACACCAATAACATCTTGCCGCTAAAAAAAGATACCCGCATTTTAGTGACTGGCTCTACCGCCAACTTGTTAAGCGTTATGAATGGCGGCTGGACTATTACCTGGCAAGGCGACGATGAAAGCTTGTATCCCCAAGATAAATTAACGCTACTGGCCGCCATACAAAAAAAAGCTACCGGCAAAGTCACTTACGTTGGCGGAAATCATTTCGCAGACAAAATCGATATTCCAAAAGTGCTCGAGCAAGCCTATGAACATGATGTAGTCGTACTCAGTTTGGGTGAAAAACCTTATACGGAAACCGTTGGCAATATCACTTCACTCAATTTGGATCAAAATCAGATTGAGTTAGCTAAAGCCATCATAGAGACAGGAAAACCGGTAATTTTAATTACATTCGGCGGGCGTCCACGCATTATTACATCGATAGCCGAAAAAGCATCAGCTGTCGTACTAGGCTTCTTGCCGGGCATGGAGGGCGGCGAGGCCATGGCAGATATATTATTTGGCGACTATAACCCGAACGGCAAGTTACCAATAACCTATCCGCGTGATACTAACGACCTAGTTCTATACGATCATAAACCTATCGAAAACTTTGAGCAGAATACCTACAACCCACTCTATCAATTCGGACACGGACTCAGCTACAGCACGTTTACAACCAACGACTTGAAAGTAAAAAAAGATCATGTGCATATGGGAGAAGATATTGAGATAAGTGTGACAGTAAGCAATACCGGCTCTATTACAGGAAAAGAAACTGTTTTGCTTTATCTTAATGACGTTGCGGCTTCGGTAAGCCGGCCAAATAAGCAGCTAAAAGCCTTTAAAAAAGTCGAGCTTGCTGCCGGACAATCAGAAAAATTGCAATTTACCTTATCACCGAATGATTTGTCTTTCATTGGAGTCGACCTAAAACGCATCGTTGAAACCGGAGATTTTAAAGTAATAGTAGGACAGGAAACAGTCGGCTTTACAGTGTTGCAGCAAAACTAAAAATGAATAAGCATCTTATAAAAAACCCGATCCAAACAAGTTGCTATGCAACCTAAAATTGACCCGTTGAAAAACTATCAGCAATTGTCAAGAACTATGCAGAGCAAACTGTAACCATTGAAGCAATGATAGTTACTAAACGACTGGGGAGACGAAATGCAAGTTATGGCCTTATTGTTTAATGGTAAATTTATCGGCAATGAGTGCGGCGACTTTTGGCCTTTTAGCAACTTTTTACAACTATTTTTCAAGGTATTAAGCCGTGAACGTCATGTTGTAATGACGCAAAAAACCATCAATTCACTAAGCATTTTTTTGCCAATTTTTCACAAAATGATCTATTTCGGCGTGTGTCAAAAAAGCTACTTTAATAGCATTGTAGCGAACTAACCACAGTAACTAAAAGCGTGAATATAAACCTGTCGAAATGACAAAGAACCACTAAATTGATTACTTGTCTTGATGAACAAAGCGGGCGATTATTAATCCACGAATTGAACTATTTATCGGGCTTTGTCATGCAAATATTTAAACTAGTTATTGTGTTGGTTTCATTTTTCGCCATAGTTGGCGCGGCTGTTTTCCAGCTGTTTGTCCTTGTTGCAAGCGCTGCATTCGCACAGCAATCAATTAGTCAACGTCGAACTAATTTGAATGCTAACTAATTTTTGCAGTTGGGCATAGCTTCGTTCTTTCTGTCGTTACTAACTAAGCGTCATTATGGTTGAGTTTTGTTATTCCAATATTTAGAGGTCTCGGTCCGCAAGGACCGAACGTTAATTCTCTGTCCAAAGTTAATCTCTATTGCCCCTTCATTAGCACTCGTCAGCCATTTGGTGTTGATTTGCTTGTAACGATCTAAAACCTCCTGATGTGGATGACCAAACTGGTTACGATAGCCAGTTGGTATAAGCACGTAGTCAGGCTTAACCCGTTGTAAAAAGTTTAGAGTTGACGATGTTTTGCTGCCATGGTGCGGAGCAACTAAGACATTGGCTTTCAATCCGTTGCCGTAACGCTCTACTAACCAAGACTCGGCATTGGCTTCTATATCTGCGCTTAGCAAGAGCGCACCTTGTGCTGATTGGATTTTTAGTACGCAAGAATTGTCGTTTTCCGACCCCAATAATTGCTCAGGAGACAGCACAGTGAAGGTGACGTAATCCCATTGCCAAGTTTGCCCAGCTTTGCAAGTACTTGGCGAGTAAGCGCCCAACTGCTGCGGAACACTTGATAAAAGTTGTTGTACCGGCAAGTTTTCAAGAAGGGATTGCGCTCCGCCGATGTGGTCATTATCGCCATGACTGATGATCAACTCATCGACTTTATCGACTCCTTGGGACCACAAAAAAGGCAGCAATACGCTTTGGCCCATATCGATTTCATCAGAGAACTTTCCTCCCGTATCAAAGACGAGGCAGTGCTTGGCAGTTTGAACGACGACTGACAAACCTTGACCAACATCCAGTAGAGTCATTCTGAAATCGCCAAATTTCGGCGGCCTGGACTCAGTAAACAGTGCTGGCAAAAATAGCACTAAACTCAACCAACGCATCGGAACGCCCCGCGGGGCTAGCAATAACAATAATCCGGGCACGACTAAAGCTAATGTCCAAAGTGGAGGCGAGGGATGGTTGATAACGGCTAATGGTAATTCCGCCAAACCTGCCAATAACCCGTACAAAATTTGCAGGCTAATATCAATACAATAGAACAACTTGCCTGCCAACCAAGGATTAATTAACAAAACCATGGTTGCAAGTAAAGCCAAAGGAACCACGAGGATACTGATAACCGGCACAGCAACCACATTAGCCAAAGGCGCGACTAGTGAAATCTGTTGAAAGAACAACAACAGTAGAGGTATTAAACCTAGCGAGGTAACCCAGTTAACTTTAAAAGCACCGTATAAACTACCTTGTTTACCTAATCTATTTGCAGAAATAAATATAATAAACGCCACAGCACCAAACGATAACCAAAAACTAGCGGACAACACAGCAATTGGATCAAACAACAGTACGCCTACCATAGCCAGTAATAGCACGCTGATTGGTCGAATGTTGCGCTGAAGAATTAACGCGGTCATAGCGACAGTTAACATGATGACTGCGCGCTGGGTAGGTACGGAAAACCCAGCCAGTCCGGCATAAAAAACAGCAACAATTATCGCAGCAATTGCTGCCAGTTGCTGTGGCGCCCAGGCAAGACTACCTACCCGAGCCCAAGTCTTAAGTGTCAACAGGTAAACTAATCCGGCAATTAATGCTATGTGCGAACCAGAGATTACTATCAAATGAGTGGTTCCGGTGTTTCTAAATACCCGCCATTGCTGCTGAGTAATGCTACTACCGTCACCAATAGTTAGTGCTTTAATTAAGGCCAGATTAGGGCTGTTCGCCAAAGCGTCTGTCAATCGATCCGCGATATGCTGTCGCCAGATTGACATACTTTTCCAGTGCGAAATCTGTCCTAAAAACACAGGTTGTGGCGACGGACGAATATACCCAGTTGCACCAATACCTTGGATAAAAAGCCAACGTTCATAATCAAAACCGGCCGAATTAAAGTTGCCATGCGGACGCTTAAGTCTTACGTTTACTGACCACTGCTGGCCAGCTTTTATTGACTGATCTGGATAATACCAACTTAAGCGTAATCTGCGCGGGACACCCTTTCCCGCTGCTGTCACTAAAAAATCAAAGCGGATGCGCTTTTCATTTTGTTCCGGTAATGTGTCTACTATGCCTTGAATGGGTATATCGATGCCTTCCAACGATTCCGGCAAACGTTCAGACAAGCGGTGCATAGCAAATATCAGCGCCCAAAGCACACCAGCAACAAAACACAGCCATCGCCAATAACGCAGATAAGTTAGCAGACTTAAAATAATCGCCCCTAGTACCAACCATTGACTGCTCGGCAATACGGGTAAATACTGCACCAATAGCAATCCTGCTAAAAATGATAATGCGGAAGTTTGCATTTAGTACCTTGCTGATTTTGAGACCCACAAAAACCTGATAGACTTAGAAACAATCGGACACACTCTACTCATCAGCGACCATGCCTAAAGAATTCCTCAGAAAGTACATGCCTAATCCGGAAATGATCAAGAATCATAAGAGCTTGCAGTTCCTCGGCGACAAGTTACATGATGCTAATCTGTGGCACTTGAATCGACGGTCGGTCGCCATGGCTTTCGCGATAGGTTTGTTTGGTGCCTGGATTCCAACGCCTGGACAAATGGTTATTGCGGCGATGGCTGCCATTTATTTTCGAGCCAATTTACCGATTTCAGTGGGCTTAGTGTGGCTTACCAACCCAATCACTATGCCACCACTGTTTTATTTTGCGTATCTGGTTGGATTGACTCTTCTCAATTTACCAGCTGCTGAATTTTCTCTGGACGCCGTCCTGTCAGGAGATATCTTATTTCCGTTTTTGACTGGTTGTTTCATTTTAGGCGTATTATCAGCCACGCTCGGCTATGTTGGCATTCAGTTTTTCTGGCGTTATCATGCCAGTCGAAGATGGTCAGATAGAAGAGTCAGAAGCAAGAACGCCAGCTCTAAAAACCCTTTTCGAGCGATGTATTAGCTAAAAACCTTCACCCGGATTGAGAGTGCTCGGCAAAGTTATAAACGCCCTGATTTTAGACCATTAATGCCGATATAGAATGATCTCCTACCCCACAATCAACCCATCTTCCATGTGTAATACTTTACCGATTTTAATGGCTAATTCATGATCGTGCGTCACCACTAAAAAGCTGACTTGCAAAGCCTGATTGAGTTCGAGCATTAATTCATAAACTTGTTCCGCGGTTTTGCTATCCAGATTACCGGTCGGCTCATCTGCTAGCACACATTTGGGTTTGTTGATTAATGCTCTAGCCACTGCGGCACGCTGTCTCTCACCGCCAGATAACTCACCCGGTTTGTGTTCAATTCGATGTCCCAAACGCACTCGCTCTAATAACTCTAATGCTTGCTGTTTGGCTTCTTTAACCGATAACCCGGCTATCAATAGCGGCATGGCAACATTTTCCAATACCGTAAATTCGCCAAGTAAATGATGTGCCTGATAGATAAATCCTAGCGAACTATTTCTTAACTTAGCCATTTTAGACGGACTAACGGTATTCAAATTAACACCATCTAAAACGACCTCGCCGCCAGTCGGCTTTTCCAGGCCTCCCAGCAAATGCAGCAAAGTACTTTTCCCCGACCCAGATGCACCCATTACCGCCACGCGCTCACCCGCGGCAATACTTAAGTTAACCCCCTTTAACACTTCAACATCCAGGCCGCCCTGATTAAAACGCATGGTTAGTTGTCGGCATTGCAAAATAGTCGACTTATTCATAACGCAATACCTCGGCCGGATTGATTTTAGCGGCTTGCCAGGCAGGATAAATCGTCGCCAATAGCGACAATAAGAAAGCCATCGCTGCAATAGCGTAAACATCAGACCAGATCAGTTCCGAAGGTAATTCGCTAATGTAATAAACTTTGGCATCCAGAAATTTGATATGAAAGCTCTCTTCGATGTGCTTAACGATGGTGGCAACATTTTTAGCTAACAGCACACCGCAAATTACACCTAACACTGTTCCAATCATCCCGATAATAGTCCCCAGAACCATGAAAATACCCATCACCGAACCGGAAGTAAGCCCTTGGGTTTTTAATATGGCTATGTCGGCGCGCTTATCGGTCACCACCATAATTAAAGTAGAAACAATATTAAAGGCGGCAACTGCGACCATTAGCAATAAAATTAGCGACATCACTTTTTTTTCCATTTTGATGGCTTGAAAGAAATTATCATGCGCCATAGTCCAATCACTAACCTGATAGTCTTCATACAAATCTTGGGCTAGCGATTGAGTTACTTCGGGTGCATTTAACAAATCGTCCAACTTAACCCGTAAAGCCGAAACCATGTCATCCATTCGAAACAGTTTGGCGGCATCATCCAGATGAATCAACGCCATATTGCGGTCATATTCGTACATGCCGACTTTAAAGATACCCACCACATTAAATCGGCGCATTCTGGGCACAATTCCCGCCGGTGTTGAATTAACTTGTGGACTGATAATAGTAATCTTATCGCCTACCAATACGCCCAGGTAATCAGCCAATTCTGCGCCTAACACAATGTTGTATCCGCCAGAAGTTAAGTCGCTCAGCTTACCCTCTTTCATTTTGCCAGCGACGTCAGATACCTTAAATTCGTAATCAGGAAGAACGCCAGTCAACATAGTGCCGCTAACACGCCGGTCAGCGTTAATCATAATCTGCCCGCTAATAAAGGGCGCAGCGCCTTGAATATGCGGATAACCTTTCAATTTTTCATCCAATACCTGCCAGTCATTTAACTGGCCAAACTTGCCAGTAACAGTGGCATGCGCTGTCATACTCAACATGCGTTGACTGATTTCGCTAACAAAACCATTCATCACCGATAACACAGTGATCAATGCAGTAACGCTTAAGGCAATGCCCAGAACCGACGCTAATGTGACAAAAGAAATAAACTGAGTTCGCCGCTTAGCTCGCATATAACGCAAGCCAATATAAAAGATAAGGGGTTTAAACATGCAATTTTCAGATAGGATTAAAAATCAGGATTTTCTGCAATCTGGGCAGATCCCGTACAAATATAACGCATGCTCAGTCAGCTCGAAACCCAGTTGCTTAGCAATTTCTTTTTGGCGTTGCTCGATAATGTCGTCAGTAAATTCGCTTACTTTTCCGCATTTCAAGCAAAGGATATGATCGTGATGTTGTTCTTTGGCAAGCTCAAAAACAGAATTGCCACCTTCAAAATGATGCCTGGTAACTAATCCTGCGGCTTCAAACTGAGTTAACACCCGGTAAACAGTCGCCAAACCAATATCTTCATTTTCACTGAGCAAAATTTTGTAGACTTTTTCTGCCGATAAGTGCCGGTCCTCTGTTTGTTTCTCCAGAATTTCCAGAATCTTCAATCTAGGGATAGTTACTTTCAGGCCAGCTGTTTTTAAATCGTATGTTTCCAATATCACTCTCCGGTTAAATCACCTTCATGCTCCGCATTGTAGCCTTTTTTTGCCGACAAACGCATGACAGTTTTATAGGATAATCATTTAACATCCTGTATGATTTTGGTTTTTTCACAATATCGCTCAGCCCCAAATGAGAAAACCGCTTTTTTTGTTAACCCTTCTTATCAGCCTAACGCTTACCTCCTGCTCTTTCATTCTAAACAATTTGCCAGGTGTTTACCGGGCTGACGTCCATCAAGGCAATATGATTGATCAGGCCATGATTGATCAGCTCCGCCCTAACATGACCAAGCGTCAGGTACTTTATATTCTAGGCTCACCGATGATGGCTGATACATTCCACCAAAAACGCTGGGATTACATTTACTCGGCAGAATTAAATGGTGAAGACCGGGTACAGAAAAGGGTAACCTTAGTATTTAATGATGATCAATTAGCCGGCGTGCAAGGCGACTTTAAGCCTAGTGCCTTGCCTGTGTTTAAAAAATCGGAAGAGCAAACACTCGACTTGCCCAAGCGCAAACTTGATAAAACTCTCTGGGAAATGATCACCGGACTGTTTGGCTCTGATGATGACGGCAAGGCACCCGAACAAAAAAAATCAGAAACAACCAATATTATTGACTATACGCCGGACGAGCCTAAAAAACCTTAAAGAAACCTTTAACCGTCTTATCAGTGTCTGAATTATGCTATTTAGTTGACTTTCGGCACTGACACAGCACGATATGACATTGCTGGAAATAATCTACAGTTACTGGCCAGTAGCATTGAGCTTCTGGCCCAAATGACCCCTAAAACGCCAAAGCCTTAAAGCTATCCTGATAGAAGCATCCAGGGCGTTTGCACCCGAAATGCAGCCTGAAAATAAGTTTCCGGGCTGGTGACGTTCAGCAACATCAACATACCAGTCCACGAGGAAATCGCTTGAAACGGCGTGCCGGACAAATACAAATAAGCAGGGGTGGTAGTCGTCATATTGGCTTCATCGAAAAAATCCAGCCCTTCGCCAATTTCGTTCAGGTTTTCTGCTTCAAACAACTCCTTAGCACCCTCATCCCATGCGCCATAGTGATATTCACCAAACGCCACACAATCCCAGTTGGTGGTATGTACCCATTCGTTTTTGGCTTTAATGCCACCGGCTTTGTTTTTGCCTAAATAATCCTGAAACGAGTCAAAGCAGACAATGAGTTTATCGGTATCAGGCTCTTTGACATCCAGGCTTTTTTTGGAAACAAACTGCCAGCCGTCAAAATCCAGATGATTAGCTAAATCTTTCTCCCAGGCATTTTGTACCGCAGGCTTAAAAGTGAGGATGAGGATTTTCGTCCAGTCCATCTTTTTCGCCAATTGACAGGTGGCAGCAGCATGTTTTTGTGTTCAAGCACCCGGCGGACATCACGGTCGGTAAAAAAAACTGCCATCCTCGCGCATGGCAATTTCATCTAACGCTATGGTGTAAGATTGTACTGGTAAATTAACGGGGTATTGCGCGGCAACCCGTTCTTGCACGTTCTTGGTGGTATAGCCAACTTTCAGGCAATTTGCAAAACGGCTATCAGCGTAAGCATAGATTTTGGGGGGATTTAGGGGCGGAAACAGCGATTGATTCATATTTTAGGCTTTGTTGGGATTTCATAAAAGTGCGATTTAACCTTCATTACAGGCTTAGCCGTTCGTCCTGGGCATAAAAGCTTGTCGAAGGACTTGTTCAGAGTTTCCTCAAGCGCTTACGCTTCGACCAAATCGTCCAAATTAACCTTTAAAATACGGGCAATTTTTTTAAAAACGTCCATACTGCCTTTACGGACACCCGTTTCCAATTGTCCAACAGTGGCTTGGGCGATACCTGCCTGTTCCGCCAATTGGGTTTGGGTAAGCCCCCGGTACTCACGCCAGACCTTGAACTTGTTCTCGCCCGCCAGTAAGCGATTGACGACGGCACTGGGAATCAGCTCGTCATCGTTTACAAGTGCTGCATCAAAAGCCTTGATGTCATCAAGCATTTCGGCCTTGTCCAGCAAGGTTTTGTACTCTGAGACCGGAATCACTGCGTATTCGGGTTGCCCGTTGCTTTCGATAAATTGCGCTTTCATTTGTAAATGTCTCCCCGGCTGCCAATAGCCACTACTTCAATAATCAGCTGTTCTTCCTCAATCCGATACAGGCCGCGATAGCCGCTAATCCTAAGCCTAAAGCCTTCCCGACCCGTTAGTTTTTTGATGTCCAGTCCTTCGGTTTCTCCGTTTGCCAGTTTTTGGAATCCGGCAACGAAACGGGCTGATACCTCAGCTGGCAGCTTGGTCAAGGCTTTAGCGGCAGATTTTCGGTACGTGATACTATACATGGATATAATATAGCATACTGTTATATTTTAACCGAATTGGCAGTAGACACCAGCGAACACGCCCGTCATTCAAATGGCGTAACCGTTCAGCTGCCTTGGTAAAAGCCATAACGACGCTTCCAAAAACTGCTCTACCGGCCTCCCGCTTGCATTTCCAGACCAATTTGTCGGAATTTCCGACAAATTGGCTCGTGCGGCAATTCGCCTTCTTCGTACACATTGGCAATATGATCCCCACCGCAAATAGTGGACAAATTAAAAAGCGAGTATTCTTAACCGAAGAGAGGTACTTGCATGAGCACGAAAACGACCGGCAGAGGAGCTAGCTATACCCGGCATAGCGCGGAATACAAACGAGAAACCCTAAAACTGGCGACTCAAATAGGTGTTGCCAAAGCCGACAAGCAACTGGGGTTAAAAGCTGATTTGGCGTTAACGCTTGGCAGCGCGTTGCCGTCTGGCATCTTTGGGATCATGAATTAATGGCCGATAGATTTCTATTCTATCGGCCGGTTTCAGTATTTGTTCTAGCGTACAGGCTTTGCCAAAAACGCCGACCTGCAAGGCGCTTAATTGCAACTCTGGAAAGGTTGTCAATATTCCCGATGCAACTATCGCCTGTTCAACGGTACTGCCGTTCGGCAAGCTGATATTGACTAACACCTGAACGTCCGGTTTGGCATAAGCCACTTCCACAGCAATTTCTGTGTGCTGCTCAACCATAAATCTCTTTGGCTCGGCTGGTAAATGAGCTGACCATGGTGTTACAAATCTGATGGAATACCGCACCGAAAGCTAAACTAGCCAGCACTCCGGACATTTCAAATTCCAAATCCAGGGAAATTTTGCTGGCATCTTCACGTAAAGGCATAAAATTCCAGATACCTTCCAGGGAATTAAAGGGCCCATCGAGCAGAGAAACCGTAATGCTGCCGCCTTGATCTGCGCGGTTTCTGGTGGAAAACGATTTTTTGAATCCGCCTTTAGAGATCATCAATTCGGCTTCGACAAAATCAGTTTCGCGTTTGATAATTCGGCTATCCGTACACCAAGGCAAAAATTGCGGGTACGATTCGATGTCGTTAACCAAATCAAACATTTGCCGGGCAGAAAATTTAACCAACGCACTTTTCTGAATGCTGGTCATGATTAGAGTACTCCCACCACATGCAGAAACACTACAAAAACGGCTGCTGGCGCCACATAACTGACCAAGACCTTCCAAAGCCTATAGCTTTGCACACTGGCCATTTGCAATTCTTGTTCTGAATGTTGCTGCTTCATTATCCAACCGGCGAACACGGCTATAAAAAAGCCACCGATGGGTAACATTAAGTTGGCGGTTAAATAATCCAGCAATTGAAATAGCGAGCGGTCGAAAATTTTAAAATTCGCCCACACGTTAAATGAAAAAACAGTCGCCAATCCTAAGAGCCAAGCGGCCAACCCGGACCAGATACAGGCAGTTTTTCTATCCATGTTTTTGTTTTCAATCAACCAGGCAACTGCGGGTTCGATTAAAGAAATTGAGGAAGATAAAGCTGCAAACACCAACATGACAAAAAACAACACGCCGAATAACCAACCGCCGCTCATATTGCCGAAAGCAATCGGCAAGGTTTCAAAGATTAATCCGGGCCCTGAAGCAGGTTGTAAGTTATTGGCAAAAACAATGGGAAAAATCGCAATACCGGCCAGCAACGCTACAGCGGTGTCAGCACCGGCAATCACCATCGCTGTTTTGGTAATAGAAACATCTTTAGGCAAATAAGAGCCATAAACCATAATTGCGCCCATACCCAAACTTAAGGTAAAGAACGCATGCCCCATCGCCGTCAACACACCATCTGCGGTAAGTTTGCTAAAGTCTGGAGTAAACAAAAAAGCAAGGCCTTTATGGTAGCTGCCGGTAGTCATGGCATAGCCGACCATAATCACCAGCAACACAAACAAAATAGGCATGAGAAAACGTACCGCTTTTTCTAAACCACTGGTCACACCCCTTACAACCACTAACATAGTGGCCAGCATAAACAAGCTATGCCAAAAAATCAGCTGCAAGGGGCTCGCTAAAAAACCATCAAACAAGGCCTTAACATCTGCTGCGTTAGCATCAAAAAAACTACCTGTGAATGCTTTAAAGACGTAGGCACCAGCCCAGCCGGCAATTACACTGTAGTAAGAGAGGATTAAAAAACCCGCCAACACACCTAGCCAGCCCAAATAATGCCAGCTTTGATCAGCTTGTGCTTCTTTGGTTAATATCTCCATGGTGTTGATGGGGGATCGGCGCCCGCGCCGGCCGAGCATGGTCTCGGCCATCATAATGGGAATACCTATTAATAATACGCACAACAAATACACCAATACAAAAGCGCCGCCGCCGTTTTCGCCGGTGATGTAAGGAAACTTCCAGATATTTCCCAGACCAACCGCCGATCCTGTTGCGGCTAAAATAAATGCGAATCGTGATGACCATTCACCCTGTTGTGATTTTTTTATATCCGTCATTGCTTTGCCTGTATCCTCGAAAACTCTTTATTCATCGGTAAATGGGGTAAAATAGCAAAATTATCCTTTTACGTCAGTTTAAAAATCTTAGCAATCATCATGGCCGATAAAAAGTCCAAAAAAAACACGCAGCAGCAAAACAGTTCCATTGCTAAAAACCGTCAGGCGACACATGAATATTTCATTGAAGAACGCTTTGAAGCAGGTTTAGTACTGGAAGGTTGGGAGGTCAAAAGCTTAAGAGAAGGACGTGTGCAGTTAAAAGAAAGCTACGTTGCCATTAAACGTGGTGAAGCATGGTTATCGGGAGCGCATATTTCTGCGTTACTCTCTGCATCCACACACATAAAACCGGATGCAATACGCTCTAAAAAACTGCTGTTGCATCGCCATGAACTCAACAAACTGATCGGCTCGGTGGAACGTAAAGGCTATACCTTGATTCCTCTATCCATTTACTGGAAAAATGGCAGAGCCAAGTTGGAAGTCGGCTTAGCTAAAGGTAAGCAATTGCACGATAAACGCGCCACCTCTAAAGACCGCGACTGGCAAAGAGAGAAAGCCCGCATTATGAAACACGCCTAACGGATTATTTATGTCACTAAACACTTTTCTTGAAAAAATAGCCAATCAAGAGCAGATCAGCTTTACTGAAACCATGTCGTTTATTGCAGAACACTACGACTACCAACCGACTGAGTTCAGCAATGGCTTGCAAGATGAAGTACTCGTGAGTCCTGCGGTTACCAATGAAGGCTCTTGCAAAATTTTCGCGTTTGCTAAAATACATCAGCTAGACCCTCAACAAACCTTAAACTTATTTGGCGACTATTATCGAATTGATGTGCTGAGTGATCCCACTGGCAACAGCCATCAAAATATCAGACTTTTTATGAAGTACGGTTGGAACGGAATTCGTTTTACAGGGCAAGCCTTACAGGTTAAATAAACCCTCATGCAGCGGGCTATTTTACTAGCCCGCTGTCTAACTCAAATTAATTGAGTGATTTCAAGGTTTCCTGAGCTTCAGCCAAACCATAAAACTGTTGTTTTAAATTAATGGCTTTCTCCAAAGACTCTTTCGCGTGGGCTTTGTCGCCCCGTTTGAAATAAGTCATGCCCAAGTGATATTGACTAACTGCAGAGTTAGGGTTGCTTTCCGTGGCTTTTATCAACAACGGCAATGCTTTATCGTATTGACCTTTCTTATACGCAATCCAGGCAACGGTATCCAGCATATCTGGGTTATTTGTTTTTTCTAAGGACTCTGCCAATTTTTCAGCCCGATCTAAACTGGCTGCATCGGTCGCATAATCAGACAAATAACTGGCCAAGTTATTAATTGCTACAATAGAACTTGGGTTTTGCTTGTAGGAGTCTTCATAAAGCCCCAGAACCTTGTCTTTTTCGCCTTCCTGCTGATAAAGATTCGCCAAATCGCCAATTAAGTCCATTGAGCCTTTGGTATTGGTAATGCCCTTCTTTAAAACATCGACAGCCCCTTGCTTGTTTTTCTGTGCATAAGTTAGCAATGCCAGATTGCGGTAAGGATTAGCCCAATCAGATTTAATATCGATCGCTTTTTGAAAAGCCTTCATTGCGTCTTCAGGCTTTTTATCACTCGCATAAACGCTACCCAATAAGTTGTAAGCCACAAAGTTTTTCGGCTGTTTCTTTACGATTTCACCCAACTTCTTCTCGGCTGCTCCTGGTTGCTTAAGAGCCAAATAGCTTTTGACCAATTGTGTTAACGGCTCGATAGTCTCTGGCTGTTTCTCTAAAGCTTGCTCAAAACTGGCGATACTCTTATCCAATTGGCCTTCGGCTTGATAGCCTAAACCCGATAGGTATGCCCCTGTCGCTTCGGCCGGGAATGCCTCTGAAACGCGTTTTGCAACTTGCTGAGCCTGGCCCCACTGCTTTTGTGATAAATGGATTTTAAACAATGACTCCAAACCTTTTTTACTGTTTGGATTGAGTTTTAGCATGGCGTCAATCTGTTTCATCGCTTGATCTACATGATTCTGCCGCATCATCAAGTTGACCAGCTCCAATCTTGCCTCTTCATCCTTAGGTGCAATCTCGATCGTTTTTTCCATATTTTCTCGGGCTAGCACCTCATCTTTATTGACTAGATAAGCGGCACTTAGCATCTTGAGCACACCCACATTTTGCGGCTGATCAACTAGCACTGAGCGAAAATCACCAATCGCTTCAGGCAGTTTCTTTTCTGCTAGATTTATCTCACCGCGCATAGTCAACGCTTCAGAATCGCGCGCGTTTTCTTTGAGAACTTCTTTTATTAATTCTTTAGTTTCATCCAATCGTCTGGTGTTCGCGTATAAACGTGCCAACTTGTTGCGCGCCCGTAACGATTGTGGGCCAATTTTGTCAAGCGTTACAATTTCTTTCAAGGTTTGCTCAACCTTATCAAGCTGCTTTTGTGCCAACTGTAAATCCGCCAGCTTAAATCGTAATTCGTGGTTATCCGGTTTTTCGGAAATCATCTGGGTGAGTTCTTTAACCGCCATATCTGGTAATTTTTTAGCCATCAAAAACTCAATTAAGGCGAATTTTGGCTTATCTTCTTCCGGCAATTTTTTTATGGTGTCACGCAGCACTGCCTCTGCTTTATCAGCCTGATTAGTCCCTGCCAAAAAACCGGCTAATTGAAAAGCATGCTCTGCCTGTTTAGGATCAATTTCTACAACCGAGCGTAAAGTTTGCTCCGCTTTATCCATCGCTTTAGTTTGTATATATAGGTTAGCCAGCATTAAGCGTGGCGGGGTTTTGTCCGGATTTTTTTCGATATTTTTTTGCAATAAAGCGATGGATTCATCGATCTTACCCAATTTAGCTTTTAGGGAAGCCAGTAGCAATGTGGCGGATACCTCATCAGGTTGTTGCTTAAGCACCGATTCCGCCTGAGCAATCGCCGCATCCGTGTTACCTTGAGTAGCTAGAATCCCTCCCATCAGTATTTTCGCTTCAATATTTTCAGGGTCGAGTGTGATAGCTTCTTTGGCTAATTTATCTGCCTCGGGCACATTTTTTACCAAAAGAAAAATCTGGCCCATGCGAATCCGTGACATTATATGATTTGGCGCTTCACCGATAACCGCCATGTATTGACCAACCGCCGCCTGTATGTCACCTAACTTACTTAGTGACTCAGCCATTTGAAAGCGGCTTTCGACATCTTTAGGATCAATTTGCAACACGTTTTTAAAAGCCAGTTTAGCTTTCTCGTAATTGCCTTCTTTAAATAACTGTTTACCTTCTTCCATGTACTTGGCTTTACGTTCCTCAGAACCGCCGCAAGCAAGCAATCCGCTCACCATAATCCCAATCAACAGCTTTTTTGAGTAACTCCGTATTAATGCCATATGTAAGTCCTGTTTTAGTTTTGTTTGTTGTAAAAAGAAAGATCGTTCCTATTGATCCGGCCTTATGAAGAATTGAAAAGGCCGGATCTATAAGATGTGAAAGCCCGCCGCATTCAGAGGCTTACTAAAGTGCCCGCTAGTGTTGAACTACTCGCGGCAAAGTTTTCGCCTCAGCTATCCAGTCATTAACTTGAGCCAGTGAAGGTGTCGATTTGGCGAGCTTTTTTTCGGTATTGGTAGCAGCCAAAGCAAGTTGAAGATTTTCCGCGTTACGTTGCGCCAATTCAGGCACGGTATCGACGCCAGCCGCTTCCAACAATTCAGAAAACTGCCCTGCCACACCTTTAATACGAAACAAATCGGCATGATTGACCCAGCGCAGAATCAATTTGGAGGGGGCACCCGTTTGGGTTGCCAACTCATCACGTCCTTTTGCAGTTGCGCCTTTTTCAAGCAATGCCTCAACGGTAGCAACGCCAGCCGCAGTCAGTTTTTCCGCATACTGCGCCCCGATTCCTTCGATACTATCAATTTTTGCCATGCTATTTCCTAATTAAGTAAATGAGTGAAAGCGACCACAACATTGAAATGGTCGAACTATGATTACAGCCAATGAAAACCGATGTCTGATTGACGCTGAAAACACCAACCTGACTCAGCAATAAGAATGCCAGCGGCACTGTATTTTGTCAATCTGTAGACTTTTTTGCCGGCTTGCACACACTCGTAACACAAAACAAATTGAGCTCATGATTTTGAACTACGCTTTGCGTTAACCAGGGTTTAGAGCAACAAAAAAATAGTGCACCTCCCAAAAGTGTTGATTGAATCTCATGTATTCAGTTTCCCCGCCATGGAACTGAATACCAGTTCACATTTCCAGATTAACCTCCTTGTTAGCCCCACAAAAATAACTAGACTTTAGCCAAATTAACGTTATTTGCAGTATTGGAGCAAAGAATTATGTCGAGGTTTGGTTTTACCCGCACTAAAGGCTTTACGCTGGTTGAAGTGTTAGTGTCGACAATTATTCTCGCCATTGGACTGTTGGGCCTAGCATCAATGCAAACTTTGGCGCTAAAAGACAACCAGGATGCCTTTTTGTTTGCGCAGGCGGCCTCGTTGGCTTATGAAATGAGCGATCGGATTAAAGCGAATTCCCCAACCATCGCACCGCCCTGGGAAAACGCAACTCTGCCGACTCCCGCTACATCATGCACCAACACTGACAATTGTAATACAACGACGGGCTGTGATTCCGCAACAATGGCGGCTTACGATTATTGTGCCTGGGAAAAAAATGCTAAAGATAGAATTGGATCGAGTGCTACCACATTGGTTTCAAGAACGGCCGGAGGCAATTGTAGCGGGGCTGCAAATAAACTTTGTTTAACCGTCAGCTGGACAAATAACAATCAAAAAATGGCCGCTTCTAATTCATTTAAACTGGAAATACAGCCATGAAAAAGCACCAACAGGGTATCACTCTGATCGAAACAATGATCAGTATGGTGTTAAGTTTAGGCTTAATCGCCGGCATCGGCAGCTTGTTTCAGCAAATGCAAAAAAGCAATAAAGTGCAGCGCGCTTATAGCACCATGGCCGATGAAAGTAATTATGTGCTTGAAGTCATTCAAAAAGAAATACGGCGCACGGGCGGTTTAAGAAGTCGCTCTGACGTAAATGGTCAACGGGACAGAATATTTTTGGGCTCACCCGTTGACACCTTGCATGACAATGCTTTGGGTTCAACCATCGATTTTATCCAAGGTGAGTACTTAAAAGGCGATAGCACCTTACCTACCAACGATGAATTTGTGCTGCGCTATCAATTAATCGATGACGGTGATTTAAGTGCGGCTGGCGCCAGTAACGGTAATTCTCCTTGCACTCAAAACGTGCTTCTGGATGCGGGGGAAGATCCCGGCAGTCAGGTGCATGTTGTCACTGTGCATTTTAAGTTGAATGGGGCTTTGACCTGCTCAGCACAAAGAGAAACAGTCGCTACTGATACTGATATTGCGACCTGTGTTAAAAACTGCACCAGTACAAATGATTTTACACCTGATCCAGACCCCGCCGTCGCACCGCCTGTTCAATTAATCAATAACTTAGTTAGATTTGCTGTTGCTTACGGGGTGGATTCCGACGCCACCCCAGATAATGCAGCAAATTACTATGTACCTGCGGATGTTGTTGAAACGTTGTCGTTTCCGCCTGCTAATGGCTGGCAACGGGTAGTGAGCCTACGCTTATCTTTCATTATCAAAAGCGAAGAGGATAACCTAACGGATAACCCCATGTCGGTACCATTCAATGGTGGCACTTATACGCCGAGCAGCTCCGATCATCATTTGTATAAAGCTTTTTCTACCACAATTGCGCTTCGCAACCTGCTTTTATGAGATTGACTATGAAATTATCACCGCTAAAAAACCAACACGGGGCAGTATTAGCGTTTAGCTTGGTTATGTTGTTATTGTTAACGCTGGCAAGTACTAGCATGATTCAGCAAAACAAAGCCCAAATCAGTATCGCAACCAATAGCGGTGAACAAGCAAAATCATTCGCCTCAGTAGAAACAGCGCTAATGAAAACCCAGGACAAACTGGAAGAGTTACGCTATGTCGACGGCACAGGAGACGTAAAAAGTTGCAAGTCTGGTGCAACCAACTCCGTTCACCCAGTGCCGCATACTAGTGGCACTCTCGATTTAAATGATGCCTCGATCAGCGCAACCGTTCAGGCCGAATATTGCATTACTAACTGGAACATGACCACAAAAGTAGGTAGTGAATTCCAATGTCGCTATGAAGACCTTGATGTGGATGGCAACCGTTATCGTACCAATGGGGTTCGTAATATTGTTAAAGGCAGCATTATTGCTGAGGACCTCATAGCAATCCCCCATATCGAAGCCGTGCCTTCAGAGGGTGAAGCCCAGGCATGTAAAAGATTGAACTGGGCTGGAGGGGCAGCTGGAAATGAAGCCTGTCACATAGAAATTTACACGTTACATGTCACTTTTAATGACCAAGTTACCTCGGCCATGCGTACCGTAGAATCCAAATTCATGATCGACTGCTCAGACAACATGTAAATCAACTCCAAAAAGATCTCAAGTTTCGCGATTGTTTGCCGCTAATTGACCACATAGGGTATTTGATATGAATTTTTAATTTTAAATAAAGCTGTAGTGCGTGATCAATTAGATGTTTTAACAAATACCCCCATTATTAACCGAATGATTTTTAAACAAACCCAGGTGAATACTATGAACAGAGAAAAACATAAATTAGCTCAATCCAGAAAACTACCTCTCGCGATTAGTATTGCGTTGGCTGAAAACCTCAATAAACCGAAATCTTATCTGCCGGCTTTGATGATGGGCTTGGGCTTGATTGCAAGTTCAAACAACGCGCTAGCCACAAATTGGGATTATGTAGGAGATTACAATCAATCATCAGGAAAACCCAGTAGCTTAACGAACACCTCAAGTACATTACCATCAGATCTATTACAAACTGTATTGAATCGCTTACCCGAAGGACAGGGTATTGGGAATAACCCGGCAGCATTAGCACAGCTGACCGATGATGCGGGCGCAAACCTATTTTTAAAAGCAACTGCCCACGTGACAGTCTCTTTTGTTAGCGAAGGCGCAGGTTATAAAAACTCGGTGGGCTTTTTTAAATTCAATAAACCTGAATTAGCCACTCTGTCTAAAGGTTCTGTAAGCGACAAAATCATGTTCCCAAATTTTTCAGACAATGTGCTGCAATTTGGCGATACCGTAGATTTAGGCTCGTTTTCGGCTAATGACGCACTCGGCTTTACTATTGTAGGCAATGGTTGGATACCTGGCACTCCTGGTACGCCGGCTGTGTATAAAAAGGGAAAACTTAAAACAGCGGCAGTACCTGGAACTCCAGGACAAGTAGACCCCAATAAGGCAGATAGCAAAATCTTCCGCACTATCAAACGTTTTAATCCAGAACCTGCGGACGCAACCAATAAACAAGCACACACCATATTATTTGCTTACCCCGAAAAACAGATCATGGTTCTAGCGATGGAAGATCTTAATCGCCAAGCGGGTTCCTACAATGATTATGGCTACACCAGTGATAATGATTTTAACGATGTGATCATTGCAATTCATGTCGATCCTTGGAGCGCCGTGGATTGTGCGAATTGCGACCTGTTAGTGCCAACCCCCGGAACTGATGGGACAGGTGGCACGGGCGATACCGGTGGAACCGGTGGCACGGGCGATACCGGCGGAACCGGTGGCACGGGCGATACCGGCGGAACCGGTGGCACGGGCGATACCGGCGGAACCGGTGGCACGGGCGATACCGGCGGAACCGGTGGCACGGGCGATACCGGCGGAACCGGTGGCACGGGCGATACCGGTGGAACCGGTGGCACGGGCGATACCGGTGGAACTACCCCACCTGCTCCTGCCCCATTGACCGGCGAAAGCGGCCCAATCAGCTGGCGAGAAATTACGGTTCCAACCGAAGTTACCGATACCTTGAAAGATAGCAAAAAAGCAGCAAAAGAAAACGCTGGCAATACTGGCGTAGGTAATAACGGTAATAACGGTAATAACGGTAATAACGGTAATTAATTTTACCCACCGGACAGCTTATTGCTGTCCGGTATTTACAACCTATATCTGATTGCAAATTAAGGCAGATGTAAAATTTAGCTACTTGGACAAAACAATTTAACTT
Source organism: Methylococcales bacterium (assembly GCA_965247565.1). GTDB lineage: Bacteria > Pseudomonadota > Gammaproteobacteria > Methylococcales > Methylomonadaceae > CBDFHF01. The sequence continues at coordinate 291,566 of CBDFHF010000002.1, read as the reverse complement.
ATGAACTTAAAAGCTAGGCAGCGCTATCAAGGGTTTACACTGATCGAATTGCTGGTGGTAATTGCCATCATCGGGATCACTCTGGGCATTGGCTTACCTAGCTTTCAATCGATCGCTGCCAGCAATAAATTGACTGCATCGGCAAATGATATGGTGGTCGCATTACAAACCGCAAGAAGCGAGTCCATCAAAAAAATGAAATTTGCCGGTGTTTCCATCCATACCGATGTGAACGGCAACTCTCCGGTAGACAATAATTGGATAGCTTTTCTAAACAGCTCTACGTTGACTACCAAAGGAGGGGTAGGCACAGTTATACAAAATTATGCGGCATCTAGTGGCGTTACGGTGTCCTCCACAGACGATACCCCATCATACCGTCCCGATGGAAGATTGACTTCAGTTGTACCAATTGTCGTCACCTTTACTGCATCTGGAAGTGATGAGCAGCGCACGTTAACAATCCAACCTTCGGGACGGATGAATGTAACTACACCGTGAATGTAATAGCAATTTCAATAATCAGAGCCCCAACCTAAGCTTTTTCGGTTGAGTAATAGAAAATATGCGAACTTATTGGTATTGGTATAACTTAAGATATGGTCAAAAATAACTTTACTGAACTTGAGTGAGTCCATTTGTAGAGCGAATAACCTATCTAAAGGTCACAAGTAAATTGGCCCCTACAGGATACATTCCAAAATCGGGAAGTTATTTTTTGCCAAATTGTAAATTTAACAAACGATAACATTAACCTAAGACAATGTTCGAGTAATCATGAAAACAAAACTGCGTGGATTTACATTAATTGAATTACTGGTAGCTTTAGCCATTGTCGGCATTATTAGTTCCGTTGCCTACCCGAGTTATAGCGAGCACATCACAAAAAGTAAAAGAGCAGACGCAGAAGCGGCTTTAATGTCATTTGCGAATGCTATGGAAACCTGGAAAATGAATAATAATGGCACTTACCTTGGCGCTGCTGGAGCGGACAACCTTGGAACACTCACCGTTTTCTCTGCAGTTGTGCCAGTTTCTGGTGGAACAAAAACCTATGATTTAAGTATTGCCGCTACTCCAGCGCCAACAGCCACTACTTTTACGCTAAAGGCAGTTCCGGTTGTCACTGATTCCAAATGTGGCACGTTGACAATAGATAATCTCGGCAACAAAACTCCGACAACTGCAGGATGTTGGTAACACGATTACTGAGCTAGGCACAAAGTATTCCAGCCGTCGCAACCAAACCCCGCGTATTATCCTGTTCATCGGCTTCGGTTTTTGATTGCGTCGACATCTTATTCATTATTTTAGGTTTAGCAACCTAACTTTTTAGCGCTAAAATTAAGCTTTCTAAAGCAGCCTGCACTGTTTGGGCTCTAATTTGATGCCGAGTCCCGGTAAAGTTTTTTCTAACGACTTGTGCTGGATTTACTTGACAAACCCAACTGATAAATACAGTACCAACCGGTTTATCTTGGCTACCGCCATCGGGGCCGGCTATGCCAGTGACTGCGACAGCACATTGGGCCATACTTTGCGCTATTGCACCGTGCACCATTTCCGTAGCCGTTTCAGCACTCACTGCTCCGTGCGTTGCTAATGTTTCTGGCTTAACGCCCAACATAGCTATTTTTGCGGCATTACTGTAAGTAACAAAACCCCGGTCAAACCAAGCCGAACTGCCTGGGACTTCGGTAAGAATTTGGGAAATCCAGCCGCCGGTGCAGGATTCAGCGGTGGTTATTTTGATTGTGTTGGTCTTTAGTAATTGCCCCAGCTGTTCAGCAAGTTGATAGAGCTTATCATTCACTAGCCGTTGCCAGTCAGTCGGCGTAGCCAAGTGGCAAAATTAGCTTTATTACGCGAGCAAATAATCACTTTACCTTTGCCAGAAAACTTAAGCACCATGCCTTCACCGCTGGTTACGCTGTTTACTATTTGACCTAGAAACCCGCGGCTACTTTGAGTTGTTACGGAAATTTCATGGTGTAAACCCGCATCCCAAGCCACTACATGGGCATTGTCGATGATGATATCTTTTCCAGGCTCGACATCTAACACAAAACTGGAGCCGAAACCTGATACGGCTAATTTGCCGGAACCGGAGGCTTCGCAAATAAAAAACCCGCCAGTTTGTCCAAAAACAGCAGTGCCTAAGCTTTGGGTACGCACATTCAGGTTCACCCCACTTTCCGCGGCTACAAAGGCTCCGTCTGTCAGCATATAGCGAGTTGGGCCCACTTGTAGCACATCGATAGCTCCTGGCAAGGTGGGCGATAGCAAACAATCACCGGCACCTCGAATTGCTTCAATATGTTGTTGAAAAAATGATTCTCCATTCGCCAGGCGTCGCATTAAGGCGCTACCCAAACCACCGGTCATCTTACCCTTAAGTTCAAGGGTAGACTCCATCATGACCGTTGCATTCGATTCACAATATATTTTTTCGCCCTGTTGCAAACTGACATGCACAAAAGGGTCAACATCACCGGTTACTGTAAATTCAGCCATTTTTGTTTACTCATTTTCTAAATTTCTACTCGAACCACTTTCACAAACTCGGTTTAAGCTTGATATTCGTGAAAGTGGTTATATCAAACGACTACTTAAGTTGTTGGTAGTATTGCCCTAAATCCTTGATTTCTTGCACACTCAGTTGCTGCGATATCAATCTCATTCGGCTATAGATATCGTTTTGACGCTTACCGCTTTTATATTCCAGCAACGTTCTGATCAAATAATCAGACTGTTGTCCTGCCAGTGCGGGAATATCCATTTTCTCGCCTTTACCGTTACTACCATGACAAACAGAGCACGGCGGCAGAATACGCTTGCCATCACCTTCTGATACCATTTTTTCAGCTTTTGCCAGATTGATTTCAGCTTTGGTAACAGTCGGCGTAGGTAAGGTACTGAACCAAGCGGCCAAATCAGCAGCATCTTGTTTCGACATGTCTTTGACAATTTCAGTCATCGACATATGAGTACGATTACCGTTTTTGTAATCTTGCAATTGCTTATACGTGTAAGTGGCTAACTGCCCGGCCAGTGCAGGAACTGATGGAATTGTCTCATCATCTTCAATTTCTGCGGGCATGCCCTCCCCTTTTTCACCATGACAACCGTAGCAAGCCTTAGCCAGCATCTGGCCTTTCTCAGGATAGCCATTTTTAACAAATTTTAAGGTTTCGGGTGTCCAGGCAATATCTGAAGACAGCGCATTAACCACCATAGGCGCAAACAATGCCAGTACTAAAAGGATACATTTCATGATTAATATCTCCATGCACTGGAACCAAAGGTATCCATGAAAAAGAATTGCAATATGGGGAAACCGAAGCTGATTGCCATTAAGACTGCAATGACCTTGTTCCACAATTTGAAGTCATTCAAATACTCGGGCAACACGCCAACAGCGTGGATAGGTTCAGCATATTCAACTTCTTGGTTAAAATTTTCAGTGTCTTTAGCCAGCTGGGTTTTAGCCAGGTTGTAGATAAATAAACAAGCCGACCCCAACAATACCAAGCCACCAAAGATCATCATCAATTCGTAAGGTTTCCAGGATAAAGTAAGCAAATTATTGTAAACCACCGTGGAAATACGACGCGGCTGACCTAATAAACCCAGAACATGCCAAGGGGTGGTCATAATACTCATGCCGATAAACCAAGTCCATAACTGCGTTAAAGCCATGTTATGTGAAAACAAAGGTTTGCCGACCAGGATTGGCCATAGATAATAGGCAATGGCAAAATACATAATTACGGTGGTACCGGCAAAGATCAGATGAAAATGTCCTGGCACCCAAGCCGTGTTATGCACCATGGCATTCATGGCATAACTGGCGTTGACAATACCGCCGAAGCCGCCAAAAATCAGCATTAATAACGCTAAAATCACGGCTAAAACCATGGTATTAGTCCATGGCAATGCACCTATCCAACCAAACAAACCTTTGCCACCGCGTAAGCGCCCGGCTATTTCCAGAGACGCGATGACGGTGAACCCAGTCACTAAAGTTGGTAAAGCGACGACGAAAGTACCGATACCGTGTAGCAATTTCCAGCCTGACGCTTGCTCCGGATCCATGTATAAATGATGAAAACCAATCGGTAAGGCAAAAACGACTAACACGATAAACGCCATTCTGGCCATTTCATCACTAAACAAAAACCCACCGGCTTGTTTGGGTACGAATACATAGAAGGCGGTGTAAGTTGGAATCAGCCAAAAGTACACAATCGGATGTAAAGTCCAGGCAAATAAGGTTCTAGCTAAACCGGGGTCGATAGTATCAATCCAGCCCAAAGAGAAGGGGATTAACTGAAATAACACTTCTAAAGCGACACCAGCACTAGTCCACAACCACAACAAAGCATTGGCAGTGGTCGCAAACATGGCTAAAGGCACGTTTTGTCCAGGATTAGCGCCCTTCCATTTTGTGAACATGACCAGCATGATCACACACCACACCCAAGAACCAACCACTAGTAACGTAGCGCCAATATAAAACGCTGCATGCGCCACAATCGGCGGATAAAAGGTATACAGAACTGACGCGTTACCTGATAACAAGGGAACTGCTGCCAATACCACGCCTAATAAAGCAATCCCGTATCCAGCCCAGGCTAAGGGTTTATTCCAAACCGGTTGTTTTAGACTTGTTGAAGCGGTGTAATAACCAAAACCCATGATAAAAAACGTCGTTAATACAAAAGCCATTAACACGCCATGGGTACTGACAGAAGCAAAATAAACACTAGCGGAGTTTAGTGATGGGAAAAAGCCGCTTCGCTCCAAAACTTGATACTCGCCCATAAAGCAAGCCAGGCCAAAAGCAATAAAAGCCACCCAAATATGGCTTAATGCCAGTTTTCTTTCTGCTGAATCATTCATGAGTTGACCCTCCTTTAGCAGGTGCAGTCCAGTCTTCTTTGGCAATTACGGAAATATTGCTCCACATATGATTGTGCCCCAAACCACAATACTCATTGCATAACACAGGATATTCGCCCGGTTTAGGAAACGTGGTAGACACTTCCGCGACATAACCCGGCACAATCATGGTGCTCATATTGGTCATGGGGATATGTACGCCATGTAATACATCCATACTCACCCAACGAAATATCAAAGGTGTTTCTGCTGGAACACTAATATGCTTAGGAAAAAAAGAATAACGACCAGCAACCATACGGATAATCACCTGGCCTTTTTCATCAACTTGAACGCCTAAATTTTCTTCAGCAAATTCTTTGCTTAAATGCAAGCTGGCCGAATCGATAGTTTCAACTTTGCTGGGTGGATTAACGCCGTGAAACAAAGCGTCCAACGTAATAATGCCGACCAATAAGGCAATAATTAACAGTGAAATCGCTATCCACTTACGTTCTAAATGGTCTATATGAATAGCTTGAAATTGTGCATAGCATTCTTTAGAAAGCAGCTCGCACCGTCGAATTAATGTTTGTATTTGCATTTTGAAAACTCCTAACCACGGGGCAGAAACACGCCGTAATACAAAAACAACCAAGCGATAACCATCCCGCCAATGACAGCAGACATTAGCGCAAAGGTGCCAACCGGAGAACTTTCCAAAATACGTTTACGATCTTCTTCACTTATTTGTTCCATATCCTTACCTCTATATCTAGTTTTATTATTAAATGAAATCCGTGCAATCTTTGATCAGACAGTATGCGATGCCCCATCAAACACAAATTTACAATTTTCTGAAAGGTTTCGAGAACTAACACCCCACTGTCGTTTGAATACACTTCTAATTGTTATGGAATTTGTATTATGGACTCAGTTGAACATTATTTCTCTCTCTTAATTAAGAAATAAACTGACTGTGAGTGACTAACAGTGAAAATCTGGGTTTTAGAAAATCTGAATATAAGACCTTAAGCCACTTTTGACTAAAACAATTCATTCATACTGAAATGAAGTATAGCTAAATGGGGCTTTTTATGGGCAATTTGGGGATTGAGTGATCTAGTTCGGATATATCCGAGAAGAATTCTTTAAACGGAGCTCAAATTTACAATGATTTTGGCGCGAAGACAGTACTGATCGGCAGTATTGGCCCATAAAAACACGTCAACGAGCGCGCTAGGCCCGTTGCCTCACGCTGTCCTGCAAGTCAGTCAATAAAGCGCTTGGTAATATCACCGTACTCATCAATTCTTCTGTCTCGTAAATAGGGCCATATTTGTCTGACCCGCTCAATTCTTGCAGCTTGAATGGTTGCAGTAAGTAGCTTTTCTTCTTTGTCATCAGCATTGGTTAGTATCTCGCCTTGAGGACCCGTCACAAAACTGTTGCCCCAAAATTGAATCCCGGCCTCTGAGTCCGGCGCTTTTTCAAAGCCAATACGATTACAGGAAATAACCGGAATGCCGTTTGCGACAGCATGAGAGCGTTGAATGGTAATCCAAGCATCTAATTGACGTTTATGTTCCTCGACACTATCCTCAGGATCCCAACCAATGGCGGTCGGATATATTAAAATTTCAGCTCCAGCCAAAGCCATTAATCTAGCTGCTTCAGGAAACCACTGATCCCAACAAACCAGGACACCCAACTTTCCAATAGAGGTAGTAATGGGTTTGAACCCTATATCTCCGGGAGTGAAGTAATATTTCTCGTAAAAACCGGGATCATCGGGTATGTGCATTTTTCTATAGATGCCAGCAATGCTGCCGTCTTTATCAAAAACCACGGCTGTATTGTGATAAAGCCCTGGCGCGCGTTTTTCGAATATCGTTGAAACAATAACGATATTTAATTTTTTAGCGACATCAGATAATACTTGAGTTGTAGGACCGGGGATGGGCTGGGCAAGATCAAAGTGCTGATAATCCTCATTTTGACAAAAATAAGGGCCTAAATGTAATTCTGGCAATACCACCAAATCAGCATTCTGCGCCGCTGCTTCATGTATTTTTGCAATTGAATAATCAAGATTAGTTTGCCGATCTTGATTACAAGCCTGTTGTACGGCACTAACAATTAATGTTGGTTTCATAGTGAGTTAACTAATAGCTGCTGTTCATACTCGCATTCTATAACGAGAAAACCAAATTTCCCAAAAGCTAGGTAATAAATTGAAGCACCACCTCGATGGGTGACGATTTTTAGTTTGTGTCACGGATTTTTTTGAAGCTGAACACGAGCGGATTGAAAATACTTGGCTAAGAGACTGTTGGCTAGATATGTTTTCACAATTTAATTTTTTGGGGTAATTTGCAAGAACAAAATGGATACCCACTTTATTGGGTATCCATCGAGTGAAGCACTAAGACTGGGGCCTATGAGTTTCAATTTTTCCTGAGGCTTGTATGGTAACGCCCTCGGTTTTTACACAAAAAGCCCTTTATAGTATGAAGTCTGCCGCCGATAGAGCTTTAACACCTAATAACTCAATTGCAAACTCAGCCTCGCTATCCGCATCAGTATTGCCGTATAAAACATGGCTTTTGGCGTCAAACCTTAATTGTCCGGTTGAGTCAGCACTAAAGGCTTGATTGCCAATATAAGTGAGACCACCAATTGATGATAAAATCACCTTATCACCCTGTTTACTCGAGAAATCGGTGATAACGTCCCATGTTGATTTATTCACGCCAGTTTCGGTAATTGAGTTTAGTACAAAACCATCCGCGCCTTTGCCCCCGGATAGTTTGTCTTTACCTGCACCTCCGATGATAATGTCACTACCATTTCCACCTGAAACCACGTCATTACCCGCTTCACCAAACAACAGATCATTTCCTGCCCCGCCCGACAGCTTGTCATTGCCAGCTCCCCCGTAGAGTTTATCGTTACCCACACCGCCTGCTAAATTGTCATTTCCTGCTTCGCCAAACAAGTTGTCATCGCCCACACCACCCAATAGTTTGTCGTTGCCGTCGCCACCCAAAAGCCCATCACTGCCACTTTTGCCGTTTATGGTATTGCTGGCAATATTACCGTAAATAATATTGTCAAGTGCATTGCCGCTCCCGTTGAGTTTGGCTTTCCCAACTAGTGTCAGATTTTCGATATGACTGCCTAAAATAAAGTTAGTGCTGCTAATAACTAGATCTTGACCATTATTTAAGCTTTCAACCAGTTTGTTGCTTTTCTGACTGACAATATAAATATCGTCACCTGCACCACCAATCAAAGTATTTTTTCCAGCCCCACCATCCATATAGTCATCGCCTTCGTCGCCCTTTATGGTATCGTTACCATCAAGACCAAATAACGAATCATTGCCATTATTGCCAGATAAAAAGTCTTTGCCTTTAGTACCTGTCAGGGTGTCATTGGTTGTTAAGCCGATTTGGTTATTACCTGTAAAATGGGTTGGGTCAGTACCAGCAATAATATTTACTTTGACATTCTCAGTGATGCTCTGCCTATCCTCCGTTTTGCTATCGCTAAACGTCCAGCTCACCTGAATGGCGCTAGGATCGACAGCATCACTACTATAAGCGAGTTGTTGAAGAACACTATTCACTCTGTTGGTAGTTGCGTTGTTATTAAAAGTAATATTTAAAGCACCACCCGATTGTGTATATTCACCAACAGGTGTTCCTTCGACCACAACAGTACCATTGTGGAACACCAAATTGCCTGAGCGTGTAAATATGTCCTGACTATTGGCGCCGCCCTGTCTCTCTAGGACTAAAGTGGCACCGTTGTAGTCATTGGTCGCATCCAGTTCGGCATCACGAATACGCACATTGTTATCCATGACGACAGCCGAACCATTTAAGATATAGTCAGAATTAGCGTCCAGCGTATTGAGCTTTACGACAGAATTATCCAGAGAACCGTCACTGTTATAACGAATTAGAGTTAGCTCACTATTTTGCCTTGCTGCATCAATATTGCTGCCACCAGTCAGTAAAATTTTACCATCTGCTTGCACGGCGACATGGTAGGCGAAATCATTATTCGCGCTGACAGGCGTAACAACAACGCCGTTATTGCCAAAGCTGGTATCCAAAGAGCCGTCTTGATTGAAGCGCAATAGAGCAAAATCGTAGCTGCCACTGCTGTTAACAAGAGTTTCGCCTGCTACCAATATTTTGCCATCTGATTGAAGGGTGACGCTTTCGCCAAAATCAGAGGTCCCTTCGAAGGCATGAGTCAGTTTGCCGTCCAATCCAAAACTACTGTCCAAACTACCATTGGAATTGTACCTAGCGATGGCAATGTTGTAACCGGAAGTATTGCCGCTACTTCCTACTGCCAGAATTTTGCCGTCAGACTGCGTGAACAGGCTGCTAATAAAGTCATCCTTTCCATCAAAATCAGTAGTGACAACACCACTATTACCGAAGCTTTTATCCAAGGCTCCATTGCTATCATAGCGCAGTAAAAGAAAGTTACCCGCCGTACCATCGCTTGTAGCCCCCGCTACTAGAATAGAGCCATCCGGTTGCTTAGCTACATAACGTGGCGTATCAAATTTACCAACATCCGTGGTAGCGCCGCCAGTCACATTAAAGCTTTTGTCTAATGTACCGTCACTTTTATAGCGAAACAATCCGCTGTCTGTTCGCCCGTCCGCTGAAATTTCTACGGGAGCAGACACATAAAAATTGCCGGTGGCATCACTACTAACTTGAGTACCCTTATTGTCATAACGTAAAACAAAACCTGGAATATTATAGCTATCGGTTCGACCTGTAATATCAATGCTACCGTCAGATTGTACTGATACGGTTTGTACGCCAACATTGTCGAGAGTACTGGTCACCAAACCATCACTGTCAAAACTAGTATCCAAAGTGCCATCGCTGTTATAGCGACTGATTACTATTTTTCCCCGTAAATAATTTGTCCCGCCTTGACCGGCTATTAATATTTTATCGCCCACTTGGGTAACAAATTTTCCAGAAACGCTGGCTAAGCCAATCGGCGTTATCACGGCACCATCTATTAAGTTGAAACTAGGTTTAGAATTGATCTGGGTCATAACATTACTTGTATAGGAAAAGGTATCAGGTTCTAGGTAAGGATATTAAGCAACAAGAATCGATTAGCTTATATCAACAATATATTAATATTTTAGTTATTAATCATGGTGCGTGTGTTAGCAAATAACAGGCCATTTAAATTTATATAATTAAAACAGTGATCTATAGGTATCCTTGGTGAATAGTCGCTTCCAACATGAACTTGCTGTAACAAAAACTGACAATTTGAAGGTACTTAAAAATACAGTTTGTAATAAAAAATAGTCCAATCCCGAATGCCAGACAAATTGCCAATTAAATAGCAAACAAGGCATATATGCTGAAATCGCCAAACCAAAAAATCATATTTTATTGTTTTTATTGTTTTTTTATCGGCTACGCCCCCTTGAGTGATTGCTTTTTAATGTTCTACCTAGACTTTAAAAATCAAAAATAAATCATTAATTGCTGGGCAGTTCAAAATTTTGGTCGTGTAAAAAAAACGGACAATTAAATAATCGATTATTCTATTTGAAACACAGCGCGTCATTTATGGTTGGTTTTTTGAGTACAATCCGAATCCTCACAATGTTTTTTTACAGGACAAACGCATGGCTACACATCACCATGACCACAATCATTGCGCTGGCCATCACCATGCTAGCCCCAATAAACATGGAAGTGTTTTTGTAGTCATTATCCTTTTAAACAGCTTATTCATTGGTGTTGAACTGATTTATGGCTTTATTGCTAATTCGACCGCGTTATTGGCCGACGCGGGTCATAATATTTCTGATGTATTTGGTCTTTTACTCGCATGGGGGGCGTTTGTTTTAGCCCGTAAAAAACCGAGTAAACGCTATACCTATGGATTGCGTAGCAGCACGATTTTAGCGGCTCTGATTAATAGCATGCTGCTTTTAATGGCCTGCGGGGCAATCATCCTGGAAGCAACGCAACGATTCTCGCATCCTGAAAATATTGCCGGACTTACGGTATCGATTGTCGCAGGCGTAGGTTTACTCACTAATGGTCTGTCCGCGCTATTACTCATGCGTGGCAACAAATCTGATATCAATGTTCGTGGGGCTTTTTTGCACATGGCGGCAGATGCAGCGGTTTCAATGGCCGTAGTAATAGTCGGTGTGGCAATGCTTTACACAAACTGGTATTGGCTCGATCCGCTACTTAGCCTGTTGATTGTATTAGTGATTTTAGTTAGCACTTGGGGAATGCTGCGCGAAGCATTGCGATTAGCTTTAAATGCGGTACCTTCTCATATTGATATCGCTGGTATTGACGATTATTTACGCCAATTAGAAGGTGTTAGCGATATTCACGATTTGCATATTTGGGGTTTGAGCACTACTGAAAATGCGTTGACAGTGCATCTGGTTATGCCTAACGGACATCCCGGCGATGATTTTATGAATGACATTAGTACAAGATTAAAATATCAGCACGCCATTCATCACAGCACTCTTCAGATTGAGCTCGGTACCACCCAGCATAACTGTGCCCTGGTGGCGACCGAATCAATACAACATCATCATTAGGTACACCAATGACCAAAAACAGCAACCCACTACCGCCAATGCCGAGCAGTATCTGGGTTTTAGGCTTCGTTAGTTTATTAATGGATGTTTCCTCAGAAATGACTCACAGCCTACTGCCGCTGTTTATGGTCACCACCCTGGGCGCCAGCGCATTCGCTGTGGGTATTGTTGAAGGCATCGCGGAATCCACAGCGTTAATAGCCAAAGTATTTTCAGGCCTGCTAAGTGATTATTTCGGTAACCGCAAAAATCTTGCAGTTTTAGGCTATGCGATGAGTACAGTCACCAAGCCTATATTCGCTATTGCAACCACGTTGGATATGGTACTAACAGCGCGGTTTCTGGATAGGATTGGCAAAGGCATACGCGGTGCGCCGCGTGATGCCTTGATTGCCGACATAGCACCAACAGAGATACGCGGCGCCGCTTTCGGTTTACGGCAATCGCTGGATACAGTCGGTGCATTTGTAGGGCCATTATTAGCTACTGGTTTGATGCTAGTTTGGGCTAATGATTTTAAAGCAATATTTTGGGTTTCAGTTATCCCTGCAGTTTTAGCGGCTTTACTGTTGTTGTTTGGTGTAAAAGAGCCAGAATCATCGCAATCAGCAAAATCAGTTAATCCGCTCCGCAGTGCAAGTTTAAAACAATTAAGCCGAACCTATTGGCAAGTGGTTGCTATCGGCGCGATTTTTACCTTAGCTCGCTTTAGTGAGGCATTTTTAGTATTGCGTGCTCAACAGCTGAGTATACCAATTGCTCTAATCCCTTTAGTCATGGTGGTAATGAATCTGATTTATGCGGCCTCTGCTTATCCTTTTGGCAAATTGTCTGACCGAGTGTCTCATCGTTGGATATTGGCATCAGGTCTGATAGTACTAATTGGGGCTGATGTGGTTTTGGCCGTTAGTTCGCATTGGCTGACACTATTAGCAGGTGTTGCGCTCTGGGGAATTCACTTAGGTATGACCCAGGGTTTATTGGCGAGAATGATTGCCGATACCGCACCGACCATTCTGCGCGCAACTGCCTATGGTTTCTTTAATTTTATCAGTGGATTGGCTATGCTGATAGCCAGCGGTTTAGCCGGTTTGTTGTGGGATCAGCTCGGCGCAGCCTACACTTTCTACACCGGGGCGATTTTTAGCGGGCTAGCGTTAATGGTGTTATTTTGGCAACTGTTCTCACCATCATTGTTCAGTAACCTTGGAAAAATCGATTAACCACGAGAAAAACTAGGGTTAAGTCTGTAGTCATTTGGTCTCCGCTAAATCTTCTACAGCAATTTGAGTGCGATTTGATAGAAAAGCTGACGCAAAAACACCCGCCTTGCCAAGAGGCCGAGTTTATAGGAATAGAAGGCGCGTTACCCACGCCTTGTATTTAAGTGTTACTGTTTACCAGGAAAAACTACCCGAAACTTGACCGCTGCCGTCATAAGTCAAGCCACTCTTAACGACGTTGCTAACAGTGAAAGCGCAAGTCCCAGATGAACTGCTTGGCAAGATCGAGCTACTTATATTGACTGTACCCTTGGTACCTGTAACACCCAATGCCGAACCAGTCACTGATGCAGAGCCTGAACTGGTTTTCACTGAACCATTCCATGAACCGTAAACTACTGCATTAGACAATTTCGATGTACCGTATTTAACTGCCACTGAAGCCACACATTGTGATTTGCCTTTACTGAGCAGTTTACGCGTTACAGCGGTACTGGCTACTTTCATGTTCACCACTACAGGTGCTTGCGTTACGTTAATTGTTTGAGTAGTGCTGTTTTTTAGGCCACTGTTATCAGTAACCGTCAATGTTGCGGTATACGAACCTGGTGTGTTGTAGACATGGCTTACCGTAGCGTTAGTCCCGCTAGGTGTGCCATCACCATAATTCCAATCATAGCTGAAGATAGTGCCATCCGAATCAGCAGATTCGGTACCCTTGAAAGTTACTGTCAAAGGTGCATCACCTAAAGTTGGTAGCGCGGAAACAACTGCCGTCGGCGATATCAATGTTGTTGCGCTTTTGGGGTAACTACCGGTGATTTGATATTGACCTAAACTATCGTAATCAGAGTAACCGGTTGTTAAATCACCATTTCCAACGCCATCAATTTGCAAGTAATACTGGCCAGCGTTCACGGTTGCGGTCAATGAGGCTGACAAACTTTCTGCTGGGTTGGCTGTGGCTACGATTTTTCCTGAGGTATCGATCAATTTTACAGATAGATCCAAATTAGGTGCGATTGAGCCCGAGGCAATATTGAATTGCACATTGCCGCCCCCCGTAAAAAAAGCAAACACATCAAGATCAGTATTGCGCTCGATAATGCCGGTTTGCATAACTGTGCTCGGATCGCCGGATAAGGGGGCTGCGCTCGCTGTGGTATTCGGATAATCATCGGGTCGCAAAGGTGTACCTGAGGTGCTAATGACAGCGATATCGTCCTGCAAGTTGTTGGCTCCGGGATATTCGCCTTTACTCCATTGCGTGACGGGTTTGTAGTAACCAACACCCATGATCGGGGCCCAGCCGCTAGCACCACTACCTTGGCCGGTATAGTACCCAACTGTCGATGTGCCGTCATGGTTGAGGTTCAAGTTATGGCCAACTTCATGCGATACCGCTTCGGCAACATACTTGGGATAACCATTGCCTAACTTATCAAAGAAAACCCATGCCGGTCGATAGCGGTCCGGGGTAGCGGATGAATAGTAAGAAAATACGTTCACATAAGCGACGCCGCCACAAGATTTACCACACAACTCCGGCATAGAACGGGTGATCACCGCGCGCGTGCCGTATTGTGTATCAGCGCTACTGGTTCGCTGTATAGCATCGAGCGCTGCCTCTTCGGTAGTCACATCTACATCAAACGGTGCATAGTCTTCCGCTACGCGCTGCCAGATTTCTCTAATATTACTTAACTCTGCCTCACTAAATGCAGCCGGGTTGCCATCGGTGTCATAAGCCTGGGCAGTAAGTGTACCGCTATACCAAGCGGTATTGCTGGCAACGTGGCCATTAAAATCCAAATAAATGATTCTATTAGATCCCGGTTTACTATGGAGTTTAAAAGGGTCTGTCTCTGAAGATGCCGTAGACACGAAAGAGCCTGCGCCATTCACTATCGTTGCATTTGCGGTGTTCTCGGCATTATTCCCCGCATATTTCTGTTCCGGCTTAGGAGCTGGTTTCGTATCCGTTTCCACATAAAGCAATCGTCCGCCTTCATCAATCCAGGCGGTTCGGTCGGTTTTCAAAATAGTTTGCAGGCGCTCGGTAGACATATCGTAGGCTTTTGCCACCATGGGCAGCTTGTCACCTAAAGCGTCAATTGCCGCCTGGCCGTTGGCTTTTTCTTTAAGAGAAACTTCAGGAAATGGTGATTCTATTTCGTCTGACTGCCCAAGATCACTGGTTTTGGATGTGGACTTTTGTGAGTTAGCACGAACAACATCTAGCGGACTTTGAAGACCTGAACCATTCAAACCAGAAACGATAGCTTGCACTCGGCCATTTGTGAGACTGTTTAAAACATAGTTGTAACCTACCAAGGCTTTATCGGCATCCTCACGGGTTGAAAAATAAAGGGGCTCGGAAGGTATTTCAGCTCCCGCACTCGTGGCGGGCAATGTTTTGCTCAAGTCTCCTTCAAGTAAAGTTGTTTGATTGGTCGTTGTGGTACATCCCACCAAAGCAGTGAATACAGCTGATGCAATTAATGTTCTTCTATTCATAATAGATTTACCAAGGGAAAGTTAGGTTACTGAAGTCAGAAATTGATTGTCACTTTGGCTCAAATTTCAGATGTAAATTAAACAAGAAAAATTAACCGTCTGTTGTGAGCCAAATGGCATTTTTGAAACTTGAGTGGGTATGATTATTTTTATAATAAAAAACGTAGGTCTCTGGAGATAAGAAGCGTTCTCTTATGGCCTACACCTCTGATGTTTTTCACAGGCAAAGCTTGGTTAGCTGAAATGAATAATTGGTTTGTGGTTATTAGAAACGACTGGGACTGAGCCTGCAGCGCACTTCAAGGTTTTCAGCGCCGGTTGCTTTAAATACTGGATTCGCCTATAGTCTTCAGCTGCCACCAGCTCCTATTTGGTAGGAAACCCAGGTGGTT
Source organism: Methylococcales bacterium (assembly GCA_965247565.1). Taxonomy (GTDB): domain Bacteria; phylum Pseudomonadota; class Gammaproteobacteria; order Methylococcales; family Methylomonadaceae; genus CBDFHF01. Next base: position 275,919 of record CBDFHF010000002.1, on the reverse strand, counting down.
TAACCTTTTTCAAACTGCGAATGGAATTAGCCGCAGCTAAAATAAGAGTAGTGTCTCGCTAAAACAAAAACATTGATGGAAGATTTATTTTTAGGTTGGCTTAAAGAATACGGTTACGTCATCCTGTTCTTGTGGTCGGTATTAGAGGGCGAAACAGGGCTGATTATGGCCGGCATCATGTCGCATACCGGCGATATGAGCTATGCGCCGTCGGTCTTCGTTGCCGGACTGGGTGGATTTGCCGGTGATCAGCTTTATTTTTATATCGGCCGTTTCAATAAGGGCCTAATCCAGCGCAAGCTGCGAAAACAAAGGCGCAAATTCGCGATTGCGCATTTGCTGCTCAAAAAATACGGATGGCCAATTATATTCATGCAACGTTACATGTATGGGCTGCGAACCGTCATTCCGATGTCGATCGGCATCACCAAATATTCAGCCAAGCGTTTCGCGTTAATTAACTTACTAAGCGCTTGGGTGTGGGCTGCGGTGACGATTACACCGGCGTTTATATTTGGTGAGGAGATCCTGCAATTCGTCAATATTGCAAAAGAACATTGGTATCTCACAGTGCCCCTAGCTATTGGTTTCATTTACGGTATAACGACCTATTTCCACAAACTGGAAAAACATTTATTAGAAAAGCGCCGCAACCGGTTTTTGGACCGGAAGTAAAACTCAAAGCACTCAAGTGATCGAACTCCGCGACTGTGGAAATAGCTCATCATCAAACAATACAGCGAGCAGCAATAATTGCTAACCACCACAGATAATAAATCTTTGGCTTATTCAACAGCTCTTTTAATCTTGCCACTGTCTGTGTAGCTAATCTTTGCGACCTTTTGCAAGCGCTGTGGTACTTTATAGGTGGATAACCGATGTCGGCAATGCTGTAACAGTGCTTCCACATTCCACTCTGCTTGCGGCATTAGAACTACTTCAGCGCAAACTATTTCGCCCAGCAGAGGATGTGTTTGCCCAAACACCCGACAAGCAACAATATCAGGGTGACTGTTTAATACAACTTCAATTTCTTCCGGGAAGGCTTTATTACCGGATACATTAATCATGGTTTTTTCGCGACCAGATATAATCACTCGACCATTAGTCAGCCGTGTCGCAAGATCGCCTGTAAAGAACCAGCCGGCGTCCATGACTTCCGCTGCAGTTTGCCAGGGATTCAAATAAGCATCAAACATTCCTTCGCCTCGAATAGCCAACCGTCCCATCTGCCCTTCTGAGACCGGATTGTTATCATTGTCCAGTAAAGCCACGCTAAAGCCATCGGTCGGATACCCCACGCTTCTGGGATCTGTTTGCCCGGCAATGTTATCCAACAGAGGCAATCCAGCTTCAATAATGCCGTAAGCTTGGGTTACCGGGATATTAAAACGGCGTGTGAATGCCTCAGCAATCTCAATAGGAATGGCTGACGAGGTGGAGATAGCCGTTTTAAGGGAGCACATCTGCTCGCCAGAGTGGTCAGTCGCCAATAATCGAAAATGCATCGGCGCAGCGTAGAGCATGGTGGCTCGGTGTTGGTTGGCTGTAGTGATTAAAGTCGTTGCTAATAAATCTTTGGCGATAATAATGGCTGCGCCAGCACGAATATAAACCAAAATACTGACCAAAAAATGAAACGCCATGGGTAGTATCCACAACACTCTATCTTCGCAGCCTAGCTGTAAAGCCTTGCTAGCACACTCAACTCGCGCTAAAACGCTGCGATGGGTTAGCACAACTCCTTTACTTGCACCGGTAGTGCCAGATGTATATCGAATAAATACTGCATCCGCTAAAGGCGTAAGTGCTTGTTTAGATGCGCTACTAATCCAGGAAAAACGTAATATTTGTGTTGAAAACGGTATAAGAATCCCACCGTCAGATGGCTTTACACCGGATTGATCGTCTAACACCGCTTGCACCCCGGTATCCAGCAGTATTTGACTTATTTCCGCCTGTTTCAATTGATGCGACAAAGGTACAACCACGGCACCACAACCCATGCCGGCCATCATTGCTGCTACAAAGGCTCGCCCGTTACGCCCCATAATGGCTAAGCCTACACCCTTACCTACGCCATTTTGCTGTAAAGTCGTTTTAAGACGCTGGGTTTGGTCGTATAATTCGCTGAAATTGAGTGAACCCAATTCATCAATGAGCGCTGGCTTTTCGGGCCAAGATTGGGCCGCATATTCAAGTAATTGGTAGACAGAATCCATTACACTTAATCTGTAAAAAGCTGTTGGTTGCGGATTTTTTTAATTGCAGGTTGCCAATCGCCAGTATCACTCAATTCTGCTGCCAAACTACCCGCTGCATAACCCGTACTCAAGCAAGTTCCAATGACCCGCGCTGAGGCCATAGCTGCTTCAGTTGCTGACAACCCTCGACCGGCAAAAAACAGGTTATCCAAATGTCGCGACACCAGCATACCCGCTGTTATCCAATAACCATCACCCATATCGAAATAGCGTAGCTCAGGTTTGCGTTGCTGATTCCAAAGCTCCATTGGCCAAACTCCTAGGGCTACCCCATCATCTGGTTTGGCACATGTCAGCACGTGGCTTTCATTTAATACATCCAGTCCTTCTGAGCGCTCTGCGGTACGAATACCGACTTCAGTAGCCATTGCGCTGATTTGCAAGTTCTCCAGCAATGGCTCACGACGGTTTAAAAAATTGATAATAGTGTTGGCTCGGGTGCGCGCATCTAACTCATATTGCGTTCGACATAATTGAGAGCCATCAAAAAGTTCTGGCATACCTAATTTCAACATAGCTTGGCCTTGCTGAAGAGTGCCTGGGATAATTGATAGGCGATCACAGTGTGTGTCTAAATCACCGGCTTGAATACCACGTTGAATCCAGCGGATCAAGTTCAGCGACAGAAGATCCTGCGTCATGGTCGGCAAGCCGTTAACCTGGAACACAAACGCACCGGCTTGGTAATTTGTATATTTTATTTGGTCTATACCTGTCAGCATAGACATCTGGGCATTGCCAGTGCAATCAACAACCGCAGCCGGATACAAACTAAACACTTGGCTCTGGGTTTGAATGCGTAACTCGCCGATTCGTCTGTTATTAACCCGTGCGCCAGCAACATAGCTTTGTAACAATATGGACACACCCGCTTGTTGCATTTGCCAAACCGCTTGTTCGTGAAAAACGATGGGGCAATAAGGCAAAAAGTGTAAACCCTCGCCAAAGGAGTAGATTTTTGTTTGGCTCTTTTCTTTTATTGCTTCGGAAAATTCACGAGCGAAACCTTGTACCGCATATCGCACTTCTGTCAGATCGCGGTAAAAAAGACCGCAAATGGTGCCGACCAAGGCGGTTGTGGCAAGACCACCAGTAAAACTATAACGCTCTACTATAACGACATTTGCACCCGTTTTTGCCGCCGCAACAGCAGCAGCAATTCCTGCTGCTCCTGCGCCTACCACGACCACATCACAATGCATAATTTTAGCCGCCTGTTTCGCCTAATAAAGCATTACTCAAAGACGTCAGTAATAAATCTGCTTCAGCAGCATTTAAATCTGCTTTCATGTAACCCACGGTGAGCTGTAACGCTCCACGGAATCGGCTAAATACAAAAGTCAATCCGGGTGGATACATGTTTGGTGGATAATGGGTAGCACTATCCACAGGCTGTTCGAATAACACATTAAAGTCCTGCAGGGAATCTCCTGTATCAGAATAAAAAAAACTAGCCATTAACCCTTTTGTCGGTGCTTTCAACATTTTTCGGTATAAATATCCTGGCATCCGGCGCAAAAAATCCATCATAACAACGTAATGTTCAGGGTTTTCTGTACGCATCAGATTTTTCATTTGATTAGTCAATTCGGCAGTACAATCGCGCACGTCATCTAGAAGAAGGCTCGGAATACGGTAAAAAAGAAAACTTACCTGATTGCCGACGATAGAGCCTTGTGCGCCTCGCTTGCGCCTGTCTAAAGGGACTGGGACCAAAACATCACCTTTCAGTAATCCACGCTGTTTATGGACTTGCGCAACAGCATAAGCCGTTACCGCAAGATAAAAAGCACTAATTAAAAATCCGACGCCGATTTGTTTAGCCCGCTCAGTGATTATTTGGCTCTGCGACGTAGTGAAAGTCAAAACCCGATAATCTGCCTGAGGCTTAACATCACTCTTTGTATATAGTGTTAACAATGGCAAGTGTGACGTATCATAAAGAAACTGCTTCATGTCTGAAGCGATGTTTGCCCGCACTCTCAATGGTAATTTACTATCCGAGTTTACTATCCAGTCCAGCTGCTTTCCGAGCACAGATGATCCCAAATAACGAACAAACATCTCCCCACCACGCGCATCCATTAATGCATGATGCCAAGTAAAAACCAACAGAGAGCCCGCTCCAGTTATCCGAACTAAATCAATTTTAAAAGCAGACTGTTTTGTTACATCCAAACTCGCCGATATCAGGTGTGCCAACGAACTATCTCGGCTTTCGACCTGGTATTCATTAATCGAAGGCAACTCAAGCTTCGGATTATGTATCCATTTTGTCAGGCCAAATGGCAATGCTCTTTTTATGCGTAACCGACAAATCCATGGATAGGCGGGTCGATTACAAAGCTTGTTATTCAACTCTTCGAGTGTAAGCTGTTTGGGCAAAGTTACTACAAAAGTGCACACGTTGCGTTTACCACAAGATTTCCACATAAGGCTATCCAGTTGCAAACAAAAATAATCTGCACCATTCAGGGTGATACGGTCAGGAAACGGGCTGACACAATCAGGCATGGCGATCTTTATTTAATAAGGATGCACAATAAACGCTCAACGCTTTGACATTAGCAATATTTTCCGGGGTTAACGATTCTGCTGGTAATTCAAGCCCAAAACGTCGTTCGATAAATAAAACCAGCTCCATTAGTGAGAATGAATCGACGCCTATATGGGACAATACCGTATCAGCATTTACGACAACATCACCAGCTAATACGTTTTCGCTTAAAAATCCACACAATTGGCTGGCGATTTCTTCCACATTAACTTCATCAGTCATCTTCAATACCTCTATTTGCCATTTAATCAACGGTTCAATTTATTTTATAAATATCCGGATCCCGTCCAACTAGGCTGTATTTCACCAAAAAACGTAGCAGATTTAAGCTAAAAGGGCGACTAGCGGCGGCACCGCTAAAAATTCGGCTAACATGACCACTCACCCAGGCGAGCAACCGGCGAGTGAAGAAATTATCCGGCATCATTTGCCCAGCCTTAATACTACCCATTAAACGACCATCGTAGTAATAGCTTACAATTTCGAACCAAGCTTGCAAATGCTGTTTAATGGCTACTTCATAGTCGGTCAACGGTTTATTAGCGATAATGGTATCAGCCAATTTATTCGCGCTATTCATGGCAATCAACATGCCACTAGAAAACACAGGGTCTACAAAGCCGCCCGCGTCGCCCAACATGACCCAATTTTCGCCACATAATTTGTCCGAAATTGATTGATAGTTATTAAAGCGTAATACCTTGGTTATACGTTTAGCATGCGGTGCCAAACGCTGCAGTACCGAATCTGACTTTAACAAATTATCGTATTGTTGCTCAGGGGTTTCTCCCTGCTTTAACGCATAGGACTCTGGCACTACAAAACCCAAAGAAACTCGGCCCGGTAAAGGAATGCGCCAACACCACCCCTGATCCATCCTGTCATTATGAACATAACCTGGATCTACTAATTCAGTCTGGTCCACATGAGCGAACAAAGCGACATCTTGGCGTGGTCCCTTCTGCATGGGAATATTTAGCAGCCGACCGATCAAATTCGCCCTACCAGCGGCATCGACAATTAAATCTGGTTGATTACCATTCCAGTAATCTGCTGCTTCCAGAAGCGATTCATTATCTAATACGATTTGATTTGAACCCTCTTCGCTAAGTAATTGAACGTTACGCAAAATTAACTTGGCACCCGCTTGTTGAGCAGCGTTCAGCAAAGTCGCATTGAACTGATCTCTAGGCACGTTATACGAATAAGAGGGTAAATCGCTAGGGGTATTCGCAAACCGAAACTCAAAGACTTCATCGGCGTTAAAGGTAAAACATGCGCCCGGTTTGTAAACACTATAGGCGGCCACTTCCGATTCAACGCCCAAATCCTGCAACATTGGCACAATCATGGGAACTAATGATTCCCCAACTAAAATTGGTGCCCGCTCAGGTGTCGCAAAAATGACCACTTGACAGCCATTTTTAGATAATTTTATAGCTAGCACGCTAGAAGCTGGACCGCCACCGATGATCGCTACCTTTTTTATAGAAGCCATGATTGTCTCTTTTTTTTGAAGTTTTTCCGGAAATTTCGATCAATGTCGGGGCATTCTAGCATACCGACATGAGCCATATTTATCGGTTGAATTTGAAGCAAACCTAATTAATAAAGAGATCCATAGAAAAATACTAATTGGATTAGTAGAGCAACGTGTGAAAACATGCAGCCAAAAATACATCGTTAGCCAGAAAATACGGGATAGCGGTAGTATTTGGTTTTGAAAATGGCGATATTTGTATCGTCGGCGAAAAAAACCTGCATATAAGAGATTTCGTAGATGCGGACTTGCAAAAAACTTTTGTTGAATCGCCGGGGCAACAATACTTAATGATGTTAAATATTACGCTCTACAAAATAAAAAATACTTTGCATGGATACAAACACATCTATTCTTTAATCCATTCCTGTAAGGCTTCGATGATACTTTTAGCTTGATCGGTGCTGGAAATATTGAATTTTGATTTCTGTTGGTATTCACCATTGCGTTTCTGATAGCGACGAATAGTATATTTATCGGGACCATATTTTTCTTTAGCTCTATCCCAATCTTGGTAGCGGTACATGACTGTTGCCCAAGCGCCTTTGGTCAATACTTTTTTATCCAGTTCCTTAACCGTTTCAATTCCACCATCTTCATAAGTAACCGTTAATTCTTCTACTGTTTCAGCCATGTTTTATCTCCTAATTACTTAATTAAACGGCGTAAAGACGCGAGTTATTTACCAATAAATTGTCCAAATGCCCGACTTCCCTCGCCGACTGACATGGTATTAACCACTTTTAGAGTTTTCGCATCAATTACCGAAACGGTGCCATCGAACCAGTTGGCCACATAAACATGGCGGTCATCGGGATGCGTATCGATACCTTCCGGCTTATCACCGACCGTTACTAGTGCGATTTCCTTTAAAGTATCTGTGTCCACTACCGACACCGAGCCGTCATCCTGATTTGTGACAAATAGCCGGCTATCATTGAGCGCCAAACTAGCGGCGTAAGGTAACATGTTAACTTTTACGGTCGCAATGGCTTTAAGATTTTGGGTTTCCAGCACGGTAACATCATCACTTTGCACATTAACTGCATAGAGTTTTTGACCAGTGCTATCAATAGCTAAGCCAAATGGATGTTTACCAACTTGTCTAGTTTGCTTAACAATTAACTCTGTGGCATCGATTTTAGAAACCGTATTGCTCAGGCGATTGGCTACGTATACCCAGCGATTATCAGGACTAACAACTAAACCGGATGGGGATTCGCCAACGGCGATAGTTTTAATAATCGCAAGGCTGTCTGCATCGACAACAGCAACGGTATTCTTGTACCAATCAGACACATAAATCCGTTTGCTGTCCTGACTGACTGCAATACCTAAAGATCCAGCATTAACAGATACTTTGGCGGTGACGCTGTGTGTTTTTGCATCGATCACAGCAAAGCCATTGGCATCTGGCGTGCTGATATAGACTCTCTCGCCATTGGGAGCAACTGCAACACCTGCTGGTTTGCCAGCTAATTGAATGGTATCAATCACTTTACCTTGCTGGCTGTCAATAACAGAGATGCTATCATCCAATTGATTGGAGATATAAGCAAACGGTGCTGAATAAAGGGGCATAGATAAAAAAGCTGTAGCGAAACCCATCGCTACAGCCCAGTTTTTCAAGGAAATCACTATTTTTCAGCTAACGCTTTTAAGTTTTCCAAGCCCGCATGTAACACTGACGAAACCGCTTTAGTAGCAGCTTCTTCATTCATTTCTTCTGGCGGATTGTTGTTCATGTAAGCGCGGTAATAACCGGCTTTCCAGATGACTTTAGTCGATGGGCCGTTGTCTTCCAGATCAATACTAGCGGCGTAGTCGGTCACTGGCAAAACAGGAACTTTTTCTTCGGCACCAGAATAGGTAATAGTTTTGGCAGTGCTTATTTCGGTAATTTTGTAAGCATAAGACATTTTTTTGTCATCATACTTTTTTAACTCTTCGGTAATTGTGCCACCGTCTTTCAGGGTTAACACGCGAGTTGCTCCCTTGGTATTGCCACCTTCAACCGTGGTACTTTTAACAGCAGGTAGCCACGACATATCTCCGTAGTCTTTGATAATGCCCCAAACCTTCTCAGCTGGTGCGTTGATGGTAATTTCTTCCTCAAACTTTTGTCTTACCGGGCCATGAGCATTAACAACCGAGGTAAAAAAGAACAATAAAACTGAAATAGACAAAATAGATTTTTTCATATTAATTTCCTTAATATAAGTACACAAAACTAAGCGCGGCATTATATGCCATGTAATGAATACACCGCATCTGTTTAAATGAGGTAAAGAAATTTTTTTGAAGGGCTGATAATCTCAGTCAATTGCTAAAACATCATAAATGCTTGTCAATGCCATGGGCTTTAAGCCCCCAGACAAACAGTGACCCAATTCGATTGTTAGCCAGATCTAGCCGTTTTATGAAGATTTCAAACAAACTTTTAAAAAACAAATAACCTGTCTGAGGATTTTTATCCAAATATCTATTTAGCTGTTCGCCATTAATTTCTAGCAAAGTCCCGTCGCTAATGGCTTTAACTGATGCCGTTCTCAAATAAGAACCGTGCAGACAAATCTCTCCGAAAATATCCCCAGCCCTCAAATCAGTAAGCCCCTGCTGTATTTTATTTCGTTCTTCAATAGTCACTTGCATATTAACGCGAAGCTTGCCTTGCTCAACAAAAAACAGTGTGTTGCCTTCCTCGCCTTCACGGATAATAAACTGATCCGATTCAAAACGGCGTCTCTTCCAGGCAACATTTTCCTGAAACGCCGGGTCTGAAATTATATTATCAATTTGTTTTTTCAAGATGGATTCTCTATACCGTGTTGAACGTTGTCTCTTAAAATGAAGCTCTGAAAGATCTTCAAGGATTTCATGACGTCCCATGACCAGCGTTTCTTTTTGGAAACGCTGGTTTCAAAATAAATTCGTCGATTGACTTAAATTTAGCTCATTATCTTCCGACGAGCAGACATCATCAAGAAACCCATACCAGACAACATCAACGCCAACCCTCCAGGCAAAGGGACGGCCGCTGGTTTATAAAACCAGACATTACCCTCGGAAGGCCCCTCCAAACCAACAAAAACACCTAGATCTGGTGCATAATGCCACTTGCCTAAAACACCTGTCTCAACAGTTTCAGCGGGCATACCGCCGGTTAGAGAAGGAAACAATTGAGAGACAACCCAGTTTGTGCCATTTTTTTCACCAACATTTAATTGAAATACCTCATCCCCGCCTCCCCACAACAGAAAACGGTTACGATCCGGATCGTATTCAAATCCGTATTGCCCAGCCATATTAAAATTAGCAGGAACTTCTGCATTAACCAGCACGTTTCTGTTACCCAAACCTGGGTTAGCTAAGTCCCAAAAGGTAAATTGATTAGCCGCACCATAGGTTTTAATATAGATTTTATTGATAGGATCATAAGCTCCGGCGCCTTTTCCACCTGAGCCATAAAAATTAACACCTAAATCCTGCCAAACATCGAGGCTGGGATCGTTATAATCTGTGATGGTTAAGCTTGATAGCCTCTGCTCACTGCCCCCGCCATCTACACCAGAGATAAAAATCGTTTCTTTACCGTCAATTAATGCATAATCGGTGGTACCTTCAACCGAACCTGGCGCTCTATTGGGCATAAACCCAGGCTTAGCATAAATATCTCGATTCTCCCACATATTGCCGCCAGGCGAATTGGGGTCTACCCCAGTTCCGTCGCCACCACCGACTTTGTTAGGATCGGCTTTGCTCGGATCAAAGAAATACGGACCGGTTCTGCGTAAGGTTCCATCCGCATTTTTTGCTACAAAATAATTGCCTGACTGATAAGCAGCACCACCCAAGGTCATAAATCGATCCGCGATGGGCAAAAATACCGAGTTATCGTAAGTGTGCGACGATTGTGGGGCACCTTCAGTCAAATTCGATGGACCAACTACCTTAGAAGGTAATGAGGCCAGCTCCCATTCTTGAGTAGAGCCGCGCCAACGGTAGACTTCATTACCCGCATAATTAGCGTGCCCGCCTCCAAAAAGAAGCAAATCCCCGCGATTACTGTCCCATGCGAAAGAACTCCACGCTCTAATCACCCCGGAAGGCCCCGAATAAGAGGGAATTGGGTTGCGAAGTTCTTCAGGAACCCACACATCACTGAAATTATTGATATTCACCTTGATCCAGCTGTTTTCTGGTGCGTTACTGATGATACTTTGAATTCCGCTAAGATCCTCTGCAGCTACAGCCGTGCTAGTCAAAAGGCCAAACAAAATTAACCATCCCGGTCTTTTTCGCAGAGAGAAGTGATGATACCTACACCTTGAAGTCGCTTTAGTTTTCATTAATTTTTTCCTAATAAAATTTTAAATAAAATACTCTAACATTTAAAGCATATCTTATTGATAATAAACAATAAAAATCCATAATACCCAAAGTAGAAATTAAAATAAACCACTATTTCGATTTTTATTTCGAAATCCAGCATTGCTAAATAAATGCAAACAATGTAAGGGGTTTTGGAGCACAAAAATGCCCGGAAGGGGGTGATAGATTGTCCCAAATACGGTTAGCCAGCGAATTAGAATGGCCGTCAAGGTCATTTATGCAAAGATTGCAACCAGCGCCATACTATTGCGCATTGCTCTAGTGCTGAAGATAGCGCGATGAATTGCCAAGCTTTGGGGGCTTTATTTGAAAGCCTTGGGCTTTAGGTCTAACGGGCGGATACTTGGATTCAGCAATGTCACGAGCTTAAACTGGATCAGAGCGTTTGGTGAGAAATTGGAAGGTATCAAGAACGATAGTTCTGTGCTAATGCCGAGATCGAAGAGATTCTATTGATAAACTTACGAGAGCTTTGTCCAAGTAGGACAGTTCACACAATCAAGACGGGCTTCGGACTAAAGCAGCTTACCCAGGCGTTCCTTGCCAGGTTGTGTCGCAAGTCGGCGTGCAACAACAAATGCTAGAAGCCGCTGGATTATTCCATAAGGTTTCTAATTACTAAAAGAAAAATGAGATTATGTATGGTTAATAACTATACCTAACCCGATTATTAAAGGCTCTGCAATTGAGTTAGTGATCCGGCCTTAAAGCATCAATTTTCCTACAGCTTCGCTCAGAGAGCGCAACTTGAGAGAAGTCGAAGGTATCGCAACGACTTCAAACATTAAAAGGCCAGATTTATAGTTCGCCTCGAATTACTTCTGAATGGCATTATAGGCTTGGTCGTCTTCTATTGATTCAACGTTGCGTTTGGGTGGTACTTGCACTTTGACGGTTCCAGTGCAGGACCGAATTCCGTCACCGGCAGTGAACATTACTCGATAAACCCGACCATTACCCGAAAATGGTTGATTTTTCGGTTTTATCCCTTGTCTTTCCGCCCGCAAATAAATTTTATCTTTAGCCAATGATTTCTTGGCGGTTCTCTTAGCCTTCTTGATTTTGGCATCTGGACTGGTCTTGTCTTTGAGTGCGATGTTTTTTAGCGGCTCATCCTGAGTAATTCCATCGATACTTAAATCATAGTTTGGATTTTTTCCGCTAAGTGTCGGTCCAGTGATACCAGCAATTTTAATATTTACAAAACCTTTAGTAGCTGGCCACAAAAATGTTTTACTTGGCTTTGCCCGAGAGCAGTCCAATAAATTATCATCATTGTTGACTTGCACTATAACGGAATCCGATCCAGATAAGGCTTGCGGAAAGCTGTCAGTTACCGTGTAACGAAACTCCAAGGTTTCAGAACCACTGGCAATAAACGGCGCGGTGAAAGTCAGGTTTGGTTTTTTTATTTCTGTCAAAATGACCGGTGTGCCGCTAACTTGCTGCCATTCATGGCTTAGGTCAATACTTTCTTTATCAGTTGCACTCCCTTCCAGTTTAACTTGAGCGCCTTCTGTCACCACTAAATCAGGACCTGCATCTACTGTGGGCGCCGTGTTAGGGGTGCCGGTGCCGGTACTTTTAGAGGCGACATTTACAACCACGATATCAGCTGCACTTTGGGTTATACCGTTGTTGACTTTTAGAGAAAACTCCAAAGGTCCCGCAATAGAGGGTGCGGTAAAACTGGGTTTTTGTGCAAATTTATCGGATAGAACTACCGGTTGGCCACTCATTTGAGTCCATTCATAAGTAATCGTGCTTGCGTTGCTGAAGTCACTACTAGGGTTGCCGTCTAAAACCACTAAGTCTCCGGATTCTACTGATTGATCTGGCCCGGCATTTGCGATGCCTACGGACAGCGGGACAGATGCAACAGCCGTTGGTTTATAAAACCAGACGTTACCCTCAGAAGGGCCTTCCAAACCAACAAAAACACCAAGATCTGGCGCGTAATGCCACTTGCCTAAAACACCTGTCTCGACAGTTTCAGCAGGCACGCCGCCAGTTGAAGAAGGGGACAATTGAGAAACAACCCAGTTTGTGCCATCTTTATTACCAACATTTAATTGGAATACTTCATTACCGCCCCCCCATAACAGAAAACGGTTACGATCTGGATCGTATTCAAATCCGTATTGCCCAGCCATATTAAAATTAGCAGGAACTTCTGCATTAACCCGCACATTCCCGTTACCCAAACCGGGGGCATCTAAATCCCAAAATATAAACTGGTTGGCCGCACCATAGGTTTTAATGTAGATATTATTAACGGGATCATAAGCTCCGGCGCCTTTTCCACCCGAGCCATCCCAATTAACACCCAAATCCTGCCAAACATCGAGATTGGGATCGTTATAATCTGTGATGGTCAAGCTTGATAGTCTGTGCTCACTACCCCCACCATCTACACCAGAAATAAAAATCGTTTCTTTACCATCAATTAACGCGTAATCAGTAGTTCCTTCAATCGACCCAGGCGCTCCATTTGGCAAAAACCCAGGTTTAACATAAATATCTCTATTTTCCCACATATTGCCGCCAGGCGAATTGGGGTCTACCCCAGTTCCATCACCACCACCGACATTGTTAGGATCGGCTTTGCTCGGATCAAAGAAATAAGGACCGGTTCTGCGTAAGGTTCCGTCTGCATTTTTAGCTTCAAAATGATTGCCCGACTGAAAAGCAGCGCCACCTAATGTCATAAATCGATCGGCGATGGGCAAGAAGATAGCGTTATCATAAGTATGAGAGGATTGCGGCCCGCCCTTTGCTGCGCCACCCACGGGTATATTTTGGGCATCAAGTTTAGAAGGTAATGAGGCCAACTCCCATTCTTGAGTAGAGCCGCGCCAACGATAGACTTCATTGCCCGCATAATTAGCGTGCCCGCCCCCAAAAAGAAGCAAATCCCCGCGGTTACTGTCCCATGCGAAAGAACTCCACGCTCTAATAATCGCAGAAGGCCCCGAAAAAGAGTCTATCGGGTTGCGAAGTTCTTCAGGAACCCACACATCACTGAAATTATTGATATTCACCTTGATCCAGCTGTTTTCTGGTGCATTACTGATAATGTTTCGAATCCGGCTAAGATCCTCTGCACTGACAGCTGTACTCGCCAACAAGCCAAGTATGATGAACCATCCCGGTCTTTTTTGCGGAAAGAAGTGATGATATCGACATCTTGAAGTCACTTCAGTTTTTACTGATTTCCCCAATAAAATTGTAGGCAAAAACTCTAACATGTGAAGCATATCCTATTGATAGCGAACAATAATTTTCCATAATATCCAAAGAAGCCATGAAAATAAACAGCTATTTCTGTCATTTATGACGAAGTACATTCCTTTTAAAGGATACAACTGGGTGGTGATCACTCAGCTCTGATTTATAGGTTGGAATCATTTGAAATTAACCGAGGCTCAACTTTGTCAGCTTCGCACAAGCGTCAATGCGGTTGATATCAGGGTTAATTTTTAATTCCAATGATTCGAGTGAGTCAAGATTAACTTGATACTTTTCAATCTGATGTGTGGTATTGGGCGGGGTAAAGTTAAACTGCTGCCGAACAATCTCCCTAACAGAGTCATCTCCGTACTTTTTCCAACTGAACACAAACTCCTGGGTGCGAGGCTGATCCAGCTCATCGATAACTAGCAAAATATTGTTAACTGTAACGGGAGAATCAAAAATCAGCCGAATTGTTTGCTCACCCGACGTGGCGGCACGCCATCCAGATTCATATCCATCAACTAAAGCAGCTTCAATTGGATGATCAGGACATTCAGAAGACACCTCAACTCGTGCCATGCTCGCAACATCAAAGCACGCCACCTCAGACTCCCCCTCAGGTATGACAGTTGGCGAAATTATGGTTTTACGCATGGTTGCACTCCAGCAAAATGATTCAATCAACTGGAGATTCCAGTGATAGTATCATCCTCCGCCTGTTACCATCAAGAAGCTAGTGTTTTTTTAGATTGGAGAGAGCTTTCTCAAATTAAGCATCCAGAGCACATTCGCCAACCCGGCCTAAACTGTGGAACGTTGCTTTCATCGTAACAAATTATAATGACTTCGAAAGTCAGACTTTTAGTTCTTTAATCAAACTCTCTAATTTACTCAACGATTCGCGCTGCGCATCCCCCAGATTAGCATCACTTTTTAAAGACGCAACCTGCGTAGTTAACAGATCAATTTGATTTTGCTGTTGGCTTTTGCGAGCGCGTAACTTTTCAACCATTGCAGTAAACGCGGCGCCTAATTGTTGTAACTGATCATGTTCTCTGAGCGATGTCATGGTATCAAGTTGGCCTTCTCCAATTTGCTCGCAGAGCTTTTCAAAGCGGTATAAAGGCCCTGCGATTTTGTGCGAGGCATAAATAACCGCAATCGTTGCCGCCGCACCAGCAATTACAATAGCAACCAAGTTACCTATAAAGATGGATAGACCCAAACGTTGCCATGCCGTCATGATATTGGCATGAGCTGTTTGCGATTGAGCTTGTAAATCACCGCCGATCAACCAGTAAATTAACCCAGCAGAACACAATCCTGAAAGCAGGATTAATAGAAATGCGCCAACAATAAAGCGTCCTTGAAAAGCTTGATTGATAAAAACGTGACGACGTTTGATAGAGTTGTTAGACATTACTTTTTACCTTGTTCAGGGTTATGACAAATTAAGCAGAGTTCACCATCAACATTGTTACGGCGAAGTAAAAAACTTTTATGCAAACGGTCAGCATCAACCAATCGATCCATAAAGCTAAAGCTGGCTTGCGGTCGATCAGTAGTCAATTTGCCATGCGTGTAATGGCAGGTTAAGCAAGATAATGCATTCTTTTTATCGAGCGGCATGTCCACTGGCACATCAAAATCCAACTTAAGACCAATTTTGTGGCCATCTTCCGGATCATGGCAGCTAGAACACATGGCTACGCCGTCATTTTTAAAGTCTTCAAGATTGACCGCTTTGTTTTTAGTGTCCAGTAGCTCTGGAACGCCCCCTTTTAAGGGTTTAACATGACAACTTGAACAATCAGTCGCATTGACGCCATTGGCAACCGTATGAGGATTATCGCCCTCGGCATGGACAGCAATGGAAAGTAACAAAGTTAACCCAAACGTAATGATCGCTAGCGCTTTAAGTGTGTTAGTAGCCATATTAAAACGACACCACCATTTGGGCGATGCCCAGTTTTTTGTCGAAATACCGTTCCTGAGTTGAAGTGCCTAAAGAATCGGTATATTCAAACTTGAGTTTAAAATGTTCACTAAAGGTATAGTTAACGCCCACGCTTAATGCAGACACATTATTAATAGCCACCAGACTGCCATCATAATCTTCGGCTATGCGATTATCTGGTTGCCATCGGCCATAGCGAGCAAAAACTGATAGCGGTTGATCAATAAATTTTTCCAGATTGGCAATCAGTGTGGCGTGATACCCCAACTCATCAGGTTTGCCATAATTAATATTATTGTCGTCAATAAAAGCTTCATGCGATTGCAACCACATCAATTCGCTTTGCAATCTTAAAAAACCATAACCAAAACTCAAATCCGCTCCATAAACCGAGTGTCTAAGATTACGATGTTTATCGAGGTCACTTAAATGAGAAACACCTACTTCAATACCTTCAGGGTTGGCATTATGAATGCGGTAAGTATTTTGGCCGATCGTCATACCTACACGACCACCGACAGACGTACCATCGTTGGCATACATGGCATCAGTCCAAAACGCAGAAAAGTTAAAGATTTTCCAGGAACCGTAAGTACGAATCCCGTCGCCGTTATAACCGCCAAATTGCATTCTAGAGGTGGTGATGGGCGCGGTGATAGTCACGCGATCAGTATTGGCAAAGTTTTGATAGTCGGTTGAAAACGGAATATCAAAACGCCCAGCCTGAATATGAAAGCCTTGGCCGTTAAAAATTCGGCCTCTGGGCGGAATACTGTCATTAAACAGATGATAGTCAACCAATGCGACAGCAATACCGGCACCGCCTGCACCAATGCCACCGGGTCCGCTGCCACCGCAAGTAATAGCGGCTGGCGCTGAAAATTCCGCACCTGATGAGTTTCCGCATAACACCAGCGCCGAACTGGCAGCAAAGTGATCGTTATAAGCGTATTCCAAGTCTAGCTCAACCGAGCCGACGCTAAAATTTTGATCGGTGGCATTATCAGTTTTGGCATTCACATCAAAAAAACCGCTGATGTCCAAACCCTTTTCCGCTGCCGCTTGTTTTAACTCGGCAATTTCATCGCCTAAATCGCCTAACTTACTGACTACAGAATTGTCGGATTTGGAAGCAACATACTGTTCAGATGCAATTGATCCAGGGCCTTTCACGCCATCATCGTTATCCGGCGCTGGCTTAACAGCAGCTTCTGACTCATTGCCCTTCTGCTTTGAAGTGGCTGGCTTTTCCAATTGCTGAATACGCGCTTCCAACTGCTGAATTTTTTGGTCTTTTTCCTTTAATAAAGATTCAACTATTTGCCGAATATGGGCATCACTTTGTTCAGAAGCGTGTTCAGCTGAATAAGCCGGCGTGCCTAATAGCATGAGTGAAACGCCATGCGGCAGCCAATACTTAAAAGTTTTAGTTGTTGAACTGGTCATTACCAAATTAAGCAAGTAGTTAAGTTTGCCTAAAGCCTAGTTCATGTTTTTTATTTTTAAAGGTGGCAACGTTAAATGACGTAGATCTAATTGATTTTTAACCATTTCATTCAAATAAACTTCATCTATTCGTCACTAACTGATGGGCATACAGCCAGCATCGTGCCAGTACTCTTTGCACTCACTTAGAATCAGCCCGGTAATCTGCGTTACTACGAAACGATTCAAAATTCTGCGATCAAGCTCAAGAAAAAACACTTCCCGATAACTGGAATTGAGCAGGCTTTCTACTAGACTCGTACTTACCTGATTGATGTTGACAGTGGCAAAAATAATTAAATGAACAAAAAATCATTACCAACTACAGAGTTAAGAAGCTTGCTTACTGCGGTATCCGGACATGGCAAACAACATCTAGCAGAGGTGGAATCAGACTTATTGCAAACCACGCTATTACTGAGTGAAGCCATAGAAAAACTGGGCGTGAATTTTATGGCCGTCCATGATGCTGCAACTCAGCAGCAACAAATGCTTAATACCTTAATGTTGGAACATGAGTTCGACATAAAGGAAACCCAGCAGCTGGATGTGTTCAGACAAAAAATCGATGAAGAAGTCAGTGCGGCAGTGACTGGCTTGCAATTCCAGGACTTAACCAGCCAGTTAATTGCCAGAACCATAAAACGCGTCAATGGCTTAAAGGATTTATTAGAAGAGTTGGCTAACCACAGCAACGAAATTGATCCCGAACATGAACATGAAGAAATCGCTAAATTTCTTGATGCAATGAGCCATAGCTTACATACCGGAAGTCATGCGTTATCGGGCGGATTACGCCGCTCAGTAGATCAGCAAAACATGATAACCGGCGACATTGATCTGTTTTAGCAAATCAGACTCAACATAACGGATTAGCTGCCGATAAGCATTACGGTTTAGGGCTTTAATCTTTTAACTTAAACGCTTTAATTAGCAAAACGCTTAACAACGAAGGTGAGTGATAGAAATGACAAAAACAATTTTAGCAGTGGATGATTCAGCATCACTTCGCCAGATGGTGACGTTTAGCCTTAAAGCAGCGGGTTACGAAGTCGTGCAGGCTGTCGATGGACAAGATGGTTTAGATAAAGCCAAGGCAAAAACAGTTGATCTGGTACTCACTGATCAAAATATGCCGATTATGGATGGTTTAACCCTGATCAAAAACCTACGCGGTTTAAGCTCATATCAAAAAATACCTATCTTGATGCTCACTACAGAATCGAGCGATGAAATGAAGGCCAAAGGCAAAGCGGCCGGCGCTAACGGCTGGCTGGTTAAACCATTTGATCCAAAGCGCCTAATCGAAGTCGTGCAAAAAGTAATTGGCTAGTAGGAGCGATTTTAATCGCCAAGGGCGAATTGACCTAAAGGTCACAAGTGAATTCGCCCCTACAAATGCAAAAACAAGCAAATAAATACGGAGTGCAACAATGTCATCTGATTTAAGTCAGTTTTATGAAGTCTTCTTTGATGAAGCAGAGGAGTTATTGGCTGAAGCGGAGCGCTTGCTATTAGGGATTGATATCGATAACCCGGACTCGGAAGACCTTAACGCCATATTTCGGGCAGCGCATTCCATAAAAGGTGGCGCGGCCACATTCGGTTTTATGGATATGACCGAAATTACCCACGTACTCGAAAACCTGCTGGATAAAATCCGCAAAAATGAAATGACGCTCACCTCCGAGCATGTCGATGCATTTTTGTCGGCAAAAGACGTACTCAAAATGGAATTAGATGGGCATCGTCTGGGCACTGCTGTTGACCAAGATCAAGTAGCCGATGTCAAAATGGTGTTGAAATCACTTTCAGAAGCTGGCGGTCTGGTGATCAAGCCTGCGCCCGGCGCAACGGCGCAACCCGCTGCACCTGAACCCGTTGCCGCACCTGCCCCCGTAGTAGAACAAAACGCCACCCCCACAACACAGGCCGGTGAAATTAATTGCTTCAGTATTGCCCTGCCAGAAATTACTGAAAAGGATGTTGGCAATCTGAAAGAAGAACTCGGCATGCTGGGCGAAGTGGAATCCAGCAAGCTGGAAAATGGTCGCTACGTATTTAAGCTAAGCACAGATACTACTCAGGCGGATATTCTATCCATCTGTTCGTTTATATTGGATCCTGATGATTTAGTCATTACTTTAAATCCGCCCTCAGTAGCAGCTAGCCCTTTAGAAACCATAGAAGAGAAAGCCGCCCCTAAATCCGGTGTAGCAATTCATGAAGAAGTGGGATACGGATTATTTGCCGATGAAGAGAAAGAAAGCACCGAAGAAGGTTATGGTTTTTTTGCGCCCTTCCAACCGCATCCCGATGCCGTAAAATCCCAATTGATTGGCGACGATACCGTAGCGACGGCGGCAAACTCAGGTCAAGCAGCAATAGAGAATAAGGCCAGTGTTGAAGCATCTATACCAACTGCAACCCCAGAAAAGAAAAATCTGGGCAGACGCGAAACTGACAAAGCGCCGGCAGCGGCAGAAACGTCCTCCATTCGAGTTGGTATAGAAAAAGTCGACCAACTCATTAACTTGGTTGGCGAATTAGTGATTACTCAAGCCATGATTGAGCAACGTATCAGTCATCTTGATCCCGTGCAACATGAGCGTCTGATTAACAGTGTCGGGCAACTCACCCGAAATACCCGCGATCTGCAAGAGTCGGTCATGTCTATCCGCATGATGCCAATGGATTTTGTGTTCTCACGTTTCCCACGCATGGTTCGGGACTTGGCCGCTAAATTGGGCAAAAAAATAGAGTTTGTCACCGTCGGTGCCACCACGGAATTAGATAAAGGTTTAATCGAACGTATTGTTGACCCCCTCACCCACTTGGTCCGTAACAGTGTGGATCACGGCATTGAGTCTCCCGCCAATCGTAAGGCGTCAGGCAAAAGTGAAACCGGCGTATTAACGCTATCTGCTGCCCACAAAGGCGGCAGTATTGTTATTGAAGTCACTGATGATGGTGCGGGTTTAAACCGTAATAAGTTGTTAGAAAAAGCCGCGAAAAACGGTCTGGATGTCAATGAAAACATGTCAGATTCAGAAGTCTTTGCGCTGATATTTGCACCGGGCTTTTCAACAGCTGAAGTGGTGACTGATGTCTCTGGCCGTGGCGTGGGTATGGACGTGGTTAAACGAAATATTGCCGCGATGGGCGGCGTCGTGGAAATACGTTCTGCTCTCGGTTTCGGCACCACGATTTCAATCGCTTTGCCACTGACACTGGCGATTCTGGATGGCATGTCGGTGTCACTGGGCAGCAGTGTTTACGTTATCCCGCTAAATCTGATTGTGGAAACCTTACAACCGCGAGCAGAAGACATTAAAACCATCACCGGTGAAGGCCGTATGGTGCATGTTCGTGGTGAATATCTACCCATTATCGCGTTGCACAGTTTATTTAATCAGCAAACTGCGATTACCGATCCAACCAAAGGCGTATTGGTATTAATAGAATCAGACGGTAAAAAATCCGCCTTATTCGTTGATCGTCTGGTGGGTCAGCAACAAGTGGTCATTAAAAGTCTGGAAACCAACTATAAAAAAGTACCGGGCGTCTCGGGCGCCACCATTATGGGCGACGGCGGCGTAGCATTAATTCTGGATATTTCCGCCATTATTCAAATGGGTCAAACCACCAATTATATTACCGGCGCCATGCCATTTTCGTATCAAGGTAACCAAGCAACCCCTAAGGAGCTTACCCAATGAATGTCAATACAGATGCTACAACCAGCGCAACCACGGTCAAATCGACCAGCGTAGCGGGTGAATATCTAACCTTCGTACTCGGAGAAGAGGAATACGGGCTGGAGATTTTAAAAGTACAAGAAATTCGCGGTTACGACTCAGTCACCCAAATTGCTAACACCCCGGACTTTATTAAAGGTGTAGTCAATTTACGCGGCAAGATCGTGCCGATTGTTGATCTGCGCATCAAGTTTAAACTCGGCAAAGTCGAATATAACGAATTTACTGTGGTGATCATTCTTAATTTGAATGGTCGGGTGGTGGGCATCGTGGTCGATGGCGTTTCTGATGTCACCGAATTGAAAGAAGATCAAATCCGCAATGTACCTTCCTTGGTAACCAGCATCGACACCAAATATATCGTCGGTTTGGCTACCGTAGAAGAACAGATGCTGATATTGGTTGATATTGAACAATTGATGAGCAGCCAGGAAATGGCGCTGATTGATGACGTAGCAGTCCATTAGCAACAATAAAATAATAATTAAATTTTCTTTGTATGTGACAAAACATGCTCGGTGTCTTTTCGACCATCGGCAGAAATCTTAAGCCACTGAAATTTAGGATTTCTCCCGATGGTCGAAATGACAAGAATACAGCCGATGTCATGTTTATTACTTTTTGTCGAGTACAGAGTTAATTTTTAAAACTTATAGAGGATATTAAAACCATGATGAACAAATTAACTGTAGGACAGCGTTTGACCGGCGTTATCGGGCTAGGTGCTCTGGTCGCAACTGGACTCACCGGAGTAGGGCTTTCTGGATTATCTGATTCAAAAAACAGCTTAAAAACCGTTTTTGAAGACCGTACCGTGCCATTAGCAGACTTGAATAAAATTACCATATTGCAGATGGACACGAACCAGGCATTAGGTTTAGCGCTAGGCGATGTGAGTATAAATAATGTCGGTGATAAAACTGCACTGGTCATAAATGTCAAAACAGCCAGTGAAGCAACCGAGCAAGTTAAACAGCAGTTAGTGGAAATAGATCGTTTATGGAAGGGCTATATGGCCACTTACCTGACCCCGGAAGAAAAAATACTTGCCGAAAAATTTATTTCATATTATGGCAACTATACCGAATCGGTTAAGCAAGTAGTGTCGGCATTACAGGCAAACAACTACGAGGAAAGCATAGACCTTTATAAAAAACAACTCGAGTTGGATTTAATTGCTGACAACCAGATGAAACAACTGATTCAATTGCAGTTGGATGTCGCTAAGCAAGAATATGAAGCCGGTTCTGCTCGCTATGAGAATTCACGACTGATTTCGTTGGCCGCATTGGGCGGCGCCATTGCCATGCTGGTTTGGTTAGGCTACCTAGTATTACGCTCTATCACTAACCCACTAAACAAAGCCACTCAAGTGTTTTCAAATATCGAGTCGGGCAACTTTAACACTCCGATTGAAGTACAAGGTAATAATGAACTGAGCAAAGTATTGCAATCCCTCAAAGGCATGCAAGCAACCCTGAGCAAAAATATAACTGATCAACAAGCCTTGGCTACTCAAGTTAAAGAGCAATCAACTCTGTACGAAAACCAGTTGAAAGCCATTT
Source organism: Methylococcales bacterium (assembly GCA_965247565.1). Taxonomy (GTDB): domain Bacteria; phylum Pseudomonadota; class Gammaproteobacteria; order Methylococcales; family Methylomonadaceae; genus CBDFHF01. The sequence goes on along the minus strand of CBDFHF010000002.1, from coordinate 253,167 downwards.
CCAACTCAACCGGCGTTATTGAATTTAGCATGGATGGCAAAGTCATTACCGCCAATGATATTTTTCTTAATGTCATGGGTTACAGCTTGAACGAAGCTGTCGGACAACATCACAGCGTTTTTGTAGAGGCTGATTACAAAAATAGCGCTCAATATCGCCAATTTTGGGAAAAACTTAACCGTGGTGAATTTGAGTCAGGACAATATTTTCGCATCGGCAAAAACGCTAAGGAAATTTGGCTTGAAGCCAGCTATAACCCTATATTTGACGCGCAAGGCAAACCGTATAAAGTGGTGAAATATGCCACTGACATTACTGCGCAAAAGCTTCAAAACTCTGACTATGAAGGCCAAATCCGGGCGATCTCAAGTTCTCAAGGTGTGATCGAATTAAGTCTTGACGGCAGTATTCTTAAGGTGAATTCAGTTTATCTCAACATGTTGGGTTATACAGAGCCTGAGTTGCTAGGCAAACACGTCAGTATGGTCTTAGACCCGGCCTTTAGTAAAAGCTCGGCCTTCACGACCTTATGGGACAAGTTAGTCAAAGGCGGTACAGATTCAGGACAATACAAACGTATTGGCAAGAATGGTAAAGAGCTCTGGATTCAAGCCTCTTACAACCCGATTTATGATTTGAAAGGCAAACCCTATAAAATCGTTAACTACACCATCGATATTACTGAGCAAAAAATACAAGCCGCTAATAATGCCGGTCAGATAGACGCTATAGGCAAAACTCAGGGTGTCGTTGAGTTTGACCTCACCGGCAGAATTACCGCAGTCAACGACAACTTCGTCAATCTGACGGGTTATAGTAAAAATGACATTGTTGGTAATCATCACAGCTTATTTGTAGAACCCGCTTATAAATCTAGCTCGGAATACAAGGCCTTCTGGGATAAATTGGCGCATGGTGAAGCTATAGCCGGTCAGTACAAGCGCATTGGTCGTGGCGGAAAAGAAATCTGGCTGCAAGCCAGCTACAACCCGATCATGGATTTGAACGGCAAGCCATTTAAAGTAGTGAAATACGCCACTGACATCACTGAGCAACAACACAATGCAGCGGCTTTGGTCAATGCGGTCGAAGAAACCCAGGATATCATTGAAAGCGCTAAAACCGGGGATCTCAGCAGCCGTGTACCGCTCGACGGTAAAACCGGTGCTATTGCGTCTCTGTGTGATGGTGTGAATGCGCTGATGGATAAAATGACCGAGATCGTTATGCAAGTGCGCGAAGCCGGCGAAACCATCAATACAGCTGCCGGTGAAATTTCCTCAGGTAATACTGATTTGTCCGTGCGTACCGAACAGCAAGCGTCCAGCCTGGAACAAACCGCGTCCAGTATGGAAGAACTGGCCAGTACCGTTAAACAAAATTCTGAAAACGCCAAGCAAGCTAATCAACTAGCGGCGACCGCCTCTGGTGTGGCGCTAAAAGGCGGCGAAGTCGTCGGCTTGGTAGTCAATACCATGAGCGCCATCAACAGCAGCGCCAAAAAGATTGAAGACATCATCAGTGTGATTGACGGCATTGCTTTCCAAACCAATATTCTGGCGTTGAATGCGGCGGTTGAAGCGGCACGCGCCGGCGAACAAGGCCGTGGTTTTGCCGTGGTGGCCGGTGAAGTGCGCAATCTGGCGCAACGTTCTGCCAGTGCCGCTAAAGAAATTAAGGAATTGATTACTGATTCAGTCGGCAAAACCGCCGAAGGCACCGTGCAAGTAGAAAATGCCGGCAAAACGATGCAAGAGATTGTGACTTCTGTGCAACGTGTCACCGACATTATGGGCGAAATCACTGCGGCATCGGTTGAACAAAGCGCCGGTATTGATTTGGTCAACAACGCCATTACCAGCATGGATGAGGCAACTCAACAAAATGCCGCATTAGTTGAGCAAGCTGCTGCGGCAGCAGAATCGCTGGTGGAGCAATCAACCAGTCTAATGGATACCGTTAGTGCGTTTAAGTTATACGGCGGACAATCCTATGCAGCGCCCAAACCAACTCAAAACAGACGGACCAGCAATAGTCCGATGAGAGCGTCAAATCCCTCAGCGATGCGGGCAAAACCAAAACAAGCCCCGGCTCCGGCAAGGACTATTGCAAAAACCGGAACTAATGATGGCGATTGGGAAGAGTTTTAAATCTAAAGATACGGTTTTTTAGTGTTTGATGTTGTTGATCTGCTCTGATGTAGATCAACAACACTCAACCAGACATCAAAAAAACTCATGAATTCTGTTAGATACTTACCATGCTAATTTAGCTCCCTGCTTAATAGTCTTTTGTAACTACTCACCATGCATTGTCATTCCGAGCAGAGCAAGGAATCTTAAGACTCCCCTAAGCCCCAGTGCTTAAAAGATTTCTCGCTATGGTCGAAATGACAGCAAAATCAAGCTTCTTTTGAAAAAACGCTGAATAGTTACTAGTTTTTTTACCCTACCCTGCTCTGCTTATCTCAATGGATACTCGACAAGAGCATCCACCTGGGTTTTGCCATCACTCGACGTAATTTCGTAAACGTTCATTGTCCCCGGGTCCTTGCAAATGTTCGTTCCCATCAAATCTAAAATCCCGATCTAAAATTTTTAAATGCCTAACCCTAATTTCTGGTCTGCCACTAAAAAATAAGTGAAACCGATCACGTAATTGACAATCAATAAAATCAATCGCTTAAGACATAAAACAGTATAAAACTCGAAATAAAACCCCATAAAACCTCTGGAGAGCGCTTGATAGCTGGTTTGATCGAATTTTTACAGCCATGCCTATACTAATTATCCAGAGCTTAAGTGCATATCTTGTAAGAAAAAGCCCTACATAATTAAAAGGTTTTCCCTGATACAACTTAAAAAATTCTCAACCATACTGAACGAAAGCTGAACAGTGCGCGTGTTTGATCTGACTGAAAGATCCGGCTTGTTAATGTTTGAAGTCTTTGCACGTACAGAAAGTTTTAGGTTGGGTTGAGGAAAGGACACCCAATAAATTGAAGTATCCCATTGGGCTTCCTTTCCTCAGTCCAACCTGACCGTTTTAATGATGATTGAGGGTTTCCATGAAAATAAACATGCCTGTTACACAAAGGGAAGTTGAGCTGAAAGATGCTTCGCAAATAGTATCCAAAACCGATTTAAAAGGTGTCATTACCTTCGTTAACCGCGAATTTCTTGATGTCAGCGGTTTTACTGAGGAAGAGCTGATTGGCCATAGCCATAATATTGTGCGCCATCCGGATATGCCACCGGAAGCGTTTGATGATTTATGGAAAACCGTACAAAACGGTAAACCCTGGATAGGCATTGTTAAAAATCGTTGCAAAAATGGCGATCACTACTGGGTAGAGGCCATAGTTTCTCCGATTGTCGAAAACGGTCAGCAATCAGGCTATATTTCTGTACGCAAAAAAGCTTCACGCCAGCAAATTGAAGGAGCACAACGATTTCACCGTGTACTCAAAGAAGGTCAAAGCGTCACCGAGAAAATCACAGGAAAATTTCGCAACTTCAAACGCAACTTCACTATCAAATCAAGAATTATCAATATTTTCGTTGTTGTTGCTTTGACCGGCTCATCGATCGGATTCATCGGCATAAAAGGCATTGAAGATACCAATATGGCTGTGCAGACCCTGTACAATGATCGTGTCGTGCCCTTGCAGCAACTTAAAACCATCGCGGACATGTACGCAGTCAACATTGTTGATACCTCGCACAAAGTCCGCAATGGCAATTTGAACTGGGCAGAAGGCGAGATCAATGTCGCCAACGCTCTGAAAGAAGTCGACAAACAGTGGAAAGCTTATTCCGCCACTTATTTGGTTGATGGTGAGAAAAAGCTGGTCAGTGAAATTGAACCGTTATTTGTTAAAGCCAATACGGCGACAGCTAATTTACAAGCTATTCTGAAATCCCAGGATGCCACACGTCTGGCTAGTTTTACCGTCAATGAACTTTACCCAGCCATTGACCCACTGTCCGACAAAATCAATGTACTAACTCAATTACAACTTACGGTATCAGCTGATGTTTACGCTGATGCCCAGGAAGATTACAAACTACACCGCAACCTCGGCATACTGTTTTTATTTCTTGGCACCGCAATCACCGCCATTCTGGGCAGAATTCTTTACCAAACTATCATGCCGCGCGTCTCTGATGCCATTCGCTACCTGCTAGCCAGCGCCAAAGGTGTTGATCATGAGTCCGTGCTGAGAACCGGTCACCGTGATGAATTGACCGATGTCATGGATGCTTACCGAGCACTCAAAGCACGTCTGGATTTTGACAGCGCAGAAACTTTGTCCGGGGTTAATCGAATTAAATCAGCTTTGGATAATTCAGCCATGGCGGTCACAGTTTCCAATGAGCATAACTTGGTCATTTACATGAACAAAGAAGCTGAAAAGTTATTCCAGAACATGAGTCCCGATATTGCCAAGCGTCATGCCGGCTTTACCGTAAAAAACATGTTTGGCCAAAGAATCGGGCAATATCTGGAGAACGAAGCCGACCGTGAGAATTTCATGCAGGAATTGACCCAATCTAAACTGATTAATACCGAAATGGCTGGGCGTCATTTACAGCTCATTCTAAACCCGGTTTATGATGATAAAGACGGCAGTTATCTGGGCCGAATGACCCAATGGTATGACCGCACATCAGAGGTCATTGCCGAGAAAGAAGTTGCTAGACTGGTCGATGCAGCCATCGCCGGTCAATTATCGGAACGGGTTAATATTTCTATCCTGCCAGAAGGTTTCATTCATGATACCGGCAGAGGAATTAACAGTATGCTGGATGCGGTTATCGGGCCATTGAACGTCGCCGCGCATTATGTCGATAATATTGCCAAGGGCAAAATCCCTGAGCAAATTACCGATAACTACAACGGCGATTTCAATAACATTAAAGACAATCTCAATACCTGTATTGATGCAGTCAACGCGTTAGTCCAAGACGCTGCCTTACTTTCAAAAGCCGCCGTCGATGGCAGGTTGGAAACCCGTGCTGATGCCAGTCGACATCAAGGCGATTTCCGCAAAATTGTTGAAGGCGTCAACAACACCTTGGATGCAGTCATCAACCCATTGAATGTAGCGGCACGTTATGTGGACAACATATCGAAAGGCAACATTCCGGCCAAAATTACCGACAACTACAATGGTGATTTTAATACCATCAAAGATAATCTGAATACCTGTATTGAAGCTGTTAATACGCTGGTAGCGGATGTCGATCGACTCTCTCAAGCGGCGCATGATGGCCGTGTTTCCGAACGCGCCAATGCCAAAGCTCACCAGGGTGATTTCCGCAAGATTGTCGAGGGAGTTAATGAAACCCTGGAAATGATTGTTGGCCCGATTGCCACAGTGAAGAATGCGGTGGAAACCATCAATACCGCCTCAAAAGAAATTGCTCAAGGTAATGCGGATTTATCACGTCGTACTGAAGAACAAGCGGCCAATCTGGAAAAAACCGCTGCCAGTATGGAGGAGCTGTCTTCCACGGTTAAACAAAATGCCGATAATGCGAAACAAGCGAATCAATTAGCCGTTACCGCTTCGGGTGTAGCAATTAAGGGCGGCGAGGTGGTGTCGGAAGTGGTTACCACCATGGCCAATATCAATACCAGTGCTAAAAAGATTGAAGACATTATTTCAGTGATCGACGGCATTGCATTCCAAACCAATATTCTGGCGTTAAATGCCGCAGTTGAGGCGGCAAGAGCGGGCGAACAAGGCCGTGGCTTTGCGGTAGTCGCAGGTGAAGTACGCAATCTGGCACAACGATCTGCCAGTGCGGCCAAAGAGATTAAAGAGTTAATTGCCGATTCGGTCAGCAAAACGGCCGAAGGTACTAAACAGGTTGAGAATGCCGGCGAAACCATGAAAGAGATTGTCAGCTCGGTACGCCGGGTAACCGACATTATCAGTGAAATTGCGGCCGCTTCCAGCGAACAAAGCGCGGGTATCGAGCAAGTGAATGATGCGGTCATGAAAATGGATGACATGACCCAACAAAACACCGCATTGGTAGAAGAAGCCGCGGCCGCTGCGGAATCATTGATGGAACAAGCCGATGAATTAATGAATGCGGTGAGTGTGTTTAGGCTGGAGGGCGAAAGCCAACACGTTAGAAGCACTGAACGGCGAGTAGTGAGTAATCCAATGCGAAGCACAGCGACTAAGCCGGTCGTGGCAAGTTTTAAACCTGCGAAAGCTGCGCCGATGAAAACCGGCACCACTGATAGCGATTGGGAAGAGTTTTAATTTCTCAAGCTCGTCATACCCGCTGGAAGTGGGCATGACGAATCTGACAAGTAGTGTTAGTGCCTGAAAATATTTCCTCTCCAAGTTAGGCTAGTTGTACGTAGATTTATTGCGAACAATAACCTATGTACAACTAGTATTTCCCTGACTTGGCTTTTTATTTTATGTATACCCGCAAAGTTCATGCGGGATAGTAGTGTGGGGTCAACCATGTTGAAAGATAGCAATACAAATCATGCCATGATGTCCTGGTTTTTCAATATGAAGCTGAAAGTACAGCTCAGTTTATTGCTCAGTTTTATGGTGCTTGGATTTGTCATTGCCGGTGTTTTGACTGACAGCGCTTTTAATAAAGTGCTGGTAAATGGCGAGGTATACAACGAGGTTATCACTCAGAAAGATTTGACCGCTGACATTTTGCCGCCCCCTGCCTACTTACTTGAATCATGGCAAGTGGCGCTTGAAATGGTAGCGATTAAAAATCAACCTATTCAACCACTGGTTGATAGAAGTGCGCAACTGAGCAAGGATTTCGACTTAAGAGTAAAACATTGGCAAGCAACGCTGAATACCCCTGAGATAAAGAAAGTACTGGTAGAGCAGTTAATTCCTTCTGGCCAAGCATTTATTAAAGTTCGTGATAGTGAATTTATTCCTGCGCTCCGTTCAGGCGACCAAAACTTAATTGATGCAGGACTCAAATCTTTAAACCAAAGCTATCAACAACACCGTGTAGCCGTTGATGCATTAGTGAAACTAGCAGCCAAAGAGTCTGCTGACGTCGAAGCAGGCGTTGCCGGCAAGGTAAGCTCTGCAAGGATTAATGCGTTATTACTCGCACTATCCGCCATCGTCTTTACGGGTATTGGCGTATTTATGGTGATTAACCGGGTGCTCAATCAGCTGGGTGGCGAAGCCTCAGAGGCATTAAACGCCGCAAAAAACATTGCTGAAGGACAATTTCACTCACAAAACAAAGAAAACCACCAGCATTCTATCAGCGTCATTAGTGCGTTGAACTTAGCTTCTGATACTTTAATTAACATTGATGCTGAAATGCTGCGTATGGAAACGGAACACCTTAAAGGTAATGTGGATGCCAATATCAATGTACATAGTTTTAAAGGCGCATACCACGATATGGCCATAGCGATTAATCGCATGGTCAATAACCATATCAAAGTAATGACCAAATCCACTACTTGTATGACAGGTTTTGCTAAAGGCGACTTTAGCCAGGAACTTGAAAAATTTCCGGGCAAACTTGCTTTGGTGAATGAAGGTGTTGAGGGCCTGCGCTACAACATTACCACGCTTATTTCTGATATGCGTCTAATGGCAGAGGAACATGAAAAGGGCAATATGAGCGTCATGATGGATCCCGATAAGTTTGCCGGTGATTATCGTTTGCTCGCCATCGGCGTTAACCAGATGGTTCATGAGTATATCGACGAAAATAAAACTATCATGAATTGCGTAGAGCAATTTGGTAATGGGGACTTTTCAGCCAAAATTAAAGAATATCCGGGCGACAAAGCCTTTATCAACAAAGGTATCAAAAAGATTAGCAGCAATTTGAGAGGCCTGATTGATTCGGTGAACTGGGTAGGCGGTGAGCACGAAAAAGGCAACATCGATATGAACATGCGCGAAGACATGTTTAAAGGTGACTTCAGCAAAGTGGCTCACAGTGTCAACAAAATGATGTCTGGCTTGCTGGACATGAATGAGAAAACTATTGCAGTCGTCAAAGCGTTTGGTGAAGGCAACTTTGATGCGCCACTGGAAAAATTTCCTGGCAAAAAAGCCTTTGTTAACGAAGCGATGGAACAAGTTCGTAGCAATCTGAAAGCCTTAAATCAAGATGCGCAAATGTTAGCGGACGCGGCGCGTGATGGCCAAGTTTCTGTTCGGGCCGATGCTAGCCAACACCAGGGTGATTTCCGCAAAATTGTCGAGGGAGTTAATGAAACCCTGGAAATGATTGTTGGCCCGATTGCCACAGTGAAGAATGCGGTGGAAACCATCAATACCGCCTCAAAAGAAATTGCTCAAGGTAACGCCGATCTATCCCGCCGAACTGAAGAACAAGCGGCTAATCTGGAAAAAACTGCTGCCAGTATGGAAGAGCTGTCTTCCACGGTTAAACAAAATGCCGATAATGCGAAACAGGCTAATCAATTAGCCGTTACCGCTTCGGGTGTGGCGATTAAAGGCGGCGAGGTGGTTTCGGAAGTGGTTACCACCATGGCCAATATCAATACCAGTGCTAAAAAGATTGAAGACATTATTTCAGTCATTGATGGCATTGCGTTCCAAACTAATATTTTGGCGTTAAATGCCGCGGTTGAAGCGGCAAGAGCGGGCGAACAAGGCCGTGGCTTTGCGGTAGTCGCAGGTGAAGTACGCAATCTGGCACAACGATCTGCCAGCGCGGCCAAAGAGATTAAAGAGTTAATTGCCGATTCGGTCAGCAAAACAGCCGAAGGCACTAAACAGGTTGAGAACGCCGGCGAAACCATGAAAGAGATTGTCAGTTCGGTACGCCGTGTGACTGACATTATCAGTGAAATTGCGGCCGCTTCCAGCGAGCAAAGCGCGGGTATCGAACAAGTGAATGATGCGGTTATGAAAATGGATGACATGACCCAACAAAACACCGCATTGGTAGAAGAAGCCGCGGCCGCTGCGGAATCATTGATGGAACAAGCCGATGAGTTAATGAATGCGGTGAGTGTGTTTAGGCTGGAGGGCGATGCTAATGATCGACGCTCAAGCCGAAGTCCAATGAGATCACCTGGCCCTTCAACAAAAAAAATTCCGACTATACTTGGTTCAAAAGCTGCTCAAGCAACACCGTCTGCAAAAACAGGCACTACTGATGATTGGGCAGAATTTTAGCGGCTAGGATCATTATAGAAGTATGTTCCGAAACCGGACTTAACTGGCAGTGATGCCGGTAAGTAAAAAGATTAATCGTTTTGACAAGGTTAAGCGCGCGCTTGACCTTGAAACAGTTAACCAACTACATACTTTATCTTTTGACCACTATGAAAAACAAATTTCTTCTAAGCCGTTCGTTCAAACTTCTAGTGACTATGATTTTAAGCATAGGCATTGTTTCAGTAGGTATTAATCAATATCTTACTAATGAAGTTCAGCAAATCAATACCCAATCGGTTCAACTGCAAGCCGGTGCAAATTATGCGCATGAACTGCAGTTTCATGTGGTGCAGATTCAACAATTTTTAACGGATGTGTGTGCAACTTCAAACCGTGGCGGTTTTGATGAAGCCGCAGAACATTTCAAAACAGCCAACGTGTTACTGGAGAAATTAAATCAAAACCTGCCAACTTATGGAAATGTCACAAAAGAAGTGCGCAGCGCGCTGGTAGACTTTAACGACACCGGTAAAAGAATGGCGGAAACTTACATTGCCCAAGGCCAAGCCGCCGGTAATGTGGTGATGACCGAATTTGATGAAAAATCTACCGCATTGGTTGAAAAGCTCGCCAAAGTGGTTCTGCCCATTGAGCAACAAAGTGAAACGCTTAATCAGTTAAACCGCCTAAAAGTGGAACAACTGAGTTGGCTAAGTGCATTAATTAGTGCGCTAGCCTGGTCTGCCATGTTATTTGTTTTATACAGAATCGGTCGGCAACTGACCAATACCTTAGGCGGAGAGCCAGTCGCTGCGATGGAAATTGCTAACGAAATAGCCAACGGCAATCTGGAATCCCCCATCGTAGTCAAAGCAGGTGACCACAACAGTCTTATGCATGCCATGGATACCATGCAAAAAGCTTTGCAGGCTTTCATTTCTGAGCAAGAACTCATGTCCTCCGAAAATCGAAAAGGCAATTTTGAAGCCATGATAAATGCGGAAAAATTTACCGGCACTTATAAAACACTGGCCGGAAATATCAATGATATGGCCACCAATCAGGCTGATGTGATGCGCAAAGTCACTCATTCGGTGGTTGAGTTTTCGAAAGGTAACTTTGACGTGTCCCTGGAACGTCTGCCCGGCAAACTGGCCTTTATAAATGAAGGCGTCAGTCAATTGCGCAGCAATCTAGAATCTCTGATTGCAGAGCTGCATAAAATGTCTGAAGAACATAGGAACGGTAACATCAGCTACATGATGAATACCGAGTCATATGCAGGCAACTATCGACTGGTGGCTGAAGGCGTCAACGCCATGGTCAATGACTATATTGATGAAAACAAAACCGTGATGGACTGTGTGGCTCAATTTGGTAATGGCGATTTTTCCGCCACTATTAGGCAATTTCCAGGCGACAAAGCTTTTATCAACAAATCCATTAAAAAAATAAAGGGCAACTTGCAAGGTTTGATTGATTCAGTGAACTGGGTAGGCGCTGAACATGAAAAAGGTAGCATCGATATGAACATGCGCGAAGACATGTTTAAAGGTGACTTCAGTAAAGTAGCCCGTAGTGTAAACAACATGATGGCAGGGTTGCTGGAGATGAATGAGAAAACTCTGGCCGTAGTCAAAGCCTTCGGTGAAGGCAACTTTGATGCTCCGCTAGAAAAATTTCCTGGCAAGAAAGGTTATGTGAACGAAGCGATTGAGCAAGTCCGCGCTAATCTGAAAGCGTTAAATGAAGATGCGCAAATGCTGGCGGACGCCGCCCGTGATGGCCGGGTGTCTGTGCGTGCCGACGCCAGCCAACACCAAGGTGATTTCCGTAAGATTGTTGAAGGCGTCAACGAAACACTCGAAATGATTGTAGGCCCGATTAGCGCAGTAAAAACCGCCGTGGAAACCATCGATACGGCGGCCAAGGAAATCGCGCAAGGAAATGCGGATTTATCACGCCGGACTGAAGAACAATCAGCTTCGTTGGAAAAAACCGCTGCCAGCATGGAACAGCTGTCTTCCACGGTTAAACAAAATGCCGATAACGCCAAACAAGCCAACCAGCTTGCTACAGCCGCATCCGGTGTCGCTATAAAAGGCGGCGATGTAGTGGGTGAAGTGGTAGCGACTATGAGTGCTATCAACAAAAGCGCCAAAAAGATTGAAGATATTATTTCTGTGATCGATGGCATTGCTTTTCAAACCAATATTCTTGCTTTGAATGCGGCGGTTGAAGCTGCTCGCGCAGGCGAACAAGGTCGTGGCTTTGCGGTAGTAGCCGGTGAAGTACGCAACTTGGCGCAACGCTCTGCCAGTGCTGCTAAAGAAATTAAAGAGCTTATTTCTGATTCTGTCAGCAAAACCGCGCAAGGCACCAAGCAGGTTGAAAATGCAGGTAGTACCATGCAGGAGATTGTGAGTTCAGTTAAACGAGTATCCGACATTATTGGTGAAATTGCCGCTGCTTCCAGCGAACAAAGTGCTGGTATTGAACAAGTCAATGAAGCCGTGATGAAAATGGATGACATGACTCAGCAGAATACGGCCCTGGTCGAAGAAGCGGCGGCAGCAGCTGAATCGATGATGGAACAAGCAGAAGAACTTATGAATGCAGTCAGTGTGTTTCAGCTTGAATCAGGAAAAGGGGAAAGACGTTCCTCCCAAAGCCCAATGAGAGCATCAACCAACAGTAATCAAAGCGCAACACAACCGGGCAAATTCTCATTTGCAGATGCGGAAAAAGCCCATGTTAAATGGAAAACCCGTTTGGTTGAATACATCAATGGGCGGTCAACTGAACAGCTCGACGCCCAAAAAGTTTGTCTCGATAACCAATGCGATCTGGGCAAATGGATTTATGGGCCGGCTATGGAACATTCTTCACTGTCTGAATATGCCGAACTAAAACAATGCCATGCCCAATTCCATTTGAGCGTCGGAGAGATTGTCCAGTCTGTACAGGATAACGATGCGGACAAAGCCAAAAATATGTTAGGCGGTGATTTTGCAAGAACTTCCAGGCGAACTATCCAAGCAATCCACGACATGCAAGCGCGGGTTGAAAAAAAGCCGGCTGAGTCTAAACCTGTACCAATGATGAAAACGGGTACTGATGATGGCGAATGGGCAGAATTTTAATGAAGTTCAACGGGTAAGTTTCAACTAGTTGGGCTTTGTTATGACACCTCAACCGGCTAACACTATAAACGAGTAAGGTCATGTTAAAACCAGAAAAACAGTTAGAAGGTCGTGAGTTCGATTTTACGCCGCAGGACTTTGCCAGAGTGCGCAAGCTGATTTATCAGCGTGCCGGCATTTCACTCTCTGAAGCGAAGGGCGATATGGTTTATAGCCGTATCGGCCGCCGCTTACGGATTGTGGGCCAAGATTCTTTTAAGGATTATCTCGACTCTCTGGAACAGGATAAAAACTCGGAAGAATGGGAAGCTTTTACCAACTCATTGACCACTAATTTAACGTCTTTCTTTCGTGAAGAGCATCATTTCCCCATTTTGTCGGAACATATTCAAAAGCTGAATAAACCCATCCGAATTTGGTGTTCTGCGGCATCGACGGGTGAAGAACCTTATACCATTGCCATCACGGCCTGCGAAGCTTTTGGCACATTAAAACCACCTGTCGAAATTATTGCTACAGACATTGATACCAATGTGTTAACAACAGCGGCGCGGGGCGTCTATCCTTATGATCGGGTCAATAAATTATCGCCTGATCGCCATAAGCGTTTTTTTCAGAAAGGTGCCGGTCCCAATGAAGGTCTGGTGCGCGTTCGTAATGAATTACGCAATTTGATCACTTTCCAGCAGCTTAATTTGCTGGATGAGCACTGGTCATTGAAAGAACCCTTTGATGCTATTTTTTGCAGGAATGTGATGATTTATTTCGATAAACCGACCCAAGCTACGATTTTGAGTCACTTTATACCTTTAATGAAACCACATGCGTTGTTGTTTGCCGGACACTCCGAGAACTTTCTGTACGTTTCAAACGACCTGCACTTACGTGGCAAAACGGTTTATGAATTAAGCAAGGGCACGGGAAACAGCCGCTCTAAAAGCCCATCAAAAGAACGGGCGGTGTGAGCATGTTGCTAGAAGAGATCTCTACGACGCTTTACTTTGATCGTACTTTTGACCGTGACGCTGCAAAGATTTCCCCAGGGGAATATTACTATACCGACAAGGATATGGTCATTGTCACTGTGTTGGGTTCCTGTGTATCTGCCTGTATTCGGGACAATGTGTCGGGCGTTGGGGGCATGAATCACTTTATGTTGCCTTACAGCGGAACTGCTACCAAAGACAGTCCGGTTTCCGAATCTATGCGTTATGGCACTTATGCCATGGAAGTATTGATCAATCAGTTGCTTCGCAGCGGCGCACGTCGTGAAAATCTGGAAGCCAAAATTTTCGGGGGCGGTAACGTTTTAAAAAGTTTCACCACCATGAATGTGGGTGATCGTAACGCCGAATTTGCGAAAAAATTCTTGAAAGATGAACGCATCCGCATTACCGGTGAGGACTTGTTGGATATCTATCCGAGAAAAGTCTATTACTTCCCAAAAACAGGCAAGGTTTTGGTCAAAAAATTAATCAACATGCATAACGACACCTTGGTTAAACGTGAGGAAGCTTATGCAACTAGACTTAAAACCAGTGATGTGGGCGGCGACATAGATTTGTTTTGATCAATTTAACGGATTTAAAGAACGGGATTAACTAAATGAAGATAAAAGTACTTGTAGTTGATGATTCTGCATTGATTCGCAGTTTGCTCACAGAAATTATTAATAGCCAATCGGATATGACTGTCGTGGGTGCTGCGCCGGATCCGCTCATTGCTCGCGACATGATCAAGCAACTGAATCCAGATGTGCTAACGCTGGACGTGGAAATGCCCAAAATGGATGGACTGGACTTTCTGGAACGTTTGATGCGCTTGCGCCCTATGCCGGTGGTAATGGTATCTACCTTAACCGAACAAGGCTCAGAAATTACGCTGCGCGCGCTGGAGCTGGGTGCTGTCGATTTTGTAGCCAAACCAAAAATGTCTATTTCCGAAGGCATGCGGGAATACACCGAAATTATTGCCGACAAAATTCGCGCCGCAGCACAAGCGAGGATGGCTTTGTTATCCCGCCAATCCGCACCGAAGCCTGCTCATAGCACACCCACTTCTATTCGTAATCCGTTAATCAGTAGTGAGAAACTATTAATTGTCGGTGCTTCGACCGGTGGCACAGAAGCAATTAAAGCCTTTTTAATGCAAATGCCATCGGATTGTCCTGGTATTTTAATTACTCAACACATGCCGGCTGGATTTACTAAATCATTTGCAAACCGCCTGGATTCACTCTGCCAGATTTCAGTTAAAGAGGCCGAGGGAGGTGAACGTATTTTGCCCGGCCATGCTTACATCGCTCCCGGCGATAAACACTTGTTACTAGGGAGAAGCGGTGCCAATTACGTGACTCAACTCAGCGATGCGGCGCCGGTTAGCCGACACAAACCTTCTGTCGATGTCCTATTTGAATCAGCCGCCGCATCGGCAGGCAAAAACGTTATCGGCGTTATCCTGACTGGAATGGGTCAGGACGGTGCCATCGGTATGCGACACATGAAAGACGCGGGCGCCTATAACTTTGCCCAAAATGAAGAAAGCTGTGTGGTCTATGGTATGCCCAAAGAAGCAGTGGCACATGGCGGTGTCGATGAAATAGCTCATTTAAATGATTTACCTAAGCGTGTACTCAGTCATTTGATGGCAAATAGCTCTCGCGCATTGCGTGTGTAGCCTATACTCAATCGAGAGAAATAAATCAGATATTCACCCTGTGTAAGGCTGATTTAAAAAATTTAAAAATGATTATTACCAACGGAGAAATGCATGGCAAACCCAAATACTAAATTCCTGGTTGTGGATGATTTTTCAACCATGCGCAGGATAACGCGTGGCTTGCTGAGGGAATTAGGCTACATGAACATGGACGAGGCTGAAGATGGCGCACAAGCGCTTGCCAAATTAAAAAATGGCGGCTTTGATTTTGTCATTTCAGACTGGAATATGCCGGTGATGGATGGCTTAACCATGCTGCAAACTATCCGTGCTGATGCCCAGCTTAAGGATTTACCCGTGTTACTGGTCACAGCTGAAGCAAAAAAGGAAAACATAGTGGCTGCTGCTCAAGCGGGCGTAAATGGTTATGTCATTAAGCCTTTTACAGCCGCTATTTTGGCAGATAAATTGTCGAAGATATTCGAGAAGCTTGAAAAAGCGGGGGGGTAAGCTTGACTGCTAAAACTCAAAGCGAACAAATGCTCAGCCGCATTGGAAAAGTAACCAGGACGCTGCACAACAGTCTCGGTGAATTGGGGTTGGATAAAATTTTAGAGCAGGCCGCGCAAGACATACCCGATGCGTGTGATCGTCTTAATTATGTGGCGCGCATGACCGAACAAGCCGCAGAAAAAGTCTTAAACGCGACAGATATTGCCATCCCCTTGCAAGCTGAAATCGCATCCGGTGCCACTGCGCTGGAAGAACGTTGGAACGAAGTATTAACCAATCCTTCTTTGTATTCATTGTATAAAGATGCCGCCATGGATACACAAGCCTTTTTAGCAATGACTGGAAATCATACGACTGAAACCAAGGCTTTATTAATGGACATTATGATGGCTCAAGACTTTCAGGATTTAACAGGTCAAGTGATCCAAAAAATTACCGGCTTGGTACAAGATCTGGAAAAAGAGCTAGTCCAAGTGTTAATCGATTTTTCTCCCAACATTGTAAAAACAGAAACCCAGGCCAGCCTCATGAATGGACCACAAATAAACCCTAATATTGAGGGTGTGGTTTCAGGTCAAGAACAAGTTGAAGATCTGCTTGATAGTTTAGGTTTCTAATGATTTTTGACACTCGTATTGAAGCGTTGCGGGAACGCTAAGCCTCAGCTCGGCATTCCCGCATCCAAACTATATTTTATTCATAGCAATCTCCCGTCATCAAAATTTAATCTGAACCCATACCCAGAAGTGTTACTCTGCGTTAATCAGTAACTTATTTTTTCAGTCTTAGGTATTGCAATGGGGCCACACTATCTCAGCCGTTTTTTTACACCTCAATCAGTCGCTATTGTGGGCGCTTCTGAACGTGAAAATAGCGTCGGATTACGATTATTGTTAAACATGCAGGAAGCCGGTTTTAAAGGCAATTTGTATGCGGTTAACAATAAACGACAATCTTTATTGGGGTTAAAAGCCTATCCCGATTTAACTGCTATTCCTGAACAAGTCGATCTGGTCGTGATTGCCACGCCAGCGCCCACCGTTCCGGGTGTTATTCGACAATGTGGCGAAACCGGCGTTGGCTCTGTGATTATCATTACCGCCGGGTTCGGAGAGCTTGGCGCGGAGGGAAAACATTTACAGCAGGAAGTTTTGGATATAGCCCATCGCTACAACATTCGGATAATAGGCCCTAATTGTCTGGGTGTTATTTGCCCGAGTGGCAATCTCAATGCCAGTTTCGGCGATGGCACAGTCAAAGACGGCAACCTGGCGTTGTTATCCCAGTCGGGTGCTATTTGTACGGCTATCTTAGATTGGGCCAAAACCCGCGACATTGGTTTTTCTTCGGTGGTATCAATAGGAGGCGCGGCAGATATTGATTTTGGCGAAGTGCTGGATTACCTGGCCACCGACAGTAAAACCACCGGCATTTTAATGTATGTGGAGGGCATCCGGGATGCACGGCGTTTTTTAAGTGGTCTGAAAGCAGCGGCGCGCTTAAAGCCGGTCGTTCTCATTAAATCCGGCCGTCATGAAGCGGGTTGTAAAGCCGCTATGTCGCATACCGGCGCTATGGTCGGTGGTGATAGTGTATTTGATGCCGCTATCAATCGCGCCGGAGTGGTCAGGGTTTATAGCATTAATGAGTTGTTTTCCGCGGCCCGGGTACTAGCTAATAATTATGTGGTGGAACAGGATCGGCTGGCCATTATCACCAATGCCGGTGGCCCAGGGGTAATGAGTACAGACCGCGCTGAGGATGTCGGCGTACACATGGCGGAACTCAGCCCTGCCAGCATCACTGCTTTAAATGAGGTACTACCCTTGCATTGGTCGCATGCTAATCCGGTAGATATTTTGGGCGATGCCACAGCCGAGCGTTACCAAAAAGCCCTGGAAATTTGTCTGAATGACAATAACAACGATGGCGTACTGGTGATTTTAACTCCGCAAGCCATGACCCACCCGACCCAAGTCGCGCAATGTATTATTGATGGCGCAAAACACAGCAAGAAACCTATTTTGGCTTCGTGGACAGGTGGTGCTAAAGTTCAGGAAGGCCGCGAACTGTTTGATAACAGCAAAGTGGCTCACTTTACTACCCCCGAAATTGCTGTCGATGCTTTCTCATTTTTAGCTAAATACACCCGCAATCAAATTTTACTCAAACAAATCCCCTCCCCCAGCGATGAACTGGCTTTGCCGGATGTAACCGGAGCGCGCTTGATTATCGAACGGGTGTTATCGGAAGGCAGACAGGTTTTAACTACCTTGGAATCCAAAGCTATTCTGGCGGCATTCCACATTCCGGTTAACCAAACCATTAAAATCAGCAATGCAAAAGACGCCATGATTGCTGCTGAAACCTTGGGTTTTCCGGTGGTATTGAAAATCAATATGGCCGAATTCAGTCATAAATCCGATATAGATGGCGTGCGACTTAACATTGGCAGTGTCCAGGAAGTGTCGCGGCATTTCACCGAAATGGAAGCGGCAATTCGGAAAAACCACCCTGAGATAACGGAAGTCGGCGTGACCATTGAACCTATGTTCCGTAGCAAAACTGGCCGGGAATTAATGATTGGCGTAGTTCGAGACCCAGTATTCGGCCCTGCGATTAGCTTTGGTTTGGGCGGAACACTGGTAGAAATTTTGCAGGATAATGCCGTCGCCTTGCCGCCGCTGAATGCCTACATGGTTGAACAAATGATTGCCAACACCAAAGCCGCCAAATATTTAAAAGCCTTCAGGCAATTACCCGCTGCTAATATGAAAGCACTGATTGATGTCCTGCTGAATGTTTCGGCTATGGTCAGCGAGCTACCGGAAATTCTGGAGCTGGACATTAACCCATTAATCGTTGACGAACACGGCGCTATAGCCGTTGATGCCCGCATTAAAGCGCATAGCGCCCATCAACTAACACCTTATGCCCACATGGCTATTCATCCGTATCCGCATGAATTAATCCAGCAACATCAACTGAGAGATGGCACCAATATCACTATTCGGCCGATTCGCCCTGAAGATGCAGTGATGGAATCTGATTTTGTGCACCGTTTGTCTGAGCGCAGTAAGTATTTTCGCTTTATGCAAGCCTTGCAGGAATTAACCCCAGAAATGATCGTGCGCTTTACCCAAATCGATTACGACCGGGAAATGGCTTTTGTGGCCGTCACCGACGATAAAAGCAAACCCAATGAGCTGGGCGTAGGCCGCTATTTAATGAATCCGGACGGTCATTCGGTAGAGTTTGCGCTAGTAGTGACCGATGATTGTCAATGTTTGGGCATCGGCTCCAAGCTGATGATTACTTTAATTCAAACTGCCAAAGCCAAAGGTATTAACTATATTGAAGGTGAGGTATTGGTAGAGAATAAACCGATGCTATCGTTGGTAAAAAAACTCGGCTTTAGCATAGAAACCCATGCCGACAACTTTGATATTGTTCGGGTGGTTAAGGATCTAAGGCAATAAAATTGGGTATCGCTTTCTAAACCCCTGCCCTATCAAGTAATGCGTACCGGCGCCACAAAAAACATAATCAGAAACCCAAGACCAAAAATAATACTGAGCCATTTTGATAAGTGATGCAAACCCCGCAGTTTGCGGTTAGCTTTATTGATGATTTCAAATGAGTCCAGATAAACCGTCTCGCAAGCGCCATTGCCGGTATCTTCACGAATCGTGCTGGTGCCTCGAAAAAAGCCGTTATTTTTATTGGCGTATTCGGCTAACACTCCTTTCAGACGGACATGATCGCCGGGTTCGGCCACCATTAATACAGTATTCGATCAGCCCGACCACTATCTTAGAAATTGCCAAAATCAATTTATTCTGATTTTGTACCAAAAGGCAGTAATTCATCGATGCGGCTGTTGGGCCAGATAGGGAGTTTTTCTAGAGTATCTTTTAGCCAGGCAGCGGGATCAAGCCCATTTAATTTGGCGGTGCCTAGTAAGGATTGAATTGCGGCAGCGCGCTGGCCCGCTCGTTCTGATCCGGCAAAGAGCCAGTTGCGTCTGCCTAGCGCAATCGGCCTAATACAGTTCTCGGTACTGTTGTTATCTATGGGTAGATCACCGGTTTCGGCATAGCGGATCAGTGCCGACCAGCGTTTCAGGCTGTATTCGATCGCTTTCATCAAAGCGCTGCCAGGTGCCGTGCGCAAACGGGTTTGCTGCAGCCAATCATGCAGTTCGGTTAAGCGTGGTTGGCTTTTTTCAGCACGCAGGTTTTTCCGGCCATCGATACTCATCTCCCGGCCTTCGGCTTCAATCTCATACAACTCGGCAATGCGCTGCAAGGCTTCTTTGGCAACCGGACTTTGATTAGCTTGAAAGAGGTCAAAGAATTTGCGGCGCGCATGGGTCCAGCACGCTAACTCAATGCAGGACGACAATAAAGATTGTGTGGCTGGATGCGCCCGAGCTGCAGCAAACAAGGCTTTGTATCCTCCGTAGCCATCAACCATTAGATGACCTTGCCAGTCTTGTAGAAACTGTTCGGCATGTCGGCCACTGCGACCGGCTTGGTAGTCAAAGACAATGATCTTAGGCCCAGGTTGCAGATCGTTACTGCGATACGCCCATAGATAAGCCTTCTTCGTTTTACCTTTGCCGGGATCCAACTGCGGTACCGGGGTTTCATCGGCTAACACGCAAGGTCGTTGTAACAGATACCAGTGCAGGCGATCCACCAGAGGCTGTAGTTCCACCCCCAGACGCCCCACCCAATCGGCCAGCGTGGATCGAGATAGGGAAACACTGCTACGGGCAGCGATTTGTTCCAGTCGGTACAGCGGCAAGTGATCCAGATATTTGCTGATGAGTACCCAAACCAGCAAACCGATGGCGGCCATACCGCCGTCAATGATGGCCGGTGGAATGGGCTCGGCAGTGATGGTTTCACAAGTCCGGCAGGCGTATTGTGGCCGGATGTGCCGGTGGACAAAGAACTTGGCCGGTTCCACGTCCAGTTGCTCAGTCACATCGTCGCGAATTTTGACCAAATCTCGTCCACATTGCCCACAGGCGCAAGATTCCAACTGGTGATAATGATCGATGCGCGGCAGGTGGGCGGGTAACGGCTGACGGCCAGCACGCAGGCGTTTGGATCTAGCCACCGTTTCGCACGGTTGATTATCCTGCAATAGTTCGACTTCGGCTTCAATTGCCGACATATCCGTATTCCAGGTTTCTTCAAAGACATCCCGTTGCAGAGCGGTCAGGGTTTCACTTTTGGTGCTGTAGCGGATGCGTTTGTAATAGGCCAGCTCATAGGTGAGCGAGGTGATTTTGGTGTCTTTGTAGAGAATGGCTTTTTCGTTGGCCGTGATGGTGGCTTGTTGCTCCGCAATCACTGTTTTGGCATCCTGAGAGGCTTGGTCAACAAGCGCCTGAATCAGTGCCGCTACTTGGTTTTTGGTAGCAGGATCCAGGTTTAATTGATCGAGTTCAGTCAGTGATTTCATGGTGAAAACTATACCATAAAATCACCGTGTAAGCCTTGATTTTGCTAGGTTTTATGACTGTTTTTCTTGTTATTTATCAGCCACTTTAAAACCGTTTTTACACTTGCCAGTCCGGCTGACAAGTCGCCGACAAACGCTGCCAGTCGACACCGGCAACTAACCACTCCCACTGGCGTTGGGTAATCACAAATGTCTTATCGTTGACCCTGGGCCACACAAAACTGCCGCGATGCAATCTGCGTTGACATAACCAAACCCCATTACCATCCCACAGCAACAGTCTCAGCCGATTACCAGCACGGTTACGGAAAATGAATGCCGAACCACTGCAAGGTGCTTGATCCAAGCTGTGCTGAACGACGCTCGACAAACCATCTAGGCCGCGTCTCATATCGACAGGCGCAACGGCAATCCAAATTTGTGCTGGGGTTTCAATTAACCCAGGCATTTCAACAACTCGGCCAACCACGCAGCCGATACGGATGTCGGCAGCTCCAGTCGATGACCGTTGTTATGAGTCAACACCAGGTTTGACGAGGATGCCGGTGTCGGAACAACCGATGCAACCTGAACAGGAATCAACGCTACAGCTTGAGATAGATTGAGTCTGCGATACTCACTCAATCGAGCCGAGAAAGTACCCTTCTTGAGTTGCTGTTGATCACAATATAATGCTTGTGATAACCCGCTTTGTTGCCAAGCTTCAATATGCTGACGCCATTTGAATGGAATGCCCATAAAATCCCCTAGGAAAAAATCTTAGAGTGCCAGCATTGGTGTAAGCTTTGTAGATGGTTTCGCCGGACGATTACTTAATACCGCTTTGATATGCTCATCTTCGGCCAGCAAATGGTTATTGGACAATTGATTACCCTTAAATTGCGCGCCAGTCTCACTGTCTTGCCAGGCTACCCAACACGTCCAAGTGTCGTGGCTAAATTGCAGTTTTTTGTAAATACCGGAACCGACATTATCGCCCCAGATCACGCATAAATCGCGCAAATTGAGAAAATCTTGCCAACGTTTATGATGCCAAATATCCCCAAAACCATCCGCATTATTGTAGCTTACGACTACGCCATCCAGTTCATAGTTGAATTTAGGAGTAATCGTGTATTGTTGCCCATTGACTGACGTTGTAAAAGCGGGCCTTTCTGTGGGTGTTTGCCTGGGTGCTGCAAGTTTTGCGATGTCATAAAAATCAGGATTGGGCAATTTATCCTTATAAAACCAAGTCCCGATCATTGTTAACAAGCTAATTAATAATAATCGCTTGCAGATTACTTCGACTAATGAAGAGAGCGGCATTGTACTCAATATTAGCGCCCTTCCAAGGACTTTTCTCGCTCATACTTGTATCGATCATAACTTTTATGCTCCGAATCGCAATCAGGCACGCCCACTCGATCCATACAGTTTCTTTGATAAATGGATTCATAGGCAGTGCGCTTAACGCCATCGTAAGTACAAGCCGATAGCAGAACAGGGGATAAAACAATACAGATAAAATAGAGGTTGTTCAGTCTGATTGACGATTTGCCTGACATAGCTTCTCCAGTTCGTGTTTGCCTAAAGTGTAGCCGATAAAGGTGATTTGGATGCAATATTACAAGTTATTGTTCGGTTCCCGCAGCATATCCAGAATAAGAAGGAGTGCCCCGGCGATGACGGCAATATCGACCACCTGTTCGTAAAAAATCGATACCAAACCGTCATAGTAAACGATCTATAAGACTACCGACGCCACTAACAACCAATAGAGTGGGTATTACGGCTAGCTTTTCCCTATTTCTGACAAAACCGACTTTGCAACAGATTTGGTGATTTGGTCATAGCCAACGCACGAAATTGCCAAGACAAAGAGTAAGGCAAATCGCCCGGTAATGCCCACTCAATTTTGTTTAAAATAAAAGCAGTCCATTTATCTGGGGTACTGATATGGCTGAGGATAACCTTGTTGTTGCGGGTAACCCTGTTGCTGAGGATAGCTTTGTTGGGGGTACGTTTGCTGTTGCGGATAACTCTGTTGTTGTGGGTATCCTTGCTGCTGTGGATAGCCCTGTTGTTGTGGATAGCCCTGTTGTTGTGGATAGCCTTGTGGTTGAGGATAGCCTTGTGGTTGCGGGTAGTTTTGCTGTTGAGGGTTACCCTGCTGTTGAGGATACCCTTGTTGCTGGCCGCCGCCAGCGTTTTGGTTGGCAACAATCGCCAGCTCCACACGACGATTTTGAGATCGATTCTGCTCATCGGTATTTGGAAACTTCGGCATTCTTTCGCCCATTCCCTGGGTCGCCAAACGTGCATAATTAACATTGTGTTGACTCAAATAGCCCGCCACGCTAGCCGCGCGTTGTTCAGATAACTGTTGGTTGTAATTATCAGCACCAGTATCGTCGGTGTGCCCGGTAATATTAATTCTTGAATCCGGATAGTGATTAAGCACATTAGCAACAGAATCTAAAGCAGATTGGGCTTGGGGTGTTAAATTTGCAGAATTAAAACCAAAAGTAACACTGCTGGGCATAGTCAGGTTCAGGGTATTTTCAGCGGTACGCTGCACTTCAATGCCAGTGCCTTGTAAAGATTGTTGCATTTCCTGTTGCTGATGATCCATGTAAGCCCCCACTGCTGCTCCCACCGCAGCACCGGCCAAAGCCCCAAAACCGGCGTTTTTATAATCGTTACCGCCAAACAAAGTTCCTGCACCCGCACCCACTACGGCTCCGATACCACCACCTTTACCTGCGTTATTAATTGTCGATTGCCCGGTATACGGATCGGTTACACAGGCGCTCAGAAAAATAGAGCTGATTGCAATAATTGTTGTGTTTTTATTCATAATTCTTAAGCCTTTTATCCATTTATTTATAAAAATAATAATTACGTCTTTGGCTTGTTACCAATAACGTCAGGTGTTTTAGATTTACTCTGATCCTGCAGCCCCGCAGTATAACAAACTGCATCCATTGCATTGGAACAGTTCAGAATCTAAGAAAGTTCAACAATTAACCTGAGTGAATACAAATAAGAGATAGGCTATTGAAAAATCAGAGGTGATCAATAAGAGATAGATCTATAGCGAAGACAACGATGTCTGAAAACATCGCGGCATGATCTGTTTAAATTAGCGTTTGTCAACTCGTTGACTGGCTAATAATTGGCTCATTTCTTCAACAGTTAACGGCTTTGACAGTAGATAGCCCTGCACAATGTCACAATGTAATTTTTTTAAAACTTCCAACTGAGCATCTGTTTCAACGCCCTCTGCAATTACCGAAAAACCCAAAGTTTTGCCCATAGCAATAATAGTTTGAGCGATAATCAGATCCTGGCCTTGCTCTGTGATGTCATCAACAAAACTTCGATCAATTTTTAATTCATCAATAGGGTAGCTTTTCAACCTGGCCAGCGACGAATAACCCGTGCCAAAATCATCAATAGAGATTTTAAGTCCCAAATTTTTCAAGCTTTGCAACGTCTCTGATAACGCCTTATTATCATCCGCCAGAGTGCTTTCAGTAATTTCCAGCATGATTTGTCCAGCAGGTAACTGATAGTTTTCGAGCAAACGCTTCATCATCTCCAGCACCCGACCACGACGAAATTGCTCAACTGATACGTTGATGGACAAATGCGCTAATTTATAACCTTGCGCCAACCAGTTAGCCATCTGAGCACAAGCCGCATTGGTGACCCATTCTCCTAACTTCTCAATCAGACCAGATTTTTCAGCCAACGGGATGAAGTGTACAGGTGAAATTAAGCCGTATTCATTATCAAACCATCGAACGAGCACTTCCGCGCCAATCAATTGCCCTGTGTCCAAATCGATTTGCGGCTGATAATTTAAAAACAACAGGTTATTATCTAACGCTTTTCTTAAGCCATTTTCCATGCGCAGCCTCATATCGGCCTGCTCCATCATTTTTTTAGTAAAAAATTGATAGGCATTTTTTCCTTTGGCTTTAGCCTCATACATTGCCGTGTCAGCGTGTTTAAGAAGAACTTCAGCATTCTTGCTATCTTCTGGAAAAACAGCAATACCGACACTGGCGCCCACATGGGCCATTTGATCACCCAAGTAAATGGATCTACCTATTGCAGCGCATATTCGTCTTGCGGTGTTTTCAATTTCACTGACTGACGTATCTTCGATTAATAAAGCAAATTCATCACCACCAAAACGAGCAACGGTGTCAACGGATCTAACAAGACCGCGCATAAGTTTCGCCACTTCTTTCAGTAAAGTATCGCCTGCTGCATGTCCTAAAGAATCATTGACTACTTTAAAATCATCCAGATCAACAAATAATACGGCAAACAAAAATGTTCCACGATCCCCGCGAGCCACAGCTTGACGAACCCGATCCAGGAACAGTAAACGATTCGGTAACTCTGTTAAAGGATCATGTGTGGCTAAAAACTCTATGCGCTGCTGAGATTCTTTTACTATGGTTATATCGCTGAAGATGGCTACGTAATTACAGGTTTTACCACTGTGATCATGGATCGCATTGATGGTGAGCCATTCAGGATAAATATCTCCACCCTTACGACGATTTAAAATCTCTCCTTGCCACCAACCTTGGGAATTAATGCTGTCCCACATGGATTCAAAAAATGCGTTGTCCTGTATACCGGAGGATAAAAAGGTCGGCATTTTCCCGATCACCTCTTCAGCACAGTAGCCGGTAATATTAGTGAATGCCTCATTCACCGTAAGGACTTGCTTTTTGGGATCAGTGACCACAATGCCTTCAGACGAGCGATCAAAAACCCGAGCTGCTAAGCGTAATTGGCTTTCTGCCTGAACTCGGGTGGTAATATCAGAAGATTGGGTACAAATGCCATAAGGCAGGTTATCGGGGCCAATTAAAGGGAAGCGAATTGATAGCATATATAAGTCCACATTCCCATGCTGTATGTGATCCTCACTCTCTATCGTTTGAATTTTGCGAATGACTTCCAATTCCTTGGCGCGAAAATCATCAGCAATGGTTTGCGACAGCATTTGGCTATCGGTTTTACCTATTATATCCTTTGATTGAATGCCAAAAACTTTCTCAAACTGACTATTAACAAACTCATAGCGCCCCGCAATATCCTTTAAAGTAACAATGGCTGTCGAGTTATTCATAATCGACAACAACTTCTCCCGACTACTAATAATTTCCTCTTCACTCACCCGACGCTCAGTATCATCTACCAGCGTTACTATCGCACCGCGAATTCCCTGATGCGTCGTATCATAGGGCGATATATGCAGCAGATAATGTCGCTCCAACGAGGGGATAGCTGACTCAACTATCTTGCTAATACTTAAAGCTTCCTGTATCTGACTAGTGAAACTTTTCATACCCGCTGGCAAGCGAATAACTGAAAAATGCTGACCAATTGATGATCTTGACAAAGAAAACAATGCGGCAGCGGGCGCATTAAAACGCAAGATCTTTAATTGCTCACTCACAGCAATAATCGGAAAACCGACGCTGTTTTGCACTGTCTCAAGATCGTTTAAGGTTTCCGCTAATTCGTTGGTACGAATCTGCAGCTCCTCATTAACCGTAGTTAACTCCTCGTTAGTAGACTGCAATTCTTCGTTAGTGGCCTCCAACTCTTCATTGGATGACTGAAGCTCCTCGTTAGCTGATTGGACTTCCTCATTCAAAGCCTGTAATTCTTCGTTAGAAGTTTCCAGTTCTTCAATGACAGTTTGCAAGCGCTCACGCGTCATTATCAATTCATCTTCTAATTCCCTGATGTTGAGTTTAGCATCCAGTTCTGATGGACTTTGACTGGATGGCTCGGCGGGTATGCTTTCTGTAATGGTCGTTTCAAAGCTAACCAGAAAATAAGCCGTTGAAACACCTTTTTCAGTAGGATGTAATGCCAGACGGATAGGCTTTTTGGTCTCGCCGCAATGAATATAGTGTGTTCTACCAATAGCGGAATCTAAATTTTTCTGCACTTGGTGTTGTAACAATTGCAGATCCGGACGCAAATCACGCCTTATCAAGTGCATCAAGTTAGTACTGGGCTTACCTGCGGAAATGGTTAAAAAGCTACTCACATCGCCGTAAATATGTTGAATATCGAGGCTATTGTTAACTAAAATCGAAGCAGGAATGTAAGCTCGTATCGCTGATTCCATCAGCTTGTGTTCTGCGTTGGCTTTTTTATTTAAAATCTGCTGCTGGTTTTGATCTAAGAGTGGGAGTTGAAATGATGTTAGGGGTATCCTGCCCTCGCTAGGATGCCGACGATAAATTCGGTAGTTTTTACTAATAACATCGAACAGATTTTCTTGTTGAAAAACACTCTCCGACTTTCCTAAGAATAGATATCCACCATCTAACAAGCCATAATGAAAAGTCGCTAGTATTTTCGACTGTAAATCAGTCTGAAGATAGATAAGGACGTTGCGACAACTAATCAGATCCAAGCGCAAAAAAGGCGGATCTTGCACTAAGTCATGTCGCGCGAATACCACCATATCGCGCAAAGTTCTGGAAATTTCATAACGACCATGCATCGGTACGAAATAACGCGCTATTAAACTCGGCTCAACTTCGGCTAACGCACCTTCAACATAAGAGCCTTTTCTGGCAACATTCATGGCATCGCTATCAACGTCAGTAGCAAAAATCTGAATTCTGTAAAAAGGAAGATTCGGGCCCAGCACTTCAGCCAACAGAATCGCGATACTATAAGCCTCCTCACCGGTTGCGCAGGCGGTCACCCAAATGCGTATTTCATCACCATGTTGCTTACTGCTAATTGCAGTTTGAATCACTTGTTTAAGTTGGTTAAAAGCTTCCGGGTCTCTAAAGAAGGCGGTAACGGAGATTAATATATCTTTACAAAGCCTTTCGAGTTCTTCCGGATTTTCTTCTGTAAATCGTGAATAATCCTCAAAATTTACCAGATGATTTGCAGACATACGTCTTTCAATACGTCGCCACAAAGTGCCTTCTTTATAGCCGCCAAAATCAATGCGGGTTTTTTGTTTGACGCTGATCAATAGTTTTTTGAGCTGTGTTGCCAAAGATTGCGGCCGTTCAGCGTCACTAGCGATTTGAACTGCAGGTCTATTACATACCAAATTGGTAATCTCAACCGCAATTTTTTCCGGGGACAACACCCAATCTACACAACCTGAATCAATGGCTGACTGCGGCATACCAGTATATTTGGCAGAACTGGGTTCCTGAGCAAAAGTAAACCCGCCATTGGCTTTAATTTCACGCAGACCCACTGTTCCATCAGAGCCGGTTCCCGATAATATAACGCCTATCGCGTCCTCAGTTTTTTCAGAAGCCAGCGAAGTGAAAAATACATTGACCGACGGTTTGGGCAGCGCTTCTCGTTTGGTTTCCAATAACCGGAATTTGCCATTTTGAAAAATGGTATTTCGACTGGCTGGAGCGATATAAACGACATCCGGTTCAGGCTGCATGTTATCCTGAATCTCACAGACCGCCATGGCGGTCTCTCGACCCAGTAACTGCACTAACATGCTGCGATGAGTTGGTGATAAATGTTGAATGACGACATACGCAATTCCCAGATTACTGGGCGTTGCCGCGACTAAAGATGAGAGTGCCTCAAGACCACCTGCAGAAGAACCAATCCCAACAATAAATGGTCGTTGCTCTGAACTAGCCTCTGAGAGGCTGGCAGTGCTGGATGTATCGTTAATCAGCATGAGTAGTTGTCTAATAGATCATCGTTTCCGCAAGGTAAATACTCTAGAGCATAAACAGAGTCATAGCGTTTCGGTTGATTATAATCGTTGAAATAAAGTAAGCAAGTTAACGAGGAAATTTATTTTTTCGGTAGTCCTTCAATACACGAAGGGCAGATACCGTAAACAACTGGCACTGTATCTTGGGTTGTTGCTATTAAATCTGACAATGTGTCAACTTCCTGCCATAAATTAGTACCAATTGACTGCAAACGATTGCATAAACTACAACGGATATGGCTTGCACTGAGATATTCAGTACCATTACGCCGTTTGAGCGATTTATTTTCGGTACAGTTCTGAGTGAGAAATGAGATTTTTTTCGGTAAAGGTTCGCAATGCAATAGTTCATGAGACACTCGCACCAAATCGTTTTCTTCGGGAGAAACAATCATCCGCATATACCTTTTGCTATTCGGCGTATCGCATCGATAGGGCCTAAACAAGCATTGAGGAATAATACGCACTAATTGCACCAATGCAGATACATACATGCGTGTCGGATCGTCGCAGATAAAATCAAACAGGTGTCTGCCAATAATTGTTTTGCTGCATGCGCGATCGGTCCAGCTTTCGCTATCCATACTGTCATCCCAGAAATCGTCAACCTTGCGGATGATGTTATCTTTATCAAGCCAATAGCTTAATTTTTGAGACATAATTTTGATTTCGAATCTAAGAGTTACCGTGTTTTTGTCTAGCCAGACTTATTTGTCAATATAGACTATCGATCCGGCCTTATGATGTATCAATTTCCCTTTGACTTCACTCAGGGAACGCAAAGCTAAGGTATCCCGAGGAAGTTAAAGGTTATCTCAACTACGTTAAACATTAAAAAACCGGATCTATAAAAATTCATGCGATCGGCATTTTGCTCATATCCTCAACCCAATCGCGCCATATTGAAATCAATACCGCCATTAAAGTTGGCCCGAGAAACAGGCCTAGTAAGCCAAAATTTTCCAAACCTCCAAAAATCCCCAATAACGTCCATAGGAAGGGTAATTTAACCGCTCCACCAATGAGCGCAGGCCGGACATAATTATCAGCCAGTAAAATGACCACCACTCCGAATATAAACAAACCGGTACCTGCAGCCGAATGACCCCCGGCGATTAGCACCAAAGTACAAGCGCCGAAAATCAGCTTGGCTGCAAAAGGAATCATCGCAAACACGCCCGTTAATGCCCCTAGTAAAGCAGGATGACTCAAACCAGCAAAGGCATAACCGGCGCCCAGCAATAACCCTTCACCTAACCCCACCAACACCAAGCCGTTGACTGTAGCCCTAACCGCCGCCGTGGCATGAATAGCATAGCGAATACCCGTTTCACCAAAAAATTTGCGGCTAGTATCCAGCACCTGCTTACCAATACTCTCTCCGTGCCGATACACAAAAAACAACAACACCAGAATCATCAATAATCCTAAAAATCGGTGCAGAATCTGGCTGGCAAAATCTTTGGTATAGTTAACCACTGCACCTGTGCCTAGCCAATGTAGAGATTCGTTCGCTGCCGCCGCAGTTCCCAAAGCTTTGACCCAGCTGTCTTTAGCCCAGGAACCAACCAGCGGCAAAGTTTCCAGCCATTCCGGTGCCGGTAAGCCGGCGGTTTGAGCATTGGTTAAAATTTGTCCCATGGACTCAGTTTCATGCAGGACTCGGCTCAAACCATAACCCATAGGCACCAAAACAATAGCCCCTATCAGCAAGGTTAACGCCAGGGCTACCCAGATTGCGTTGCCGCGTGCGCCAATACGATCAAGTAAACGCTGATAAATCGGCCAAGTGGTAATCGCCAATACCACTGCCCAGGCGAACAAAACCAGATAGCTGTGCAATACCCAGCCGCCGAGCGCCAGTAAAATTAAACCACCGATTAAACGACCTCTTACTTCTAGGTTATTTGGCATAAATTCTCATGTTACCTTTCGTAATTAAGGTTATTAGCGAACTTGCGCTCGCAACTGCCGACCCTCAAAAAGCATCGCAATTAACAGATACAGTGCCATTATTGCTGAAGATAATAGCCAGGATTGCCAATCAAGTACTGGCCGTAAATAACCATGGGCAAAATACAAGGCTACACCTAAGCCAATATAAGCTAATACGCGAAAAACATCGTAAGCAACCGGATAATAGATGCGGCCCAATAAATAAGACACTACTGCCATACTGGCGTAGCAAGCTAGCGTCGCCCAAGCCGAACCAACATAGCCCAGAGTTGGAATCCAAAGCAGATTAAGTGCGATAGTGAGGCCGGCACCCGCCATTGAGACAAAAGCCCCCAGGAGTGTTTTATCAGTTAGTTTGTACCAAATCGACAGATTAACGTAAATTCCCAAACATAAATTTGCCATCAATAAAATTGGCACGACGTTTAGCCCAGCGCGGAATTCCACGCCAACAAAATACTTGAAGAAATCTAAATATAAAGTCACTAGCAAAAAAATGAACACACAAAAAATCACAAAAAATTTCAGTATTTTTGCATACACGTCTCGAGCATCGTTGTTATCAGCATAAGCAAAGAAAAAAGGCTCAGCAGCGTAACGAAACGCCTGAATAAACAGTGACATCAAAACTGATAACTTGTAACAGGCGCCGTAAATACCCAACATTTTCATGTTGGTCTGCAAATCATAAGGCAACAGATGTTTTAACAATGCCCGATCCAGCATTTCGTTGATAATTCCGGCAAAACCAATAGCAACCATCGGTAGAGAATATCGTAACATTCGTTTAAATAATGCTCTGTCGAAGCCCCAAGCCAGACCTAATAGTTGGGGAGTCAAAAATACAAACTTAAAGCCACTTGCAATTAAGTTGGCTATAAAAATATAACCTACGCCGATAGCAGGATCATAGATTAACGCCAACCAAGGTTCGGCAGAATGCTGAGCCGACAACTTTGGGCAATAGACTATAAAAAACAAACTCAAGGCAATAGTCAGCAGAATCTCCGCCACTTTAATACCTGCAAAACGCAACGCTTTATTTTCTGCGCGCAATCGGGCAAATGGGATCGCAGTAACAGCATCCAGTACCAAAATAATACCGAACCAGCGCACATATTCAGGGTGATCTGAATATTTAAGTGTCATCGAAAGCTGCCCATTCAGTGCCAGCACCAGGCAGAAAAACCCAACATTAACGAGTACTACAAATATCAACGCCGTTGAATAAGCGACGTCCGGTTGTGGATGCTCTTTGTCTCGGAAGCGGAAATAACCAGTTTCAAATCCAAATAATAGTAATACGGCAAAGAATCCAGCGTAAGCATAAAATTCAGAGACGACACCGTATTCAGCTGCAGAAAAATAATAGGTGTACAGAGGTACCAATAAATAATTGAGGAAACGTCCAAAAATACTACTTAGCCCATAAATTGCGGTTTGCGAGGCCAGTTTTCGAAAGATCGACATGAAATTAACTAGCTAAAAGTGAATAAATGGATTGGTATCCAATGAAAATCCGGCTGCATTTTTATGCCCACCACCACCAAAACCCTTTGCCATATTAGCCACATTAAAATCCCCGATTGATCGTAAAGAAAAATTCCATTTTTGCCTTTTACCGTCGTACTGATAAATCAACCCAAATGTACCTGAGTTTTTAGCCAGAACTTGGCCCAAATCACTGGAAAAAAATGACGGCGCATTGACTGCCAAACCGTGTTTGCCATCAACAGTTACCGGATGCGCTGATTTGGCCAGTCGGGTAACCATACCCATAAACTGCGCCAACAAAATAGAGCCATGAGCCTGTAGTTCAGACAAATCCAGCGCCGCAAAATCGGTAAAGGCGATAGGCATGCGTTCGTAAATAGCGGCGGTAATTTCCTGTGTCCCATCTAATTTGTATTTCCACAAATCACGATCTTCAATGTGCAAGAGAATTTTAGGCGGTTCAATGTCGTGAAAAAAATGCTGCCATGCCAACACACAGCCACTTCTGTTCATATCGAAGTTAATTGACAGATTTTCGGGTACGGGTGTGGCTTTAAAATAGTCATCTACCTGCTCCATCGCAGTAACATGATGATCAATTAGAAAAATCTGACCTGCTGACTTTGCCGCCTTCATCAGGCAAGACGCTGGATAGCAAAAATCCAAGATGTAAACTTTTGCTCCTGCCGTGAACTCCGGCATTTCGTCTCCGTGTCGAGCAGGAATGTAACGAGCCTGATCCTTAAATTTACAAAAAGCGCTCCAAGCGGCCCCAAAGCCATCCAGGCAATCAGCGTGATAAATCACCAATACTTCATCGGTTTGAGTCATTTTTTCTATTCTCTAAGTGTTACAGCAACGGCTTGGTATGACTTGGCATTTTACATCAACCGGTATTATCGGTTGCTTTAGGATAAAGTCATATAAATTAATAACTAACCTGCTCTGTGTTATTTCGTTTATTTGCTATACTCATAGTCATGTTTGAACACCCGTTTGGCGGCTTATTTCCAGCAAAAATAGAAGCCAGATCATAAATTTTGGTCGATTGGAAAACGGTTTGTCAGAACACAACATCAACTAACTCATAACTAGCAGCAAAACCTATACGTTTGGTAAACCAGCAAGCCATGCAAATGAATAAGCGAATAATCCGTAGGTCTTTTGTGCTACCCCTTTTGCTTGGCTTCTTGATAGTAGGCGCTATCTTTCTGCAATGCGTTAGGGAGGAAATCAAAACATCGACACTACAAGCTCACTATCTGTCCGAAATTACAAAACAGTTGAGCTTTAAAGTTAATCCCGGTTCGAATTCGACAATTCGTTACCCTCAATACGGACCTTATGACGAACGCCTGGGTTACTCGTTACTACCCGACTCGATTCAACGTCTACAGAAAGCTGGTTTCAATGTTACCGCGCAAGCCGCGCCTTCGGCCATGATGACGCAGCTACTAGACTATGGATTGTTTCCGATCTATAACGAAAAAACCCAAGCCGGGTTGCGAATTGTTGACAAAAACAATCAACCATTATTTAGCGCAACCTACCCCGAGCACGGTTATCCAAATTTTGAAGCTATTCCTCCGCTAGTTCTATACACATTACTGTATATCGAAAATCGTGAACTATTAGACGATGGTCGCGCTAACTTTAACCCAGCGATTGAGTGGGATCGGTTGGCGTTTGCTAGCCTGCAAATGATGGCTCGTAAACTCGGGGCGGATATTAATGTTCCGGGCGGCAGCACCTTAGCCACACAGCTGGAAAAATACCGCCACTCTGAAAATGGCTACACGAATTCAGTCATCGACAAATTTCGGCAAATGGCCAGTGCTTCAGTGAGAGCTTATTTGCTAGGACCAGACACTCGGCAAATGAGGCGGGGTATAGCGCTCGCCTACTTAAATTCTATGCCGCTTGCAGCTACGGCTAAACAAGGTGAAGTACACGGACTAGGAGACGGACTTAGCGCCTGGTTTAATGCTGATTTTAACGAAGTCAACAGACTACTCAACTCAGAAAGCATTAAGTCCGCAGAACATATTACCCCGCAACAGGCGCAAGCCTACCGCAAGGTGCTGAACATACTATTATCTCAAAGACGTCCTTCTTATCTGCTCGGGCGCGGCTATCAAGCCTTACAAAACTTGACTGATAAATATCTGCGGTTAATGGCCGATCAAGGCGTGATTTCTCCGGCACTTCGCGATGCAGCTTTGAAAGAATCCACTTTACAACCAGTTAAAGAAGGACTCACTCAAGCCAGTTTTGTCACGGAGAAAAAAACTCAGTCCGTATTGAGAACCCGATTGGCAAAAGCTGTCGGTGTTAAATCCAACTACGAATTGGACCGGCTCGATTTAACCGTCAAAACCACCCTGGATTTTGATATACAACAAGCCGTCAGTAAATCGCTGCACCGTTTAAATGAAAAAGATGGTGCGACTGAATCGGGCATACTCGGTTTTAGATTACTGAATAACACCACCGATTTAAGCCCAGTTATTTATAGTTTGATGCTGTTTGAACGCAGTGATAGCGGCAATTTACTGCGTATTCAAACTGACAACTATGATCAACCACTCGATATTAACGAAGGTGTACGCCTGGATTTGGGTTCAACTTCCAAGCTGCGCACTATGGTGCATTATCTGGAACTAGTCACCGAAGTCTATAAACAATACCAAGGTCGTTCAGCAAAAGATTTAAAACAGGTTGAATTACATCCGCGCGATTTTCTCTCCGCTTGGGTCATTGCGCAATTAAGCCAAAATCCCGGCATCAATTTAGAAGATTTACTAAACCTTGCCCTGGATAAAAAATACTCTGCCAGCCCTTATGAAGGCTTTTTCACCGGCGGCGGCGTGCACCAATTTAATAACTTTGATAAGTCTGAAAATGGCAAAATCATGTCTATACGGCATGCACTGAGGGACTCTACCAATCTGGTATTTATTCGTTTGATGCGCGAAGTCGCCTATCATCATCTTTATAAACCCGGCGGTTTAGCGCGTTGGTTAGAAAGCCCTGAAGATCCCAAACGTCAGGAATACTTAGAACGTTTTGCTGATAATGAAGGGCGGGTGTACTTGCGTCGCTTTTATGCCCGATACCAGGGTAAAACTGCTGATGAAGCTTTAGCCATGCTAACTCAGCGCGTATACCCAAAAGCGTCGCGATTGACTATGCTGTATCAGGCCATTTACCCAGAACAATATGACTCCACTGCTCTGCCCCGATTCCTAAAAGCGCATCTACCTAGCGCAGCGTTAGGCAGTGGTGAAAATATTGAGGAACTGCGTTACAAATACTCACCCGAAAATTTCGACTTACAAGACCAGGGTTATATTACTAAAATTCATCCGTTGGAATTATGGCTGGTGGGTTATTTGGCAAAGCATCCCAATGCAACCCGAGATGAAGTGCTGGAAGCAAGTAAAGAACAGCGCTTAGCAGTCTACCGTTGGTTATTAAAAAGCAATAGAAAAGCCAGCCAGCAACGACGTATTCTTACGCTATTAGAGGCAGAAGCTTTCAAAGAGATCCATACTGCCTGGAAACGAGTGGGCTACCCCTTTAATGGCTTAACGCCCTCATACGCAACGGCTATTGGCGCATCTGGAGACAGACCCGCTGCATTAGCCGAATTAATGGGCATCTTAGTGAATGATGGCGTGCGCTTAGCCACAGTACGATTTGAAAGTTTCCATTACGCGACTGCTACGCCCTATGAAACGGTACTCAGCAAAATACCTGAATCAGGTCAACGCATATTTGCTCCTGAAATCGCCAAAGTCGCGCGCGCTGCGCTAGTAGGCGTGGTGGACGGCGGCACCGCTGGCCGTCTCAGAGGCATCTACACGGATGCTGACGACAAACCATTAGTAGTTGGCGGAAAAACCGGCACCGGCGATCATAGACAAGAAATCTGGGGAGAACGTGGTCGGTTAATCTCATCCAAATTCATTAGTCGGGCTGCCACGTTCACTTTCTTTATCGGTGACCGGTTTTTTGGTGTTATCACTGCTTATGTGCAAGGCCCAAATGCCGGAAATTATCACTTTACCAGCGCTTTACCGGTGCAAATCATGAAATTTCTAAAGCCGACATTAACACCGCTAATCACCAAAACTCCAAACGAAAACGCCAAGTTTGAACCCCGAGTAGCGGTTACCACACTGAATAAATTCAACCCAATAAGCACTCATTAGCTGATGCTCATCGCTATCGCTGTTCAAAGTTACCATCTTGATTTAGATCAAAACTGGCAGGTGAGATCTAATGGTAAGGCCAGTAGCAAATTTTGGCATTTGGCAGTTGATATGACGAGCGTCTAACGATCGAAGGGGTAAGTAAAATTACTTACTTCTATGTTAACCAGGCCATCGACCTCGATTCCAGAGTCTGGTGATTATCATGCGTGCCACCGAAATAGGACCATCGGACACATTAAGCCATTGTGATAAGTGCTCATTAACCTCCCTTGGCTTGACTAGTTTGGTTGAGTGAAAAGCCATGGGCCAGTCCGGAAATTCACGCGTTGAAATAGACTCATGAAGTAGTTCAATGACTCCATAATGCAGAGGGTCGGCCTTGATGATGTCGTAGATGTTGGTTAATCCAGAGGAAGGCCCCTCAAGATATTGGAGAATACTGCCATCGTTGTAAAATAATACGCCCGTCACTGCTTCTTGGGTATTTCGAGCTTGTGCGCGCTCTAGTAGATGGTCGATTTCTGCTGGTGAAAAAAAATGCGCAGCGGTGGATACATATACCAGTGATTGCAAATCAATAACGTTGTCAGTGGAACGAATAATCTTCATATCTGGTTGGATTCAAGCCCTAACACTCCCATTGATTAAATCCGGAATATTTTGGACATTGATAATTAACTTTGTGAGCCGTAATTAAAATGACAAGATCAACGTAATTACGATATGTTTTGACAAATACGCCTTAACCTATTGAATATGGATTTAAAAACGTTACAGATTTGACATTTTTGAAAGCCAAATCGTCTGCCCTACGCAGTTTCTCAAAATTTTTAAATCTAATCTTTATCAAAAAATACTTTTTGCTGCACCAATGAGTAATATTTGATCAGGATTTACAGCGCTATTGCTCATCACTCTATGAGGGCTGATTCGGAGGACAATTTACAGTGTCCGGCCATGGGCTGTGGTTGTTTCAATTAGATCTGGGTAAATCGTCCTAAGCTTGCGGATTCAACTCCAAAGTCCAATCTTTGCCCTTAAGTAAAATTCGGAAATTCAAATTATTACCAAATCATTATCGGATAACTGGCGTCTCTCTCATTTTTAGTAAAGATTGCAAAGTGCTGTATTTGTAATAATCTTTTAGAAATGAAATTATTTTTGTGATTCCCTCAAACATTTAATCTATAAAAAATGAGCTGCACGATGGAGCAAATTTTCCACGTACTTTTTGATAACTTCAATTTTAAAAGCGATCAAGGCCTTTTCCATGAAAGTGGTTTTAAGATTAATTTGAAACCCAAGGAGCTCTCAGTACTTGAAGTGCTTCTACAACGTCATGGCAAGTTAGTGACTAAAAGGCAGCTTATTGATATCGTTTGGAAAGGTACAAATGCTTCAGACGAAAGCATTGCCAGGAGTATTTCGGTCATTAAATCTAGCTTACGGAACGCGAGTCCGGGCGCCGATTTATTGATTAAAACCGAATATGGTCGTGGCTATCGCTTTTCAGGTGTCGTGTCATTTTGTAATGAAAGTCAGCTTAAAGACGCCGTAAAAGAAAAAAAGATCAGTGATGTAGCTTCCTCAGATATTCTCTACTGCGATACGCATACTACGGTGTTAGAAGCCGCTAATCTGTTACATACTCATCAAAAAAGCTCCATCATTGTTACTCGAAATGACCATTACGTCGGGATTTGGACTGAAGCCGATGCACTAAAACTAGACTTATCAGACCCATCAGTATTTGAGACCCTTATCGGTGAGGTCATGCACAGTCCGGTAATCACTATCCAAGAATGGAAACCTTTAAGCGATGCCGTTCTATCGATGCGCTGTAAAGGAATTCGCCATCTACTAGTGGTGGATAGATTTGCTAAAGCCACTGGGGTTGTTTCTCAAACAGACTTGGTTCGAAGTCATGGCATTGAATCTTTTTTGATGGTGAAAGACGTCAAATCGGTTGTCTATAAAAGCCCACTCGTTATAAAAGAAAACCTGCCCGTTTCTGAAGTTGCTCGATTGATGCGTTTAAAAAATACTGAAATATCAATTATCAGCTTGCTTGAACGTGAAATGTTCGCTTTTACTGAAAGAGATTTAATGGGGTTAATCGCTAACAAGTACACCAATACCCTCGTCTGTGAATTGGAAAACAAACCCTTGATCACCGTGAACGGGGAGACGACACTACTCGCAGCAAGACAACTTATGGAAGTAAAAAAAATCAGGCATCTTGTCGTGCTGGACCATGATGGCACATTATTAAAAGTTTTGGGGCTGGCTGATATTCTTCAAGTCATAGAACACTCCTACTTGCATTTATTAGAGGAAATTCTTGGACAAAACAAACAAATAGTCTCTGCTCAGGAAGACCATATCAACATGTTGACCAACGCCGTACAACAAACGGCCGGGATGGTTCTAATTTCTGATAAATTTGGCAATATTGAATATGTCAATAAAGCCTTTGAACACATTTCAGGTTATGCCCTAGAGGAAATCAAGGGATTAAATCCTCGTTTCCTTAAATCAGGTTCAACCCAACCCAGTGTTTACCACAATTTGTGGCAAACGCTTGATTCAGGTCAGACATGGAAAGGAGAGCTGTGTAATCAATCTAAATCAGGAACTACATATTGGGTATTAGCTTCAATTACGCCAATCTATAATGAGCAAGGCGAATTGACCCGCTTTGTAGCGGTGGAGGAAGATATAACCGAACGAGTCGAGATGGAAACCAAACTCAAGCAGGAGCAGAAAAATTTTCATGATATGACTAATGCGTATCCCATCATGTTCTGGGAGTCGGGAATCGACGGTAAAATTTTTTATTTTAGTGAGTTTTGTCTTGAATTCACAGGTCTCCAGCTTAGTGAACTGTGTGGTAATGGCTGGGCAAGACAAATACATACTGATGATTTAAAAGAGTACTTGGAGGCTTTTCAAAGAGCGATGATCGGGCGAAAAACTTTTAGTGTCGACTATAGAATAAAAAATTCCGTTGGTGAATACCGATGGGTAATGGATCAAGCCATACCCCATGTAAAAGATAAAGGAAATTTTGTGGGGTTTAGAGGTTTCTGTATCGATATTACCGAACGTAAAATCCGGGAACTTGCTGCACGAATGGCATAGACCTAAAGTCAGGTAAAGTCTGGATTTTTTACCCGAAAACAAAGTTTACATGCTTCGTTACGGCCTCTTATAGCTCAATTATTTCCCGCAACAAAGCCGTTGCATAACTGCCCGCAGGCAATGTAAAACTCAGCACAAACTCATTTTTCTTCATAAATTGCCAGTGCAAATCAGGAACATTCACCCTTAATGGCCGACGATTAGCATCCACTCCAAAAGCACACAGACCCTGAGCAAGTTCAGGATACGCATCAATAATCGCTTGCTCAATAGTAAAAGAATCGCTCGAAACCGCCGACTCTCCCCTGCCCCATAACGCGCCGGTCGGATGAATTTCATTAGCTTGCAAACGGCGGATGATTTCAGCATCTGCTTGCTCCGATCTGAAATTGCTGTGCGAACCCGAAAACATATAGTTGTCGCCAGCAATAGCTTGATTCCACAACTGCTGCTCAACCCGAACAGCTAATATCTGGTTAAACAAAAACGAGCGTGCCGCCGATAAATACAAACTGCGCTGCTCGCGTCCTACCTTCGCGCCCTGAAACATCGCCAAAGCTTTGTTGATATTTTGGCCATTATGTCCAAAACGCTGTTCACCAAAATAATTGGCGATGCCATGGTCTTTCATAGCTTGCAGCTGTTGGATGGTTTTGGCTTGATCGCCCTGCCAATCGCGAATCGTTAACACAAAACCGTTACCTGATAATACGCCACGTTTTAGCTTTCGAGCATGCCGTATTGTTTGTAATACTTTAAGCTGAGCTGTAGCAAATTGTTGCCAATCCGGATCCGCTTTACCAGGTAACCAGACACTAAACCATTGTGTGGTGACTGCATGGCGATCTTTTAACCCAGCAAAACTGATATCTCGCTGCCGAACATTGGCAAAGCGAGCCAATTGTCTAGCAACGAATTCGGTATTTTCACCGGTCTTTTCGATCTGCAAAAAAACATGCTCACCAGAGCCGGAAGGCTCAAATGACAGATG
This sequence comes from Methylococcales bacterium, assembly GCA_965247565.1. Classification (GTDB taxonomy): domain Bacteria; phylum Pseudomonadota; class Gammaproteobacteria; order Methylococcales; family Methylomonadaceae; genus CBDFHF01. The sequence goes on along the minus strand of CBDFHF010000002.1, from coordinate 212,672 downwards.
TTCCTGCACAATAAAATCTTCCGGCAAACAGCGAATTTTGCCAGTCCCGGACGGTGATCCATAAACATAAGGCCAGATGGGCAGTTGATCCATTGAGTTCATATAAATAACTTTGGCGCCGCTAAAGAGCTGATGGTGATTAGAATAGCCGGACAAGGCCGGCGTTTAAGGCGAAGAAATTTCTATAAATCTATTTACATAGCGTGTTGCCTCCGACTACTTTTCGAAACGATCCCAGTAACCTTGGGTTAACACATTAATCGTTAACCCAAAATTTTCGCATAGATGCTTGCGAGCGCTCTCACCGCCCAAGGTAAAAAATAGCAATGTAGCGCTTTTAAATATCCCGCTATGCTTTTGAAGCTTAAACGAAACAGGCGCTCGGATTCTATAGTTTGTTGAGAATCCCGTAAACATATACGGTGGAAGTATAAGTGCGCTTGTCCGAAACTCAGGCTCACTTATCTTGCAATTCGCAACGATTTACTTTAACTTAGATCGCACATCCGTAAAGGCTAGGGGTGCTTTTTTGGTTTTAAAAATCAAGATCGCTGAGAGAAACCCTTTGAACCTGACTCCGGTTAATACCGGCGTAGGAAAGCCACCACTTTTCCCTGCGCCTTGTTTTGTTTTTGTTGGAGATAAGCATGAGCGCTGTCATAAAAGAAGTTATCGCTACTGAAACCAGTAGTTTAAAAATCGATTCCTACCCCGCGTCAGAAAAAATTTATGTGCAAGGCAGTCGCGCTGACATTCGCGTGCCCATGCGCAAAATTACCTTATCTGACACACCGGCGCATTTCGGTAGCGAAAAAAATCCGCCGCTTTATGTTTATGATACCTCCGGTGTTTACACCGACCCCAATGTTGAGGTGGATTTAAAAAAAGGTCTGGGTTCTATTCGTTCTAATTGGATTTTAGAGCGCAATGACACTGAGCAATTGGATGGACCCAGCTCAGAGTTCGGCCAACAACGCATGGTGGATCCTGCCACCGCCAGCTTGCGTTTTGAACACATTCGTAAACCACGCCGCGCCAAAGCCGGTAAAAATGTGTCGCAAATGCACTATGCCCGCCAAGGCATCATCACGCCGGAAATGGAATTTATTGCCATCCGTGAAAACCAAAAAATGGAAGAAATGCGCGAGTTATGGAAAGATCAACACCCAGGTGATTCTTTTGGGGCTGCGATTCCAGATGTAATCACGCCTGAATTTGTAAGATCTGAAGTAGCCAGGGGCCGAGCGATTATTCCTTGCAACATCAATCATCCTGAATTGGAACCCATGATTATCGGCCGTAACTTCCTGGTCAAAATCAATGGTAATTTAGGAAATTCAGCGGTGACTTCTTCTATTGAAGAAGAAGTAGAAAAAATGTTATGGGGTATTCGTTGGGGCGGCGACACCATTATGGATCTTTCCACAGGCAAAAACATTCATGAAACCCGCGAGTGGATTCTACGCAATTCCCCTGTACCTATTGGTACCGTACCTATCTATCAAGCCTTGGAAAAAGTAAACGGCAAAGCCGAAGATTTAACTTGGGAAATATTTCGCGATACATTAATTGAACAAGCCGAGCAAGGTGTGGATTATTTTACGATTCATGCTGGAGTGCGTTTGCACCATGTGCCGTTAACAGCCAAGCGTATGACCGGCATCGTATCGCGTGGCGGTTCCATCATGGCCAAATGGTGTTTGGCGCATCACACCGAGAGCTTTTTATACACGCATTTTGAAGACATCTGCGAAATCATGAAAGCTTATGACGTATCGTTTTCGTTAGGAGATGGCTTGCGTCCTGGATCAATTTACGACGCTAATGATGCTGCGCAGTTCGGCGAGTTGGAAACGTTGGGCGAATTAACCAAAATCGCCTGGAAACATGACGTGCAAACCATGATTGAAGGTCCAGGGCATGTTCCGTTACACATGATTAAAGTTAACATGGACAAGCAGCTGGAAGAATGCGGCGAAGCACCTTTTTATACATTAGGACCACTTACCACCGATATTGCGCCCGGTTACGATCATATTACCTCCGCTATTGGTGCTGCCAATATCGGCTGGTACGGTTGTGCCATGCTCTGCTATGTCACTCAAAAAGAACATTTAGGCTTGCCAAACAAACAGGATGTTCGCGAAGGCATTGTGACTTATAAAATCGCCGCCCATGCTGCGGACTTGGCTAAAGGTCATCCCGGCGCGCAGGCGCGCGATAATGCCATGTCAAAGGCGCGTTTTGAATTCCGTTGGGAAGATCAATTCAACATCGGCCTGGATCCTGAGAAAGCCCGAGAATTTCACGATGAAACCTTACCGAAAGAATCTGCCAAGATTGCACATTTTTGCTCCATGTGCGGGCCACATTTCTGCTCCATGAAAATTAGCCAGGATGTACGAGATTATGCCGCTGCCAAAGGCCTTGAAGAACAGGACGCTTTAATCAAAGGCATGGATGAAAAATCCAAACAATTCCTGGAAGAAGGCGCGGATATTTATCATAAAGTTTAAATATTTTGGAATAGTAACGTGAACTGTCAACAGTTCACGTTACCGCAAACAAGAGCTGCTAGAGAGAAATGATGAGTTATCAACATATACTATTGGCAATTGATTATTCCGAGCATACAGATAACATAGCCTTAAAAGCCAAAACGCTGGCAACAAAATATCAGGCCAAGCTGAGTATTATTCATGTGCTGGACAATATACCCATGCCCGATACCAGCTACGGCACGGTTATATCTTTAACTCAAGATTCAGAATACGAGTTACTGGAAGCCGAAAAAACTAAGCTTAAAGACATGGCCAATCAATTTCACATACCCCATGAACAATGCTGGCTGGTGTGGGGGACACCTAAAGAAGAGGTTGTGCGTATTGCCGAGCAGGAAAGCGTCGATTTAATTGTGGTCGGATCTCATGGTCGACATGGTTTAGCTTTATTGCTGGGATCGACAGCAAATAGCGTTTTACATTATGCCAAATGCGATGTGATGGCGGTTCGATTAACCTAATCGCTCTGCCCTAGTCACTGAAACCAAACCGCCAAGCTAACTAGTACCGCCCCGACCAACATCGCCCAAACCGTAGTTTTATGATTAGCTTGCATTTGCTCGCGCAATAGAACTAGTTCTCTGGCTTGCGCTTCCGCATTAGCTTTCGCGTAAGTAGCATTATCTAATGCCTTAAAGATTAGACCGGGAATTTCCGGGAATTGTTGGGCTAATTCTGGAAATTGTTTAACCAATTTTTGGATTTTAGCTTTCGGCCCCATGCGTTCATGAAACCATTTTTCCAAAAATGGTTTCGCGGTTTGCCATAAGTCTAAATCGGGGTAAAGTTGGCGACCCAAGCCTTCAATATTCAACAACGTTTTTTGCAGCAAGACCAGCTGTGGTTGCACATGCATGTCAAAGCGGCGTGCGGTTTGAAACAAACGCAGTAAAAACAATCCGAAAGAAATATCTTTTAGCGGTTTTTCAAAAATGGGTTCACAAACACTGCGGATAGCGGACTCAAATTCTTCTATGCGGGTATTACCCGCTATCCAGCCGGATTCAACGTGCATTTCTGCAACTTTCCGGTAGTCACGATTAAAAAATGCCAGAAAGTTTTCGGCCAGATAATGTTGATCGGATAAAGATAAACTGCCGACAATGCCAAAATCCACAGCGATATACTTGGCCGGTAGCTCCACAAAAATATTACCGGGATGCATATCGGCATGAAAGAAGTTATCTCTGAATACTTGAGTAAAGAAAATTTCCACGCCGCGTTCAGCCAGCAATTTAAAATCTGCGCCATTTGCTTTTAGTCGCTCGATTTCGCCCACTGGTATGCCATGAATGCGCTCCATGACCATGACTTTCTGTCGTGATAGCGGCCAGTGTATTTCAGGGATATAGATAATGTCGGAGTTTTCAAAGTTGCGACGTAATTTACTGGCATTGGCGGCTTCTCTGACTAAATCCAGCTCACCCAGTGTAGTCCGCTCAAATTCCGCAACCACCTCTACGGGCCTTAAGCGCTTGGCATCTGCCCAAAACTTTTCTGCAAACTTTGCTAGTTCATACAGCAAGCTCATGTCGGATTGAATGCGATCCTCGATGTCGGGACGCAGGACTTTTACCACAACTTGTTCGCCAGTATGCAATACCGCGGTATGAACTTGAGCGACCGAAGCAGATGCCAGTGGCGAAGGATTGAACTCACGAAAAGCCTGGTCGATAGACATTTCCAGTTCTTTTTCAATAATACTGCGCGCTACTTCATTGGCAAAGGGCGGTACTCGATCTTGTAATTTAACCAATTCATCAGCTATATCTTCGGGCAATAAGTCTTTGCGAGTTGATAAGGCCTGACCGAATTTAACGTAGATGGGGCCAAGATCTTCCAATGCCCGTCTTATTCTTACGCCACGCGGTTCAGTTTTAGCTTTTAACCAATAACTGGGGGTAAATATCACTAAAAACCGAATGGGACGAAACAAATGCGTTTTTAAAACGATTTCGTCCAGTCCATGAGAAACCAGAACCCAGTTTATATGAATCAGACGTAATAATATTTTAGGACGAATCACTATGTACCTTGATTAGTATGGGTGAACCGATTTCAGCCAGCAAATAGAAGGCTTTGCCAGGTTTATTCTGATAGGTGTTTCTGCAGTCGCTTAACCCGGCTTTGCAAACGATCAAAGTCAGTGCGCAGCTCATCTATCTGCCGATAGAAAATATCGCACTCGGCTTTGGCGGGTAAATCTCGGGTTTCTTCTTGTAGGAACTCTGAAAGATTTAGCTGAAAAGACTCAATCGACTCATGACTCCAGTTTTGTCCGGCACGGAAAAACTGACCCACTTTATGAGCAATAATATCGCCAGTGAAGTGCGACAATTGTTCTTCTAAATCGATATCCAGATTAGCAAACAACTCCTGAAACTTGCGTCCGGTGTGCATGTCGCCTTCAATCTTCACTTCCCCTGAAAAAATAGAGCGCATCGGCGTGCTGCTAAAGCTCATTAAGCCTAAGGCAAAAATTGAGCCGCTTAATGTGGTATCTGGATGGGAAGGATACTCATCCAGTATCTGTATGACATCATTCGATGGACACAAATAAATTGTTTCGGCAAACGGTTGCACGGTGACTGCGATGACTTTGCCGGCTAACGGTTCTAAAAAATAGCTCGCATCAGTATCCAGAGACAAATATTTATTGAGTGCCGTTTCTAAAGCTACGATCAGTAGAGGTTTAATAGCCGCCATGATTTAAATCTTATAGCCTCGGTGAATTGCTACAATACCTTGAGTCATATTGAAGTATTCACAGCGTTCAAAACCAGCATTAATCATCATTTTCTTTAATTCATCCTGCTTTGGATGCATGCGAATAGATTCGGCTAGATAACGATAACTGTCTTCGTCTTTGGCCACAATTTTGCCGATTTTAGGTAGTAATTTAAAAGAATAAAAGTCGTAGACTTTTTCGGTGATTTTATCGGTAGGATGCGAAAACTCTAGCACGATTAATCGTCCACCCGGTTTGAGCACGCGGTACATAGAGCGCAATGCGGCATCTTTATCAGTGACATTGCGCAGCCCAAATCCTATGCACACACAATCGAAAGTATTGTCGGCAAAGGGTAGACATTCTGCATTCACTTGTGCGTAGCGGATATTGCCCACCAAGCCCCGATCAATTAAACGGTCTCTACCAGTTCGTAACATTTCCGAGTTAATATCGGCCAGAACGACTTGACCCTCTTTGCCCACGCGTTTTTCAAAAAGGGCCGTTAAATCGCCGGTTCCACCAGCTAAATCAAGCACTTGTTCGCCGCTACGCACATTACTGAGTTGTACAGCAATACGTTTCCAGATCCGATGAATCCCCAAGGACATTAAGTCGTTCATGATATCGTATTGACCGGCCACAGAATCAAATACGCCGCGCACCAGCTTGACCTTATCTTCTTTGGCTACATTTTTAAACCCAAAGTGAGTGGTATTTTCGTTTGTCATGTTTAATCCTAGCTATGTAGCGTGGGTTTGCGCTGGTATCCAGCGGCCTCTAGCTTGGCCAGATATTCAGCCCATAAAGCCTGATATTCCGCGCCTAATTTATAAAGCAAATCCCAGGTAAAAATGCCGGTGTTGTGACCGTCGCTAAATACCGGGGCAATGGCGTAATTGCCGATCGGTTTAAGGTCGACAAACGTGACATCTTCTTTACCGACTTGCAAAATTTCTTGGCCTGGCGCATGGCCCACTGCTTCTGCAGATGGCGTATAAACGCGCATGTATTCGCAAGGCAAGGTAAAAACTTTACCGTCGTCAAAACTGATTTCCAGTAAGTTTGAAACTTGGTGCAGCTTAATTTCGGTCGGTCTGATATGGGTAGGTTTTGCAGTCAGGCGCATAGAATTCAGAAACAATAGGTTTATAAAATATATCGGCTCAAATCTTCATCCTGAACAAATTCCGCTAAATACCGGTCCACGTAAGCGGCATCGATAACAATGTTTTTTTCAATAAGATCGGGGGCATCAAAAGAAATAGCCTCCAGCAACCGTTCCAGAATGGTATGCAACCGCCTAGCACCAATATTCTCTGTGCGTTCGTTCACTTCCCAACCCATTTCAGCAATACGTTTAATACCGTCAGCCGCAAAACTTAACGATACACCCTCGGTGGCTAATAACGCCGAATATTGCTCAGTCAACGACGCATTGGGCTCGGTCAGAATACGCACAAAATCTTCCGCAGATAAGGCAGTTAATTCCACTCGAATCGGGAACCGACCTTGTAATTCAGGGATTAAATCTGATGGCTTGGTCAAATGAAAAGCACCTGAAGCAATAAATAAAATATGGTCGGTTTTAATTGCGCCATATTTGGTGCTCACTGTGCTACCTTCCACTAAAGGTAATAAATCGCGCTGAACGCCTTCACGCGACACTTCGCCGCCGCTACCACCCTCCGAACGCTTACAGATTTTGTCGATTTCATCTAAAAAAACGATACCGTTTTGCTCGACTGCATCAACTGCTCTTTGTTTTATGTCTTCTTCGTTAACCAGCTTAGCCGCTTCTTCATCCTGCAAAACTTTCAAGGCCTTTTTAATTTTCATCTTCCGAGATTTGGTTTTGCCAGAACCCATGTTTTGAAACATACCTTGCAATTGATTAGTCATTTCTTCCATGCCGGGCGGTGCCATGATTTCTACACCAACTGGCATAACATGCACGTCAATTTCAATTTCTTTATCGTCTAGATCACCTTCGCGCAGTTTCTTACGCATTTTTTGCCGGGTGGATTCCTCAGTATCCGATAACATACCGCTTCCGGCTCGGGGCAGCAATATATCCAAAACTTTATCTTCGGCACTATCGAATGCGCGGATTTGCACTTTTTCCATTTCCGCCATGCGAGTCATCTTGACAGCAGAATCCACTAAATCACGAATAATGGATTCGACATCACGCCCTACATAACCGACTTCAGTGAACTTGGTCGCTTCTATCTTAATAAATGGCGCATTGGCCAAACGCGCCAAACGACGGGCAATTTCAGTTTTACCAACGCCGGTAGGGCCAATCATTAAAATGTTTTTAGGCGTAATCTCCTCGCGCAAACCAACGTCTACCTGCTGGCGGCGCCAACGGTTGCGCAAAGCAATCGCTACCGAGCGTTTGGCACTGCCTTGGCCAATAATATGTTTATCCAGTTCACTTACAATTTCTTTGGGGGTCATCTGTGTCATGCGATTACTCGTTAGGTTCTGCGTCCAGTTCTTCAATGCGTAAATTGTGATTGGTGTAAATACAAATATCGGCAGCAATGTTTAATGATCGCTCCACGATTTCACGAGCACTCAAGTCAGTATTTCCCAACAAAGCACGGGCGGCGGCTTGCGCAAATGCACCGCCTGAACCGATGGCCATCAAGTCATGCTCGGGTTCGATCACATCGCCAGTACCGGATAAGATTAACGAGGTTTTGGCGTCGGCAATCACCAACAACGCCTCCAACTTGCGTAAAGCTCGGTCAGTACGCCAGTCTTTAGCCATTTCCACTGCAGCCCGCGTTAAATTGCCGCGATGTTTCTCCAGTTTGCCTTCAAAATGTTCAAACAAGGTAAAAGCATCCGCAGTCGCTCCGGCAAATCCAGCAATCACTTTATCATGATACAAACGCCTTACTTTACGAGCATTACCTTTCATTACAGTATTGCCCAAAGTGACTTGGCCGTCACCGCCAATTACTACTTTATTACCTCGGCGAACCGAGAGTATGGTTGTTCCTCTAAACACGTTAACATCCAGAATTAATAAAACATACCGCCAATTCTACATGGTCTCAGCTCGAAGTGCGGGAAAAACTGCTCAAGGACAATCTGCTTCGTAAGTCATTCCGATTCGATGAATCTATTTCATTTAAGGTTCACTTTTCCATGGTTTTGATAAAGGCATTGGCTTCATTAATGGACTTTTCCATGGCCGCAACTAAGTTTGAAACATCGGATTCTATGGAGTTTAATTCACCTTTCAGAGATGAAATCGCTTTCGCGTTGAGATTATGTTTCAAAAACATCACTTGATCTTTAAACACTGTCAGTATGGGTTGAATTTTCGATTCCGCGTTTCTCATCGCGGTAATTAATTGCTGATATTGCGCTTTTGTAGCATTCAGCTGGTCTTGACTGCTACGTTTTAAGGAAGCACTGCTATATTGAGTTATTTCATTTTCCCATTCCTTAAATAGCGCTTGCGATACATCCTCAATGTCGCTGACGCGCTTTTTAACTTCACTGGATTTTTTGACACTGGACTCATATTCACCGTTTAGCTGATTATAAGTCGCCTCAAGATCGCCGCCTTTAAACTGGGTAACTGCTGAAAACTGTGCCAAAGCCGATTTGAATTGTGCTTTAGTTTCTTCCTGAGTGTCTCTGGCTTTTTCAACTCGATGCACCATGACATCGCGTTTTGGAATGCCCATTTTCTCAAGGCCGCTATAGTACATACTTGAACAACTGCTGAGACTCATCATGAAGAGTAAACAAACTAACTTTTTGTATGTCATCGAAATTTCCTTGGCTAATTTTGCATTATCAACGATTCATTTTACAGGATAATACCCGAAAAAAAGGTATTGCAATTAGCCGGAAGTTGTTCATCATTTGAAACCCGTAAACCTTGGACTTAACTTGTCTGATTAAAACGTAAGAGTTCAAACAAAAGAATCTATCTTCTGTTTTCAGTTGCTGTCTTGTCAAAGGCATCTATGACGTAGAAGTTTCCTAATCAGAAACTATGCAGGCATAAATTTGGCAAAGGTTACCTATAGACGTACAAATCTAATTTGCGTACACTTCGGTTTTGCCTTGAATTCCCAGAGTTTAATCTATGACTTATTGTATTGCCGTTTCAATTGATGAAGGATTGGTGCTCACATCAGATTCCCGCACTAATGCTGGCATTGATAACGTAAGTACACACGGGAAGATGCACGCTTTTGCCACTTTACCGGATCGTAAGCTTGTCATGCTATCAGCGGGTAATTTGGCTACAACACAAGCCGTACTGGAACAGTTACACCGCGATATTCTTGAGAACGCTAAAGTCAATCTGAATACCGTCAGCTATTTATCCGACGCAGCCACTTACTTAGGCCATATTAGCGTTGAAAAGCAAAAACAACACCAGAGTGCAGCTGGACAATCGGCTTTTAATGCTTCCGCCACTTTCATTATAGCCGGACAAATTGGTCGTGAAGCGCCGGCAGCACATATGGTTTACCCCGAAGGCAACAATATTATTACCTCGGCAAACACGCCTTTTTTGCAAATTGGTGAGAGCAAATACGGGAAACCAGTTTTGGATCGCATCATAAAAATGACTACGCCTTTAGAAGAGGCGGCGCGTTGTTGCCTGGTATCAATGGACTCAACCATACGCAGTAATGCCAGCGTCGGTCCTCCGGTTGAGTTACTGATTTACCCAAAGGACAGCTACAGCTTTGCGCAATATTATTGTTTTGATGGTGATGACAATTACATGCTGGAGCTCAAACGCGCTTGGCACAGCAAGCTGCAACAAGCTTTCGCGGAACTACCGCGTATACAATCCAATGCGACACAAAAGATCCTGAAACTAATCTAAGCAGTTAATTTCGCAACACCCTTATTTATAGAAATTAAGGGTGTCCAGCTTGTAAAGTCACTCCCATTTTTCATCTACTGCGTCGATTCGTTTGTATCTGCACTACAAGTTATCCAGCTGTACAACTTTAACTTGCATGCTAGTCAAAACGCAGCCTGCACCAAACTGATGAAACACTGAAACATCGGCGGCATCGCGTCCAAAAGCGATAATGACGCGTCCACCCAGCACTTCGGGCTGCGTCGCATCAAATGTATACCAGCGACCACCCAGATAGGCTTCGAACCAAGCATGCAAATCCATAGGTTCTAAACCGTGCAGATAGCCAACCACGATACGTGCCGGAATACTGATACTACGACACAATACAATACCCATATGAGCAAGGTCACGACAAACTCCGTAGCCCCTCCCATTAATTTCTGTAGCCGACAATGGAAACTCACTAGACCCTGGAATGTACTGTATGGATTTTCTGACCCAATCCACGATCCTACTCACTTGATCATAACCCGGTAGTACATCGGCAACGATCTCCGTAGCTAACTCACCAAAGCGATCAGATTCGCAATATCGACTGGGCAACAGAAAAGGCAAAACTTTATCGGGTAGATTTTGTATTTCTACAAAATGCGCTCCGGGAGCAATATCCTTATATTCATCGGCAACAACGTCTGCAGAACTAAATATTTGCAGGCTTCCTTTTGGCGCTATGAGTCGCTGACAAGAATTACCAAAGCTGTCTAAGCTTTCGATGACCGCCATATCTGGCTTGATGGTATACGTTTCCCGCGTGATCCATTGCTGGATTCCCTTATACGGTCGAAGCATCAATATTAGAGTAGAAGCATCCTCGGTATAAAATTGCAAATTACAACTGACCCGCAGCTTCATGTTCAACTCCTTTTTGTGGTTGTGTTTGAAGACCCCGGAACGCGCTTTTCAAATACCTACCGACTCTAGCTGTTTATAGGCATGGTTTAACCATATTTTTATACGTTGCCTCTCCAGTAACCCCAGGTTATTGACGTGATCGGCAGTTTGATTTTTTGCTGCCCAAAAACTCGAGCTACTTGCGTCAATTTTAGTCATCAGTGGCGTATGTAGTCGCTTTAGCGTTATGACTTTTGCTTGTAAATCCAACGCCCGTTCCTTAACGCCTGATGATTCTAAAATTGAAAAGCGCTCATCTCGCAATTGATTCTGGACAATCACATAATTGAGCCGGTAACCGTATTGATCGAGCAACTTGCTTAGCAAGTCAACACAGTCTTTGCCGGAATCCATCACATTCCAATAATAAATGCTAATCCCTAATTCTTCCGCTAGCTCGAGCACACCGGATTCCTCTAGCCAATTCGCCAAAGGATGATGAGTTTGTGCGGCAAGATCAACCAAAATACGCTGACCTGGATTTTCGACCGCTGTTTCAATAATAGCATCCAGACTCTGATAATCATCAACCACAGTAGCAGCAGCATAATCAGCATAGAATCGTAATAAAGAACCATGCGAACGGTCAGTATCAAAGCCCACAAAAGCCAAATCATGATCAATCATGTATTGCGCCAATAATCGGGCGACTACCGATTTGCCTACCCCGCCTTTTTCGCCGCCGACTAGATGTATATCTGTCATTTGTTTCTCCTTACAAGTTAAATGTTAAAACATGAAAATATGGGGTATTACAATGATTCTGCTCTTTAGCTGGCTGGTCTGTGTTGTTAATCATTCAAACGCAACACATCTACTGAGACTGCTAAAGAGTGTAAGCCTCCACCAAAAGCAATGCCTTTAAGGGGGGTGACATCGGAAAAATCACGTCCCCACGCCAAGGTGATATGTTGATGAAATGGTAATGTGTTATTGGTTGGATCAAATTCCAACCACCCAGAGCCCGGAATATAAACAGCAAACCAGGCATGAGAAGCATCAGCTCCGACCAACCTTTGTTTACCGGGTTCCGGCAAAGTCTCTACATAACCACTGACATAACGGGCGGCGATACCATAAGAACGCAGACAAGCAATGGCTAAGTGGGCAAAATCTTGGCATACGCCACGACGATGTGCCAATACTTCGGATAGTGGTGTGGCAATCGTGGTAAATGTCGGATCATAGGTAAAATCTTTATAAATACGCTGCATTAAATCCTGAACAACCCGCACTAACGGCCGATTAGGCAAAAAAGATGGCTGTGCATAATTGCTCAATTCAGCGTTGGCTAAAATCATGGGTGAGTCCAGTAGATATTGTTTGGCGTCTAAAAGCTCAGCCGTTGTCGCCTGAATTTGCATTTGATTTGGGCCTTGAGACTGCATTTGAATCGGCCCGATTTCCTGCAATAAACCTCGCACTTGCTCCCACGACACGGGATTAGACATATCGCTGCTATCGTTTTTTGGAAACACGCTAACGTCACTGATGACTGTAACAGCCAAGCGTTTATGCGCTTGCTGGACGGAAAAATAAACGACCCTGTTGCCAAAAAAATCAATCCGTTCCTGAAAGTCCGAGGGGGCAGGCGTTATATCAAAATGACTGTCATGACATTGTTGCCGCCAAAAGTTCCGTGGTTGAAGTCTGGCTTCATTCTGGCATAAGCCTACGGACTGACTGTAGCTATAAATAGTCGTGTGGGTGATTCGGTATTTCACAGCTCATTCTCCGGCACTGTCGGAGCTGACACTAACTGTGAAATCTGGGAATGGCTAAAAAATGCTTGCGCAATCACCTCCGCGGTTTGCCACAACAATTTCACTGTGTTCAACAAAATCTCATCCAGTTCGGCATAGATTACGCCGTCTTTGCTGATTTTCAGCAACTCAACCACCGTACATAATCGTATATCGGTATACGCTTTTAAGATCAGGCGTTCTTCCTGACTTAGCTGGTTTCGATGGCGTTCTCGAGGGAACTGTTTAATATGTTCATTCAATAGATTCAACTGGTAAGCGACAGAACGAGGATGGGTTTCATCAATCAACAGCAACTCCAGAACCATCGGTAATTGAATTGCTGAGCGATAGCGGCGCAAATAAATTGTTAAACTATCGGTGGAAATTAACACGGCCTCCAACATCTGGTTTAACAACGCTTCATCTTTTTGGCGTATCACCAGTGTTGCTCTCAATAACGAAATCAGTGTCAAGGCCCGCTCAAGCCTACGACCGCTGTCAAGCATTAACCAGCCCGCTTCGCGGGTCATGCTTTCTGTGATCAGTCCGGTAAAGGCAACCAGACCATTAATCAAATCGTCTAAATGGATTTGTAATTGCTCAATGGTAACTTCAACTCCAGCCACACGTTGCTGCCAGCGCCGACGAATATTATCAACCGTTCGCCAAGTGTCTTGGGACCATATATCACGAATACTAAATGCTGATTGCACAAAACCATGAATATTGACCGTCAAAGAACCTGAGCGCTGACTATCTTTAACTATGGACAATAACTCCATTTGCGGAGCATTAACCATTTTTTCACTCGCAGTAACAAAGCCTGGATAAGTCGTTGTTACATGCGTTAATGCACTCAGTAAAATCGCCAGACAGTCTAAATCAGCTGCTTCATCAAATTTAGAAACTTCGCTGAGTTTTAGCAACACGGTTCTCAACAATCTGGTAGAGGCTTCCACACGCTCAAGATAACGACCTACCCAAAAAAGATTATCCGCCGCTCTGCTGGTCAGTGGCTCGGTAACCGCATCGATCATCTGATATCTGGACTGCTGAGACCAAACAGAAACCGGTTTTTCGGGCTCTGCCGCCAATATCCAGGTATCTTTACTCATGCCACCAGACTGGTTTGATACAACCAGTTCATCTTTTTCGGGTGCTACCCGGGTTAATCCGCCAGGCATCACCAAATATTCATGTTCTTTAGCCACCACAAAATTGCGCAATATGGCATTGCGAGGTTCAATGTGATGATTAATAAAAGCGGGAACCGTAGAAAAACTGACCCGCTCCTGTCCTACAAACAAATAGGGCTTAGCAATAATGGCAGCGCGCAACGTTTCTTTTTCTTTGTTACTTAATAAGGATCCAAACAAACTGCCATGAACGGGATGACGGTTAATCTGTTTAATCACCAAATGTTCAAGATTTTGCAATACAAAATCCCGCTCGCGGCGTTGTCCGCACCACCAGGTGGCTACAGAATTTAGAATGAGATCTTTATTTAAAAAGTAGCGGGAGAGTCTGGGTAAAAAAGCTAGCAATGCCGGGTTTTCTATCACGCTACTTCCCAGCGGATTAGCAATTGCCACATTACCGCGTCGAACCGCTTCTAAAAGGCCTGCAACGCCCAGACGCGAATCGCTGCGAAATTCCAGAGGGTCACAAAAATAATCATCCACCCGACGTAAAATTACGTCGACAGGTTGCAGGCCCTCTAAAGACTTTAACCAGACATATCCATCACGGACGGTCAAGTCATCCCCTTGCACCAAAGTAAAACCCAGATAAGACGCCAAATAAGCATGTTCAAAATAGGTTTCATTAAAGGGGCCGGGCGTCAAAACAACGATGCGTGGATTTTCTTTGTTGTGTTTTGCGATACTGGCCAGGCCCTCGCTAAACATTTTAAAAAACCCGGATAGCCTTCGAACCTGAGTGTCGCGAAAAATTTCGGGTAATACCCGAGCAACTGCGGTTCGATTTTCTAAGGCGTAACCAAAACCCGATGGCGCTTGGGTTCGATCATCCATCACCCACATCTTACCGTCAGGGCCTCGTGCCAAGTTAGCTGAATAAATAGTTAAATGACGCTTCTGGTTCTGTAACGCCCCCACACAAGCGTTCAAAAAGCCATGATGGCCAAAAACCAGCTCCGATGGCAATATGCCTTTTTTTAATAAGTTCTGCTGACCATAAAGATCTTGTAAAACTAAATCCAGTAAATCAGCGCGTTGCTTAAGACCCGCTTCAATTACTTGCCATTCTTCGCTACTAATTAATAAAGGTACGGGATCAAGTCGCCAAGGCCGGGTCAGTTTATCGGCATCGCCGTAAACATTGTAAGTGACCCCATTTTCACGCAACAATCGTTGTGCTTCACGACGGCGGCGCTCCAATTCCTCACTCCCCATCGCTTCAAGCGCTGCAATAAAGCGTTCCCAGTAAGGCAGCGCCTTATGTTCAGTAGCATACATTTCATCGTATGTACCGAGCTGAGTCGCATAGTACTGGGAACCTAAATTGCCAACAGCGCTGTCTGGACTTTGCAAAACAATTCCTTAAAAAAGGGTGAAGCTTGGGGTTTGGATATTGTTAACTAAAACCATCATCGGCCCCTATGGCGCAAATCCAGGGTAAATGGGTACTCTGCACTCAATTCTTCAACAGGCGGAGCCATTGGTCTTGGCGCCTGATCGGTTACAGTAAAGGTATTTAGAAAAGCCTCTTCAGATGCCGGCACTACAGTCCTTGACAAGGGTGGTCGAATAATAACCCCCGGCGTATGCCCGTAGTCCCAAAAGCGAGTAATACGACGTCCTTCCGCTTCGAAACTATTAACTGGAAATGCGTCATAACTGCGTCCACCCGGATGTGCAACATGATAGGTACATCCGCCAATAGCATGGCCATTCCATGTATCAATGACATCAAACGTTAAAGGGACATGGGGACTAATTGTAGGGTGTAATGCCGAAGGTGGTTGCCAAGCTCTATAACGTACGCCCGTTATATATTCGCCTTTACGTCCGCTATTACGCATAGGTAAACGTCTACCATTACAAGCAAGCACATAGCGGCCTTCGGTAAAGCCAGTGACTTTTACTTGTAGACGTTCAACCGATGAGTCCACGTATCGGGCGGTACCGGTACTACTAACTTCCTCGCCCAGTACGTGCCAAGGCTCGATAGCAAAACGTAGCTCTAACTCCATGCCATCAATCATGGTATTGCCATAACGCGGAAAACGGAACTCAAAGAATGGCTCCAGCCATTCCAGCTCAAAGCCATAACCGGCCCGTTGTAAATCTTTGACAACCTGCTTCATGTCTTCACGTACATAGTGCGGCAACATAAATCGGTCATGCAATTCTGTGCCCCACCGCACCAGCTCATGCTTGTAAGGTTGTCGCCAAAACCAAGCGATTAAAGCCCGCAGCAAAACCATTTGTACGAGTGACATCCTGGCATGCGGCGGCATCTCAAAAGCTCGTAACTCCAGAATGCCCAATCGGCCCGTCGCGCTATCAGGGGAATAAAGTTTATCAATGCAGAATTCAGAACGATGGGTATTGCCGGTAATGTCAGTTAACAAATGCCGTAATAATCGATCCACTAGCCACGGCGATGGGGTTTCACCTTCAGGGATTTGCTGGAAAGCAATTTCCAGCTCGTACAATTTCTCATCCCTACCCTCGTCAACTCGCGGCGCCTGACTGGTCGGGCCAATAAACATACCTGAAAATAGATAAGACAAACCAGGATGGTGTTGCCAGTAAGTGACCAAGCTGCGCAGTAAATCGGGTCTTCGCAGCAACGGGCTATCGGTCGGGGTTTCAGCTCCCATGGTGATGTGATTCCCCCCACCAGTACCGGTGTGGCGACCGTCCAGCATAAACTTTTCGGTGCCTAATCTAACCTGAAAAGCCTGCTCATATAAAATCGTGGTTTTATCAACAAGCTCTTGCCAACTTTTAGAGGGATGAATATTGACTTCAATAACACCCGGATCAGGCGTGACCATTAAGCGTTCAATGCGATAGTCCCGTGGCGGCTCATATCCTTCAATAACCACAGGCATAGCCAACTTTTCCGAGGTAGCTTCAATAGCAGCAATCAAATCAAGATAATGTTCAAGCAATGTCAACGGCGGCATAAAAATATGCAGTCGACCATTGCGTGGTTCTACACAGATTGCGGTATGGGGAACTTCGACATGGATTGCATCCATATCACCCACTGCTTGCTCGACAATTTCAGGATGCTCATTTGTTTTTTCTTCAAAACGGCTAAACCGGCGAGCAACTTCACCGTAATAGTCACCTAGTTCCTGCAAATCAGCGAACAAACTTTGTGGCTCTTGAGTATCGCGTTTATCGGGTGCAACCCAGGGCAAACTATTCAAAGGCATGCGCATGCCCATCGGCGAATTGCCCGGTATTAAAAACATGTGGCCTCGGCGAAAATCCCACGGCCCGCTTTGCCAAGATTGTAAGGGCCAGTTCCATTTTAACGGCAAGGCAAAACCGACCGGCATACCTAAATCAGCGTCCAATAATTTAGTGATGGTCTGGCGCTCAATGGAATCTTTCAGATTGCACGTTAACGGATCAACGTTGGTTGGTAAGTTGCCCTCCTGCCACAAATAGTAAAAGTTATCCTCATAAGCAGTGGCAATATAACGGTGTTTTACACCTAAATGTTGCGTAATATGTTGAGTGAACAAAAAAGCATGATCTGCGGTATAGCCATAATCTTTATTGATATCAGCAAGCAATTTTGGATTACGCCAAACTGGCACTCCGTCTTTGCGCCAAAAAATGCCATATTGCCAACGCGGAATTGGTTCCCCTGGATACCATTTACCTTGACCATAATGCAGCAATGCACCTTTTGCAAACACATCACGCAAGCGCTTTGTCAACTCCTGAGCACGCTCGCGTTTGTGTGCACCATCAGCCTGCGTGTTCCATTCTGCACCTTCCATGTCATCCACCGACACAAAAGTTGGCTCTCCACCCATGGTTAATCTGACATCATCATGAATAAACTGTCGGTCAACCTGCTTGCCAAGCGCATCAATAACATGCCATTGTTCATCGGTATATGGTTTGGTGACTCGTGGATCTTCATGCAAGCGTTCAACGCTGTTGCTGAACTCAAACTCAACTTCGCATTTATCGGTCGAGCCGGTAACCGGTGCAGCACTGGCTGGGTCAGGAGTGCACGCCAATGGGATATGACCTTCGCCTGCCAACAAACCCGAGGTTGGATCAAGGCCAATCCAGCCCGCACCGGGAATATAAACCTCTGTCCAGGCGTGCAAGTCTGTAAAGTCATGTTCGGGACCAGAAGGGCCATCAAGTGATTTAATATCCGCTGTCAACTGCACCAAATACCCGGACACAAACCGTGCTGCCAAGCCCAGATGCCGGAGAATTTGAACCAACAGCCAGGCAGAATCTCGGCACGAACCACTTTTAAGGGTCAGGGTTTTCTCGCAACTTTGAATACCGACTTCCATGCGGATGTTGTAACTAATATCACTAAACACTTGACGGTTAACATCCACTAAAAAATCATTGATATTACGCTTGCTGATATCAAAGTTTTTAAGCCATTTTTTGAGCAATGGCCCGTCTTCAGTCGTTTCCAAATAAGGTTGTAACTCTTTTTGCAACAAGGCTTCGTAGCTAAATGGAAATTTTTCCGCATATTCTTCGACAAAAAAATCAAACGGATTGATGACCGTTAAATCAACAATCACCTCCACTTCTACACTGAGTCGATCGGTTTTTTCAGGAAAAACTACTCTGGCCAACAAGTTACCGAAAGGGTCTTGTTGCCAATTAATAAAATGTGTTTTCGGCTCGATGCGCAGACTATAAGCTTTCACTGGCGTGCGACAATGCACTGCTGGGCGCAAACGGAACACATGCGGTGACAAGTTGATTGAGCGGTCGAACTGGTAAATGGTTTTGTGTTTAAGAGCAACGCGAATAGTCATAGTGCTTCCTGTTCAACCTTTGGTTATTGAATGTACGCAGTTATTTTAAAAACCAATGGGCCGAAATTTGGTTATTGATTTCACCTAACTGCTTTTGGATCACATCCAGAATTTCATGCACTTGTAACTGGGTGCTTTCATTGATATTAATGCCATCGAGATACTGTTCCAATTTCAACAGGTAGTCCGGCAAATCATTGTGGTTGGGCAATTCATTAATACAAATGGTCATTTCTCTAATACAACAACCGACCGAGCGTGGAAAATGTTTGTCCTTAAGTAAGTAAGTCAACACATCATGACCTGTAATACGGCTACGTACTTGTTGCCGGTACATGAGCAAAGCACTCACCGACTTTAAAATGTTCATCCAGATAATACTTTCGTGCTGATGAATTTCATCAGTTTGGTCTTCAGCGAGTAATAAAGAACCAATATCCAAAATTCGAGTAGTCATATCCGCTCGCTCCAGACTGCGACCTAAGAAGATAAAGCCATAAGCATTATCTTTACTCATGGAGCCGGATAACAGACCGGTAAAACGCTGGCATTGATGAGTGATTTTTTCCAGAAATAAAACCCGTTCGCGTCGATTATCAATATTTTTCTCACTGGCTTTAGCGAACAGATACATTTCATTGACTAATTCCCATGCTTCATCAGGCAATAGCTCGCGAGAGGTGCGGATGTTTTCCCGAGCAAACGACAGCGAAGAAAGTAAAGAAGCAGAGTTTTTGAGATCGGTTAATAAAAACTGGCAAACATTGCTTTCATTAGGACTTAAATAGAGCTTATTGAAGGCATCTCTACCCCCGATAATATGCACGAGCGTATACCAGCCCATTTCCACATCTCTGGGCATATCCATTAAAAAATTCATGTAAATGCTTACCAGCCTAGCAGTATTTTCGGTTCGTTCTAAGTAGCGAGCCAACCAGTAAACACGTTCCGCAGAGCGTGATAACATCATTTCCCCCTTGTATTAATTATCCAGGTATCTTTACTGCCACCGCCTTGGGATGAATTAACCACCAAAGAACCCTTTTTCAGCGCCACTCTGGTTAAACCACCGGCTGTCACAAAAATATTTTCGCCCTGGAGGATAAAAGGCCTTAAATCCACATGCCGGGGCTCTAAATTGTCCTTACACAAAGTGGGTGAAGTTGAAATAGCCAACGTAGGCTGGCCGATATAATTACGCGGGTTTTCAAGAATCACTTTTTTAAAATCTGCGATTTCTTTTGCGGTGGCATGAGGACCCACAATCATGCCGTAACCTCCGGACTCATTGGCAGGCTTAACCACTAACTCTGCCAAATGCTCAATTACATAGGCATATTGTTCAGGATCGCTGCACAGATAGGTTTCTACATTCGGTAAAATCGGCTTTTCATTCAGATAATACCGAATCATCTCCGGCACATAAGCGTACACAACCTTATCATCGGCAACTCCTGCTCCTGGCGCATTTGCCAACGCTACGTTTCCGGCCAGCCAGGCACGCATCAAGCCCGGCACACCTAAGGCAGAATCTGCCCGAAAAACTTCCGGATCTAGAAAGTCATCATCAATTCGCCGATAAATCACATCGACTTTTTCCAGCCCCTCAATGGTGCGCATATAAACGAAGTCATCCGGCTTAACGACCAGATCTTTACCTTCCACCAATTGCGCGCCCATTTGCTGAGCTAAATAAGCATGCTCAAAATAAGCTGAGTTATAGATGCCGGGCGTCAACACCACAATCTGCGGTTTTCCTTGCACCGCTGGCGCTATGGAACAGAGCATATCGTGCAACTGCACCGGATAATCATCGATAGGCAAAATCGTGGTGTTTTGCAATAACTCTGGAAAGACCCGTTTCGTAATCACCCGGTTTTCCAACATATAAGATACGCCGGAAGGCACTCTCAGATTATCTTCCAGGACATACATCACCCCGTTTTTATCCCTGACCAAATCAGTACCGCAGATATTGGCCCATACATCATGCCGAGGACGCATGCCTACGCATTGCTTCCGAAAGTTTTTAGAGCTGTTGATAATATCAGCCGGAATCAATCCTTCCTTGATGAAAGATTGCTCGGCATACACATCGCTAATAAAACAATTGAGGGCTTTTAAACGTTGTTTTAGCCCCGCTTCAATCATCGTCCATTCTTGCTGTTCAATGATTCTGGGAATGATGTCGAAAGGCCAAGCCCTATCAATATTGCCCTCATCACTGTACACGGTAAATGAAATACCCATTTCCAGAATGGCGTGCTCTGCGGCAGTTTTTCGGGCTTGAATTGATTCTTTGTCTAATACATCCAGATACTGGCATAAACCATAACTGGCAAGATGTGGCTGATTTGCTGAAAACATCAACTCATCGCAATTGTTATCAACTTTGTAATTGTTCCAAATAGAAGGCATGGCGATCACTATTGTTTTTATGATGGTTGCAATAGTTACAGCACAAATGATGCCACCTTAAATACTTTCACAAAACGCGACGCTCAACCTGCCGGTATCAAACAATACGATGGCATACAGCACCAAAATGTAACTGGCTGGATGTTTGCGCACCAATCTAGTGCGTCGCAACAAAAGCTAGGCGCTACAGTTATCAGGACATGATGACACCCTATGAAAAGCCCCGCTCAGAGCCCGCAGCGGAAGGCTATCTCAAATCGGGAACCACGTTGGAAAAATCAGACGCTTTGGCTGCCAGATTCAATGATAATCATACGGCCCAACATCATCGAGCCGAGGGTATAACGTTTTCAATTAATAAATACCAACAAAGCGCTGCTTAAGCCATTTTTCAAAAACACTTATCACTCCGGCTCATACAGGGATTGGAAAATACTGCAAACCAGACTTAAAATTGACAACCCGTTTTCTCAAACGCCCTGTCTATTACTGCGAAACCCGGTTTTCTTTAAAATTTTTGAACTAAACAAGACATCATGGCCTAGATTGTAAGAGCCAAGTAATTGAGCGATCTGCCGAATTTGTGCATCTACCTCATCTTGGGTTTTTCCGTGTACCATGGCAAATAAATTATACGGCCATTCCGGCAAGTGTCTGGGTCGATGGTAACAGTGGCTAACGAATGCCAGTTGGCCAACCTCTTGTCCCAGCTTATCGATCTTCTCATCAGGCACATTCCAAACGGTCATACCGTTAAAATGGTAGCCTAGTTTGTAGTGATTTGGCACCGCACCAATACGACGAATAATGCCCTGTTCTTGCATGGCAACCATCCGCGACATAACCTCATCAGCGCTTAAACCCAATTGTTCCGCAATAGTTTGGTATGGTTCTGGCGTTATCGGCAACCCGGCTTGGGTTAAGTGCATAATACGTCGGTCTGTGGCATCCAACATGATTAAGCTTGCAGCTTTAAGTTAACAAAATACTCTTTTTGTTTGGGCATGTTATAAACCATTAGTCCGGTTTTTTGCTCAATAGCGGTGATGGTTTTCTGGATCTGTTCGGGTGTTTCAGTCGCTAATACAAACCACATATTCATTTCATGATTGCGAGCATAGTTATGCGCCACTTCTGGAAAAGCGTTGATGATGCCCGCGACTTCATCAAAGTATTCGTTTGGCACTTTCACCGCCGCCAGCGTTAATGCCCCGCCCATTTGTTCAGCATTGTAGAGCGGGCCAAAACGGCTGAGCGTGCCGTTATCCAGCAGATGCTGTAAACGACTGATGAGTTCCATTTCTTCTAAACCCAGCTGTTCGGCAATCTGTTTATAAGGGGAAGTACAAATTGGAAAGCTGTCCTGTAAAGTATTGATAATTAAACGATCAACGTCATCCATGTGCTAATACCTTGTCCGCAGCTGGATAAATAGCACCGCGTTGCTTAAAGCATCGGCGGCTAAACAAAATTGCTTTAGGGTAAGTTTGCAACTGACAAGTTTGTGTTAACAATTCGATTTGCTGCAGAACCGTATCGCGGCTTTTACCATGAATCATGCAATACAAATTGTAAGGCCAAGCATTACCATGGCGCGGTCTGCGATAACACAGATTAACAAATTCAAAATTGCTCATGCTCTGCCCAAACCATGATACTTGTTCATCCGGAATATCCCAAACCACCATGGCGTTGGCTTGATAGCCAAGCTTACGATGCTTGACGATAAGGCCCAGTCGTTTAATCAAACCCGATTGTTGTAGCAAGGTTAAACGCTCTAGCACCTCTAGTTCTGATAATCCTAATTGCTCTCCCAACTCAGCATAAGGCCGCGGCGCAATCGGCAAACCTTGTTGAATAGCAGACAGCAATTGCTGATTGATACCATCAACAATCATGTAAATCCATGTTAAAGCTCAGGTCGATAAAATAATCATCCAACAACGGCAGGGACATCACACTGAAACCGGTTTGCTGCTCAATATCTGCAATAACGCGCTGCAAATGTTTGTTATCGTGGGCGATGATAACAAACCACAGGTTAAAATCATGCTCGCGTTCGTAATTATGATTGACTTCGGTGTAGCCGTTAACCAACTGCGCTATCTCTTGCAGCTGTCTTTCAGGAATAGCCATCGCTGCAAGCGTGCTGACTCCAATTCGATTAGGCGGAATTACCGAACCAATGCGGGTAATCACATCGGCCGCATTCAATTCGGCTAACGCTTCCATCACTTCCGCTTCTGACACACCCAGTTCATTAGCAATGTCCAAATAAGGTCTTGGTGATACAGGAAAATTACGCTGATAGTCATTCAGCAATTGCTTATGCAGTGGCGATAACATAGCCTATAAACCTATTTTATTGGCCCGAGCGCTAAAAAAAATACCACTGGGTGTATGAGCGGGTAAACGCGCTATTGCCTGCAAGGTATCGGTATCATAAACGACTACTTGGTTATCATCGCGTACCGCTAACCAAACCTGTTCACCGCGTGGAGTGAACTCCATATGCAACACCGCTTTACCGGGCGTCAATAATTTAGTTAATGATAAATCGTTGGTATCAATCACTTGCACTCGGCTGTTATCCGGAAAAGCAAAGTTGACCCAGACTTGTCGTGCATCCGGTCTGGCCATCACAAATACCGGCTGACCCGGAACCGGAATGGCTTTAACCAGTTGCCAATTATGTTTATCGACAACTAAAACTTCATGTTTGCCAATGGCGGGAACAAACAAATAATCGCCTGCAACAGTCCAACCTTCCAAATGCGGCATTTTGTAAACTGGGAGTTTTTCGTCATCTTTGACGTAATCAGGAAAAATCTTTTTCGTACCCAGCTCCGGTTGCCATAAATCCAGCAGAGCCATGCCGCCCTCGCCAAATAAACCGGCAACATAATAACGACCTTCGGGTGTCAATAAGGCATCATAAGGTTGTTTGCCGATATTTTTAAATTTGTTGACGATGGGTATTTTCGGGATTTTCATGTCCAATACCCAAATCTCATTGGCGTCAAACAAACTGAACACAAAACGCTGTCCCGGCGCGTCAACTAAGCCAACCACTTTGGAAAGTTTTCCGTTATCGTAAGCCGCCGGAATATCGGCAACCAGCTCCAATGTAGTGGCCGAAAACACCTTAACGCCGCCGGGTGTGTAATTGGATACCGCAATTAATTTGCCGTCTTGAGAAATCGCGCCGCCGATGCTATTGCCAGCTTGAATAATGCGCTTGTCGATTTTATCTGCTAATAAATCAACTTTGGTTAAACCGCCATCGCGACCAAAGATATAGGCGTAATGTTGATCACGGGAGAATACTACTGAAGCATGGGATAGATCGCCCAATCCTTTAATTTCGGCTAAGCGCTTGTGTTCTGTGGTGTTAACAATCAAGACACTATTATCCTCCCGTTCAATGACAACACCTAAATCACCACTAGCGCGCGGTTCTGCGAGTGAATTTAAAGAAATAATTAATCCGAATACAGGCAGTAGTTTGATCATGATTTTAGCAAAAATAATAGAGGTGTTTTCAGCTTGCTGATGGCCACAATAGCAACAAATCAGCGCTCAATCGACTGCTTCGGAGGTGGCGGTGTGTATCGCTTGTCCAAATCGTCATCAACTTTATCGGCAAGGCTCTCAACGCCTTTTAGCGTCAATTTAAGATCGCCGCCCTTGGTTTCTGAAATATAGTTACCCAGCAAACGACCATCTTTTACTCTGACCAAATGCCCCATCAAATAAGCAAACAAAAAACTGGGTTTATGTAGCCTGCCCACCAAAACATAATCTGCTCCGACAGAGTTACCCAGCTCAGCCGCAACATCATCGTGATCAAATAAATAACCAATCCCACTATTGGCTTTATGTTGGACGACAAGATCAATTGGAACAATCCGATAGCCGGCGCGTTTTAATTCATTTTCTAGCAGTGGCTTTACGCTGGCGGTTCTTCTAATTTCAGCAGGAATGCCGGGCGCCAAGGTTAAGTCATGCAGTTCAAAATCTAATATAGCAATGCTTGTTTCGGCATTGGCTGAAGTGGTGGAAAAAACTATCACAAACAATAACCACGGTATTTTCAGAATATGTTTCATCGGGATGTTTATCACTCAGGCTTGCGCAAAATACCCAATAGCCAAATTGCATCCTCTTGGCTTAAGAACTGCTGCCAAGGCGGCATAGCCGTACCTTTATGCCCTTCCAGAATGGTGCTTAACAGGTAACCATCCGATTTACCATTCAAGTTTTCAGGCAAAAGCGCAGGACCAAGACCGCCTTTTAATGTTAAGCCATGACAAGCACCGCAATCATGTTTAAGCAAATTTCGTAATTCCATTTGCCTACCCGTTGGAGGCTGACCAGCAATGCCTGTCATAGACATCAACAAAAACCCCAGCAGCAGAATTCGCATCGCCGGACTTATGGTTTAACCCTGGAATAATACTCGGCGACATTATGAATATCCTGATCGGTCAGCGATCCGGCGATATTATTCATAATGTCTGATTTGCGGGTTTTATCGCGGTATTGCTTAAGAGCGGATTCCAAATAAGCCGCATCGCGCCCTGCTAATGGCGGAAACGGCGCATTAGCTGACGGCATTTTTATGCCATGGCATTGCGAACAAACTGCTGCAGCTCTGGATTGCCCTGCATATAAGCTTGCCGCCGTTGCGCTTTGCATAAAGCAAAAACCTGCGATTAATGCGCTAGCAAGAGCGATTGTTTTCATTATTTGGCTCCTTTCATTTCATCAGGAGACAGGCC
The DNA here is from genome assembly GCA_965247565.1 of Methylococcales bacterium. Lineage (GTDB taxonomy): Bacteria > Pseudomonadota > Gammaproteobacteria > Methylococcales > Methylomonadaceae > CBDFHF01. Next base: position 186,626 of record CBDFHF010000002.1, on the reverse strand, counting down.
GCGGGTCATGTATCTGACCCTGCCATGCGAGAAAATACCGGCCGGACTTTCCATACCGATGGCTGCGACTTTTTCTAACGAAGTGGAATCATAAACCACGACTTCATCGCCGTTGTAGCCGGCGCTGACATATAAAAACTTGCCATCGGCACTGTACTCAGGAAAATAAGCATGGCCACCAACATCCAAAGTTTTAACGACTTCTAATGATTTTTTATCAATCAATTGAATGGTGCGTGCTCTGCGGTCTTTAGAGATAATGTCGACCGCCACATAAGGGGCGTTGGCGTGCGCTGCAGGTGATTCAGTACCGCCAGACACTGGGATTTGTTTAACCACTTCCATTTTATCCAAGTCCCAAACGCTGACCACCATTTTGTCGCAATCACCGAAGTTAGTGCCAAAGCCTAAAGTACGACCGTCAACAACCACGGCTGAACCACCGCCGACATGCGGCACGCAACCGGCTTCCAGCTTTTTAATGATTTTGCGTTCTTTCAAATCAATAGCGGCAACGATGCTGTCATCATAAGAGGCAATCATTAGCTTTTGACCACCATGGGTTAGGAAAGCATCATGTAAATGCCGACCAACATCGGTAATACGGGTGACCGGAAAACCTTCTTTTAAATCTACCACCCACACTTGACCGGCATTTTCTAAAGCAATGGCAAAAATATCATCGGCTGGTGTACCGATGACCATACCTGAATCTGATGACACTTGTTTGCCGTCAGGATCAATGCCTTCCAGTTCAAAGGTTTTCAGCGGTTCCAGGGTCTCGGCATCCAGAATTACGGCATTATGCGGCACGAACGAGCCGGCCATGATGTATTTACCGTCGCGGGAGACGCCCATGCCGGGGCCGTTATAACCGGTTTTTACGCTGCGCACCGCTTGCATGGAATATAAATCCACTTTAAAAATTTCTGCGGTGTCGGTTTTAACATAGGCCCAGCGCGGATTGGCCGGGTTGTAATCAATGATATGCGCAGCGGTGCCGGTGGGTACTTCGCCGATTTTTTTATGGGTAACGCTGTTAATGAATACTGCTTTGGAGCCTTCGCCGCGCCCGTACTTGCCACGCGCCGCCACGCCAATGACGTTATCCATGTTGTCAATATCATAAGTCGGCTTTGACGGCAACGTACTTTCGTCTTTTACATAGACTTTGATGGAGTTTTTAATGTCGTCTATAGTCCAGGCCGGATTGTCCAATTTCGGCGTAGCTTGCAGATGTTTGATAACGCCGCGAATCTCGTCGTCGGTTAATTTGTTGTAAAACGGAGGCATTAAGGTATCAAAACTGCCGGCCATCACGATAGTTCGCAATGCTGTGGGGCTGCGGCCTTTCAAAGTTGTAGAATTCAATGCCGGCGCCAAATAACCGCCGTGATCAGAACCATGACAGCTAGCGCAATTTTCTTGATACAGCTTATGGAAATCAGAACCTCCCGCCGCCATAGGTGAAATAACGGCTACCAGGGTAGTAGCGATAGCGCTGGTCAAAAGCTTTTTGGGTATATTCATTGTTATTTTCTCCAAGTAGTGTTGAATCAATATTATCCTGTGTTACCAAAAAGCTCAAGCTGGATGACTTAAGATTTTTCACAGCCAGTTTGTATTTATGAAGTAAACAAGAGCGCACAGAGAGCAGATGGTTAAAGGTAAGAAACTCGGTAACTTCTTGTTCCCTTTGTCTTTCACAGTGAATCATGACGATTTCCTGATCTTATTTTTCTGAAAAAGCAACTCGGCATAGGCAATAACTCAATTAGCCGCTAATATGATGATTTTAACTTTCCAATATTCATCAGCAACCGACTCATCAGGAGCGCGCATGTTAACTTCTATAAACCTCAAAAAACAAACTTTAAATGTCCTAATCCTTGCCATGGGCTGCACCTTGGGACAACAGACTTTTGCGCACACTGCAGTACAAAAAAATATTGATGTACCGGCTACCGGTAGCGGCGTGGTTTATAACAATCTGGTTATATTTCATGGCTGCAGGAACTCAAAGGGTGAAGATTTAACACCTGTAGTCGCACAAAGTGTGGTGTTTCCGACGGTGAATCCAATCATTAAGGACGGCGCGGATACTGTGGTTCCGAATCTAACGGTAGCAGATTTACTGTTAAAATCAGCCGGAGGAACACCTTGGACAAGCTTGGCTGGTTTTGCTGACCTGATCCAAAACAATGATGTGTTTAGCAAACAAAAAGAAAAAACCGATTCATCTGGCAACGTCATAGGGTTTGAAGGCATAAAAGGTAAACTGGACATGAAGTTAAATGGCCTTGTCCCATTCAGCACTAAATCCGTGTTTTTTAAACCTTCAGCGTGTATCAAATCGGTCAAAATCAAAATTGCTGCGGCTGAAATTTGCAAACTTAAATTTAAATCGAACGGACCTGAACTCGGTTCTGCAAATCTTTGGTTCCCCAATTTAACCGCTAAATTTGCCACCGCTGCTTACGGAAAAGACCATACCCCGACACTGACTCTAACCAACACAGCAGCACCAGATGCAAGCTGTGCTAACGGCAATGATAAGGAGTACTCCATTTGGGCGTCAGATGCGGATATTGACGCCAACATGCCGATAAAAAAATACTGGAACAAATAAAAAAGCTATGCCAAGACATTTGCCGGAAAACCAATGGCAAATGTCTTTATGGATCGTCCTGTTTTTGCGCAAAAGTTAAGATGAAAGAGCCATGTCATGGAAATTAAGTTTTTAAATCGCAGTATTTTTGTAGCTTTGTTGTTATTGGGCACCCATAGCGTTGCCATAGCCTATGAATCTGAGAGCCAGGATTTGGCAAATAACATTGGCGCAACCGACTTCTACCAGTTAACCTGTCCTGCGAATACAGCACATGCTGACTTACAGATACTCGATCAATCAGCGATTGTGCAGCCCGCGCCGCAGCTATTAAATTTTCGCTTGAGCAAAAAAAATATTTCAACGACTGAGGCGCATGGAGTGGTGGCAACTACGACAGCAGAGCTTACTCTGCAAGGTGGCAGCGGAAAGTATACGATTACGGTAGATACTAAAAACACCAATCTGGAGCTTAAAAAGGCTCAGTCGTATCGATATGAATATCAATGTTTATACACTGATGGTTCAAGCAAAGCGGGAACATCCTCCAAAAAAACCATAAAAAATGGCACCACAGCAAAACCTACATCCGCCAAATTTTCAGTGAATTGTTCCGCTAAAAAAAACCCAGCTACTGAAGTCGATAAACTCTACGTCAAGTTAACCAATGTCAGTGTGCCTACAAAACTGACTGCATCCGCTCAAGTGTTGAATGCGCAATTGACCAGAAGAGATCAGTACGATCCGACCAATACCCAAGTTTATGCGGCCAACGCAACGGATGCTAATGGTGATGATAGCTACAGCGAGGCTATTCAGGTCGATGGTGGCCGCGGCGATTATTTTTTGACGGTTAACCACACCGGCACCAATGCAGCATTGGATAATGCCAAGTTGTATAGCTTCCGATTCAATTGCTTAAGTAACAACAACGTGGATGTCGGTGAGCCCACAGTCACGCTGCTACAAAATCAATAGGGAGAGCATTTCATGAACCACTTTATCAAGAAGCTTTTAGCCGTTTTTTTTGCTACTTTTATCTATTCGGCAACTGCTTATGCGCATGACGGTGGCGGCATTCTGGCAACTAGAGCCTCTGCAACTCATTATTACCAAATCACTTGTGGTGCCGGTAGCGCTTATCTCTATCTGGAAGTCAAAGGCAAAGGCAAAGGCAAATCCACGACACCGATAATCAGCGCGCAAATAAGTAAAAATACCATTGCCAAAAGCACCACCGACCCCAAAAACACTGACAAATTAGCCAGCCAAGGCATGCAAATCAATGAGGGAGATGGTACTTATCACGTCACTTTTGCCAAATCTAAAGCCGGTCTAGCGAAATACTCTTTTCAATATCACTGCAAGTCCGGTGGCAATGAACATACCGATACAGCTATCCAAAACATTGAGCTAAAAAATTAAAAAGCCTGCTCGTCTATGATCGCCACAAAGTCACAACCTTGCTAAAAACAAGCCAAAACTGAATGCTAAAATCAAAATCGGTTTACGTACTGTTTTTTACCTTATTGTTAAATTTGCCCGCATGTACTTCTGTGCAGCCGTGGGAGCGCGGCACACTAGCGAAACCACACATGGCACTTGACCCCTACCCCATGCAAAGCAGCTTACGTGCGCATAACTATGGCAGTCGTGAAGCCGCTAACGGCGGCAGTTCTGCGGGTGGAGGCGGCTGTGGTTGTTACTAGATCAAAAAAAAGGCTGTCGCTAGAACAAAGAAGCCCTTCGCTACAGGCATTAACCCTTGCCGCTCTTGCTTTACCCGGCTTACTAGCGCAAGGAGCGCAAGCCGCAGACGAAGAAATTAGCTTTCAATACGGTCATTACCAGGAAGGTGATAGACAACTCTACAATACTCAAAGCCGTTTTAACCCGATTGAAGTCGAAAGTTTGCAAGGCACTGCGAAAGTCAAACTATCTGACCGTATAAAATTGGCATTTAATGTTATTCAAGATACCTGGAGCGGCGCAACCCCTGTTACTACGGCCCCGCTATCGTTTGAAGGCAACCGAGAAGGTGGTGTAATTGCCGGAGCTACTCCGTTTTTGCAAAACACCCGAGTTTTTTTCGACAAGCACAACAACCCACTTACTCAAGACCCCAACACCAGCAAATTCAGTAAAGATCAGCAATTAGTCCATACGCTTTCTTCTGCATCTCCGGAAACCCGCAAGCAAGGGGACGTCAAGCTCAGCTATGACTGGGATGAGGCGTCTATTAATGCAGGCGGCGGTATTTCTCTAGAAAACGATTACGAGTCCGGATTTGGCAATCTCGGTGGACGTTTGGATCTTAACCATAAGCGTACCAGTGTTAACTTGGGATTAAGCTTTACCGCCAGCGACACTTCGGCCAGATTAGATCATGATGCTGCGCCCTACATCGAAACCAGCACATTCAATAACCGTGTGGAACTGCAAACTGGCGGCGCGAAAATACTGCACGGTGCACGGCAAGATTGGGCAAGTTCGCTCGGTCTAACTCAAGTTATCAATAAAGACGCCTTGCTTGAAACCAGCATCGGCTATACGCGCAGCACGGGTTATCTGGCAAATCCTTATAAATTGATGACAGTTGCATTTATTGATCCCCTGCAAACACCCGGCAGTTCCGGCGAGTTAACCGGTGAAACCCGAGCTTTTCTGGAAAATCGTCCGGATGAACGTAATCAATGGAATATGAACCTACGCTATGTACAACACATCAGCGCGATAGATGCGGCACTGCATTTTGATTATCGATTTTTTAGTGACGACTGGGGCATTGATGCCCATACGTTTGAAGCAGATTGGGCACAACCGCTATCTCATGGTTGGACCATCACGCCCAGAATTCGATATTACTCGCAGGATGCGGCTAGTTTCTATCAGCCCTATCTGATCTCACACCAGGCGGCCAGTAAAGTATCGCAAGATGCCAGCGGCAAACTGCTGGTAACGCCTTACAATCCTAAACTGTTGCCCAGTCATTATTCCAGCGACCACCGCTTATCAGGTTATGGTGCACTCAGTGGCGGGGTCACCGTCAGCAAAGAATTTGCTAAAGGCATCAGCATTGAAGCCGGTGCGGAATATTATACTCATGCCGGCGATCTAAAACTCGGTGGCGGCGGTGAGGCTAGCTATGCCGATTTTAACTATTACATGGTGAATGCGGCACTCAAGGTTGATTTATCGGCTTTGTCTACTAGGGGCGACAACTCTCATCCACACAATCACCACCAGCACAGCACCCATGCACCGGCAGGTGTAATGTTTGATCACATGCTCCCGCAAGCTGGCAATATGATGTTGGGCTATCGCTATATGTATGGGAATCAGGCTGGCGACATGTTACGAGGAACCTCTGCTGTCGCCGATCAAATCCTAGTTTCAAATGCTTGCAACAATCAATCCTGTTATGTAACGCCCAACGATATGAGCATGCACATGCACATGCTCGACCTGATGTACGCACCAACCGACTGGCTAACTTTAATGCTCATGCCACAGTTTGTAGACATGCATATGACTATGCGGCCATTGTCTGGCGCACCCAGCGTTGACAGCCTGAATGACCCGGCAACAGACGCCGCCGTGCAGCATGCCGACCATGAACATACTACCGGAGGAATTGGCGACACCGGCCTGTATGCCTTGTTTAAACTGTTTGATAACCAGCAACATCATATTCACGCCACCCTTGGTCTTAGCGCGCCGACTGGCGACGTTGGTATAAAGCTCAGAGACTCCCACCGCCAGGAGTTAGGCTTTATCCATTACGGCATGCAACTGGGCAGCGGTACCTGGGACTTCAAGCCCAGCATGACTTACACCGGACAACAGGATAGTTGGTCATGGGGCGCACAAATAAGCGGCACAACTCGGCTTGAAGATAAGAACTCATCCGGTTTTTCCTTTGGCGACATTCTGCAAACTACAGCCTGGGGTAGCTATAAATTGCTCGACTGGCTTTCCGGTTCTGTGCGCGGTGTTTATACCATTCAAGGTCAATTGCAACATGAATACCAGGGTGCTTATCACAAAATTGGTACGATGGATTATTCTAACAGTTACGGTGGACACTACTGGGATGTCGGCTTTGGTATTGATGCGGTTTTACCCAACGGCAGTTTACAAGGCAATCGCCTCAGCTTTGAATGGCTACAACCAGTATCTGATGATGTTAATGGCTATCAACTGGAACGTGAAGGTGCACTGTCAGCAACCTGGAGTTATGCGTTTTAGTTTGAGCCTAAGCCGATTTGTAAAAAATGTGGCGATTCATTAATAGAAATGCGAACTTGGTAACATGTAGGCATTTGTCAAATTATCCGTTTATGCTGATATGGATGACACAATACTCACCATTAAAGAAGTAGCTGCCTACCTCAAGGTAAACGAGCGCACAGTTTATAGGCTGGCTGCAAGCGGCGATATTCCTGCGTTTAAGGTAGGTGGTTCTTGGCGCTTCCGCAAAGACACTCTGGAACAGTGGATCGAGCAACAATCAAATCAACGGACAGGCGGATAGTGATAACTGATTACCACGCAAAATACTATGCCTACGAGCTAACCCGGCAATGTGCTGGTGGCGATGTTGATAGACTTTCACAATCGTTATTTGATGCGACCGTTGATCTTAATCCGCATCAAATCAACGCGGCGTTATTCGCGCTCAATAATCCGTTAAACAAAGGCGTTATTCTTGCGGATGAAGTGGGTTTAGGTAAAACCATTGAAGCCGGTTTAGTGCTCTGCCAGTACTGGGCAGAACGCAAACGAAATTTGCTTATTATCTGTCCTGCTTCGTTACGCAAGCAGTGGGCGCAAGAGTTGCGCGACAAATTCAACCTGCCTTCACAAATTCTGGATGCCAACACTTGGCGACAGTTAAAGAAACAAGGTGTCTACAACCCGTTCAACAATAACTGCATCAACATTCTGTCCTATCACTTTGCCGCACGATTAGAAGAATCGTTAGTGATTGAACCTTGGCATCTTGTGGTGATGGATGAAGCGCATAAATTGCGCAATGCCTATCGTCCCAATAACAAAATGGGCCAAGCGTTAAAACGGGCTTTGTATGGACGGCAAAAATTACTGCTCACGGCAACGCCATTACAAAATTCGCTGTTAGAGCTTTACGGCCTATCCACGATACTGGACGAACATTTATTCGGTGATGAAAAATCGTTTCGCCAGCATTACATGGGCGCTGATGGCATAGGACATCTGAAAGACCGTCTAAAGGGCTTTGTAAAACGCACCTTGCGTAAACAGGTGCTGGAATACATCCGCTATACCCAACGCAAAGCCATAACAGTGCCGTTCACTCCGTCACATGCGGAGATGCAGCTCTACAACGGCATTACGGCATTACTTGAACGCGAAGACAGTTACGCCTTACCGAAACGACAACGTCACCTTACAGGGCTAATACTGCGCAAACTGTTAGCGTCCAGTACTCACGCAGTTCATAACACCCTGATTACCATCAAACGCCGCTTGGAAGCCTTAGAAGCAGATCAGGCAGACGACACTGATATAGTTGCGGAACTGATTGAAAACGATGATTTGGAAACCGATTATCTGGAAGAGCTGGATACTGAAATCATTGACGATACCGAACAGGTCATCAACAAAGCACAACTTAATCAAGAAATTATTGAACTGACTCTGCTCATTGAACAAGCGGAAAAAATCAGCGACGACAGTAAAGCCAAAGCCTTACTCATTGCCTTAAACCAAGGCTTTGAACAAATGGCCGCAATGGGTGCGCCGCGTAAAGCGGTTATCTTTACCGAATCCAAACGCACGCAGGAATATCTACAACGCTACCTCGCTGCCAATCGTTACGACGGCCAGTTGGTCACCTTTAGCGGTACAAACAACAGTCCCGAAACCACGCTGATCTATCAGCAATGGCTAGCGGAATATGAAGGCACCGACAAAATCACCGGTTCACCGCAAATAGACAGAAGAACCGCGCTGATTGACCACTTCCAACACCATGCGGAAATCATGATTGCCACTGAAGCCGGTGCGGAAGGTGTCAACCTGCAATTCTGTTCGCTACTCATCAACTACGACTTGCCGTGGAATCCGCAACGCGTAGAACAGCGCATAGGTCGTTGCCATCGTTACGGACAAAAATTTGATGTGGTCGTTATCAACTTCCTAAATCAAAGCAACTATGCCGATCAACGGGTACTGGAACTGTTAACCGATAAATTCCATTTATTTGATGGTGTGTTTGGCGCATCCGATGATGTCTTAGGTTCTATTGAATCCGGGCTTGATTTTGAAAAACGCATACAAGCCATTTATGAAAGCTGCCGCAGCACCGAACAAATAGAAGCCGCTTTTGCCGCGCTGCAAAAGGAAATGGAAATAGACATCAGCAAGCAGATGCTGGAAACCCGGCAACAGCTGCTGGAAAACTTTGATGAAGATATTCACGACCTACTTAAACTTCAGTTGGATCAAGCAGAACAACGCCTGGATAAAATCAGTCGCTGGTTCTGGGCTGTTACGCAACACCAACTCAAGTCTTACGCGCAGTTTTACGAACCACACCACCGCTTTCAGCTTCAGCACAATGTCATTAGCGAAGCACCATTAGGTGTCTACCAACTGATTGCCCGTAGTCAAAAACAAAATCCTGCTAGCGTTAACGCGCATGTCTACCGCCTTAACCATCCACTCGGTGAATGGGTGCTTGAAACCGCAAAAAATCAGCCAACGCCTTCTGCACACATCGTTTTTGACTATACCGCGCATGGTGCCAAAGTCAGCGTCATTGAGTCCTTATTAGGTCAATCGGGTGTTCTAAAGTTACAGCGTTTTAGCATTGAAGCATTAGATCGTAGCGAAGATCATTTGCTGTTTGCAGCCGTCACTGAAAACGGACAAATACTCCCTGCGGAGACAGCGCAAAAAATCATGCAATTGCCGGCATCAGATTGTGTTTCATGCACCGTCAACGCCAATCAGCAGATTGAGCAATCCTTGACCAATGCCCAAAACGACATCATCAAAATGGTCAACAACCGCAACCTGACCTTCTTTGAAGAGGAAGTCAGCAAACTGGATCACTGGGCAGATGATTTGAAATATGGGCTTGAGCAAAATATCAAAGAAACCGATCAACAAATCAAGGAAGTCAGACGTAACGCCAAAATAGCACCAACACTGGAAGAAAAGTTAGCGCTCCAAAAGCAACAACAGGAGCTAGAACGCTTACGTAATAAACAGCGGAAAGAATTGTTTGACCGTCAAGATGAAATAGATCAACGGCGCGAAACGCTCATAGAGCAATTGGAAAGTAAGTTGAATCAAAGCACGATGACCGAAGATTTGTTTATAATCCACTGGACGCTGTAGCCCTTAAACATATAAATCATCATTTTATGTCCGCGACTAATTTCAAAACCGAAAATAATACCTATCGTAAATTGATTGGCAACGGCCTAACCTATCGAATTCCGCGCTTTCAACGAGATTACAGTTGGACTGATGACGAATGGGAAGACTTATGGACGGATATACTAGGAACTATTCAAGATGGCGGCGAGCCAGCGCATTACATGGGCTATTTAGTATTGCAATCACAGGATGAAAAAAGTTTTGATGTTATTGATGGTCAACAACGCTTAACGACATTGACTCTAATCGTATTAGCCGCATTAAAAAACCTCCAGCGTTTAGTTGAGACACAAAATCAACCGGAAAAAAACCAGCAGCGCTTAGATCAAATTCGGCAAACCTATATTGGTTATCTTGATCCGGTGACATTGATTTCACGAACAAAACTCAGCCTCAATCGTAATAATGACCATTACTTTCAAACTTATTTAGTACCACTAGGGCACCTACCTCAACGTGGCTTTAGAGCATCTGAACACAGTTTGCGTAAAGCCTTTGAATGGTTTGATAAAAAAGTACGTGATTATGCTAAAAAATCAACGGGTGATGAGGGTGTCGCATTAGCGACGTTGATAGAAACCATGAGCGACCGGCTGTTTTTTACGGTGATTAGCGTAACCGATGAACTCAATGCCTATAAAGTATTCGAGACCTTAAACGCTCGTGGTGTAAGGCTTTCATCAACGGATTTACTCAAAAATTATTTGTTTTCAGTCTTACATCGCGATAACGAGCATCCACATGAAATGAACGTGTTGGAAGACCGTTGGGAAGCTATGGTTACGCGACTTGGAAGTGAAAGCTTTCCCGATTTTTTGCGCATGCACTGGATCAGCCGACGGACGTTTGTTCGTCAGTCTGAACTGTTTAAAACCATAAGATCACGCGTCACTGACCGCGAAGCGGTTTTTCAATTGCTTCGCGATATGGAACAAGATATGGATACCTATCTGGCGTTAACCAATCCTGAAGCATCGCAGTGGCATCCCGATTTAAAAATGTACGCCCAAAACTTGCGCATGTTTAGTGTTAGACAGCCTTTTCCCCTCATTTTTGCGGCACACCGCAAATTTTCGGATTCTGACTTCTGCAGTCTGGTGAGAAGTTGCGTGGTGATTTCCTTTCGCTATAACGTTATTGGTAGTCAGCCAACCAATGAACAAGAGCGTATTTACTACGATGTAGCAAAAAAAATTGCCAGCGAGGAAATAGGTACGGTTAACCTTGCGTTAGAAGCGCTCAAAGCGGTTTACCCTCATGATGACGCGTTTAAAGCCAGTTTTGCTGAAAAAATTATCCGCACCTCTAATTCTAGAAATCTACGCATCGTCCGCTACATCCTCTGTGCTCTGGAAAAACAAGAGAGTGGTAACGATTACGATTTTGAAAGTGATGCGTTCAATGTTGAACATGTGTTACCGCAAAACCCTGAAACTGATTGGGAGTCGTTCAGCGATGAAGAAGTAGATGCGATGGCTTACCGCTTAGGGAATATGACCTTATTAAATAAAGCAGATAACAAAAGACTGGCAAATTTCAGCTATCAAACAAAAAAGCCCGTGTTCGCAGCAAGCACGTTTGCATTAACCCGAAAAATCGCCGAGGAAAATACCGATTGGACACCGGAGCGCATAGCAGCCAGACAAAAAGCACTGTCTAAGCTGGCTACGACGGTATGGCGTGTCGCACAGCTATCCTAACAGGAGATCAAGAGACTACTGATGAGCAAAACCAAACTGGAATTAACCTGGATAGGCAAGGATAAAAGGCCGAAGCTGGAGCCGCGTATATTATTGGGCATTGTTAAAATAATATAGTCTATATTTATTCAATTTACATTGGATGGGAGCTATGTATGAATTGCCCAAAATGTGGTTCAGTTGACTGTACTAAAGATGGCATTATAAAAGAAAGACAGCGGTATAAGTGCAAATCATGCGGCTATAGACATACTGTCAGCTATTTAGGAATCAGTCCCGCCATCAAGCGACAAGCTCTCCAGCTTTACCTTGAAGGGCTTGGTTTTCGTTCCATTGGCCGGTTTCTGAAATGCAGTCATGTTGCCGTATATAACTGGATCAAGGCGCACGGCGAGTCAATTGAGTCAATTCGCTCTGCGGCGGGGGTTGATATTGTCGAAATGGATGAGATGCATACCTATATTGGTTCCAAAAAAACTATTGCTGGATCTGGATTGCTGTTGATCGAAATGGGAAACGATTTCTCCACTGCGTTGTGGGTTCCCGCGACACCAAAACAGGACGAAAGCTCTGGAATGGCGTTAAAAATAAAGACATAACCCAGGTTATGAGTGACTACTGGAGTCCGTATGAGAAATTCGTTCCGAAAGAGTTGCATACTCAATCAAAAGCCGAAACCTATACGGTAGAGGGATATAACAGCTTGTGCAGACATTTTCTTGCTCGGTTACGCCGAAAGTCTAAATGCTATAGCAAGAGCCAAGACATGCTGAAATATTCTGTCATGCTTTTGATGTTGAAATGGAATGGTGAACTAGACGCTATACTTAATTAACAATGCCTATTATTGGAAGACCCGCGTTTGTCGTATCACGCTAAGCATCGCATTGGTGATAACGATCAGTTTGATAATAAGTTGATATTTGGTGACAACCTGCTGGCACTAAAAGCCTTGGAACAGGACTATCGAGGCAAGGTGAAATGTGTCTTTATAGACCCGCCTTATAATACCGGCAGCGCCTTTACCCATTATGACGATGGTTTGGAACATTCCATTTGGTTGTCATTGATGCGGGATCGTTTGGAGATTATCCGCGAGTTGTTAGCGGATGATGGCTCGCTGTGGATTACGATTGATGATAATGAAGCGCATTATTTGAAAGTGATGTGTGATGAGGTGTTTGGGCGAATAAACTTTGTTTCAAACGTTGTATGGCAAAAAAAATCTTCACCACAAGCAAATGCAACTTGGCTTTCAGACAGCCATGACCATATTTTAATTTTTGCTAAGAACAAGCTAAATTTTCGCCCATTGAAACTCGCTAGAACGGAAAAGCAGAATGCAATTTATAAAAATTCAGATGACTATGATGGCATAGATGAAAACGGAAAATTCTACGGTAGAGGGCCATGGTTTCCGGGGGATTTTACCTTAAGCCTTTCATCAGGCGCACGGGGAAAACAATTTGCTAAAACTGGCGAAAGCGACAATATTTATACAATAATTACGCCATCAGGTAAAGAAGTTTGGCCTGCTAAAGGAAGAGCATGGGCATACATTAAATCTTCTTATGAACGCTTATTATCGGATCATAGAATATATTTCGGAAAAGATGGAGGAAGTAAGCCAACTATTAAAAGATTTTTATCAGAAATTGAAGATAGTGGAGTTGTTGCTATGACAACTTGGCATTACTCAGAAGTTGGTGAGAACAGAATTGCTGCACAAGAAGTAAAAATCTTTAATCCTGATGATCCTTTTACTACACCTAAACCAGAGAAACTCATTTCAAGAGTACTTGAAATTGCTACTTTGTCTGGTGATCTTGTCCTCGACTCCTTCGCAGGCTCCGGCACAACCGGCGCAGTTGCCCACAAAATGGGTCGCCGCTGGATCATGATTGAACTGGGTGACCATTGCCAAACCCATATCATCCCGCGTTTGCAAAAAGTCATCGACGGCGAAGATCAAGGCGGCATAAGCAAAGCCGTTAATTGGCAAGGTGGCGGTGGGTTTCGCTATTACAGCTTGGCACCGTCGTTGATGGAACAAGATCGTTGGGGTAACTGGGTGGTGAATAAAAACTACAACCCGGCCATGCTGGCTGAAGCCTTATGCAAGTTGGAAGGTTTTACCTATGCGCCGTCTGATTCGCAATGGTGGAAGCATGGCTATTCGTCTGAACAAGATTTTATCTACGTCACCACCCAAAACCTGTCGCATCAACAATTGGAAGAGCTGTCGATAGAAGTGGGTGGTGATCGTTCCTTGTTAGTCTGCTGCGCGGCGTTTCGTGGCAAAGCGGATCAGTTTGCCAACTTGACCTTAAAGAAAATTCCCAAGATGGTGTTATCGCGTTGTGAATGGGCACATGACGATTACAGCTTGAATGTTGCCAATTTGCCGCTGGCGGCTCCTGAGTCTGATCTTGAGCAAGTCCAGTTAAGCAAGCGTTCTCCAAAAGCGGCCAATTCTGCACAAAATGATTTATTTGGTGACGACACATGAATTATGAATTAACCGAACATGCTAAAGAAAGTTTACAGAAGCGCACCAATATACGCTTAGAGTGGGTGGAACAGGCACTGACATCACCGCATCGGGTAGAACCTGATAGCATAGATTCAACCTTGGAGCATCGAATTTTCAGAGTTGATGAATTTGATGGACGTGTGCTGAGAGTGGTTTTGAATGCAAACGTAAATCCAGCGCGTATTATCACAGTATTTTTTGATCGCAGTTTAAGAGGTCTGATATGAAATTGAGCATAGACGAAGTTGCCGACGCCTTACATTTACAGTTGGTTAATGATGATGTTGTTGAATCGGAAGAAGTCGCGCCCGGTGTTATTGTGGATTATGACGCTGCCGGTGAGATCATCGGCTTGGAGGTGCTACATTTAACCAAGCGTCTGCGTCCTGTGGATTTGATGGATTTTCAGTTTCAAGCCAATCGCAAAAAGGCTGAAGTTTCCACCGCCGTCATATAAAAAGTTGGCACACTGATGAGCCAGAAAATTTTGCAAACCGTTTCTGGACGGTTAAGCCTGCGCGCACCGCAACGCGAATCCTTGGAAGCCTTACAAACTGCGATTACAACAACCCCTGACATACTGCATCCAAAACGGGATACCGCGAACATACTGGACATTCTAAAATCTGAATTTCCTAAGCTGTCGGATTTTGAACGCGAGTTTCCATCATTGTGTTTTGCGCTGGCAACTGGTGTTGGTAAAACTCGTTTGATGGGTGCCTTCATCAGTTATTTGCATTTGGCACATGGCATTAGCAATTTTTTTGTTTTAGCGCCTAACCTAACCATTTATAACAAGCTGATCGCCGACTTTACGCCGAATACACCCAAGTATGTGTTTAAAGGCATTGCGGAGTTTGCGGTTAATTCACCGAAAATAATCACCGGCGACGACTATGAAGTGAAAGGTCGTGCGCTGGATGTGTTTTCATCTATCTCTATCAACATTTTTAACATCTCCAAAATCAACTCAGAGGTGCGTGGTGGTAAAGCCCCACGCATTAAACGTTTATCGGAATATCTAGGCGATAGCTATTTTAACTATCTTGCAGGACTGCCTGACCTTGTATTGTTGATGGATGAGTCGCATCGTTATCGTGCTGATGCGGGTGTACGTGCGTTAAATGAATTGAATCCGTTATTGGGTTTGGAACTGACTGCAACGCCTTTTACCGAATCCAGCAAAGGCCCTGTACCGTTTAAAAACGTGGTTGTTGATTATCCATTAGCGAGAGCGATGGACGATGGTTTTGTTAAAGAGCCAGCAGTTGTCACGCAGCGCAATTTTGATCCCTCGCAGCATTCCGCAGCGGATATTGAGCGTATCAAGTTGATGGACGGTATTCGGCTACATGAAGCGACTAAGGTTGAACTGCTGACTTACGCGCACGAAAACGATTTGCCTGTTGTTAAGCCGTTTATGTTGGTGATTGCCAGAGACACGACACATGCTGCGCAATTGCTAGAGTTGATGGAATCGTCAGCGTTTTTTGATGGGCTCTATCAAGGCAAAATCATTCAAGTGGATAGCAGTAAATCCGGTGCTGCTGAAGAGGAAATGATTTCCCGATTATTGGCTGTAGAAAGCCATGATGAACCAACTGAAATTGTTATTCACGTCAACATGCTTAAAGAGGGGTGGGACGTTACCAATCTGTATACGATAGTACCGTTACGTGCTGCCAATGCCAGAACCTTGATTGAGCAATCTATCGGTCGTGGTCTTCGTTTACCGTATGGCAAGCGTACCGGTGTTGCAGCAGTAGATAGATTGAATATCGTTGCGCACGATAGGTTTCAGCAGATTGTGGATGAAGCGAATAATCCTGAAAATCCATTGCGGTTGCAACAGGTGATATTGGATGCGCCATCAGTTGATGATAAAACCATTAGTGTGTCGGTCATTTCTAACCTAGATACCTTAGTTGGAAGTAGCACTAAGACGGGTACTTGCTATCCGTTGCCAGTCAAAGAACAAAAACCGATTTTTTCTGGAATCGCCGAACAAACTGTTGCACAGATCGCTATTGCTGAATTAAACAAGCTGCAGCATACACCGCAAACGGTTGCCACTAGCAAGGCGTTATTCAACGATACGGTTCAACAATCCGTGATCAAAGCGGTCACTGAGCAACTGGCGTCGGGTCAACAATCAGTGTTTGATTTGGAAAATCCGGTTGATGTTGCTGACATTGTGGCAAAAACCACTGAATTACTGGTACAGCATACGATAGATATTCCGCGTGTTATCGTCGTACCGAAAGGCGAAGTCAGTTATGGCTATAAAGCTTTTACCCTGGATTTAAGTGGTCTGAATCTACAACCATCAGAACGCGATATTGTCATTCACAGCCTGCAAACCAACGAGCAAGCTTTCATGGTTTCGCAGATCGGTTTAACGGAAGACAGGCCGGAAAACTATATTGTTCACGCGCTGATTGACTATGACGATATTTCCTATGATGACCATGCCGATTTGCTTTATAACTTATCGGGCCAAGTGGTTCAGCATCTCAAAGATAAGACATTGTCGGATGATGAAATCAACAATGTACTCAGCAACCATCGTCCACTAATTGCCAAAGTCATCTACACACAAATGGCCGCGCACTTTTGGGAAAAAGCCGATTCCTACGAGGTTGAGGTGCGTAGCGGCTTTACGCCATTAAAAAGCTGCGCGTATACCATTGCAGCAGGACAAGCAGTTAATTCCTATCGCGATACCGTCACGGACAAAGGCAAGATCAAACAGATGCTGTTTGGCGGTTTCAGCAAGTGTCTATATCCCGTACAAAAGTTTGATTCCGATACCGAACGTCGCTTCTCTGTGATCTTAGAGCGTGACGCGCAAAAGTGGTTTAAACCAGCCAAAGGCCAATTCAAAATTTACTATCGTGATGGTGTAGAGCATCCGGAATACGTGCCTGACTTTGTCGCTGAAACGAATGATTGCGTAATGATGGTAGAAACCAAGTCGCAAGCGGAAATGACCGATGCCATCGTACAAGCAAAAGCCGGTGCTGCTTCTAAGTGGTGTCAAAATGCTAGCGAGTACTTATTGAAAAATGACGGTAAAGCTTGGAAATATTTGTTAATTCCGCATGATGAGGTTAAGGAGAATTTTCAGTTGGGGGATTATTTGAGGAAGTTTGAGAAAGCTTAAATGCCACTTTCAACATCCTATTTGAATGTACACTATCGATTGATTTTAAATGTTATTACCAACATGGTAAATGAGCTTATTTTTTCCGGATTGCTATTGCCCGCCGCTTTTTCCTGGCTTAACGCACAACGAATCAAAGAACTGGCTTTGCAGGCGACTAAAGCTTATTGTTTTAACGCCGAAGTGCAACTGCTGGATAAATATGTGGCATTAAACAAACTATGGTTAATTCGAGATAAAGCCGGAAAATTAAAAATCCAACGCCGATACCAGTTTGAATTTTCTTAAACGTGTAACAAACGCTATAACCGTGCTTATACTATGTCGGGTCACTAGCTTGAATCCATTCAGCTGGAAGCCTACTGAATCAACGAAAACCGAACAATTTAAACTCAAAAAATCATATCCCTTCCTATTTAATACGAGCCAAAATCTATGAACAAAACCGCTAGCAAGCACATGTTTAAATCCATCAGCTAAAAGGGTTTCCTGATTGCGTACAAGTTTCCGCAACTTTATAGTTAAAAAAGACTCAAAAAGGATAATAAATTAAAGGAGATAGGGTCATGCCAAAAAATAAAGTGCAATTTCAGCGGGGTTATAGCTTGCTTGAATTATTCAAAGACTATGGCACCGAAAACCAATGCTCTGAAGCGCTGTTCAAATGGCGCTGGCCGTCTGGGTTTCGTTGCCCCCATTGAGGTTCGGGTCGGCATAGTGTTGTAAAAACTCGGAAACTTTACCAGTGCACGGACTGCCACCATCAAGCCTCGTTGATTAGTGGGACTATTTTTGAACAAACCAAGTTGCCATTGACGACCTGGTTTTTGGCGATCCACTTGGTCACGCAAGCCAAAACGGGTCTCTCGGCATTAGCACTCATGCGACAAATCGGTGTGTCATACAATACCGCCTGGAGTATGAAACAGAAGATCATGCAGGTGATACCCAAAGGGCACAAGTGAAAGAACGTGACGACAGTAAGCCGTTGAGCGGCATCATCCAATTGGATGATGTGTATTGGGGAGGCGAGCGTCGTGGCGGCAAAAGGGGGCGAGGCGCTGCCAACAAAGTCCCTTTCGTTGCAGCCGTGTCACTGAATGAGGACGGACATCCTATTTCGATGAACATGAATGTTGTCAATGGCTTCCAGCTCACCGAAATTGCCCGCTGGGCAAAACAGCATGTACAACCCGGCAGCACGATTGTTTCAGACGGATTGCCTTGCTTTTCAGCCGTAACCCAGGCTGGGTGCCGCCATACTAGCATTGTCACGGGTGGTGGCCCACAAAGTGTCACCCAAGAAGAGTTTACTTGGGTCAACACCATGATAGGCAATGTGAAAAATGCCATCACGGGCACTTACCATGCGATCAACCCCAAACATTTGCCCCGGTACCTCGCCGAATCCTGCTATCGGCATAACCGCCGTTTCCAATTGGAAGACATGCTGCCTCGCTTTGCGTATGTTGCCGTAAGGACGCCGCCTATGCCTGGCCGACTGTTGAAATTGGCTGAGGCTTATGGGTAATCAGGAAGGGTTTTAACCCCGGCAGCAAATTAATTGTATTGGGCGCCGTACACGACATTGAAACCTTTGGCTTACCAGTTGCAACAACGGGCCGGTTATCGTAATCTCAACTAAAATTTACGCCCAACTGAAAGTCCGATTGAATTAATACTCAAACAAGCACAGGTCAATTGATCTGCCCGCTTTGACTTGAGAAAAGATCAATCACATTCATCTTAATAGCTAAATGGGTCAGTTCTATGTCACTAGCGACGCCCAGCTTACTCTTAATCAGGTAATGACAGTTTGAGACAGTTTTAAGGCTAATATTGAGTATCTTAGCTATTTGCTCTTTCGAATTTGCTTCTGCCAGCAATCGTAATATTTCAAATTCCCGGGTGGTTAGGGTTTCCAGTGCGGCAACTTCGTGGCCGGTTTTTTCTAGCGCCAATGCGTGGGCGATGTCGGGACTTAAGATAAGTTTGCCTTTGTAAACATCATGAATGGCTTTTATTAACGTATCAGGCGGGCTGCTTTTGGTGACGTAACCCAACGCCCCTGCCCTAATAGCCTGTACGGCAAAACGGGGATTCTGATGCATTGTAAATACCAGAATTTTTGCCTGTGCACTGCGTTGTTTTATGCGCGCGATGGTTTCTACGCCGCTTTGCCCAGGGAGGGAAAGATCCATAATGGTGACATCCGGTGAATACGCTTTAAACTGCTGATAAGCCTGAGTGCCGTCGGCAGCTTCGGCAACAACTTCCATGCCGGGTTGTTTCTTCAGTAATGACTGGTAACCCTCCCGAACAATGGCGTGATCGTCAACCAACAGAATAGAAATCGGGTTATCTGTTGTCATGCCGACCAAGCTGAAAGAGACTGAATGGGCAGTTCTACTCGAAGAATTAGTCCACCCGACGGACCGATTTCCAGCTTTAGCTGACCGCCCAATCCGCTGGCTCGCTCACGAATACCCAGTAGACCCATTCCTTGATTTTCAGCAAATGGTAGCCTGTCCACCTTACCGTTATCCATTATGGTTAACACAACGCGTGGCTCAGCTATTTCTAATTTAACTGTCACCTTTGTTGCCGTTGAATGCTTGGCAATATTCGTTAGGCCCTCCTGAACAATGCGAAACAAAGTAATAGGCAAAGATTCCTTTAATTTAAGACAATCGCCTTTGATATCGAGTTGGTAATGGATGTGGCCTGAAGATTGCCGGTTCCACTCCATAATTAGAGCGTTTAAGCAGGCTTCAAGCCCCAGCTCATCAAGCTCGGCCGGACGCAAGCGAACCAGCAGTGTACGCACGGTTTCCATAATACGCTGGTTGATGCGAGTGATGTTTTCCGCTTCAGGAACGATCATTGGGCACTCTTGCTTTGCGGTTTGCACAATGGATGCAGAAACCGCAGTAATAGCCGCTAGGCATTGACCCAATTCATCATGAAGTTCCCGAGCTAGATAGCGTCGCTCTTCTTCTTGCAATGTAATCAATTTTAAAACCAGTTTTTTACGTTCGTCCAGCAACTGTTGTTTGATAGCGGTAAACTCATTGATGGCGGCGCCAATACAGTGCCATTCCGCCAGTTTAAAATTCGGTAACCGAATTGCCAAATCACCCTGTTGCATTTTTTCCAGACCCGTAACGATAATCTGAGCTGGTCGTAATGCCCGATAGA
Source organism: Methylococcales bacterium (assembly GCA_965247565.1). Taxonomy (GTDB): domain Bacteria; phylum Pseudomonadota; class Gammaproteobacteria; order Methylococcales; family Methylomonadaceae; genus CBDFHF01. Next base: position 165,996 of record CBDFHF010000002.1, on the reverse strand, counting down.
TTGTGAAATAAACCAGTAAACAAACCGCCATGACGGTACTCGCGGATAGTCCAAGCAACGCAACAATACTATCCCAAGCCTTGGCCAATTCCATTTCCACATTGGGAATTATCTTGATAGAACCGTAATTTCGGCCGTTATAGGTAATGGATCGAGACACCTCAAAACCGGGGCTAAAAATCCTGCGATACATCGTTTCAAAAGCATCAGGCCAGTGTTTGATCGACAACTCCGAACCCTGACAAATACCACGCCTGAATTCATTGCTGTCAGAGATAAAGTGGACACAAATCCCAAAGCCAGGATGTGTTTGTTTCCATAAATCTAGATCGGGAAAAGAACTTGAGTTTCCATAGCCCGCATCGATTCGCCACAGTTGAACTTCAAGTTGTTTGCCAATGGAATTAGCCGTGATCTGACTTTCTTGCTTTACCTGCCGGTCAGCCTGGTAAAGCACATAAATTGCTGTTGCCACCAAGCAAGCAAACGCAACCAGGATAATTTGCAAAAGCAAATAAAATTTTAGATTCATCTTGAACTTTTACTCCGGGCGACTTTTCGGCAACTACGTGAGTCGAAAGCATTCTATGCGGCAAGCTATCTGAATAAAAGCCTTCTTAAACAGATCGGGCAAATTGCCCGACTTTAGCGGGCAAATATCAGCTTACATGGCATTATTCCTTGCATAAACTTTAATCGTCACCCCCTAAGCCCACACGACAACATGAGGATATAACAATGACCAATCACTTTTTCGATGACAGCAACATTCACTGGCAAACTTTGGCAACTATTGAGTATTTACAATTTTCAATTCTGGATATTGATGAACACAACAAAATGATTGATGTATTGTTTAAGTTTGCCGCCCGGCAACAGATCGTCTTGCACCGACATAAGGCCCTGAACAAAACTTTTGTCATTCAGGGCGAGCATCGACTGTACGAGCCAGACGGCAAGCTAAAGGAAAGCAGGCCAGTCGGTAGCTATACGTCCAGCCAACCTAGTGAAGATCCACATCGCGAAGGCGGTGGTGAACAAGATGTCATTGTACTGTTCAGTATTCGCGGCAATGATGGCGTGCTCTACGAAATTCTCGATGAGCAATTGAATGTAATAGGCGAGTTGACTATGCAGAATTTTATCGATCTGTATGGCGCGCAAACACAACAACTCTTTATTTAACCAACCATTTTGGGGAACAGAACATGAAACGACTTCACTCCTCAGCGATTTTTCTAGCGATGATTCTACTCGTTAGCACTATCGGGTATTCCGCAGAACGGATTGCCATACTGGATTTTGAGCTTAACGATATTACGTCTCTTCCCAATACACCTGCAGAACTTCAACGTACCGCATCAATGGCGCCTTTATTAATTGAGCAACTAAGCAAGATAGATACTTATCAAATCGTTTCAGTAGATGTGCGCACGCAACGATCCGCCAATGCCGGTTTTGGATATTTGTTTCGTCACCACGATGAAGCGGTGAATCTGGGTCAAAATCTCGATGCGGACTGGATAATCGTCAGTCAGCATAGTAAACCGAGCTTTTTGTATTCTCATTTGATGGTGCAGTTATTACAGGTAAGAACAGGAAAATTGGCTGCTGAGTATGAAATTGAGCTAAAGGGCAACCACACTAAAGTTACCGAACGAAGTATCAGAAGATTGGGCACTGAAATCGTTCACACAATCTCTGGTGGAGTAGCCAATCAACTGTAATAGCGTTGTTGAAAATTGGGCTACAAAAAAAGTAACTCAAGCCACCGGTGTTGTTAATATTTTTTACCTTGCAACCACAATTCCAGCATCATCAAGATCCAGATTAATTCACCGTAATAGGAGGCGTGTATGCTTTGGTGCATGTTAACAGCGTGGTCGAGAAATTCCGGGCGAAAATAATGCCGTTTTTTTAAATCATTAATACTGTCATACGCCAACTGTTTTAAGGGTTGATGATCTTTTAACCAAATACCAAACGGCAAACCAAACCCATGTTTTGATTTATTGATGATCTGATCCGGTAAAAAATTACTCATGGCTTGCTTATAAAACCAGCGTAATTGCTGACCATTCAATTTTAAGTCGGAGGGTATCCGGCAAGAAAAATCGATAATTTCCTGACTTAATAAGGGATAGCAAACATCAACACCAGCCATTTCGCACATTTTGTTGACTTTCACTAAGTCGTTATCATGCAAAGTGGATTTCCAATCCATATACATCATGCGGTTTAAGGTGCTGGCTTGCTCAGGTCGATGGTAGCAATCTCTTAAACCTTGTAAAGGTTTATGGCTGTCAATTTCAGTGATAAAGCTATCGCTAAAAATTTCTTGTGCCGAATGGCGATGCAAGAAATTATAATCCTGCAAACGATCAGGCAACGGCGTGTTTGCTTGATCGACATAGCGTTTGGCTTTAAAAATGAATTTGTTTTGTAATACAACACCCGGTAAATGCTGTAGTACAGAAGTTAAGGTGTTTCGAGCTAAGGCAGGAACTTTTTGATAGTTATCAAAAAGTAATTGTCTGGAATAACGTTCATTACCGGCAAACAATTCGTCTCCACCGTCACCAGCCAGCAATACTTCAATGCCGTTTTCTTTGGCCATCTTAGCGCAATAATAAGCCGCTAATGCTGATGAATTGCCAAACGGCTCATCATAATAGGCCGCTATTTGGGGAATTGCGGCAACGGTATCATCGGGTGATAAATAAAATTCGTGTGCCTGGGTTTTAAAATGATTGACGGCGATACGGGCGTATTCGATTTCATCATAACCTTCAACCGGAAAACCCATGGTAAATGTTTTTGCTTGCTCCGGAAAAACCTGAGCTAAAGCGCCTGCTACCGTGGAACTATCCAGGCCACCACTCAAAAATGCGCCCGTTTCATTAACGCCCAAAGCTAATTCCTGCACAGACTTTTGCACTGATTCTTGCAATTGCTTACCGGCTTCGGCTGTCGATATATCGAGCTGTTCAGAAAAAGTGGGCGTCCAATAGGTTTTAATGGTTATTTTACCAGCCTGAAAACTAAGGATTTGCCCACCTTCCAGCTTTTTAACTTGCTTATAAATAGTCGTTGGACTAGGGCAATGATGAAAATATACATAGTCGTAAATAGTTTGCTCGGAAATATCCGCGCTCACTTCCGGATGAGCAATTACGCTATCCGCACTCGTACCAAATACGATGCCACTTTTAGTTTGCGCATAATATAAATTGCGCTGCCCTAATTTATCTGTGGCTAATAGCAATTTACGTTGTGCTTGATCAATCAATACGACGGTCAGAGGCTGATTGATGCTATTAATAAAATCATCACCCAAACGCTGATAGTCTTCGATGATTTCCGCTAAACGCTGACTTTCTATGTGATGGCAACCGTTGACGGCCAGAAAAATCTGTCCTTGCTGTAACGCTTTGTGCCTGGAGGCCAAGCACAGCGCAAACGCTGAAGGATAAGTTGCCAAATTGACATCAATCCGGGACGGTACGGTTGCGGCAAGTTTAGCACCCACCTGCCCTGACGTTTGTGTATTGACTTCGGTTTCTGCCCAACCTGCTAAAAAACTCATTGCTTAACCTTTTTATTTAATTTCCACATGACTAATCACATATCTAAATTTGCCAGATTTTTCTTTGGCGATTTCCGTGACGTATTCAAACTTTACTACGACATCTGAGCCAAGCCGCTTCTTAAAGACTTGTTCTATAGCTTGTTCTGAAGACTTTTCGTACTCAGCGCCAGCAACAATCTGTACAGTAGTGTTCTGTAAATCATACTGAGTGATTTTGAATGAATCCACACCCGGTAAGTCTCTTAATATATAGATTAAAGCTAAGCCGTGCAGCACCGTACCGTCTTTGGCAACCACAAAATCCGTAGCTCTACCCTGAATTTCTTTGAGCAACGGCAAACCCCGACCACATGCGCAAGTCTCGTTACTCAACACACCGACATCACCGGTGCGATAACGGATAAATGGAAAATCACGAGTTGCTAAGTGTGTAACCACAATCTCACCGGATTCACCGACCGGCAATACATTTCCTTGGTTGTCGATGATCTCAACAATAATATCTTCAGCCGTAAGGTGCATATTGCCGGAAGGACACTGGTGGGCAATAAACCCGGCATCGCGACCACCGTAGCCATTGGCAACCGGACAAGCAAAAGCCTGTTCGATTTTTTGACGTTGATGATCGTATAAGCGCTCGGAAGTAACAAAAGCAACTTTAATACCTAAATCATTGAGCACTTGACCGGTTTTTTCAGCATGGCTGGCAATGTGCGCTAAGGCTGAAGGATAACCGAACAGCATTTTCGGCCGCATTGACCGAATTTGCTTAATAAAGCCATCCAGTTTAGTCGGTGACATTTCAAAGGCCGGTAACAACAGAGTTCGCAGCAACTTATCACGAATCAATTTTATTTTATCTTGCGTGCCTAATTCGATTGGCGAACCCCAAATGACAATTTCCGGATCGCCAATATCGACATCCCACCAACGTGTAGCGCGCCATTTTGCGGCGACATCATGACTAACGCGTTTATTGCCAATGTAAAAAATTAACGGTTCACCACTGGAACCGCCGGTATTAAAACGGGCCAGCCCAGCCGCATCATCCGCTTTTAGTTGCTCGGTATGAGCACGAATGTCGGCTTTACCGGTAAGCGGTAAGCGACTTAAATCAGCTAAATATTTAATAGCAGCCGGTTCAAAATCCAACTGCTGGAACAACTCCCGATAATACGGAACATGCTGCTGTACATCTATCAAAAAGCTTTTCAGACTGACAAGTTGCAAGTCTTTAATTGCTTCCGCAGATAGCCATTGGCTTTGTTCCATTTCCTTGTGGATGCGAACGGTATCATGTTTTTTTAGCGCTTCATGTACCGGAAAAATGACATTAGCACAAAATTTTGTATATAAGCCCATAAACTACATCGTCACCATCTGGTTATAAAGCCCTAACCATTGTTGTTTTACATTTTGCCAAGTGTATCGCTCGACTTCTTTTAGCCCGTTCTCGGCCAATTTTTTGTACAGCTGCGGATCTTCAAATAATTGAAGCAGTCTCGCTGCCATTATTTCCGGATTGTTAGGCTCTACCAACAGTGCGGTTTGATTGTCCGTGACAATATAGGGAATGCCTCCTACATTAGTCGTCACTACCGGAAGTCCACAACCCATGGCTTCTAAAACAGAGTTAGGCATGTTATCTACAGTAGTTGGATTCAACATAACATCGGCTTCGGCATACAAAACTGCAACTTCCTGCGGAGTTAGTTTTCCGGTCAAGGTAATATTTGGTTGAAGCTTTTTTGCCTCGATTAACTGAATTAATTCATTCAATTGCGGTCCACTTCCGGCAATGGAAACTTGCACATTTGGAATAGATTTCTGCAAAATTGCGATTGCTTCCACTGCTGTCTTTAGGCCATATATAGCTTCCAAGTTACGAGTAATTACAATATGCGGGGACTGATTATTTCTAACACCAACGTGGGATCTGGGTTTAAATTGCTGCAGATTGACAATATTGGGGATCACTTGCGCTGAAAAACTAAAATCAGCAAATATATTTTGCAAAAATCCCGACGGCACAACGAGCGTGTTAACTCGGGATAACGTAGGTCTAACCCATTTGATTGAATTAGTAAGATATTGCTGAGCTTCTCCGCCACGATAATTAACAACTACAGGGCATTTTCTTAACCAGCCCATCCAAACTGCTGGGGCAGCAAACAACTGCCACGACCATCCTGAGTTTGCCATGACATGCATACAATCCGCTTCGCCAGCGGCACGCCATAATTTAGTTAAATAAGGTATCAAACGAAACGCAGCTCGTATCCCAACTAACTTACCAATCCACTCACTACTATAAGGAGCGTTGGTTTGTACAAACAGTACGTTAACGCCCTCATTTTCGAGCAAGCCTTGCAACTGTCTAGTTTGATTTGCCATGCCGCCAAATGGTGGCGGCAGTGGTCCAATTAAGGCCACGCACATGTCTTTATTCACTTTATCCACGCGCTAATAGTCCGCTGTAAATCGCTTGATAACGCTGTACACTATTTTGCCAGTTGCGCTCATTTTCCACGTAATCCCGACCAGCTCTGCGTATGCCAGCCCATTGTGATTGATTAGCTAATAACTCCAAAACAGTATCTGCCAAAGCACTTTTATCGTCAGCCTTAAATAGGTACCCGGTTTTTCGATCGAGAATCAATTCTCGATGGCCACCTACATCGGAAGCAATCAATAGCCTACCTTGCGCCATCGCTTCTAAAGGTTTCAGTGGTGTTACCAGCTCGGTTAGCCGCATTGACAAACGTGGATAGACAAAAACATCGACTAGCCCGTAGTAACGCTGCACTTGATCATGGGGAACACGGCCAGTCAGAATAACGTTGTCTTGTAACGCTAGCTCTGCAACTTTTTCTTTAATGAGTTGTTCTTGCGGTCCGCCACCAACCAACAACAGCTTCACATTGGAGTTTTTCTGTAAAATGATCGGTAGCGATTCCAGTAATAGCAATAAGCCTTCGTAAGCATAAAAAGACCCTATAAATCCGAGCACAACCTCGCGCTGTAATCCCAGTTCAGTTCGCAACGCCGTGTCTGGTTTGTCGTCGTAGGAAAACTTTTCTATATCCACTGCATTAGGGATAACGGTAATTTTATCGGAGGGAATACCTCGACTCATTATATCCGCACGCAAACCCTCGCAAATGGTGGTAATCGCGTCTGCTTTTTTAAACACACGGGTTTCCAACATTTTAGTAATGAGATACCGCAAACTACCTTCCGATGTGGTGCCATGATCGACAGCCGCATCTTCCCAGAATGCACGGCATTCATACACCAACGGCAGATTATATTTTTTGGCAACCGATAATGCCGCCAAGCCATTTAATGAAGGTGAGTGCGCATGCAATATATCCGGTTTAATCTCAGGAATAATTTCATCAAGTCGTTTAACTAACGATTGCACGATAGTCCATTGATTGATGAGAGGCATTTTTGCCAGCAACCCCTCGGGGCGGTCCGAACGATAGAAGGTGAAACCATCGACCTCTTCCTTATCCGCTTTGGCAACAGTATGCTTTGCAGAGGTAACCTGGAATGTTTGCCATCCTAGTTTTCTTTGTTGCTCTAAAATAGCTTTGGTTCTAAATGTATAACCGCTGTGCAAAGGAATGGAGTGATCTAAAATATGAAGTATTTTCATGGTGTCAGCGGTGTTTTTTAAAGAATATTGTCACTAATCTTATTATTGTAAAAGATATTTACAGTGCCGAGCATTACTTTTTCATGCACCTGCAAAGCTTATGGATTCAGCCTAGGCTATGTTAGCCAAGAAATCAAATAGCGAATTCCAAATTTCGGATTCCGGTCAAATACACTGTTTGCTAGCACGGATGATCATCCAAGAATGCTAACCTCAACGAGTCACACCGCGTGGTAAACCCTCTTATGCCTATTAATAGAACGAAAAAAAACCGCCCGAAGGCGGTTTTTTTGTTTCACCTGTAAGATAAAGATATAAACGAACGCTTATTTGCGACGTTTAAAACCCCATCCGACTAATGCTGAGCCAAACAACCAAAATGCAGCTGGTACAGGTACGTTAACACCGCTACCCAAGGTTGAATTTCCAAGAACATAATTAAAATCAATACCGGAAAGATTGGTTTGAGAATATAAGTTCAGACTCAAAGAAATGGCTAGTTGGGTATTGCTCTCAGTCACAAAGCCAGCCCATGTGCCTAAATCCTGCGTGCCTAGATTAGTAGCTTCCTGTAAATCAGCGAAGGTATAGGTGTTTCTAGTTGAACCGCCTGCACCCGATAAATCAATAGTAAAAGTCAAGGTGTCATTTGTGCCTAGGTTGCTAGCGCCAAACACTGGAGAGAGCAAACCCAGTAACAAGCTTTGTTGGTTGCTAAAACTTGCCGTATCGAGGTTAAAATAAATCTGACTGGAATAACTATGGAAATTTCCATCAGTAGCCGTATTCAACACACCCAGATTACCCATCAACCAGGCTTGGCTGCTGCCACCAAAATCAAAATCCTGACTTACCGGGCTGCCAACCAATAGAGCATTGGCATCTGCAGCCGATGGCAGAGCAGTCCCATAAGCGACCGCTTCTTTATTAGCGGGTACTACAGGAAGCAAGGATTGGCCTACCGCAGCACCTGTGTCACCGGTTCCGACTACGCCATAATCAACATACGCCCTTGAATCAACACTGGCAATATTTTGGTTATTGGCAAGGGCTCTGGCATTTGAGCCATTGCCACCGGTTGAAATAGCGTCAGCCGCTACTTTAGTAGAGCTATTGGAGCCAGCGCCCGCATTGGCAACCGCATAAGCATTAACGTAACCAGCAGTGCTGCTTCCGTTCGCATGAGCTTGCGCACCACCACCTACACCCATGTCACTTCCAGATCCAGATGCGGCTCCACCGTTAGCATTGCTATAAACGTAGACTGACTGGCTGCCCACATTACTGCCTTCAGCCGAAGACACTGCAGCGCCACCATTTCCGCCAGTAGCTACGTTATAAGTATAGCCGCCAGCACCACCGTTAGCCGTATCGTTTACGGTAACATAACTGTCACCCGCCGCATGACCAATGGTACTGCTAGTCGCTTTTCCACCGGCACCTGCGGCCGTTCCTCCGTTTACAAGACTACCAGCACCTCCATAAGCATTACCGTAAGCATAAATAGTATGCCCATCACCAATACCGGCTGTGGTGTTGCTGGCATTGGCGTCGCCGCCCGCTGCGACCGAGTTACCGCCATAGTTGTATCCGCCGGCACCGCCAGTGGCATTCGCTGTGGTATTTAAGCTACTACTGCCGGTGTTGGTTGCTGATAACGTTGAAGTTGCCTTACCTGCTTTACCGACCAATCCGCCAGTGCTACTACCACCTGAACCACCAAAAGCCTGTTGAGTTAATGTTAAACTGCCACTGGTTGAGCCACTGACGGCATTGTGCATAGTTGAATCCGCACCACTGCCACCGTTAGCGCCGTTGACACCATCACCACCGTTGCCGCCGTATTGATAAGCCCCGACATTAACAGTGCCGCCGCCTGTAGAAACCCCAGTCGCTTTAGCAGAATTAACAGCGCCATTACCGCCCGACTGTCCTGTGCCACGCCCTTGTCCACCATGCCCGTAGTTTGCATGGCTGTAAACTGAAACGCTCTGAATGCCATTGTTTGAGCCATTGGCAACCGAACTGGCTGCACCGCCATTGCCACCGTTTCCTGTGTTGTCGTATAAATGGCCACCAAGCCCACCATACACTGCATCGTTAACTGAAACAGCACTATTACCATTGGCGGTGCCTGTGCTGCTGCTGGTGGCTGCCCCGCCATTCCCGGCATTACCGGCATAAGAATAGCCGCCGGCACCGCCATAAGCATAGCCATTCGCATTGGTTGCACCGCTGCCGTTGGTTATTGCAGTCGCTAAAGCGTTAGCAGTGCCACCATTACTACTGAAACCGTTATTGTAATAGGAATTCGCCCCCGTACCGCCACTAGAACTGGTGGTAGCACTGCTAGCGCCGGCACCAAGTTGGGTTGACGAAGCGGTAGTAGAAGCATTGCCGCCCACGCCTGAACTACCGCTGATTCCGTCAGTACCTGGGGCGTTTCCTGCTCCACGGTATCCACCTAAACCACCTGCCCCCGCACTTGCCGTAGCAGACGTCGATGTTTCCGCAGCATTGCTACGGCTAGTAGTTGCTGTTGCTGTAGCATTTCCACCTTTTGCACCGTTACCGCCATTACCACCGTTCGCACCGGGCTGGTCACCATCGCCGCCGTTTCCGCCGGCGCCACCTTGACCGCCATTAGCGGTAGCACTGTTAGTTTGTTGCACTGTTGTATTAGCACTCGCAGTGGCATTTCCGCCCGCTGTGCCGTCAGCACCATTTGTGCCTGGGTTTCCTGCAATCCCGGATGCGCCATTGTTACCAGCGGAGCCATTTTGTGTTGTGTTTGTTGCCCAAGAAGATTGGGGTGCGATTACAGCTGTACCTGAAAACAAAATAAACGATATTGCTTTGCTTAATTGACTTATCTTCATACTTTAGTTCCTTTTTGCATGCATACTTCGATGGTTAAGATGATTGACTTGGGCTACCGAATAAAAATCCCCAAGAAGGCGAAGGGTTTTCTTCCGCCGTTTTTCTTATAAGCAAATATTAAGCCAAATTTAAAGTTTTAATTAAAAGCGCTACTTGAGCGTCCAAACTCGCTGCAAACGGCAGAGATTGAATTTTTAATCATTGTGACTATTGGGTGAAATCTTACATGGCTGTAGGATTTAGATTTCTTTTAATAATCAAGTAACACCGACTATTTTTTTCGTGTACGGAGAACCAAACTTTACTTATTTTCCATGGCTAGCAATAACACAAAGCAGTTGAAGTTTTGAGTTGCCTAGCTCTTCTTTGCCGAAAAAAATCGCTTTTTTTGGCTAGCCACTTCCATTACCATCATAACTTGTAAACTATGCTGACAATTACACAATCCGTTTTTATTAATCTCTATTGATGAGAAATAAATGTCGATAACCGTTTATTAATCAAAATAGTGTAAAAAATACTGACGCATTCATCTAAAGTATTTACATAAAGTTTACTCAAAAAACGCAAAACAACTTGTTGCTCTTAGTAAAACTATGGAAGAGTATTGTTAAATTTTCTGACACTTTTGAACATTCGTTTGCCTTCAGTAATAGCTGATTATTGTGTAAGCATTCACTTCAGTTTTTTATTTTGAGCAAAGCGTCTTTTTCTAAATTTTGAAAAAATTGACTGGCATCAAGATCTGCCAATAAATGCACTCTCCTGTATGATTGCCACAAATTTCATACACCTATCAGCTAATGCATGCCCTTTACTCACAATCGAACAATTGATTGTCTTGCTACTGTCGCAGGCATTTTATTCGCCTTAGCCTTTGCGCCTTTTAATCATGCCTATTTGGCTATTGTTGCACTGAGCTTTCTGTTTTTATCCTGGCGAGGCGTTAGCGCCAAGCGAGCCTTACTCAGAGGTTTTTTATTTGGCGCAGGCTTGTTTGGAATTGGAGTTTCCTGGGTTTATGTGAGCATGCATGACTTTGGTGGCGGCGGTGTGGTCGGTTCTGGGGTGTTGACGTGTTTGTTTATTGGGTTTTGGGCTTTGTTTCCTGCTTTAGCCGGATGGCTATCGGTAAAGTTTGCACCACGATCACCCTTGTTATGGATTATCAGCACGGCACTACTGTGGATATTGTTCGAATATCTGCGGGGTTATGGGATATTGAATGGTTTTCCGTGGTTGCTCGGAGCGTATTCGCAACTGGACACGCCGTTATCAGGCTACATGCCTTTACTGGGCGCTTACGGAACCGGGTTTTTATTGGCGCTAACCGCATCGACCATTGCGAGTTTAGTCTATGACAAAAAGCGCTCTGGATTAGTCATCACCGCATTGACTTGTTTGTGGAGCGGCGGTGCTATTTTACAACCTATTCACTGGACAGTTCCGGCCGGACAACCCTTTAAAGTGTCAATGATTCAAGGCAACGTCAGTCAAGATCAAAAATGGCGACCCAAAAACCGTTTAAAAACCCTGGCCAGCTATCAGTCTTTAACCGAAGCGCATTGGGATTCGCAGGTGATTGTGTGGCCTGAGTCGGCAATTCCTGCTTTTTTGGATGAAGTCTATACCGATTTTCTGCGCCCCTTGGGAAATGCCGCCAAACAACATCATACCGATTTAATTATCAGCGTTCCGATTCACGAGATGCCACAAGATAAAAAATATAATGCGGTCATCACACTGGGCACGTCCGAAGGCACTTATCATAAAAAACATTTACTACCGTTCGGCGAGTATTTGCCTTGGCAACCATTGTCAGGTTATGTGCTTAGCCTATTTACTATGCGTTTAGGCATCTTCCAACCCGGCACAGCCAATCAGCCCTTACTTCAAGCAGGCGGTTACCCGTTTATCACGTCCATCTGTTATGAAGATGCTTTTGGCATTCAGGCCGAACCTAATGCCGCTTATCTAGTTAATGTAACCAATGATGCCTGGTTTGGGGATTCCATAGAACCACACCAGCATTTGCAAATAGCCAGAATGCGGGCACTGGAAACGGGTCGTTTTTTATTGCGTTCGACCAATACTGGCATCACAGCAATTATTGCTGCCGACGGCAAAGTGGTACAACAAGCACCATTATTTACTACCACAGTTCTCACCGGCACTGTTACACCTATGACAGGATCAACACCTTATTCTAAACTGGGAGACAACCTTATCGTATTGAGCTTGGCTATAGCTTATTTAAGCTTGCTCGCCCATCAACTTTTTTCTAATCAACTCCAAAAAATTTAGCATTGTGTTAATTAAAGTTCTAGTACTTTTATTGTTCTGCCTGAGTGCTTGCGCTGAACAAACCGTCTACGAATGGAAAGATGCGAACGGCAACAGGCATTACTCAGACAAAACCACACAGGACGCAAAACCACTTAAAATTAAACACAGCTACCGTTTTTTATCGGTTAAAAAAGTGTACGACGGCGATACCATCGAATTATATGACGGCACTAAAATCCGCTTGTTGGGCATCAACACCCCCGAAGTACAACACTGGGACAAACAGGCTGATGCGGGTGGTGATGAAGCCAAGCGCTGGTTAACTCAGAAGTTAAAAAACCAAAAAGTCCGCTTGATACATGATGTGGAAAAAACCGACAAATATGGCAGAACCCTAGCACATGTGTTTACTGAAAATAAAGACCACATCAATCGGCAACTGGTTGCTGCCGGTTTGGCAGAAATCAGTATTTATCCGCCTAATCTGTTATTTGTTGATGAACTGGTAAATGCACAAAACGAGGCTGAACAAAGCGGGCGCGGTATCTGGCAACGCTCGGAATATGCACCGATTCCAGTGAGCAGGATAACCAATCAAGGCCGCACTGGTTGGATGCGCATATATGGGAAAGTTGAGAATGTTCGGCAAACCAAAAAATCTGTTTACTTGACCTTCTCCAGCCAATTTGAGGCGCGTATTGAACGCGAATGGCTGGACTTATTTCCCGATGCAAACAGCTATTCCGGCAAATCGATCGAAGTGCGTGGCTGGCTGAATAAAAACCGCGGCAAGTTTTCTATGTTGATTCGGCATCCCAGCGCGATAAAAGACAGAGCAACTAGGAATTAACTGATTAAAACCAAAATGTATAGCTGTCTTAGTTTAACTATCATCCTTGAATGTGTTACCCAATAAGTCCGCAACTGCAGCATCAGCAACACCATATACTCTGATACCTTTTTTAATAAAACCGGCGTAATTTTCATGCAAGTGCCCATGGAATACCGTTTTGACCCCCATAGCTTCTGCCAATTCTCCAATCGCATGAAAACCATGTCGGTGAGACTTAGGGGCTTCATGACTAACCAAAATATCCGCTTTTAATGTTTTTAATGCCTCAAACTCATCGTGCCAAATAGCCGATTTACACTTCAGTGTTATACCTAAGTGCCCAGCGTGTGGTTGATTATCTAAATAATGCTTTTTGCTGTGCCATTTCGGTGGATGTGGTGGATACCAAATCCGTCCAAGAAAAATACCACTTAACCCGGCAATTCTCAGTCCAGCTATATCGGTGACTTTTAAATGCAGATCATTGCCGGCCAGTGCGGAATAAAATAAATTCTCATGTTTGCTGGGCGACTGAAAATCGTGATTGCCAGCAATCCACCAGATTTGGGTTAAGTCCATAATTTCTTCCAAATAGACTTCCAGCGGTCTTTCTAAATCATAATCACCAAGCAGCACTACGGCTTCTGGCCTATGTTTACGAACAGCCGCAATCAATGGCTTAAAATTTCCGTGCGGATCACCGGCGAATAAAATTCTGTTAGCTTTGTTCATGTTAGCCATAATTCGGTAATGAAATCCGAAAAACCGATGGCATTGTTCCGCCCGTTTCGGACTTTCGTTCAGTCTCAGACTGATTGTCGAAACATGATACCTTAACGCCGGATAAATTAGACCAGCAATGTCTAAAAATTATATAGAAAAATCAGTCGACTAACTGCGTGGCTTTTTAACATATTGCCTGAATGTTTTTAGTCTACCCGTTTTAGTCAGCCGCTATACACATCATCCTGCATAATTAAAAACAATACCCAAGAAAATTCGCCAGTACTGATTTTAGAGCCGCAATAACCACATTCACCCGCTTGACCCATTTTGTCGGCGGGTGCGCCGCAATGTGGACATTGGGATAGGTTAAAATCGGCTGATACGTTGTCAACACCAATACGCCTGACAAAAGTCCAGTATTCACTGTAATGCCGTAATTGTCGTTTGGAGCCACCAATTAGCTTACCTTGGGCATCTTCCGTGTAGTCGTAGCAGCTGGCGAATATTCTTACCGTAATGGCTTCATAAAACTTATCCAGCTCAACTTTAACCGGAATAACCCGCTCGATCTTTAGATTCTCCAATCGATTAAACCAATTTTGTTGTTGGTATCTATCAGTCCAGAATTGGTTGGCTTCGTATAAGCGATCAGAAAGTAAATGTCTTACACCGTCCCAATTACGGGAACTCCAATGCCGGTAAATTTCTATAAAATAGCTTTGCACAATTTGAGTGCAACAGCTTTGCCAGAAAACATCCCAATTGTCTAATTGATGCAATTGTTGAAATTGCTGGAGCTGTTCCGGTAAATCCGGCGCTTTTATAGTGATTAATTCGTCGCACAACTTCTTGGGCGTAAGTCACCAAATCGGTGGCTTCTAGAACACACATTTGAATCACAGCTCGCTGGTTTAGATACCATTGAGCTTCGCCCTGATGCAGAATATTTTTACAATAAGGGCATTTCACCATCCGCATCGTTAAAATGCGCTGGTGCTAGCGCAATACGGGCAACTTAAGGACTGCATTTTTTTGGGTTCTTGAGAAAAGCAAGCCTTTCTGGCGACACAGTTGCCAGCGTTCTGTCACGGTATATCGGGTATTTTTTGCCCTGCAAATGCTGGGTGTAATTAGCATCAATAACCAGCACAATGCTGTCTTGTCGCGGATTATTCAGATTAATTTCTTGCCAATGGATACCGTTAATGACTACTTCATCAATAGTCGCTGCCAACAAAGACGCCTGCCCGTAGCTTTGTAACTCCGAACTGAGGAACGGGTTAAGATAGCTGAATTCAGTCTGCCCTGTATAACTGTAAAACTTACAGTAGAGCGAATGCACAAAATCCAGCAATAAAATTTTTGAGAAATTTGGATCCAGTTGTTTAAAACGCTCAAACTCATTAGCCAACTGTTCGCTCTGCCAATTCTTGACCATGCTGGTCGGTGCAGAATAAATGCTATCTTGCCTGCCACGGCGCATATTAACCAATACAATAATAAATATTGCGAATACCAGCAGCATAAAAAAGAACTCTGCTTCACTCATGGAGATTTGTCCGTTACTGCGGTAGGTGGTGGTATTACCCCATGACGGGCCATACGAATAGCCGCCACCGGTTGACCGGCTTCCAGATGATCTACTTGAAGATCGCGGACTGGATCGATATGAACCGCGGGAAGAAGAATGAGAAGAACTGGAATGCCCTCCACCGGGTCTGGCCTGGGCTGTATTGAAGCTAAAGTCAGCTTGCAACCCCAGCAATAGCAACAGAGAAAAAACAACGCCGGCAATGCTTTTCATAGATTAATCTCTAAATCATCGGCCAGTTCTTTTAGATCATCAACGACAGGCGGAATATAGCGATTAAATACAGGTTTTAGTTTAGCCAGCTGTTCAAGCAAAGCTTCTCCAGGCTGTCTAGCTGCAAAAATTTGTTGCAAATCAGTTGTAATCGTGATCCATTCCTCAGCAGGTAAAGCCGCAGCCGCACCGCGATCTGGTACTACATAGACGATTCGCTCGAATAGCGAGCAATAAATCAATACCCCGATTTTAGCTTGAGTGTGATGAATTCCACCTTTTTGAAACAATGCCCGCGCCATGATTTCCACATTCTTCTGCATGCGTTTGCGGGAAAGACTTAAGCGTTTTAGCGCAGGAACCCTAGCGAGTAACCAAGCTAGACCAAAAGCAGCAATGGGCGCAAAGTAAATCACCAAATCTTCAAACAAATCGGGAACAAACATGACATAACTAAAGCTTAAAAAAGCTGCGGCAACTGCCCAAGATAAAGGAATGTCATCATAACTTTCACTAGCGTCGCGGATGATAACGACAACTTCAACCTGAGATTGCTGCTCAATGGCCGCGATTGCTTGCCAAAGCCGTGTGCGAAAGGATTGGTTAAATTGTTTTTTCATGCATTGAGTCTGGTCACAGTGATTATTTGCATTAGTTCAAACCCAAACTATCATGACTGGTTTTTGCTACATGACGTTTACACCATGTAGCGCATTAGGAATACGCAGATCCATATCCTAAACTTCGTACCGAAAAATTAACAACGATCTAAGTGCAATCTCTGTTCCGACGGCTCAGGCTTTCGGCCGCATATGTGGAAACAACAATACATCCCGAATAGACGGTGCATCCGTAAATAACATGACTAACCGATCGATACCGATGCCCTCTCCTGCCGTTGGTGGCATGCCGTGTTCCAAGGCCGTAATGTAATCTGCATCAAAGTGCATAGCCTCATCATCGCCAGCTTCTTTTTCCTCCACTTGTTTTTGGAAGCGCGCGGCCTGATCTTCCGCATCATTTAACTCAGTAAAACCATTAGCGATTTCGCGGCCGCCGACAAAAAACTCAAATCGATCGGTCACATGCGGGTTTTCATCATTTCGCCGCGCCAGTGGCGACACTTCAACCGGATAAGCGGTAATGAAGGTAGGATTCATCAAGCGACTTTCCACGGTTTTTTCAAAAATTTCGATTTGAATTTTGCCTAAGCCATAACCTTCTTTAACCGGAATGCGCAGGCTTTCTGCTACTTTAACTGCCGCCTCGCGGGTTTCAAGATCAGTGATGGTCAAGTTGGGATTAAAGTGCAGGATTGATTCAACTACGGTCATTCGATCAAAGGGTTTGCCAAAATCGTATTGCTCACCTTGATAAGTAACCACTGTTTGCCCCAAAACTTCTACTGCAATACCGCGTAACATGGCTTCGGTTAAATCCATTAAATCGTGATATTCCGCATAAGCTTGATAAAACTCCAGCATGGTAAATTCTGGGTTGTGGCGGGTGGATAGTCCTTCATTTCTAAAGTTTCGATTAATTTCAAACACCCGTTCAAAACCGCCTACCACAAGCCGTTTTAAGTACAACTCAGGAGCAATACGCAGAAACATATCCATGTCCAAAGCATTATGATGCGTGGTAAATGGCCGCGCCGTAGCGCCGCCGGGAATCACTTGCATCATTGGCGTTTCCACTTCCAAAAACTGCCTGTCAATTAAAAACTGGCGAATGTAAGTGACGATTTTTGAGCGGATTAAAAACGTGTTACGCGATTGCTCGCTCATAATCAAATCCAGATAACGCTGCCGGTATTTGATTTCTTGATCAGCGATGCCATGGAATTTCTCCGGCAACGGTCGCAAGGCTTTGGTCAATAGGCGAATGTCGTCGACTTTGACGCTCAACTCGCCAGTCTGAGTAATGAACAGCACACCTTCCGCGCCGATAATGTCACCGATGTCCCATTTTTTAAATTGTTCGTTGTAAAAGCCTTCCGGCAAAACATCACGAGTAACATAAAGCTGAATTTTGCCGGACATATCCTGAATATGCGCAAAACTAGCCTTGCCCATCACCCGGCGGGTCATCATTCTGCCCGCCAGCTTTACCCTTACCGGTTCCGCTTCTAATTCTTCTTTGGATTTTTCACCATATTCGGCCAAAAGTTCACCCGCCACCACATTGCGGCGAAAGTCGGTCGGGAAAGCAATGCCGCCATTTTCGCGCAACTCATTTAACTTGCCGCGGCGTTGTTTGATTTGTTCTTGTTCGTCTTGCTGTATTTCTGACATGTTTAGATAATTTGAATGATGAAAATAACGCAACTGCGCCATTGGATTAATAAAAATTAGAATTAGAGACTTGTTTAGTCTACTAATTTGCTAAGGATACAGCGAAGATAATTTATTTTCGTTTGCCGTTTTGAGTGTTTGATCAAGGGACTCCCAGTCCATTCGATAAAGATACATATCTTCAATATAAACCCCTCCTAGCGTATTTCTGCCGAGCCTATTATTTCCAAGTAATGCGTTGCCTAATACGCTACGTTTCATCGCCTTAACTATGCGGTTATCGGTATTGCTAACACTAATATCGTGTAATGCAATCACATCTTCATCAGGTTTTGCCGACTCGTTAATATTGTTAATGCGCCGGTAATAATTTCTTGGCCCTTCAATTTCAACGAGTGGAGAAACTATTATAAGTTTCCAAGTTTTATCTTCGGCATCTAACAGCCAAAACGCGGCTTGTACTTTTGCATTTGTTTCGTCCAATCTGTTTATTAAAGACTCACCCGCTAAAAGCATTTGTTCAGAAAACCATTGCGTCATAAATATTTCTTTAGCCACGGCAGTATTCCTGATTCATTATCGGTAATTGCAGTAAAAAGGTTATGCGCTTCATTTTTTGTAATGGCACATTCATAACGGGATTCCTCGAACCACTCAATAACAACTGCCCAATTTAATTTAAACTCTTCATTTATCTTCTCTTGCTCGGATAGATCTAACTTTAAACCAGCCGTAATAACTAAGTTAGCAAGTTTATGCGTATAACTATCATTCGCAAGTTTTTTGTCAGGAAAATCAAATTCTTTAACTTGCTTGGCTATACACGCTTTCAGAGCGCACTCTAGGGCATACCCTGCTAAATAGTAGGCACCATGATAACAATCAGCAGCCAATAAAATTTCTGCCTCTTTAATTCTAATGGCTGCTAATCGTTCAAGTTCAAACTTATTTATGCCGGTTGCTTACAACCCACTCTTCAAACTCGCCTCAATAAACTGATCCAAATCCCCATCCAAAACCGCTTGAGTGTTGCCGGTTTCTACACCGGTACGCAAATCTTTAATCCGTGATTGATCCAGCACATATGAGCGAATCTGGCTACCCCAGCCGATGTCGGACTTGCTATCTTCCAAGGCCTGCTGGGTTTCTGACCGTTTGCGAATTTCCAGCTCATAGAGCTTGGCTTTTAATTGCTTCATCGCCGTATCACGGTTTTTATGTTGCGAACGGTCGCTTTGGCATTGCACGACGATACCCGTAGGATTATGAGTCATACGCACGGCGGATTCGGTTTTGTTGATGTGCTGTCCACCGGCGCCACTGGCGCGATAAACATCCACCCGAATATCAGCAGGGTTGATGTCTATGTCAATATCGTCATCAATTTCGGGTGAAACAAACACTGATGCAAATGAGGTATGGCGGCGATTGCCGGAATCGAATGGAGATTTCCTGACTAAGCGATGCACGCCAGTTTCAGTTCGTAACCAGCCGAATGCGTATTCGCCTTCAAAGCGAATGGTCGCACTTTTGATGCCCGCTACATCGCCTGGCGATTCCTCAATGAGTTCGGTTTTAAACCCCCGGCTTTCACCCCAACGCAAATACATACGCTCAATCATTGAAGCCCAATCCTGCGCTTCGGTACCACCGGAACCCGATTGAATATCTAAAAAGGCATTGTTTGCGTCCATTTCTCCAGAGAACATGCGCCGGAATTCCAGAGCGGCCACTTTTTGTTCAAGGTAAGCTAAATCGTCGACAACGGTATCAACAGTTTCTTCATCCTCTTCTTCAATCGCCATCACCAATAGCTCTTCGGCATCACGTAAGCCCTGTTCTAACTGGGTTATGGTGTTGACGACCGTTTCCAATTGCCCACGCTCTTTACCCAATGACTGGGCTTGTTCCGGGTTATCCCAAATTTTAGGATTTTCCAGTTCGCGCAAAACTTCTACTAATCGCTCGCTTTTGGTGTCGAAGTCAAAGGTACCCCCTAAGCGATTCTCCTCGTCCTTTTAAATCAGCTATTTTATTTTTTATTGGATTTATTTCTTGCATGGTGTGTATTTAATCCAGGTCTAGCCGATCAGAAAAAATGCGGCTGGTGAAAACTGTAAATTGAGGGTTGGATTATAAACTATATCGACTAGGTGTTCATGCACAAGCCATAAGATCATTGTCCAGTTGATGGATACACTTTCGATTGTGCTATAGTCTGAGCTCCACACACATAACAATAAAGGCTCGCTATGCTAATCAAAACTACCTTGTTTTTACTCTCTATTACTTTTGCTAGTACGACAAATGCGGAAATTCCCTTATCTCAGGAAGAATTGTTAGGCGAATGGCAAATCAACGCAGAAGCTATCACGTTGGAAGGCCGCGGAAAAAAGGAGCTAAAGTCCACTTGGACTTTCCATAAGGATGGCACAATCGAAGGTCTTTCAAATGATACTAACGCGCATGCCAGAATATCTGAAATGCGTTCCTCATTAAATTACAGCATTGAAAATGGCAAACTCCGCAAGCAGATTGCACCTGGAAGAACTAGAACCGAAGATTGTGTCGCGGTAAAAAAGGAGTTGCCTAACTTGGTTTTGGAATGTAACCAAATCTATTTTTTTATGACCAAAAAATAACTTGGGCAATAAGGAACGCATCGACTTCTGTGTTGCTGCGTTCCATAAATTGCAGGCGATCAACAGTGCTTCGCATTCAAGCCCATTCCTTTACTGGTAATACTTGTGCGCCAAACCCTCAAAGGCATCCAAAGCCAGCGGCCTACTATATAGGTAACCTTGGTAGCGATGGCAACCGAGTTGCCTTAGCAATTTAGCCTGTTCCAGAGTTTCGACACCTTCGGCAATCACGTTAAGATGTAAATTTTCAGCCATATTGACAATGGTTTTCGCTATGGCTGCATCGCCGGCACTTGTTGTAATGTTTTCAACGAAAGAACGATCAATTTTTAGCTCGCTTAATGGCAGTTGCTTTAGGTGAGATAAAGATAAAAAACCGGTCCCAAAATTATCCATCGAAAGCCGAATGCCCAATGCTTTCAACTCATACATTTTATTGAGCACATCGTCAGTATCGGCAAGTAACAGGCTTTCAGTTAATTCAAACCGTAGCTGCTTAGGATTAATCTCATATTCAGTTATTAATCGCTCAACTTGTGCAACGAATCCCGGCTGGTTAAACTGCCGAACAGTCATGTTGACCGCCACGATCAAGTTGGCCATCTGCGGGTCTTTTTGCCATATTTTTAACTGCAAGCATACAGTCTCCAGAACCCAGGCCCCTAACAAAAAGGTAAGATCACTTTCTTCGGCGAGCGCAACAAATATGCCTGGCAACACCAAGCCTTCAATGGGATGCTGCCATCGTAATAGTGCTTCAACACCCTCTATACCCTTCTGGTCATTGACCTGAATTTGATAGTGCAGCGAAAGTTGCAGGTATTTTATTGCGTCATAAAGATCGCTCTGCATCTGAGTTCGCTTATTTAATGAAGCCAGCATTTGCGGCTTAAAGAAGCGGATTGCATTTCCACCCGCACGTTTGGCCTCATACATAGCAAGATCGGCCTGTTTTAGCAATTTTTCAACAGAATGATCCTGCTGATTAAATAACCGCACGCCAAAACTGGCCGCACAATTAAAAGCTATTCTCTGTAAATCATAAGGTGCGGCGATTGATTCAATCAGTTTCTCAGTGATTTGTTCCACTTGATGAATTGCCATACTACTGTCGTTACTAAGGTTCTCCAAAAGTATGACAAACTCGTCACCACCCATACGGGCAATTGTGTCGCCCTCACGAACCATCAACTGTAGACGCTTTGCAACTTGAACCAATAGCTGATCTCCAACACTATGTCCACGGGTATCGTTTAGTGACTTAAAATTATCCAAATCCAGATAAATAATAGCGGCGTAAAAAGAAGTCCGTTTACAGGCGATCATAGCCTGTTCGATTCTATCCAACAGCAATCGCCGATTAGGCAGATTGGTGAGTGCATCGTAGTAAGCAAACTGATAAATAGCCGATTCTGCTGCACCAGACTCTGCAAGGTCAGAGTAAATGCCGATATAGTGTGAGATTTGACCCTCGGGTGATTTAACGCTGGAAATGGTTAGCCATTGCGCATATAAATCGCCGTCTTTATGACGATTCCATATTTCACCCTGCCAAAAGCCATTAGCAACCAACGTATCCCACAAGGCTTGGTAAAAATCTTTATCATGTCGACCTGAGTGAAAAAACTCAGGCGATTTTCCCGTTAATTCCTCTACGCTGTAGCCTAATTTTTGGCAAAAAGCATGATTAGCCCGAACTATAATGCCGTGGTTATCGGTAACTAAAATACCCTCATGCAACTCAAACGTTATTGCGGCGATACGTAATTCCTGCTCTGCCTGTTTAAGCAAAGAAACATCAATCACTGTGGCTTCAATAATCTTTTTTCCATTGAATTGCACAGTGTTTAGTACGATTTGTGCGGGAAAGACGGTATTGTCGAAACGCTTATGCAACCATTCAAATTTTAGGGTATTGTGCTGATATGCTTTAGCAATGTATTCGTTAGCTAAGCTTAATGAATCTCTACCAGAAGGTTGTATCAAAGGGGATAAGGCACTGGGATGCTGCCGAAAGATCGCCTCGCGACTGGGGCTTTTAAATAATAGTAATGCGGCATTATTACAATCGAAGAATCCAGATTCATCCAACAACAAGCTGGCCACCGCCGCCCCCTCAAATAAGGCGCGTGATGGGTTTTCAAAATTGCTACTCAACAACTGATCTCGGGGCTCATCCATACTTACGATTAATCTTTATTGATTGGCAGCCATCGGCTATGCCTAACGACTAAAATGCGTGATTGTGAGAAAAGTGTCGCACAGACATTGACATTTTTCAATAATCAATCAACAAAGCATCAATATACAATTTTATTTTATAGATTAATTTAGAGAATCAAGTGCTTGCTCACGTCTTCTGCTTAGCAACAGAGCGAAAGCATTTTATAGCGCAGAACCCAACATTAAATCTGCTTGCAGTGTGGGAGTGTCGCTAGCTGAACGCAGTGACACTCCAATCTTTACCTCGTTACTCAGGCTGCTTACTCATACTGATACTACTACTGATGGCCGCAATCGCGAACAGCAGCGTTGAAAACACAAATTCTCCGGAAATAAACCCGAAAATTCCACCAACAAACATAACGCCAATTAAAACATCTCTTTGAAAATCACTCATCTCACACTCTCAACTTAATAAAGAAAAATAGCTGTATCCCCGCTCATCGGGCGACGAGTAAGACTATAGGCCACTAAAAATAAGATACCTAGAGCAAGTAAAAGCTTTTGTGATTACTCTCGCAAAGAAAAAATCAAGTCTGTTAACGGGTTAACTTATTGACCAGATAAATTTGTTTGACGTCCAGGTGAATCGCTCAGAAAATCCAGTAAAAATAAAATGGTAGATTAGAGGTTAATTAAGGTGATATGTTCTATTCAATGTTTAAATGGGGTAAAGAACTTCAACGCGACACCGAGCGTTTATTCAATAACAGACGGATACATACAAAAAACCCAGCGGCAATAACTAGCAATTTAACCCACTTTCAGGAGTATCAGCATGGTACCGGAACAATCATTAAATTTATCGGGTAAAGTCGCTTTAATCAGTGGCGCAGGTGTTGGTATTGGCAGAGCTTCGGCCTTAGCATTAGCTAAAGCAGGCGCTTTTATCGGCATTCACTATTACAGTAGCAAAGCCGGTGCTGAAGCCTTGTTAAATGAACTGGAGGCAATAAACTGTCAAGCTATGTTGTTACCTGCAGATTTGACTAATGAATCTGAAGCAAATAACGTAATTGATAAACTTGTTGCACAAACAGGCCGCTTAGATATTTTAGTAAACAATAGCGGTGGCTTGGTGAAACGAGCGAAGCTAGAAGATTGCACTCTAGAAAATTGGCGAAAATCTCTGGATATTAACCTTACCAGCGCCTTTTTATTAACCAAACGCGCGACACCCCATTTGCGCGCTACCGGGAGTGGTCGCATTATTAATCTGCTTTCACTATCAGTACAAACAGGCGGCGCTAATGGCGGCGGCGCTTATGCTGCCGCTAAAGGTGGGTTGATGGTATTTACCCACACCTTAGCCAAAGAACTGGCTCCTGAAGTTAGAACCAATTCAATCATGCCAGGAACAGTGGAAACTCAACATCATCAAATCCATTCAACTCCAGAAATGATGGAAAACTACCGCAAGCAAACTCCTTTAGGCCGCAACACTTATGCTGAAGAAGTCGCGAGTGCAGTGTTATTTCTTGCCAGCGATATGTCGTCACACATGAATGGCGCCTTGTTGGATATTAGTGGCGGACGTTTTTTACGCTAAAACCCATTTATTAACTATTCAGCCACAGACTGAACGGATAATCCCAGTATAAAGCTCTAGGGCACCTTATCAGTCCGTATCCGAAAAGTTAGTCTTTTTAATCCTATGTGAGGTTTATCATGTTAGAACTACAACAAACAGCACCACAATTCAGATCACTCAATGAACGTAACCAACTAGTGAGTTTGTCTGACTTTGCCGGCGAAAAAAACGTCGTGTTATATTTTTATCCTAAAGACGACACCCCGGGTTGCACTATTGAAGCCAATGACTTCACCAAGTTGGCCGAAGAATTTTCGAAACTGGATACTGTGGTTATTGGTGTCAGCAAGGACAACTGCTCAAGCCACGTTGATTTTATAAACAAATACGGCTTGAAGGTCATCTTGCTGGCCGACGTAAACGGTGAACTTTGCGAAGCTTATAACGTATGGCGGGAACGAGAAAAAAATGGTGTTAAAAGCATGGCTATTCTGCGCTCTACTTTTGTTATCAATAAATCTGGTGTCTTAGTCTACGTAAATTACGGGGTCAACCACGAAGGCCATGCTGAAGAAGTACTGGAAAAGATCAAAGGTTTATAATACAGTTGGTAGAGGTGCTTGAATAACCAGCATTTTCTATCAATCAAACATTAAGAGAGTATGACCATGTTTAAGTGGCTGACTATTGCATTAACGCTGTTAACTTTATCCGGATGCGGCTATAACGACTTACAGGTTTCCGATGAGACCATCAAATCCTCGTGGGCCGAAGTATTAAACCAATACCAACGTCGCGCTGACCTGGTTCCCAATCTAGTCAATGTAGTCAAAGGGTATGCCGCTCATGAAAAAGATGTACTCACTCAAGTTACCGAAGCTAGAGCGAAAGTTGGCTCTATGCAAGCAACACCTGAGTTAGTCAACGACGAAGAAGCTTTCAAAAAATTTATTGCCGCGCAAGGGCAAATGACCAGTGCCATCTCAAGATTATTGTTAGTTAGTGAAGCTTATCCGCAGTTAAAGGCGGATGCTCAATTCCGTGACTTGCAAGCGCAGTTAGAAGGTACTGAGAATCGAATTACCGTGGCGCGTAACCGCTACATCGAGTCGGTGAAAGGCTACAACATCATAGTACGCTCTTTCCCAACTAATCTAACAGCAATGCTGTTTGGCCATAAAACCAAACCGAGTTTTACCGTTGAAAACGAACAAGCGATTGCAGTACCGCCCAAAGTTGACTTCGGCACGACAGCACCTGCGGCTCAAACGCCAGCGCCGGCTACGCTTTTACCTCCCGTATCCGCGCCTGCCTTACCTGTGCCGGCCCCAGCTTCAACACCAGCTCAGTAAGATTTTGTCGTCTTTAAAACACCGAGTCCGTTATGGACTCGGTTTTCTTTTGTTGTTGTGGTTATCCACACTGTCAGCGCAGGTTGAAATCCCTCGATTAGTTCAGCACGTCACGGATTTGACCACAACCCTGGGTGCTACTCAATTGAATGCCTTAGAAAGCAAGATCGCTGCGTTTGAAGCACAAAAAGGTAGCCAGATTGCGGTATTAATTGTTCCTACAACCCAGCCTGAAGACATCGCTCAATTTAGCATTCGGGTTGCGGAGGCATGGAAAATTGGCCGAAAACAAGTCGATGACGGTGTTATTCTTATCGTTGCCAAAGATGATCGCAAACTACGCATCGAGGTCGGTTATGGCTTAGAAGGCGCAATTCCCGATGCTTTTGCTAAACGTATAATTGCGGAGATCATAACGCCTTACTTTAAAGCAGGTGACTTTGCTGGTGGCATCGATGCGGGAATTGATCAGCTGATGAAGCTAATCGCAGGTGAGCCTTTACCAGCACCGCAATATACAGAAACCAGCCCCCCAGCCGAGGAGGGATTGTTCATGATCATCTTACTCGGTGGTTTATTGGCCGGCTTCTTTATGTCGGCCGCTCTCGGGCGCACCACGGCCGGGATGCTAGCAGCATTGGGTAGCGGCTTAATTGCCACTTGGTTAATAGGATTAAGCTTGGCATTAATGGTTGGTTTTATCGTTTTTTTTATTGTTGGCATTCGCCACTCCGGCGGACAAGGTTGGAGTAATGGCGGCGGTTACGGTGGTGGAGGTTTTGGTGGCGGTGGCAGCTCTTGGGGTGGCGGCGGTGGAGGTTTTGGCGGCGGGGGCGCATCTGGGTCATGGTAAACGTTAGACGCTGGCTTATTCATGTTTTTACTCCGCCATGGCGTTGGCGATTGGTTTTTCCGGTCGCATTGCTCAATGACATTGAACTAGCGGTACAACGGTCAGAGATCCGCCATCGTGGCGAACTGCGTTTTGCCATTGAAAATACTTTAGCTCCTATTCGAGTTTGGCGTGGTTTAGCGGCAAGGCAACGCGCAACTGAAGTTTTTTCAACCCTTAAAGTCTGGGATACCGAAGAAAATAGCGGGGTACTGATTTATTTAATGCTTGCCGATAAAGAAGTGCATATTGTTGCCGACCGCGGCATTACTAAACAGGTTACCCAAAAGCAATGGGACGAAGTAGCGAAGCTGATGCAACAGGCATTTCACCGTGGTGATTTCCGAACCGGTTCCCTAGCTGGAATAGAGCAAATTACCGAGTACCTTTGCGCTCATTTTCCTGCGAATACGGAGAACCCTAATGAACTCGTTGACCGACCTGTCATTGTAAACCGCTAATAAGCGATGGTGGCTGGAAAGCCTGTAGTTCCTCTGGCGGATAATTTTTCTTAAGCGATGGTCGTAAGAATTTCGAACCAATCAAACATTTTTAACGTACCAAAAAATGCGAATTGACGTTAGAAAAATGATTTTTTATAGCGACGATGCTAGAATCCCTCCTAATTCTTAACCAAATACAGTTACCGGATGTCGATAGATTCTAAAAAAGCCCCTTATTCTCCCCCAGCACTGGAATTTAAAAGCAGCACGTTTTCTGTACCAGTTTTAATAATAACCACTAATGATTTGATGGTTATTGAGCATCAACTCCAGGAAAAGATTCAATTGGCGCCCGAATTTTTCAAAAACTCGCCTTTGGTAATCGATTTACAAGAACTGAACAAACAAGAATTGGAGACCAATATCGAGGAACTGACGGAACTTATCTACAAATTAGGTCTACTACCTATCGGCATCCGTGGCGGCAATCAGGAGCAAAATAAAAAAGCACTGGAGCTTGGCATACCGATGCATTCAACCCAAAACAGCGCAGCTGTCGAGCCTAAAGCAGCTAAAGTAGTGGTACCAGAACCTGCTGCCACCGACATTGCGACGACCACCTTGATTACACAACCTGTTCGCTCAGGACAACGAGTTTATGCTTCAGGTGATTTGATAATCGTAGCCCAAGTCAGTGCGGGTGCGGAAATTTTGGCCGAAGGCAATATACATGTTTACAGTTCGCTCAGGGGACGGGCATTAGCCGGTGTTCAGGGTAATTCTAACGCGCGAATTTTTTGCTCTGACTTGCAGGCAGAACTCATTTCAATCGCTGGCAACTATAAAATTAACGAAGATTTAAAAGATGATGTACGCAATAAACCCGTACAAGTCTATTTACAAGATCACACATTGATTATTAAAGACATTTAAACATTGGAGGAAACAAGTGGCAAGAATCATAGTCGTAACATCCGGTAAAGGTGGTGTTGGTAAAACAACAACAAGTGCCGCCATCGCCATGGGGCTTGCAAAAAGAGGTCACAAAACGGCAGTCATCGATTTCGATGTGGGTTTGCGTAACCTTGATTTAATAATGGGCTGTGAACGTCGGGTTGTTTACGATTTTGTTAATGTCATTAGTAACGAAGCTACTCTCAACCAAGCTCTAATCCGAGATAAAAACTGTAACAATCTTTATATTCTTCCTGCCTCGCAAACCCGCGATAAAGACGCACTGAGTCAAGAAGGCGTTGGTCGGATTTTAGAAGAATTATCCAAAGACTTTAAATACATTGTTTGCGACTCTCCAGCCGGGATTGAAAAAGGCGCGCATTTGGCTATGTATTTTGCCGATGATGCGTTCGTGGTTACCAACCCTGAAGTATCATCTGTCCGTGACTCAGATCGCATGTTGGGGTTGCTATCCAGTAAATCACGCAGAGCAGAGCAAGGTGAGGAACCTATCAAAGAGTATTTGCTACTTACCCGCTACTCACCGGAGCGAGTGAAATTAGGTGAAATGTTGAGCGTAGATGATGTTCAAGAGATATTGTCATTACACTTATTGGGCGTAATTCCGGAATCAAAATCTGTCTTGAACGCCTCAAACTCAGGCATGCCAGTTATTCTTGACGAAAAAAGTGATGCAGGACAAGCTTACACCGATATCGTTGCTCGTTATCTGGGAGAAGATAAGCCGCACCGCTTTATCGAAGAAAAGAAAGGCTTCTTTGGGAAGATTTTCGGGAGTAGATAATGAGCTTACTGGATTATTTTAGAACATCTAAGACTAGTTCGGCTTCTCTGGCAAAGGAAAGACTACAGATTCTGGTCGCTCATGAACGGACTTCCAAAAACCAACCCTCTTACTTACCACAATTGCAAAAAGAACTATTGGAAGTTATACGGAAATATGTGCATGTGGAGCAGGAAGCCATATCTGTTAATTTCGAACAAGACGAGAAACAGGAAACGCTAGAACTCAATATAGTTTTACCTGACTATCAAACTAAAAACCCTTAATCATCACCATCAAGGCAAGAAATATGAATAACACAATCGGCGATGCTGCTGGAAAAATATGGCAATATCTGAGTAAAAACGGCGCAGCGAGCGTTACCAAAATCACTACAGAAACCGGCATTAATAAAAATGATGTGCAAAGAGCAATAGGGTGGCTATTGAAAGAAGATAAGTTATCTATCGAAGTAAACGGCCGAACCGAAACACTTTCGTTAAAATAAGTTACGAGCACCCCCCAGGCAGGTTATTTAAGCTCTCTATGCCTGACTATAACGTTTAGTAGAGGGCTTTTAAACTGCTTAGCCAATGCATCGACCATATAAACTGAGCGATGCTGGCCGCCCGTGCAGCCAATTGCGACCGTTAAGTAACTGCGTCCTTCTGCTTCGAACCGCGGAACCCATCGCTCTAGAAAGCCGGTGATATCGTGAAAAAGCTCATCGACTAATAGTTCGACACGAAGAAAATCAATTACCGGCTGATCTTGTCCCGTTAAACCCCGCAACTCAGGAATCCAGTAAGGATTAGGCAAGCTGCGTGCATCAAAAACAAAGTCTGCATCTAAAGGCACACCGTGCTTAAAACCGAACGATTGAAACTGCAAAGACACATGACTGATATCCCGTTCACCGACCTGATCTCTAATTAATTCGCGCAATTGATGATAATGCGTCCGACTAGTATCAATAACGACACTGGCATGCTTGGCAATCGGTGTTAACATTTTTTTTTCAATCAACAGCGCTTCCTTTAATGGGATATTAGGCACTGTTAGTGGATGTCTACGCCGGGTTTCGCTATATCGTTTTAGTAGAGTAGATTCCTCTGCTTGCATGAATATTATTTCGCAATCGATACCTTTACTTTTTATAAGCTCTAGACTATCAGAGAAACCCGCCAAGCTTTCGCTTTGATTTCTGGCATCAATACCAATAGCTGTCTTAGCGTAGGTTTTCGTATCGACCAACATAACGTGGTTGATAAAATCTTCCAGTAATGTCACGGGTAGGTTATCAATGCAGTAATAGCCACAATCTTCGAGCGTATCCAAGGCTATACTCTTCCCTGAACCGGAAAGGCCGCTAACTATTAGTAACTTCATAAATTAGGACTCGTAAGATTTAAGGTAAAATCCCTTCCACCTTAAACCTTTAATTAGATGTTATCGGTGACTACCGGTTTTTTCTTTATGCTTGGTAATTTGGCGCTCTAATTTGTCAACCATGTCATCGATGGCTGCATACATGTCTTCCTGGTGATCTTCTGCAAATATTTTGGCACCGTTAAGTTGCAGGGTCGCTTCTGCTTTTTGAATTAATTTCTCTACAGTTAATATAACGTGCACATCGGTAACATTATCAAAGTGGCGCGCTAATTTTTCAAATTTTGCGTCAACATGTGCTTTTAACGCCTCAGTTACTTCAAGATGATGACCTGTGACAATGACTTGCATAGAATAAACTCCTTATAAATAAAATATAGATACAATTTTAGTAGCGCTAGAGAATGCGCTTTCTTTGACTTGACGATGAAATAAACATCGCCTCACGATATTTAGCTATCGTTCTTCTTGCTACATTAATGCCTTTTTCTTGTAATAACTCCGCTATTTTACTATCACTCAAAGGCCTAGCCGGATTTTCATTGGAAATTAACTCTTTAATAAACGCCCTTATGGCAGTTGATGAACACTCGCCTCCCTCTTCTGTCGAGACATGACTAGAAAAAAAATATTTAAATTCAAAAATACCATTGGGAGTATGCATGTATTTTTGAGTAGTAACTCGAGAAATAGTTGATTCGTGCAGCTCCACTTCATCAGCAACGTCCCTAAGCACCATGGGCCGCATAGCAATGGAGCCATGCTCCAGAAAACCTATCTGTTTGCCCACAATAGATTGAGCGACCCGCAACAATGTATCGTTGCGGCTATGCAGGCTTTTAATAAACCACTTGGCTTCCTGCAAATGGTCTTTCATACAGGTATTATCTTTACTGCTATCCGCCCTTTTGATCATAGCCGAATAGAGTGGATTAATGCGTATTTTGGGCGCGGTATCACGATTTAAGCTAACCTGCCATTCACCGTTTTGCTTGGTCACATACACATCGGGTATGACATATTCAGAGCCGGACTCCTGTATTTGCGCGCCAGGTTTAGGATCTAAAGTTCTGATTAGAGCCACTACCCCGCTTAGCTGCAGCTCAGTTAGCCCTACCTTTCGCATAAGTTTAGCTTGCTCATGGCTCGCCAGAAGATCAAGGTATCGGGAAACAACAGTTATGGCTTCTTGTCGATACGGAATAGACTCCGGCAATTGCAATAACTGTATGCGCAAACAATCACCTAAATCAATCGCTGCGACTCCGACTGGGTCAAAATTTTGTATTCTGTGCAAAACAGCGTTGACCTCATCAAGATAAAGATCATCCAATTGTTGCTGTAAGCCTTGAAATATTTCTTCAGGGCTAGTCCTGAGATAGCCATCTTCATTGATAGAATCGATAATATCCATGGCAATAGCGTGATCACGCTCAGAAAACGAGGTTAAATCCAGTTGCCACAGTAAATGATCTAACAGAGTAGATGCCTTGGTGCGTTGGGTATCGAATTCAGCATTATCGGCAGTGTTATTTGAACTGTATATTTCTTGAGAATCCTCGTAGACATCATTCCATGATGAATCTATCGGTAACTCATCGGGAATCTCAGTCTGGGATCCCTGGCTGGTCACTAGATCCGGATTATCGTCTCTTCTTTCCACTGGCAAGGAATCAATAACTTGTGCGCGATTATCATCATCACTGATCTCCAGCATCATATTCGATTCAAGCGCTTGTTGTATTTCCTGCTGCAAATCTAAAGTCGACATCTGCAACAGCTTGATCGCTTGCTGCAACTGTGGCGTCATGGATAGGCTTTGGCCTAATCGAAGATTTAAGGATTGTTTCATTCGGTCGTAATCTTAAGGTTTCAATTTAATTACAGGCTAAAGTTATCACCTAGGTAAACTTTACGCACTTCCGGATTGGCAACGATTGCATTAGCCCCTCCTTCCGCAATCACCCTGCCATCGTTAAGTATATACGCACGATCACAAATTCCTAGAGTTTCTCTAACATTATGTTCGGTAATCAAAATGCCGATACCACGCTCTTTCAAATGCTCTATGATCGTTTTTATATCGTCAACCGAGATAGGGTCGACACCTGCAAAAGGTTCATCAAGCAGAATGAACTGTGGGTTTGTTGCTAAAGCTCTGGCAATCTCCACACGCCGCCGCTCACCACCCGATAGACCCAATGCAATTTGGTCGCGCAAATGCAGGATGTGAAACTCTTGCAATAACTCTTCAATGACTAACTCAGCTTGGCCTTTTGTTAAATCCGAACGGATTTGTAAAACAGCACGCAAGTTATCTGCAACGCTTAACTTACGAAATACCGAAGGTTCTTGCGGTAAATAACCAACTCCTTGCGCTGCTCGCAAGTGCATTGGGTAATGTGTTATATCTTTGTCATCCAGTGTAATTTTACCCTCGTCAGCTTTAATCAAGCCGACAATCATGTAAAAACTAGTGGTCTTGCCCGCCCCGTTAGGCCCCAACAAACCGACTACTTCCCCGGTTTTGACATGCAGAGAAACACCATTGACTACATTACGTTTATTATAATTTTTAATCAGCCCAGAAGCTGCTAATGTCGTCATGGGCTATTTTTTTGTTTTTGGCTGCAAAATGACGTGAACCCTTTTGGCATCCGATGTTTTCTCACCCGCTTTGACCAAAGAAGTTTTTATGTCGTATTCAATCAACTCACTGGAATAAGTGCCGCTCCCTTGCCAGACCGTGGCATCATTAATCAATATCAACAAATTTTTCTTGGGATAAAACTCACCAATCAACGCTTCACCGGTAATATCTTCCGCACCTTCACTAGGGGTTTGCTTAAACTTGGCTTTCTTTCCGGTAAATACCAGTTTTTCTGCTTCACCGTTGACGAAATAAACCACCAATTTGTCTGAGTTTACGCGGATGCTCCCTTGTACAGAGACTACATTGCCGGTATACGTACTGATGGCTTCTTTGTCGTCGTAAGTCGCGGTATTGGAATCGATAACGATTGGCTGGTCGGAGTCACTTTCCAGCGCTAAGGCATTAAACCCTAGTAACATCAATAATAATGCGCAACTACCAAGTACTTTATTTTTATTTCTTTGTTTCATATTTTCCCTGCACATGACTTAGTAATTCCAGGCGAATAGGCTTGGCAAATATCAATTTCATCCCAGTACCGGTAGTTACATTAGGAGGACTAAGCAATTCCGCCCACTCAACGGTTTCAGCATAACTGGTTTCAGGTTTCACTTTTAGATTGTAGGTGTTAATTATTAGCTCAGTGACGCCCTCCGCTTTTGCCCTACTGATATTAACTTTACCATTCAGCAGCAAATCTTTGCCATCAGCCGATAGTATGGATGTATCTGATTTAATAACCCAAGGAGGCGCGTTGTCGTTAAAAAAAAACATAACCGGCTTAACTGTGTGCGTAGTCATATCATCACTGTAATGCATCATCTGCTCGGCCAATAATTTACTGTTTAACTGTCCTGCTTCATCCATTTCCCACTTTACATACCCTTTACTAAAATAGTTAGGGCTATGCGGTGGGATAGTGGCACGATTAATATCATCCAGCCCCGTTAACTCTGCAAGCCACCAGCTTAACAAAGCAACGCCGGCAATAGCCAAATAGGTCTTATAATCACTTATCATTCGAGATAAGCATTCAAAATATCGTCAAAACAACCCTGTGCCTGCATAATAAAATCACAGACTTCTCTGACAGCTCCTAGCCCTCCCGGCGTAGCCGTGCACCAGTCGGCATGCTGTTTTACTGCAAAATTTGCATCACTTACAGCGATCGCTAAACCAACACGAACCATGATAGGCAAATCTAATAAATCATCACCCAAATGAGCAACCTGCTCCGGGGTAACGCCTACTTTTTCAATAACTTCATTAAATGCGGCAATTTTATTTTCATGTCCCTGATAAACATGCGTAATCCCTAAATTTTTCATGCGGAGAGCAACCGTATTGGACTTGCGTCCAGAAATAACCGCAATTTCAACACCTGTCTGACGTAATAACTTGATACCATGGCCATCACGAGCATGAAAAGACTTATATTCATTACCCGCGTTGTCAAAAAAAAGCCTACCATCTGTTAATACCCCATCAACATCAAGTATCAAAAGCTTAATATTTTTAGCTTTTTCTCTAAGTAAGCCTGTATTTTCTAATTCACCCGTCACACTATTCCCGCCCGAATTAAATCATGCATATTGAGCGCTCCAATAGGCCGTTGCTGATTATCAACAACAATCAAGGCGTTAATTTTTTTGTCCTCCATAATCTGCATTGCTTCAGCAGCCAGCAAATCAGCAGTTATGACAGCACAATTAAATGTCATGACTTCTGTAATGGCCGTACTGTGAATATCAAGATTTTTAGTCAACATACGGCGCAAATCACCATCGGTAAAAATGCCGACAAGCTTCTGATGCGCATTAACAATAGCCGTCATGCCCAGTTTCTTTTCAGTCATTTCAAGCAAAGCCGCGCTAATAAAAGCCTGATCGGATACTGATGGCACCTCAACACCCACATGCATAACATCCCTAACCATCAACAATAAACGGCGCCCTAAACTGCCACCCGGATGAGATAAGGCAAAGTCATCCTTGGTAAAGCCACGTGCTTCCAACAAAGACACCGCTAAAGCATCACCCATCACCAAAGCCGCCGTAGTGCTGGAAGTTGGAGCCAAACCCAACGGACAAGCTTCCTGAGCCACACTGATATGAATATGCGTAGTGGCAAACCTAGCCATAGTTGAATTTACACTGCCTGTCATAGCAATCAAAGGCACGCCAAGTCGTTTAATAATCGGCAAAATTGTTAAAACTTCTTCGGTTTCCCCCGAATTTGACAAAGCAAGTACCACATCTTGTTTGGTAATCATACCTAAATCACCATGACTGGCTTCACCCGGATGTACGAAGAATGCCGGAGTACCGGTACTTGCCAACGTGGCTGCAATTTTACCAGCAATATGCCCGGATTTTCCCATGCCCGTCACTACCACACGACCTTTACAGGCAAACATCAATTTGCACGCCACCACAAAAGCATTATTAATTTGTGCCGCTAATGCAGCAACAGCTTGCGCTTCCACCTGAACAACTGCCAACCCCAATGCACAGAGTTTTTGATCATTTAATTTCATTAGTTATTGTTCAGAAATATAGAAATAAGCCGAGCGAGGCGCTCGAAAAAAAGTGATTGAGTCAGCAATGCGAGCAGTCTATCAAAGCGTAGCTAAATTGACGAGCCTGGACTGAAAATTGCTTAAAAGATTTAGATGGGAATGTAGTCTGGTTGTCTCTCTTGGAGCGCTTTAGATTCCATAACCAGGATTCTTGGGAAACGAAACGTCATCTCGAGTGTCGAAAAATTTTACAACATCAGGAATATTCAATTTTATTGACCCATTTTTTTGGCGAGCCTGCCTCGATCTGCGCGTTTCGATGATAAGCGTGTCTAACAAATCCATATCAGTGATTGACAAACCAGCACATTGTGAGGCCGAAGACAGAGCCGCGCCGGTATCTGTCATTACGATATTTCCGTAAATAGGGAGCCCCCCACCTTCTTCAGGTTGAACAGTAGAGTGCCCTGCGAATAAACGATCAACACCTGAGACGGGCGACCCATTATCAAGCTTCATGCGCTCACCACCTCTTAAAAGCCAAGATAATGTCCGCTGCTCTTGAACAGCAACCTGCACATGAGCTTTGCAAGTATTCCAATTCATTCCTATTGGAACTTCGCCATGCATGACCCCCACGTTTAAGCCTGATGGAGTTATTGTTTCAATAACCATAGGTAAAGCCCTAAGTTTATTGATGATCGCAAGCTTTAAATCGGCGCCAATATCAAGCCACCATCCCAATCCTTTTTTATGAACATGCTCGCCCCGGATTAAATAATTCGGCTTTTTGGTACCAATTAAATCGTATAGATTAATAAGATCCACTTCGCTATATCCCAGTACTGGGAAAAAATAAGGTTTGTTAAAAAAATCCAGGCATTGCGCTAAATCCGGTGCTTTACCGATTACATTACCAACTGAGAACAATCGATCTACGCGAGGATTAAAAAACACGGCATCCAATGCTTGCGCCAGCAAATCGAAGCCGCCGCGCAAATCGCCGACAACAAAATCACGGCCTTTAATATTAGTAGGGAGAAATAAAATAGGTGCTGGTTTATTAGTCATGGATCGTTTTCGGGGAACAATAGTGACATATTTCAATAATACCAATCTTATACTAATTATTTTATTAAGAGAAATTTAATAAAAACAATGTAGGACCAATAAATAATTTTTTCAGCGCATTGTTACGTAGGCTTAGAAAAGACGACTGAGGTATGTCAATTTTTTTTACACACCCCTTGAGGCAGCGAACGATTGATATTCAATTCATGGGGAAGTTTGACTGATATAGAAATATCAACATAAACTTGCCAAAAACAATATAAGAATTAGGAGCGGTGTGAGAAATGGTGTTAATCTTGAATTCGCGAACACAAAAAATGCAGCCTCATAAGAGATACAAACCGCATAAAGTGTCATATTTGTTTACACTCCCATTGGAGGTGGAAATATTTTATAGCTTTAATTATTTGATCTATAATGCAATTTGTTTTAAGGCACGAATATTGCCTTATAAATAATTGGTGCTGGTTATTTGGCATCTTTATAGCGATTAGCTCTTTTGAGCGCGGTATCGCGTAAATTTTTATTATTTAGGAGTCAAACGAAATGTCCACTTTTTACAAAACGCTCTTTGCTTTATTGGTTATCGCTTTCTCAGGCGGCAGTAATGCAGCCATTATCACAGTCTATGGCAATACTGTTTCATTCACTTACAATGACGCTCAGCTAGGTCTTTTCGGTGAACCCTCAGTAAGTGGCGATCAACTGTTTTTTACACCAACAACCTTCGTCGCCGAAGCACACGGCGTGGATGATTTTAACGTTACAAACTCAACCATTAACGTCAAAATAACTGCGCTAAATAACGGTGCAAAAATTGGCTTAGTTAACCTCACAGAAAGAGGCGACTACTACAGCAGAGGGAGCACCTCTTTTGTTGATGCGGGCGGCCAAATAAGAGTAGCTGATCTAAGTGCGCCAGCAAGCGAAGCAACGGATCCCATAATACAACATTGGGCGTTTACTCAAACGGACTATATTCTTCCAACCAGAAACTGGGAGGCCTCTGCGTCTGCAGACGTTTCAGGATTTGGAACGAATAGTGTCAACGTTACGATTGAGGATATTTTGATCGCTGAAACCAATGCCTCTCAACATAATAGTTTTATTGAAAAGAAAGGCGTAATCTTGGGCGTCAGTGCTGTACCGCTGCCACAAGCTGTATGGCTTTTCGGCACAGGTCTGCTCGGCTTACTTTCAATTGCAAAGCGTAAAAACCTTGTCTAATTAGAGTTCGCTGCCTGTATTTTTTAGCTCCTCTTAAAAGTAGCGTAATTGATTTAAACAAAAAAACCGCCTTTATGGCGGTTTTTTTGTCACTAAAAGGACGAAACTCAATAGCTTGTATCGACCTT
Source organism: Methylococcales bacterium (assembly GCA_965247565.1). GTDB lineage: Bacteria > Pseudomonadota > Gammaproteobacteria > Methylococcales > Methylomonadaceae > CBDFHF01. The sequence goes on along the minus strand of CBDFHF010000002.1, from coordinate 128,117 downwards.
TATCGGTGTTAACCGCCATATATCTTTATTGTATTCGGCGATTGTCCGGTCGGTAGAAAATTTGCCGCTAGCCGCGCAATTCAAAATACTCATTTTTGTCCATCGATCCTCATCCTGATAAGCTGCTTCCACCCGTTTTTGAGCATCTACGAAACTACGGAAATCCGCAACCGTCATCCAAGGATCATGTGGACTCTTGATGGAACCGATGATAGCGTCAAAAATACCCGGCTCAAACTGATTAAAATGTCCGTACTCTAGCATATCGATAACACGCTGCAGATCCTTATCCTGATTAATCACAGCGACAGGATTGTAGTGATGACGAGCAGCCTCAACTTCCTCCTCAGTTAAACCAAATAAAAAGAAATTATCATCGCCGACTTCTTCACGGATTTCTATATTTGCACCATCCAACGTTCCGATGGTAAGCGCGCCGTTCATCATAAATTTCATATTGCCAGTGCCCGAGGCCTCTTTGCCAGCGGTTGAGATTTGCTCGGATAAATCTGCAGCAGGGCAGATTTTTTCCATCGCCGAAACGCGATAATTTGGCAAAAAGACCAGTTTTAGTTTGCTACCCACCTCAGGGTCATTATTAATCACCTGCGCAACATTATTGATGAGCTTGATGATTCTCTTCGCCATAAAATAACCAGGAGCCGCCTTGCCCCCGATTAACACACAACGATCCGTCCAGTTTGCGGTGTCACCGCGCTTAATGCGATCGTAGAGATGAATAACGTGTAGAACATTAAGCAACTGGCGCTTGTACTCATGAATACGTTTCACTTGAACATCAAACAAAGCAGTCGCATTGATGTTTAAGTCAACCCCAAACTCTTGGGTTTTAAAATCAATGAGGCGTTGCTTGGCGCTTTGCTGCATATCAAACCAGCGCTTACGAAATTTCTTATCATCAGCATAAGGCACCAATTTTTTCAACAACGACAAATCAGTCAACCAACCATCACCGATAGTTTTAGTAATCAATTCCGCCAAATCAGGATTACAAGCCGCCAACCAACGGCGAGGAGTAACACCATTAGTTTTATTGTTAAATTTTTCTGGCCATAACTCATAAAAGTCTCTAAACAAACCTTGCTGAAGTAGCTTTGAATGTAGTGCGGCAACGCCATTAACGGAATGACTACCGACAATAGCCAAATAGGCCATTCTGACATGTTGCTCCGCATCCTCCTCAATCAGGGACATGCGACGTAATCGATCAACATCACCCGGCCAACGTGCAGATACCTCCGCCATAAACTGCGCATTTATATCGAAAATAATTTCAATTAACCTGGGCAGCAAATGTTTGAACAAGTTAACAGACCATCTTTCCAAAGCCTCCGGGAGCAATGTGTGATTCGTGTAAGCCATGGTTTTACAGGTTATCGCCCAAGCGTCGTGCCAAGACACCCCATAAACATCAACCAACAAACGCATGAGCTCTGCCACCGCGATACTGGGATGGGTATCATTCAACTGAAAGCAGTTTTTATCGGCAAACTTAGTAAAATCATTACCATGCCGACCAACCCAAGTCGCAATCACATCCTGCAAGCTAGCTGATGCGAGCAGATACTGCTGACGAAGACGCAATTCCTTGCCATTTTCGTTGGCGTCGTTCGGGTACAACACCATAGTTATATTCTCTGCAGTGTTCTTTGCAGCTACCGCTTCCGCATAATCACCTGCATTAAATTCTTGCAGATCAAACTCCTCGGTTGCGGTAGCTTTCCATAAACGCAAAGTGTTTACAGTACCATTTTGATAACCGGGAATGGGTGTATCAAAAGGCACGGCAAGCACATCCTGTGTATTAACCCAAGAAACGCTTTTACGGCCGTTTTCGTCAACATGGGTTTCGGTATATCCACCGAACTTGATGCGTTGCTTGTATTCAAGACGCTCAATCTCCCAAGTATTACCATTGCGCAGCCAGTGATCCGGTTCTTCGACCTGTTCACCATTGACAATAGTTTGAGAAAACATGCCATATTCATAACGCAGCCCGTAACCTGTTACAGGCAACTGCAGGGTTGCACAGCTATCGATAAAACACGCAGCCAAACGCCCCAAGCCACCATTACCCAAACCTGCATCTGGCTCACTATCTATCAACTCTTCCAATTCCAACCCTAACGTGTACATGGCGCCGTCGACTGCGTTATTAATGCCTAGGTTAAGCATGGCGTTACTTAACGTACGACCCATTAAAAACTCCATAGACAAGTAATAAGCCTTCTTACAATCCGATGCCTTATAAGCGTTATAGGTCATTTTCCAACGCTCTATTAGCCTGTCACTAATTGCTAAGGATAAGGCCTCATAAGCATAATGGGGAGATTGGCAATTTTCATCTCTACCCAATCGATGCCCATAATAGCGCTTAAAATCAGCGACTAAATGCTTCTTTTCCAGGCCTAATGCTGGAAGCTCGCAGATGGTGGATTTGGGCTTACTTTTTGTAAACTTTCTATGTGGCATATTGTCCCCTGCTCAATGCGTTAATATTTTTCTGTAAATAGTCTATTTTAGCTGAATATGGAGACGGAAACTAAGATTGATTACTTCAGAGTGTAATCATAACCATCAAGGCGCGAACTAACAGTCAACCGTGAATTATTGCCGCACACCTGTCGCGTAACAATGCTTTTTAGTCAACCCATGCACAAAAGACGTAAAAGAAAACCCTGAAAAAAATCTTGAATATTGACTTTTAAATTCAACTCAAACATTGACCTCTAGTTAAGGAACAGGAAAGGATGTTTTTAACTGTAACTAATGCCGTGGAGGGTATATAATCGCGCGTTTTGATTCAATCATTTACTTAATTCACACCGGAAAAAAACATGCTGAATAAGCTGGTTAAATTAGTTGTAGGAAGCCGTAACGATAGGCTGGTAAAAAGGAAAAGGGCATTGGTCAAAAAAGTCAATGCGTTAGCTTCTGAATACGAAAAACTTTCTGACGATGCTTTAAAAGCAAAAACACAAGAATTTCGCGACCGTCTGGCTAAAGGTGAAAAACTGGACAACTTGATTCCTGAAGCCTTTGCTACCGTTAGAGAGGCCTCCACTCGGGTGTTTGGCATGCGCCATTTTGATGTGCAACTAATCGGCGGCATGATTCTTCATGACGGCAAAATTGCCGAAATGAAAACTGGTGAAGGTAAAACCCTAATGGCTACCTTAGCTGCCTACTTGAATGCCCTACCAAGCCGTGGTGTGCATGTAGTTACAGTCAATGATTACCTCGCCAAGCGTGACTCAGAATGGATGGGCAGGCTTTACGGTTTTTTAGGCATGAGTACCGGAGTTATCATCAGTCAACTCGATAGCGAAGAGCGGCGCACAGCTTACGCGGCCGATATTACCTATGGCACTAACAATGAATTCGGTTTCGACTATCTGCGCGACAACATGGCTTTCACCATGGATCAAAAAGTTCAGCGCGATTTAAGCTTCGCTATCGTTGATGAAGTCGACTCGATCCTCATTGACGAAGCCAGAACTCCATTAATCATTTCCGGCCCAACGGAAGAAAGCACCGAAATCTACATAAAAGCCAACGCCATTATCCCTTTTCTAACCAAACAGGAATCTGAAGAACTGCCCGGCGATTACACTGTAGACGAAAAAGTACGCCAGCTATATTTAACTGAGCAAGGTCATGAGCATGTTGAGCGCTTAATGGTTCAGCACGGCCTAATGATGGAAGGCACCAGTTTATACGATGCATCCAACATTCGCCTGATGCACTACCTAAACGCATCATTACGTGGGCATGTGTTATTCAAAAAAGATGTCGACTACATCGTTTCCGACAATCAAATAGTTATTGTTGATGAGTTTACCGGCAGAGTCATGCCAGGACGTCGCTGGTCCGAGGGCTTACACCAAGCTATTGAAGCCAAGGAACAAGTGCCCATTCAAAATGAAAACCAAACATTGGCTTCGATAACCTTTCAGAATTACTTTCGTTTATACGATAAATTGTCAGGCATGACCGGCACTGCCGATACCGAAGCCTTTGAGTTAAACAAAATCTATGGCCTCGAAGTGGTTGTAATTCCCACCCATAGGCCCATGATCCGGAAAGACTTAGGCGACCTTGTTTACCTAACTACAGACGAAAAATATAACGCCGTTGCTACTGATATTAAGGCTTGTGTCGAGCGCGGCCAGCCAGTGCTAGTCGGCACCACATCTATTGAGAACTCCGAACGACTGTCTGCCTTATTAAAAAAACAGGGTGTTAAACACGAAGTCCTGAATGCCAAGCAGCATGAGCGCGAAGCTCATATTATTGAGCAAGCGGGTAAACCCGGCGCAGTAACCATCGCTACTAATATGGCAGGTCGAGGAACAGACATCGTACTGGGCGGCAATTTAGAAGCCGAACTGACTGCCTTAGGTGAAAACGCTACCGCCATAGAAAAATCTAACGTTCGCGAAATGTGGCAAGCACGACACGAGCAAGTCCTCGCTAGCGGTGGCTTACATGTCATTGGCTCCGAACGCCATGAGTCCAGGCGTATTGACAATCAGTTAAGAGGCCGATCTGGTCGCCAAGGCGATCCTGGCTCGACTCGTTTTTATTTGTCGTTACAAGATGACTTAATGCGTATATTTGCTTCCGACAGAGTTTCCGGCCTGATGAAAAAATTAGGTATGGGTGACGGCGAAGCCATAGAACATCCCTGGGTAACCCGCTCCATTGAAAATGCGCAACGCAAAGTAGAATCGCGCAACTTTGACATTCGTAAAGAAATTTTAGCTTACGATGATGTCGCCAACGATCAACGAAAAGTGGTTTATGCTCAGCGTAACGAGCTAATGGCGGCCGATGAAGTCTCGGACATTATTACCGCTATTCGAAAAGATGTAGTTAACAACATCATCTCCCAATATATTCTGCCTAAAACAATGGCAGAACAATGGAATTTACACGGATTAGAAGAACACTTGCATGAGGAATTTAATATTGCTATTCCGGTTCAGCAAATGTTTGAAGAAGACCACAAAATGCAGGAACACGATTTGCGTAACCGCATTTTTGAAATCCTTGAACAAACCCATCAAAATAAAGCCGAGCAAATTAGCACCGAAGTTCTTCGGCATGTGGAAAAATCAGTGATGATGCAAGTATTAGATTCTAGCTGGAAGGAACATTTGGCAGCAATGGATTATCTTCGCCAAGGCATTCATTTTAGGGGTTACGCACAAAAAGATCCCAAACAGGAGTATAAACGCGAAGCCTTTGAAATGTTCACCAGTTTGCTTGACCACATAAAATATGAGGTGATCAGTATCTTGTCTAAAGTACAAGTACGTCAGGAAGCTGATGTCCAAGCGATCGACGCACAAATGCAAGCCCCCAGAGAAATGCACTTTGAGCACGCTCAAGCAAGCGCATTGGATAGTTATGAGGAAAATCCGCAGGATCAGGAACAAGATGCTGTTGCCACACAACCATTTGTACGCGACGCAACTAAGGTAGGTCGCAACGACCCCTGCCCTTGCGGCTCCGGTAAAAAGTACAAGCAATGTCACGGCAAACTTAGCTAGTCGATCCACTGCAATCACTACAAAAAGAGGCCGGTAGTTTTTATCTATTCGGCCTTTTTATTTTAACGAACAGTCACTACTTTTTGCCTTTAGGAATTAAACCCTAATCTGACAGTCAGATAATCAAGCATAAACAGCCACCAACCGTCGCAGCACTCGATGATTTGTGGGCATGCTCGGATTCTCAAAAATTGAGCAAGATTCAGTTTTCGGGATCCGATAATCATCAGCTGTGACATAAGGAGATGAGATCGTCGCCGCGACATAAAAAAACCTGCAATGTCAAATAGTCGAGGCATGATTTACTTCTTAACCAACAATGCAAACTTGATCGTTTGACGGTAAGGATAGTTCTTAGATAAGTTGCATCCTGAACATTCAAAATAGGCTCGCTGTTATCATTTCATGTTTTTTAGACTATCATGAAAAGGTGAGGCTTTTCGGCCACATTTTAAAACCACACGGTGAAGAGTAGGCTTCCCTAGCTCAGATAAACTAACAATATAACTATGCCAACGATTGCTGACAGTATTAACACAGAGATTAGTTTGAGTGCCGCTGCATTGCTTACCGGAAAATCCATTAAAACCATGCAGAGATGGTGTGATGAGGGAAAAATCCCTTTTCGCATTATCGACAAGAGAGATAAGAAAGTCATCGCAATCAAATCCATCCTACCCTTTACTCCTCTATTATTTGAAGATGCACATTTAATCGCTGGCGCAGCTAATGGTGATGCAGAATCACAAAATGAGCTGGGCTTAATCTACCTTGAGGCTAAACAATTTCACATTGCCTTTTACTGGTTTCAAAGCGCATCCAAAAAATGTCATGCTGATGCGATGCACTATTTATCTATTTTTTATCAGAAGGGCAACATGGGCGTTAAGAAAGACGAGCAATTATCTTTAAATTGGCTATCTATGGCAGCAGCTAATGGACACGTATTAGCATCTAATAAACAAGCAAGTTTAAAAAAGCGGACTGGGCACTGGGTTTAGTTAGCAGAGATTCGTAGTGTAATGCGTACAATGACAAAGAAATCCAAAAGAAAGCCCTGATATGAGACGTCATTAAATCCCCAATGACTCAAAACAGACACCCTGTTATGGCATAAACAGAAAACCTAGTTTAATTGAAACTATTAAAATAAAAACCTCATGTCCCAGCAATCCACCTTTGTAAATTGGTTTAGAAATTCCTCACCTTACATTCATGCGCATCGTAATCGCACGCTGGTTATTTTTTTTAGTGGTGCAGCGGTTGCTGAACCAGATTTTGGAAACCTAATCCACGATTTTTCTTTATTAAAAAGCTTAGGTGTCAGGCTAGTCTTGGTCTATGGCATTCGCCAACAAATTGATGAGCGCTTATTACAGCAAGGTGACACTCCTAAATTCCATCAACATTTGCGCATTACCGACGCTACAACCCTGCAATATGTAAAACAAGCAGCTGGGTTAGTGCGCGTGGAAATTGAAGCGTTGTTGTCCATGGGCTTGGCTAATTCGCCTATGGCTGGCGCACAAATACGGGTAGCTTCCGGCAATTTTGTTACCGCTAAACCCTTAGGTGTTTTAGATGGCGTTGATTATTGCTACACAGGAAAAGTCAGACGCATCGATAGCCAGGCCATACATCAGCAACTCGATCAGAATAATGTGGTATTGATTTCACCGATCGGTTATTCGCCCAGTGGAGAAGTATTTAATCTTTCCGCAGAAGAAGTTGCTACAGAGGTTGCCATCGCCTTAAAAGCGGAAAAATTAATTTTCCTGACGGAACAAAATTGTGTTTTGCCTACGGATCAAAGCGCCATCCAGCAACTTACTACCGATCAAGCTAAGCAGTTGTTACAACAAAAACCTGAATTTCCCGAAGCCATTGCGCGTTCGCTAACCTCCGCCATACATAGCTGTCAACAAGGTGTAATGCGCGCCCATTTAATTAATCGCTACGTGGATGGTGCTTTGCTATTGGAATTATTTACGCGGGATGGGATTGGTACGCTGATTAGCTCGACATCTTTTGAAGAACTACGTCAAGCTAGATTAGATGATATTGGTGGCATTCTGGAACTAATTAAGCCTCTGGAACAACAAGGCATATTGGCCAAGAGGTCACGCGAAAAAATAGAAATGGAAATTGCCGATTATATTGTTATCGAGCGAGATGGTTTGATTATCGGTTGTACGGCATTGCACACTAATCCATCAGAACAATTTGGTGCTATTGCCTGCTTAGCGGTGCATCCTGATTATCAACGTGCCGCTCGAGGCAATCGGATGCTGGAATATGCCTACCAAAAAGCAAGACAATTGCAGATTACAAGGCTATTCGTGCTATCTACCCAAACCATGCACTGGTTTATTGAGCGTGGTTTTTTATCTTCCGATATTAACAGCCTTCCTCAGCCTATAAAGGCGCTGTACAATCCACAACGGAACTCTAAAATTCTTTGCAAAGAACTGGATCCATAGCCTTCATGGAATCGCCACACAAACTATCAATACTACAGATATCGGATCTGCATATTCTCCCCAATCCGAAACAAACAATGTTAGGCATTGATACGGAATATTACTTCCACCGAGTTCTAGAACATGCATTCTGTTCAGGATTTCAATTTGATCTCATCTTGGTTACTGGAGATTTAACGCAGCACCCTCTCCGAACCAGTTATCAGCGCATTTTAAATGGCTTGGACGCTTATGATGTGCCCTGTGTTTGCTTACCTGGAAACCATGATGATTATGCATTGATGCAACAAGTTTTTAATACCGATAAGATTAATTGCAGCAAACAAATTGTATTTAAAGATTGGCAACTCATCTGCCTGAATAGCCAAATTGAAAACTCACCCGATGGCGAGCTAGGTAGGCAGGAACTGGATTTTCTTGAAGCTGGCCTAACGAGCCATCCTAACCAGCATGCGCTTATTGCAACACATCATCACTGCTTGCCAACCGGAAGCGCTTGGCTGGATACCATGATGATAAAGGACAGTACGGCGTTATTTGCACGTATTGCGAGTTATCCGCAAATTAAAGCCATTGTTAACGGGCATATTCATCAAATAATGGATTCCACAGTTAATAAGATTCGCATACTAGCGGCACCATCAACTTGCTTTCAATTTAAACCGAATAGTGAAAAGTTCTGTGTCGAACCGACTCCGCCAGGATATCGTGTTTTACAGTTATATGATAATGGCGCGATTGAGTCCGAAGTATTTCGTTTGTCGGAAACACTCATGGAACTGGATTTCTCCAATAACGGTTATTGATTTATTTCGGCTGTAGCTGAAGGCAAGTGCCGACTTGGTTGTCATCAGAGTCAATCAACTGCTGTTTTTGTAAGCGAGGCAGTTTTTTAATGGCTATTTCCCGTTTACTAGCAGTGCTGCGGGTGTGGCCGGTTTCCAGATAAACCAATTGTTGAGGTTGGCGACTTCGGAAATATTTAGCACCTTTTAAATCTCGATGCTCTGCAAATCGTCGACTGACATCATTACTGATGCCCGTGTACAAAGAGCCGTCAGAACAGATAATCATGTACACACTCCACTCCATGCTTTTTAAACTGTCGCACCGAACAAATAACCAACACCCGCAGTAAGCCCCATTGCCATAGCGCCCCAGAAAGTAACGCGGAAAGCGCCTTTAAACAAGCTTGAGCCACCGACGTAAGCAGCTAACAGCCCTAGCAACGCCAGAAACAATAACGATGCCGCAGATACGATGAATACTAAATGGGTAACAGGAAAAATTAGTACGATTAGTAAAGGCAATACAGCACCAACTGCAAATGTGGCAGCCGATGTTAATGCGGCTTGAATGGGGCGAGCGGCACCGCTATCTGAAATACCCAACTCATCACGGGCATGTGCACCTAATGCATCATGCGCCATTAATTGTTTAGCAACCTGCTCTGCAAGCAATGCATCTATGCCGCGAGCTTCATAGATAGCCTGTAACTCTTGTTGCTCATGTTGATCATTGCTCAGCAATTCCTTGCGTTCACGATCTAAATCAGATTTTTCGGTATCGGCCTGAGAACTAACCGAGACATATTCCCCTGCCGCCATGGACATAGCACCTGCAACCAGGCCAGCAATGCCAGTCAACAATATTTCCTGATGCTCAGCATGGGCAGCGGCAATGCCTACAATTAAGCTGGCAGTTGATACGATGCCATCATTGGCACCAAGCACCGCGGCACGAAGCCAGCCGATGTGATGGCTGCGGTGTGTTTCATGGTGCGTTAGCATCGTTTTTTTTCCAAACTGACTGATCTTAATTAATGACAGTGAACATGGCCAAGCGCGAACCCTATATCCTTGAGCACACTCGGGCAAACCAATTTTCTAATATCTGGTAACGCAAAAATAATTGAGTATTACTATTTAAGCGGCGTGGCTTCTTTAGGTAATGTCACAGCCAAGTATTCATTTAAGCCGCCCATGCTAGCCAGAATACGATGTGCAGCATAGAGTTCGTCAAATTCAGCATTTGCATAGGCGCTGTTGGCTACAAACTTTTCATTAGCAGAATCCAGTAAATCCAGCAGAGTGCGTTGACCAATGTTAAATTGCATCTGATAGGCTTCAAGTGCTTTAGCGCTGGATTCTTTATGGTTTTTAAAGAAATCTAACTGGCTTTTTATAGTACTGTGTGCAACCCATGATAAGCGCATGCTTTCTACAACTTGGCGGTAAGTATTGTCTCTAATGTCCTTGGATTGCGCGATTAAATGCGCGGTTTCTTTACGTCTGGCAAGGTCTTTACCGCCGTTAAATAAGTTGTATTTCATTTTCAACATGGCAGTTAAGTCTTCGTTCCTACCAGGAATACCGTTGACGTCATCATTGTGGGAATAGGCTGCCTCAAAATCCAGACGTGGCATATAGGCGGCTTTGGCGGTTTCATGTTGCGAAAAAGCCGAATCCACATCCGAATTGGCGGATTTTAAAATGGGATGATTGGCAACAGCTTTCTCGATAGCGGCATCGAGATTAGCAGGCAACTTAGCGCCGGGATGAGCAGGCCTATCCAGTTTAGCTGGCAAAACCCCGACGATGCGTAAAAATGCAGTTTTAGCATCACTCAGGTTGCCTTGTTCAGAACGAACATTGGCTTCCGCTAACGATAATCGACCAGTAGATTGCTCAATATCGGCTCTTTTGCCGACACCTTGTTGGCTGCGCAAGACGATTTGGTCGTTAGTTTTGGTATGAATAGCAAGGTTATCTTCGGCTAATTTTAATAACACTTCGCGTCGTAGAATATTCAGGTACGCTTCTACGGCTTTTAAGGCGGTGATCTCTGATTGGCCGAATACAGTATAAGCTCTAGAATCAGTTCTGGCCTCGCTGCGTTTAACCTCATTGGGAGTCGCTAAGCCATCAAAAAGCATTTGCCTAAGTTGCACAGACGTTTCTTCGCGACTGTATTGGGTAGTACCCACTTGACCCGTCGTATAAATTCTTTGGCGAGTACTTGGATTATTTGCTTGTTCAAATCCATAGCCAGCAGCAATATCAACCGTTGGAAAATAACCAGCTTTGGCCTGACTGATTTGCTCCTCCACCGCCAAACGCTCATCTTTAGCCGATTGCACTTCCGGATTTTCATTAATAGTTTGTTGCACAGCGTCATGCAAAGACTGACTGTAACTACTCTGAGCACAAATAACGCCGGCGATGGCGATAGCTAGTTTCAATTTCATAAGTTTCTCCAAGTTGTCTTGACTGTATTAATTTATCTCTTTTAGTAATAAGCCCAATCGTAAGCGATCATGGACTTTCAGCTTTTGAAATATAGAAGTCAGATGAGCTTTGACGGTACGTTCTGAGATGTTTAGTTCGGCGGCTATCACCTTATTGTTTTCGCCTCTCCGGATCATTTTTGCGACGTCTAATTCCCGATGAGTCAGCGATTTTAATCGGGCCTGTGGTATTGCGATGACAGAATCATCGGTAGGTTTACTGATATTATTGAGCTGAATTAAGCGCTCGATAACTCTCGGCACCAAGTGCCGTTGCACCCAAATATCACCCTGTAAAATACTGTTGGCAGCACTCAATAACGTAGCCCCAACAGAATTATTGTCGCAGTATCCGGCTATTCCTGCTACTAGAATTTTTATCTGCCTATCTTCTGTCCAGTTACAGCCAAAAATTAAAATTTTTAAACCGAGACTTTTTATCTGTAGTAGTTCTATATCACTGTGCACTAACTCACCGTCAATGATCATCAGCATCACTGATTGCTGCTGTACAAACTGTTTAGCCGCCTCAATACTGCCTTCCAGATAGGTATTATGCTCAGCGGCCAGCAGCGCCTGACATTGCTCAGAATACCTGATATTGCTGGATACAATTAAGATAGTTGCCACAGCAGAATTCCGTTATCTGTAAGTTAGCGCTCTCTGAGCGCACGCTCCTTGGCTTTTAAAATAGGTTTAAGCAAATAGTCCAGGACTGTTTTTTTGCCGGTTAAAATATCTACATCGGCATTCATGCCGGCAATAATATTAAGAATTTCGCCATTCTTTTGCAGATGATTTTTTTTGGTACGCAGGCGAATTTGGTAATAACTCTTATCATCAGTTTCATCAATAATGGTATCGGCGCTGATATGTTCCAGATTAGCTTCCAATCCGCCATAAATAGAAAAGTCGTAAGCCGATAATTTAACCATCGCTTCCTGACCAGGGCGTAAAAAAGCAATATCTGCAGGTCTTATATTGGCTTGCACCAATAATTGATCGTCGATAGGGACAATTTCTAACAAATCCATACCGGGCTGAATAACACCGCCAATGGTACTGATTTTAAGTTGTTTAATAGTGCCTTTGACGGGAGAGACTATTTTGGTACGAGTAACTCGATCTTTTAAAGCTTGCGCAGATTCTGAAGTTTGATCAAGTTGTGATTTGGCTTCATTAAGCTCTTTTAGCGCTTCGGTATGAAAACGGATCTTTTGCTCGTTTAGTTTATTTTTTATTTCGTTGATATAGGATTCTATTCTGGGAATGCCAAGCTTTGCCGAATTCATCTCGCCGTTTAAATCGTTAGCGCTGCGTTTTAATCTGAGCAATTCCACTTCTGACATGGCGCCCTGGGCAACTAACGGTTCAGACATGTCAAGTTCCTGCTTGAGCATCTGATAACTGCGCGCAATCTGTGCTTGTTTAGACTTTAATTCGATTAATTCCTGACTCTTTTGCACAATCTGTTGCTGCAACACACTGTTGTTGGCTTCTAATTCGGACTTTCTGGAATTGTATAGTTGGCGAGCATGCTCGGCGAGAGAAGGCGCTTTATCAATGACTTCCTGAGGAATTTTCAAGGGTTGATTGGTCGTTTCCGCAGTTAACCTAGCCGTACTTGCCAACAGTTCATAATATTTAACCTGGGCTTCGTTAAATGAAGAGGCAAACCGAACTTCATCAAGTTGTAACAGTGCTTGGCCTTTTTCCACTAAATCTCCTTCTTTAATCAGTATGGCCGACAAAATGCCGCCTTCCAAATTTTGTATGACTTGAATGTGGCTGGAGGGAATGATTTTCCCAGAACCTCGCGTGACTTCGTCTAAAGTAGCAAAATGGGCCCACGTTAAAGCAATAACGACGAAGCCAAAAGTAATCCATAAAAGCATATGACTAGGCAGTGAAGCCCCATGCAAATTGGCGGCGTTCACATCGCTAATGAACTGATGGTCAATGGTCATTTCCTGTTGAGTCTGCTTCATTTCTACGATTTGTTGCATGAATTTGTGCATAATCATTAATACCGCCTGATTAGTTAGGCTGACACTTTAATTTGTCCTTGTTTTAAAGCATCCAGAACCTGTTGCTTGGGACCGTCGGCAACAATATGCCCGCCATCCATCACAATAAGTCGATCTACTAAAGTGAGTAATGAAGCCCTGTGGGTAACAAGAATTAAAGTTTTATTAGTAAGTTGTCCGGCAAAGCGTTCTTTAAATGCCTCTTCAGTACTGTTGTCCATGGCATTTGTTGGTTCATCCATTAAGTACACCGGGGGCGATAGTAACAACGCTCTGGCAACAGCAACACTTTGGCGCTGGCCACCCGATAGTGCAGCGCCACGTTCACCGACCGGCATATCAAATCCGGACGGATGTTTATTAACCAGTTGAGTCACTCCGGCAATATCGGCAGCATTTAAAACAGCCTCGTCGTCGACAAAGGAAGCACCCAAGGCAATATTATCTTTAACACTACCATACAATAATGAGATATCTTGTGGTACGTAGCCGATTTGACGACGTAATTCGGAGGGATAAATTTGGCGAATATCGGTATCATCGATGAGAATTGAACCCTCCTGAGGCTCATAAAAAGCCATCATGAGTTTCTCTATTGTGCTTTTCCCTGAGCCTATTCTGCCGATAATCCCCACCTTTTCACCCGCAGTTATCCTAAATGACACCTTTTCGAGAGCCTTGGTTGGTTGATCCGGGTATTGAAAGGTGACATTTTTAAATTCGATATTGCCTTTGAAAATCGGTCGATGCAGAAATTTTTTGCCCGCTTCACGTTCAACAGGCAATTCCATTAATCGATTCAATGATGCTAATGAAGCTTTGGCTTGATGATAACGAGTCAGTAAACCAGCAACCTGCCCAATCGGCGCCACTGCCCTGCCGCTTAATAAAGTACAAGCAATTAAACCGCCAGTAGTCAGATCGCCATCCGCAATTTTGTAGACACCCAAAATGATGATGCCGATCGAAGCGATTTGCTGCAGAAAGGTGGTTGTGTTGACCGCAATCGCTGAGTAAAAACGTGCTTTTAAGCCCAGTCGTGCTATCTGACCAATGTTCTGTTCCCATTGCCGTTGCATTTGACTTTCAGCACTAACGCTTTTTAAGGTATCCAGACTGGATAATGCCTCGATCAACGTGGCGTTTTTTTGCGCGGAATATTTGAACATCTCTAAGACGGCAGTTTTTAGCGGTCTTTGCACGACTATCCCAGTAATTATCGCCAAAGGTAAAACAGCCAGAGGAACTAGCGCCAGATTGCCACCAATGACTGCAATAATACCCAAAAAAATAAATAGAAAAGGCAAGTCTATGAGTGTAGCTAGGGTCGCCGAAGTAAGAAAATCCCGAAATGATTCGAACTCATGCAGATTATTAGCAAAAGCACCAACCGAAACAGGCTTTGCTTCCATGCGAATTGCCATGATTTTTTCAAAAATGGTCGCAGACAGAATGATGTCCGAACGTTTTCCGGCGGTATCAATGAAATAACCGCGCAAAGCTTTCATGATAAAGTCGAAGCTGAACACAATGGCCACGCCAATAGCGAGTACCCACAGCGTTTCTACTGCATGGTTGGGAACTACCCGATCGTAAACATTCATGACAAACAGGGGCGATGCCAGCGCGAACAAGTTGATTAGCAAAGATGCAATCACCACTTCTGTATAAATAGGCCAGGATTTGTAGATGACATCCCAAAACCAGTGCTGCATTTTAGGCGTTACAGAATCGGCAGTTCTGCTATCGAACTGGTGTTTTAGTTGCAAAAAAAACGCCGCGCCGCTGTATTCTTGTTGCAGCTCTGCGACGCTAACTGTTTTTTCTCCGCTATGGGTTTCAGGGATAATAATGGTGCAAAGATCATTATCTTTTTTTACCAAGACGCAGGTTTTTTGCTGGTTTAATAGCAAAATAGCGGGTAAAACCAGATTGGAAATTTTATTTATTGGCCGTTTAACCAAACCTGCGGCAATACCGGCTCTTTCAGCCGCTCTAATAAGCAAAGCAGGCGTCAGCTTATTCTCGACTAACGGCAACCCTGCGGTTAACTCATTTGCTGAACGGGGTGCGTGTAGCAGTTTACACACACAGATTAAGGCCGACAGTAAAGCATCATCGGCACGAGTTATGGGTGAAATACTGGGGCTTGGGTTAACTGAACAGTTGGGTTGATTTAGGTTGTCCATAGTTTCTTAGTAACTTACGCCTTGAGGAGGAGTTCTTAATTCCCGTATAGTGCCAGACTGATCTAGTTAAATTTTTTGGAGAACTTAATGCCTTATGTAAGCCGAAACAGTCAAGGAATAATTGTGGAAGCGCATGACTCACCTATGAATAGGGATATGTCCTGGCTGGAACATGATAACCCCGAGCTGGGCGCATTTTTAGCACAAACAAAGGTTGTTCAGCAAGCGCGGCTTAATCTTGCCACTACCGATTTGGACATGGCTCGGGTTATTGAGGACTTGGTTGATGTATTAATATCTAAAAACATCTTCATATTTACCGAGTTGCCTGTGCCGGTACAAGAAAAGTTGAGCTCACGAAAGCAACTTAGAGCAGATATGTGTTCACTAACAAATTTAATCGGTGATGATGAAGGCATTTTTTAGAAATTGCCAATTTATGAGGATCTGACAAATGCACAAGTTGCTTAAAACTTTTTACATCATTGCGTTGGCCGCGCTTGCAAACGCCGATCCGGTATTTGGCGAAACCAACGTGGTGATGAATAGCAGTACCCACATCATTAGCAATCAATCCAATTTCATTAGCGGAAATGGTATTCCAGGAACTCAGAATCGAACAATCGGCGACTTTTATAGTCTGACTGTGTCGAGCGGCGTGAACGTGAATTATCAGCGAGCAGACACCCTTAAAGTTGAAGTCACCGGGGATCAAAATTTGCTGGATAATATACAAACAGAAGTCGTTCAGGGCATGTTAGTCGTCAGTACAACTGAAAGTTACCGATCTCAATTGCCGATAACCGTCGAATTAAGTTCACCGCATTTAAATGAAGTTAATTTGAGTGGCGCGGGACGGATGATTTTTCACGGATTAAAGGAAAAATCGTTTAATCTGATTGTTAGCGGTAGTGCTAGTGTTTTCGCTGAAGGCAGTGTTACGCATTTTTCTGCTCTTCTCAGTGGCTCGTGTGTCGTAGATGCTAAAAATTTACAAAGTAACCAAGCGGATGTCAGTCTCACTGGTTCTGGAAGCATGGTACTGTCTGTCAAAGATACGCTTAAGGCAGGTTTAACAGGAAGTGGAAAAATCCAGTATTTCGGCCATCCAAAACAAATTCAACCAATAGTAAGGGGTTCTGGCAAAATTGAACCCGGCTCTTAAGCATTAAATCTTCATTTGGACGGAAAAAGCACGCTATTTTTAAAATAATTTGGAGTCATCATGACAGACACACTCATCAGCGATTCGGTACAAAACTATTACGGCGAGGTGCTTCAATCCAGTCAGGATTTAAAAACCAGTGCTTGCTGCACTTTGGATGCGATGCCTAAGCATTTACGCCCTTTTCTTGCTGATTTACACCCGGAAGTTGTTTCCCGTTTCTATGGTTGTGGTTCGCCTTTACCACCTGCGTTAACCGGGCGTACCGTATTGGATTTGGGCTGTGGATCCGGTCGAGACTGTTATTTGTTATCGCGTCTTGTCGGTGAAAACGGTCGAGTGATTGGCGTCGATATGACTGAAGAACAGCTAGCTGTAGCTAAACGCCATTGCGATTGGCACACACAACAATACGGTTACGCGCAGTCCAATGTCGAGTTTCACCTTGGCCATATCGAAGATTTATGCTCCGCTGGTATTGCTGATAACTCCATTGATGTGGTTGTATCCAATTGCGTTATTAATTTATCCCCTGATAAACGCAAAGTGTTGGCAGAAGTTTTTCGCGTTCTCAAACCCGGCGGTGAATTATATTTTTCCGATGTGTATGCGGATCGACGCATACCACAGCCCCTAAAGTTAGATCCCGTGTTACTGGGTGAATGTTTAAGTGGTGCTTTATATTGGGAAGATTTTCGCCGCATCATGCAAGATTTGGGCTGTCCTGATGTGCGCGTTGTAAAGGAAAACCCGATCAGTCTCGATGATGCTGAAATCGCTGCAAAAATTGGCATGATCGGTTTTCGTTCAGTAACAGTTCGTGCATTCAAAATTCCCTTAGAAGATCGCTGCGAAGATTATGGTCAGATCGCCATCTATAAAGGCACACTGCCTGAACACCCGCACTTTTTTGATTTGGATGATCATCACCATTTGGAAACTGGAAGGCCATTGCGGGTCTGCGGTAACACTGCCGATATGCTGAGTGCCAGCCGCTATGCTGAACATTTTCAATTCTGGGGCGATAAATCCACCCATTTTGGATTATTTGACTGTGCACCGCCCAATAAAAGTCTCTCGCTCGAATCGGGAGCGGCCTGCTGCTGATGTGCGTTAGAGGCGCTATTGCATTGTTTGTAAAAACACCGGGGCTTTCACCCGTGAAAACCCGTTTAGCAAAGGAGCTGGGGATTGATGCCGCCGAGGTATTTCATCGCTCGGCGGCTTGGGCAGTTTCTGCAGTTATTTATTCTGCAACGCAGCAAACGGCACTGGATGGCTATTACGCAGTAGCCGAACAAACCGCATTAACTCATGGCCTTTGGCAGGCTATGCCAACGCTTTGGCAAGGCGAAGGGGGGCTAGGTGAGCGCATGTCTACTGTCTACCAAGAATTATTAAAACAATACGACTTTGTCCTATTGGTAGGAGCCGATGTCCCGCAAATGACAGCTGACCAACTTTTGAATGCAGCAAGCTGGTTTATCCATGATGGGCAAGCTCGGTTTGTATTTGGCCCTTCCCTGGACGGTGGATTTTGGCTTTTTGGCGGTAACCATAGCCTGCCGCTGAGTGTTTGGACCGATGTGACCTACAGCGTTGCCGACACCGGCACTCAATTTCTTGGCAAAATAGAACCTTTAGGGCAGGTGCAACTGATTGCATCATTGCGGGATGTCGACGAACCGGCTGATTTGGCCGCTTTATATGAGGCCTTACAGCACCTTGAATCGCCGGTTAATGAGCAAATCTCTCTGATGAATTTTTTAGAATCATTACTACATTGCCAATCCATAAATATTAATTCGGTCTAGTCATGTATAACGTCAAACCTCTATTGATGAATCATCAATTTCCACAAATTCATCGGCAGCGACTGACTACCTTACAAATGAACTTGGGTTATCTATGCAATTTAAGTTGCACCCATTGCCATGTAAACGCCGGGCCAAAACGTACCGAATTGATGTCCCGTGACACCATGGAAATCGCTCTGCAATTTGCCGAAAAACAGCAAATACAGCAATTAGATGTAACAGGCGGCTCGCCGGAAATGAATCCCGAATTTCGCTGGTTGGTAAAAGCAGCCAGACAACAGGGCCTGCATGTTATCGATCGCTGCAATCCAACTATTTTGGTTGAACCAGGCTACGAATGGGCAGCCAAGTTTTTAGCCGAACATAACGTGGAAGTGATTGCCTCCCTGCCCTGCTATTTAGAGAGTAATGTCGATGCGCAACGCGGTAGGGGTGTGTTTAGCGCATCCATCAAAGCATTGCAAAAACTCAACACGTTAGGATACGGCCTTGCCAATACGGGCCTAGTACTCAATTTAGTTTTTAACCCGCAGGGTGCCACTTTGCCGCCGCCACAACCACAACTCGAAGCAGATTATCGCGACTATCTGCGCAAACAATTCAACGTTGAATTCAATCAACTGTTTGCGCTTACCAATATGCCTATTCAACGTTTTGGCGCAGTGTTATTTGCGCAAGGCAAGCAATACCATCATCAAAGTCAGCTATTCGATGAATATTTGCAGTTATTAAAGAATGCTTATCAACCGGAAAATTTACCAAGAGTCATGTGTAAAAGCCTGGTGAGTGTTGATTGGCAGGGTTATGTCTACGATTGTGATTTTAACCAAATGCTGGAAATGCCCCTAGCTAGTGACAAACCGGTGCATTTGCAGATGATTTTGGATACCAATTTGGAAGGCACCCGCATTAGTGTCGCCAACCATTGTTTTGGCTGCACGGCCGGCCAAGGTTCTAGTTGTGCCGGGGCCTTAACAAGTGAATAATTAAAAAACAGCGGTTACTCCACAAAAAGTAAGCCATAAAAAGGAAAACAACATGAATTTGTCACGTTTGGTCGTACTGGGTTTTATCGCTGCTTTAATTACAGCTTTTTTTGCTTTCGATTTGCAAAACCACCTCACCTTGGAGTCACTGAAAGCTCAGCAACAAACCATTGAAACCTATCGTAACGACCATCCCGTTATGGCAGTTGCCATTTATGCATTAACTTATATTGCAGTCACCGGCTTGTCCCTACCGGGTGCAACGATATTAACTCTTTCCGGTGGCGCGGTATTCGGCTTGCTGTGGGGAACGCTAATTGTGTCGTTTGTTTCCACTATTGGTGCGACTCTGGCTTTTTTAGCCGCACGATTTTTATTTCGGGATACCGTAAAAGCTAATTTTGGCGAACGCTCAAAAGCAATTGATGCGGGGGTGACCAAAGAAGGCGCTTTGTATTTGTTTACCTTGCGATTAGTACCGGTATTTCCGTTTTTTGTGATTAATCTGGCAATGGGATTAACCAACATCAAAACCCAGACTTTTTATTGGGTCAGTCAACTGGGCATGTTAGCCGGAACAGTTGTTTATGTGAATGCGGGTACACAGTTAGCGCAATTGAAATCCTTATCGGGTATTTTGTCACCTGGATTAATCGGTTCGTTTGTGTTGCTAGGAATTTTCCCGTTACTTGCCAACAAGGTTGTCGATGCTGTTAAAGCCAATAAAGTGTACGCTAAATGGGTCAAGCCTATCCGATTCGACAATAATATCGTGGTAATAGGAGCAGGTTCTGGGGGACTGGTTACCTCGTATATCGCCGCTGCGATTAAAGCTAAAGTAACATTAATAGAAAAAAATAAAATGGGTGGTGATTGTTTAAACACCGGTTGTGTACCTTCTAAAGCGTTAATCCGTTCTGCTAAATTACTATCGCAAATCAACAGAGCAGCCGACTTCGGTATCAAAAAAACAGAAGTTAAGGTTGATTTTGCCGATGTCATGAATCGGGTTCAAAAAATCATTAAAACCGTCGAGCCCCACGATTCGATACAGCGCTATACAGATTTAGGTGTAAATGTTTTAGAAGGAGATGCCAAAATCCTGTCGCCTTGGGAAGTACAGATCGTCACAGAACATGAAACCCGGACCATCACCACTCGATCGATCGTGATTGCTGCCGGATCGCGGCCATTAATTCCGTCAATTCCTGGGTTGGATAAGATCGATTATCTGACGTCAGATAACATCTGGGCACTGCGTGAATTGCCAAAGCGGTTTCTGGTATTAGGCGGCGGACCTGTAGGCTGCGAACTGGCGCAAAGTTTTGCCCGGTTCGGCAGTCAGGTGACGCAAGTGGAAATGACGCCTCGATTATTAATTCGGGAAGACAGTGATGTCTCCGAAATGATAATGGCAAAATTTCGCCAAGAAGATATCAACGTTTTAGTTGACCATCAAGCTAAACAATTCATCGTTGAGCAAGGAGAAAAAATTCTGCTCGCCGAGCACCACGGCCATGAAGTACGCATACCTTTCGATCATGTGCTATTAGCTATTGGTAGAGTTGCCAATACTCAAGGCTATGGTCTTGAGAACTTAGGCGTTGAGCTATCGCCGAAACAGACTATCGCCATTAATGATTTTCAGGAAACTAATTACCCGAATATTTTTGCCGTCGGAGACGTCTCTGGCCCGTTTCAGTTTACTCATACTGCTGCCCATCAGGCGTGGTATGCAGCTGTGAATGCTTTGTTCGGCGACTTTAAAAAATTTAAAACTGATTATTCGGTGATTCCTTGGGCAACCGTTATCGATCCTGAAGTTGCCAGAGTTGGCTTAAATGAACAGGATGCCAATGCCCAACACATCGCTTATGAAGTCAGTATTTATCATCTTGACGATCTAGATAGGGCCATTGCTGACGGAGAAGCACATGGATTTGTTAAAGTGTTGACCGTACCAGGCAAAGATAAAATTCTTGGCGTGACTATCGTTGGCGAACACGCAGGCGATTTGCTGGCTGAATTCGTATTGGCGATGAAGCATGGCCTGGGTTTAAATAAAATCCTGGGAACCATCCACATCTATCCCACTTTGGCAGAAGCGAATAAATATGTGGCTGGCGTATGGAAGCGCAATCATGCCCCGGAAGGTTTGCTGCGCTTAGTTGAGCGCTTTCTCGATTGGCGCAGAAGCTGAATTTATAAGTTTATGTAATAGCTATATACGTAACACAAATTCGGATTGGTTGGTAATCAAGCGCTTGTGTAAAAGAACGGGTTATGGGTTGTTCAGAAGTTCTTGGCAACGCGTAGTCATTTTTTTAAGCTGTTCAGCCGCATCAAAACCTTTGTAGCGTTCGGCGAAACGCTGAGCCGCAAGTAGATAAGTGTTATTAGTCAATAACGCATTGATAAGTTTTTTGTATGGAGTGTTTTTCTCCTCCGTACCAACCCTAATACCTGCCCCAAGTTGCTCTACACGCATACTGAACATGGTTTGCTCCATTTGAGTCGGTAAAAGCAACACAGGCTTGCCGGCCAGAAGTGCGGATGTTCCGGTGCCGGGAGAGTGGCAAATAACCAGATCAGCTTCCTTGCAAACTTGGCTCATGTTGACCGGTTGTTTGCTAAAAATAAGGGTGGCGGATTCGTATTTGCTAATTTGCGTTGTCGATAATCCAGGCACATGTAGAAGCGTTCGGCAAGGTGATTTTTGCAACGCGGCAATTAATTCGGAAAACCCTGGAAAACTAGGGTTGATGTAAACAAACACCTGAAGACCTTTACCAATGGGCCAACGCGCAGAAACCCCAGTGCGGAGATCAGAAATAGCGCCCCAATAGAGGGTATTTGGATCGCGCAATGGATAGTGATCAAGTTCAGGAAAGGCGCATAAAAAACTTTCCTCAGTCTCAAACAGATCAGCGATCGATGCCAATGTGGGTAATCTTAAACTGCTCAAGGCGTGATTAATACTCGATAAGGCGCGCTGCTCCGTATTTGAACTGGCTTGTGACTTTTGCCACCAACGCATCGGTGGTAAAGGATGCAGGCGAGGCGGTAAACCAAAACCCTGATCCAAAGTTATTCGGTTTATAGTGAGTCCGCGGGCCGCTAACAACGCGGTTGGGCTATGGTTAAAAATAATCAGGTTTGGCGACAGCAATAAAAAAAGACTGCGCCACGCGTCTAAAAGTCCACGTAAATAATCGGCTTCAAGATAGCCAGAGTGCAATAAGATGTCGGCATAATTGGCCGGTGTTGGTAACCCAACGGGACTAGGCAACCAGACCGGCGCTTGTAAAACAGTGAATTTTTCATTCGCTAATACTTGGTGAGCACGGGACAAGTCCTTAAAAATCAGAAAAATTTCATGGCCTGCATCGCGTAGTGATCTGGCAAGCGGTATTATTTGCCCGTAATGTCCATAACCACCGCCCAACTCCCAGCAAAAAACTATCCGGCTCATACTGAAAAAACATAAAAAAGACGGCGACCTTTAAGCCGCCGCAAAATAGAACTCGTAGCAATCACTGCTTACGAAAACAATCAATAAGTTATTTGCGATTACGCCGTGACAAGCCAAACCATGGTACTAAGGCGCTCATAAATAACAGCAGTGGTGCAGGTAAGGGTACAGCGCCAACGGCAGCGGGAGATGCAGGGATATTAAAAGATGCATTAGGAAATGCCGGATCACCGGTTCGGATAAATGTATCGTCCCAGGATGCCTGGTATGGGGCGGCAGTAGAGCCATAAGCGGCATCAAAACCGAAATCGCTTAGCGAAGCCTGTGGCGCAATGGAGCTTGCGTCATCAATGTACCAATGCAGTACTTGAGTGGCGGTGGTAAACGGGCTGGCAGGCCATTTGTACATCGGATCTCCTGGTGTTTGCCAAGCGGCAACGCCATCCCAACCAGACGAATTATTCGGCGTACCTATTGTCTCTATAGCATAAGTCCAACCAGACGGAGAATAGATGTTATTTATGCCTGCATCGGCAAAATAGGGTAATTCCCAGTCGACGATTTCTTGCGTGACAAACCCGCCATAACCAC
The DNA here is from genome assembly GCA_965247565.1 of Methylococcales bacterium. Classification (GTDB taxonomy): domain Bacteria; phylum Pseudomonadota; class Gammaproteobacteria; order Methylococcales; family Methylomonadaceae; genus CBDFHF01. The sequence goes on along the minus strand of CBDFHF010000002.1, from coordinate 104,528 downwards.
CATAACCACCGTAACTTAAAGCAAAAGTGTCATTATGAACTGTAAAGTCATAAGTCCAGGTGCCATCGTTATTATTGGTCACAGAATCGGTGACATGTGAGCAGTAGTTACAAATGGGTGTCACGTTTGTAAACGCTTGTGCCGTGTGGCCATAGCCTGCCAGCATTAAAGCGCTCGCAATGGCAAGCATTGGCGGTGCAGAATCTGCTAGCCTGGATTTTGTTGAGTACATATAAGCTCCAAAGTGAATGATGGTTAAGCGCGACTGAGATTCTTAACAATTGCTTAAAAACCTCAGCGAAAAGAATGGTATTGAAAAGCACAGTTAAGGGCAACTTTTTTATTAGAACCCTGGTGTTAACTCAATAAAGTCAGCAAAGATAGGTTGTAAGCGGGTTAAAAATGGCTGGTTTATAAATGTTGATCATCATTTTTTACCGCTAGCTGTATACGTTGAATAGCCTGTCGATCTAATTGTGCTATGCGATTATGTTGCCGGCATAAGGCTCCGCGAAAGCCCAGATAATCGGCCTGGTAAGGCAAAAGCTCCGGAATATCTTGTAAACGTAATGAACCTGCCAAGCCGCATAGTAAATCGTGTTGTTTGGCTAAGCTAACAAATGTTGCGATAGCGACTTTCTCTAACAACTGAGGCAAAGAACCCTGCTGTTTGTCCATAGTATCCAGCATAACACCGGCAAAACCAGCCTCTTTTAAGGCGCTTAAAAAGTTGAAGTTCGGCTGGGTGTCGGCAAATAATACCGCGATCAATGCCAAGGATGGTGTTAATGCGGATAGACTTCTGATCGTAGCTTGCCAATCACCGCCCGGGAAAAAACCGATTTTTACATAATCAACGCCTGTTGCCGCCATCGCTATTACCGCATTGCTGACTAGCTCCGGTTGCATCGGTAAATCGCCTACCGTAGCGCTAATGGGGCAGCTGCCCTGGATTTCATCGACAATTTGTTTAACTAAAACAGTGCTTAAAGCGCCCAATGCGCCTTGGGCTGGCTCTTTTAGATCGATAATGTCAACTTGTGCCGCCAAGACTTCCAGCGCTTCAGCTAAACTATTAACGCTAGCCAGCATTTTGGTCATAGCGCTGCCTCTTTTTTATAATTATCAATTACTTGCATTAGCCAACTCCACGCTTCCAACTCCGCTTCGCCGCCCGTTTTATCCAAGCCAATGCGGAGATAATCTAACTCCGATTGTATTTTCGTCATCGGTAACATGCCTAATCGACTCACCAAAATAGCTGCTTCCAAAACCGCGTATTGAGCCCGGTTAAAACCTTTAAATGGCCCATGATTAACCGAATGTACTGCCCGGCAAAATAACTTGGGGCGAGTTTCGTCCTCTTCAACGCGCCGTAATTCGACTTCGGTGTGCGCCAAAGCGCAAGCCAAAACTTGCCCGGTGATTTTTTCAGCCGCTTTTACAGGCCAATCCCTGCGTCCGGTTAGACAGCCGGCAAATACACGCACATCATCGCAAAAATTAATAACGGCAACTTTGTTTTCTAACAAATTGTTGAGGGTAGCCGATGGACGGAATGGCAGAATAATGAATTCATCCTGATGCGTATGGACACCCATGGGTGCGATATGGACCACACCGGCTACATTCTGAGTGGTGACAATAGTTTCTTGAATCATGAGTGCTTTTTTAAAGTTGTTCCGGCGGGTTTAAATGTGTGTAGATCAATGCTTTCTGCGCTGTATTCAACAGCGCAGCCCCAAACAAGAGGCTGATCCTGAGTAAAGCGCTTGCCTAATAGCCAGGCCGTTTCAGCGCGCGCTAATTGCACCCCCAAATAGAAAGCATGTCCGCCGTCTGTTTCAACTCCTAGCTTTGGATAAAGTTCAAACGGGTCAACAGCACTGTGGAAACCGTCACGATTGAAAATATGCACACCCTCAACGGTCGTTTGCACACGGTAACTGGGATCTTTAATGTCGCGCGCCCACTCTTGAATTTCTTCCAGTTGATTTGGGAACGGGGACGTTTCATGTAATGCCATTAATCCGCGATCAATATGTTTGGGCAGCATGTCGTGTTGCTTTGCGGCGTACATGATGCGTCTGGCCAGATCGGCTTCTTTCACAGCGCGGCACGCATGTTTACTGACTTGCGTCGCCAAAATGCTTTTAATATTAAGCTCCGAACAAATGCCCAGCAACAAGGCATTCATACCGGTAGTGTCGGCGTGGGTGAGTTCGGTTAAGTTGCCAATACCCAGCATTATCTCAATGTCAGGATGATTTTTTCTGACTTCATGATAGCGTACGATAGATTCGGTAAAACCGAAATGAATTGGGTCCAAGATTGGATCCACAATAAACGCACGATTTTTGGCTTGCAACGCCTGAATGCTGCGATCTAATGACGCCAAATCTTTGTGCTGTTCGGGGATTAAAATGGGCGTGGCGGCCACTTCATCAGCAATCCACAGCGTACTTTCATGCAGGCTCAGCATATAGTCCGCGCCCGCTTTACCGCCTCTGAGCAAGTCATCAGCTTCTAACGAATCAATACTCACCAAAAAGCCCGCTTGTTTCAACGACTGAATAATGTCTTCCAGATGCGGAAAATCAGTGCTGGGCAAACAGCCGATATCAATGATATCCGCACCATTGTTTCGGTAATACTCTGCGCGTTTGATCACTTCTGGCACACTCAAATGCGGCGCATCGGTAATTTCGGCAAAGATTTTTACGCTGTATTGGCTTAAATCGATTTTATGGGCGGCTTTGCCGAAATATTGCGGCAAGTCCTTCAGTTCATCCGGGCCGCGTTCAACCGGGACATTCAGCTGCTGAGATAAAGCGTCCAGATCCCCACGACAGCGGCCCGGTACAATAATGCGATCCGCACCAAAAGTATCGGTCAAACGCCTGGCGATCATATCCGCCGTCATCAAAGCGGCGACTTTAACCCCAGGCTGGAACACCGTATAAGTAAATTCCGGTTGCATTTTTTGCAAAATATTATGCAACTGTTTTTCTGCCAGCCTACCGGTTAAAAACAGAATGTGTTCGCTCATATAGCTTGCAAACGCTCGTTAACCGCCGCGATTAATTCATCTACGCTTTCCACCACAGTGGTGTATTCAATCGTCCGTAGTTGCTCGGTAGCAGCCAAATCGATCTTGCGCGGATAGACCATAACCTTGCCACCGGGCGCTGTCGTTTCCATTTCCGGAGCAATGTCACAGGGATAAACAATGCTGGGTACGCGACATTTTCCGGACTGTGAATACAGATTAGTAACCAAGTTATCAGCAATACCCAACACGCATTTAGCGACAGTGTTGGAGGTAGTGGGCGCCATCACAAAAGTATGGTAATAGCCTTTGTAAAAATGTCCGACTGGCGGGGAAGAGGCTGCTTTATCCCGGTACACCGGCATTTTGGTGCGAATGTCGTTTAGGTCAATACCGTACATTTTTAATACTTCTTCACCAGCTGGGCTGATGTATAAATCAACCGCGTCCAAAGTGAGCAAAAATGCCAGACATTCTTCAATATAATGCCCCGAGCCAGTAATTGCCCAGGCTAAGCGTGGTTTAGCCATTCACACAAACAGATTCAAAAAAGACTGTATTATACGTGATTCTATTTGGGCGATCTTGTAAACTCAGACCGGTGAAAATTTTGTCGGACTCACAAATTAGTGTGAAGCTCATCAAGTCCGCTAGCTCATCCGCCCAGCGGAACCCTTTTGCGGAATACTAATAGAAATGACTGATCAGCTGTAACATTCGCAATCAGGATAGGCTTCTAGTTAGTGGCTTACAATCGTCAGGTTGATTTGTTATAGCGGAATACTGAACCTACGAAAACCCGTTACAGATGTTTCTTTATGCCCATAAGGGCATACAGTATTCGGGACAAATAAACGGCCTGTTTTGTTGCACGATTTACAATAAGGCGTTGACCTGCGGGAAATATCCCCAGCTCATCGGATATTTCCTGTCGTGGTGGAAGAAGATTGGGGTGTTACTGAATTGTTTGCAGTGCTTTGTCAAGAATAGCTCGCTAGGTAAATACTTATTCCTTTCCCCAATGTTCCAACGTGTATTGCAGAATATCTGCAAAGTCGTCTTCTGCTTGTGGTGAAAGAAATAATGCCAAATCAGGGACTGACATCAGCGTTAACTTGTTTGCCGGCGCTGGCGTTAGCGAACGCCATTTCGGTGATACTATCTAAACGTTCTGCTGAGCAAGCAAGCCCACCCCCTCGTTCCAGTTGCTCTTCGCCAACCTGTATCGCTACACGCAGTTTGTCCAGTTTTTCATCTTCCTCCCACATGCGGCGGATAGCATCACGTACTACCTCCGAGGCGTTACTGTAAAACCCCGTCCCTACCTTTGTTTTAGATAGTGCTCAATTTCTGGCGATAGATTGATATGCATGATTTCACCCCTTCGTTTAACAAGATACTTACATAAAACATACATAAGGGGATCTCTAAAAATACCCCACCTCACAGCGATTTTTGACGGGAAGCAATGGCACTGAAATGAGATAATAACAGTGAGTCCACTGATAGAGAACCGTCCCATGAAACCCCGCCAACCTGGATTATTCGACGTAGAAGAAAGAGCCGCGCAACTAACCAAAATGGGAGACCCTTTGGTAGGATTGAAAGCCCGGATAGACTGGGAAGCGTTTCGGCCTGAACTTAAGCGCCTGCATGAAAAGGATAGAAAAAGTCAGGCAGGCGCCAAGCCGTTCGATGGGGTGCTGATGTTCAAGATTTTGGTACTCCAGCAGCTGCACAATTTATCGGATGATGGCATCGAATATCAGATTCGGGATCGGTTCAGCTTCCTGCGTTTTCTGGGTTTGCAATTAGAAGATAAAGTGCCGGATTCGAAAACCGTGTGGAGGTTTCGCGAACGGCTTAAGGATCTAAACTTGGTTGAGGAGTTGTTTGCCCGGTTTCATGGACAACTGGCGGCGCAAGGTTATGCGGCTCGAGCGGGGCAGATGATTGATGCCACCTTTGTCGAAGTCCCCAAGCAACGCAATAGCCGTGAAGAAAACGCCCAGATTAAAGAAGGGCAAGTGCCTGAGGCATGGGATAAGCCGGAGGTTCAGGCCAAGCGTCGGCAGAAAGATACCGAAGCGCGCTGGACAAAGAAAAACGATGAGAAGCATTACGGCTATAAAAATCACATCAACACGGATGAGGAAAACAAGCTCATACAAAGCTATTCAGTCACCCATGCGGCGGTTCACGACAGTCAGGTATTCGATGAATTACTCGACCAGGCAATCGATGTGGAGGGCAATAAACGAGCGGTTTATGCCGACAGTGCTTATCGTTCAGAAGCCCAGGAGCAGCGCTTAGCTAACGCCGATATTGAGAGCCAGGTTTGTGAAAAAGGCACACGAGGCAAACCCTTAACCGAAGAACAAAAGTTATCAAACCGGACGAAGTCAAAAGTCAGAGCCCGAGTCGAACATGTGTTTGGTGCACAGGCGGCAATGGGTGGGCATTTAGTTCGCACCATCGGTTTGCAACGAGCCAAAGTCAAAATTGGTTTGATGAATTTAGTGTACAACATGAAGCGTTTGATACAGTTGATTAAACGAGATGTGATGAACCCGTACAGGAAAGGTGCGCCCACAGTGGCATAAAAACGGGGAAATAATCTCAAAACACGGGGATTTGATGCGGTTTTTACTTCAAATAGCCGGAATGCACCCTGATTTTAAAATAAAGTCGAAAAAAATTAGCAGAATTACTAGGGGGTGACTTAAATTTGAATTTATAGAGGTTCCCATAAGACAATCATAAACCGCAAGGCGTTTTCTATTTATTCTCTGCGAAGTCGATTTATATGGCTGAGCTATCTCTGATAATCCCGCGCTAACAGCAAATAAAAAGCCGGCACTACAAACAGGGTAAACAATGTACCCACGCCCAAACCACTGGCGATTACCAAGCCAATATCAAAGCGGCTGGCCGCGCCCGGACCGGAAGCCATTAATAATGGCACCATAGCAACTATCATGGATATGGTGGTCATCAGTATGGGTCTCAAGCGAATGGTTGCGGCCTGTTCTATGGCTTTGGCCTTGCTGAGCTTTTCGGTCATTTGCAATTGATTGGCAAACTCTACAATCAGAATGCCGTTTTTGGCGATTAAGCCAATTAGGGTAATCAAACCCACTTGCGTGTAGATATTGATGGATGCAAAACCCAGCATTAAAAAAGCCAAGGCGCTGGCAATGGAGAGCGGAACGGAAATCAAAATGATCAACGGATCTCGCCAGCTTTCAAATTGGGCGGCAAGTACCAGATAGATCACTAATATCGACATAAAAAAAGTGATAATCAAAGCGCTACCTTGTTGGGCATATTGCCGGGATGCGCCGGTGTAATCCCAGTTAAAACCTTGCGGAAAGCTCTGTTTTGCCTGTTCTTGCAAATACGCCATAGCGTCACCCAAAGCGACGCCAGGGGTCATTAATCCGGAAACGGTCAGGCTGTTTAATTGCTGGAACTGGCTACGCTTGCTGGGTTCTACCGATTTTTCAATTTTTACTAACGAGGATAACGGAACTTGACCGCCGGAAGCAGTACGCAAATAGTACTGATCGAATTTGCTCACATCCATCCGCGATAAATCATCCACTTGCGGAATCACTTTATAACTACGGCCTTGCAAGCTAAAGCGATTAACATAACTACCGCCTAACAAGCTGGCTAGATTTTTGCCGATTTCGCTCATGGAAATACCCAAATCCGCTGCGCGATTACGATCAATCACCAGCGTTGCTTTGGGCTGGGTATATTCGACATCTTTCATCATGAACAGAAACCGGCCACTTTTCATGGCGGTATCCACTAACTGGTTGGCGACTTGCTCAAGCTGCGAATAATCGGCATCGGTAATAATGACAAACTGTAACGGCAAGCCGCCGCCTGAACCTGGCAAGCTGGGTCTAGGGAAGACCGCGGTTTGAAAACCGGCTATCTGATTAACTTTAGCTTGTAATTCCGGCTGTATGAGCATTTGCGAACGTTGCCGTTCGGTCGTGGACGGCAACTTAAAGCCACCAAACACAATATTAGCCGCGCCCTGAAAACCGAGTAACAAAAAGCTCTCTTTATACTCAGGAATGGTTTCGAAAACATTAATCAACTCCTTGGTATAAGCCTCGTTATATTTTAACGTTGCGGTTTGCGGGCCAGTGGCCATAAAAAACAAAATACTCTGGTCTTCTGTGGGCGCCAGTTCTTTTACGGAAAAGTTGAACATGAAATAAATACTGACAATCACAACGACAGCAAAGCCGAGCATTGCAGACGGATATTCCAAAACTCGGTGCAATAAGCGACGATACCATTCTGCTAAACCAGTAAAAAAACCTTCCACGGCGTGTTCAAACCGACCGGGCGTACCTTTCTCTTTCAGAAAGCGTGAGCTGAGCATGGGAGCTAACGTAAGTGCCACCACGCCGGAGATCAGTACCGCTCCAGCCAAAGTAAATGCGAATTCGGTAAACAGCGTACCGACCAAACCGCCCATAAAACCAATCGGCGCATAAACTGCAATCAGTGTCGTGGTCATGGCGATGACAGGTAAGCCTAATTCCCTTGCACCATTAATCGCAGCTTGCAGGCGAGTTGAGCCTTCTTCGATATGTCGATGCACGTTTTCCACTACTACAATCGCATCATCGACGACCAGACCGATGGCTAACACCATAGCCAGCATAGTTAATAAGTTAATGGAAAAGCCCATGGCCAACATTAAGAAAGCGCCACCAATCAAAGATAATGGTACTGTGACTGCGGGAATCAGTGCCGCACGTAAAGAACCTAAAGACAGGTAGATAATCAGCAATACGATAGCAACCGCTTCAACTAACGTACTGAAAACTTCATCGATGGAATCTTCAATAAACTGACTGGCATCGTAAGGCAAAAGAATATGTAATTCGCTGGGTAAATCGGCGTCTATACCTTTTAAGGCAGTACGCACCAACTTAGCAACCGTTAAAGGATTAGAGCCCGGCGCTTGTTCGATGCCCATAAAAATAGCCATCTTGCCTTTGTACCAGTTAACCGAATCATAGTCTTCACTGCCTAATTCGGTTTTGGCTACATCACTCAACCGAATCAACGTGCCATTACGTTCGGCAACAACTAGTTTCTGAAAAGCTTGTTCATTATCGATATCAGTAGTCGCAGTTAAATTGAGCGTAACAAAATTACCCTTAGTCTGGCCGGCTCCGGATAAGTAGTTGTTATTGCGCAAAACCTCGTAAACATCATCAGCAGTGACGCCTAGAGCCGCCATCCGGTTTATGTCTAGCCAGACTCGCATGGCAAAAGTTTTATTTCCTAACAACTTTGCTCTACCAACGCCGGGTACGGCCTGAATTTTTGGCTGCACCACCCGTAACATGTATTCAGTAATCTGTGACGGTTGCATGGTGTCGCTGTACAAAGCGACGTACATTAAAGCGGTAGATTCTCCGGTTTGCGAGGTAATCACCGGATCTTCCGCATTAGCCGGCAGTACATTTCGCTGACTAGCCACTTTAGCCTGAATTTCTGCAACCGCGGCATTCGCATCATAATTGAGGCGCATGTGTGCTTCGATGGTGGAAGTACCTTGCTTGCTGTTGGAAGATAAATAGTCAATACCATCCGCTTCTGCAATCGCTTGCTGTAAAGGCGTGGTGATAAATCCTTTCACTAATTCACTATTGGCGCCAGGATAGACGGTAGAAATGGTTACTACTGTATTTTCAGTTTCAGGATATTGGCGCAACTCTAATGCAGCAATAGCTCGTAGCCCGACCACCAAAATCAATAAACTAACTACGCTGGCTAAGACCGGTCGTTGTACGAATAAATCAGTAAACTTCACTGTGCGGGCTCCCGTTCGCCAGGTGCTGGTTTATTATCCAAAGTCACTGGCATACCATTTCGCAATTTAACTTGTCCAGCACTCACCACACGGTCGCCAACATTCAATCCTTTAACAATCTCCACACGACCTGAGCGGGTTTCGCCGGTTTTGACTTGCTTAAGCTCTACTGTCAGACCCTTTTCTCCGGAATTAACCACAAATACAGAATCCCCATAGGGATTGTATGTAATAGCAGTATCCGGCAGAGTCAATACATCTCTAGCCTGGCTAGCGGTTATTTGCACAGTAGCAAACATACCGGGGCGTAATTGTTGTTCTGGATTAGCCAAAATTGCACGAACTTTTACAGAGCGCGTACCGATTTCTATGGCAGGATCAATGGCGTTAATACGACCGTGAAACTTTTTTTGTGGAAACGCTTGTACGGTTAATTCAAGTGCTTGATCAATGGCCAGATCAGAGAGACTCGCTTCCGGTAACGTAAAATCCACATAGATAGGGTCTAGTTTTTGTAAACTCACAATTCCTGAACCGGCTGATAAATAACGACCCACATCTACCAAGCGCATGCCGAGCTTGCCAGCAAACGGCGCATAGATATTCTTCTTATCAATGGTCGCTTTCTTTGCTGCGACCAAGGCTTTTGCCTCATCCAATAAGGCCTGATTTTGATCGTAATCGGCCTGAGAAATAAAATGCTTGGCTATCAACTGGACAGATCGGTCATATTTGATTTTCGCCAAACGCTGTTCAGCCTGCAGGCCCTTGAGCTCGGCGCGATCAACTGAGGTATCCAGCTCAACTAATAATTGTCCTTGCCGCACCGCTTGCCCTGAGTCAAAATGTAAGGCATTAATTTTGCCTGGCACTTCGTTGCTAACTTCAACGCCCGCAACCGCTACTAAACTGCCAACTGCCGTCAAATAAGGTTGCCAATTGGTTTGCTTGACATCTGTAACTGCCACAACAGCAGGCGGCGGAAGTTGCATACTTTTGACTGCTTGTCCGATTTGATAAAACTTCCAGCCAAACAAGCCACCAAAAATGAGTATTGATAATAAAATGATTACAATTGTGCGTTTGATCATGCAAGTCAGTTTTGCTGTGTGAAAGAAAGGTCAAAAATACTATAAACTCAGCGATTAGAGGATGACAAGGCAAGTATTTCGGAAACCCTTGACCGGCTCCAACAACAAGCCCGCACCAGATTGGCGCGCTTAATAAAAACATACTACACTAATCCAAGAAAATCTTAATGCTAAAGGCTTTGCGGTCTGGACAAAAATGAAATACTGGTTAGTCTAAGGCGGATATGATTGTTAGCTAAAAAGTTAAGTGGCAACTTATTTTTTCAATGCATCGCTAAATAAGGCACTCTTAAGAATGTAAGCGAACACTGACGTGAAACTGGCGAGCACAAAAAATGCACAAGAACATCTCAATAATAGCCCTCCTATTTGCAACGCCCCTTATTTCTTTTGCCGCATCAGTCGCCGATCTTAATGTACTAGGCAGTAAGCAAACTACGCTATCCCAGTTACAGCAAAGCAGCAATCCTGTCGAACCAGCTTACGACGATGAGCGTAAGTTAGGTAAAGATAGCTTTGAACTAAACACCGACGCTTACGCAGATCTGGAAAAACCTAAGATAATACGTGATTCCGGCATTCTGAAACCTAGACAACAAAATCTCAATAACATTCAAAACGATTACAATGTATTGAAGATCGTTCATGAACGCATCGTCAGCAGTGACGATGAATCTTGGAGGGAAATATCATCGTCTTTAAAAGATGCTAACGACGCCTTAAACAAAATTAATGATTGGGCTGGTAGCTTTCTAAATGACTACGTAGATAATTCCGATCTATCTTCAATCAATTTTCGCAGCACTGCTTTACAGCAACAAAACACTAACTACAGAGCTTACATATCCGAACAGGATAGCGATGCTGGTTTATTACCTGAAGATAACAAATTACCTGACACCACTGCTGTAGGGCGACCTGGTTTCTTGGTGGGAGTTATTGGCGTGCTAACCTCCCCCACACTCGTATTAAAAATACTAGCTGAAAATTTCAGCATAATAGCTGTTGTGCTCACGTTATCTATGGGTTTTAAATTGCTAATGAAATTTATTGTCCATAAAACCAAAAAACGCAAGCATCGGATTAAAAGTAAAACCAAGAAAAAACGCGGACTAGACGGTTTTATCGATTAGCTGCTTAGCCCAATCATTAAGGCGGGGCCAAACAGCCAATGACAGATTTTGAGAGATTAGCGTTGACTTTGTAATGCTGCGATACGTTCTTCCAAAGGCGGATGGGTCATGAATAATTTACCGAAACCGCCGCCATTAATGCCGAAAGCAGCCAACTGACCCGGTAAATCCTGAGCTTCGTGACCGCGTTGTAATGCGCGTAAAGCATTGATCATTTTTTCGCGTCCGGCAAGTTCAGCGCCACCCTTGTCTGCTTTAAACTCTCTGTATCTGGAAAACCACATCACAAGCATAGACGCCAAAATACCTAGAACCATTTGTAAGATCATTTGTACGAAATAGTATCCAGGTCCGTAGCCGCGTTCGTTATTAAATACGGTGCGATCAATGACATGACCAATCAAGGTAGCGAAAAAATAAACAAACGTATTAACTACTCCTTGCATTAAAGCCATGGTAATCATGTCACCGTTAGCAACATGGGTAATCTCATGACCAACTACAGCTTCTACCTCGTCGGCATTCATGTTTTGCAGTAAGCCGGTGCTAACCGCCACTAAGGCACTATTTTTATTCATGCCGGTAGCGAAAGCATTTGATTCAGGTGCATGAAAAATACCGACTTCCGGCATTCCAATGCCGGATTGTTGTGCTTGTCTGGCAACCACATCCAGCAACCAGCGTTCAGTTTGATTTTGTGCTTGTTCAATGACTTGCACACCCATGGCTCGCTTTGCCGACCATTTCGACATAGCCAAAGAAATAATAGAGCCCGAGCAACCAATTACTGCCGACATGAGTAGCAGTGAGTTCAAATCAAGATTTATGCCTTGAGCATCCAGAGCGCTGCTTAAGCCTAGAACATTAAAAACAATGCTCACCACTATCATAATGGCGATATTGGTAGCTAGAAAAAGTAAAATTCGCATCATAAATAACGACCTCTAATTTAATTGAGTAACTATCAAACAGTATTAGAAACCGAGTAACTGTGTCAACTCGGCTCGGAGTGATAATATAGGCAAAAGTTTATTTATTAAAGGTATTGTTATGAAAACCGTTAGGGCTTTGATTCTCTCTTTGATCGCACTTAAATCCTGCTGGCTTTTTGCGGCACCGAATCCACATCATGAGGTTATTGAAAATCTGCAATTACCGGCCGGATTTAAAATCAGCATTTTTGCCGACAATTTACCGAATGCCCGTAGTCTAGCTCTAGCAGAGCATGGTGTGATATTTATTGGTACCGGCTCGGAAGGCAAGGTTTACGCGGTTCAGGATCAAAATGCTGACGGGATTGCCGATAACCGATACGTCATTGCCAAAAACTTATTGATGCCCAATGGCGTTGCTTATAAGGATGGTGCGCTTTATGTTGCTGAGGTCAATCGCATCATTCGTTTTGAGTCTATTTTGCAACATCTTGATCAACCGCCCAAGCCATCAATTGTTACCGATCAATTTCCTTCCGAAAAGCACCATGGCTGGAAATATCTGCGTTTTGGCCCGGATGGCAAGTTGTATACTGCGGTCGGCGCACCCTGTAATATCTGCAAGCCAGAAAACAATATGCATTCTGCACTAGTCAGGTTAAAACCAGACGGCAGTGATGTTGAAGTGATTGGCAAAGGCATTCGTAGCGTGGTGGGTTTTGATTGGCAACCAGAGACGAATGCACTGTTCTTTTCCGATAATGGCCGGGATTACTTGGGCGAAGATACGCCAGCAGATGAACTTAACCGCTGGTCTGCTGTAGGTGATCATTTTGGCTTTCCTTACTGTCATGGCGGTGACGTTCCTGATCCTGAGTTTTCTAAAGAAAGAAAATGTCAGGAGTTTGTTCCACCAGTTTGGCAATTTAAAGCCCATGTAACCCCACTGGGTATGCACTTTTACCAAGGCAAACAATTTCCGGCGAACTACAAAAATCAGTTGTTTGTTGCCCAGCATGGCTCATGGAATCGCTCTGAACCTCAAGGTTATCAGGTTGCAACTGTTAAATTTAGCCAAGGTAAGCCCGTTTCTGAACAGACATTTGTGCAAGGTTGGTTAACCAAAGATGGAAAAGTCTTGGGTAGACCGGTGGATGTTGCAGAAATGCCAGACGGTAGTTTATTGATTTCAGATGACCAGCTCGGTGTGATTTATCGTGTTAGTTACCAAGGCAAATAATGACTAAGCAATTTCAGATTACTCATAAAGAAGTCGCTTATACCGGCTTTTTTCGTTTGGAAAAGTATTGGTTAAAACACACGCTTTATGGAGGTGGCTGGAGCGAGGAAATTTGCCGTGAATTGTTTATTAGAGGCAGTTGCGTGGCCGTATTGCTGTATGACCCTCATGCTGACAAAGTCGTATTGATTGAACAATTCAGGATTGGCGCGTTACTTCAGCCTGATCGGGCATGGTTGATGGAAATTGTGGCCGGTGCTATTGAGGAAGGTGAGACAGCTGAGCAAGTTGCTTATCGGGAATCCTTGGAGGAAGCTGGCTGTGAGATTCTCGAACTCCTGGAGATCAGTCAGTTTTTTACGACACCCGGCGGGGCCGCAGAGAAAATTACTTTATTTTGCGGCAAAGTGGATAGCTCTCAAGTCGGAGGAATTCACGGTTTGGCTGAGGAAGGCGAAGACATATTAGTCCGGACTGTCGATTTTGACGATGCTTATAACATGCTCACTAATGGCGAGATAGAATCAGCTATTCCCATTATCGCGATTCAATGGCTAGCCTTAAATAGAGAGCGGCTAAAGCAACAATGGTTGTCATAGTCAATAGGCTCCAAGTCAAACTCACACAGCTCATACATGCCGAAACGTTTGGCATTATACGTTCAATATGGACTAACCGCAGCGGCCAATTCTGGCGTCAACTTGGCTATTTTTTGCTCATCCCCCGAAAACATAAAATTTGTTACTGAACTTTTCAATTAAGGGCATCGTAAAATGTCGTTCGCGTTACTTCAAAATCTCGGCACACGGAAACTTTGCTGGCACCGGTGCTTAGGGCTTCATTTATTCCCTTTAGTTTTTCGCTGATGATGGCAATTAGACGGCAACTGTACAGCCACATTTTTTTGCGGCATATAACCCTGCGGCGGTACGCTCTTTTGCCAAAGCACGTTCAAACTGAGTAAAGGACTCACTCTCAAAACGACAGTGTTAAGTGTACATAATATGGCGGGATTTTATTGGTAAGCAGAGCTGATTCCGCAAGGTGTCGAAAAACAGGTGTTTTACGATACCCGATCATAAAATTCATGAATACCACCATGAATAATGATCATTTAACAGTTCTCATGGGATAGCGTAATTTGTTGCGAAATTCATTTTTTCAGTGGAGATACGCATGAAGACGTTACCTAAATTGACAGCCCTTTGTTTTCTAATCTTGTTCACAATTGGGACGAACGCTAAATCAAACTTCGACATTATCGCTGAACTCGATAGTGGCCCTGGCAACGTAACCGCAACCGAAGATGGCAGGATCATTTTGAGTCTGCACCAATTCTACGAACCCAAGTATTCTGTTATGGAATACAAAGACGGGGGCCTGATACCTTTTCCTAACAATGCACTATCGGCAGCCGACTCAATGTCAAAATTGAAACTTGATTCCGTTTTAGGAATCCGTTCTAGCAATGGTATCGTTTGGATGCTGGACAACGGTATGCGTAATGGCATTACACCGAAACTGGTCGGTTGGGATACGAAAGCAGATAAACTGCATAAGATCATTGAGTTACCTGAACCGGTATCCCACAAAGACTCGTTCGTGAACGATTTCGCGGTGGATACCAAGCACAACCATATTTTCATCAGCGACCCGGCGGGCGGCGCTAATGCGGCCTTGATTGTTATTGATCTGAATTCTGGAACGGCAAGAAGGGTATTAGAAGGCCACAAGAGCGTTCTGCCGGAAAATATCGACCTGATTATCGATAAAACGCCCATACAGGTTAAGGACAAATCCGGCAAACTGATCCGCCCGCACATTGGTGTGAATCCCATCACCGAAGATCTGAATAACGAATGGGTCTACTTTGGCCCAATGCACGGACTAAGCCTTTATAGGATTAAGGCGGACGATCTGGTTAATGAAAAACTGAACGCTGAATCGCTGGCAAGCCGCGTTGAACGTTATAGCGACAAGCCGATTTCGGACGGGATTACGATAGACAAGGACAATAATATCTATTTAGGCGAATTAGCTGAGAATGCCATCGGCATTATTTCTTCAGATAGAAAGTATCGTAGACTTTCTCAATGCCCAAGGCTTTCTTGGGTAGACTCGTTTAGCTTTGGCCCGAATGGAAATTTGTATGCTATCGTCAATCGGTTACATCAATCGGCGATTCTGAATGGCGGGGTGTCAATCGCCAAGCCGCCATTTTATATATTAAAAATAAAGCCAATAACATCAGGATTGCCCGGAAGATAAATATAATTAACTTACTCGCTGTCTTTTCGAGACGTGTCTGGCAAGCCTTGAAGCCATTGATTTCGAAAATGTTGCTGAAAAATTTATCCAGAAGAAGCAGTTTTTTTCATCACATTAATAATATAGGGAAATAATATTATGCCCTTGGTACGCATCTCATTAATGCAAGGAAAATCGAAGGACTTTAAACAGAAAGTCGGTGAAATCATCTATCACGCTATGATCGATGCCATTAAAGTCCCCGTCAAAGACAATTTTCAAATAATAACTGAGCATGACAGTCACTCGCTAATCTACGACCCGACCTATCTTGATATTCAACGAACACCCAACATTATTGTTATCCAGATTATCTTAAATGAAGGACGGACTGTGGAATTAAAAAAATTACTCTATCAAACCATTGCCGAACGACTTCATTTGGGACTCGATGTCAGGAGAGAAGACGTTTTCATCAGCTTGGTTGAAGTAAAAAAAGAAAATTGGTCTTTTGGAAATGGTAATGCGCAGTATGCGTAATAGACAAAATTTGCCCATGCTGCGTATAGCAATAATGTAACTTTTTATAAACTGTAAAAGGGAATGAATATTGAACTCAACTTTTTGGGGCAGCCTTATTTGCTCAATTTTGTTAAACCTAATTTGTATTTCCATATTACGAATAAATACGCCATCTTACGTCATAATGGTTTAGAGCTAAGGAAAATGGACTATTTAGGAGGCTACTAGAATATCAACGCGTCATGTTTTTACAATTATTTAGAATAGAAATAGGAAACATAACATGAAAAGTAAGGTTGCAATTGTCACTGGTGCATCATCAGGTATTGGTGAGTCCATAGCAGGGTTACTCGCAAATTCTGGTTATACAGTCTACGGAACGAGCCGAAAAGGAGCCCAGACCGCCCAACGTTCGTACAAGATAATTTCTCTTAATGTGAATAACGAGGAATCGATAGAAGCGGCCTTAAAAGAAGTCATCCAAATTGAAGGGCGGATTGATTTGGTCGTTAATAATGCCGGCTTCGGTTTAGCACCCGGCGGTGCTGTAGAGAGCTCAATTGAACAGAGCAAGATGATTTTTGATACCAATTTTTTTGGGATTGTTCGTATGACGCGTGCTGTTGTGCCCTATATGAGAAAACAGGGTGAAGGACGAATCATCAACATCGGTTCCATCCTTGGCTTGATACCGGCACCTTATATGGCAACGTATGCCGCTACTAAGCATGCGGTAGAAGGTTTCTCAGAATCCTTAGACCATGAATTACGAACAAGGGGCATCCGTGTTTCTGTGATTGAGCCTGGCTATACCAATACACCTTTTGAAGCCAACGGACAAGAAGTAGATTCCAAGCTAGATGAGTACACTATGGCGCGAAAAGCGCTCTCAAAAATATTAAAAGTGGCTGTGGCAGGCGGTGATGATCCTAAAGTCGTGGCAGATGTTGTATTGAAAGCTGCTAATGCCAAACATCCTAAGCTGCGTTACACGGCTGGAAAATTGGCATTCCGCTTGAGCTTTCTTAGACGATTTGCGCCTGCTGCGTTAGTCGATATGGGCATTCGTAAAGAAATGAAACTTGACGCACTCGACAAAATTGCTAGCCAACCATAGAGACAACCATGCCAAGAGTAAAGCCAGGGAATGAAATGATGAAAGCATTTTTATTAAAACGTTATGGCAAAACCAATCAGTTAGAGTTCGCTGACATTCCTAAGCCGACAATCAAGTCGAACGAAATATTTGTTCAGATTCACGCTGTAGGCCTTAATCCGATTGACTACATGATTCCGAAAGGCATGTTCAAGCCAATCCTAGAGTTTCAGCTACCCGCTACGATGGGTAGCGATTTGGCGGGTGTCGTGGTGGAGGTTGGAAGCCAGGTGACTCGCTTCAAACCGGGTGATGCCATTTTCGCCAGTATCTTCGATCTTGGCACTGGATCGCTCGCTGAGTATGCTGTCGTCCCCGAAAGCGCGGCAGCGCTCAAACCAGAAAACCTAGACTTCGTGCAAGCGGCTTCGATCCCAATGGTAGGACTCACCTCGTGGCAAGCGCTTAAGGAGCGGGCGCGTCTCAAGCCCGGTCAAAAGGTATTTATCCCCGCTGGTTCTGGAGGCATTGGCACTTTCGCTATTCAGCTTGCCAAATACCTTGGTGCAACTATAGGGACGACTAACAGTACGGGTAATATTGAACTGGTTCAACGCCTCGGTGCTGATGAGGTGATTGATTACAAGAAGCAGGAATTCGAGGATGTGCTCCACGATTATGATGTCGTGCTAGGCACCGTGAGGGGCGACGGAATCGAAAAATCGCTTCGGATTTTGAAACCCAAGAGTAGCGTTATCTCACTCATCGGCCCACCTGACGCTGCATTCGCTCGCGTTAGAGGCATGAACTTCCTCATGAAATTCGTGTTTGGATTGCTTAGCCGCAAGATAATTCGCAAAGCCAAGAAGTACGGGGTCGAGTATTCATTTCTGTTCGTACATCCTGACGGCAACCAACTTACAGAGATTGGCAAACTAATCGAGGCGGGGCATATATATCCGGTAATCGACAAGGTATTTCCTTTCGATCAAACAGAAGAAGCACTTGCCTATCTCGAAGAAGGTCGTGCTAAAGGCAAGGTGGTCGTAAAGCTTATTTGATGTCTACTACCTGAAAGTCTTTAGTGTTTATACTAAGAAAATCATCCTGTCACCCAATTGACCCGCCAATGACAATGATTTTATCGCGCAACCATTGATGAGCGGGGTCTTTGTCCCTTAAAGGATGCCAAATCATGCATAAATCATAGTCTGGCAGTTTTATAGGCACAGGAAATATTGCCAGCGGCGCGAGCTTCGTAAACTGCTCGGCAATCCGGTGCGGAAGTGACAAAATCATATCGGTTTTGGCAACAATCAATGGTGCAGAGAGAAAATGCGGAACGATCAGTTTAATGCGCCTTTCCAAGCCCAGTGCGGTTAGTTCTTGGTCGATAATGCCGACATTGCTGCCTGTCCGAGAAATCAGCATGTGCGGAACAGCCACAAATTCTTCTAAGGAAGGCGGTCTGCTTATCAACGGATGGCCTTGCCTGACCACGCATGCCATGCTGTCGCTGAATAAATATTGGCGGTGCAAATGGGCTGGCGGGTTCAACACCGATTCAAAACCGAGCACAATATCAAGACTGCCATTTTCCAATTGTGAGACCGGAAATGACATTTCAGTACGTTTGACATGAATATCAATGCCGGGAGCCGTTTTCTCGATCAGCCCCGACAACTCAGGCATTAGCAGGAATTCAATGTAATCGGTAGCGGCAAGGATAAAGCGCCGCTGGCTGGTCGCTGCATCGAATGCCACCGGCGGTTGGATAAGGCGTTCGGTTTCTGCCAATAACGCCCTGACCGGATCAATCAAGGCTAATGCCCGTTCCGTCGGCTTCATGCCGGATGGCGTTTTTACCAGCAACGGATCATCCAGTTGTTGCCTCAGCTTGTGCAAGGTATGGCTCATCGCCGATTGGGTGATGAACATCTGCTCCGCTGCGCGGGTCACATTCAACTCCCGCATCAGTACATCGAAGGCCACTAAAAGATTGAGGTCAAAGGTTCTTAAATTGGACATTGCCACTACTTTTCAAAGTTATTCGTTAAGACTGACTGACATCACGTATGTTGGGCATATTGTAGGTTGGCGCTGACATTAGGAAGCCCAACAAATCGGCTAAACCAAAATCACTAATTCGCTGTAATTGTTGAGTTGTTGGTCATGGGTCAGCAAGTGCATGGGTTCATGGATTGCCTGGGCGATGAGCATCCTGTCGAACGGGTCTTGGTGGTGCGGCGGCAACATTGCCAACGCCAACAGATGGTTGGCATGGATGGGTAGTTGCTGGAAATTGTTTTCCGGCAATTGCTGGAGAATGGCTTGAAGGTTGGCGGTTAACTTTCCAGCCATCGCTTTGATTTGAATTTCCCAAAGGGACGCATGGCTTACGAAAATCGCATTGTCCGGCGTTGCTATGAGTTGACGGGCGTTCTCAGGTAGTTTTGCATCATCGCTTAGCCACCAAAGCAGAATGTGGGTATCAATAAGCAGTTTCATTAGCCTTATTTTGGGAAGATCGGCGAGTCATGCCACAACGCCAGTTCTGCATCGCTCATTGGCGCATCAAAATCATCTGCCAGCCAAATTTGATCCTTCATGCCGCCCGGAATGCGCTTTTTGCCTTCATTGGTTGCCAGCGGCACTAATCTGGCGACAGGTTTGCCCGCTTTGGCAATGATGATTTCTTCACCTTGCGCGGCTTCCTCCACCAACTTGGAGAGCTGTGTTTTTGCTTCATGTATGTTGATTTGGTACATACCAAACTCCTTGGCTAAGTTGAACTAAGTTTATCATGACGCGTTGCTCAATCAAGCCTATCAATAAATTTTTTTATCGCCTGTTAGAAACCATAATTCCATTTAAGATTGGTTAATAAGCCCACCAATTTCAATGATTTTTCCCCGCAGCCATTGATGGGCAGGGTCTTTGTCTCGCAAGGGATGCCATATCATACATAAATCGTAGTCTGGCAGTTCGATCGGCACGGGAAAGTTAGCCAGCGGAGCAATTTTGGTAAATTGCTCGGCAATCCGGTACGGGAGTGACAAAATCATATCGGTTTTGGCAACAATCAATGGCGCAGAAAGAAAATGCGGTACGATGAGTTTGACACGCCGTTCCAAACCCAATTCGGCCAGTTTTTGGTCGATGATGCCGACATTGCTGCCCGTCCGTGAAATCAGCATGTGCGGCACGGCTACAAATTCTTCTAAGGAGGGTGCTTTGCTTATTAAAGGATGATCTTGCCTAACTACGCAAGCCATCTTGTCGCTAAACAGATATTGGCGTTGCAAATGAGCTGGCGGGTTCAAAACTGACTCAAAACCCAGCACCACATCAAGACTACCGTTTTCCAATTGCGAGACTGGGAATGATGTTTCGGTACGCTTGACATGGAGGTCGATACCGGGCGCAATAGTTTCGATAAGCCCCGACAACTCGGGCATTAATAGGAATTCAATATAGTCAGTAGCGGCAAGCACAAAACGGCGCTGGCTGATCGCCGCATCAAATTCTAAGGGTGGTTTTATCAATCGCTCGGTTTCTGCCAATAATGCCTTGACTGGATCAACTAAAGCCAATGCTCTCTGCGTCGGCTTCATGCCCGACGACGTTTTTACCAGCAACGGATCATCCAATTGTTGTCGTAATTTCTGCAAAACATGACTCATCGCTGATTGCGTGATGAACATCTGCTCGGAGGCACGGGTTACATTTAATTCCCGCATCAGTACGTCAAAAGCCACTAACAGGTTGAGATCAAAAGTTCTTAAATTCGACATATCCGATACGTATATAAAAATTTAGAAAGCTGAGTGATTCTATGGTAGCTGATTAGCCAGTTGGTGTTGCTATGAATTACGTGAATGACCGCATGAATCTTTAGCATTTCACAAAGACGTGGGAAATCTCTAAATTGATGCCGAGTGTGCCGTTGGGCTTAAGTCCCCCTCCCTCATGAGGTTTGCAGCCCTTCTGGCACACCGTATGTTAATTCAATTTTTTCCCATTCGTTCAGGAGACGTGTTATGTCATCCCATCTACCAACCCGAATTTTTTACCCTTATACAGGGGAAAAAGCACGAATCGCCCGTGCTTATGATTACCTTGTTCTGGTTTTAGCGTTATTTCTATTTATTGGTTCCTTTCATCTGCATTTTGCACTGACGGTCGGCGACTGGGATTTTTGGGTGGACTGGAAAGACCGGCAGTGGTGGCCACTGGTAACGCCGCTTATTGGCATTACTTTTCCGGCGGCGGTGCAAGCCGTCTTATGGACTAATTTTCGTTTGCCGTTAGGCGCAACCCTCTGTGTAGCCTGTCTGTCGATAGGTACTTGGATCGCTCGTATCTTTGCTTATCACTACTGGAATTTTTTTCCCATCAACATGGTGCTTCCGTCAACACTGTTACCCAGTGCGCTGGTGTTGGATGCCGTCTTGATGATGAGCAACAGCCTAACGATTACCGCTATTTTCGGCGGTTCTGCATTCGCATTGTTGTTCTATCCCAGCAACTGGCCTATTTTCGGCATGTTTCATGTACCCATTGAGGCGGGTAATAGCCAATTGACTTTGGCCGATATGTTCGGTTTTCAATATATCCGCACGGGTATGCCGGAATATCTTCGCATCATCGAACGCGGCACATTACGTACTTACGGTCAAATTGCCACACCGTTAGCGGCTTTCTGCTCAGCCTTATTATGCACTCTGATGTATGCCATATGGTGGCATATCGGCAAGTGGTTCGCCACCACCCGTTACCTTAACAGAATCTAAAGGGGGTGAATGCAATGAAAACAATACCTCAAAATACACCGACCAAAATTCTGCTCCAAATTAACGCAGGATTTTCCAAGGAAATGAAACATCACAAACTCCTGAATTGGTTGTTGTTCATGGCAATGATTTTTGCAGTGTACATAACTACCCTGCAACCCGCCATGGCGCACGGGGAAAAAAACCTGGAACCGTATGTGCGCATGCGCACTATCCAATGGTATGACGTGCAATGGTCCCAGCAAAAATTTAATGTCAACGATGAGGTGGCCGTGACCGGTAAATTTCATGTGGCGGAAGATTGGCCAATCAGCGTGCCTAAACCGGATGCTTCGTTTCTGAATATATCAACACCTGGTCCGGTCCTGATCCGCACCGAACGCTATTTAAACGGTAAACCGTTCATGAACTCGGTGGCTTTGCAACCCGGTGGCGACTATGACTTTAAGGTCGTCTTGAAAGGACGTTTGCCTGGACGGTACCACATCCACCCGTTTTTTAACCTGCGCGATGCCGGACAAGTCATGGGGCCTGGCGCATGGTTGGATATTGGTGGCGACGCTGCCGATTTTACTAATGACATCCAAACCATTAATGGCGAGATAGTCAATATGGAAACCTATGGCCTAGGCAACGGCATTTTCTGGCACAGTTTCTGGGCATTGCTGGCAACAGCTTGGTTGCTCTGGTGGGTTCGTCGACCTTTGTTTATTGCCCGTTACCGCATGTTAAAAGCAGGCATGGAAGATGAATTAGTCACACCATTGGACAAAAATATCGGCAAAGCCATATTGGTCGGCGTTCCTGTATTGGTTTTTGCCTTTTACACTATGACGGTCAATAAATACCCTAAAGCCATCCCCTTACAAACTTCGCTAGACCAAATTCTGCCTCTGTCCGCTAAAGTCAATGCGGGGGTTGTCGAAGTTGAAACCCTGCGCGCTGAATACCGGATACCGGCGAGGGCAATGAAATTAAATTTAAAGATCAAGAATGGCAGCGATAAGCCCATACAACTTGGCGAATTTGCAACTGGCAGTGTGCGGTTCCTTAATAAAGCGATTCCCGCGCCGGAAGAACATAATACTGAAAGTGTTATCGCTACGGAAGGTTTGAGTTTGGACAATTCAACTCCCATACAACCCGGTGAACAACGCAGTGTGTTGATGACAGCAGGCGATGCCTTGTGGGAATCAGAGAAACTAGACGGGCTGATTAACGATGCGGATAGCCGGATTGGTGGACTGGTGTTTTTCTATGATTCCGAGGGAGAGCGCTATGTTTCCAGCATTACCGCTGCTGTTATCCCAAAATTCGATTAACAAACCAATTTTAGAGGTAACACACATGGGCACAATCACTAAACAATCCACCGACAACATAATCGATGCTGAAGGTTTGGGCTTGGACGATCCAACGTACAGACAACGCAACGCCTTAATGAGCGTTGGTAATGTTTTGTGGGAACCGAAGAGAAGGGAAGAATTGATTAACGATGTAGACAGTCGGATCGGTGCCCTAGTGTATTTTTTCTTTGGCAGCGAGGGTGAGCAACGTGCCCTTAGCAATAATGCTGCTGCTATCCCCAAACTCAATTAATCAACCAACTTAAGAGGTAAAACTCATGGCTACCATCACTGAACAAATCAAGATAATGACCAAGCAAAACAAAACACCACCCTGGTATTTGAAGGATGTATACCGATACCTGTCGGCTTTCGGCGTACTGACTGCAATCTATATGGGTTTTCGAATTTATCAAGGTGCCTATGGCGTTTCAACCGGACTGGACTCTACGGATCCAGCGTTTGAAATCTATTGGATGCGGCTTTTTAACTTTAACATTACATTTGTTACGCTGTTTGCGGGCTTGTCATGGGGGTATTTATGGTTCACCAGGGACAAGAACCTGGATAAGCTTGAACCGAAAGAAGAAATTCGCCGCTACTTAACGTTAACTATGTGGATCAGCATTTACACCTTTGCCGTGTATTGGGCTGGTAGTTATTTTGCTGAACAAGATAACTCCTGGCACCAAGTCGCCATTCGCGATACCCCGTTTACCGCTAACCATATCATCGAATTTTATTTCAACTTCCCGATGTATGTAATCTTAGGCGGTTGTGCTTGGTTGTACGCCAGGACACGTTTGCCCCTCTATGCTAAAGGTATTTCTCTACCCTTGACTTTAGCGGTCGTAGGCCCTTTTATGATCTTGGTCAGTGTTGGTTTTAACGAATGGGGTCACACTTTCTGGTTTCGAGAAGAGTTTTTCGCAGCACCGATCCATTATGGTTTTGTAATTGGAGTTTGGTTTGCACACGGTGTGGGCGGCATATTACTACAAGGTGTAACACGTCTTATTGAGTTACTGGATGGGTTAGAAGAATCAGCATAAGCGGATGAAGTAAGTAATTCACTTTGAATAGGGCAGGCTTTGTGTCTGCCCTTTTGTGAGTAACAGGTCATCCCAACGCCCTAATCGGGATGAATGTGAATCTCAATTTATTTAGTAATAGCAAGGTGCTTAATCAGAATGGCAACATTTAAACATAAGGATATTCACTATGCCTGGATTGTCCTCGCTGTCACATTTGTGTGTCTGTTTGTCGGTTCTACTTTACGATCAGTCCCCGGCATTATCATGTTGTCTCTGGAGCAGGAATTTCACTGGAGTCGGGAAACCATCAGTGGAGCAATTGCGGTCAACCTGTTTTTGTTCGGGCTGGCAGGGCCGTTCCTGGGTCGGTTGATGGATGTGTACGGCGTAAAGGCCATCACTATCTTATTGATTATCATGGTGACGTTGGGAGCAGGTGGGAGCGTCCTGATGCAACAACCGTGGCAATTGTACCTGCTTTGGGGTGTCGTCATCGGCGCAGGTTCGGGCGGGACTTCGATGATCATGGGTTCTGCGGTGGTTAACCGTTGGTTTCATGAACGCCGTGGGTTGGCTTTGGGGATATTAGGCGCGGCATTTTCGTCCGGGCAATTAATATTCACGCCAGTGCTCATGAAGCTAAATATCCATGAAGGATGGCGAACGACAACCTTATTTATTGTGGTACTGCTGGCATTGGTCGTATTGCCTTTGGTGATCTGGCTAATGGCCGATAGCCCCGGTTTAAAGGGGATAAGATCTTACGGTGCAAATGGATATACAGATACAACCCTTAGCCCTGACCCGAACCCGATGCGTAAAGCAATGGCTAACCCGCAATTCTGGTTACTGGCCTTCAGCTTTGGCATCTGCGGCCTTACTACGTCGGGGCTGTTCCAAACCCATTTAATCTCTCACGGCATTGAACATGGCTTCCCCGAAATGACGATGGCGGTTTCATTGGGTTTGATGGGGGCTACGGATGTCTTTGGCACGATATTATCCGGCTGGCTCTGCGACCGCTTCGGGAAACGCTGGCCGCTGGCGATTTATTACCTGCTCCGGGGCGCAACTTTACTGCTATTGCCATACGTCGAATCGACCGGGCAACTCATGGCATTTTCTGTCGTTTATGGACTGAATTGGTTATCGACCATCCCGGCCACATCCGCACTCACCGCCGATTTGTTCGGCAAGCAAAATGTCGGGGTCGTATTCGGATGGATTTGCTTCGCCCACCAGATCGGGGCGGCGATCGCATCCTATGGCGCAGGCTACCTTCATCAAATAGCGGGAAATTACACTCTGGCCTTTATGGCGTCCGGTCTATTTGCTTTTGTTGCAACCGGGCTTGTGGTGTTAATTCGAGAATGAAACAAACCAAATACATTCATCGCATTTGGAGTTAGTTAAATGGCACGAATAGCTTCCGACTCCCTCCGATTGTCGATATTGTCTAACGTAGGCATTAGGTTCTGTTGACATTTCACCTGTGAAACATAAGAATTCCGGCATTTTCAGTGGAAATGTCGAACACCAATCCAGCGACATCGGGCAGTCGGAGGCGTTGTGGCAGCTCACCCCGTCCCCGTCCGGTACCCTGCTTGGCGGTAAGGGGATATGACAGCGATGCCTTTATCGAAGCTATCCGGCAATAAGGCATACAAGCAGTTATCCCGCCGCGCAGCAACCGGATTGCAACGCGTGAGTGCGATTGGTTTGTGTATAAAGAACGCCAGCTCATCGAGTGATTTTTTCGGCAAAATTAAACACTACCAGCGAGTGTTTTCACGACTCGAAAAGCTCGCCAGAAATTATATGGGCTTTATCCGCTGGGTTTCGATACTCATTCGGCTGCGGTGAAATGAAATGTCAACAGAACCTAGCAAGCTTTTTTAAAGTTTTAAACGTTTCTGCCGATATTTCCTTATATTTTACTCAAAAAGCATCTATCAAAGACCGAGAACCGAAATGACAAGCACACTTAAATTAGCGGAACTACTGGGTTCGCTTAGCTACGCATTAGATATGACTGAAGGTCAGCCTGAAGGTCATTGCATGAGATCTTGCTGGATCGGGATTCATATTGGAAAGGAAATTGGTTTAGATGAACAATCACTATGGAGTTTGTATTACACCTTATTGTTAAAAGATTTAGGTTGTAGCAGCAATGCCGCAAGAATTTGCGAGCTTTATCTTACTGATGACTTAAGTTTTAAACACGATTTTAAGCTAATAGGCACTAATACAACGCAGATTCTGGGTTTTGTAATTGAACACACTGGTAAAAACGTTAGTTGGACAAAACGTTTAAGTAGCATTTTGAATATTATGCGTAACGGCGATTCGATTGCCCAGGAACTGATCCAGACACGTTGCAATCGTGGCGCCCAAATTGCCAGACGACTACGTTTCCCCGAAACTGTAGCAGCTGGTATACAGTCTCTGGATGAACATTGGCAAGGTAGTGGCCGACCTGATGGGTTAATTGGCAATTCCATACCACTAAATGCCAGAATTGCATTACTTTCGCAAGTAATCGATGTGTTTAATTTTGCCAACGGTCAGGATGCCGCCCTGCAGGAAATTCGCCTGCGTGCGGGAAGTTGGTTCGATCCGTTATTAGTTGCCGCATTTGAACGAGTTGCACAGAATAAGGAGTTTTGGCAAATTTTAAATGCCCCGGGACTTGCTAAAGCGGTTTTTGAATTAGAACCCGCACATTTTTCGATGCCATTAGACGATCAATATTTAGATGATATTGCCGCCGCTTTTGGCCAAGTAATTGACTCAAAAAGCCCTTTTACAGCTGGACATAGTGATCGAGTTGGCTTTTATGCGATAGCTATAGCTCAGCAACTAAACCTACCTGCTATTCAATGCCAGTGGGTTAAACGCGCCGCCCTGTTGCACGATGTTGGAAAATTGGGCATTAGCAGCGCCATCTTGGAAAAACCTGGAAAGCTAACTGACGAAGAATTTCGACATGTTCAACAACACGCCCGTTTAAGCGAAGAAATTTTGAGTAAGATTGCGCAATTTTCAGAGCTCGCTGAAATAGCCGGTGCACATCATGAGCGTTTAGATGGAAAAGGCTACCCTCGTCGTCTGAGCGCTGAAAAAATTCGATTGGAAACACGCATTATCACAGTAGCAGATATCTTCGACGCTATCAGTGCCGAACGACCTTACCATGCCGCAAATTCAGTAAGTCGAACATTGGAAATAATGCAAGATATGATTGATAGCGCAATTGACCGGCAGTGTTTTGATGCATTGAAAATAGTGCTAAACCACGACCGATCAAACGTGATGGACTTTAAAAAACTTGAACAAAAGCAACGCATAAAACCCTCACCAAATGGAAGGAAGATCGTAGCAGTAACCCAAACTTAAAAACGAAAAGTTTGTTTAATAAGTTATGTTTAAATGGCAAGGAGGCTGCCGGATTAATGGAGCAAACCAACTCGCTCAATCAAGTTTAAAATAATTTGCGTTATCAGCGTGGGGGCTTGAAAAACATTGAAATGACTTATTCATAAAAATTCCCTAAAATTTTTTAAGGGGCGGAAAAGGACGCTATATAAATTTAGCGTCCTATTTTTATACTATGCTCATCACCGTAACACTTACATGTTAAAGTGTCCCGCCACGGCAATCAGGCAATAGCGGACCGCGAACGACCTCGGAGGCTTAATCGTGCTAAAAGCCCCAATCCACCTAGCATTAATGGCATTGCAGCCGGAATTGGCACGGTGCTCACTTGAATTCTGGCGATTTGATAGCCGCTCGATTTGAAATCGGCATTAGCAAAACGCGCATCCCCAAGAATACTGCCACCGGATAAAAATCCGGAATGAATTCCGACTACCCCGTTTTCAGTCACGCCGGTATTCGGGGCGGCCTGCCCAAGAAACGCCGTGTTTGCGGGTATTTCGTCATTCACTTCCGTGCCTGCATCCCGCACATTTTCGCCGGTCAGGATGAAATCCTGACCTAAAAAGTTGCCTGCAACATCAAATATCGCATGACCTGTCTGATTGCCATTACCGATGAAAGCATCGTTACTGGGAATAATCATACTTAGAAAACTTAGATACCGGTTTGACGTGGGATCCAGATCAAAGACTGCGCTATTGCTTACCCCAGGGGCGAAAACCGGCGGATTATTCAGACTGGTTAGCGTAGTTTGGACATTGTAAGCCCTGGCAATGAAAGCCGCTGTGACGGGCGCGGTATTGCCATCCTCAGCAGCCGACTCAAGAAATGAAGGTGCCGTTACCTCCATATCATATAAATCAAAACCGCCATCGTGAAAACCCAACCATACCGGCGTTAAGTTAGTACCATTTTGTGGAGCAAGATTAGTCACCGTCACCCGCACTTGGGTCGCTTCAGCTTGATAAGCCAAACTCATACCCAATATTATTGCGGTTAGCGGAAGATGTTTGAGTTTTTTTGTACTGATCATTATGGTTTCTCCAAATAGAACATCTGAGTAAGTAGCTTGCATTGCCTCTTTGTATTACTTTGCGAATGCAGAGTCATTATGCGGTTCTAAAGATCACAAAATCCTCACCTAGGATTAACATTTTCGTGAGAATCGAACATTTGGGAAGCGGGAACAATTATCGGGATGTTATAAACCGAGAAAGAGCATTTCCATGCAGAACTGAAAGCAAGATTAAATATCCCTAAAAGCCATCGCTGTAGCCCTGAAGTTGCAAGGTATTGGGTGGTTTACCACTCTGCCGCATAGTTTTCAGATCAATAGAATGATGTAGTGGCTGATCTACGGGTAGATGTAGTGTTTCTCTAACCACTCCAGAACCAGCAGCGGCATCCGGATGCCACAATTCAATCTGATAGTCGCCTTCGGGTAGGTTTAGTGACCAGTGCCCGGACGAATCGGTCTTGGTGAAATGAGGTGCATCAGTCACAAACACAAACCCTAGCATCCAATCATGTATGTTGCAGCCCAATGCCACCAGGCCAGGTTTATTAAACACCACGGGTTTTTTTGGGGTTCCGCTGTACAGCTTGATTTCAAAGCGTTTAGCCTGAGAGAACGAATAGACATGGTGGCGGATGTCGTCGCTATTCGGAAAGAATACCGGGGTGCCAGTCCTGACCGCAAGCACATGCGGTATGAATTCGCGGCTTTTTTGATCTAGCACGATTGATTCGGGTTGCCTCTTGGTTTGGATTTTATCGTCAGTTTCATGCAACGGAGTTGCCGTGATCACCACATCCGACAGGGGCTTACCTCCGGCACCTACCCTGCCTGTTAACGGTGTTGCCAGCCCTGGCAAGGCTAAGGTGGCTAAGTAGGCGGCTAAAAAAAAACGCGATAGGCGATTTGCCATAGGATTTCCTCTTGGTTAGTCGATTGACCTAAGCTTAGCCGGGCGAGCCGGTCACTGTTGATATAACTGGCTTCAAAATTAAGCTGATGCCGCTTTGCTAATGTCAGATTGTAATTTGCAGTCCAGGCGAAACCCTGTTCGCGGTTTATGTCTTGGGCCAGATAATCATTTTCATCGGTACCAAAACGATCATAGCGGATGCTCATACGATGTATTTCGAGGGATTTGCTCAGCAAAACCGATGCCGCCCAAAAACCAACATCAACGGCAAATTTACCGGCAATTTCTTCACCCATACGGGTGCGGCCATTCATGCCCTGACTAATGAGGGTAAGTTCCCATGGCAACTCCAGCTTGACGCCCATGCTGTAAAACTGGGTATGCCAAGCATATTGGCCGTTACTGATTGCAGAAGGCTTGGCACGGTTGTCATAGTAAAGCGCCCTAAAACTGTAGTGTTTTGAGCGCTCCGCAGTCAGCCCGGCGTAAAAGCCGGGTCTGCCATCGACTTCGACAAAGGGCTGGGACAGTAGAGCCTGCTGAGGGAAAAGGGCATGGATGTCGTTGGTTAAACCTAAGCGATCCTGTAAGGAGGCTTCATAATCATGCAGCCTCCAACCCCGCCATGCCAACAGTGTGCCGGCTGTATCATTATTGGCTAAGCCAGCACCGAATAGTCCGATCCGGTCGCCACTTTCAAACTGATAACTGATACGGGTTTCCCCGCCAAACGTTTTTAGTTCCTCGCCAACCCAGCTGTTAATCATTGAAGAGCTGAGCGTGTAAGGACTGCTCCAGGCTGTGCCGGTATTTTCTAAGGAAATCGGCGGAAAAAACATACCTAGCCTGGCGTTTATTTGCCAGGCTGAGGTACTAACGGGGCGGTAACTGAGGAAAGCCTCGCTAAGGTCAAGCGGATTGTATTGCCGAGGGGCATATTTTAGCGTGACGGTACTTGACCAATCCCAACCCAGGGCAGACTGCAGCGTTAGTGCCGCCTCATTAACACGCAAGCGATTACCATTACCCGCTACGCGAAATTTACCTAAGCCATTATCGGCTCCATCGGGGGAGGCATCAATGTATTGATAGCGGAGATCCAGCAATCCATTCCAGCTAAAATCAAACCATTCACCGTGCGTCTTTGCTGCGTTGGCAAAGCCAGAGTATGTAGCAAACAGCAACAGATTGAGCCTTAACCACTTCATCGGCGACTGTTTACTGATAAAAAATGCTGGCGCATAGACTCTAAGATCCTGGAGATGCGATTGGCAGGTCGAATCGAAATACACTACCTTGACCCAAAATACTTTCAACCTGAACAGCTCCGCCATGCAGACTGACAATTTTAGCCACAATCACTAAGCCGAAACCTCCCGCCTCAGTCCGGGCTTTTTTAGCTAACGGAGACTCCCAATCGAATAAGGTGGGTAAATAGGCCGGGGCAATACCAACGCCATTATCGGTTACAGATACCATTATCTTGTTACCGCTAAGACAAGCGTCTATCCTGACCATTCCACCGCTGCCGGTATGACGAATGGCATTGTCGATCAGATTGGTCAACAACCTTTCAATCAGGCCAATGTCCCCTCTAACAGGCGGAAAGCCCAGTCTTAACTCAGCTGTCAAATTCAGGTTTTTTTGCCGGGCATTTAACTGAAACTTGTGCGTAATATCTTGTAACAATTCGGCAAGGCTAAAATCTTCCAGATTAAGACATGTTTCATCACATTCCAATTTGGCCAGTTCAAATAATTCCTGAGCTAAACGGCTGATCTTTTCGCTTTGCCGTAGCGCAACTTCCAAGAAATGCTGCTGTTCGAGAACGGGTAAACTGTGGGCTTTACGGTGCATGGTTTCCAAATAACCGTGCAGGGAAGTCAATGGTGTGCGTAGATCGTGCGACACCGTGGCTACCATTTCCCGGCGCAATTGATCTTTTTGTTTAAGTTCGCCCATTTGCGTGGCAAGCACGGCGGCACGGTTGAAAGTTTCCGCCAGTCGACCCAACTCATCGTGACCGGCAATGGGCAGTCGCTGGTCAAACTTGCCATTCATGATTTGCTCAGACGCACTTGCTAATGCCCGGACCGGCTTTGAGACCATTTTGGCAATAAAAATACTACCCGCTACCGTAGCCAGCAATGCAAAAGCTAACAAAGCCAGCGCTGCATAAAATATTAACCAGTAAGGCGCCATGGCTTGGGCAAAATCAACTTGCAACACAGCAAAAAGTTTTAGTTGCTTCGTTGCAGAGGGCAAAAACTGCAAGCGGCTAATAAAGGTCGTATCTCCTAACAGTGTCTTTTCCAAGCCATTACTTTCAGATTTTAGTAGCACTATCGATTTATCCGCCAGTAAGTGTTGCATCGCCGTTGGTAGCGAACTGGTTAAAATGCGAACTTGGCCATCCGATTTTTCGAGTATGGAAATGTCAAGAGCCAGTGCCGATAAATGCTTGTATTGATCTATGCTACTGTTGTCAACGGTAGTGGCTACGACGACATAACCGATAGGAATGGGTGCGAGAACGCTTACTAAAGCCAATTCGTAGAGCTCACCATCCAATATGCCGAAAACCACGGATTTTCCTAACCGGTCAACTTCATGCAAGGAATCGGGAAACATAAAGCCAGTTCCTTGGTATACACCTTTGGTATCGGCGATAATCTTACCTTTCAAGTCCAAATAGAAAGCCCGATGCCCGTGGATTCGCAGAGCCAGGTTTTCCAATGCCGACGTGATGGTTTTCTGGTCACCGTCGTTTATCGTAGTCCTAAAGCCAAAATCGGCTACCAGAATACGGGCTTCACTGGCGATGCGTTTGCCTCGTTCGGTAAGAGCCATACCAAAAAATTGCTCGGCGTAAACCAGATTTTGACCGATTTGTTTAATGACATTGTCGTGTGAGACCCGGTATACAAATAACATCGTCAATATTTGCACACTGAGGAATAACGCAGAAAAAAACAAGACGATGCGATTTTGAAAGCTTATGTTCATGACAAGCGTCTCTGCCTGAGTTTCATCATTACACCTATCGCTGGTGTTAACCTGGTTTTGTCTGGGAAACTTATGTCGTTCCCTTTTCGTCCGGATCTGAAAATTTGTAACCAATTCCCCAAACTGTCAAAATGTGCTTTGGTTGCGCCGGATCAATCTCAATCTTGGCACGCAAACGGTTGATATGTGAGTTGACAGTATGTTCATAACCATCGTGTGAGTACCCCCATACCTGATCCAGCAATTGCATGCGGGTAAATATTTGCCCCGGATGGCGAGCGAAAAAATACAGCAACTCAAATTCACGCGCCGTGAGGGTTACAGTTTGCCCATCAAGCCATGCCTGGTGCGTATGGGGATCAATGCGTAACTGCTCCGTGACTATAGCAGGTAAAGTGTTTTGTGGAGCAGCATTTTCTAGCGCTGCAACCCGCCGTAACAAAGCACGAACACGAGCAACCAATTCCACTAAAGAAAAGGGTTTGCTCACATAATCATCGGCCCCCATTTCCAAGCCTACAACCCGGTTTACCTCAGCCGCTTTTGAGCTGACGATAATGATCGGTGTATAAGTGGATTGGCCACGCAGACGCCGACAAACCTCTAAACCATCGATGCCGGGCAACATCAAATCGAGAATCAGCAAGTCATATGATTGCTCCAAGAACTTTGCCAAGCCTGTTTCGCCGTCTATAGCCAGATCCACTGAGTAACCCTCATCCGCTAAATTTATTTCCAGCACCTGAGCAATACTCGGGTCATCTTCAATCACTAAAATACGTTTTCTGATCCTGGCCATGTAATGAATAAAATCCAAATGAATACTTTATTATTATCGATTTGCTGGTGGCAACCTAATCACATTATTGCGATGGATTCGTGAGAATTGCGTGATATGTATCAGAAGAACTCACGGTTCGCTCATTTTATAATATTGATTTTTAGGAATTAAAATCACAGCATAGTGTGTTTTTGAACCATGCCTTTACTTCAACTGATTTTACAAAGTAAAGGCTGCGTTAACATTTAACAATTGAGCGCACCACGCACGAATAATGTAGCCCCTACATCGCTATAAACTTCACCATGCAGATTTCCAGGGGGAGTCCATTGATAGTCTCCGGAGCAAAGCAGGGTATCGCCCACGAACACTTCACCCTCTAAGATCATGCACTCATGTTCCAACTCACTGGTGAATTCCGGCAACTTTGTTCCTGCCTTCAGGCGATAATAACAAGAGGCACGCATACCATCAGTCCATAAATCCCTTTTCAGCAAGCCTTCGGCAATTTTTTGCCAAGCGCTTTCATTGTCTATGTAAACAGTTCTGGAAAGGTCATTACTGAACGGTAGTAAACCGCCTAATACTTCGCGCAACAAGTCAGGATTACTCCCAAGTGACGTTCCTCGCAAATAAGCAAGCGCTCCCTGGCGCGAGCTGATGGCGG
The DNA here is from genome assembly GCA_965247565.1 of Methylococcales bacterium. Taxonomy (GTDB): domain Bacteria; phylum Pseudomonadota; class Gammaproteobacteria; order Methylococcales; family Methylomonadaceae; genus CBDFHF01. Next base: position 70,374 of record CBDFHF010000002.1, on the reverse strand, counting down.
CGTGGCGGCTCCCGGCAGGTGAAATATGGTAATCAAGTGGTGCAAGTTCCAGTTTGCCCATTTGCAGCCCCCCGCGTAACACAATGCCTTCTTCCAGCCAGTTATGCCGGTGTGGCAACAGACTTGTACCTGCAGCCAATTCGATTAATACCGAGCTGCCCTCCAATCCTTTCCAGAGTTGCTTAACGCGGACACCAGACTTGAGCGTTTGCCATGTGCCATCTTTTAAACGAACCGTTAGCAATCCCGTTTGCTTGGAAATACTCTCAGTGACACGCGTCATCAAGTCCTGGCGTAGGACTTCATGCTGACGGGAGTTGGGAGAAATTGGCTTCAAACCGTCCAGAAGTAGACGATTCAATTCGGCTTGATCCAAGTCGCCGGAAACATCCAAGGATTCTGGTTTGTTATTCATTTTGATGTAATGACCTCAATGATGTCGAGCTTAAGTATTTGTCGCAATGTGATTAATGCGCGCCGGATATGGGACTTAACGGTGCCCAGTGGCAAACCGACTTGTTGGGAAATTTCGTCGTGACTCAGCCCCCGGAAAAATGCCAAAGACAACAGTTGCCTAGGTATTGGATCAAGACTTTCCAAGGCGATATACAATTGATGCCCTTGCTGAGCGGCCGCGAGCAAGTCAGGAGGCATATCCCCATCGGGGGCTACGATTAATTCCAGCGTTTCCGGTTCCAGCTCGACCTCGCTCGGTTCAACACGACGCAACGCGTCTATTGCCCGACTGCGGGCAATAGCCAAAACCCAGGCTTTTGCCGAGCCTCTTGCCGGATCGAATCTCGGTGCTTGGCGCCAAACTTGCCAGAATGTATCTTGGGCTACCTCTTCGGCAGTCTGCACTCGTCTGGTAATACGTAAAGCAAGACCATAAACCTGACTGATTAGATTTTCATACAACAAACCAAGCGCGCTTTGATCTTTATCAATGACCTGTGCAATCCATTTCTGGAGTAACCGCTCATCAGACAAGTCTTGATAGCAGTCCTCCGTCTCTTCAATTTGCTGACAATCCGCATTGTTACTCAAACTATTTTTACTCATCCCATCCATCGTCTATCCCCTAGTTAGTAGTACGCTGGAAAAAACTACTTGGATGCACGCTTTGTGGGCATATTTATGGGTTTCGTTTTTATCCCAAGTGCCTAAAAACAAGTATCACTTTTCGTAAGAGTGTTTTTTATGATCTGATAATTAATAGTTACACTTCAATTTTTTTAAAGCATGGTTACCTATTTAAATTGTTATAAAACAATAGCATGCTTTAATCCGCAGCCGGCTAATGCCTAAAGCATAATTCTCTAACGCATTCCACATTGCCATCCTAGCAAAGAAATAGTCATTATTTATTATTCGTCCTGCATCCATTTGGCATTTTGCCTCGTATCAATAATTGCTTCGTATGAAGCTCTTTCGTTGGCATTATTGCATCAACTAAATTGAGACATGTGATGAATGCAAACAAACGTCCATTTTAAATTTATAAGGAATACAAGTCATGAGTAGTTTTTTGAAAATTGCATTGGTTGCTTTGATTGTCGCCTCTCCAGCGACTTGGTCGGCTAAAAAAGAAACGGTTTCACAACATTTGGGTGGCGTTGTTGGAATTTACAATTTTCTTGAGAAATTTGCCGTGCCAGCGATCCTCGCAGACCCTCTTCTGAAACCATATTTTAACGGCGAGGAGTTTACTTTGACCGAATCAGGAACTCAGATCTCCGCCTGTTTAGCGTTATTTTTGGATAGATCTCTAGGCGGAAAATCACCTAAAGAAGGCGCACTAGTTGTCGATACGGCTTCGGTCGATGTAATCCACAAATGCCGTGGAAATATGGTTAAAATACATAAAGCAATGAAACTGGAAAATGACGAATTTGACCGCTTCGTCCAGATCGTCGCGGAGCAGGCAAGTATAGCCGGGGTCGGTAATGATGACATTCAGGAGGTTGGGAGAGTTCTTGAAAAAACACGAAGAGGTGTCTTGACTCATTGATCCAACGCAGCAGATAGTCAGCAAAAAGGCCGACATAAAATCGGCCTTTCTGTTACTGAAGACCGTTGTAAAAACCACCTGTTTTTATGGCTGATCATTGAGAAACCGAATCAATGCCGACAAATAGAACCCGCTCGGAATTTACCCGCTTTAAAGCTTAGTCGCGTGAAAATTGATTAATCAAGAGGGGGAAGCGCCATCAGTAAAAAACAAGCGCGGTTTCAAAGGCGACAGCGTGAAGAATTTGCTCAAAAATTATGGACCACAGGAGCAATGTCTTAAAGCTTCGTTCAAATAGCGTTGGCCGGATGAGTTCCGTGCCCTATTATATTCAAGCAAGCGCCAAACCTGCCGGCAGAAAGAATTCACAGACTAGCATTTGTTTTTGTGCGATGGCATAAACTGTCCTTCTTCCGGCAACAGGCTGGTTAATGGACGCTAGCGTTCTTGCTGGCGGCGTCCACACAGTTGATTTAATCTCAGTCAGTTCCATCGTTAAGCGCTCTAATTTGGGGTAAGAAAAGATAACTTCCCCTAAAGGCCTATTACCCAAATGAGATAAATTGCGATGTGCTATTTTAACGGTTGCATCAGGAATGATAGTTCTTGCCAGAATTAGCGGTTTACCGTGGGCATGTAACAGAACTTCTCTGATTAAGCAGTACCGATGCTCTGGCAAGCCCAGCAAAAGTCGTTCAGTTAAAAACGGTGTATGCCAACACTGATGTAGAATTTTGACGGCCACTGCGTTGCCGTAATAGCTGCGCAAACGCTGGGTTAACGAACCGGGCTCATATATCCAGGATTGCACGGACTCAGAATAGCGCAGCCGAAGGCCGCGGCGATTTTCGATCCAGCGTGGTTCTTGAGAAAATAAAAAACTTCTGACCGCCAAAATTTACACCTCTGCATAAACTGTTGCCTCGCCTAGCCATCGGTCGCATAACGGCTGAATGGCATACGGGTAGTCCATTAAAAATTGCTCAGCAATTTCTTGGATAGGCTCGAGCAAATCGGCATCTCTACTTAAGTCAGCGATTTTAAATTGAACTACACCGGTTTGTCGGGTGCCCATTACCTCGCCCGGGCCGCGCAATTGCAGATCTTTTTCTGCAATCACAAAACCATCGTTGCTATCGCGGATTATGCCCAGCCGCTGACGGGCAGTGTCTGATAATGGAGATTGGTACATTAGCAGACAATAGCTTTCATCATTGCCCCGCCCGACTCGCCCGCGCAATTGATGTAATTGCGATAAACCCAAGCGTTCGGGATTTTCAATAATCATTAAACCGGCATTAGGCACGTCAACACCCACTTCAATCACCGTAGTTGCTACCAACAAATCGAGTTCATGATTTTTAAAAGCCAGCATAACGGCTTCTTTGTCAGCGGCTTTCATTCGTCCATGAAGTAAGGCAATCCGCACATTTGGTAAAATTTCAGTTAAATATTGCGCCGTTTTCTCTGCCGCTTCGCACTGCAACAATTCGGATTCTTCTATTAAAGTACATACCCAATAAGCCTGCTTAGTTTTCGCTACCCAGCTACTGATCCGCTCGATGACATGCTCACGTCTTTCAGCAGGAATCACGCTAGTCACAATGGGTTTTCGACCGGGCGGTAGTTCATCAATAATGGAAATATCCAGGTCTGCATATTGCAGCATAGCGAGTGTTCTAGGAATGGGCGTGGCGGTCATTACCAATTGATGGGGTCTTGTATTTGCTTGTTGACCTTTCTCTCTCAAAGCCAAGCGTTGGTGTACACCGAAACGATGCTGCTCATCAATAATAATTAATCCCAAACGATGAAAGTTAACACTGTCCTGAAACAAGGCATGCGTACCAATAATGATTCCTGCCGAACCATCCGCTAGCGCTTGTAAAATATCTTTGCGGGCATTACCTTTTTGCTGTCCGGTCAAAAACAGTACTTGTGTTTGGAAGCCTGCAAACCAAGCTCTAAAGTTTCGATAATGTTGTTCGGCCAGCAATTCTGTCGGCGCCATCACTGCAACCTGATAACCTGCACTTAGGGCCAGTATAGCCGCATAGGCGGAAACTACGGTTTTTCCGGAACCGACATCGCCTTGCACCAAGCGCATCATGGGATGCTGCTGGCAACAGTCTTCTTCAATGTCGGCAATCACCCGTTGCTGCGCGCCAGTTAGCGTGAATGGCAAAGAACGCAGGAGTCGTTCGGTCATTATTTTATCGCTAATAAACTTTGGCGCTTGCCAAATCTTGGCTGTATTTCTGGTTTTTCGCAGCAACAAATGATGGGTCAATAATTCCTCAAAAGCTAAACGTTTTAACGCGGGTATCTGACCGGCTTGTAACGCTTGTATAGAAATTGATTCATCCGGTAAATGCAAGGTTTGAATAGCCTCGGCTAATGACGGATAGTTGTGATTCTGCAAAATGGCCTGAGGGATCCAATCAGGCAATAAATCTGGATTTTTGTTGCATAGCAACAATGCTTGCTTAGCTGCTTTTCTGAGCGTGCTTTGCCGTAACCCCTCAGCTAATGGATAAACTGGTGTTAAGCAAGTTTCTGTCAAACAAGCATCTGTATTATTGATGACATGGTACTCAGGATGCACCATTTCCAAGCCTGAAAAGCCATAGCGCACTTCTGCAAAGCAGCTGACTATTGTGCCTGGCTTCAGATGGTTATGTTGGTTAGCGGTAAAGTGAAAAAACTTTAAAGAAATAAACCCGGTATTATCGCTGATTCGGCAAACCAAACTGCGCCGACCTCGGGGTAAAATATCAATAAATTCTACCGTACCACAAATTAATACCACCATACCCGCACTTAAGGAGCCAATAGGATAAACGCGGGTTCGATCTTCGTAACGAAGCGGCAAATGAAAAAGCAGATCTTGAATGGTCGATATGCCAAGTTTTTGCTGCATGGTCTGGGCAGTTTTACTGCCTATGCCGGTCAATGTAACGACTGATTGCTTAAGAAAATTCGTCGAGTTCATTGTCAATGAAAAATACGACCGCGTTTATGGGGAATTAATTTTTCAGCAACCATTCGGTCGAAAGTCGGCACAAGCGCACTGATAAGCCAGTTATAAATAAGATTCCACCTGAATGAAATCAGTGCTCATCAGCAGCGGAATAAAATTAAAGGTTACAGCGGGTATTCCTGAGGTTCTAAAAACATAATGGCATCCATTTCCACAGCAGACGCCTTAGGCAAAGCGGCCACGCCGATTGCAGCGCGTGCAGGATAGGGCTCCTGAAAATAGGTCCCCATAATTTCATTGACAATAGGAAAATAAGCCAAATCTGTTAAAAACACGTTCAATTTAACGATGTCAGCCAAACTTCCGCCAGCGGCTATAGCAACTGCCTGCAGATTTTCAAAAACTTGGGTAATTTGGGCGGCAATATCACCTTCGATAAGTGTCATTGTTTCCGGTACCAGCGGAATCTGTCCAGACAGATAGACAGTCTGATCTACTTTTACGGCTTGCGAATATGTGCCTATAGCCTGGGGCGCTTTATTAGTCTGGATAATTGTTCTGGTCATTAGTAACTTGTCCAAGGAGCTTGATGGGAATGAAGATAGTTAAATGAGTTAAATGGCAGCTTAAAACACAGTGCTTAGGCTTTGACACGAGTTATTTTTAAGACAATGGACAGCTCTTTTAGCCGGCGCATGATTTTGGCTAAATGTACCCGATCTTTAACTGTTAAAGTGATTAAGTCGACGCTTATACGGTCATCCTGATCAACCACAGCCACATTCTCAATATTCGAGTCTGTTTCGGAAATAGCTGTTGCTATCGTTGCTAATGAACCGCGTTGATTGAGTATTTCAATGCGAATGTCAACCGGAAATTCACCGACAGTGTCGAGACTCCATTCGACATCTAGCCAATTTGTTTGTTTTTTTCGACCAATGTTACGGTTGCGGCAGCCATGATGATGAACCACGATGCCTTTGCCCGGATTAAAAAAGCCGATAATAGAATCACCTGGTATGGGCCGACAACATTTCGCTAATGCAATCACCATTCCTTCGGTACCTTTAATCATCAGTGGCGACTTCTGACTACTCTCGCAGTTATCTAATTTAATTGCCGCATTAACATCATCCTGAGAAATTTGTTTGGCAATTAAAAACGGCATTTTATTGCCCAGACCAATATCTTCGAGCAATTCATCGAAACTTTGCACCCCGGTGACCTTAAGTACCGCCGTAATACGTTCCTGGTCGACATTGTCCAAAGGCAGATGCATGGCTTGCAATTCTTTCTCCAGCAACCGTCGGCCAAGAATGATTGCCTCCTGCTGTTTAAAATGCTTCAAATAGCTACGGATGCTGGAGCGTGCCTTAGCAGTAATCACATAATTTAGCCACAAAGGATTAGGCCTAGCCCAAGGCGCTGTAATTATTTCGACGGTGACACCATTTTCTAATTGAGTTTGCAATGGCGCTAGCTGTCGATCGATTCTGGCCGAAACGCAGGCATTGCCAATATCAGTATGCACTGCATACGCAAAATCGATTATCGTCGCACCGCGCGGTATTTTTACAATACTGCCTTTAGGTGTAAACACAAACACTTCTTGCGGAAATAAGTCGACTTTTAAATTCTCGATAAACTCTAGCGAGTCCCCCGCTGATTTCTGAATTTCCAATAACTCCCGCAACCATTCGTTAGCGCGGGCCTGGAATTTTTCAGATTTATCATCATCCGATTTATAAAGCCAGTGAGCTGCAATGCCCGACTCCGCCATACGGTGCATTTCGTGGGTTCTAATTTGAATCTCAACCGGCACGCCATAAGGACCGATTAGAATGGTATGAAGCGACTGATAGCCGTTGGCTTTAGGCAAGGCGATGTAATCTTTGAAGCGCCCCGGAATTGGCTGATAAAGGTTATGCACCAAGCCCAATACCCGATAACAGGTATCTACATCGTCACAGAAAACTCTAAAGGCGTAGACATCAAAAACATCAGCTAAAGAGATTTTTTTGCTAAGCATTTTTTGATAGATGCTATACAGATTTTTTTCCCGACCAGACACCTCGCAAGATAATTGGGCTTGGTCGATGCGGTTTTTTATAGCGTTTTCGATAGTATCGACAATTTTGCGGCGGTTGCCGCGTGCTTTCTTTACCGAGCTTTTTAAAATATCGTGGCGCATCGGGTACATCGCTTCAAAACTCAATGCTTCGAGTTTATGGCGAATATTGTTCATGCCCAGTCGGTTAGCGATGGGTGCATAAATATCGAGAGTTTCGCGCGCAATCCGTCGCTTTTTTTCCGCTGGCATTGCTCCCAGAGTTTGCATGTTATGGAGCCGGTCTGCCAGTTTAACCATAATGACGCGCAAATCTTTGCCCATTGCCATAATCATTTTGCGGACATTTTCAGCTTGGGCTTCGGCATGAGAACGACTATCGATTTTAGATAACTTTGTCACGCCATCAACTAGTTCAGCAACTTCCTCGCTAAATCGATTAGTCAGTTCGGCTTTGCTAACCGGGGTATCTTCAATAACATCATGCAAAATAGCGGCCATGATGCCGCTAACATCCATGCGCATTTCGGCAAGGCTAATCGCTACGGAAATAGGGTGGCATATATAGGCTTCACCGCTTTTACGGTATTGACCAGCATGCGCATCGGCCCCAAATTCATAAGCCTGCACACACTGGTCAATTTGTTTTTGATCCAGATAGCCGGACAATGTCGTGCACAACCGCTGGATCAGTTTATCCTGCGGTCGTTCTAGCTCGATGTTGTCGGCTACTTCCAACATGGCAATAACTCAGAACATGTTTGGGGTATGGTCATGTGTTTCGCCAACCCGATGTAACAGGTTGATGTTTTCAGCCGTGACGTGACCTGCGGCGATTTCGCGCAGCGCCAGTACAGTATCCTTATCTTTACCGCGTGGCAAAAACTCTGCGGCACCATGACTCAACTGACGGGCTCTCGCTCCGGCTAACAACACTAACTTGAAACGATTTTCTACATTTTCCAAACAATCTTCTATAGTAACTCTGGCCATTTTTTTACCTTAAATTGTCATGAAAACGGGTTACACATTGTGTAACCCAATATATGCTACTGCAGACGCAGCTTTGATTAGAAGCTACCTTTGCAAAATTTTCTAACCTCGCGATATTAACACAGAAACCGCCGGTAGTTCTTTGCCTTCTAAAAATTCCAAGAAGGCGCCCCCCCCAGTTGATGTATAAGACACATTGTCATTTATGCCATATTTATCTATCGCAGCAAGCGTATCGCCGCCGCCAGCTATCGAAAAAGCGTTACTTTCGGCAATCGCCGCCGCCAACGATTTAGTACCGTTGCCGAATTGATCGATTTCGAACACGCCGACCGGGCCGTTCCATACGATAGTGCCGGCTGATTTTAAAAGCTGTGCATATTGCTTGGCGGTATCAGGGCCAATATCCAGAATCAAATCATCTTCCGCTACATCGGCTACCTGTTTGACAGTGGCGACGGCGGTTTCAGAAAATTCTTTCGCACAAACCACATCGGTTGGAATAGGAATATCGGAGCCGTTCTTTTTGGCTTCGGCGATCAGTCTTTTCGCTTCATCCAACAAATCTGGTTCATACAAGGATTTACCAACCGGAAAACCAGCTGCGGCAATAAACGTATTAGCAATACCGCCGCCAACGATTAATTGGTCGACTTTTTCGGATAAGGATTGCAACACGGTCAATTTCGTTGAAACTTTAGAACCGCCAACAATGGCAATCAACGGCTTAGCCGGGGTTTCCAAAGCTTTGCCCAAAGCATCCAATTCGCTGGCCAATAATGGGCCGGCGCAGGCAATCGGTGCGAATTTAGCAACACTGTGCGTTGAAGCTTGTGCTCGGTGAGCCGTGCCGAATGCATCCATGACAAAAACGTCGCAAAGCGCAGCCATTTTTTTACCCAGCTCGTCGTTGTTTTTGCCTTCGCCGGCATTAAAACGTACGTTTTCGCACAGTACTACTTCGCCCGGCGCTACAGTGACACCGTTAATCCAATCTTTTTCTAAGCGTACCGGTTTGCCCAATAAACTGGATAAGCGCTCCGCGACTGGTTTTAATGACGACTCTTCATCATAAACACCTTCTTCAGGTCTGCCCAAATGCGACATCACCATTACCGCCGCACCGGCAGCCAAGGCTTTTTGTATAGTGGGTACACTCGCTTGAATGCGAATATCGCTGGTAACTACACCATTTTTAACGGGTACGTTTAAATCCTGACGAATTAACACTCGCTTACCGGTTAAGTCCAGATCGACCATACGCTTGATTGACATTTTCTTGCTCTCCTAAAATTAAAAGACGATTGATTTAAGTGTTATTGTAAATCGAAAGAGTGTTTGTTGATTTGTTCGGTAGTGAAATATTTTAGATGAAGCACACAATGAAATAAGCATCCTCTCTGTCCCGTAACCCAGTAATACTCAATCGACTACAACCAACCTTTGCGCTTGAAATACCAATACGGCGTTAAACCCGACAGTAGCATTAATAGTAAAGCGCCTGGATAGCCTAAATGCCACTGTAATTCCGGCAAAAACTGAAAGTTCATACCATAAATGCTGGCAATCATCGTTGGCGGCATAAATACGACGGCGGCGATAGAAAAGATCTTGATGGTTTGGTTTTGTTCTATGTTAATAAAGCCCTGAGTCGAATCCATTAAGAAATTGATTTTATCGAACAAAAACGCAGTGTGTGACAGTAGGGTATCTAAATCGCGCATGATCTCACGACAGGTTTCTTGTAATGCCGGTTGTTCACGCAGATGCCGCTGTAAAAATGAGATAGAGCGCTGAGTATCCATAAGACAGAGCCTGATTTTACCGTTGCTGTCTTCTAATTTTGCAAGTTGTCCGATAGCATCTTCCAGTTCGGAGGTCGTATCCTCCAATACCAAATAGCCAACACCTTCTAACTTTCGGTGGATGTCTTCGAGCAAGTCAGCCAAATTCTCGACCTTCTGCTCAAATAAAATCACCAATAGCTCTTGCGCCGAATGACTTTCCACCTGACCACGTCTTGCGCGCATTCTAAGCAAGCGAAAATCGGCTAACTCACCTTCCCGCAACGTAATCAGTCTTGACGGTTGCAGTATACAAGCCACGGTTACCGTGCAGTAACGACCTTCAGTTTGCATTAAAAACAGGGAATGCACATGGATACCCGACGCATCCACGAAATAGCGCGCAGAAGATTCAATTTCTTCTACATCGTCAGATTCGGGCAATTCCGTGTGTAGCCAACGCAACAACAAAGAACGTTCAGCATCGCTAGGCTCGTGTGCATCTATCCAGCCCGCATCAGACATGACCGCATACATACTGTCTTGATAGTTACCGTCCGCTGTTGGAGCCTGTTCGCGAATAGTTCCATCGAGAATTTTAAAAAATCGCAGCATTACTTTACTTCAACTCCTTTCATGTTGCTGTAAGGTTTAGAAGTAAACTCTTTAAGATCCTCCCCGGACTGATCAATAAATAATGCGGCGATGCCGACATGATTGGCGACTGCCATACCTTTTTCGCGTCCCAAGCACAGTAATGCGGTCGACCATGCATCGGCTTCAGTCGGATTATCATGAAAAACAGTCACCGAAACCGTGTTGTGCTGAACCGGTCTGCCATTCCGTGCATCCAGTATATGGCTATAGCGTTTGCCTTCATGATCAAAATAGTGCCGATAAGTGCCAGAAGTCATAATCGCTAATGGCTCTTCGCGGGAAACGATGACCAGTTTTTGCATACTGCGTTTGCCCACCAACGGGCGTTCAACAGCAATATGCCAAGGGGTATTCTCAGGCTTTTGCCCGCGTGTTTGTAATTCGCCACCCACTTCTACCAGATAATTATCGATGTTATGCTGCTCCAACAACTCCGCAATACGACCAACGCTGTACCCTTGGCCAATAGACGATAAGTCCACCTGCAATTTGGGGCGACTTTTACGCAACTGCTGAGTCCCCTGCACTTGCAATTTATTCATACCCACTTTTTCGAGGGCTGCAGACAGACTGCCAAAATCTGGCGGCGTAAAAATATCATTACCAAAGCCCCACAGATCAAAAATCGGTTTAACCGTTAAATCATAACAGCCACCACTAGCAAAACTGACCTTTGCTGCCGTATTAATTAAATGATTGATTTCACCACTGACATCTTGCGCTGCAGTGCTTTCGGTATGATTGAATTTTTCAATAGCTGAGTCAGGTCGATAATTGGATATCTGCCCATCGATACGGGCAAACTCTTTGTCAACAAATGCTTTTAGATCTAATGGATCAACATGCTCAGTATCGGACCACCAGCTCACATGATAGGTAGTACCTTGCGCTGAACCTTCAATAGTTTGTATTTCTTTAGTTTCTGTACAGCCAGAGAGCATCAGAACTGTAGCCAGAGGAATGATCCAAATAATAGGCCGCATTAAACTTTTCTCCGTAAGTTGTGGTTAAAAACAGTGACTATCAGAGTTGTTGCTAAAAAATATTAAAGCACTTATCCCTAATTGGTATGGCTCTTAACAAGTGCCTGAAAACGCCGGTTCTATTGGTTAAATCAGCAGCCCATTATATAAGGATAGCGGGGCAAATAGTCGAGTGATTTTATAACTAAAAGACCAGTCATGGCGATAAAGCTTAACTATCATTCAAAATCGTCTGCTGCGTATGGTTAGAAACCTGCACTTTTTTTCTACTGTAAAAACAGGTAGGCTGACAGGCTTCGCCATAGAGCACATTATTTCGGAGCATCATGAAAACAAAAGTAAGGCGGCGCGGATTGATATTAGTTAATACCGGCGAAGGAAAAGGTAAATCATCCAGTGCATTGGGCATGGTCTTTCGTGCTGCAGGCTGGGGAATGAAAGTATGCGTTATTCAGTATATAAAAGGCCAATGGCAAACCGGTGAGCAAAAAGCCGCAACTCATTTTGAGAATATTGAATGGCATGCACTAGGTGATGGGTTTACTTGGGACACTAAAAATCCGCAACAAGATATTCAAACCAGCCGAAGTATTTGGGAGTTGAGCAAATTTAAGATTGCATCGGGTGAGTTTGACGTAGTTTTATTAGACGAACTCAACTATTGCTGTGGTTATAACTGGATTTCCGGCCAAGAAATAGCCGATTTTTTGGTAAACGAAAAACCGTCTTGGGTACATGTGATCATTACCGGACGTAACGCGGCGGCCGAGGTCATAGCTATAGCCGATACGGTGACGGAAATGACCAAAATAAAACATGCTTACGAGCAGGGTATTAAGGCAGAACAGGGTATTGAATTTTAAGTCTATAGACAGACCTAACAAACACGGTAGTCATTTGATGACTACCGTGTTTTGATTTTTAGGAAGATTTATACCTTTCTGGAAGATTATCCGCAGCAAACTGCCAATTGACGAGCTTATCTAACACACCGGTTAAATACTTTGCCCTAAGATTTTGGTAGTCCAGATAATAAGCATGCTCCCAGACATCAATAACTAGCAACGGAGTCATATTCGATGTCAGTGGGCTGTCGGCATTAGCTGTGGTTAGAATTTCAAGTTTTCTACCTCTAAGCGCAACCCAAGCCCAGCCGCTGCCAAAATGGCCTTTTGCCGCATCAAATAATTTTTCTTTAAAACCGGGATTAGTCCAGTTACCACTTTCATCCTTACTGGGATCTGAAAAATGCCCATATTGTGCATTGATTAACTCTAACAACTTTCCTGTGGGCGGTTGCATATCACCGGCACCCGGTTTTAAGCTATTCCAGTAAAAAGTGTGATTCCAGGCTTGGGCTGCATTGTTATAAATCATCCCCGGTAACAATCTTCTGCCATAAGTTTTTGTGATAATTTTCTCTAATGACATGGTTTCATAGCGAGTGCCAGAAATTAGAGCATTAAGATTATTCACATAACCTGCGTGATGCTTTCCGTAATGGAAACTGATGGTGTTTGCAGTAATCACAGGATCCAACGCGTTCTGTTCATAGGGCAGCGGAGGCAAAGTAAATACAGGAGGATTGGTTGCGGCGATTGATTGACTACTAAAACCAACTAAACCTGCTGCAGTTGCTGCGCTGGCCGCACTACTAAAAAATAGAAAATCTCTACGATTAATTGAGCTGCTAAAACTCATAAGAATTACCTCTGATATGTTGGAAATTATTGGTGGAGTATTTAATCTACAATTACTCCGTCTATTACTCAGCAATATTCGAGCCATAAATAGACAACCTATTAAATTACAATAAGGTAGAAAACAACTTTGGGCAAAAAAAACAGCCCAGCTGAGCGTCTTTATAAATCATGAACGAAAACATCTCTCTACAGAAAAAAATAAACCATTGTTTATTAATGACTTTATATGCCAATATTTTCTATGTGTGTGCTTTAGGTAGGTCAAGAAAAGCTTTAAAAAGTGTGGCATATGACACACTTTTCTTATCGACACCTAATTATATTTATAAAAAAACAATAAAAACAACAGATTGAGAGATAGCCGAAACCTCAAAAATATGTCATATCACACAAATAGAAATTGGCGGTTGATCTTTACCCGTAATGATTGTCAATAGATCTTAAGCAACGCTGAGATGGTATCACACCGACTTTTACGGCTTTGATGCAACTCGATTTAGCCAGCTATAGATTCTTTTGGCCATTAAGTCGGTGTTATGTTCATATGAATGGCCGTCATCATTAAACAATAGTTGGCGGTAGTTATTATTGTCTTTTGCGGCCAACCGCCTATCCCTGGCTGTTTCTCTTACATCGGCGGTATCAAAACCGCTATAGATATCTAACAAGGGGATTTTTATCTTTTTGATAAATTCTAGGGTTTGTGCCGTTTTAGCAGTGACTTTAGGCACAGGCAAACTGATTGTGATCAATGCGGCAATATCAGTTTCTTTTTCGCTCTGTGCGTAAACGGCCATCAAACCACCCAAGCCGTAACCTGCTAACACGATAGTAGCGGAGCCATTGTCTTTAGCATACTTTATAGCAGCTGTAATGCGTGCTAAAGCCTCTGGAAACAATGCGTAATAATCGAATGGAGTACTGCCAGTTTCACGCAACGGCATTTGGATCGATAGCGTGGTCCAACCATATTTGGGCAGGTATTCCCGTAATCCTGCGATCACAGGCTTTTGATTAGGATGCGCACCCATGTCGTGGAGCATTATGATAGCGCTCTGACTCTTGGGTTTTTCTGTTTCTGTATAGATACCCCAAAATTTTTTCCCCTCTGCCTCCAGCTGTATGGACTCACCGATAATCATGTCTTGGGAAAGTTGCCTGGCAATTTCAGCTTCACGTTTTTGATCGCTGGCCGCACTGTTGCCGATTAGCGCTAAACACAGCGCACACAAAAACAGCTTAAATATTGGCATTATTCTTTACCGTAAAAGTCGCTATCCATATAAATATCATAAGCATGGCGTAACAATACCATTACGACCGATGCCGCCGGTAACGCCAGCAAAATACCCAAAAAGCCAAACAATTGGCCACCTACCAAAACGGCAAACATGACAGCCACCGGATGCAGGCCAATTTTATCGCCAACCAACAAAGGCGTTAATAACATGCCTTCTAAAGCTTGCCCCACCATAAATACTAGAGCCACCGGTAATAAATGCATAGCATCGTGAAATTGCACCAACGCTGCAACAGAGGCTGCAACAATACCAACAATAGACCCCAAATAAGGCACAAAGCTGACTAATCCTGCACTCATGCCAATGAGTAAAGCCAAGTCCAAACCCGAGATGTAAAGACCAATGCTGTAAATACAACCTAATGCGAGCATGACATAAAATTGCCCGCGCACGAAAGCTGATAAAACAGTATCGGACTCTTTGGCCAGTTTTGTAACGGTGGGGGCTATTCTTCTGGGTAATAAATGATGTACTTTAGTGACCAAATCGTCCCAGTCACGCAATAAATAGAATGCAACTACAGGAATTAGCAACATATTCATGAGCCATGCCATCATGACACCACCGGAGTGCGACACTGAGTTTATCAGTGCGGTCATTACTCCTCCCGCTTTTTGCCAGTGATTTTTCAATACACTAAGCATCTCGTGAATTTGAAGAGGTTTTATATCTACATGAAAGCGGTGTTGCAGCCAAGGAATCACTTTATTGTTTAACCAGGCAGCATAAGCCGGCAAACTGTCTACAAGGCGCTCAAGCTGGTACGCCAGTTGCGGTATCAACAAGAGTAAAATCAACGCAAATACCAAAGCCATCGATGAGAACACCACGACCACGGCTTGTGTTCTGGATAATCGGTAAGTTTCCAGCCTATCGGTAAGGGGATCACCTAAATACGCCAACATTGCTGCGCAAGCGAAAGGCATTAGAACTGGCGACAGCAAATAAATTACTGCACCAACAGCGATAGCTGCAAAAACAAGCCATTTTTGGGTGTCTGTCATGGTGTGTACTTAAATGGCTAGTTATATGGTTTCGCCCAGCTCACCCAAACCCAACAAGGTTAACTGGGCAGTCGATGGATCAAATACCCGCTAATTAACTCGTGAAAAACGAATTTTATTTCAGACTGAAAAACAGCACTGTGGCCACAACGATAATGGCTAATACCATGCCGATCAGCCAGACTTTCTTACTGTTCGACGGGGCTACTGAAAAATTGTCGCTACCTTCTTCTATAATTTCCACGCCCTCAATCCTGGCATTAATCGCTTTGTATTTACCATGATTGTCCTTTGCACTTTGATAGTAAATAACATCGCCGGTGACAGGACGGCGACTGACGCCTTTTAATGCTGAAATGTGTATAAAAATATCTTTACCGCCATTGTCTGGTTTGATAAAGCCAAAACCGCGATCTTCCTTCCATGTTTTCAATACGCCTTTAATTACTGCTCTGCTCATATTTGTGTGTTTTGTTGTTTTGTTTGGATTATTGTGTGTGGCTTTAACTTAGCCACACATTAAAAATAGAACAAAAAAGCACCCGCTGCTTTATTAAATACATTAATAAAACAGCTTGGGTGCTTTAAAATAATGCGGAACTACGTTTAACTATCTAAAAATAGGCAACAAGTTTATTTTTTAATGATGACTTTATCATCAACAATCAACTCAGAAATGCCGCCCAAAGAAGCTTTTAAGGTACATGAAGCAGTTTTAAATTTATTATCTTTATCGCCAACCCACTTCAGAGTGATATAAGTCTCCTTGTCGCTTTCGGTTGAAGTCGGAAAAAAGACTTGATCGCCTGTCTCTTTTTTAATGGCTTCAGGGCATTTCTGATTTGCCATGGTTTGTATAGCAACATAATTTCTTATGTTCGCCGCCGCTTCTATCTCCTCAGTCGACTTTTCTTTATTGGCCCCAACCAACACAAAACCCATGACAAACACCGCAACCACTGCCGCTATAATTTTTCCTGTTTCTGACATATCCGCCCCCTTTATTATAATTTATCTACGTTTAACAGCCATTGAACGCTGCATCCTTTGAATTCTATGCGAATTGTCAATACTCAGCAATGAAAGATCATTTTAAAGATCATTAAAGCCAAATACTTTTGCTGATGTTGGCTGGTTTAATCGATTGGCAACCGACCCCAGAAAAAGTTGCTTTCAAGGTATTATAAAAAAAATCGCTTCAAATAATGCCCCGTAAACGAAGCGGGATTTTCCGAAACTTTCCTTGGAGTTCCTTGCGCCACTAAAGTTCCTCCACCATCACCGCCTTCTGGCCCCATGTCTACCAACCAATCAGCTGTTTTAATAACATCCAAGTTGTGTTCGATAACAATGACAGTATTACCGTGGTCGCGCAACGCGTGTAATACTTTCAAAAGCTGCTTGATGTCGTGAAAATGCAAACCCGTCGTTGGCTCATCCAAAATATAGAGTGTGCTGCCGGTGTCGCGTTTGGATAACTCCTTTGCCAACTTAACCCGCTGTGCTTCGCCACCGGATAAAGTAGTGGCGTTTTGACCCAGGGTGATATAACTCAAACCCACTTCTATCAGGGTTTCCAATTTACGCGACACTGACGGAATCGCAGTAAAAAATGCGGCGGCGTCCTCTACGGTCATGTCTAACACCTGGTTGATGGTTTTGCCTTTGTAGCGGACTTCCAGGGTTTCGCGGTTGTAGCGTTTGCCCTGGCAAATATCACAATTTACAAAAATATCCGGCAAAAAATGCATTTCCACTTTAATGACGCCGTCTCCTTTACAAGCCTCGCAGCGACCACCTTTCACATTAAAACTAAATCGCCCCGGCGTGTAGCCACGTGATCGAGCTTCCGGCGTCGCAGCAAACAATTCCCGTATGGGTGTAAATACACCAGTATAAGTAGCAGGATTTGATCGCGGAGTTCTACCTATCGGGCTTTGGTCTATATCCACAACCTTATCGAAATGTTCCAAACCTTCAATGCCATCACAAGGCGCAGGAATAATGCCGGCCCGATTAATTAAGCGGGCAGCATGAGCATGGAGCGTGTCGTTAATCAACGTCGATTTGCCGGAGCCGGAAACGCCGGTCACACAAGTTAGCAATCCCACTGGAAAACTAATATCGACATTCTTTAAGTTATTACCGTGGGCATTACGAATGGTGATCAGCTTATCTTTATTAATGGGCGACAGAGCTTTGGGTACTTCGATTTCAACCTTGCCCGCCAAATATTGACCTGTTAAGGAATCTGGATTATTGATGATGTCCGCCAACGTACCCTGAGCAATTACCTGTCCGCCATGCACACCAGCACCCGGACCAATATCAACAATATGCTGTGCGGCCCGAATGGCATCTTCATCATGCTCGACTACAATCACGGTATTGCCCAAATCACGCAAGTGAAACAGCGTATTGAGCAAACGCTGATTATCGCGTTGATGTAAACCAATGGAAGGCTCATCCAGTACATACATCACACCCACCAAGCCAGCCCCAATCTGACTGGCCAAACGAATGCGCTGAGCTTCGCCGCCAGATAATGTATCGGCACTGCGGTCAAGGGTTAAATAATCCAACCCGACATTGACCAGAAACTCCAAGCGCTCCTGAATTTCCTTAACTACTTTTACCGCCACCTCACCTCGCTTGCCGGTTAAATTCAGCTCATGAAAAAAACTCAATGCTTTACGAATCGGCAAACCGGTTACATGGTGTATTGGTAAATCGGCGACAAAGACGTTTCTGGCAGAAACATTTAATCTAGCGCCATTACACACCTGACAGACTTTTTGCGATAAATATTTGGCCAGCTCTTCCCGTACCATTTGCGAATCGGTTTCCCGATAGCGCCGTTCCATATTCGCAACAATGCCCTCAAAACTATGTCTGCGTTTATTGCCCGCGCCGTTGCCGGCAAAATAGGTAAACTCAATCAACTCATTGCCGCTACCATACAAAATCATGTCTTGAATGGCTTGCGGTAACTGTGAATACGGCTGTTCAGGGTCAAAATGATAATGCTTGGCCAATGCGCAGATAATTTGGTAATAGTAGGCATTACGACGATCCCAGCCACGTACCGCCCCACCAGCCAAGCTAATATCCGGATTATGGATTATCAATTGTGGATCAAAATGTTGACTGACACCCAAGCCATCACAACTACTACAAGCGCCTTTGGGATTATTGAAGGAAAAAATCCGCGGTTCTAGTTCAGTTAGGCTATAACCGCAATGCGGACAAGCGTATCGCTCAGAAAACAATAACTCGGTGCCATTGTCCATACAAGCCGCGATGGCAATTCCGTCAGCCATGCGTAATGCCGTTTCAAAAGACTCTGCCAGACGCAACGCCATATCATCCCGAATTTTAAAGCGATCGATAATGACTTCAATGGAGTGCTTCTTTTTTAAATCCAGCTCCGGCGCTTCATCCAACTCATACACTTCGCCATCGATACGTGCTCGCAAAAAACCTTGAGCTTTAAAATCCTCCAGCAATTGCACATGTTCACCTTTGCGGGCATTAACCACCGGAGCCAACAACATCCAGCGTTGTTCTTGTGGCTGTGCCAACACTTGATCAACCATCTGACTGATGGTTTGAGCCTCTAAAGAAACCTGATGCTCTGGGCAACGTGGTGTTCCGGCGCGCGCATACAACAACCGTAAATAATCATAAATTTCGGTGATGGTTCCAACGGTGGAACGCGGATTATGCGAAGTGGATTTTTGCTCAATAGAAATGGCCGGTGACAAGCCTTCAATATGATCTACATCCGGCTTCTCCATCATCGATAAAAATTGCCGCGCATAAGCAGACAGGGATTCCACATAACGCCGCTGCCCTTCTGCATAGATCGTGTCAAATGCTAGCGAAGATTTTCCAGAGCCTGACAACCCGGTAATGATAATTAACTGATCTCTGGGCAAATCCAGATCAATATTTTTTAGATTATGCGTTCTAGCTCCGCGAATGCTAATGGTATCCATTGAATAATCCGGCAATTAAGATAGCCAGTTAATATACGTTTAAAGACTGGGTAATTCAAATTACCCGCAGCGTAAGATGAGATCCTGATTTACAAGCCAACTGCCAATTATTGAACGGTATTCCCACCATTGGTCCGCAAGTAAGTAGACATGAGTTGTCTCAAAACCATCGTGGAGTCTAATGACGACCTTTTGGAATCATTAATAAACTGATTCGACGTGTTTTAACCGACACCAATAAGCGGAAACTGAGCAAAAGTATCACAACTATCGTATAAAATAGAGGCTCAGCCAGATTACCTTTAAGTTGCCAAAAAAAATGAACAACCGCGGCAATTGCCGCAGAATAGATAAGTCGGTGTAATTTTTTCCAATTTTTACCCAAAAACTTTACCGTCCATTTGGGCGTGCTAATAGCGAGCATCAATATAATCAGATAGGAGATCAACCCAAACCAAATGTATGAGCTTTCCAGTATGTCAATACCGATTATTCGCCATACCAAATTGTGATCGACGGTTAAATAAGTAAGTACGTGTAATGTTGCATAGACAAAGGTAAACAAGCCAAACATGCGCCGATAATCTGATAACCCACGCCAATTAGTAATCGTTTGAAGTGGTGTAATAACCAAGGTGATACATAAAAAACGTAAAGACCAGTCTCCAAGCCGTATGTGCAATGCCTGAATAGGATTTGATCCCAAGTTTTTTAGATAAATATCTAGAAGCAACCAGAATAAAGGCAACCAGCAGACGACAACGAAGACTACTTTTGTTGAAATTCGGATGGCCATCAAAAGAAATGCCGTAAATCCATGTGCTTATATAACCCCGCCACCTGCTCCGCATAGCCATTGAACAACTCGGTTTCTCGACGTGCTGTAAAAAAATCGCTACCTAGCGCTCGCTCACTATTTTGGCTCCAGCGAGGATGAGGCACTAACGGGTTAACGTTGGCATAAAAACCATATTCATTGGGCGCGAAAGCATTCCAGCTTGTAATAGGCGCTCTTCTGAGCAGTTCAATTTTCACAATGGCTTTAATGCTTTTAAAACCGTATTTCCACGGCACGACCAACCTTAAAGGCGCACCATTTTGATTTGGCAAAATGTCGCCATACATACCAACTGCCAATATAGTCAAAGGATGCATGGCTTCATCGATTCGCAAACCTTCGACATAAGGCCAATTCAACATAGCATTGCTGCCTTGCTTAGGCATCGTTTCAGGTTGATACACAGAGGTAAACTTCACAAATTCGGCTGTTGATAAAGGCATTGCTTGTTTTAAAAGTTCACCAAGCGAAAACCCAATCCAAGGTACCACCATAGACCAGGCTTCAACACAACGAAATCGATAGATATATTCTTGAAGCGACTGTCTTTTAAGGATGTCTTCCAGATAAAAACGGCCAGGCCTTTCCACTTCACCGCTTATTTCTATAGCCCAAGGGTCAGTGCTAAAATTTTTTGCTAGTGTTGTGGCATCTTCTTTGTTAAATGAAAACTCATAATAATTAGTATAGTTTTTAACAAGTTCAGGAGGCGTGGGCAATAATGATCTATCGGCAAGGTTACTCTTAGGTAAATTTGCCCATGCCAAATCTTGACTGCCGGTCGCCTCTGCGGATTCAATAAACCCGCCAGCCATCGCTGCTAACATAGCTTTTATAATTTGGCGACGTCTTTTAAAAACTGAAACATCAGTGATTTCAGATGCCACGAGCTCTTTTGTCGTTTTAATAATCATTAACGTCGAAGGCTAAAATGAATGAGTGCCGGCAATTAATTTTATTTTTTGCCTTTCGGAATCCTGCTGAATAACGCTTTTATTTTTCGCTCTGTAATAAATGCTAACGAAAATAGTTGTAAATAATTTTCGGCTTCAATTAAGTTTAGGCCTATATGCTCAGGAACCAGTTCTTTCCGAGTATTAAACATACGATCCCAAAGTGCCAATACAATTCCATAGTTACTATCGTGCTCTAGGCGATCGGTTGAATGATGCGTTCGGTGCAATGACGGGGTGATAATGACTTGAGACAGCAAATCTTCTTTGGGAACCCGAATGTTAGCGTGGTGAAACATGATGAAAAATAACTCAATTATTTCAATAGAAAGCACTAAATATGCGTCTACGCCAATGACAACTACGAACACACATTTGTAAATTATTTCTAATAACAGATCGAAAACATGAAATCGAAAACCAGTAGACACATTAAAGCCTTTATCACTGTGATGTACCTTGTGGAATCGCCATAGGAATTCGTATTTGTGACTAAAGTAATGCCAAATATAGATAGCTAAATCAAAAAAAGCGAAAGCCAGTATCCATTTGATGGGCCCGTTTTCTAGATTCCCCAGTAAACCGAAAGAGGCGAATTGTTGCGCGACTAGAAACAGAGACGAAGCTCTGATCGCTGTCAAAATCAGATTATTGATTAAAAATGTTGTGGTATTGGTAACAAAAGAATCCTTGTGCACTTTAGCTGGAAAATGCCGATAAGGTTTTTTTTTCTCCACAATCAACAGCAGAATGAAAGCCAAAATAGCCAGCCCGAACAATGCTTCATTGAAAAACAAATCGGCACTATTTGTGTTATCAGTGACGCTCATAAAATCACCTTGCGTTTAACAATTCAGTTAATGTTTTTATCTCATTTTTAGCATTAATGTCTTTTGTTATATCGTACTGCACACCGAGAAAATAAAGCACACGCTGTTTTCTATCCAGCAAAGGGACAATTTTTAAATGATTGTAAAACAGGGTCCCGTCTTTCTTATAGTTTCGTATATTCACTTCTACCGCTTCAGAATTTCTAATGGCTTCAGCAATTTGATGCCGCGCCTCTTGATCTCTATCTTCACCTTGAAGAAACCGGCAATTACGGCCAATAATCTCATCCTGACTATAGCCCGTTAAGTTTTCAAATGATTTATTGGCATAGATAATGGGAGAATCCTCTAGGTCCGGATCCGACAAAGTAACACCGTTAACGCATTGGTCTAGGATTGCTGATAGTACTTGCGGAATAAGACCGTTATCTTTTTCAACAACAAACAAAGCCATAATTTAACTCCATGATTTATTTATAAAACAGATGTGCTCAATGCCAAGTGATTAAGCGGTTTCTAATTCAATCAAACTCTTGATATTGTCAACAGTGTTTTCTGCCCCATCTTCAATAGCAACACGAATCATTTTTTGAAATGGCCGCATAAAAACTTCAAGCTCCAATAACTCAAAACGAAAAGTTAACCGCGTTTGCTGCTCTTGATTACTATTTTCTAGCAAATAAATATGCTTATAACTGGCATCTGTACCTTGAAAAGTCAGCTTAATGAGAGGATTGTAATCAGTAATCTCAAAGACGGATTCGATTTCAGCTCCACTTTCTTTACGTACCTGCTTAGCTTTAGCTCCAACAAAGACTTTTTCCCCGTCCAAAGGTTGAAATTCAGTTACTTCTTTAGCCCATTTAGGATAGTTGTAAAAAAAATTGTCCCCTACATAGGAAAACACTTCATTTATTGGTTTATTAATCTCAACACTTGCCTCACCGGCAACCGGCGCAGATGGATCGAACGGAAACTTGATTTGCATTTTACCCTTCCAGTTATTGAGCATATAGCTCAACTTATATTTATAAATGAAACTGTCAATTTAAAAAGTGAATAATACGATCATTCAACCGATTTTAATCATACGCCTATGTTAGGTTTAATGATCGAGCAATTACTGTAAATTCATTGCGTCTTTCTAAGCTATCCTCAGTTGCCATGACTTTTTAATGTAGTTATGCTCATAAGACACTACGTGCGATTTTGCCATGCTCCACATCGTTTAAAAACAGGGATATTTTTGAGCATGAGTGAAGATTTACTTTGTGCGGTTGCCACATAAATAACTACTGTTAGTACGCTAATTTTATCTTTTCGAAAAGATAACAAGCCAAATTAGAAGCCTGCCTAAAGCTGATACCCCAGATAACACAGTATTGTAATTTCATAGCAGCGGTAATAATTCACACTATCAGAGTGAACTAATTCACTGCCAAGCCGATAAAACTTCCTTATTCTTTACCTTAGCTGGATGGATATTTACATATTCTAGTTACTATCAAAGAGGAAAATAGGCTATGAGAATTTTATTGTTATCGTCCGCATATAACGGCTTGACACAGCGAGTTCATGTTGAACTGTTGCAACTTGGGCATACGGTGTCTATTGAAATTGCAGCCGATGGTCAAACCATGCTGGAAGGCGTGCAACTGTTTAGGCCGGATATCATTATTTGTCCGTTTTTGCGCCACCGTATACCTGAAAGCATTTGGAGACATCATGTCTGTATCGTGGTGCATCCAGGTATTAAAGGCGATCGCGGTGCATCATCTCTTGACTGGGCAATACAAAACCAGGAACCGGAATGGGGTGTAACGGCGTTACAGGCTGCAGAAGAAATGGATGCCGGTGATATTTGGGCAACCGCGACTTTTAAGATGCGCCCTGCAACTAAAAGTAGCATTTACTCATTAGAGGTAACAGAGGCGGCGGTTAAAGTGGTTTTACAAACGCTCGAACGCTTTCAGGATGTGGACTTTAAACCGGAACCCTTGGACTATGACAAGCCCGACGTCCGCGGCCGACTCAGACCAAACATGCAGCAATCTGATCGGCGTATTGATTGGCAAACCGATTCTACGGCACTCATCTTGGATACAATAGCCGCTGCTGATGGCAGTCCGGGAGTTGTTGATGACATTTTGGGTAAAGAATATTATCTGTACGGTGCAACCCGTGAACATAACTTAGGGCTAGCAGGGAAACCCGGGGAACTCATTGCCACCCGTTTGGGCGCTATATGCAGGGCTACAGTGGATGGTGCTATTTGGATCTCGCATCTTAAACGTAAGGCGCTTAATGGTGACAAACCCAGCTTTAAATTACCGGCCACATGGGTTTTGGGTGGACAAATAGCAGACTTAGCCAAGATACCTACAGGTATTCATCACTCTAATAGCCATACTTTTAGAGAAATCTGGTACGAAGAAAAAAATGCGGTTGGGTATCTGCATTTTGATTTTCACAACGGTGCCATGAGCACCGACCAATGTTTGCGTTTACGCGATGCATTTTTAGAGGTGAGCAACCGACCAACGCGTGTTCTAGTGCTTATGGGCGGACGCTCCAGTTGGTCAAACGGCATACACTTAAATATCATTGAGGCAGCGGATAATCCCGCCGAAGAATCCTGGCGTAATATCAATGCCATTGACGACCTTATTTTATCTATTATTAGCACCGCGGGAAAGATCACGTTTGCCGCAATACATGGAAATGCCGGTGCAGGTGGCGTTCCCTTTGCGTTATCCTGCGATAAGATTTGTGCCAGGTCTGGAGTCGTGTTCAACCCCCACTATCGAATTATGGGTTTATACGGCTCAGAATACTGGACTTATTCTTTACCCAAACGCGTCGGTTATGACAAAGCGCTGGAGATTACGAATAATTGTTTACCGATGGGCATGCAAGAAGCTAAGCAAATCGGCTTAATTGACTTTATTATTCCTGAAATGTTTGCCGCGTTTGACAATAGAGTAGCAATGATGGCTGAAAGCCTCGCACAGAGTAATATTTATCAAAAAATCCTGGATTCGAAAATACAAAGACGTGAACATGACGAATTTGTAAAACCACTGAAGTATTACCGTCAAGAAGAGCTGAAACACATGAGGGCAGATTTTTACAAACCTGATTCACCGTACCACCCTGCCCGCAAACAATTCGTGTACAAAACATCAGCGACGGAAACGCCGGAACGTCTTGCACAACACCGGCGCCCTGATTTTGAGCCAGACAGAAATTTGTTTAAATTTAGATAGCTATCGCCGGTAATTGCCGACCTTGTTAATATCGGCCTCGAATAGCGTCCCAGTCCATTGCTATTGATTCGTCCGAGAAATCTGCGGCAATCTATCGATTGACACATCTGGCAGTTACTTAAAAGCCTATCATGGTGTCTAAAGCCTACAGTTAATGCGCTGACCCAAAATGCTCGTACAATTCTCGCGTGATTATAAATTGCTTTATTCTCTTATCCCCTTATAATTGCCGCCTGCTTTCAGGTTCCATTGATAATCAAAATCAATGGTTAAACGGGAAGTCGGTAAGGCTAACGCCAAAGCCGACGCTGCCCCCGCAACGGTACATAAGTAAAAGCATCATCAACACGCCACTGTGTTAACAACATGGGAAGGCGATGATTCAGGCAATTGCCACTTATAAGCCCGGAGACCGGCCTGAGAGTCCTATTCGGACAGCGGAGGGCTGTCGACGAAAACGACCAGTGCCCATTTGCACGGCCCGTCTTCTTGCGTCCTCTGCTGTAATTTCATTACCCTGCAGCGCGGGCGGCGCGAGGACAATCATGCATAAAATCATATTAAGTTCCCTATTGCTTACGGGCTTCTCTAACACATTACAAGCTCAAGAAAATAATAAAACCAATCAATTACCTGAGATGGTAGTTACTGCCACTCGCTCAGAATCAGCTAAAGAGACGCTGGCAACTGCATCAACAATCTATACCCGACAAGATATAGAGCGTTTGCAAGTACAATCCTTACCTGACTTATTACGTGGCTCAACCGGTTTAGATGTGGTACAAAGCGGCGGCTACGGTAAATCTGCCAGCATATTTATGCGCGGCACCAACTCTGATCATGTTCTAGTATTAGTCGATGGCATCAAAATTGGTTCAGCTACCTTGGGTGCTACACCGTTTGAATTTGTTCCTGTTGATCAAATTGAACGAGTGGAAATTATTCGCGGCCCGCAATCAAGCCTCTACGGATCGGAAGCTGTTGGTGGAGTTATACAGATTTTTACTCGCAAAGGTAATCAAAGTGAGAAGCCCAGCATCACACTGAACGCAGGTGGAGGCAATTACGATACGATAAAAGCAGCTGGTAGCGTGAGCGGAAAATGGAGAGATAGTTGGTATGCCTTCGGAGCTTCTCATATTAACACTCAAGGCTTTAACGCTCGGCAACCAGTTTCCTTCGTTGATCAACCGGATAATGATGGCTATGACAACACATCAGTAAATGCTCGATTAGGCCATCGCTTTAATAACAACGCCGAAATTGAGGGTTCATTTACACGCTCGGAAGGCAAAAATGAATACGACAATTTCGAAGGATCTCCAGATAAAACCAAATTTATAACACAGGTTGCGGCGCTGTCAGGTAGTATGGACATCCTTAAAAACTGGCAATCGACCTTGCGACTTGGTCAAAGTTTTGATGACAACGACCAATTTGTATCTGACCCGATTCTACGAAATAAACCTTTTTACTCGCGCTTTAATAGCACGCGCTGGAATCAATCCTGGCTTAATGAGGTGAGCTTATCGGATGAGCATAAATTGATTATCGGTCAGGACTTCCGTTTGGACGAGATAGAAAGTACCGTTAAATATCAGGAAAATTCTCGTTACGATTTGGGTGGATTTGTCGAATATCACGGCCAGTTTTTTGATGATCATCATGTGAATGCATCAATACGCGGAGATGAAAATGAAGCCTTTGGTAGCTATGTCACAGGTAATTTTAGCTGGCGTTACAATGGGAAATACGGCGTTAGTCCGTTTGCCAGCTTCGGAAACGCATTTAAAGCCCCCTCATTCAATGATCTTTATTGGCCTAACGACGGTTTTAGTCAGGGTAATCCAAATTTAAAACCAGAAGAATCAACCTCTTTTGAAGTGGGGCTAGCTGGAAACCATGACTGGTTGCAATGGGAAATTCGTGCTTACCACACCAATATCGATAATTTAATTAATTGGGTGCTAGTCGATCCGGTAAACTTTAAATACCGCCCAGAAAACGTAAACAAAGCGCAAATTGATGGTGTTGAAGCGGAGTTTTCTACCCAGTTATTCGGATGGAACAGCAAATTGAGTTTGAATTTATTGAGCCCTGTTGATAGAACTGCGAATACTCAATTGGCACGCCGTGCTCAAAAAACGCTAGCCTTCGATTTGTCGAGAAGCTTCGGCCCAGTGGATGTAGGGGCTAATGTATTTGCCCAAGATCACCGTTATGATGATCCGGCTAACACCATCAATGTTGATGGTTATGTGACTGTCGATCTGCGTTCTGCTTACCACTTCAATAAAAACTGGACGTTGAGTGCCAAACTGAATAATCTGCTAGATAAACAATATCAAACGGTGAGCACTTACAATACAGCGGATAGAAACTTTTTCGTTTCAATTCATTATAATAATTGAACTGAGCCCGTTGCTAAGCTAATGCTTGGAAACGGCTTATTTTATTTATAACCCTTTGTAACTGGAAATAAGCTATGAATACACAATGGTTAAAAACTAATTATCCTTCCATCGCGCTTGTTGGACTTATGGGGCTAACACGAGTACATCACTTTGGTGATACCTTTTCTCTGCCTGATGCTTCATTAGCCGTATTTTTTCTGGCCGGTTTAGCTTTTAACAGATGGGGTTTGTTTGCGTTATTGTTAATCGAAGCCGCTGCGATTGATTATGTAGCGATTGCCCACTTCAGTGTTAATGACTACTGTATCTCACCAGCCTATGTTTTCTTGATACCGACTTATGCCGTGATGTGGTATGCGGGCCGGTATTGCTCGAGATTCAAATCTTTAAATAAGACTGAACTGGTGGTTTCTTTTTGCTTGACTACATTGGCAACGACAATCGCGTTTGCTATATCGAATGGCAGCTTTTATGTGTTTTCAGGCCGATTTGCTAATTTAGCATGGCAAGACTACGCAGTAGAAGTAGTGCAATATTACCCCTCGTATGCAAGTGCCGCTTTGATTTATACACTCATTGGCTTTGCTATCGCCAAAATAATAATGTCTATACCGGCATTGCTAGAAAAGCACAAAACGACTTAACTCACCCAACACACTGCCGATTTTAAAATAGAACGGAGACGCATCGCTTGCCGGTTGCGTCTCTATGCAGTTTCAGCCCGCTTGCTGTGCCCCCTCTTTGGCAGACTCAACAGACCATAGCTTTTCCAATTGATAATGTTCCCTTGCTTGAGCAGACATGGCATGAACGATCACATCACCTAAATCCAGTAATACCCAATCGGAGCCTACACCACCCTCCAGTCCTAGCGGAATTACACCATTTTCTTTAACTTTTGTGGATACGTAGTCACACAATGAGTTTAAATGCCGGTCCGAAGTGCCAGTAACTACCACCATGTAATCAGTAAAACTGGTTTTACCACGAACATCTAACGTGGTTATATATTGGCCTTTACGTTCGTCCAATTCATTCAGGACTAATTTCAATACTGCTTCTGTTTGCATGCAATTCCTCAAATTTACGGGTAACCCTGTGTATAAAGGTCGTGTTGATTAATGAATTCTATAACGACTTGTGGCAATAAAAAACTTGGATTGCGTTTTTCTGCAAACAAAGTTCTGATTGCCGTTGCGGAAATATCCAGTGATGTAACGGGCAGGAAAAATAGTTTTCCTGCCTTATGCGATGATAATTCTGTTTGTTGCTCGGTTAATCTATCACTAAAAAAACTATTCAGTGTTGATGTTCGATAGCTTGGTCTGCTCATGACCACGATATGGGCGACATCAAACAATTCCTGCCAATGATGCCAAGCGGTTAAGTTTTTAAAGGCATCCATGCCGATAAACAATAAAAGGGATTGATTAGAAAATTCCTGCTGCAATGAACGAAGGGTATCAATCATATAAGACTGCCCTGCCCGCTGTATCTCCCTATTATCGATTATTAATCCGGACTGTCCATCAACTGCCAGCTCCAACATGCGCATGCGCATAGAGGCAGATACATCAGGTTGTTGTCGATGCGGGGGCTGAGCACAGGGAATTAACCGCAGCTCAGTCAAACCGAAATATTCTTTAACCTCGACTGCGGCACGGAGATGACCATAGTGAACAGGGTTAAACGTGCCACCCAAAATGCCGATCATTTATTGCCTGATATGACCGTCACCTAATACGATGTATTTAAGCGATGTTAATCCGGTTAAACCGACCGGGCCACGGGCATGGAGTTTATCCGTACTAATACCGATCTCGGCGCCCAGGCCATATTCAAAACCATCGGCAAAACGAGTGGATGCATTGACCATTACCGAGCTGGAGTCTACTTCACGCAAAAAACGCCTCGCTAAGTTGTAGTCTTCGGTAATGATTGCATCGGTATGTGCTGAGCCGTATTGGTTGATGTGTACGATGGCTTCAGCAATCCCTTCAACGATTTTAATAGATAAAATAGGTGCCAGATACTCTGTGTGCCAATCCGCTTGCGTGGCTCTGACCGCTTGCGGAATCAATGAACAGGTTTTTGCACAACCGCGCAACTCTAAGCCTTTTTCAATGTAAATCGCAGCTAAACCCGGTAGCACTTCTGCGGCAATGCTTTCGGCAATCAATAAAGTCTCCATGGCATTGCAAACGCCATAGCGATGAGTCTTGGCATTAACAGCCACTTTAATGGCTTTTTCAAGATCAGCTTTATCGTCAATATAAACGTGACAAATACCATCAAGATGTTTAATAACCGGAATACTGGCGTCTTTTGAAATACGTTCGATCAGGCTTTTGCCGCCGCGTGGCACGATGACATCTACAAATTCATTCAGGGTAATCAATTCACCGACAGCTGCTCGATCAGTTATTGCTACACACTGCACAACATTCACCGGCAAACCCGCTGCTTGCAGGCCGTTGGTAATACAAGAAGCAATGGCCTGGTTAGAATGTATTGACTCAGAGCCACCGCGCAAAATACAAGCATTACCGGACTTTATACATAAAGCTGCCGCATCAATTGTCACATTAGGTCGAGATTCGTAGATAATCCCAATGACACCCAATGGTACACGCATTTGCCCAACTTGTATGCCACTGGGCATATAGCGTAAGTCGGTAATCTCACCAATCGGATCAGCTAGGGCCGCGACTTGTTTCAAGCCTTCCACCATCGCTTGCACACCTTTTTCAGTAATGGCTAAGCGATCCAAAGAAGCCGGATCTAGACCATTTTGTTTGCCTGCCGCCAGGTCTTTTTGGTTTTCGCTGATCAGGTAATCCCGCTGAGTTTTAAGCGCTTCAGCGATATTTAATAAACCCAAGTTTTTTTTTGCCGTTTCGGTTCGGCTAATTTCCCGTCCCGCTGCTCTGGCCTGTTCGCCAAGGCTGCGCATGTATGCTTTAATGTCCATCCCAAACTCACAATTGCTTGTAAACTTCTGCAATATTAACTGTTACCGCGCAAAAAAGCTTCAAACATCATCAAAGTCCATATCGGTGCACTGTAATCACGAAAACCACTTTGGTGTTGGTTAACAATCTGCTGTAAAAAGTTTTGATCGAACAAACCACATTGGCTCATGGTTTCGCCTAATAAAGATTGCCGAACTTTATCTTTTAGTGGTCCTTTAAACCACGCGCTTAAAGGTACAGCAAAACCCATTTTAGGACGGTACAAAATATCGTTCGGTAAATAGCTTTCTAAAGATTTTTTAAAAATGTATTTGCCTTCCCGACCTTTCAGCTTTTGCTCAGGCTGAAGTCCTGCCATCCATTCCACCAATTTATGATCTAGCAACGGCACACGGACTTCCAATGCGTGCGCCATACTGGCTCTATCAACCTTGGTTAAAATATCACCGGGTAAATAGGTTTTTATGTCCAGGTATTGCACCAGTGACAATGGATTATCAGTCGGTGCTCTATCAACATACTTTCTAAAAACATCCACCGCTTGATAGCCTTGCAGCTCACTTTTTAATTGTGCACTGAACAAACTGCTGCGCTGCTGGTTAGATAATATCGAAACACTATGAAAATAGCCTTCTAGGGAATCACGGGCAATTGACTCAAGTGTAGACTTGGCCCTGAGTATTTTTGGTGCCCAATCTGCTTTCGGATAAACCTGCCCCAATAAACCAAACACAGGCTTTCTGATGCTATCAGGCAACCAGGAACGCATTTGTTCTTCATAAGTATGCCATCGATAACGACGATAGCCAGCTAGATTCTCATCTCCACCATCACCCGACAGCACCACAGTTACTTGTTTCTTTGCCAGCTCGCAAACCCGATAAGTTGGCAAGGCGGAGCTATCGGCATACGGTTCATCGTACAGTCCGGCTAATTGATCAAGTAAACTGAAGTCATCAGGATCGACCTGTTCAACTCGGTGCGCAGTGTGATAGCGATCGGCTACCTGCTTGGCAAATTGGGATTCGTTAAAAGCCGGATCGCCGAAAGAAATAGAACAAGTATTAACCGGATCAGTCGACAAGCCTGCCATCAAAGCTACTACAGCACTGGAGTCCACACCACCGGATAAAAAAGCCCCCAATGGCACATCCGCCACCATACGAATTTTAACGGCCTCACGCAAACGCTCGATTAATTCAGCACCTGCATCCTGGTCGCTCTGTGCAGGTCGCGGATTAAAACTAACATCCCAATACTGGCGAGGTCGATAGGCTTTGCTACCACGTTTTATGGCCAGACAATAGCCTGGCTCAAGCTTATGAACATCTCTATATATAGTCTTTGGATCGGGAATGTAACCAAAACCAAAGTATTCTTCAATTGCAGTCGGATCCAGAGTTTTGGGTAACTCGGGGTGCTCTTTTAGTACCTTTAATTCGGATCCAAAAATAAACTGCCCATTTGCCAACTCTGCGTAATAAAGCGGCTTTACACCTAAACGATCACGCGCAAGAAACAAGGTCTGCTGCTCCCTGTCCCAGATAGCAAAAGCAAACATGCCGCGCAGTTTATCGACTACGCCCTCACCCCAGGCTTGCCAGCCATATAAAATAACTTCGGTATCGCAGTGCGTATCAAAAATATAGCCTAACGCTTCCAGCTCCTTGCGTAAGTCCGGGAAGTTATAAATCTCGCCGTTAAAAGTCAGAATAGCGTTTTTGTCACGGCTGATCATGGGCTGCTGGCCACTACTCAAGTCGATAATTGACAAGCGCCGGTGTGCAAATCCCAGGCCGGGTTCCGTGTGCATACCGCCCTCATCAGGGCCGCGATGAAATTGGACTTGATTCATTTTTGCAAGAAGATCTCTATTGATCTCACGCTTTTCATTTATATCAAAGATGCCGGCAATTCCGCACATAACTGTTTTATTCCTATTCTAAAAATGAATCATAAACTGATTGGTAACGTGCAACCATGGCTTGTAAAGAAAACTCACTGCTGACACGTTGCAACGCTTTTCGGCCATGTTGCTGTCTTTTTTCCTGATTATGAATATAGTCCAAAATCTTATCGGCCATCCCCTGAATATCTCCGGCCGGGGTCAGCAAACCCGTATTACCGTTATCTACTAACTCTGGATTTCCTCCAACATTGGTAGCAATCACCGGTAATCCTGTCGCCATCGCCTCCAGAATAGTATTTGAAATACCTTCGGTTTGCGACGGCAAGACAAAAATATCCAGTCGGCGCATAAATTCAGCAACATCACCGCGTTCGCCAGGTAACCAAGCATTTTCCGATAACTGTTGTTCAGCTAACAAGTCGATCGCTTGTTCCCTTAAAGGCCCATCACCTGCAATAAATAATTTTATTTTTTGCCGAACTGCCGGCACGCGTGCGCAGACCGAGATAAATGATTTCACTAACGTCAATTGATCTTTAACGCTATGCATGCGTCCTACTGTGCCAATAATCAGTTCATTTGTCTTAAACTCATAAGGGCAGCCAACTAATGGCGTTTTCTGACCAGACAACGGATAAAAAACTTCGGTATCAACGCCATTACAAATTCGGGTTATTTTGCTTTGATCAACATGAATTTTATCTGTTAGATAACTTTCCAGATGTTTTGACAAGGGAATAAACCGGTGAATCAACGGTTTAATTAAGCGTCTTACCCACTGGTATTTAACATTGCTACCATCAGGGTCAAACACATCCCATCCATGTTCGCCCTGAACTCTGTGCTTAACGCCCGCTAAAACCGCAGGAATCTGGTACTCGATAGCAGAAAGATTGCGGGTATGCACAATCATGGGTTTTAGTTGCTTTAATAAGCTATAAAACGCCAAAAACGAGCCCCAGCCCTGGCCATCTTGTTTATTCAGCGAATAGACATGAACGTCAGCACGGGTTAAACGCTGTTGAAAATCTGTGCTGTCTTTGAGACAAACGATGGCATGGCGATAAGCGCTGGCCGGCATGGTATTTATCAGATTGACCAAGCCGTTTTCTAAACCGCCGATACCTAATCGGTAAATAACATGGACAACCAGAGGTGCCAGTTGCGGGTGCTCGACTTTATTTTTTTTCATCTAGCTTATCGCAATAAGGTGAACAAACTGTTCAGGCTTTGCTGCCAGCTAAAATGCGTTTTGACAAACTCCCGGTTCAGGTCTGTATCCAGTGAGAGGGGATCTGTTAATAAATGATTAATTTGTTTAGAGAGTATTTCGGCATCATCAGCAACTGACACACCGAGGCTTTCGTTATAGGGGATACCTTCCATTGCAGCTGAGGTAGCAACGACATATTTACCCCAGGCCATGGCCTCCAACACCTTATTTTGAATACCTCTAGCGATACGCAACGGCGCTACGGCAAGCTTGCTGTGTGCTACATAGGGTCTAACATCATCAACAGCGCCGGTAACAACAACATTTTTAATCGTAGCTAAAGCCAATACATCTTTAGTCGGCTTGGAACCCACAATATAAAACCTAGCATTTGGATGAGCGCTTGCAACTCTTGGGAAAACCATTTCAGCAAACCATTTGACCGCATCCACATTCGCCCAGTAATCCATGGCGCCAGTAAAAACCAGGGCTTGTTCATCCGCTTGAAAAGGGGTCGGTAAAATCTGCTCGGGCGAAAAATAATCGGTGTCTACGCCATTATTTATGTGAGTGACCTTATCAGCAAGTTCCGGTGCCAAGGATTTGAACAGGTTAGCTTCCTGTTCAGATACAAAAGCGCTGGCTCTGGCCTGCCTTGTAATTTGTTGTTCATACTTGAATAAATATTGAGCTTCCCGCTGATAAATCCACTTTGAAAGTCCGTGCTTTTTATCTGCATATTGACGCCATTTATCAGAATCGACATCAACAAAATCGATAATCATCTCAACGTTGTGGCTGGGCTTTATGTATTGGGCCATTACTGAAGAAAATATCAGCACCTTTTTGATCTGACGGGTTTCAATAATATTATCTACCCAGGCTTGCATGACCGCATTTTTGTAATACGGGACGCTTAAGGCTTGGCCTGTCAACAATGCCGGTAAGCTTTTTATTTTAGCGGTGAACGGTGTTAAATCCTGGAAACAAGTCTCAGTGCACAATGCTTCTAGTACACCCGTGTGCTGCCAATCATTAGGGTCGTCAATGAACGCACCTAAGTAAACCTTATATTCTGCGACCAGATATTTTAAAAAATGATAGGAGCGAATCTTGTCGCCCTTATTGGGCGGATAAGGAATTCTGTGTACTAAAAACAGTAGCTCTTTCATGTTTAAGGCGTGGTCGTTGGGTATTTATCGGGTGCAGTCAATATGTTATCAACCCAAATCTTTCGACAAAAACGGGCCAATCATTTGACTAATTCTCAAAGGTAACTTTTTCCAGGCAGCAATGAATAACTGATATTTAGGATTGAGGGGGTTAATATCTGGCAACGAATCCGATTTAACCAAATAGAATTCATAAAATAATGGCTCCGCTACAAAGCCCCAGTTCTTTTTAAAACTATAAGAACCTGTACCTATTTTACTGCGCCCGAAATCAAAGATTTTCACGCCCTTTTCTACTGCCCTGCGCATAACTTCCCAGTACATAAAATCATTGCCTTTTACATTTCTGGCCAGCTCAGTGCCACCTCCGTAATAAGGTAATACTTCATCTTTAAAATAAAAATTCATTACACTGCCGATCAATTGACCGTTAAGCTCTACTGTCAACACCTCGCATTGCTCACCAAAAGTTTCTTTGAGAGTTTGGAAGTATTTTTTGGAAAAAACCGGGGTACCCAAATTCCGTACACTTTCAGAATATGCTAAGTGCAAACGATCAACGGTATTGTCGATAACACTCACTAAGCCTGCGTCAATACCTTTTCTAACCATTGCCCGTTGTTTTCTTGGGATGGCTAGCATATTTTTCTCTACATCAGGATCAAGCTCCTTTCTGAATGTGACATAAAGATCTTTGAAAGGTCTATCTGGAGTTTTCTGAACCCGGTTGCGCATTTCCAAGGCATCAACCCCTAATTGCTCAGCAAGCCGACAGGCTTCTTTATCAAGCTCCTGATAGCTTTGCTCATCGTTGGCAACAATTCCACCGTAAACACAGAACGCAGTGGATTGTAGATTGTTACCAAATAATCGGCTATTAACATGGACTAACGGCAAAATACCGGTGATTTCGCCATCATTCTCCGTGTAAATAAAATAGGTTTTGTGACCAAATGCTTTTTCTATAACGGTTTTCCACGCGGATAGGTGGAAAAAAGTGCCATCTTCTGAACCGTAAACAAAATTATCCCAGCGCCGAGAGCTGTCAGCATCCAGTGTCTTTATCATGTTTTTTACCTAGGGGGAGTTATATCTGTTTTAATTTTAGTTTACTTTATTCACCTGTGTTTTTTAAAAACACATATTCCATGGTATTCCAGTTGAAATCGGTCAAAAGTAATTTAATACGCCGTTCCATTTTGTGCAGGTTTAAATAATGACGGGTTTTAGCTTTTAAGCTCAAGCCTTGCTGCCTGGGCTGCTCCGGGTCAATTTCCCAAGGATGAAAATAAAAAATTCCTGACTGTTTTTCTTTATTGTTTACCCGATTAAATGCCCATTTTGAAAAAGCATACGGATAAAATCTGAAGAAACCACCGCCGCCACAAGGCATATTTTTATCACCAAAACGAACAGTTGTAATGGGGATTTCTTTAAAACGACTATTAGCTACAGGTTCATACATAAATCGTGGCGCATCAGGGATACCATATAAATCATGTTTAACCGGATAAATGCTTGAGCTGTATTTAAAGCCCTCTTCCTGCAGCACGTCCAGCGCCCACAAATTACTTGTATTGATTGAATAGCTGGCAGCTCTATATCCCTTGACCTCAACGCCACCCATGTCTTCCAATAATTTTTTAGTTTTGCTGACATCGTCGCGAAATTGCTCAGGGGTTTGTTCGGTAACGCGGATATGTTCATACCCATGACATGCGAGCTCATGTCCTTCCTTAACGATACGTTTAACTAGATCTGGATAACGTTCGGCAACCCACCCTAAAGTGAAAAAAGTTGCCTTTATATTGTTATTTGCAAATACATCTAAAACTTGATGAGTATTTTGCTGTACTCGATGAGGTAAATTTTCCCATTCTCGCTTAGCAATATAAGGCTCAAATGCGGACACTTGAAAGTAATCTTCCACATCGACTGTCATTGCATTGGTTTTCACTTGCGGTGTCTTTGTCATATTGCTAGATAAGAATTTTACAAATATAGTTCTTTAATTTTTGCAACAATTCTCACTGCTGCGCTTCCATCCCAATATTCAGGAATTCGACCTGATTTGCCACCAGTAGCGAAAATATCATCAACACACGCTTTAATCTTCACAGGATCTGTCCCAACGATGGTGTTTGTGCCTTGTTCAACAGTAATTGGCCGTTCTGTATTTTCTCGTAAAGTTACACAGGGAATCCCTAATGAAGTGGTTTCTTCCTGCAACCCCCCGGAATCGGTTAGTACCAACTTGGCTCCCTTCATCAAACCCAGCATTTGCAGATAACCAACTGGCGGTAAGCAAATAATGTTTCCGGAACGAATTAAGTCCAAGAACCCCTCTTGCTCAATACGATTGTTAGTACGTGGATGCACTGGAAAAATTACCGGTAGTTTTTGACTAATTTCCACCACGCTTTGTAAAAGACTTTTTAAAGTGTTGGCGTCATCAACATTAGAAGGTCTATGCAACGTCAATAAGGCATACCCGCTGTTTACAATTTGACTCTCTGACGTGTATGCTTCGACAGTATCTGAGGCGGATACGGCCAACTTAACATTATTGAGCAAGGTATCAATCATAACGTTGCCGGCAAAATGAATCCGCGAGCTCGAGATGCCTTCACGCACTAGGTTATGCTCTGCGCTGCGCTCTGTAATGAATAAACTGTCTGAAATTTGATCTGTCAATACCCGATTAATTTCCTCAGGCATTTCCCTATCGCCACTCCTTAACCCCGCTTCTACATGGATAACAGGTATTTGCTTTTTAACCGCAACCAAACTACAAGCAATAGTTGAATTAACATCACCAACAACCAATACCGCACAAGGCCGCACTTCATCCAATACCGGCTCAAATTTCAACATAATATTGGCGGTTTGTTCGCCGTGAGAACCGGAACCAACGCCTAAATCCACATCAGGCTCAGGGATTCCTAGCTGCTCAAAAAAAGAGGCCTTCATGGCCTGATCGTAGTGCTGACCTGTATGTACTAAAAATGGAGTGAACTGATCCTGTAATTTTTTTAGCTCCTTAATGATAGGTGCCATTTTCATAAAGTTTGGTCTAGCACCCACCACACAAACGATAGTTTTTTTGCTCATAGCCTATTCTTGCCCTGCGTCTTCAGTATAGATATTATCCAGGTCCAATTGAATTAAAATTGCTTTACGGAGTAACGTACGTTCTTTATTTAAAGACTTTTGCAAATTGCTGACCATTTTCTCTAACGCGCCGATACGACCCGCCAAAGTTCCATCAGAATCCAGGGTTATAGCCGGCGGTATCGGTAAAGCCAAGTTATCGTGGAACTCATCAGTGACAACCGATGATTCTTCTTCGATCTCTGAAATGACTTTTTTAACAGCTGCCAAACTAATGACACGCATCTCCTCCAGATACCCAAACAACAAAACTCTTTCACACAAGGTATTAATTCTTCTAGGAATACCTTGCGAATAACGACACATTTCGTTAAATACATCATCCTCAAATTGCGGACTGTCTACCCAGCCCGCCTTCTCTAAACGAAACAAAATATATTTTTTGGTCTCTTCTTCGTTCAAAGGTCTTAGCTGATAGGTCGCAACAATCCGTTGCCTGAGTTGCTCCATTTCGGGAAGGAATAAGGTATCACCTAGCTCTTTCTGGCCAACTAAAAACGTCTGGAACAAAGATTTTCCTGACATTTCAAAATTGGATAACATCCTCAATTCTTCTAACGATTCTTTAGGTAGGTTTTGCGCCTCGTCAACAATCATCAGCACTCGTTTACCTTCCTGGTTTTGCTGAATAAAGAAACGCTCAATACGGGTCAATAAAGTAGATTTGTCCTCGCCATCGTAGGGAAGACCAAAGGTCGCCGATATTATTTTTAATAAATCATCAGCACCGACTTGGGAGGACACCATAATGCCTATGGTGATGTTATCGTTATTTAAATGCTTGACCAGTTCTTTCACCAGCATAGTCTTGCCGGTACCTGGTTTGCCAATGACGACTATAAAACCCTCTCCCTGAGTGAGACCATAACGCATGTAAGCCAAAGCCTTTCTGTGTACGTCGCTGGAAAAAAAGAAGTCAGTATCCGCGTTGAGCTGAAAAGGCTTTTTATTTAAATTATAAAATCCATCGTACATAGTTAAAATCTCATGAATAAACTGGCAGTTGCACGATTTTCTTGGTAGTTGTTCGTATCTAAGTCAGAAGACTGATCCAAATGTCTAAATTCCAAACTACCGTTAAGTCGATTAGTGATCGCCCTGCTAACCCCAATGGTGACATCATAACGATTATCTTTTGTCGCAGTTTTTGTTGACAATGTGCTTACCAATGAGCCATCTCGATCGATTTGTTGCCACATGGGCTGGATATAGACACTTGTTTTAGGCGTAAATTGCCAATACCAAGAAGCCGATACTCCGCGCACATTTTCGGTAGTCCCCGTGTTTTGTGAAGTTCTCTTCTCATCAAAGAAATTACCTCTAACGGTGCTTTTACCCGTATTAAAGTTGACTCCGAAATTCCAAATTTTTCTCACATATACGTCATCAATCAGATTCGGCAAGAAAATAATAGCGTTTTGTTGTGTAATGTTAGCTGTCGGATTCTGCTGGCTTAAAAAAATCGCTTGGGTGGTTGTCGTGTCATTAGTATGCGTTAGATACCAAGTCGAATTTCTTGTCTGATACCTCAAGTTTGTGTTCCAAGTTGAACCTGTGTTTAATCCGACAGTATTGTGTCTATAGGTTGTCGTCCAGTTCAGGCGTTGCATTGGGGAAATATAAACCGTAACGTAGCTATTATTGCCTCCACCTGCCTCAATGCTGTAGTGCTCACTCGGACTCCATTGTCCACCGATAGTATAGTAGAAACCATTTTTTATACTGCCGTTATTGGTTTGAAAACTGTTATCACTTTGTCCCGCAGTAGCAAAAACATTAAAGTGTTTGTTGATATGCGTTCTTAGTGTGCCGTAATAGTTTTGAAACTTAACGTCTTGTCCACCTGACCGGAAATTTTTTGTATTATTGAACGCGGCATTCCAGGTTACGCGCTTAAAATAGTTGCCACTATTCAGCTGAACGTCTTCTCCAAGAGTTAATGTGTCTGAGAATGCATTAACCTGTGGCTGTCCATTTCCGCCAATGAACGTTGCAGAATTGTTGTCAGAAGTCACCGTATTAAAATTGAGCCGTAAAATACCATCAGCAAAATTTCCGAAATGCGGAGTCCAATAGGGGGACAAGCTAACCGTCGAGATATTACTTCTACTACCACTACCAGAGATGTTGTCACTTGCTATCTGCGTATTACTTATATTTTGTTGACCAACAGACCCGCCGGCCTCTAAAAACAAGCGATTAGTGGCCAATGTGTGTTGGGAATTAAACTGCAGTTGATTAAATATGT
This sequence comes from Methylococcales bacterium, assembly GCA_965247565.1. Lineage (GTDB taxonomy): Bacteria > Pseudomonadota > Gammaproteobacteria > Methylococcales > Methylomonadaceae > CBDFHF01. Next base: position 29,906 of record CBDFHF010000002.1, on the reverse strand, counting down.
TGATACCACTATCACCATTGGCATTATATAAATTTTGCATGGTGTAATTGAGATTGAGTCTGTTCCGTGCTGTCTGGCCAATGATTGAAATACCCGGGCTTACTGATGTTACGAAAGCTGATTTTTTATTTTTCGACAACAACCTGATGTTATCAGAATATATCTCCTGTAATTGCAGCCTAGGCGTAATTGACCACTCACCTGCAAAAGACTGTGCTCCGTAAAAAGGAATACAAGACAAAACTAGTTTACAAATCCATGAAGATGTTTTGTAAAAAAACATCTTCGATATAGATTCATCAGTGTGCATATTGCCCATATCCGTAATAAGTACCATCCAAATTATTTTGTTTAGTTTTATTCAAAATCGCTAAAACCACATCACAGTGCGATAGTTTGCTTACTGACTCCATAACCATGCTTTGAGCAGTTGATTCGGCCTCAATCACCAACACAACTTGCCCCACTAAGCCTGCTAGAACTTCAGCCTGAGTAGCTGCTAATAAAGGTGGGGAATCAAAAATTACGATTCGGTCAGGATATCTGTCACTTAATTCTTTCGCCAATCCTATCATTCGATTACTGGATAGTAACTCTGTAGAGTGTTTATGTTGTTTCCCTGCAGGGATAATGCGCAAACCAGGCATTTTATCGGTTTTTAGCATAATGTCTGAAAGCTTAAGATCCTGTCCTTCCAGATATTCAATCAAACCTGGGGATGATTTAATTCCTAGCGTTTTTGAAACTGAAGGTCTGGCAACATCGGCATCAATCAGTAATACTTTTTTATCGCGTTCGGTTGCAATGCTTAATGCCAGATTAATAGCAGTAAACGTTTTACCTTCGCCAGGAACGCTACTCGTTACTAAAATCAAATTACCGCGCTCAATACCAACGCTACTGTCACCAAAAGCGTTAGCCACTAGCGGCCGTTTTATATTTCTATATTCTTCAATTGCTTGCGTATTAGCATCAACAGGCGTAACAAAGCCCAGCTCCGCCAATTGCTTCCAATTAATTTCGATCAACTGACTATTAGAAACTTTACCATTTTGGCCTTGTTCAGCCGTTTGTTTGAATTGTCTGGATGCCACGTCAACTTCAATCGCATGTTCGGCGTCGTTTTTTTTAGTTTCCTTGGAAAAATCTACAGACAGATCTATCGGCTGCCCCTCATCTCTTGCTTTGTCTAAAGCCTTTTCAATAATGCTCATGGATGCCTCTTCAGAAACTTTAATTGACGCTTTGCAATAAAGCGGAGAGATTGATGAATTTGAGATCCAACAAGTCGGCAGCCATAAAACCTAGATAAATCAAAATTAATCCGCAGGCTGTTATTCCGTACTTAATTGCATCTGTTTTGTTTTCATCCATCCGGAAGTTGTTGGATTTTAAAGAAACACTACCCAAAACAGGAAGTCCGGTGATTTGTCTAAGCTGCAATGTAGACATGATGGTCGGTTTGATGAAATAAAGCAAAAAAGCTGCAATAAACCCTAAAATTGAGCCTGCTAATAAAACACCGGTAAATAAGAGAGGTCGATTGGGGGAAGACGGTTTTAATGGCGTATTCGGCGCATCGGCAATTTTAAACTTTAGTGCTTCCGCCTGATTATCAACTTTCTCAGACATTTTTGCCTGCTCACGACTACCCAAAAGTTTTTCATAGTTACTTTTAATCGAATCGTAATCCCTGTTCAAGTTTTGCAATTCCGTTTCGATAGTTAGACGTGTATTTAGCTCTTCCCCAATTCTATCTACACGTTGCTTCAATTCGTCTACGCGAGCTTGATAAGTAGCCACTTCCGCTTCCGCTTCATTAAGCGCTACCTTTATCGTTTGCACGTAAGGATTAGCCATCACACCAGGGGTATCAAATATATCTTTGGTAATATCATCCGTCCCAGCATTAGCGGCAGTTTGTTTTTGTTTTTCCAATCCACGGATAGTCTTGTTGATAGATACTATTTGCGGATGACTCTCGGTATATCTGACAAGCAGTTCCTTCCGAGTATTTTTAAGTGCCAATATTCTGGAGTCTTCTTCACTAAGTGTACTTTCGTTAAAATCCGTCACTCCCCAATCCTCACCGGATTCTTTAAGTTGATTGAGTTGTGTTTCTAGGATATTTTTTCGAGATAGTGCTTCGCTAAGCTGTAATTTAGCATCCTCCAGCATATTATTAGCCGATTGAACTTGGGTAATCTGGTCGCCTTCTCCGGGTAGCAAACCAAAATTCGCTCTTTTAAAATTTTCTCGGGCTTTTTCAGCGTTTCTAAGACGGCTTTCGTATTCCTGGATTTGTTCATTAATAAAACGTTGCGCAACGTCCGCTCCAGAAAGCGTCGACATATGTGTCTGTTCAGAGAATACGGTCAGTACTGCTTGAACAACATTTTTAGCCATATCCGGGTTCGGCGCCTCATACTTTATGGTGAAAATATCATCACTACCGCCTTTAATTTCAATGTCTTTTTTTAACTTTGTTATAAGAGCGGCTTGTTCACTCGGATCCGTTACAGTCTTTCCTAAATCGGATAACTTGATAATTTGTTCAAGATTATTCTGAGTAAACATTAACAATTGCATGACACGAAGCAAGCCTCTAATATCGGACTGAATGGTCATACCTTGCAATAAAGGTTGCAACATCGTTCTTGTTTCGACGTGAACCTTTGCTTCTGAAGCATATTTATTCGGCATAGCCGACACAAATATCCAGCCACCGATACAAAATACCCATGCAACAATAATCGCAACCCATTTGTATTTTAAAGTGCCGCGGACATAACTAAGAATTTCTGATATCTGTTCTTGCATCTTACTTGCTTGCCTTTTTTGACATAATCATAGATTTGGACCTGCGTGGTAAAAGTGAGGCTAAAAAAACGCCTCAGGAATTATCACGATATCTCCGGGTAATATTTTTATGTTTGCGGACAAATCGGCATTATCAATTAAATCATCGATTCTAATACCAAAATGCTGGGGTTCGCCGTTAAGATTTCTGATAATGCTTGCTCTATTTCCGTCTGCATATTGCCCTAAGCCACCTACCTGTATCATCAAATCAAGCAGGGTCATATCACGCTGATAAGGAAAAGCCTTAGCGGAAAACCTCGCCCCACCGACGCCGCTGCCGCCACCGCTCATACCGCCACCACCGCTCATGCCGCCGCCACCGCTCATGCCGCCGCTCATGCCGCCGCCACCGCTCATGCCGCCACTAGAACCGCTAGAACCGCCATCATTTAACTGGCCAATAATTCGAACTTGCTGTGTATAAACACCTTTGAATTCGTCGACCATAATAACGACTTGAGGGTCTCTTACGTACTTGGCAAGTTCTTTTTCCATTACTCTCGCTAATTGCGTGGGCGTTTTTCCACTAGCTAACAAATCTTCCGCCAACGGAATAGTAATTTTTCCATCAGGTCTAACCGTTGCGGTTGTCGAGATGTCCGGGTTCCCCCAAACAAATATGTTTATACTGTCTCCCGGTCCAATCTTGTAAGTATAATCTGCAGGAATGGCAGCATCCTCATCTTGAGACAAAAGAGGAAGCCCGCAACCTGAAGCAAGCAATATAAATACAGGAAAAATCGAATTTATTTTTTTTAGAAACTTCACACCTATCACCTTAGTTTTCATTAAATCTGTTATGTTAGCTTAGCTAGCCGCCAAAATAGTTACTCTCGCCAACCAAAAAACCAGCCGTTTGGAACACCTGTTTGACTTTAAATTATAACGGGTTTACACAAATCGTAGTCCTAATTGTGCATTTTTAGAACTCCGTTGCAATAATCAGTAAAAAACCCATCTTGCTAAAGATGAGAAGCATTAAATACAAATATCATCCAGCCGTTCCATAAAACGTTCTATACCATTCAACAAAATTTTTAATGCCATTTTCCAAAACAGTTACTGGCTTATAGTCTAAGTCAGCAACCAGAGCTGAAACATCTGCGTAGGTATCTGGAACGTCACCAAGCTGTATGGGTAAAAGATTTTGTATCGCAGCTTTACCTAAGCACCTTTCGAGAGTTTCGATAAATGTTAACAAATGAACAGGGTTATTATTACCTATGTTGTACAGGCGATATGGCGCTTGACTAGAACTAGAATCAGGATTTTCGCCAGACCAATGAGGATTGGCTTGAGCAGGTTTATCTATAACTCGCACCACTCCTTCGACTATGTCGTCAATATAGGTAAAATCACGACGATGATTGCCATAGTTAAATACGTCTATTGGTTTTCCTTCGATTATGTTCCGCGTAAAGGTAAACAGCGACATATCAGGTCTACCCCATGGACCGTAAACTGTGAAAAAACGTAACCCTGTGGTGGGCAACTGATAGAGATGGCTATATGTGTGAGCCATTAACTCGTTGGCTTTTTTTGTTGCTGCATACAATGACACCGGGTGGTCGACATTATCATGGACAGAAAACGGCATTTTTGTATTTGCGCCGTAAACGGAGCTTGATGAAGCATAAGCTAAATGCTCTATGCCATGATGTCGACAGCCTTCAAGGATATTAATAAAACCTACCAGATTTGAGTCCACATAGGCATGAGGGTGTGTAATTGAATACCTCACCCCGGCCTGTGCCGCTAGATGTGCAACCCGTTGAATCTTCTCCTTGGTAAAAAGCGATTCCAGTGTTTGCCTATCGGCAATATCAACTTTTATAAATTTGAAATTCTCGTAATTTCGCAGCCGCTCAAGCCTCGCCAGCTTTAAATTAACATCGTAGTAATCATTAATATTATCAATGCCAACTACTTCATCGCCACGACTTAAAAGCCGTTCACTCAGTGCTGCGCCTATAAATCCCGCGGCTCCTGTTACTAATACCTTCAAAATTCTCTCCCAATTTTATAACCAAACATAAATACGGTTTGTTAAACTCAACCGCCTTTTCTTTTAGCTATAATCTCTTCCAACAAGGCCTCCGCTGCTTTTCTATCAGAAAACCCGCCTTTTTTGGCACTCAAGTCCAGGGCCTCTCTGAGCTCTGACATCGCAGCAGTCGTATTTCCATTTTTATAATTAGCAACAGCCAAATGGTATCTAAACACAGGCACGTCCGGTGCCTTGATAATAATATTATTTAGCACTTCCAAACCTTCATTCACTTTTCCTGTTTTTATTAAAGACCAAGCGTAGGTATCTTTATAGTAAAACTGGTCGGAATTCTTAAATTCTTCAGCTATTTCGACGGCTCTCTTTAGTTTTCCCTCGTCGGTGGTGTAGTGCTCGATTAAAAGTGTTGCTAAATTATTTTTGGCAACATCCAACTGAGGATTCTTAGTTAGCAAAGCTTCATAGATTGACAGAGCCCTGTCATATTCGCCCTGTTCCTCAAGCATGGAAGCCAGCGATAGTGACAATCTTATATGCCCTGGATTAAACTTTAGTCCATCTTGGTAAACAGATATTGCGGCTCTGCGGTCATTTTGTGCCGCTTTAAGACTTGCCAGAGCGATATAAAGTTGCGGATTTGCCGGGTTGGTTTTAACCAAGCTATTCAGGAGTGCATCTGCTTTAGAAAAATCTTTATTATTCAAATACAAATCAGACAATAAAATGCCAGCGGGCAAATTATTGGCGTTTTTAGCTAAAGCCCCCGTTAAATAGGTAGTCATTTCTGCTTTTTTATTCAATTTCTCATAGCAACTTGCCATGTTACCCAAAGCATCACTGTTTTCCGGAAATTTTTCTAATAAAGCTTTATAGTCAGCAATCGCCCTGACACAATCGCCTTTGCCTTGGTAAATTTCACCGCGTAAAAACAAGGCTAGATCATTGGCTAACGGATTGGGAATACTCTTGATTTTATTGACTACCGCCTCAGCAGCTTCCCAATTATTGTCAAGTAAGTTAGTTTTGGCCAATTTTTCCAGAAGGTCTATGTTGTCTGGTTTTATGGCAATCGCCTTTTCTAAAATCTCTTTGGCATACTTAATATTTTTAGTCATTAAGGATTTTTCATAAACGTAACCTAAAGCCAGCGGACTAGCTGGGTTAACCGCTAAAGCATCAGCAAATTGTTTATCTGCTTCTTTTTGATCTCCCTTTATCAAGTAAGATTGCCCCAATAAAAGCATGGCTTCCTCGGAATCATGTTTGCCCCAAAGAATTTTATTTAGCAGCGTAATTGCTTCATCGTACTTTTCTTTAACTAATAACAGCCTAGCCTGTAAAATTTTACCGTCATCGTAGTTTGAATTCGCTTGCAGGATGTCATCTACAATTTTGCTGGCTTCATCAAAATTTTTATTTTCAAAAGCAATTTTCGCTAGTACCGTTTTTGCCTTGAGCCCTACCTCAGTGTTTTCTTCCAATTCGATAACACGATTAAGAACCTTTTTAGCCTCCTCAAACTTACCCCTAGCAACCATCCAACCTGAGAGATCGAACAACAGCCTTGGTTGCTCTGTATGTTTTTCCACGAATTGATTGAATTGTTGTTCAACTTTATCTGCTGAAGACGCTGACAAAAAATCAAGCAATTGCAACTTAGGCTTCACATTGCCCGGTTCGGCATCAACCAATCCGCGCAATAAAACCTCTGCTTCATCTTTCTTACCTGATTGAGCATAAATTTTGGCTAAGGTAACTTTAAATTCTTTGTTTTCGGGGTATAACTCAATTAATTTTTTATAGTCGTCGATGACAGCATCAATATTTTTACTCTTTGCATCTAATTGAATTTTAAACAGGCGTAAGGCGATATTCTTATTGTCTGCCTGAATCGCAGTATCAATCAGGCTTAGTGCAGCAGGAAAATCCTCTCTTTCCATAAACACTAGTGCTTTTAAGGACAAAGCGTCAGTGAACTTGGGATTGACTTTCAAAATACCATCAATGATATCGACAGCCTCGTCATATTTCTTCTGTCTGATTAGCGCGGACGCTTTTAACGACAAAGCATCTGGATTATCACTGGTAGTTTTTAAAATAGCGTCAGCTTGGGCAAGTGCCGCATCGATCTCGCCGAATAAAAGCTGCACTTTCCCCAGCTTTAATCTTGCTTCAGTGTGATCAGGTGCTAATTCAATGTTTTTTGTTAGATTTTCTTTCATCGCCTTATATTGGCGATTTTTCTCGTCAAGTAAGGCCAGATAGTAATAAGTTTCTGCGGTATCTTTACTGGATTGGTTAGACGTTTTTAATTCAAGCTTAGCCTTGTCATACTCGCCTTTCTCAAAATACTCTACCCCACGCTGCAAATGCTCCTTGGGATCTTCCTCTTTATTGCAACCAGACAAAACAAGCATTGAACAGACAGCTAGAGAGAGAAGCTTATTCCTTTTTTCGAGATAAATAGCACTCATTTATTGAACCCAGCAAAATAGTATTTAAAATGACAGCATCGTATAAAAAACAAAGTTAGCCATCGATGCAGCTTTTAATCGGCCTTTATAAACTGTCGAATATTAACCATACATTAATAAGCTCTACATTTCGTTTTTTATTGATCCACGTTAGGAGCGGCTTGAAACTGAGTGGCTCCTTCTCAACAACCGTATCAACAAAGTTGATAGTATAACACCTAGCTCTAGGATTATGAGGTTAGGAGATAAGAGTATTCTCTAGAAATATTTACATTGATCTCACAACCATACCACTCATAGATAACCTTCCGGATTAGAGGTTTGCCATCGCCAAGTATCCATGACCATATCTTCAAGGCTTTTTTCGGCTTGCCAGCCTAACGTCAACAGGGCGAAACTTGGGTCTGCATAGCACTCAGCAATATCTCCGGGTCGTCTCGGGGCTATTTTATAATTTACCGGCTTGCCAGTAACGCTAAGAAATGCATTAATCATTTCCAGTACGCTATAACCATTGCCAGTACCTAAGTTGACGGCTATGCATGCGCCTTTTGAAAAAGAGGAGCTATCCAAAGCTTCAAGCGCCTTCAAGTGGCCTTTGGCCAGATCAACAACATGAATGTAATCTCTTACACCCGTTCCGTCCGGTGTCGGATAGTCCCCACCGAATACAGATAATTGTGCCAACTGACCACCAGCCACCTGAGCTATGTAAGGCATTAAATTATTTGGTATACCATTAGGATTCTCGCCTATCAACCCACTGGCATGCGCTCCTATTGGATTAAAGTACCGTAACAAAGCAATTTTCCAAGGTTGACCACTCTTGTTGATACTGTCAGCGCTGGCAATGTCTCTAAGTATGTCCTCGATAATTAGTTTTGAACGACCATAAGGATTAGTCGCCGATAGCGGAAAGCTCTCTGTAATAGGTACGGAAGCAGGATCGCCATACACTGTAGCGGAGGAACTAAAAACCAGATTAGTGACCTTAAATTTGGTCATAACATCAATTAAAACCAAAGTACCACTAATATTATTTTGGTAATACCGTAAGGGTTGTTCACATGACTCGCCAACGGCTTTTAATCCAGCAAAGTGAATTACTGAGTCAATTGAATGCGAAGAGAATACCTGATTTAATGCGGCCTCATCCCTGATATCGATAGGATAAAAATGCAGATTTTTTCCGGTAATCTTACTAACGCGCTTTAACGATTCTTCCTTGCTATTCACTAAATTATCGACAACGACAACCTGATAACCGGCCTGCAACAACTCTACACAAGCATGACTACCTATATATCCAGCCCCACCTGTCACTAAAACTGTATGATTCATTAAAACTAACCTAAATTATTGTTTTTTTGTTCGACTAAAAAGATTCTAGCCCACTTGTAGCTCTTTTGCCGATTTTTTCCCAACCCAAAATAAGCGCTGCCGTTTACAATTGTGTTACCATCACAACCGTGATCCAACAACGTAGAGGCTACCATTTAAAGGTTGCTTTCAGCAACAACGCACAGTCGTTAAGAATACGTTGAAGCTTGGACAACTTTCACCGCCAATCTAGCGATAATCAAAACGCAATACCGCTTTAAAAAAACCTACACATAACAGTTGCAGAAACCATCTGTACAACCCTCATTGAGACTATAAAAAATATGCCATTTACCACTCTCGGTTTATCAGATCCATTGCTTAAAGCTATTGCCGATGCCGGTTACACTTCGCCCTCCCCCATCCAAACCCAAGCTATTCCTGCTGTATTGAATGGCCACGACTTATTAGCAGCAGCGCAAACCGGAACCGGCAAAACCGCGGGTTTTACCTTGCCGATCTTGCATCGTTTAGCGAAGACGACTTATACCCACAACCGTCCGGTACGCGTGTTAATTTTAACGCCCACCCGCGAACTTGCTGCTCAGGTGGGCGAATCCGTAAATAAATACGGCGCGCACTTGCATCCACGTTTAAAAACTGAAGTCGTGTTCGGAGGAGTAAAAATCAACCCGCAAATGATGCGTCTGCGCGGCGGTGTTGATATTTTGGTTGCCACACCGGGCCGATTATTGGATCTACTCAACCAAAACGCTCTTAAACTGGATAAAGTGGAAACTCTGGTTTTGGATGAAGCAGATCGCATGTTGGACATGGGCTTTATTCGCGATATCCGTAAAATCATTGCGCTATTACCAAAAAAACGCCAAAACTTGCTATTTTCTGCCACTTTTTCGGAAGAAATTCGTAAACTCACTACCGGCCTATTAGTTAATCCGGTCAAAATTGAAGTGGCTCCGCGCAACACCGCGGCAGAAACCATTGAACAGATTGCGTATACAGTTAATAAAACCAGTAAATCGGAATTGCTTTGTCATTTGATCAAGGAACAGAATTGGCAGCAAGTGTTGGTATTTACCAGCACCAAACATGGCGCCAATCGACTGACTGAAAAGCTGAATAAAGTTGATATTAAAGCGGCTGCTATTCATGGTAATAAAAGCCAAGGAGCGAGGACCAGCGCGTTGGCCGGCTTCAAATCGGGGACAATTCGCGTTCTAGTGGCGACCGATGTCGCCGCACGCGGGATTGATATTGCTTTACTGGCTCATGTGGTCAATTTTGAACTGCCTCGTTCTCCAGCTGATTACGTGCACCGTATTGGCCGTACTGGCCGTGCAGGAGAATCAGGACAAGCCGTATCGCTGGTATCGCATGATGAATATCAGGCTTTACGTGTTATCGAAAAACTGATTGGCAAAACTATAAAGCGAGAACAAATCATGGGCTTTGAAGCATCCGAAGTAGCGCCGCCAGAACTGGTTAAACCAATACAACCGCCAAGACAGCGTCGTGAATCCCAAACACTACGGCCCTCTACGGGAAAACCCAATCGAAATCGCCCCCAATCAACGACTAGAGTTTAAGCTTGCTACGCAGTTTCTGTGGCCTCATAAGCATTGCATTCAGCATCAGTCAGATAACAGCCCGGGTCCTCAGCCCAGTAATTACCCGTGGTTTGTGCGGCTCTGACCCGGGTGTTGCCATTACAGATGGCTTGATAATGGCACACGCCACATCGACCTTGCAATGGCCTGGGGGTTTGCTTCAAACCAGCCATCAATGGGTCAGAAACATCCATCCATATTTCCGAAAAAGGCCGCTTTTTAACGTTACCCAAATCATAATGCCACCAGAACGTATCCGGGTGCACATTGCCAAGATTATCAATATTGGCGACATTAACCCCCGAGGCATTGCCGCCCCATTGCTCCAGTTTGGCCTCGATATGCTTAGCTTGATTCGGAAAGTTCCTAGTTACCCAATGTAAAAAATACACCGCATCGGCATCGTTATTGCCAGTGACAAATTCCCGATCTTTTCCGGCTTTGAGCCATTCATAGCATTTGCTAAACATCAAATCCATGGCATCGCGGGTCATTTGAAAATGCGCATCATCCTTGCGATTTTTGTTACCGCGACCGCCATAATTCAGGTGCGATAAATAAAATTTATCAATATTATTGTCGTCAATTAATTGCAATAACGCCGGAAAGTCTTTGGCATTATCTTGGGTTAAAGTAAAGCGAATACCCACTTTTATACCCTTATCCAGACACAGATGCACACCACGTAAAGCTTCATCAAATGAACCTTTTACCCGCCTGAATGTGTCATGGGTGTCTTTAATGCCATCCAGACTGACGCCAATATATTGATAGTTAATATCAGCAATTTCGTCGATATTATCTTTGCTGATTTTAGTGCCATTACTGGATAGCGCCACATAAAAACCCATGTCTTTAGCACGCCGGGAAATATTAAAAATATCTGGATGCAGCAACGGCTCACCGCCAGACAAAATCAACACGGGGACTTTAAAAGCTTTCAAGTCATCCATGACTGTATAAATTTCCGGCGTGGTCAATTCACCCGGAAAATCAACATCGGCGGATGTGGTGTAGCAATGCTTGCAAGTGAGATTGCAGCGGCGAATTAAGTTCCAGATTACCACCGGAGCGGAGGGCTTTCGTGTAAGTTTTAAGGGAGTCGGAGTAATAAGCTCCCGCATATAGTGGCTTAGTCGAAACATATCTTTACAAGATTAAGCCAGCGCTATCTTTTTGATAGTTTCCACCCAGTCATCTCCGCTGTTTAAGCTTTCCACCAATTGAATTTTCTCACCACCGTGTTTATGAAAAATCTCCTGGTATTCAGTGCCAATTTCATAAATCGTTTCCAGACAATCGGCGGTAAATGCGGGTGAAAAGACCAATAGCTTTTTAGCACCTTTTAGCGCTAATTCTTCAATAACTTTATCACTGAATGGTTTCAACCATTTGTTATCTAGACGGCTCTGAAAGCTCAAAGTGTATTTACCCTCGGGTATATTCAGTTTCTCAACAACTGCTTTGGTAGTTTGGTAACAGGCCGCTTTATAACAGTAATAATTGCTTTCGGTAAGATCGTCTTCACAGTGATGATCTTTGCACAGATAACCATCGGTATACACCTTATCAACTTGCCGTTCTGGCAAGCCGTGATAACTGAACAGAATATGGTCATACTGATTTAGGTCATAGTGTTTGCCGCGATTGACGATGCAATCGATGAAGTCTTCGTTATCGTAGAATTGCGATATTATTTTCAATTCAGGAATAACCCACCACTGACTAACAATTTCCATAAAACGTTGCAGAGCGCTACCGGTACTGCTTGATGCATATTGAGGAAATAGCGGAAACACAATAATCTTGTGATAGCCGGCCTTGCGCATACGCTCTAAAACCGCATCCATGCTTGGATTTTTATAACGCATGGCCATTTCAACGGTAATGCCGTCACCGACACTTTCTTGTAGTTTTTTTTGCAAAGCCAAGGTGTGCATCAGCAGTGGCGAACCAGACTCTTTATCCCAAATCGCTTGATACAATTTTGCGGACTTACCGGATCTAAATGGCACAATAATGCAGTTAACTAGAATTTTCCTAGCTAACCAAGGGATATCGATGACCCTGGGATCATTCAGGAACTGGCCTAAATAGCTACCAACCTTCCATCGGCTTGGGCTGTCAGGCGTTCCTAAATTTAAAAGCAGAATTGCTGTTTTTAATTTCATCAAGCGTTTTCCTTTTCTAGTTTTTGAGCACACAAGGCCTAGCGGAGCATTGTAGAATATGCTGCATTGGTTGTGCCAGAAAAAGCTAATGTGGCTAAACTAGAGTGTCTATTAATGGGTCAAGAAAAACCGAAAGTCTTACAGTCGAACAGTTAATAATATGAAGGCGATAGGTACTGACGACCATTATATACGGGGAGTTAAAACCCCTTTGCCCAACTGCCGGAGGAGCATAACCCATTATTTGTGCTCTTTGGGAATGCCTTAAAAACCGAATGATCCATCATCAAACGTTTCACTATCGGTAAGAAGCTAAACAGGCTGTGTTTTAATATGTCGAAGTGTTCTAGCACCGGGAGCGATTACATTCCGCTAATGAATATATGCCCTGTTGACTTCGAGTTGCAGCAAAATGCTGCTTAACCTTATGTCCGGAAAGCGTTGACGCACCAAGCTCCTCAGGCATAAAAAAAGGACTTGGTGATTACCTAAGTCCTTAAATTATATGGTGGGTCGCATGCGATTCGAACGCATGACCATCGCATTAAAAGTGCGGTGCTCTACCGGCTGAGCTAGCGACCCGACAAAGAAGAGCCATTTTAGAGTATTTTTTTATGTTTGCAACATTTTTTATCAGGTCAAAGTTACATGAGATAAGTTTTACGAGATAAATCAGGTGTATAGAATACAGCTTGCAAGACTAATCTGTAGCAGTAAAGTGTAAAGGCTCAAACCTGACCTGACAGTTACTGGTAATGACTTAATTAAACCATACATGGACGCCCACAATTTGCAAAGCATTCAATCTATGATATTGAATAGGTACAGATTGCAGCCATACATTCGGATTTTTATGAAGCAATTGCTTCCATCCCTGATGGAATACGCTGAATAGCTCCTGATCATTACAACGCACTCGAAGTGCCAGGTCTAGTTAAGGTTAAGCTACTCACGGTCTGACCAAATTCGCCATCATGTTATGATTGCCTTAGCAACCAGTGGTTTTGTGCCTTTATTTATTTTTCAGTAAATGTGTGGTTATATCAAGCTCCAACAGCAACAGTGTCTGGGGAATAATCCGTTTTAAACATAGTATTTTTAGTCAGTAACGCCCAAACAATCCGCGCATTTTTGTTTGCCAAAGCAACTGCTACCACGTTTTTATTGCGCCTATCCAATAATTTATTGATCCAGACATCTGGTTTCGCCTTGGTTTTAGCAAATCGAATCACCGCACGGGCACCATGAATCAATAACGTGCGCAAATAACTATCCCCTCGTTTGCTAATGCCAAGTAAAACTTGTTTACCACCACTGGAATTCTGTTTTGGGACCAATCCTAACCATGCAGCCAATTGCCTGCCATTTTTGAATTCTTTGGCATTTCCAACAGTTGCCACGATTGCACTTGCAGTGATGGGGCCAAGCCCGGGTATCGTGGCTAATATCTTGCTCGCTTCGCTATTTTGATGCCATAACATAATCTCAGTTTCCAACTCATCAACCTGCTTATCCATTTCCTTGAGATTATTGGTCAACCGTTCAATCAATTGGCGAAAAGGACTGGGTAAACCATTTTCACCATCTTCCAATATTTCTGGGACACGTTTTGTGATGACGCGAATACCTTGCGGCAAAACTAATCCAAATTCAGAAAGTAGCCCGCGTATTTGATTCGCCTGAGCCGTTCTTGCCTTAACGAACCCTTGTCTAGCACGATGCACCGCAAGGATCGCTTGCTGTTCGACTGTTTTGGTGGATACAAATCGCATATTAGGCCGAGACACAGCTTCACAAATTGCTTCTGCATCGGCCATGTCATTTTTATTAGTTTTCACATAAGGTTTGACGAATTGAGGCGCAATAAGCTTGACCGTGTGACCAAAGTTTTCCAATTTTCTGGCCCAATGATGGGCGCTACCGCAAGCCTCCATACCAATCAAGCACGGTTCTAGATTGACAAAAAAATTTGACATTTCACTGCGCTTAATTTGCTTACGTAAAACGATATGGCCACTTGTATCAACGCCATGAACCGCAAAAACCTCTTTAGCTAAATCGATTCCAATAGTAACAATTTTCATGTTGGCAACCCTCTTTGATAAAAATGAATTCAAATAAAAATTCTGTTTCATAAATACCACTTAGAAAAGTGGGCGTCCATTCCATTATTACACGATTATCGCGGTCGGGTGTCCGCTATATTCTCCAGAAATACGTAGAGCCGGTGCGCAAGATGCACCCGGGGTTTACCCAACCCGTAAGCCCACACAGCTTAAGGCATACAAAAGGCATGCATCTTTTGCAGAGTGGTATCTCGCTCGAGATCATTCGGGATTTCCTGGGCCATGTTGATGTGAAAACAACGCAGATTTATGCGCGTGCCAACCTCGAGATGAAACGCAAAGCCTTGGAAAAAGTCGCTGACAATTCACCGCTTCCTCAAATCCCCTCCTGGAAGCAGAACAACACATTACTTGAATGGTTGCACTCGCTATAATCTTGACGGCAAGGCTGCCGATTCTTAACCGAGGCCCTCATACATGGCAGGTTATTATGTTGAGTTCTTACGATCAAATCTTGCTGCTATCAAACACTTGGGGATATTTTTGAGCATAACAGGTGGCTTTCCATAATATCGGACGGTGCTTTCCAGTCTGGTATGCCCTAGTAGAAGCTGTACCGCCCTTAAATTCTTAGTCCGGCGGTAGATTAATGACGCTTTAGTCCTTCGAAATGAGTGTGTGTGCCGTAATCGGCTGGATTTAATCCGATGCTGGCGACCCATTTTTCGACTATCCTAGCATATTGCCGGGTGGTAATATGGGGTGAACCGTGGATACGGCTCGGGAACAGGAAATCTTCGCCCTTAAGTTTGGCTTGCTTGATCCAGTCCATGACTGAATTGCGGGTTGGTTCGGTGATTTCAAACTGGACGGGCTGATGGGTTTTTTGTTGCATGACCATCGCCCGTTTCGACACTTGATCGCCGTGGGCGACATCCCGGACTTTTAACTTCACCAAATCGCAGCCCCGGAGTTTGCTGTCGATAGCCAAGTTAAACAAGGCAAGTTCCCGTATACGCTTGCCAAGTTGCAACCGGATTCGGATTTCCCAGACTTCTTTCAGTTTCAGGGGTGGTTTCTGCCCCATCAGCTTGCCTTTGTTTCAGGGTTCTTTGGTTGATTGCTGTATTTTATCCTCGGATTGTGGATTGAATTGGAGGTCAAGCGTAAGTTCTGTGTTCATGGCACATACTCCATTTTGGTTGAGAGAGTACGTTTGACTTGATTGCCATTGAAATATTCTCAATAGCCGACATTAAAATAATTCAATTCCGGCTAAAAGTGAATGTGGCAGTCCGACCCTAAGCGGCTATAGACACCAGATAAATGCCAATGGCAGCTCTTGGCCGATCTTACAAAAATGGTTGATATGAGCCAATGGCCGCTATGGAGCAATTAAAAATAGACTTATTGTAAATACCAAACCTACTGTTTTTATTAGTTAATATAACGAATTATCGCCCATTTCAGGTCGAAAATTGAAAAGCTGGAAAGGTTAGCGAATCACCATTACGCCGGTATCTTGAGTATAAATCCTAAGATAGTGTCATTTTTTCGGCATGTTAACGACCTGGGCTGAAACGGTCGATGATTCGAGTTTATTTAGGAAGGTTGGGGAAACGTTCCACCGCTGGCCTGACTCGGTAATAACCGTCACTGTTTTTTGGTTATATTTGGTGACTATGCCTTTCACCATCGAACGATCCTCCGTTTGGAAAGATACCCATTCACCAATGCTGAAATCAAGCATGTGAGCGTGGGCTCGCATCTGTTGCAAGAATCTTAAACGTTCAACCACACGATGATTTAGGTCGGTGAGTTCTGCTTCGGTCAGTTTATCGATATCAATAGTTGCCACTTGTTGCTCCTTTCGATTCAGGTACGAATATTATCAGCGGAAAAACAAAAATACCATGCAAAAAATGATTGCAAAGATGCCTGTCTGAAAAGATAATACACACTCTTATGTACACACTTAGGAGTTACCCATGCCAACCTTAACTACACGTATTTTTAAAAACGGTAACAGCCAAGCGGTGCGTATTCCGCAAGAGTTTCGTATTGAGGCGACCCAAGTACAAATCTCCCGCAACGAGAATGGTGACTTGGTTATCCATCCGCTTCCTGTTGACCGTGGTGCTACCTTAGTTGCGGCGCTCAATGCGTTCGATGAAGATTTTGTGAACCAACTTGAGCAGAATTATGCACAGCAACCCGCCATGCAAGACCGGGAGGCTTTATGATTTACATGTTGGATACCAACATCCTAATCTACCTAATAAAAAATAAGCCTCCAGGTATTGCCACGCGCATCAACTCGTTGGATAACGATGCTACTCTATGCATGTCATTTTTCACGTATGCTGAACTGCTAAAGGGAGCGGAACGAAGTACCCGTAAGGCACAGGTATTGCGCCAACTTAACCAGTTAACACAAACAGTACCCGTCGTATACGATACTAACATCAGATTATGTGAACACTACGCTACGCAATTCACCCAACTTAAAGATGCCGGAACTCCGATAGGCGCAAATGATCTTTGGATTGGTTCCCACGCGCTATCTATCGATGCAACACTCGTTACCCATAATTTACGGGAGTTTGAACGCATAATCGGATTGAGGCTAGAGGATTGGGCTAATTAGATTTTATTGCTCCAAAGGAGTCATTCAAAAAATTAATTCTTTCTCTTGAACGAATGTGAAAGTCCGACCCTTAAGCGACACTCACAACATCATCATAGCTTTACACTTAACAGACGCTCAAAGTTTTTGGGTAAGCAAGATCTTTTAGAGCCAGGAACCTTGAATGATTGGCATTGCTAAACTAATATAGATATTTCGTTATTCCATTTAGCCATAAACAACTTAAGGGGATCTCTAAAAATACCCCACCTCACAGCGATTTTTGACGGGAAGCAATGGCACTGAAATGAGATAATAACAGTGAGTCCACTGATAGAGAACCGTCCCATGAAACCCCGCCAACCTGGATTATTCGACGTAGAAGAAAGAGCCGCGCAACTAACCAAAATGGGAGACCCTTTGGTAGGATTGAAAGCCCGGATAGACTGGGAAGCGTTTCGGCCTGAACTTAAACGCCTGCATGAAAAGGATAGAAAAAGTCAGGCAGGCGCCAAGCCGTTCGATGGGGTGCTGATGTTCAAGATTTTGGTACTCCAGCAGCTGCACAATTTATCGGATGATGGCATCGAATATCAGATTCGGGATCGGTTCAGCTTCCTGCGTTTTCTGGGTTTGCAATTAGAAGATAAAGTGCCGGATTCGAAAACCGTGTGGAGGTTTCGCGAACGGCTTAAGGATCTAAACTTGGTTGAGGAGTTGTTTGCCCGGTTTCATGGACAACTGGCGGCGCAAGGTTATGCGGCTCGAGCGGGGCAGATGATTGATGCCACCTTTGTCGAAGTCCCCAAGCAACGCAATAGCCGTGAAGAAAACGCCCAGATTAAAGAAGGGCAAGTGCCTGAGGCATGGGATAAGCCGGAGGTTCAGGCCAAGCGTCGGCAGAAAGATACCGAAGCGCGCTGGACAAAGAAAAACGATGAGAAGCATTACGGCTATAAAAATCACATCAACACGGATGAGGAAAACAAGCTCATACAAAGCTATTCAGTCACCCATGCGGCGGTTCACGACAGTCAGGTATTCGATGAATTACTCGACCAGGCAATCGATGTGGAGGGCAATAAACGAGCGGTTTATGCCGACAGTGCTTATCGTTCAGAAGCCCAGGAGCAGCGCTTAGCTAACGCCGATATTGAGAGCCAGGTTTGTGAAAAAGGCACACGAGGCAAACCCTTAACCGAAGAACAAAAGTTATCAAACCGGACGAAGTCAAAAGTCAGAGCCCGAGTCGAACATGTGTTTGGTGCACAGGCGGCAATGGGTGGGCATTTAGTTCGCACCATCGGTTTGCAACGAGCCAAAGTCAAAATTGGTTTGATGAATTTAGTGTACAACATGAAGCGTTTGATACAGTTGATTAAACGAGATGTGATGAACCCGTACAGGAAAGGTGCGCCCACAGTGGCATAAAAACGGGGAAATAATCTCAAAACACGGGGATTTGATGCGGTTTTTACTTCAAATAGCCGGAATGCACCCTGATTTTAAAATAAAGTCGAAAAAAATTAGCAGAATTGCTAGGGGGTGACTTAAATTTGAATTTATAGAGGTTCCCTAAAGTTGGTTCAAACTGAACTCAACATAATAACCTGCCATGTATGGGAGGGCCTCGGTTAAGAATCGGCAGCCTTGCCGTCAAGATTATAGCGAGTGCAACCATTCAAGTAATGTGTTGTTCTGCTTCCAGGAGGGGATTTGAGGAAGCGGTGAATTGTCAGCGACTTTTTCCAAGGCCTTGCGTTTCATCTCGAGGTTGGCACGCGCATAAATCTGCGTTGTTTTCACATCAACATGGCCCAGGAAATCCCGAATGATCTCGAGCGAGATACCACTCTGCAAAAGATGCATGCCTTTTGTATGCCTTAAGCTGTGTGGGCTTACGGGTTGGGTAAACCCCGGGTGCATCTTGCGCACCGGCTCTACGTATTTCTGGAGAATATAGCGGACACCCGACCGCGATAATCGTTCGCCTTGCTTGTTCTGGAATAGCGGTCGATCAAAATGCTCAGGGCGATTCAGACCTTGGTCGTTAAGATAATCGCGCAGAATTTCTTTCGTGGGGTCCATCAGCGGTACAGCCCGCATCTTGCGACCCTTGCCCATGAGTCGGACCTGTGCTGGGACATCCAAGCGGACATCGCCGACAGTAAGATCGACCAACTCCTGCACACGCGCTCCGGTATCGTAAAGCACACTGAGCAAAACAGCGTCTCGGCGACCATTGAACGTATGCAGATCAGGCTGTGCGAGAATCTCGGCAAGATATTCTGTCCGGCGTCAATTATCTTTGCCGGTTTGACGTCAATTACCCTGGCCGGTTTTAGTTAAAAAAATGGGTTACTTTTTTAGGCTCTGTTTTTTTCGATAACTTTCTCCCTCTATTTCAATAATGGTGGCATGGTGGATGATGCGATCAATTGCCGCAACAGTCATCATGGTGTCTGGAAATATGTGGTCCCACTGTAATCGTCCGGCGAAACCATCTACAAAGCTTACACCAATGCTGGCACTCTAAGATTTTTTCCTAGGGGATTTTATGGGCATTCCATTCAAATGGCGTCAGCATATTGAAGCTTGGCAACAAAGCGGGTTATCACAAGCATTATATTGTGATCAACAGCAACTCAAGAAGGGTACTTTCTCGGCTCGATTGAGTGAGTATCGCAGACTCAATCTATCTCAAGCTGTAGCGTTGATTCCTGTTCAGGTTGCATCGGTTGTTCCGACACCGGCATCCTCGTCAAACCTGGTGTTGACTCATAACAACGGTCATCGACTGGAGCTGCCGACATCCGTATCGGCTGCGTGGTTGGCCGAGTTGTTGAAATGCCTGGGTTAATTGAAACCCCAGCACAAATTTGGATTGCCGTTGCGCCTGTCGATATGAGACGCGGCCTAGATGGTTTGTCGAGCGTCGTTCAGCACAGCTTGGATCAAGCACCTTGCAGTGGTTCGGCATTCATTTTCCGTAACCGTGCTGGTAATCGGCTGAGACTGTTGCTGTGGGATGGTAATGGGGTTTGGTTATGTCAACGCAGATTGCATCGCGGCAGTTTTGTGTGGCCCAGGGTCAACGATAAGACATTTGTGATTACCCAACGCCAGTGGGAGTGGTTAGTTGCCGGTGTCGACTGGCAGCGTTTGTCGGCGACTTGTCAGCCGGACTGGCAAGTGTAAAAACGGTTTTAAAGTGGCTGATAAATAACAAGAAAAACAGTCATAAAACCTAGCAAAATCAAGGCTTACACGGTGATTTTATGGTATAGTTTTCACCATGAAATCACTGACTGAACTCGATCAATTAAACCTGGATCCTGCTACCAAAAACCAAGTAGCGGCACTGATTCAGGCGCTTGTTGACCAAGCCTCTCAGGATGCCAAAACAGTGATTGCGGAGCAACAAGCCACCATCACGGCCAACGAAAAAGCCATTCTCTACAAAGACACCAAAATCACCTCGCTCACCTATGAGCTGGCCTATTACAAACGCATCCGCTACAGCACCAAAAGTGAAACCCTGACCGCTCTGCAACGGGATGTCTTTGAAGAAACCTGGAATACGGATATGTCGGCAATTGAAGCCGAAGTCGAACTATTGCAGGATAATCAACCGTGCGAAACGGTGGCTAGATCCAAACGCCTGCGTGCTGGCCGTCAGCCGTTACCCGCCCACCTGCCGCGCATCGATCATTATCACCAGTTGGAATCTTGCGCCTGTGGGCAATGTGGACGAGATTTGGTCAAAATTCGCGACGATGTGACTGAGCAACTGGACGTGGAACCGGCCAAGTTCTTTGTCCACCGGCACATCCGGCCACAATACGCCTGCCGGACTTGTGAAACCATCACTGCCGAGCCCATTCCACCGGCCATCATTGACGGCGGTATGGCCGCCATCGGTTTGCTGGTTTGGGTACTCATCAGCAAATATCTGGATCACTTGCCGCTGTACCGACTGGAACAAATCGCTGCCCGTAGCAGTGTTTCCCTATCTCGATCCACGCTGGCCGATTGGGTGGGGCGTCTGGGGGTGGAACTACAGCCTCTGGTGGATCGCCTGCACTGGTATCTGTTACAACGACCTTGCGTGTTAGCCGATGAAACCCCGGTACCGCAGTTGGATCCCGGCAAAGGTAAAACGAAGAAGGCTTATCTATGGGCGTATCGCAGTAACGATCTGCAACCTGGGCCTAAGATCATTGTCTTTGACTACCAAGCCGGTCGCAGTGGCCGACATGCCGAACAGTTTCTACAAGACTGGCAAGGTCATCTAATGGTTGATGGCTACGGAGGATACAAAGCCTTGTTTGCTGCAGCTCGGGCGCATCCAGCCACACAATCTTTATTGTCGTCCTGCATTGAGTTAGCGTGCTGGACCCATGCGCGCCGCAAATTCTTTGACCTCTTTCAAGCTAATCAAAGTCCGGTTGCCAAAGAAGCCTTGCAGCGCATTGCCGAGTTGTATGAGATTGAAGCCGAAGGCCGGGAGATGAGTATCGATGGCCGGAAAAACCTGCGTGCTGAAAAAAGCCAACCACGCTTAACCGAACTGCATGATTGGCTGCAGCAAACCCGTTTGCGCACGGCACCTGGCAGCGCTTTGATGAAAGCGATCGAATACAGCCTGAAACGCTGGTCGGCACTGATCCGCTATGCCGAAACCGGTGATCTACCCATAGATAACAACAGTACCGAGAACTGTATTAGGCCGATTGCGCTAGGCAGACGCAACTGGCTCTTTGCCGGATCAGAACGAGCGGGCCAGCGCGCTGCCGCAATTCAATCCTTACTAGGCACCGCCAAATTAAATGGGCTTGATCCCGCTGCCTGGCTAAAAGATACTCTAGAAAAACTCCCTATCTGGCCCAACAGCCGCATCGATGAATTACTGCCTTTTGGTACAAAATCAGAATAAATTGATTTTGGCAATTTCTAAGATAGTGGTCGGGCTGATCGAATACGTCCCACTGGCTAAACGGTTGGTTTGAAGTGATGATTAGGCTGCCACTCTCATATCGATGGGCAATGAATTCAAAGAGCACTTGGGTCTCCGCATCGGTCTTTTTGACGTAACCAATATCATCAATCACCAGCACCTGATATTTATCCAGACGCGTCATTGCTGTCATTAAGTCTAAGTCACGCTTGGCTTGCTGTAGGCTTTGCACCAGCGCTATTGCCGAGAACCATTTAACACGCACGTTTTGTTCGATTAACTGACTGGCAAGGGCTGCGGCCATATGCGATTTACCGACACCAGAGGGGCCAATCAATAAGACGTTGCCCGCTTTATGCGCCCAGTCAGTTTGGTCTTTCAACATGGCAACCTGCTGTTGTACGGTGGCGCTGAGTTCAGCCTGATTGAAGTTGGCAAAACTCTTCCCTGCCGGCAAACCGGCTTCTCGGGTCCATTTTTGCACACGCTTTTGATAACGATCCGCCGCTTCCTGTTCACATAACCCCGATAAATACCGGATATGCCCATAGCCCTTGGCAAGCGCTTGTTCTTGATGGCTTTGGTAATGGCGGACAAACGTGGGTAGTCTGAGCTGTTTGAGTAATAAATCGATGGTTTCAGGCATGACCAGCCTCCGGCTGGTACCAGCGCCTCTGTAACAACTGATCATAGCTGGCTAAGTCATGTTGCCGTGCGACTATCACGGGGGCGACTTGTTTACCTAAGTAGCGCTCTTGTAGGGCCTTAAGGGTAGGCAATGGCTGGGTGTTATCGACAGTTGCCAACAACTCCCGTCCTAAAGATTCTTCACAATCATGATCCATAGCAATTCTCAGTACGCCGACCATCCATTTACAGGCGTCTTGCGTATCAAATTGTTGATCACTGTGCTGCCATAACAGGCGGTACGTGTCCGTAGGCAATAACTCATCACGGAACTGTAAGAACCGGAAGGCTTGGGGCTTGGCAGACAAGCTATGGATCAGGTGTCGATAATCGATACGCCGACTCCGTTCTTGACCGACTTTCGGGTAAATACGGGGTAGCGTTGTTGTTAAAGTTTGACCAACAAACAGGATCAAGCGATCATGATACACCTGCACGCGAACCTGCTCGCCGATCAGCCGCGAGGGCACGGTATACAGTACCCGTTTAATTTCTAAGGTACTACTACGCGTCACTTTTAAACTAAGTTCGCTATAGTCCATAAAACGCTCACCTGGCAAAGGCTGTAAGGCCTGCTGCTCTTCTCTAAAACGCGTCTGGCAGCGTTTATTTAGCCGACCAGAGACTTTCTCAAGAAAGTCCTGATAGTCTTTGATCGTGGCAAAATCACAACTGCCTCTGAGCTTTAGAGCTTGATCCAGCCGATGCTTGAAGGAACCATGGGCACATTCAATCGCACCATTCTCATGACTGACGCCTCGATTGTTACGGGTGGCTCGTATCTGGTAATGAGCACACAGCGCTTGGTAAGGTTGTGTGAGTGTCTGCTCTTCCTGTTGATTTTTAAACGCAGCGCTTAAGCTGTCGGTGCGATGTTCAAGTGGGCTGCCACCAGCAAGCATTAACGCCGACTGCAACCCATCAGCCAAGGCCGAATAACTTTCCCCACCCAACATAATTTGAACATAACGCCAACCACTATAGGCCAAACGGAACTGGTACAACAGATGAGGGAAGTCTTTACCTTGGATAGTGATTGCCGTGTTTGGATGACTGAAATCCGATAAACCCTGCTGGCCTGCGGGGACTGACTGTCGAAAGATAATCACTTTGTCGGGGCCTTGGGTGGCTTTCCAGTGTTTGACGCGGCGTTGCAGGGTACGCAAAACACGGTAGGGAAATTGACCAGGATGCTTATCTTCCAAGTATTCCCAAAGCCTTAAGCCCGTGAGCTGGGCTTCTTTTTCTAACAGGGGTACCAATTCCTGTTGCCAGATCGCTTCAAAAGGATCTTCGCGTGTCCGCCAGTGCCGTTCACCTGGAATGGATTGACGATCCCCTTTTTCTATTCTGCGACCAGACCGTTCAGATAGTGATGCCTGCGCTGCCGCACTGGCTTGGCTTTGTCCTCGTTGACGTTTGTTCATATATAAACTCTCTTGTTGTTGAGTAATACGTTTTCCAGACAAGGGTGAGCTCCCAATAAAAGTAAAACTCACTGTTGTCCTCCGTATCGGTCAACCGGTCAAGATAGTTGTCGTCATACCGGACATAGTAATTGTCGCCGAACAATATTCCTTAGAGAGATAGCCAACGCAAGGATGCGAATGGCGTCGTAGTGGAATGGCCAGGATCTGCTGACACTGCAGCAGATGGTCCGGCTTTTCCGACTGCACATAGCGGAAGAAGGCATGCAAAGTGGCCAGCCGATGGTTCTGCGTGGGAATCGAAGCGTGCCTTTCAGTGGCCAAGTAATCGAGGAATGCCTCGAGCAAACACACATCGATGTCGGCAAGGGTTAAGCGTTCCGGCACCAGGCCTCGGGCATCGCGGCAAAATCTGAGCAGAAGAGTGAACACATCACGGTAAGCCTTGATGGTATTGGGGCTCAAATTAGGGTACGTTTAAACAAACGCCATCAAAGTCCCACAGGGTTTTGCGTAAACCCACAGCCGACAAGGCTTTGTGTCAATTATCCACTTCCCAATTTTAGCCATGAAAAACTGGTGTTTTTTTAGGAAATTAAAAAATGGTTCAAAGCCGCGCCAAATGTGGCGTGGCAAAAAATTCTATGAAACAATTCTGTCGTTTGTTTAAATTCACCCAGCTTGCAAGTTTCTATGCAGCAGATAATTTTTAGACTTACGTTCTCGACGCATTCTGCTGACTATTTTTTATACAATCTAACCAGATGCTTTGAATAGTGGGGATTTGAGCGAGATCAACAGAGGTCTTCAACAGCGTTATCCACAGTTTTTGTGGAAAACCGTGTTAGGGTTTATCAGCGCGAGTTGCACGAACTGCTAACGCTTAGCGTTGATGTCGGGACAAGCCGCCGCAGAACACAGTTTAGCGAATTGCTTGCCCGCCTTTTGTGCCTTATCCGACACTAACGAATTCAAGCACCCCATATGTTGATCGACTTTCCAGGCGCGCCCAGTAAAATAGAGGCCTAGCGTTGACCGGGTACCTTCATTATCTGTTACGGAGAAAACCCGATAACGGTGATTAGCACAGGCAAGAACATAGCGATCAAAACCCACACAATGATGAAGCCCAGCACCTTCTTTAGCCAGGGCGGTAGCGCTATCAAGTGGAATAAAGTTAAAAAACGGCCAGCCAGACCTTACCCCCGCGCTCTAAAACATCCCTGCCCTCTTCCACTAAAAACGACTATTTTAAAAATATTGCCATTGGTAGGAATTCTTACTACTATATAGCAAGGAGGTCTTGTCATGGCCAATGTTGAAAAATTAAGTATTGCATTAACCCCTGAAATGGCGGCAGTTGTCCGCCAGTGCGTCGAAAGTGGTGAATACGCCAGCAGTAGCGAGGTTATTCGTGAAGCTTTACGCGATTGGAAGCTGAAACGGTCTTTACAACAAAATGAAATATCCGAGTTACGGAGCCTTTGGCAAACGGGACTAGAGAGCGGTTCAGGTCGTTTTACCGATATGAACGCGATCAAAGCGGAAGCGCGGAGGCGGTTGTTGTCTCAAGATACAGAACAACATTAGGTCTGTGAGGCTTTAATGTCTGTGATCCAAAGGACGGCACAAGCCGAAGAAGACCTGATTGATATATGGATTTACATCGCGCAAGATAATCCCCTCGCGGCGGATCGTGTCCTTGATACTATTGAAGAGCGGTTTTATGCGCTTGCAGACAATCCTTTGATAGGCCGGTTGCGGCCTGATATTGCGCCGGAGCTTCATCATTCATCGGTTGGGAAATATTTAATTCTCTATCGTACCGTGCCAGGCGGAATTCAGATTGTTCGTGTTATCCATGGCGCTCGCGATTTGCCCCATTTATTTTGAATTACCCCTTCTAAAAAAGCTATCCAAACAGCTATCTAAATTAATAGGCTAGCTAAAAAGCTATCTTTTATAAGGGGTCACGCAATAAGAAATTTAAAAATACTTTTTAAACGTTGCCGTGGTAATGGCCACCACCACGCCGACAAACACCGCAAGCGGCAACACAATCCAAAAGGGATGCACCGTGGTGGGCCAGGATAAATACACGATCCAGGGTAAAGTCAGGCCGGGGGCAACGAAGCCTTTAGCCAGATGGTAACGCTGACCCAGTTCCCGGCCACCCCGCCAACGGTTTAAGTCGCGCTGCACAATGCCATCGACCGCACCGACCAGGGCGGCCAGAATAAACACCGGTAGAGACAGAACCAGCACCGACAACCGTAAGACATACACCTGCGTTGCAATCATGGCCGCGACTAAGGCCTGTTGTGCCGTGTGCACGGCTCGGTTAAGCAGCTGCTGAAAGCGTCTGGGGGGTTGTTGGGTTCGAGCAGCGGCGGATTGTTGAGCCACCGCCAACGCGTTTACCAGGCCGGATTGCAAGAACAGCCGTTCATGCAACCACAAGGCATTGTCAACTGAAAACCGGACCGGATGATCCGTCAGCAAACTGGCTTTGACATCCTGCTCCAGGTAACGAATCTCGGCATCCAGCTGGCTCTGACTGTGCATAACCCCGGATTCCGGCCACAAAAATCCCATACACAGCCATTCGATCATGATGTTCCCCAATAGGGTACGTTTAAACAAACGCCATCAAAGTCCCACAGGGTTTTGCGTAAACCCACAGCCGACAAGGCTTTGTGTCAATTATCCACTTCCCAATTTTAGCCATGAAAAACTGGTGTTTTTTTGGGAAATTAAAAAATGGTTCAAAGCCGCGCCAAATGTGGCGTGGCAAAAAATTCTATGAAACAATTCTGTCGTTTGTTTAAATTCACCCAACCGTGACTGACTTTTTAGCGAACAGTAAACGCCCGTCACGAGTCAGGATAATCCGTTTTTGATTCGTGGCCAATTCGACAATTTCTCTATCGCTCAAGTTAATGGGGTTCGAGCTGGAGTATCAATAACGCCCAAGGCATCACTTGCTCCATTTCCGCCAGAAACTTTTCCCGCCGGGTTTGGCGCATTTTACTGGCGTATTCAAGTTCGGCAAAACTGGTTTGGGTCGGTGTGTTCATTGCGTAGTCCGGGCAGCGATCTGATCGCGTCTATTATCTCATCTCTGGGCGAGGGATTTAATCAGCGCTTCCCTAGGTTATCATATTGGTTAACTCCAAAGTTAAGGGGATCTCTAAAAATACCCCACCTCACAGCGATTTTTGACGGGAAGCAATGGCACTGAAATGAGATAATAACAGTGAGTCCACTGATAGAGAACCGTCCCATGAAACCCCGCCAACCTGGATTATTCGACGTAGAAGAAAGAGCCGCGCAACTAACCAAAATGGGAGACCCTTTGGTAGGATTGAAAGCCCGGATAGACTGGGAAGCGTTTCGGCCTGAACTTAAACGCCTGCATGAAAAGGATAGAAAAAGTCAGGCAGGCGCCAAGCCGTTCGATGGGGTGCTGATGTTCAAGATTTTGGTACTCCAGCAGCTGCACAATTTATCGGATGATGGCATCGAATATCAGATTCGGGATCGGTTCAGCTTCCTGCGTTTTCTGGGTTTGCAATTAGAAGATAAAGTGCCGGATTCGAAAACCGTGTGGAGGTTTCGCGAACGGCTTAAGGATCTAAACTTGGTTGAGGAGTTGTTTGCCCGGTTTCATGGACAACTGGCGGCGCAAGGTTATGCGGCTCGAGCGGGGCAGATGATTGATGCCACCTTTGTCGAAGTCCCCAAGCAACGCAATAGCCGTGAAGAAAACGCCCAGATTAAAGAAGGGCAAGTGCCTGAGGCATGGGATAAGCCGGAGGTTCAGGCCAAGCGTCGGCAGAAAGATACCGAAGCGCGCTGGACAAAGAAAAACGATGAGAAGCATTACGGCTATAAAAATCACATCAACACGGATGAGGAAAACAAGCTCATACAAAGCTATTCAGTCACCCATGCGGCGGTTCACGACAGTCAGGTATTCGATGAATTACTCGACCAGGCAATCGATGTGGAGGGCAATAAACGAGCGGTTTATGCCGACAGTGCTTATCGTTCAGAAGCCCAGGAGCAGCGCTTAGCTAACGCCGATATTGAGAGCCAGGTTTGTGAAAAAGGCACACGAGGCAAACCCTTAACCGAAGAACAAAAGTTATCAAACCGGACGAAGTCAAAAGTCAGAGCCCGAGTCGAACATGTGTTTGGTGCACAGGCGGCAATGGGTGGGCATTTAGTTCGCACCATCGGTTTGCAACGAGCCAAAGTCAAAATTGGTTTGATGAATTTAGTGTACAACATGAAGCGTTTGATACAGTTGATTAAACGAGATGTGATGAACCCGTACAGGAAAGGTGCGCCCACAGTGGCATAAAAACGGGGAAATAATCTCAAAACACGGGGATTTGATGCGGTTTTTACTTCAAATAGCCGGAATGCACCCTGATTTTAAAATAAAGTCGAAAAAAATTAGCAGAATTGCTAGGGGGTGACTTAAATTTGAATTTATAGAGGTTCCCTTAACATGGCCCGTCAATGCGGAATTACTCAATTATTTGAGATAAACTCTCCTGTGCCGACTAATCCCACCAAAACGTGATGTTCAGGGGCATCAAACAGGATGAGATGTTCGCTAAAGAATTCAGTGGCTGCATCAATAGCATCCAACATGATGGCTATGACGAAGCGTGTGGCATATATTGATGTCACCATTTTTTCCGGTACGGCAGATTCAATCCTGAGAATCTGTCCGGCAGTGTCATAAGAGTGCAAACGCAGACCGACAAAGTCAGCTTTTTCTTGTGTGCTGGGTAATAAAAACACGATATCTAAGGTTGGTATTTTCTGTTGAATGGCTTGATCACGCAGCCTTCCCAGATCTGTAGCGACTTTGGTAATGGCTTGAATCAGCGCACTCTCATCGAGTGAACGATCCGGCATCATGGCCCCAATATGTAATGTCATGCTGAACCCCTTTTTAAAAATTTTTCTGAAAAAACGCTGTTTACTGGGACAACTTTACGGAAAGTTAAGTTGATGCGGCCCTGAGTTACAGTGGTATCAATTGGTACGCTATGCAGCCAGTAATGCTGAAAACTCGGTTGCATAATCAGTAAGCTGCCGCTTCGTAACAGTAACTGGCCAGCTTCCGAAGATTTTTTATGGCGGAAAGCAAAATGGCGTTCCGCACCAAATGTTAATGAGGCGATCATCGGTTGCTCACCCAGTTCCAACTCATTATCGGCATGCCAACCGACGTAATCGCTGCCGTTTCTATACAAATTAACCAATACTGAATTAAATGAATAATTTAAAAACGACTCGACCTTGGCTCTGATGTCCGACAACAAAGGCGTCCAAGGCCGGGTTTGTAACAGGTTGTTACTATAGCTGTAGCGAATTCCCGGATCGGCATGCCAGGTTTGTAACCTGGGCAAGGTAAATTGGCGCCCGGCAACGATATATCGATTGTCGGGCCAGTTTTGTTCATTCAGCAAACGGCTATAGATGCGTTCACATTCGGTGGCATCATAAAAATCTGCAATGCTATCCAGTTCGGGGCTGCACACCATTAACTCAGTCCCAATATCAGGCTTGAGGCTGGCTGTTGATGTGCGCTGCCAGCGCGCTGTCCATGGTCGTTACATGCAGACCGAACCATTGCGGAAGTCGTTCCTGACAAAGGAAC
>CBDFHF010000001.1:0-696496 GCA_965247565.1 Methylococcales bacterium | reverse complement strand
TGCTTTGCCAGTCATTCATTTAATGAATTACAAAGGGCAGGATATAACAGCCGATCTCAATCGCTTTGCTACTTACTTTGATATAATGGCTTATGTACTTATGTTTTTAGCTGCTTTCTTTGCTATTCAGACAATTTTTGGTGATTAATGAGCGTTCTTGTCGATGTTGTTAATGCCGTTGTCGAATTTTCCCAAGCTTTCGAGGATTTCATCAAAACAGGTATTTACGACTTAATTGTTAAATTTACCGCTTGGGCGGTTAAATGGCTTGTAGTTGCTTCCATAAAGGCAAAAATTGCCGCTATAGCATTTTCATGGGATGTTGCTCAGGAAATATTAACCAGTCTAAACGTATCGGCTTACTTGTCTGGCATGTGGTCATCAATGGATTCAAGATTAATCGGTATGCTTGCCTATTTACGAATTCCCGAAGTAATCAACATTATGTTGAGTGCTTTTGCAACACGCTTTGTTTTTCGCTTTTTAGGTTTCTAATTCATGGCTACCGCAATTCATCACGGTGATCCGGGCAGTTATAAAAGCTTTGTTCTTTGTGAACGCTTTTTACTTGATGCGCTTTGCGAAGGTAGGACAGTAGTTACCAATATTCGTGGAATTATTGACATTAATGAGATTCGCGCATTATTTCCTGAAAAAACCATCCCAGAATCAGCCCATATCATTAGAACTAATGGTGACAGTGCCGAGGGCAGGGCATTAATTGCCGGTTTCTTTCATTGGGTGCCGTTCGGCTCTGTCATTCTTATCGACGAAGGTCAACGTGTCTATCCTGATAGACCCTGATTTTAAATTGACTAGCTTAGACAAATACATTTGCCCCCCTGGATACGTCCCCGAAGTAATCAGTATTACCCTTGCTGACGGCTCAACAGTAACAAGGCCCGAATCGGTATTCACTGCTTTCGATATGCAACGCCATTTTAACTGGGATATTTACATAAGTACGCCAAACGTTAAAAAGATTAAACCCGACATTCGAGAGGTTGCAGAGTATGCCTATTTACATAAAAGCCTATCCGGTAAATTACCCGGTTTTCTTGCTACTTTTACAAAACATAAATGGTTAGAGTTTCAACATGACCCAGAAAACACCGGTAAGCTTAAATCCAATCAAAACGGTACGCCCCGCACTTATAAAGCAGATACCCGCGCTTTTAAAATATATCAGAGTACCGTCACGGGCAATCATACGCAGTCTAAGGCTGGTCAAAGTGTCTTTGGCGATCCCACGGTCAAGCTCAAACTTTTCTTTCTTTTTGTTGTTCTTATGGCGCTTCCCGCTCTATATTTTTTCCACTATCGTAAATCATCCGATAACGATATATCTGCTGCTAAAGCTTCGCAGTCTGACAAGGCGAATATTTCAACTGCTTCACCAGTTGATAACAAAGATACTAAGCAAGCTATTCCTGATGATTCTGGTAATGTACCTTCTATCAAAAATGATACGATCACTAGCCCCGCTGATGATGTAAAACTTGTTAGTATCGCCACCCAAACACTAGGCGACAAACTAAAAACAAAACTGGCTTTTTATAGCTTTAATGACAACGTGGTAACGCTGGTCAAATTTAAACAAATATTTAATGATGGCATCCGTATTGCCTCTGAAACCCTCTGTTCTATTACGCTCATTACGCCATCAGGCAAGGTCATAAAGCTTTCTTGCCAATCCCCACAAATAAAGTGTTCTGCTTCCCTTGAAAGTGTTAACTTAGTTGCTTATCACGGCTGTAAATCAACCACGGAGCCACAAAAAACCAAACAAGGTCAACCCGATTTAATCCCCGACAATTCTGTTGTCGGGGTTATTGCTTCAAAATAAAAAAAGTAAGGGGAGCGAAGCGAACCCAAACAACAGCAAAATGTAAACGAATCTGGGTTAACAGAAAACCCTAACATTTAAAGGGTCTGCGTAAGAGATTTAATGGCATTGCAGCTTAAATTTGTTATCAATGAATCTATATCCTTCAATTAATTTTCTGCCATCCACATCTTCAACGTTCATTGAAAATTCGCCGCCGGAACTAAGGTTATTCTCAATATGCTTTTTAACGGCGGCCAATGATTTCCAGAAATGAAGAGACTCTGCATAACCATTGAACTCACCTTTATCGCATTGAACACTATTTATAAATCTGAATCTCCAACCAAAATAATCTTTAAAACAAGCAATGCCAGCCTGTTCATAAAAGTGCTGAAACTTTCCATTATAAAATTTACGTTTCCACATTGGTTTTCTCCGTTTTCGCTTTCCGAAAATCTGAAAGCACGAGCATATTCTGTACGATTTAACCAAGTTGTCAGCATGATTTTACGATTTGAACAAAGAAATTTATTTTTGATTTCTACACGCTTTTACGCAGACCCATAAAAAAAAGAAAGGGGAGCGAAGCGAACCCTAAAGCGAAGCGCCAAGCGGAGCGCAGGGGAGCGAAGCGAACCCTATCATTTAAACTCGCATCTTTTTAAAGCTCCGGGAACCGTTAGTAAAACCCTTTTGTTATCAAATCCAATTTCCCCAGCAACCTTTAAAGCGGCGTCTGCCGTTTTAAATCGTCTTGTGTTGTCTAGGTTTTCATCCTTTCTTTGCTTGTCTAGCGTTAATTCCTTGTTTTCTGACTTCGATAAAAAGTACAACGTCCAGCAATCACAATATTCTTTGTAATCTAGTGAACATTGGGTTAAATCGCCCGTTTCAAACCTGATCTTTAATTCAATTAATTGCGCCATTGTTATTACTCGTATTTAGTAGAAAAGCGACAAGTGAAACACAGGTTTTCAATTCCAAGCTTTCTAATGATTCTGTCCTCTATTTTGCTCATGTCCTTCTGTTTAACCGCGTTCTTGGTTTTGTAAGTCTTTTTACTGTCCCCGTAGTTAAACCAGACTGTTGTTTCTATAGAAGAGTCGTTTTTAATTAAGTGTTCAATGTCTGTTATCATTTTCATTTTATTTCCTCAGTTGTTTTTGAATATGTGTTAATTATACAGTGATACATCAAAATGTCAATACTGATACATCAAAATAAATAAAATAATTCAACAAAAACATGAAATGAATCACGCTTTCTTATAAATCAACAATCATGCCAAATCAACAACCATGCCAAATCAACAACCATGCCAAATCAAAATGTTCCATGTGAAACATCAATATTCAAAAATGATTAATCAAAATGTTCCATGTGAAACGCTAAAACTTTAAACCACTCTAAGCTAAACCGCGACCCGCAGGGAGTGGCTATCCCATGCCAAACCCTCACAGATGATAAAATAATAATTCAAAATGTGGATTAAGCCTTTAAAAAGGATAGAATGCGGCCTCAGTTGCTTATAGTTCGCCAAGGCATCCACGCGCCCATTAACCGCTTTTAACAATCTTTAAAGTGTGCCGTGGGTATCCTGTCGTTAGACAAAAGGCTTTTTGAAGTGTACCAAATCAAAACTTTAAGCATTGCGGACAACTAGCGAGTGTAAAAAATGAGTTGGTAAAAACGCGTGCTTTTTGCGTTTTTACGCTTTCAACTCAGTTTTTTGCACGTCCCGCAGGGCGCTGTCATTTAGACAAGTTAAAAAAACCCCAGAATTTTTACCCGAAGGTTCTTTTATCGATCTTTAAAGTGAACTGTTCTTTTCTGTCGTTAGACAAAAGGCTTTTATAGGTCCACCAAATCAAAAAAAAACGGGTAGCGCTGGGTCTCAGGGCAAAAATTTTGCAAAAATTTTTAGATTGTTTTTTTTGCAAAAAAAAATAATCGGCCCTCAGGCCCAACGCGCTACCCTTCAACCGCGTAGCGTTCTTTTGATCTTGATGTTTTCGCATTGTCTGTGGAACTCTTCAGGGGCTAGGGCGCGACAAAAACGCCAGCGCTCAAGCCCCGCCGCATCATAAAGATGTTTAATCCCTGAAATCTCATAATGCCAAATATTTTGACCGTTCGGCGCTTCGATGCAATCGTGTCGAATGGCGAACCCTTGCCATTGCTTTCCTAAAAAATCGAGTTTCCCCGCAAAGAGTAGTAAACAGATTAAAACGGATCGTGGCGGTTTTATTCGTCCAGATTCCCAGTTATTAATTGTCTTTATTGATACGCCAAAAACTACGGCGCATTGTGGCTTAGTGTATCGTGCAAATCTTCTATATTCGTAAAACTTCCAACCATTAACAATTTCATGTGTCATTCTTTTGGCTCCGTGCAGTAAGAACCAAAAAATACAGCAAGCTATGTGCCAAAATTCCTTTTTTGCCAATTTTGTCCACGACTGACAATTTTACATAATATATATTATGCGAAGTTGTAACACGGACATTGATTGACTGTCTTTAGGTTTTTTACAGCGCTCTTTGGCTTCAATAGACAAAACATGACCTGGTGGAATGGGATCATGCAAAAATTCTTATAGTGGACCCTATTGTCCAGACAATTAACTGCCTAATTTAAGAGGGTGTCGTATCCGTTACAGCAGATTGGTGCTGCTCCATCTCTTCTTTTGAAGCCTCTTTTTTTCACTAAAATAATCAGCAATTTTAGCCCCGCCACCTTCTCCAGTCTGATAGACCTGATCCGGCGTTTTATAGCCTAATGCCTGATGAAACCGCCCTGCATTATAGAAGATAAAATATTCGGCCAGACCGACCAGCAGTTCCGGCATTGACGCATAGTTTTTCAAATAAACATCCTCGTACTTCACGCTTCGCCATAGCCGTTCAACGAAAATATTGTCTAATGCGCGACCTCGTCCATCCATGCTGATTTTGATGGCGTTTTTCAGCATCACCTTAATCCATGCCTCACAGGTAAATTGTGAACCCTGGTCGGTGTTGAAAATCTCAGGCGGCCCGTAATCATAGAGGGCGGCAGTCAAACAATCCACACAAAAACCGACATCCATCGTGTTTGATACTTGCCAGGACAAGACCTTACGGCTGTACCAGTCAATAATGGCCACCAAGTACACAAAGCCGTGTGCCAGTCGTATATAGGTGATGTCAGTACTCCAGACTTGATTTATCCGAATAATGCCTAATCCTCTGAGCAAATAAGGATAAACTTTGTTCTGTGGGTGCTTCTTACTGGTGTTAGGACCCGGTGCTATCGCTGCTAAACCTAATATCCGCATCAGCCGCTGCACTCGCTTCCGGTTTACAAGATACCCTTGGGTGCCGAGCCAAACCACCATTTTCCTGCTGCCGTAAAACGGATGACGGGTAAACTCTTCATCCAGCAAACGCAATAGCAGCAGTTCGACTTCGTCCACAACCGCTACCTTACTCTCATAGACCGTGGACCGTGCAATACTCGCCAGTTTGCACTGCACCACCACGGACAGCCCGCCGTTTGAATCGATCCAACCCTGGCGTTGGCTTAGGGGCTGATCCCGGACTTTTTTTTAAGCCATTCCAATTCCATATTAAGCTGTCCAATCTTGGCGTACAATCGCTCTGGATCACTTTGCGGGTCGGCTGTCTTAAGGCCATGTTTTGCGTCAAACAGATGGCTGGCATTTTCCAGTAATGCCTTTTTCCAAAGACCAACTTGCGTCGGGTGCACTCCAAATTCTTGGGCTATCTCGTTGACTGTTTTGCTACCTTTCACCGCTTCCAATGCTACTTTTGCCTTTTGGGCACCAGACATAATCCTACGCTTCTTTTCACTCATTTGTGCCTACCTAATTGAGGATAGACACCATCTTATACTGCTGTCTGTTTTTTGGGGACCACTATAAACTACATGGGGGAACATATTTAGAGAAATGGGCTCTGATAGTGGGATTAAAATTCAAGAAGCATCGAAAAGACTCAATATTTCGGAAGGACAAGCACTAGAAGCGCTAATTGGATTGGCTGCGCTAGGAATGCTCAATCCAACCTGGAGTATTTCTGATTCCGATCTAGTTTTCGTTTTAAGTGAAAGCTCTTGGGTAGCACTTTTAAATGGCCGCCCCACCTAATAAAACAAAGAATATAAATTAGAGAATTCCTTAGCTACAACCTCGCATAATGGGGTTTATGCAAAAAAAACCAGGTGTGGTTCATTCTACACCTGGGCTTTTCTACATAATCCCCATTATATTTATGCGAATTATTGGAATCGAACCAAACGATCTATTGCAGAAACCCGATAGACACCTTGTTAGGTATCTATCGAGACAAGATTTAAATTATTAAGGAATTGAAATTTTTGCTTCACAGTCAGTGGCAGTATCCTTACCCAGACCACCGTTGCAGCTATCTGTTCCAGCACCACCGTCTAGAATATCTTTACCGCCATCGCCGTTTAACGAATCCAATCCTTCACCACCGCAGATGATATCGTTATCATTGCCGCCGCTGATTATGTCGTTGCCACCCAGTCCATGGATGACATCACGACCTTTGGTGCCATTCATTTTATCAGAGCCAGGGGTGCCAACTAGCGTGGGTTTTACACCGTTACATAGCAACGTTTGAACTGTGACGGATTGAGTAGACGTGTTGTTAGCTAATTGATTGTCGGATTGGTCGCCATCCACTTTGACTAGATTGAATAGCGTCCCAGTTTTGCTGGGGATTCCTCTTACTAGGATACTCGCACTGCTTGTGTTAGCAAGGCTGCCAAGTGCACAGGTAATTGTGCCATTTGTTGGAGCACCACAACTGCCTTGAGATGCGCTTGCTGAAATTGAACTCAGGCCAGAAGAAGGCAGAGTATCGATAACTTTTACGCCAGTAGCATCAATTGCACCGTTGTTGGTGATAGAAATTGTCCACGTAAGAGCATCCCGTAACATCACTGGATTCGGACTAACTTTTTCTGTAACTGCTAAATCTGCCGTGACGGCGGCCTCAAATGCGCCAATGTCACAGCCTGTGCCCTGGGGACGAACCGTGCCGCGCTGGTCGGTAGCAGGACAATTTGCAGCTGCTGCGATATTGAGTGCTGGGCTATCGGGAAGTAATGCGAAAGTTTGAGTCGGGCCGCCATTGTCAGTTGGGGATGTATTCAGTACGGTAGTTACATCAGCGCCTACAATATTACCGTTAATACCGTTTTGCAACCCACCGCTACCAACAATGTTATAACCACCACTGGCTACGGAACCTGTTATGTCGGAGGGAGAAACAGTATCGCCCGCAGCTGACTTTTTGATGTTTGTATTTCCCGCCACAATGCTATTGTTCAGAATAAGCGTACCAATACCACTATTATCAACGCCACCGCCGCCAGACAGGCTAAGAGTACAAATACCAGTACATAAGGGTGTCACCGCACTATTGCCAACAACAGTGGTATGATTAAGATTGATTGTGCTGCCACTCCCGTTAGATATGGCTCCACCGTAAAATGCGCTGTTACCAGAAAATGTGGAGTTAATAACAGTAAGGATTCCACCGGGGTTTGTGGTACCAAAATTGCCGCGGTTAGCAATACCACCACCAAAACCTTTAGTCGAGTTACCTAAAAAAGTGCAACCAATAACATTTAAGGTGCCAAATTGGTTAAAAATACCACCGCCAATTGAGGTATCAAAGCCATCGGCTACGGTTAGATTTTTAACAGTTAGACTGGCGTTTGGGTTTACTAGGAGAACCCGCACCGCACTGTTTCCGCTTAAAGTGATATTGTGACCAGAACTATCAATAGTTAAGCCAGCAACATCGCTAACATTAAGCGTGCTACTTAATAGGATAGTTCCGTCTGTAGTGAAAGAAATTGTATCGGTACCAGCACCTGCCGCACAATCCCCGCCTGTGGTGTCGCTGTTAGTATTAACGTTTATAACTGCCTCTTGCAAGCTACATTGGCCATCTCCTGACGCTATAACCTCGGTCAGGTTGTTGACAGTGAGATTGTTTCCCCAAGCGGTCGCTACACCCAACGTGCATAACGTAGCCATGGCGTAGGATGTCCGGGCTAATATGGATTTTCTTTTGCTATTTTTCAACGTGTTCATATTTAATCTCATGTATGTGGAAATCACTCGTCTGATTTAGCATTTTTTGCTTAATTAACTATCAAATCTAAGCTCCTAATTTTAAAACTTATGATAAAAAATACTTATTAAAAATAATTATGAGTTAACTGGCATAAAACTCTTAGTTTATTCAGTTATTTTGCTTTTAGGTTCAATGATTGTTAAAAAAATGATGCGGATGGTTTTTGGACCCAAAATATGTCAATTTAACGATGCTCAAATTCTAGAGCAGTAATTCAAGCCATTCCAGGGTGACTAACCAGTCCTTATCTCTGTAAAATGCTTGCTTTACTCATATATCCAACACAATAAACCATGCGTACTACACAATTCCCACTCAATACTGTTAAAGAAACGCCTGTTGATGCAGTAATTGCAAGCCATCAACTAATGATCCGTGCCGGATTGATCCGCAAGTTGGCAGCTGGTCTTTATAGCTGGTTACCCCTGGGTTTGCGGGTGATGCGCAAAGTGGAAAAAATCGTCCGAGAAGAAATGGATCGAGCAGGCAGTTTGGAAGTATTAATGCCTGCCTTGCAACCCGCCGAATTATGGCAAGAAACCGGTCGCTGGGAGAAATACGGCCCGGAATTGGCGCGTTTAAAAGATCGTCATCAGCGTGACTTTTGCTTAGGCCCTACTCATGAAGAAATTATTACCGACTTGGCACGACAAGAATTAAAAAGTTACAAGCAACTACCGATTACCTACTATCAAATCCAAACCAAATTTCGTGATGAAATCCGTCCGCGTTTTGGCGTGATGCGCTCTCGGGAATTTGTGATGAAAGACGCCTACTCTTTTCATTTAGACCAAGAGTCACTGCAAGAAACCTACGATGTCATGTACCAAGCGTACACAACTATTTTCACCCGTTTCGGGTTGAAGTTTCGGGCGGTTATTGCGGATTCCGGTTCTATTGGCGGTGCGGTGTCGCATGAATTTCATGTGCTAGCCGACTCTGGTGAGGATGCAATTGCGTTTTCTAATGGCAGTGATTATGCGGCGAATATCGAAAAAGCCGAGGCAATCATGCCTAGTGGCAACCGCCCTGCCCCCAATGCCGAATTATCGTTAGTTGACACTCCCAATCAACACAGCATTGAAGAGGTTAGCCAATTTTTAAACATTGCCACCAGCCAATGTCTGAAAACATTAATTGTAAAAGGCGAACAAGATTCCCTCGTTGCTTTGTTACTACGTGGCGACCACGAACTAAACCCTATCAAGGCCGAGAAAATTGCTGGCATCCTCGCACCCTTGGAATTGGCCAACGAAACGGATATACAAGCCGCTTGTAACTGCAAACCCGGTTCCATCGGCCCAATTGGTTTAAACATGACCATCATTGCCGACCGAAGCGTTACGTTAATGTCTGATTTCGTCTGCGGTGCAAATCAAGACGGCAAACATTATCAAGGTGTTAACTGGCTACGAGATTTGCCCATTCCAGCACAAATTGAAGATATTCGCACAGTGACCGAAGGCGACCTGAGCCCCGATGGCAAGGGTGAGATCACCATCGCTCGTGGTATTGAAGTGGGTCATATCTTTCAGTTAGGTACTAAATACAGCGAAGCCATGAAAGCCGCCGTCATCAACGAAGCCGGTAAAAATCACACCATGCTCATGGGCTGTTACGGCATTGGTATTTCCCGCGTGGTCGCTGCAGCAATCGAACAAGGCCACGATGACCGCGGCATTATTTGGCCAAATAGCTTAGCTCCGTTTCAAGTAGCGATCTGCCCGATTAATCTGCAAAAATCTGAGCGTTTAAAAGTCGCCGCTGAAAAACTTTATCAAGACTTACAAAGTGCTGGCATAGACGTCTTATTCGATGACAGAAAAGTTCGCGCTGGCTTCATGTTTTCTGATATGGAACTGATCGGTATTCCGCATTGCATAGTGATCAGTGACCGCGGCCTGGATGCCGGCACGGTTGAGTACAAAGCCAGAACCGCCAAAGAAAATGAAGAAATCCCTCTAACTGATATTGTTGCTTTTGTCAGCACTTTGTTGGTGGAATAATCGCTACTCTGCCCTGCTCTACTGTATGCTTACATGGACGTAGGCAGAGCACTATGATTGTTTTCTGTTTTTTAAGTACACACTGTTAAGTTCATAAGTCGAACCACCACGCTTAATCATCTTGCTCTTACGATTGCTGGCAACAAATTCCGGAGTAGCTTTAACCGGCAACACCAGTTCTCCCGTAATATCTTCCAACCTAAGAGACACACTCTCCAGCAGATCAGGGCGAGTCAACGGATCACTCAAAAAATTATCCGCAAATACGCTATTGCTTAACTTGTAGGTCAGCGTGAGTTGTTTGCCAGTCCATTTCATAACCAGAGTTCCGGCTAACTGATTGTGAGTATTCTTAACTTTTATTTTAATGTTTCCACCTGAAGCGCCAGCCTTATTTAACTTTTTATGGGTAGCGTCTGATATTCTGCCGATAAATTGTCGGGTTCCCAAAGAAAAGTTTATTTTTTCCGCAGCAACCAGTTTTGATGCAGTAATTTCATTATCAAAGTTAACTTTAGCAGTTACTGTGACCCGACCTCGTGTCACTTCCTGACAATCCTTAGGACAACCGATTAATTTCTCCTGTGCATTTTCCTCATATTTAAACTGGCTAAATGTGCGGTCTGCTAGAGTAGCAGGTGTCGCAATTGGTGCGGGCTGTGGCGTAGGCACGGGTACTTGGGGAATTGTGGGTTCTGGCTGCGGAGTTGGTTCGGGGCTTGGCGTGGGTGAAGGTACAGCGGCAGTTATACGCGCCGCAATTGCCTCGGCAAAACCATCATCCGTCAGGCCGCTATTAAATGCGATCATCAATGGTTGCGATGGCAGAGTTCGCTTGTCGGATTCCAGTTGCAATTGCACCAGATAAGCGCCTTGCGGTCCGCCTTTTTCACCTGAGGATTTTTCCAGAAACCAGTCCAGATGGGTATGGAATGCGCCTTCGGAGTTGGCATTGTCAATTAGCAAACTGGCAGAACTACTGATTCCGGCAGCTGAAAAAACGGTACTGCCCTCTTCATAGCCGCTACCCTCTGGAACGCAAATTAAAAAACCGCCGCATTGGCTGGGGTCGGTAATTACTTGTGTGGCACTCAGACCACCGAACAGGCGTATTTGCACATCGTCATCTGCACTCATCCAGCGCTTTTCGGTTGGATGCCAATACTGTAAATTACCAAGTGCTCTATAGGCCAGCAATTCATTCGGCAACAACGAGCCTGTAAGGGCGTTAAAACCCGGATTGGCTGTATCGTAAGGTTTTGGAAAATCGGCAAAATCGGCGGCGAAAATTTTATAGCCGGTCACGCTATCCACCGGCAGGGTCCGTGGGGGTAATCCCAGTTTACTCAGTGCACCCGGCAAATCACAGCCAACTCCTTCGGTCAGACAGAATCCGGTAGTAATACGCTCGTTATCACCTTTGAGCTCAATATCTAAATGGACAGCATAAACCGGCAAAACACTGGATGATAATATGCAGCCGATCAATAAAGAGCTAAGCCGATAATGTTTCATAAAAGATACCTCACTTATAATTATTTGGATAATCTGGAATGTAGTTTAAAAACTTGCACGCACACCAAGTTCAAAGCTACGCCCCGCTTCTGGCGACACGTTACGCAAAAATGAAACCGCATTACGCGCTTCCTGATCGAGCAGATTATCGCCGCGTAGGAAAAATAATAGGCTTCGATTCTGGCCAATGTCCCAGTGGTAGTTTAAATTCAGGTTCAACATGAAAAATCCGCGCGTTTCGGTCTCAAAATTTCCAGTTTTGTGTTGAGCCTCGCTGCGGCTTAAACGCAACGAGGATGAAAAGTTAATCGTTTCCCAGCCCAGTTCAGCGCCGTAACGCAATGGCGGCAAACGCGGCACGTTACCTAAAGCTTGGTCATCGA
The DNA here is from genome assembly GCA_965247565.1 of Methylococcales bacterium. GTDB lineage: Bacteria > Pseudomonadota > Gammaproteobacteria > Methylococcales > Methylomonadaceae > CBDFHF01. The sequence continues at coordinate 684,591 of CBDFHF010000001.1, read as the reverse complement.
AACGGCCACGCACATAATCCGAAAATAAAGTGATTTTGGCTGTACCCCAACGGGTTTCCGGTAATGAAAAAACGCTTTCTACCTCGTAGCCCATCAATATGGCGTCGGCTTGGGAATAACCATAAACCGGCAAGCAATAACGCGAACCGGTTTCAGCACATTTAAAGGTTAAACGTCCGCTGCCGTGGCTTTCCGAAGCATAAAGCAATGGCTGCCCATCATCACTGGCAAGACGGCCCTGATAGATGTAATTGCTGACTTCATTGTAAAAACCATGGATTTTTGCTTCCAGCCAATCGCCTTGCCAGGACAAGCCTAAATCAAGATTACGAGAAGATTCGGTATTTAATCCGACATTACCCACGTCAAACGTGCTGGTTGCCAAATGTGGCCCGGTGGATAGCAACTCCTGAACATCCGGCGCACGTTCATACCAACCGTAGCCCGCATGAGCATTAAGTTTTGGCAGAATTTTCCAATCCAAACTACTGGAAACCGAGTGTGGAGAATGATCCACCTGCTCTGGTAATAAAATTGGCGTTGGGATACCGGATACACTGACACTACGCAAAGCCGGGGTGGTGTCCTGTTGTTCTTTACGAAGCCCAAGTTCCATAGCCAAATTACCGAATTCGGCGCGACCGGTAAAAAAACCGGCCAGCATGTCGATCTGAGTGGCGGGCGCAAAAGTTTCTGTGCCTATCGCCGAAAATGACCGGTCACTCCAATGTAAACCCAGAGTGGTGGTCAAATGCTCAGTCGGTTGCATGGGCAGTTCAAAACGACCTTCCAGTACCTCGTTTTTAAAACGAGTACTGCGCACACCGGCATCTAATTCTGCGTGTTGATAATCCACCAAACCCATACGCAACTTGGCAGCTTCTACAAAAGACAGCGGTTTAGCCCATTCAGCTTTAAAGTCATACCGGGTTTGATTCATATCAACACGCACCTTGCCGCCGATTTGTTTGCCTAAGCCATGACTATGTCCCAAACCATGTCCACCGGCGGGGATACCGTATTGATTTTCCAGGGTGTTGGCGGACATACCCAGTAAGCCGTGATTATTGGAAATACTCCCGCCAATTGAGCCGCCTTGAGTCCGCAGATCGGTGTTGCCGACCACGCCTTGGGTGTTCGGGATACGTATCGTGCTTAAGTTGCGCTCTTTAGCCAAGGCTTGAGTGTCAATTGCTGACCCTGGAATAGTTAGGTCGTCGCGTTCCCGATAAAAGCCATCTAAGTGTAATGCAAAAAAATCCTTACCGGCATTCAGTTTAAAAACCCCGGCTTTTTCATCGCCATTGCTACCATAGCGTAGTTCTGCTGCACCTTCGAGCAGATTTTCCGGTGCCGCATCGGGAATTCTGCCATCAGATACATTCACCGCACCACCAATAGCACTGCTGCCATAACGCACTACGGCTGGGCCTTTCAATACAGTGATTGAATCAGCCAGCAAAGGTTCTATGGTCACTGCATGGTCGGGGCTGACAGATGAGGCGTCATTACTGCCAATGCCATCCTGCAAAATACGAATTCGCGAACCGGTCAGACCGCGAATCACCGGCACACCGACACCGGGACCAAACGAAGCATTATTGACGCCCATTTGTTGTTCCAATGTTTTGCCTAGTGTATTGGCGATCTGCATACGCAGTTTTTCACCCTGTAAGGATATTTCTGGATGACTGGCGGGAGGACGGTCAATAGTGCCGATAACCTCCATAGTTTCCAGTTCTAATGCTTTCCCCTCATCACCGGAATCGCCGGCTATATCTGCAGGCCCTGCAAAAGCAGAGCCAACATAGAAAACCACCAGCAAACACAAGACTTTTGTTTTTCCAACGTGCACCCCGTGGTCGAGCTTTTTAAAATTCTGATCATTCCTTGGCAAGCCCAGGGCTAATGATAATTTGGAATGCCCAACTGCAATTTTTATGGCTAAGGGTAATGGCATATCTTTGGCTGTGAGTAGCTAAAAAATGTTGCACAAAATGAAATGTTATAATATAACATTATGGCCTTTTTAGCAATTTTGTTAAATAGGTCACTTTTTTCTTTTTTAAGGAGTTTGAAATGTCTTTACCAATATCAAAACTATCCCTAGGAATATTGGCATTGCTAAACTAATATAGATATTTCGTTATTCCATTTAGCCATAAACAACTTAACAGAGTATTCCAGCATTTTTTGGCATTTGCTGTAGCATTTTGATTTGCGGCGCAGCCTGGCTAGGAAATGCCTGAATAAACTGTTATATCCTTCAACAGTATAGGTTTCAGCCTTTGATTGCGTGTGCCGACCCCTGGGGACAAAGGCCTCGTAAGGTTGCCAGTGATCCGTCATCACCTGCCCAACCGCCTCGCCCGCTATGGCTTGCCAGAGCTTTTCTCCCGTGACAGTCGCCCTGGAACCCAGTACGCAGCCGAGGAACCTTTTTCCATATCTATCAACAGCAATCCATATCCAGCAATAGTTTTTTTTGAGCCAACGTAACTGTGCATTTCGTCCAGCTCCACCACTTGGACGCCCCCGTCGCTTTTTATGGCATCGAGCTTTTCGCCAAACGACCTGATCCAATTCAAAATCGTGACATTGCTGAACCCTAGGACACGGCCAATAGACCTGAATCCGAGTCCTTCCAGGTAAAGCTCCAACGCTTGCCGCTTTACTGCTTTATCCCCAGCGCCGGAACGCTGTGCGACAGTATATCGATGGTTACAATCTTTGCATAAATAGCGCTGCCGACCGCTCGCCAAACCGTCTTTACAGCTCGGCCGCTTACCACATTTTGGACATTCCATAGCACCCTCCAGCGCATCTTTGAATAGCCAAAACTTATACAGTATCTATAATAATTTAGCAATACCGGAATATTTATAGCGGGTAGTCTTAGTTTTTCTGCCGCTAATGCGGCCGGGCAACACGCTGGCGATTTTCAGCCTTATTTGTCCGGTGGAAAAGTCCAGTTGAACGCCACACTAATTGAAGCTAATTTTGGAGATCTCGCAGGCGGAGCCTATGTTACAGATGACCCAGGCTTCGATGCGGATACCGCCAAGGGCGCTTTCGGTGCAGGAAATTGGCTGCAGTTCCAAGGTTTAGCCACCCTAAAATTCTGGGACGGCGATTCTTGGAATGCAACTGTTCCCAATGGTGAGCATGTGGAGATTAAAGATGCACTTGAAAATGTAACTACTTTCAGCACTACTGGCGTCAGTAACCCATTCGGTGTGATTGGTCAGCTTGATGCGGGCGGCGACTTGCATGAACATTTGGACTTTTCAATTAAAAACACCAGCAACGTCTTGGGTGGAAGTGTTGGTGCCTATTGGATAAGTTTAAACCTGCTCGAAACTTCGCCAGAAAGCACCATAGCGCTAAATACCCCTTCCGAGGTAGCTAATATTGTTTTCAACCGTGGCTTAAATGCTGCGGCTTATGAGGCTGCGGTAGCAGGTGTTTCTGCCGTACCTGTACCTGCTGCTTTATGGATGTTTGGCTCAGGCATGCTGGCATTGCTGGGCGTAAACAGACGTAAACTGTTAGTCGAATAAGCTTAGTTAAAAGAACAGATCTACGCGGTTGTTCGAGCCGCGTAGATCTCTATTGTCCAAAAAATCTGTGGTATCGGCTTTTTATACAGGCTACAGATTCGAATTAATCGCAACCATTACTAATAACTATGCAAACTCTGGAAAATAAACTCCCAGTTACTGTGTTATCCGGTTTTCTCGGTGCCGGTAAAACCACCTTGCTTAACCAGATTATTGCAAATCGCGAAGGCTTAAAAATCGCTGTCATTGTAAATGACATGAGCGAAGTCAATATTGATGCGGCACTGGTTAAAAATGAAATGACGCTCAACCGCGCGGAGGAAAAACTGGTTGAAATGAGCAATGGTTGCATCTGTTGCACATTACGGGAAGATTTATTAATTGAAGTTTCCAAATTGGCTAAAGAAGATCGATTTGATTATCTGGTCATTGAATCCACCGGTATTGCAGAACCCTTGCCGATTGCAGAAACCTTTACATTCAGGGACGAAAACGACATCAGTCTGTCTGATATTGCCAAACTAGATACCATGGTAACCGTGGTTGATGCGGTCAATTTTATGCGCGATTACCAAGAGGCGCAGTCGTTAAAAGACATCAATGCAGAATTAGGTGCCGATGATGAACGCAACATCGCGGATTTGCTGATTGAACAAATTGAATTCAGCAATGTATTGTTAATCTCTAAAGTGGATTTAATCAGTAGAGCCGAGTTAATTGACTTAACCCATATTCTGGCAACGCTGAATCGGGATGCCGAAATTATCCCGATGGTCATGGGTAAAGTGAAGGTGTCCAGCATCTTAAACACCGGCCGTTTTGATTTTGCCAAAGCTGAACAAGCGGCCGGTTGGTTGCAAGAATTACGCGGTACGCATCAGCCGGAAACTGAAGAATACGGCATTAGCAGTTTTGTTTACAGCGCGCGCCGCCCGTTTCATCCTGAACGATTTTATGATTATCTGCACCGTGATGATTGGCAAAATGGCACATTGTTGCGCTCCAAAGGTTTTTTCTGGCTGGCTTCGCGTCCTGATTGGGCAGGCAGTTGGTCACAAGCTGGCGGTACGATGCAACATGGCTGCGCGGGTCGTTGGTGGGCTTCAGTTCCTGAAAGCGAATGGCCGGAAGAATATCTGACTGACATTCGCGCCAACTGGGAAAACCCGTTTGGGGATTGTCGGCAGGAGTTAGTGTTTATTGGTCAAAACATCAATGCCGAGAAAGCACGCTGGGAACTGGATCAATGTTTGCTGAATGATGCCGAATTGGCCTCAGGCAAAGATAGCTGGAAAACCTATCCGGATCATTTTCCGTCCTGGTTTGAAAATGCGCAGTCTTGATCATACTCTGCATATTATTGGCATTGTCACGTTAATTGGCTTAAGTGTGTTGTCGCTGTGGCTTAAGCACCCGTACCTAAAACGCATCCTATCCAGATTAATTCTGTTAGTGCTCGGCATACTGTCCCTCGATGTATTAGTGCATGTATTACCAGACGTTATCGCCCGATTTATCTATGGTTCGCACACGTCACTTTATGCACAAAGAATTTATAGGCATTCATTACTATGACTCTTACCATTGAAATCATTGCCGGCGCTATCGGCGCGAGTTTTTTGGTCAGCATCATCTCGCTAACGGGTATGTTTGCCCTATGGATTGAGGCAGCGCAATTAAAACGTATTATCCCTTATTTAGTAGCGTTAGCCGTGGGTGTGTTGCTGGGCGATGCGTTTATTCATTTGATCCCCGATGCGGTTAGCCGCCAAGGCTCTGTTTCCAGCGTTTGTTTATTGACCTTAGCCGGTGTATTTGTATTTTTCATCCTGGAAAAAGTGGTGCGCTGGCGACATGATCATCATATTCAGATACCCGAACAAGACGGCATAAAACCCCTTGCCAAAATGAACCTCATGGGCGATGCCATTCATAATTTTGTCGATGGCATTTTGATTGCCGGCAGTTTTCTGGTCGATCCGGTGTTAGGGTTTACCACTACCCTAGCGATTATTGCCCATGAAATCCCCCAGGAAATCGGCGATGTGGGCGCTTTGGTTTATGGCGGCTATTCGCCCGCCAAAGCGGTGCTTTACAACTTTTACTGCTCTCTAACAATCCTGATTGGCGCAGTCTTTACCTTGCTATTTAGTCAAGTGGCAGAATCATCACTGGTCTTTTTACTGCCGATTGCCGCAGGCGGTTTTATTTACATTGCCGCCACCGACATGATTCCGGCGCTGCATGAACATTCAACACTCGTCCATGTATTCGGGCAAACGGCCATTTTTGCATTCGGGATTGGTTTTATGCAGTCGATCATTGTTTTAGAGCATTTTTTATTAACTCAATAAGGAGCCAAATATGGTAACCGCACAACTTGCTATAAAACCGGTTTTTTCACGGGCATATCTGTCTAATGATGTGGCGGATTTAACCCAAATTTATCAATCCACCATCAATCTGTGCGTGGTAGAGCGGCAAGTTGATACGCTATTGCAAGATTTTGTCAGCCAGTTACTACAGCTCCCGCATGACATCAGTTTTGTAGAAAGCCTTGATTTTGCCAGTTTTGATTTTTTTGGGTTGATACCGCAGAGCGCGCACTTGCCCGGCTATTCCGACTTTTGCAAAGACGTCGCGCAGCTAACCGCTATCTACTGTGATCTATTTGAGTTGAACAGGGTTGGCTTACGGCTGCGCACGCTGGACAGTAATCGTCCGGCGAAACCATCTACAAAGCTTACACCAATGCTGGCACTCTAAGATTTTTTCCTAGGGGATTTTATGGGCATTCCATTCAAATGGCGTCAGCATATTGAAGCTTGGCAACAAAGCGGGTTATCACAAGCATTATATTGTGATCAACAGCAACTCAAGAAGGGTACTTTCTCGGCTCGATTGAGTGAGTATCGCAGACTCAATCTATCTCAAGCTGTAGCGTTGATTCCTGTTCAGGTTGCATCGGTTGTTCCGACACCGGCATCCTCGTCAAACCTGGTGTTGACTCATAACAACGGTCATCGACTGGAGCTGCCGACATCCGTATCGGCTGCGTGGTTGGCCGAGTTGTTGAAATGCCTGGGTTAATTGAAACCCCAGCACAAATTTGGATTGCCGTTGCGCCTGTCGATATGAGACGCGGCCTAGATGGTTTGTCGAGCGTCGTTCAGCACAGCTTGGATCAAGCACCTTGCAGTGGTTCGGCATTCATTTTCCGTAACCGTGCTGGTAATCGGCTGAGACTGTTGCTGTGGGATGGTAATGGGGTTTGGTTATGTCAACGCAGATTGCATCGCGGCAGTTTTGTGTGGCCCAGGGTCAACGATAAGACATTTGTGATTACCCAACGCCAGTGGGAGTGGTTAGTTGCCGGTGTCGACTGGCAGCGTTTGTCGGCGACTTGTCAGCCGGACTGGCAAGTGTAAAAACGGTTTTAAAGTGGCTGATAAATAACAAGAAAAACAGTCATAAAACCTAACAAAATCAAGGCTTACACGGTGATTTTATGGTATAGTTTTCACCATGAAATCACTGACTGAACTCGATCAATTAAACCTGGATCCTGCTACCAAAAACCAAGTAGCGGCACTGATTCAGGCGCTTGTTGACCAAGCCTCTCAGGATGCCAAAACAGTGATTGCGGAGCAACAAGCCACCATCACGGCCAACGAAAAAGCCATTCTCTACAAAGACACCAAAATCACCTCGCTCACCTATGAGCTGGCCTATTACAAACGCATCCGCTACAGCACCAAAAGTGAAACCCTGACCGCTCTGCAACGGGATGTCTTTGAAGAAACCTGGAATACGGATATGTCGGCAATTGAAGCCGAAGTCGAACTATTGCAGGATAATCAACCGTGCGAAACGGTGGCTAGATCCAAACGCCTGCGTGCTGGCCGTCAGCCGTTACCCGCCCACCTGCCGCGCATCGATCATTATCACCAGTTGGAATCTTGCGCCTGTGGGCAATGTGGACGAGATTTGGTCAAAATTCGCGACGATGTGACTGAGCAACTGGACGTGGAACCGGCCAAGTTCTTTGTCCACCGGCACATCCGGCCACAATACGCCTGCCGGACTTGTGAAACCATCACTGCCGAGCCCATTCCACCGGCCATCATTGACGGCGGTATGGCCGCCATCGGTTTGCTGGTTTGGGTACTCATCAGCAAATATCTGGATCACTTGCCGCTGTACCGACTGGAACAAATCGCTGCCCGTAGCAGTGTTTCCCTATCTCGATCCACGCTGGCCGATTGGGTGGGGCGTCTGGGGGTGGAACTACAGCCTCTGGTGGATCGCCTGCACTGGTATCTGTTACAACGACCTTGCGTGTTAGCCGATGAAACCCCGGTACCGCAGTTGGATCCCGGCAAAGGTAAAACGAAGAAGGCTTATCTATGGGCGTATCGCAGTAACGATCTGCAACCTGGGCCTAAGATCATTGTCTTTGACTACCAAGCCGGTCGCAGTGGCCGACATGCCGAACAGTTTCTACAAGACTGGCAAGGTCATCTAATGGTTGATGGCTACGGAGGATACAAAGCCTTGTTTGCTGCAGCTCGGGCGCATCCAGCCACACAATCTTTATTGTCGTCCTGCATTGAGTTAGCGTGCTGGACCCATGCGCGCCGCAAATTCTTTGACCTCTTTCAAGCTAATCAAAGTCCGGTTGCCAAAGAAGCCTTGCAGCGCATTGCCGAGTTGTATGAGATTGAAGCCGAAGGCCGGGAGATGAGTATCGATGGCCGGAAAAACCTGCGTGCTGAAAAAAGCCAACCACGCTTAACCGAACTGCATGATTGGCTGCAGCAAACCCGTTTGCGCACGGCACCTGGCAGCGCTTTGATGAAAGCGATCGAATACAGCCTGAAACGCTGGTCGGCACTGATCCGCTATGCCGAAACCGGTGATCTACCCATAGATAACAACAGTACCGAGAACTGTATTAGGCCGATTGCGCTAGGCAGACGCAACTGGCTCTTTGCCGGATCAGAACGAGCGGGCCAGCGCGCTGCCGCAATTCAATCCTTACTAGGCACCGCCAAATTAAATGGGCTTGATCCCGCTGCCTGGCTAAAAGATACTCTAGAAAAACTCCCTATCTGGCCCAACAGCCGCATCGATGAATTACTGCCTTTTGGTACAAAATCAGAATAAATTGATTTTGGCAATTTCTAAGATAGTGGTCGGGCTGATCGAATACGCTGGACAAAGCCATGTGCCCAAAGTTTCATGTGGATTCAGTTGCCTGTCGTCTGGTTTGCACCTATGGGGGCATCGGTACCGAATGGCTGGAAGAAGCTTATATTGACCGGCGCAGGCTTGGCATAGGGTCTGGCAGCCTTAGCGACAACGCCTCCGGCCTAATTTTGGATAACGATGCCATTCAAACTATGCCCGCTTACGCCATTGGCTTGCTTAAAGGCAATGCCTGGGAAGGCAATGAACAATTTGGCGCGGTACATCGCTCGCCGCAGTTAAACCCAAACTCACCGCGTCGGGTTCTGCTTACACTTGATTTTGGGTAACAGCACATCAATATTACTTATGGAGGAAAAAATCATGTCTGACTATGACCGCGCTACACCCGTCCCCGCCACCATTAAGGATTCGTGATGGCCAGATAGCTTCTTAGCCCGAAGCCGATGTTGATCTCAACGATTAAGTCGTGATGACGGGAGCAATATATTCACAGTGATATTGCCGGCAGCCAAGTCAATACTGCTCGCATGTTAGTGCCGGAGCAACACCGTAACTTTATATCTGAATGGTGGTTTTTCAAAACATTCATGTTTAGCTAAATAAACGTTAACATTTTGCTAAGTGCTTATAGTAAATTCAGCTCTACTTTTCAACCCAGGTAAGATTACTGACAACCTCCAGCCTCAGCGCTCCAATGCTGAGGTGGTACGCAGAGAGTCAAACCACCTGATTGCGACTCCTGATTTCCCAGGGTGTCAGTTGCAGTTATGGTAAAAGTAATAGGAGCGCCAATGTTGTTGGGATCTTCTGCAGCCACCCAAGTGATCAAACCTGTGCTTGAGTCAATGTTCATATTGATACTTTCCGGATACAAGTTGCTTAAGCTATAAGTAATGGGTAAACCCGCTGTATTGGCTTCAGTAGCGATAACCTGATAAGTAAAAGTCTGGCCAACATCAAGGCCCAATATCGACTGCGTCGAAGTAATGCGCACATCGCCCCGACAAGTACTCAGATTTGGATCCCAATTCGAACCGGACTCACAGACTCGTACCTGCATAGTCTGAGGTAGAGAAAAGCCGTTACTGTCGGTGGCAATGATTGCGAAACTAGCATAGTCGCCGGTCTCAGCAGGCTGCGGCTGTGCTGTCCAACTAATCAGACCGGTTTGTGGGTCAATACTCATATCAGCAGGCTTTGGAACCCCAGCTTCCTGATTATCGGCCAAACTGTAAGTTAACGGTAAGCCTTTGGCATGGGTGGCAATAGCCTGGTAGTTGTAAGGCTGTCCCGCATCAACGCCAAAAGTTGGAGTAGAGGTAAATTCTATCGGACCTTTACAAGCACCATAATCCACACTCCAAAACTCCGGTGTTGTACAAACGGTAAACGCTACCTCCTGCTGCGCTGTATAAGCTTGGTCACTCACGTTAACAGTAAAGTTAATTTGTCCAGATTCACTGGCCTGAGCCAGCCAATTAATTTGCCCAGTATTGCTATCGATGCTCATTCCCGACGGTGCATTCGTCAAACTATAAGTCAGCGGTAAATTATCTATCTGGGTCGCCATGACCGGATACGTGTATGTTTCTCCGGCCGTTATGCCGTAGATGGAGGAAAAGGAACTGATATTGACCGGCCCCTGGCAACCGTTAGCCAACGAATCCCAATGCATAGGAGCCGAGCACACCCAAAGATTAACTTGCTGTGCAGCCGAGTCACCCTGGAGATTACTCGCAGTTACTGTAAAACTCACATAATCAACACCGGTACCTTGGGCAATCCAACTAATGAGTCCAGTGCTGTCGATGGTCATGCCTTCGGGCTGACCGGTCAGACTGAAGCTGAGTGGTTCACCGCTCCGTTGTTTAGCGATGACGGGGTAGCTATAAGCCTGTCCAGCATTGAGTCCTAATACTGAAGGCTGGGAGTTGATAGCAATCTTCGTGCAACTTTGCGAGCTATATTCCCAAACGAGTCCAGTTGGACAATCGAGGGTTACCTTAATGGATTGTTGAGCTCGTGCGCCCTGGCTATCAATGACCAATATCTGGTACTCGAACAGAAAGGCAGCATTATCCGGATTATAATAGCTCGCCCATTCCTTTATCCTGCTTGCAGGTATGCTTATCACGCCGGTTATCGGATCCAGATAATTATTGACGACAACCCCAGCTCCGTTTCGAACTATCAGGTAGCTGAGTTTGGTACCTTCAGGATCGCTCGCCTTGATTTCATAACGATAGTCTTCACCCAGCACGACTTGATTGGGTGCGGTGGAGGTAATGACTGGCACCAAGTTAGTTGAAGCCGCTACTCGCTCAGATGGCTTACCGCAATCAGCGCCACTCGGTGAAGCGGTACAGCTCTTGATTACAGTATGACAGAGGTTGCAACCAATCGGGGTGCCAGCCTTGATTTTGACTTTTTTGCCTTTTTCATTAATGAATTCCCGATCAACCGGCGTTTTAGACAAACGGGTGCCCATATGATCATTACCGTGACAAGCAGAACACTGATCTTCTCCTGCACGACCAGGAATTTTAGCGTAGTCGTTATGCCAACCGCCTTTAATAACACCTTTGCGCTTGGGCTGGTTCGGAGTGGAATCCACCGTATCTCCAACGGCTTGTCTCCACCAGTTCGGATCATTGACCGGGTGCATGTTATGCGGCCCACCCAAAATGCCGGTTTTGGCGTCAGTCGCTCTAACGCCCTCATCAATGTCCTCAAATTTGGCGAAAGCATCGGCGCTATGACACACTGAACATTCCTGGATATGCCCCACATGACCTTGCAATTGCAAGGCAGTGACGTTGTCATTGGCATTCGGGTCACGGTTCGGCCAAATGGCATGGGCTGCGCCATGGCAGGCAGCGCAGGCGACTTGGCCATGGTTATCTTTGCCAACTCGGAATAAGCGGGTTTTCGAGATCACTGGCTCGGTGGTTCCGTCGGATTTATAGGCAACGTCGCCAATATCCATCGCCGTTACCGGCACGGCAAAGCGAATTAAGTCCGGATTCGACTCATCCGGCTGGCGCGGTGTTGCGGAACGGTCGGTTTCATCAAAAGCAGTTTTCATGACACCCGCACTGAAAAAACCATTGGCACCGGTTTTGCCCCGATTGGCATTGCCGGTATGGCAGGCAGAACAGTCCGGCTCATCTATCCAGGGTAGTCTAAGTAAATTGCCGTCCGGGCCAGGACTAGATTTATTGAATGCATTGCTGACCGCCAACATGTCACCGTGGCATTGGTAGCAAGTGACACCGGCGGTATACATGCGGTCGCGGTAGCATTGCTCGCGCTTACCGCCATGGCACTTGAGACAGTTTTCTTCCATGGGCAGGATTTTACCATTGGCGTCCTTGACAGGAAACAGGCTGTTAGGTGTAGAACCTGTTACTGGATCCGATACATCGACCGAACCAAGCGGGATTCGAGCCGGCATTCCCTTGGCATGCCCCTCGCTGATACGCAAGATGTCATCTTTAGCAGCGTTGTATTGTAGTTGACCATGATAGCGGTGAATTGTAGAAGAAAGTGGCCCGCCATCGCTTGCTTTAGCGAACAGAGTTTTCTTATAAGGTGCTTTTGAGATCGCAGAGATATGACAGTCGCTGTTACTGCATCCTAAAGGACCGCCGTTAAAAGTGACTGGATTGCCATTTTCGTCCTGATCTACGTTGCCGTGTTCCATCCATTTCCAGGCATTGACACCATGAGGTTCTCGGTATTGGTGAATTTTACCAATATTGCGAATAGCCGCATATTCCTGATCGAATAGACTATCGCTGTCAGCCTCATAAAAGTTAAGTGGACGATCTGCTCCATTATGGTTGTGGCCACCATTACCGCTGGTCGCTGATCGAGCCATAGTGGCGCCTATTTTGTCTTTAGCATGACATTCCCGGCAATGTAAATCTCGCCCGGAGTTCACCACAATATCTGTCGCCGAAGCCGGGGTATTGTTGCCAACGTCTCGCGCTTCAACTCGAAACAACGGAGTCGGATTAACCCGACCACTGTCGTCTATGTCAGTGAGCGGCAGCATGAGTGCAGCAAACCGGTTGTCGTCAGGCACATATTCACTGAATGGCTGTGGATCATTGACGGCATAAGGTGCGGCGATGCCGGGCATATACCGGCCATGATCGGGATTTAGCGGTGGGCTGAGCGTTGCACTGTGATAGCCTTCATCAGCCGCACTGGCCAGCTCCGGGGTCAGAAAACCGGCAAAGCTGTAACTGGTATGAGTTAAGCTCGTGGCCGGATCGCCCGGCGTTTGAAAGTAATCGCTCTTTTGCAGCGTTGCTAGCATCAGCGGGGTTCCGACCGGCCAGTTCTGGCTGGTAGAGTTAATAGAATTAGCGCCTATCGGATCAGCCGGGTTGCTGGTTGCAGAGTATTTCAGCTCGATTTTATCGGAACCCAGCACTACCGGCTTACGGGCTTTCTCATAAACCGTGGCATTGATGTTATTGACCTGTGGACCATAGACTACATAGACATCCGGCACGGTGCGCGCATCACTGGCGGTTTGCATGGTCCAATCCTGATATGGCAAAACGACTCGTTCGCCAGCGGCTTTTTGTAAGGCATTGGCTTTGCTGGGGGCGCTTTGTTGAGCGGCTTCGGCCAGAGGCGCGATATTTGGCAAGCCGGCAGGTAGGGTGCCAACCACGACATTGACACTGGATTCGCAGCGTCGGCCTACGGCATCGGTGGCGGTAAAGCGTACCCGGTAGCGACTGTTGTTGCGCACAAAGGTGGCGTCTGCTTTAACATTCCCGGTGCCGGGCAGTTGTCCGGATGGATAACCCATCACGCCACCAGCAAAATCCCACTCATAGTGGATCGGTCCGGCTTTTTTGTCTTTCAGGATAACGTGGGCTTCAAAGGGCGTGTTCTGGTTATAGGCAACATTACTGTTTTCAATCGGTGACAGCACGTTACAGATAGGGGCTTTTTTGCAATCGGCGGCGGCACCTTTAACCGCTCGGTTGACTTTTAAATCTCCTAAGCGCACTTCGACTTGACAAGGTATATCACCCAGTTGGGCTAAAGGAATGCTAAAGGTATGTTTGTTGTCTCGGGTTTGACCGAGTACACCGCCTTTGTTGTGTAGTAAGGTGAGTAAGCCGGTGGTGTTTTTGACCACGGTTTTCACGGTGAGCTTAGCGGCTTTTTTGTTGTAAACGGCGGATTTGATGGTCAGTGGCGCGGGGGCCTTGGCGGCTTGGACGATTGTGCAACACAATACGGACAGCCAAAATATCGCTAGCAGATGTGGAGTTTGAAGCAATTTGTAAGTCGAACGGTCCATAATCAACTAGAGAGTCGGATTTAAAGTTAAAGAAAGGCCACAATGGAATTTTCCATTGTGGCCGGTAAAACAGGGTTTGGATTATCAATTAGCAGATCTCATCTATTTCACTCTGCTAATCACAAGCAACCCTGGTTTTCAGCGTTCCAATGTTGGGGAGGCACACAAACAGTCAAACTACCCCCTTGTGACTCCGCCTGCCCAAGAGTATCGGTTGCAGTTACTACAAACTGAATGGATACACTTGGATTGTTGGGATCCTCCGTTGCAGTAGCCACCCAATTAATCAATCCGGTGTTGGCATCAATACTCATATTAATACTTTCCGGATACAAGCTGCTCAGGCTATAAGTAATAGGCAAACTCGAGGGCTTTTCATCTGTAGCCGTAACCTGATAGCTAAAGGTTTGCCCAACATCAAGGCCCTGGACTGGCTGGACTGAGGTAATGCGCACATCGCCCCGACATGTACTCAATGTTTCACTCCAATTCGTTCCCGATTCGCAGACAAATACCTGCAGCGTCTGACGTGCTGAGAGCCCCGTGCTATCCGTGGCGATTACGGCGAAATAGGCATAGCCGCTATTGGCAAGTTGCGACTCAGCTGTCCAACTAATCAAACCCGTCTGCGAGTAGTCGATAGTCATACCATTCGGCTTCGTTGGGTACGCCTGATCCGGGGTACTCGGATAGTCACCCAAACTGTAAGTTATCGGCAAACCTTTAGCATGGGTCGTGCTAACCTGATATTTATATAGTTGGCCAGCATCTATACCCCCAACCGGACTCGAAGTGAACTCAATCGAATTTATACAGGCTTCAGTACTCGCAACCCAGAGTGCTGGCGGAACACAGACGTTCAGGCTAACAAATTGCTGTGCTGTATATGTTGAGTCACTGGCATTAACAATAAAATTAATTTGGTTAGACTCACTGGCCTGTGCTACCCAGTTAATCAGACCGGTTTTACTATCGATGCTCATACCTTCGGGCGAACTGGTCAAACTATAAGAGAGCGGTAAATTACCCGCTTGAGTGGCGTTACTCTGATAAGTATAAGTCTCCCCGACAGTGATACCTTTAATCATACTGGGATCTGAGGTGAAATTAACCGGCCCCAGACACGTTTTGGCGGTTTCATCCCAATGAAGCGGCGCTCCACACACCGCCAGAGAAATTGGCTGCGTAACAGAATCCCCTTGGGAGTTGCTGACAATCACCGTAAAATTGATATTGTTAGCATCCAACAGATTGTTAGTTTCGTACCAGGTAAGAAGCCCAGTATTAGTGTCTATCGTCATACCTTCTGGCTGCCCGGTCAGTCCATAACTAAGTGGCTCTCCACTGCGCTGTTTGGCTTCCACCTTATAGTTATAGACTTGACCAGCGTCTAGTCCGTCCACGGTTGGTCTTGATATGATGGTGATTTTAGTACAAGTAGAGGTGATCACATCCCATATTAATTCAGTTGGGCATTCCAGGCTAACCTTTACGGATTGCACGGTTTGCGCGCCTTTGCTGTCGCGTACTATTACTTGGTAATCAAACAGAAAAAGCTGGTTGGTGGAGTCGTAACCCTTAGTTAACGTCGCTATTTTGTCGGCAGGGATATTTAATACCCCCGTCAGCGTATCCATGTAATGAGTGTCAATTAGACTAGAGTAATTTCTAGCCAACTGATAACTGAGCCCACTTCCTTCAGGGTCGTTCGCTTTCATCTCATAACGGTATTCTTCACCAACGACAACTTGAGTAGCCGCTGTCGATGTAATCACCGGCGCCAAATTAGTCGTCCCAGCTACCAGATCAGACGGCTTACCGCAGTTAGAGCCACTGGGCGACGCACTACAACTCTTGATTATCGAATGACAAAGTTGACATCCAATTTGTGTACCCGCTTTGACTTTGATTTTTTTACCCTTCTCATTAACAAATTCTCGATCTACAGGTGTTTTCGACAAGCGTGTACCCAAATGATCATTGCCGTGACAAGCCGAACATTGGTCTTCGCCAGCCCTTCCGGCTATCTTAGCGTAATCATTATGCCAACCACCTTTGATTATGCCTTTGCGTTTGGGTTGGTTAGGGGTCGAATCGACAATATCGCCTACGGCTTGTTTCCACCAGTTAGGATCATCGACTGGATGCATGTTGTGTGGCCCACCCAATATGCCGATTTTGGCATCGATCGCTTTAACACCTTCATCCAGGTCTTCAAACTTAGCAAAAGAATCTGCGGTATGACACACAAAACATTCGGTAATCGGCCCGCTATGGCCCTGCAATTGAAACGCAGTAACATTGTCATTGGCATTCGGATCACGATTGGGCCAAATGGAATGGGCGGCACCGTGACAAGCTGCACAAGCAACCTGTCCGTGGTTATCCTTGCCCGCACGAAATAGGCGTGTTTTGGTGGTAAAGGGAATAAACTTCCCACTATCGGATCGTTCTGCATCACCAATATCCATGGCCGCCACGGGTATTGCAAAGCGAATTTGGTCTGGATTGAACGGGTCTGCTGGACGCGAGGTTGCTGAAGGATCGCTTTCATCGAAGGCCGTTCTCATCACTCCCCCACTAAAAAAGCCGTCAGTGCCGGTTTTGCCGCGATTGGCGTTGCCGGTATGGCAAGACGCGCAATCTGGTTCATCAAGCCAAGGCTCGCGATAGGAGTTGTCATCCGCACTAGGAGTGGATTTCTTGAAACTGTTGCCAACTGCCAACATATCACCATGGCACTGGTAGCAAGTCACACCTGCGGTGTACATGCGATCGCGGTAACATTGCTCGCGCATGCCGCCATGACATTTAAGACAGTTTTCTTCCATCGGCAGTATTTTGCCGTTGGGGTCTTTAACTGGAAATAAGCTGTTAGGTATTGACCCTGTTTTTGAATCCCAGATCTTGGCCGGATCAAGACGCACCCGCTTACCATGGCTATCTCGAAGGATGTCATCTTTGTTGGCGTTATATTGCATTTGGCCGTGATCGCGGTGCATATCTGTAGAAAGCGGCGAGCTTGTAGAGGGAGTATGAAGTCCTTGTTTATAAGGTGTTCTCATTATTGCTGAGCTATGGCACCCAGTGTTATTGCAGGTGGCAGGGCCATTACGGCCGACAACCAGAGCTCCATTGGCATCAGTTTTTTCATTTCCCTTATCTTCAGCCCCTTTAATGCCATATGCCGGATGGATATGAACGATATTCCCGATAGCCGCATACTCCTGATCGTAGATGCTATCACTTTTCGGCTCGTAAAAACTGCGAGAAATACCACCATGCTGGTGTCCATCGTTATACAAGCGTGCATTGGAGCTTGCACCAATCTTACCTTTAGCATGGCACTCGCGACAATGTAAATCACGTCCGGAATTAGCTACGATATCGGTCGTTGAAACTGGAAAATTAACATCCGCATCCCGAGCTTCGATACGAAACAACGGGTACGGATTGATCCTGCCGGTATCGTCGATGTCAGTGAGCGGTAACATCTGTGCAGCAAAGGCGCTGTCGTTATGATCATAGTTACTGAAAGGCTGCGGGTCGTTGGTGGCATAAGGCGCGGCAATACCAGGCATATAGCGGCCATGATCCGGATTTGTTGGCGGATTCAGTTTGGTGCTGTGATAACCTTCGTCGGCGACACTCTCACTGGCTAGTTCTGGGATTAGATACCCTTGGGAGCTCAGGGGTGCGGCAGTACCGGTGTTATTAGCGGTGTCTTCAGTACCAGCAATAAATCTATAAAGGTACAGAAAGTCAGAAAAGCTATAACTTTGACTGTCTTCGTCCAGACTGGCGCTGGCGGGAGGTACATAAGCTTCAAAGAAATCGCTCTTTTGCAGCGTTGCTTGCATCAGCGGGGTTCCGACCGGCCAGTTCTGGCTGGTAGAGTTAATAGAATTAGCGCCTATCGGATCAGCCGGGTTGCTGGTTGCAGAGTATTTCAGCTCGATTTTATCGGAACCCAGCACTACCGGCTTACGGGCTTTCTCATAAACCGTGGCATTGATGTTATTGACCTGTGGACCATAGACTACATAGACATCCGGCACGGTGCGCGCATCACTGGCGGTTTGCATGGTCCAGTCCTGATACGGCAAAACGACTCGTTCGCCAGCGGCTTTTTGTAGGGCATTGGCTTTAGTCGGTGCACTTTGCTGGGCGGCTTCGGCCAGAGGCGCGATATTTGGCAAGCCGGCAGGTAGGGTGCCAACCACGACATTGACACTGGATTCGCAGCGTCGTCCAACAGCATCAGTGGCGGTAAAGCGTACCCGATAGCGACTGTTGTTGCGCACAAAGGTGGCGTCTGCTTTAACATTCCCGGTGCCGGGCAGTTGTCCGGATGGATGACCCATCACGCCACCGGCAAAATCCCATTCGTAACTGATTGGAACGGCCTTCTTGTCTTTGAGAATCACCTGCGCTTCAAAGGGCGTGTTCTGGTTATAGGCAACATTACTGTTTTCAATCGGTGACAGCACGTTACAGATAGGGGCTTTTTTGCAATCGGCGGCGGCGCCTTTAACCGCTCGGTTGACTTTTAAATCACCCAAGCGCACTTCGACTTGACAAGGTATATCACCCAGTTGGGCTAAAGGAATGCTGAAGTTATGTTTGTTGTCTCGGGTTTGTCCGAGTACACCGCCTTTGTTGTGCAGTAAAGTCAGCAGCCCGCTGGTGTTTTTGACTACGGTTTTAACGGTGAGCTTGGCCGCTTTTTTGTTGTAAACGGCGGATTTGATGGTCAGTGGCGCTGGGGGCTTGGCGGCTTGGACGATTGTGCAACACAATACGGACAACCAAAATATCGCTAGCAGATGTGGAGTTTGAAGCAATTTGTAAGTCGAACGGTCCATAATCAACTAGAGAGTCGGATTTAAAGTTAAAGAAAGGCCACAATGGAATTTTCCATTGTGGCCGGTAAAACAGGGTTTGGATTATCAATTAGCAGATCTCATCTATTTCACTCTGCTAATCACAAGCAACCCTGGTTTTCAGCGTTCCAATGCTGAGGTGGTGCGCAGACAGTTAAGTAACCTGATTGCGACTCCACCTGCCCCAGGGTGTCAGTCACGGTTATCTGATACTGAATCTGCGCACCGATATTATTGGGATCTTCAGCAGCTACCCAAGTGATCAGACCGGTGTTAGCATCAATGGTCATATTGATAGTTTCTGGATATAGGTTGTTCAAGCTGTAGGTGATCGGCAAACCTGCCGGGTTAGCTTCTGTGGCGGTCACCTGATAGCTAAAGGTTTGTCCGACATCCAATCCAAAGACTGGTTGCGTCGACGTAATACGTAATGGCCCCCGGCAAGTGCCCATATTTTCGTCCCAATTGTAAGGCGGTACGCAGACTTGTATTTGCCCGCCTTGTTTGGAAACATATCCTTGACTATCGGTAGCAATCACCGAGAAATAGGCAGCACCAACTTCAATGGGCGGTGCTTCCGCGACCCAGTTGATCAACCCCGTTTGTGAATCGATACTCATACTGGCAGGCTTAGGAGTAGGCTGACGACTATGATCGCTTGGATCAAGCAATTCATCGCCTAAGCTGTAAGTCACTGGCAAGCCATTGGTATGAGTGGTGGTCACTTGATACTGGTAGGTTTGCCCTACATCTAGTCCTGGCGGTGGATACGAAGTAAAGTCAATAGGACCTTTACAGGCACTGCCATCCCAAATTTCCGGCGCTGCACATACCGTGATAGACCAGTTTGTTTGGGCTACTCCACCTTGCTCGTCAAACGCTTTAATTGTAAAGCTAACCAGACCAGATGCCGTAGCCTGAGCTAACCAGCTAATTACCCCGCTGCTCGCGTCAATACTCATACCGGTTGGCGCATTAGTCACGCTATAGCTAATCGGCAGGTTATTGGCATGGCTGGCAGCCACCGTATCCGTGTATGCTTCCCCGGCGTTAATGCCATTTATGCTCTGACCAGAGCTAATGGTAACCGGCCCCAGACAACTTTGATTTTTATCCAAATGCTGTGGAGAGGAACACACTAGTAAATCCACTTGCTGCGTGACCGAATCGCCCTGGCCATTACTGACGGTAATCGTAAAATGTGGCCAATCAGTCAGGTTGGCAGGTGTTGGCCAAGTAATCAACCCGGTTTTGCTGTCGATAGTCATGCCTTGCGGTTGCCCGGTCAGGCTATAAGTGAGTGGTTCATCGCTGCGTTGGTGAGCAATTACTTGATATCGATAAATGTCTCCGCCAACGAGTGCATAAGTGGGATTAGAAGAAGACAATGCGATCTTAACGCAAGCATTTGTCATCACCCCATCCGCTATTACCCCGCCCCATATCAATCCGGTTGGACAATCGAAGTTAACTCTTACCAGCTGAGCGGATTGTGCGCCCTGGCTGTCACGTACAATGACGTGGTACTGCGTCAGGAATAAAAGCGTGTGGTGGTTCGAGGCAAAATTAAAGTGACCACTGTGACTTCCATCTGCTACCGCCTTTACGCTTTTTGCAGGAATGGAGATTGCCCCAGTATTTGCATCGATACTGGCTCCGTCTGCCGGTTGAGCTAAGAATTGGTAATTGAGTTGGGTTCCTTCTAAATCGGTTGCCTCAACGTCATGATGATAATCTTCCCCGATTATCACCTGGGTGTCTGCAGAGGAAGTAATCACCGGCGCTTGATTGCCGGACTTGGTGACCTGTTCAGACGGCTTGCCACAATTAGTGCCACTGGGTGAGGCAGTACAGCTCTTTTCCACGGTATGACACAAATGACAGCCAATCGGGGTACCGGCTTTGACTTTGACTTTCTTGCCTTTTTCGTTAACAAATTCCCGGTCCACTGGCGTTTTTGACAAACGCGTGCCTAAGTGATCATTACCATGACAGGCTGCACATTGGTCTTCACCCTGTCTGCCGGGTATTTTGGCATAGTCGTTATGCCAGCCACCTTTGATAGCGCCGCCTTTCCGTTTCGGTTTGTTCGGCGTGGAATCGACGGTGTCGCCACCAGCTTGTTTCCACCAGTTCGGATCATTGATCGGGTGCAGATTATGCGGCCCGCCTAAAATGCCGGTTTTAGCATCAGCCGCTCTAACACCTTCGTCAAGGTCTTCAAACTTAGCAAACGAGTCGGCGGTATGGCACACCGAACATTCGGCAATAGAACCATTATGGCCTTGCAGTTGCATGGCGGTGACATTGTCATTGGCATTCGGATCACGGTTCGGCCAAATAGCATGGGCTGCTCCGTGGCAAGCGCCGCAGGGTACTTGGCCGTGGTTGTCTTTACCGGCCCGATACAATGGCGCTTTAGTTGTGAAGGGTTTGTAGTTGCCTTCGGAATCAGGCGTGCTGCTGGTGTCAGAATTACCCAACGCCATCGTGGTGATGGGCACGGCAAAGCGAATCTCATCCGGGCTTAACCTATCGGGTTGCCGTGGTGTGGCGGTCCGGTCATTTTTATCGAAAGCCAGCCGTTTGACCCCACCGCTGAAAAAGTCTTCGTTGCCGGTTTTGCCTTGGTTGGCATTGCCGGTATGGCAGGAGCCACAGTCCGGCTCATCAATCCAGGGTTGACGATAGATACTGCCGTCCGCGCCGGGAGTGGATTTGATGTATCCGCCGACTGCCATCATATCGCCATGGCATTGATAACAAGTCACTCCGGCAGTAAACATGCGATCCCGATAGCTTTGTTCCCGCTGACCACCGTGGCATTTCAGGCAATTTTGCTCCATAGGCAGCATGTTGCCATTGGCATCTTTCACAGGGAACAGACTGTTAGGTATTGAGCCGGTTTTCGGATCCCAGTTGTTTTCCGGATCAACGAATGTTGGGTAACCGCCACCTAGCGTATCGTACCGAATTATGTCGTCTTTGGTGGTATTGTATTGGAAGAAACTATGCCAGCGATGTATGGCATAGGAAAGTTTTCCACCTTTATATCTATCCCCAAGTGGCTTACCAAATGCGGTGGTCTGTAATACTGTGGTATGGCAATTGCCGCTGGCATCACTACAGCCTGCCGGGCCGTCATTGTTAATGGTGAGATTTCCATCATTATCGGTAGTTGAACCGCCAAAATCCGTTCTTCCAGTAAGAGATTTCGATTTAGGGTGTAGGCCGAGTGTATTCCAAACAGCTGCATACTCCTGATCGAACAGGCTGTCGCTGTCTGGCTCATGGGAAAGCGAAAGCAGCTGATAATCAGGATCGGCCATTGAAATATCTCGCTTTGCTGCCATCTTGCCCTTGGCATGGCATTCTCGGCAATGAAAATCCCGACTGGCGGTGACCGCCAGGTCTGTCATGGTGACTGGGGTAGCCGTTCCCGGATTGCGTGCTTCAATGCGGTATAACGGGGTCGGATTCACTCGGCCACTGTCGTCGATGTCGGTGAGTGGCAGCATCTGCGCCATAAAAGCGCTGTCATTATCGCTGTATTTGCTGAACAGTTGTGGATCATTAGCCGCATAAGGCGCGGCAATACCAGGCATGTAACGGCCGTGGTCCGAGTTTAAGTGCGAAGTGGAGCTATTATCGTGATAACCTTCATCAGCCGCACTGGCCAGTTCCGGGGTCAGAAAGCCGGCAAAGCTGTAGCTATAATAACCATCCGCTAAAATAGCGTTAGCGGGGCGTACATAACGTTCAAAATAATCACTTTTTTGCAGATCGGCTTGTTGCAGGGACGCATTCAATGGCCAGTTCTGACTGGTGGAGTTGATGGAATTGGGTCCTACCGGATCAGCGGGATTGCTGGCCGCAGAATAACGCAATTCCAGTTTGTCCGAGCCGATTACCGGCGGTTTACGGGCTTTCTCGTACACGGTGGCCAGGATATTGTTGACTTGTGGGCCATAAGTTACATAGACATTGGGCACGGTGCGCGCATCGGTGGCGGTTTGCATGGTCCAATCCTGATATGGCAAAACGACTCGTTCGCCAGCGGCTTTTTGTAGGGCATTGGCTTTAGTCGGTGCACTTTGCTGGGCGGCTTCGGCCAGAGGCGCGATATTTGGCAAGCCGGCAGGTAGGGTGCCAACCACGACATTGACACTGGATTCGCAGCGTCGGCCTAGGGCATCGGTGGCGGTAAAGCGTACCCGGTAGCGACTGTTGTTGCGCACAAAGGTGGCGTCTGCTTTAACATTCCCGGTGCCGGGCAGTTGTCCGGATGGATGACCCATCACGCCACCAGCAAAATCCCACTCATAGTGGATCGGTCCGGCTTTTTTGTCTTTGAGAATTACCTGCGCTTCAAATGGCGTGTTCTGGTTATAGGCAGCGCTGGCATTTTCAACCGGGGACAGCACGGTGCAGATCGGGACTTTTTTGCAATCGGCGGAGGCACCTTTAACCGTTCGGTTGACTTTTAAATCACCCAAGCGCACTTCGACTTGACAAGGTATATCACCCAGTTGGGCTAAAGGAATGCTAAAGGTATGTTTGTTGTCTCGGGTTTGACCCAATACGCCGCCTTTACCGTGCAGTAAGGTCAGTAAGCCAGTGGTGTTTTTGACCACGGTTTTCACGGTGAGCTTGGCCGCTTTTTTATTGTAAACGGCGGATTTGATGGTCAGTGGCGCGGGTGGGGCTTTGGCGGCTTGGGTAACTTCAATCCCCAAAACGAATAAAAATATAACCGTGGTCAAAGCGACCCCTAACTTAAAATAATTTCGAACTTGCAACATATACTGACCATCCCCTGATTTGTTGTTATTTTTTCCTTAATATGCAAAGCTCGCGCCAGTTAATCTTTATTAATATTTAAAATACATAACAAATTGTTATTTAACAATATTTTATTTTTTGAAAAAGCAGTTGATATATTTAAAATGTTGTAATCTTTCAAAAAAATAGGTCATATACCTTATTTTTTTAAAAAAGTGTGTCATATGACACACTTTTTTAAACGAAATCGATCAAAAAAATTAACATCAAAACTGCCTTGTAGCCATTTTTTACCAGAAATGCCCATTCTTAGCGCTTGATAGATTCATGCTTTAGAATGTGAGAGCTATTTTTTAGACAGAGATAGCTTATCTGTTAATCTACTCGCTTGTGATCTATCGATTATTTTGTCCAACAACTCGCTATAACTAGGAATCAACAGTGACCAATTTGAAAATCACCCAATTTGCTGTGCTAGCCGGATTGCTTTTAACTGGTTGTGCAGCCTCCGATGCAAATGACATTAACCCCAAACAAGCGGCGGCTCTGCAGGCAGAAAAGAAAGCGATCATTATTGATGTTCGTGAAGACAAAGAATGGAATGCAAAACATATTCCGGGGGCGATTCACATTCCGCTGGACCAGTTACCGATGCGCTTAGCTGAACTAACACCTTACAAAAACAGCCCTATTATTACCCAATGTCAGAGTGGTAGACGTTCTGCAAAAGCCTATGAAACTTTAAAGGGTGCTGGATTTAGTCAGACCTTAAACATGGCGGGCGGTTTGAATGCCTGGGATAAAGAAGGACTTGCAACGGAATAGATACGGGCAAAAACGTTTCATTGAAACATAATGAGACACATTATGTTTCTCTGTATATTAATATGAGACATCAATAGTGTTTTATAAGCGGCGCCCTAAAATTTATAAACTCTCAATTCAGCTTATTATTGATATAGATAGCACTATTTATATCAATAACTTAACATAAATACTCAAGACAATTAAGGCATTTTGCGCATAGTTTACAAAACTTTCTCACTCAATTGGCATGCTCAGTGCTATAAGTTTATGCAACGATACTTCAACCAATACCTACGGAGAAACATCAATGCTATTCAGACAATTATTCGATCCAGAGACCTGGACATATACTTATTTCATAGCCGACCCGATAAGCAAGCAGGCGGCGTTCATCGATCCAGTTAACACGCATATTGATGATTATCTTGCCTTACTTGAAAAGCACGGCTTAACTCTAAAATACTCCTTTGAGACTCATGTTCACGCTGACCACATAACCGCCAGCGGTTTATTACGGCAACGAACCGGTGCACACACTTGTGTAAGCCGCTTCGGTGGTGCGCAATTGGCTGATATTCAGTTGCATGACGGCGATATCTTTAAACTGGGCGGCAACGAACAAATTAAAGCTATTTCTACGCCTGGACACACACCGGGTTGCACGTCCTATCTATGGCGGGATCGTTTATTTTCGGGTGATTCTTTATTCATTGGCGGCTGTGGGCGCACCGATTTCCAAGGCGGTAGCCCGGAAGCTTTGTACGATTCCATCACCCAACGCTTATTCACTTTACCAGATGACACCCTAGTCTATCCGGGTCATGATTATCAGCAGCGCTGGGTCAGCAATATTATCCAAGAACGCACCACCAACCCACGCTTGGCAGGTAAGTCGCGAGAGCAATTCGTAGAAATCATGAATAATCTGAATTTACCTAAACCTCGTTTGATCGATGAATCCGTTCCGGCTAATCGATACTGTGGACTGGATGAAAATGAACGCCAAGATGCAGTAGCACGTAGAGCAGAAACCTGTGAAGCGCGCAGTGAGGTTACTGTAAAAGACCTAGTGATGTCGGCACAAAAACAGATTACCGAAATCAATGTGGACAGATCAAAACAACTGATTGCTGAAGGCAATATTGTGGTGGTGGATACCCGTGAAGAAAGCGAATATGCAGCTGGCCACCTTGATAATTCCATTTTGCTGCCACGCGGTGTATTGGAATTTAAAATTGGTAATGTCCCGGAGTTGGCCGATAAATCCAAAGCAGTTTTAATTTACTGCCGGAGCGGCAATCGCTCTGCACTAGCCGCCTCAACCATGCAGCAACTTGGCTATACTAATGTACTGTCCATGGTCGGTGGTTACGAAGCTTGGCAAAAAAGCAATTAATTACAAAAAAATCAGGTACAAAGTTGTAGGCTTTGTACCGATGCAATCCTAATAAAAATAAAAAACGTACCTTTGGGAAGATCTTATGATAAACAAACACCATACTCTTTTAATTATTGGCGGTGGCGCGGCGGGCGTCTCTGTTGCCAATAACATGCGCCGTCAGAACTCGACAATTGATATTGCCATTATCGAGCCATCAGAAACCCATTATTACCAACCTGGCTTCACCATTATCGGCGGCGGTGCTTACACCTTAAAACAAACCGCTCGCGATGAAAAAGACTTAATCCACCCCACAGTAACGTGGATCAAGGACTACGCGGAAACATTTCAACCAGAAAACAATACAGTTACTCTTAGATCCGGCGATGCTGTCAGTTACGACTACCTAGTAGTTTGCCCTGGCCTGCAATTGGATTGGCAGAAGATTCAGGGTTTAAACGAAACCTTGGGTAAGAATGGTGTGTGCAGTAATTATTCTGCTGATTATGTGGAATACACCTGGGAATGCATCAAAAATCTGCAGTCTGGTACCGCCTTATTCACGCAACCGCCCATGCCGATTAAGTGTGCTGGTGCGCCACAAAAAATCATGTATCTGGCGGCAGATCGGTTCCGTAAAAAAGGCCTTCTGGATAAAATCAATGTCGAATTTTGCAATGCCGGTCCTGCCATGTTTGGCATTCCTTTTTTTGCCAGAGCGCTAGACAAAGTAGTTAAAGGCTACGGTATAAAAACCAATTTTAACTATAACTTGATAGCCATCGATGGAAGCACTAAAACCGCCACTTTCGAGGCGACTGATATTGACGGCAACAAACATCAAGTAACTAAAACGTTCGACATGATTCACGTCACACCTTCGCAAAGTGCGCCTGACTTTATTAAAGCCAGTCCATTAGCCAATGCGACGGGCTGGGTCAATTTAAATGAAAAAACGTTACAGCATAATCAATTCGCTAATATTTTCGGCCTAGGCGATGCCGGTTCAACACCCAATGCCAAAACCGCGGCGGCAGTTCGTAAACAAGTGCCTGTGGTAGTTGACAATATTCTTGCTCTAATTAACGGTAAATCATTGCAAGAGGGCTATGACGGTTACGGATCTTGTCCACTGACTACCTCGTTAAACGGTGTATTGTTAGCGGAATTTTCTTATGGCGGCAAAGTAACTCCTTCATTTCCTTGGCTGGATCCTAGGAAAAGCCGATATATCTGGTGGCTAGGAAAAGTTATGGGCTTTCCATGGATGTATTGGGTATTAATGCTGAAAGGTTACCGTTTTGATATTCCGCATTTAGCTTCCTACGCTAAAAACCTGAAGGAAGAGGAACGACGTTTGATCAAAGAGGATAGGCGCAAACTGCAAATTGCTCTGGGCGCCGGTCAACTGGATCGCAGACAAGTGTTAAATGCCAGACGTAAATAACTGATGAGATAACTTGATGCGCAAAAGTTGGCCGCATCAAGTTCCTTATGTGTGAATTGGTTTTATAAGGTCTCACTGTCCAAAGCTTAACTAAAATAACCTGGAGTAAGGAAAATATACTGCAATGCCGATGACTCAATACAAGGCCCTATTAAGCCATTTGTTTCCAGTCATGGACTGGCTAAAAAGCTATACCCGCCAAGATTTTAACGGCGATTTATTTGCGGGTATCATTACTGCAATCTTACTGGTCCCTCAAGGGATAGCTTACGCCATTCTGGCTGGTCTGCCCCCACAATTAGGACTTTATGCCAGTATTTTACCGCCTATTTTGTACGCGCTGTTTGGCACCAGCAGAACCTTATCAGTCGGCCCTGTATCCATCGCAGCTATTATGATCGCCGGTGCTTTAAAATCACCCGAACTCAGTGCTTTAGGCCATCCTGTTGAAAGCGCGATAATTCTGGCTGCTGAAAGCGGACTCATCATGTTACTGATGGCGCTGCTACGCATGGGGGGATTAGTAAACTTTATCAGCCATCCAGTGCTAACAGGTTTCACCAGTGGAGCAGCTATTTTAATTATAGCGAGCCAGCTACCTCAAATGTTCGGCTTGGCAAGTCCAAATTGCGCTACTGAATTAAGCTGTTACTTAAACTATCTTGCTGATTATAATCAGGCAACATTGTCGATTGGTCTTGCTACCTTGCTTCTATTAGTCTTTTTTAGCAAGCCGTTACCCTCAATGCTAAATAAGTTTGGCCTAAAAGACACCTGGATTACCGCGCTCAGTAAATGCGGGCCGTTGCTTACCGTTATGCTGGCGACAACCGCAGTAGGCTATTTTAATTTGGGCAGCCAGCACGTCGCCGTGGTGGGTCAAGTTCCCGCTGGTTTTCCTAAACTCAATGTACATTTTTTTAACCAGGAAAAATGGCAACTGTTACTTTCTTACTCCGCATTTATCGCGCTCATTGCTTATGTAGAAAGTGTGGCAATTGCCAAAGTCACTGCCAATTTAAGAAGCGAGAAAATACTCCCCAACCAGGAACTTATCGCCCTAGGCTTCGCTAACTTGGCTGCCAGCATTTCTGGTGGTATGCCAGTGGCTGGCGGTTTTAGTCGAACGATGGTTAACTTTTCGGCTGGTGCCCGCACCCAAATGGCCATGATTATTGCAGCAGGGTTTCTAGCGATAGCAGTCATCTTTTTTAGCCAATGGTTCGCAAACATTCCTAAAGCAGCCTTAGCAGCGATTATTTTGGTTGCTATTATGCCTTTGGTAAAACTCGGTAACATTATACAAACTTGGCGTTATGATCGCGGTGATGGCATTGCCGAAATGGTTACTTTGCTGGGTGTCTTACTATTTGGTATTGAAGAAGGTATTTCTTTAGGTATAGTCTTGACCATCGCCAGCCACTTACGCAAGACCAGTCAACCGCATATTGCCGTGGTAGGCAGAATTGCCAATACTGAACATTACCGTAATATCAAGCGCCATCAGGTAGAAACCTGGCGCAATTTATTATTATTAAGAATTGATGAGAGCATCACTTTCGCTAATGTTAATTTTATTGAAGAATTTGTGGCGCTGGAATTAAAACGGCAGCCTGACATTAGCCACATAGTGTTAATTCTGGCTTCCGTTAACGATATAGATGCCACCGCATTAGATGCACTAGAAATGCTGAATCATAGTCTGCAAACGGCCAATGTCACATTAAATCTATCAGAAGTAAAAGGCCCTGTACTGGATAAGCTTGAAAAAACCGACTTTCTGAAACAAATTACACCTGGAAAGCTGTTTTTTCGCACCGAAGATGCTGTTAAAGCGCTCACTTGATGCTCTTTTTACACAATAAAGCGCTTACAACGGCTCGCCGAGTTCAGCTAGAATAGCGTTTTTTTGCTTACCCCGATTACGCCATGTCTAAAAACATCCGCATTGAAAGAAAGAGCGGTGTTGCTCTGCAACCCTATATTCCTGAGCTTGCCCGACTTAGAATTCAAGTATTCCGAGACTTTCCTTATTTGTATGACGGAAATCTGGATTATGAAAAGAAATACCTGCAAACCTATATTGATTGTGCAGACAGTGTGATTGTATTAGCTTTCGATGACGATAAAATCGTCGGCGCTTCCACAGCTATCCCCATGAAATACGAAACGACTGAGCTGCAAAAGCCATTTTTGAAACACGGTTATTCGCTAGATGACATTTTTTACTGTAGCGAATCGGTATTAGATAGCAATTATCGTGGCTTGGGTATTGGCGTACGTTTTTTCGAACAACGTGAAGCCCATGCCGCCGACTTAGGCGGATTTAAACACATAACTTTCTGTTGTGTAGAACGACCCTCGGATCATCCTCGGCGACCGGCTGATCATGTGCCCTTGGACCAGTTCTGGAATAAACGCGGCTACTTTAAACACCCAGAATTACACACCACGTATAGCTGGAAAGATCTGGATGATTCCGAAGAAACTCCCAAACCTATGACATTCTGGCTTAAACATGAACGTTAAAATTGCAACTGCCCAATATGACATCAGTTTTTTGGAAAACTGGCGCACTTATGAGCGCAAAATTGAACGCTGGGTCGGTGACGCTGCAGAACAAAATGCCAAAATTTTAGTGTTTCCTGAATATGGCAGCATGGAATTAGCATCCTTGTTTGGTAAAGATATTTACTCATCGTTAAATAAGCAATTGCTGTCCATGCAAGCCTTGCAGGAAGACTATAGAGGTCTATATCAAACGCTGGCGCAAACATATCAGTGTTATATCCAGGCAGGAACTTTTCCGATCAGTATTGATACCGGTGTATACCGCAATCGCGCTTACTTGTTTAGACCGGATAGTCAGATTGATTACCAAGACAAAATCATGATGACGCGCTTTGAAAATGAGCAGTGGCTGATCCAAGGCGGTACAGAGTTAAAAAGCTTCACTACAGAATACGGTAATATAGCCATTAATGTTTGCTATGACAGCGAGTTTCCTATGCTGGCAAGAAAACAGGTGGAAATGGGCGCAAACTTAATCTTGGTTCCTAGCTGCACCGATACACTGGCAGGTTATCATCGCGTAAGAATTGGCTGCCAATCCAGAGCTTTAGAGAACCAGTGTTATGTTGTGCAATCACCCACTGTAGGTAAAGCACCTTGGTCTGAAGCGGTTGATGAAAACATCGGAGCGGCAGCCATCTATACGCCAGTAGACCGTGGATTTCCTGATAATGGTATTTTAGCTATTGGTGAACTCAATAAAGTGCAATGGGTTTTCGCAGAAATATCACTCAACGCTTGCACAACAGTGCGCGAGCAAGGGCAAGTCTTCAATTATCGGGACTGGCCATTGCAGTTCGCGCACCTTAATTGAAAATGGACTCGAAGGAATATCCGTTGAATTCCAGGATCTCTTTCATTCTTTTTAATGCTTCCATTTGAATTTGTCTAACTCGCTCCCTGGTTACACCAAGCTCTTGGGCGACTTGCTCAAGAGTTGCACTCTCATGCCCGCAAAGCCCATATCGACGGCAAACTACTTCCCGCTGTTTTTCTGAGAGCTGTAAAACCCAGTTAGTGATATTCTGCTTAATATCGTTTTCTTGCAGGCGCTCGTCATGGGGCGCGCTATCAACATCCGTAATAGACTCTAAAAATGGCTTATCAAAATCCTGTGTCGCCGGGATATCAACTGAAGTTACCCGTTCATTCAGCCTAAGCATTTTTTCCACCTTACTCACCGGCTTATCTAAATGTCGGGCAATATCTTCCGCACTTGGCTCATGGTCTAGTAATTGAGACAAGTGACGTTGCGCCTTCAAGTAGGTATTCATTTCCTTAACGACGTGAATCGGCAAACGGATAGTCCGGGTTTGATTCATGATTGCCCGCTCTATGGTTTGGCGTATCCACCAAGTCGCATAAGTCGAGAATCTGAAGCCTCTATCCGGGTCAAATTTTTCAACCGCCCGAATCAAGCCCAGATTGCCTTCCTCAATTAAGTCTAGTAGCGGCAGTCCTCTGTTTAGATAGCGACGAGAAATCTTTACAACTAAGCGCAAATTGCTCTCAATCATCACTTTGCGAGCTTCTGGATCACCCTGTAAGGCTTTCTTGCCGTAAAATTTTTCTTGATCGGCCGTCAGTAACTTTGAGCGGCTTAAGGCATTCAAATAAATCCTAGTGGCGTCTAGGCTGCTTTCGCTTCGCTCATCACCTGACAGCGCATCAGGGCCAACTTCTACGACATCTACAACCACCTCATCAACTTCAAACTCTTCATCGAAGGATAAATCGTCATCAAAAGGTAACCCAATATCATCATCCATAGGTTCAATTAATTCTTCCTTCATGTTAACTCCCTGGTATGCGGCTTAAGCCGGAAAGTCATTACTTATGGCAAATACTTGATAGGATTTACCGGTTTTCCATTTTTTCTTATTTCAAAATGTAACGAGGTTCTTTTTGATCCAGCTCGACCAATCTTTGCAATTAATTGGCCTTTTTTTATCAGCTGTCCTTCGCTGACTTCTGTCTTGCCTACGTTTGCATAGGCACTTAAATACTCACTATTATGTTTAATAATTAATAGCTTACCAAAGCCAATCAACCCTTGACCGCTGTAGACCACCTTCCCTCCACTCGCGGCAACAATTTTCTGGCCAATTTTTCCCGCTATATCAATGCCCTTATTACGGGTTTGAGTAAAGTTTCTAAGCACTTTTCCCCTAACCGGCCACTGAAAGTTCAACTTTAACATCTTTTTATTATCAATTGAAATAATTGACGATTTTTGCTTATTTTTTGTTTTTTTTGCGTCCGTTTCGGCAATTCGTGGTTTTTTTAGAACCGCGTTGGCATTGGCAAATGAGGGCGATTTTTCTTGAATATTCTTTACGCTTCTGATGTCTTTTTGATGATGTCTAATGATAGTTTTTGGGTCAACATTAGACATCTCTCGCTTTTGAGACAAATTACTAACAGACTTAGCCGACACGTTATGCTTTTCCGCCAACTTTTGCTCAGACACAGTCACAGATGGACTGCTTTTTAGGTTAAATTTAACAACGGGATCTTTTTCTTTTACTGATTTTTGAGTTATGAGTTTGTTCACTTTACTAGAAGTAGGATGCTCGGTTTGTGATGCGGCATGCAAAACTTCTTTTAACGTATCGGTATTATCGGGATTATTGATGTAGACAGGCGCATAGTTCTCGTAATGAGAGCAGGCCGTTAAAAAAACCACCAAACTTATTAAATCCATGAAGAACCATCGTGCTTGAATCAACTACTTCACCGCAT
Organism: Methylococcales bacterium; assembly: GCA_965247565.1. Taxonomy (GTDB): domain Bacteria; phylum Pseudomonadota; class Gammaproteobacteria; order Methylococcales; family Methylomonadaceae; genus CBDFHF01. The sequence goes on along the minus strand of CBDFHF010000001.1, from coordinate 651,878 downwards.
CACTTGAGTAGAATTTTTTTAGCCAAATTTATTTTAGCGGCCAAATAATCAGAGCCACCTCGATCAGGATGCATTTTTTGCATTAACTTACGGTGAGCCGCAATAATTTCTTGCTCTGACGCACCTATTTTAAGGCCCAATATTTCATAAGCTTCTTCACTGGACATATCACCTTTCACGTTGGCGTGCTGGCGCTGACCTGAACTTTGTTGCTTTGTAGCAGTAAAATGTATCCATAAACGCTGAAGATCCGGGGCATAACGTAGCAAAATCGGCAACAATCTAACTGCAAAGGCCACAACAACGCCCAACAAAGCAAAAAGCCAGTTTAAGCGTCCTGTCGCAGCCAAAAAAACCAACAATGTGCCGACAACACCCAGCGAGAGCGTTTTCAGCCGCTTCGACATTAGTTCGGGAGGGGTTTTCAGAAAACGTCGCAGCAAAAAGAAAGCAATAGTGATAACTATTAAAACGAAAATAATTCGAATCAACTTTTTCTCCAGAATGAAAGATCCGTTTTACACCACGCAGATAGTGGCTGGATAAATAATACCTTAGAATAAGCCGTTTAGATAAACTCTGACGCTTGCTTGCCATGGACAATGCTCAAATTCCGGTTTTAGGTTTTGCCGCTGCCAGTGGCACCGGTAAAACCACATTACTTAGCCAAATAATTCCACTACTTAAAAATGATGGCCTACGAGTTGGTTTAATCAAACATAGTCATCACAATTTCCAAATCGATCAACCGGGAAAAGACAGCTTTCGTCTGCGTGAGGCGGGAGCCTCATCGGTTTTACTGGTTTCAAAATACCGCCGAGCTATTATTACGGAATTTCAAACAATACAAGAACCTTGTCTAAACGAGCAGTTAAGCGCTTTTGATCAATATGAACTGGATTTGATTTTGGTTGAAGGTTTCAAACAAGAAAAATTTCCTAAAATCGAAGTTTATCGGTCATCATTAAACTGTCCATTGCTCTACCCTAACGATCCAGACATTATTGCAATTGCAACGGATATAAAATTGAATGTACCGGCATCTATCACACAATTGGATATTAACCAGCCGCAATTGATAGTCGCGTTTATCCAACACCAATTTCTGAAAAAATCATGATTGACTTATGTAGCCAGGAAGCCAAACCCCTACTCTCTATTAAAGAGGCCTTAGCACACCTTGAATCCTTTATTAAAACTGTTGGTGAAGTTGAATCGGTCGAATTAAAAAACGCGTTAGGTCGTGTTTCATCAGAAGCCATTAACTCGCCTATTAACATTCCATTCGACAGAAATGCCGCAATGGATGGCTATGCTTATGCCAGTGCCGATATTGACCATAATAAGCCATGCGAACTGACTGTTATCGGCACGTCCTGGGCGGGTCGCCCTTACCACGGGCAAATGCAAGCCGGACAATGCGTCAGAATTTTTACCGGTGCCGTCGTACCGGAGCAAGCTGACTCAGTCATTATGCAAGAACAAGTGCAAGTCAATGGCAAGCAAATTCAATTTCCAGCCAATGCCCCGATACATCAAAATGTTCGAGCAGTCGGCGAAGATATAGAAAAAGGACAATGCCTTCTTCCATCAGCTAAAAAATTGACAGCATGTGATCTGGGGTTGCTAGCGTCAGCCGGTATTAATCAAATTACTGTTACTCGACAACTAAAAATCGCATGTTTTTCCACCGGTGATGAATTGACCGCTCTGGGCCAATCATTGGAATCTGGAAAAATATATGACAGCAATCGTTATATGTTAGCTGCTTTATTAACGGATCCCTGTTACCGGTTAATCGATCTCGGTGCCCTACCCGATGACCCAGAACAAATAACGAATCAACTAAGGCACGCTGCAAAAAACGTCGATGTCATCATTACCACCGGCGGTGTATCTGTTGGTGATGCCGATTACATCAAAGAGGCGCTGGCAAACTGCGGTAACATCAATTTTTGGAAAATTGCCATTAAGCCTGGCAAACCGTTGGCCTTTGGATCCATAGAAAAGTGTTATTTTTTCGGATTACCTGGAAATCCAATAGCCGTCATCACCACTTTTCAACAGATAGTATCACCTGCACTTAAACAGCTTTGCGGAGAAACCGCATCCAGACCACTCCGCCTTGAAGCAACACTAACAAATACGGTAAAAAAATCGCCCGGACGGGAAGAATTTCAACGCGGCATTTTGACACAAAACGACAATGGTCATTTTCAAGTTGCCTCCCTCAGCAAACAAGGCTCTCATGTGCTAAGCTCCATGAGCCAGGCAAACTGTTATATCGTGCTACCAAACTCATGTAACGGAATGCTAAGCGGCGATACGGTGACCGTAGAACCCTTTCAAACATTTCTAAAGCTCTGATATACAATGTTAACTACTTTGTTGACTATTAGTTTTTAATCCGGGCTTATGAAGCATTAACTCCCCTTCAACTTCGCTTGAGAGCCCAACGGCAGCCGACCATGCGCAAACTCGCTAATATCCTCAGCGAAGCTAATCGCATCCCGAGCGAAGCCGAAGAGTAACGCAACAACCTCAAATAATTAAAGGCCGAATCTACAAATTGCAATTACAGTACTCTGATGTTGCCGGAATGCGTTTAATGCTAATGGCGACAAAACGAGCTTCACCATAGAAACTTACAAACTGAACTAAACTCAAACAAATCCGGCCTTGTTGAGCCAACCAATTTCTGCCTTCAACAATACCAAACGCTTAATAATCGCGTTAGACTTTGCCCATCATAACAATCTATCCAAAAATCATGGTCAACACCGACGAACAACAGTTTTTAAACAACCTGGACAAAAAACTCTGGACCAGCGCCGACAAGCTCCGCTCCACCCTGGACGCCTCGCAATACAAACACACCGTACTCGGTTTAATCTTTTTAAAATACGTCAGCGACTCGTTTGATATCCGGCGTCAAGAGCTAACCGAGCAATTTAAAAACCCGGATCACGAATACTACCTCGACCCCGGCGACTTTGGCGGCGAGGACAGCGCCGAATACCAAGCCGAAATCAACGCCGAGCTGGAACAACGCGACTACTACGCCGAAACCAACGTATTTTGGGTGCCGAAAGTGGCTCGTTGGGAATTTTTGCAAAACCAGAACAAAGTGGTGATTAACAGCGTAATCTGGCTAAGCAAAGCCGGTGACGTACTGACCCAAGCGCCGGAAGACGACAGCGAAAAACGCCTGTGCACCCGCATCAGCTCGGTCGGACAATTGATAGACCACGCGCTGGAAGCCATCGAACAAGACAACACCAAACTCAAAGGCATCCTCAACAAACGCTATACCAGCTTACAAATCGACCCCGCCAAACTGGGCGAGCTGATTGATTTAATCGCCACCATTCCGTTTAAACACGACAGCCTCAGCAGTAAAGACATCCTCGGCCATGTCTACGAATACTTTCTCGGCCAATTTGCCCTGGCCGAAGGCAAAAAAGGCGGCCAGTTTTACACCCCAAAATCCATCGTCAGCCTGATTGTGCAGATGCTGGAGCCCTTTAAAGGTCGCGTCTATGACCCTGCGATGGGCAGCGGCGGTTTTTTTGTGCAATCGGAAAACTTTATCCGCGAGCATCAAGGCCGTATTGGCGATGTCTCCATCTACGGCCAGGAATACAACCACACCACCTGGCAACTGGCCGCCATGAACATGGTGATCCGGGGCATCGATTTTAACTTTGGCAAAGAACCCGCCAACACCTACACCAACGACCAGCACCCCGATTTACGCGCCGACTTTGTGATGGCTAACCCGCCGTTCAATATGCGCGAGTGGGATACCGGCGTTAGTGACGACGACCCGCGCTGGGTGTTCGGCAAACCGCCCAGCGGCAACGCCAACTTTGCCTGGCTGCAACACATGCTGTATCACCTGGCGCCCAACGGCAGCATGGGTTTGTTGCTCGCAAACGGCTCCATGAGCTCCAACACCAACAACGAAGGCGAAATCCGCAAAGCATTGATCGAAAACGACTTGGTGGAATGCATGGTTGCCTTGCCCGGCCAGTTGTTCACCAATACCCAAATCCCCGCCTGCATCTGGTTTTTAACCAATAACAAAGGCCCACGCACCTCCGCCACCGGCAAAGCCTTACGCGCGCGCCAAGGCGAAATCCTGTTTATCGATGCCCGCAATCTTGGCTATATGAAAGACCGGGTGCTGCGCGACTTTAGCCAAGAGGATTTAGACAAAGTCACCCAAACCTACCACGCATGGCAAATGAATCCCCCTATCCCCGTGGGAGAGGGCCGGGGTGAGGGGGAATTCTATCGAGACCAAGCCGCCTTTTGTAAATCCGCCACCCTGGCAGAGATTCAAAAACACGATTATGTTCTTACCCCCGGTCGTTATGTAGGTGCAGCGGATGCTATAGACGATGGCGAAGTTTTTGCCGAGAAAATGGCGCGCTTGACCGCACAGCTAAAAACCCAGTTTGAACAAAGCGGTAAGCTGGAAGCGGAGATTAAAAAGAACTTGACGGGGTTGGGTTATGAGTTCTGAGTGGCCGGAGCTTGCACTCACAGATTTATATGAAATTAGCTCAGGGTTATCTAAACCCGCTGATGATTTTGGTTCAGGTTACCCGTTTCTTAGTTTTACAGAGGTTTTTCGCAATTATTTTGTTCCGGCGAAACTTTCGCAATTAGTTGAGTCGAGTGAAAAAGAACGCCTAACTGGTTCGATTATGAGAGGCGATGTTTTTCTTACTCGCACTAGCGAAACAATGCATGAGTTAGGAATGAGTTGTGTTGCCCTAAAAGACTATGAGAATGCAACTTTCAATGGGTTCACAAAGCGCTTAAGACCTAGAAAGGGAATAGCTTATGAAGTTTATCCTGAATATATTGGGTACTATTTACGGAGTCCAAAATTCAGGCAAGGTATGTTCGCTTTCTCGACTATGTCGACTCGGGCAAGCTTAAACAATGAAATGATCGGTCAATTGAAGTTTCATTTACCTCCATTGACGGTACAGAAGAGTATTGCCAGAGTGTTGAAGTCACTTGATGACAAAATCGAACTCAACCGCCAAACCAACCAAACTCTGGAACAAATCACCCAAGCCATTTTTAAAAGCTGGTTTGTCGGTTTTGAGCCGGTGAAAGCCAAAATGGCCGCTAAACAAGCAGGCGCAAGTGCCGAGCAAATTGAACAAGCCGCTATCTGCGCCATCAGCGGCAAAACCCCAGAACAACTCACCCAACTCGACCCGCAAACCCTACAACAACTCAAATCCACCGCCGCCTTATTCCCCGATGCCTTGGTAGATTCTGAGTTGGGGGAAATACCGGAGGGGTGGGAAGTAGGTAAGCTAAGTCATGTAATTTTCCAACGTGTGGAGCGTGTCACACCGTCAGCTGATACGAAATCTAAGCCATATGTGCCTATTGAATGTATTTCTACAAACTCTTTGTATCTGCGTGAGTTCAAAAGTGGAGAGGAAGCAAATAGTAGTTTAACTAAGGTTTACAAAGGGGATATTATTTTTGGTGCAATGCGACCTTATTTTCATAAAGTATGTATTGCACCATTTGATGCAACAACAAGGACTACTGCTTTTGTGTTGAAACCAGTTTCTACAAGTGATTTTGCGTTTGGTACATTACGAGTTCATCAGAAAGATACTATTGATTATGCAACATTACATTCAACAGGCTCTACTATTCCTTATGCCAAATGGGATGGCTCATTATCCGAAATGGATATTATATTGCCATCAATGAGCATAAGAGAAAGATTCAATTCGATAGTTGAGCCAATAATTCGTTCAATCCCACCGATGATATTTGAAGAGTTAAATCTAATTCAATTAAGAGGCTCCTTACTCCCCAAGCTCCTTTCCGGCGAAATCAGCCTGAGCAATTTGTAATTGTTCAAACTTGGCCTGATTTTATTCCCCAGAGAGACGGAGTTTGTAACCAATGCCGTGAAGTTAAGTAATAGTCTCAACCGCTCCCCTCTTTGAAAAAGAGGGGCTGGGGGAGAAAATCCCCCTCGATCCCCCTTTTTCAAAAGGGGAAGACGCTTAGCTTAACAGCATTGGCATTTAAGCCATCTCCACGGGAAAATTTGATTTTATGGATACAATGATGTCTGTTTTTTGCGTATATCATCTATAATGGATACCATTGTATCCATATGGCTGACTAATCATGCGTCGATTTTTATTGTTGGATGAGGCGGAGGTGCAGCAGGCGTTTGCTGCTCATTTGCGTGGCCTGCGTGAACAGGCGAAATTGTCGAGAGAGGCACTGGCGGAGCGGAGTAGTGTGCCTGCTGCGACCATCAAAAAGTTTGAACTCTCGGGGCAGATAGCTTTTCGGCAATTGCTGCTGCTTTGGCAGAGCCTGGATGATTTACAGCGCTTGTATGCCTTGACTCAGCCCACAAGCAAGGGTGCAGCGCTGCCCAGCTCGATTGATGAGGTGCTGAAAGATGAATTTTAAGCCCATCCAAAAACTGGATGTTCGCCGCACCTTGTCAACCGGCGATTCGGTGGTGGTGGGGGTGCTGGCACAAAATCGCCAGGGGGTATTTTTTCAATACGCTGCCGATTACCTGGAGCGCTACGGAAACCTGTCGCCGTTTACCTTAAAGCCGAACACGCAGCTACAGCAGGCACCGGCTGCGCCGCACCAAGGCCTTCACGGGGTGTTTGCCGATTGCCTGCCGGATGGCTGGGGGCTGCTGTTACAAGATCGGGTGTTTCGTCAGCAGGGTATTTTGGCGGCGCAAGTCACCGCGATGGACCGGCTGGCGTTTGTGGGGCATCACGGCATGGGGGCGTTGAGTTTTGAGCCGGTAGCGGATTGGCTGCCAGACACCAGCGAGACGATTGATTTGGCGAGCTTGGGTCTTGAGGCACAGCGACTGTTTGAGGGTGAAACGGAGCAAGTGCTGGCCGAGTTAGTCGCTGTAGGTAGTTCCGGTGGCGCCAGACCCAAGGCGCAATTGTTTATGTCGCCGGATCAGCCGCAGCACTGGCGGACACGGGCACAGCCGGGTGATGAGGCGTGGTTGGTGAAGTTTACATCGCAAAATCTGCCGTTGGGGCATGAAGAGGGGTTATGCGAAGCAGCCTATTTGCAGTTGGCGCAGAAGGCGAAACTTGAGCCGCCCGAATGGCAGTTGTTGCATGTGCCTACCCACAGCGGTCGCCGTTCCTGGTTGGCGCTAAAACGCTTTGACTGGCTGGGGCGTGCCGGGCATAAGGCCGGGCGTTATCATTTACACAGCGCTTGCGGTTTGCTGGATGCCGATTTTCGCAGCCCGAGTCTGGATTATGCCGACTTGATTAAGGCCAGCCGCCAGCTGTGCAAATCGCCTGCTGTCGGGCAACGGCAATTTCGTCGGGCAGTGTTTAATTTGTTTGCCTGTAATCAGGACGATCACAGTAAAAACTGGGCATTTTTGCAGGATGACAGCGGCGCTTGGCGCTTAGCACCATTTTATGATGTGACCTTTAGTCCGCATCCTTACGCCGAACATGCCACGGCATTTGCGGGTTACGGAAAAAATCCACCCCTTAAAGCCATGCAGGCGCTGGCCCGCCATGCCGGGTTTGCCAACTGGAAATCGGCGCAGCAAGCGATTGCGGAAGTCGTCGAGGTGGTTGCCGGTTTTGCTGAGGTTGCCAAGGAGCTTGAGGTTGAAACGCAAACAATAACGCTGATTTCCCAGCAATTAAACGCGGTTTGGCAAGCCAACAAGGCTTTGCTTGCCTCTTGAAACTGACACGCTCTAAGGACAGCCCATGATCTCAGAAGACCAACTGGAACAACTCTGCCTAGCTTGGTTTCAAGCCCTTGGCTATAGCTATGTGAATGGTTATGACATTGCCCCCGATGGTGACAACCCGGAACGTGTCGATTACCGGCAAGTAGTTTTGTTTGAGCGTTTACTCAGCCAGCTCCAAAAAATCAACCCACATATTCCGCTCGACGTATTAGAGCGCGTTTCACAGCAAATCGCCAAGCCGGAATCGCCGGTGTTGATCAAAAGCAACCAGGTGTTTCATCGCCTGTTATTAGAGGGCGTGAAGGTTGATTTTAAAATCGACGGCGAAGAGAAAACCGATTATGTGGCCTTGCTGGATTTTGCCACGGTGACGAATAACCAGTTTTTGGTGGTCAATCAATACACGCTGGCAGGTAGCAAAGGCCATCGTCGCCCGGATGTATTGGTGTTTGTGAATGGCTTGCCGTTGGCAGTGTTGGAGCTGAAAAATCCGGTTGATCAAAATGCCGATATTTGGGCGGCTTATCAGCAGTTACAAACCTATAAAGACGAAATCAGCGATTTGTTCATCTTTAACGCGGCACTGGTCGTTAGTGACGGTTTACATGCGCGGGTGGGTTCGCTGACGGCCAATAAAGAGCGGTTTTTGCCGTGGCGTACGCTGGCAAATGAAGATGATAAGCCGCTGTTTGAATACCGTTTGGAAACCTTGGTAAAGGGCTTTTTTCAGCAGGAATTGTTTTTAGATTATCTGCATTACTTTATTTTGTTTGAGCAGGACGATGGCAAGTTGATTAAAAAGATTGCCGGTTATCACCAGTTTCATGCCGTGCGTGAGGCGGTGAAAGCTACGGTGATTGCGGCGCAACAGGTTAGCCATCAAACGGCGGAGCCACGGGCGAATTATGCTCAGCGGGTGGTGCCGGGTTCTGGAAAAGCAGGGGTGGTGTGGCATACCCAGGGTTCGGGCAAGTCGATTTCGATGGTGTGTTATGCCAGCAAGTTATTGGCGCAGCCGGAGATGAATAACCCGACCATCGTGGTGGTGACCGATAGAAACGATCTGGATGGTCAGCTGTTTAACACCTTTAGTATGGCAGTCGAAACGTTGAAACAAACCCCGGTGCAAGCCGGTGATCGTGACGATTTGCGCGAGATGCTGGCGGCGCGGCAAGCAGGCGGGATTATTTTTACCACCATCCAAAAATTTGCCTTGCTGGCCGATGAGGTCAGTCATCCGGTATTAAGCACTCGCCACAATATCGTGGTGATTAGTGACGAAGCGCACCGCAGCCAGTATGGCGATAAAGCCAAGTTAAATGCCAAAGGCCAATATGTGTTTGGTTATTCCAAACATTTGCGCGATGCCTTGCCCAGTGCCAGTTTTATTGGTTTTACCGGTACGCCAATTGCCGCGCAAGATAAAGACACGCGCGCGGTGTTTGGCGATTATGTGTCGATTTACGATATTCAGGATGCGGTGGATGATGGCGCGACGGTGCCGATTTATTATGAATCGCGCCTGGCTAAGTTGGATATTAACGCGGCGGACATTGAAGCCTTGAATGCGGAAGTGGACGAAGTCATTGAAGACGAAGAGGACATCGCCAGCCGTGAAAACACCAAATCAAAATGGGCGGCCTTAGAAAAGCTGGTGGGAAGTGCGCCGCGCGTAGAACAGGTCGCTAAGGATTTAGTCAGCCATTTTGCAACTCGTACTGCCAGTATACCCGGCAAAGCCATGATCGTGTGTATGAGCCGGGATATTTGCGTGGAACTATATAACGCCATTGTCGCGCTGAAACCGGAATGGCATGATGCCGACCCCAATAAGGGTGCAATTAAAATTGTGATGACCGGCTCGGCTTCTGACCATGCCAATTTACAACCGCATATCTATAGCAAAACCACTAAAAAGCTATTTGAAAAGCGTTTTAAAGACAATAACGACCCATTGCAATTAGTGATTGTGCGCGATATGTGGCTGACCGGTTTTGATGCGCCGTGTTGCCATACTATGTACATCGACAAGCCGATGAAAGGCCATAACTTGATGCAGGCAATTGCGCGGGTGAACCGGGTGTTTAAAGACAAGCCCGGTGGCTTGGTGGTGGACTATATCGGCATTGCCAGTGAGCTAAAGCAGGCGCTGAAAACCTACACCGATTCCAAAGGCAAAGGCGCACCGACGCTGGATACTCATGAGGCCTATGCACTTCTACTCGAAAAACTGGATATTGTGCGGGGCATGATGCAAGGTTTTGATTACAGTGCTTTTGCCAGCCAGGCCTTGCAGTTATTGCCGGGCGCGATGAATCATATTTTAAGTCTGCAAGGTGCGAGTGGCGAACTGGACGGTAAGAAGCGCTTTTTGGATGTGATGGCGGCGCTAAGCAGTGCCTATACCTTGTGCTCGACGCTGGATGAAGTCGAGCCGCTAAAAAAGGAAATTGCGTTTCTCAGTGCGGTCAAAGCGGCGATCAGCAAATTTACCACGGTGGACAAGCGCCGCAGCGACGAAGAGAGAAATTCAGCGCTGAAGCAGATCATTGATAACGCGATTGTCGCCGATGGCGTGGATGATATTTTCAGCTTGGTGGGTTTGGATAAGCCTAATATTGGCTTACTGTCTCCAGAGTTTATGGATGACGTTGCAAAGCTGAAAGAAAAGAATCTGGCGGTGGATTTGTTGGAGCGTTTGCTGCGTGATGAAGTGAAAGCCCGCATGAAAACCGATGTGGTCTCTGAGAAAAAATACTCTGAGCGCATTCTGGAATCTTTGCGCAAATATCATAATCGCGCCATCGAAACCGCTCAGGTCATTGAAGAGCTGATTGCTATAGCCAAAGACATGCAGGCGGATTTGGCGCAAGCGGAAAAACTGGGTTTAAATCCGGACGAAATCGCCTTTTACCGGGCCTTGATTCAAAATGAATCGGCGGTGCGTGAGTTGGGTGATAACAATTTACGTGAGCTGGCTAAAGAGATTACCGAGCAATTGCGTAAAAGTACCACGGTTGATTGGGCAAAGCGGGATAGCGTTAGGGCGAGATTGCGAAATCTGGTTCGACGGGCGCTGCGTAAATGGAAGTATCCACCGGATAAGGCTGATGAAGCGGTTGAGTTGTGTTTAAAACAGGCTGAAGTATTGAGTGAGAGTTGGACTGGGGGCTAGTCTCGGATAATCGTAAACTGTACTAGCCCGGACTGAATTTGCCAGAGACCTTAGAAGACGGGTAACTGTCAGATCAAGCCTGAACTACTACAGTTGAAACAAATCAGGAAACATTTTTTAGCATTTCAACATCTTGGTAGTTTGTATTTTCAGCATCGACGAGAGCCCATCTGACCACCCGATTACGACCTGACTGCTTAGCTACGTATAACGCTTGATCAGCTTGGTCGTTTAATGCCTCCATGTCCTTGGCTTGGTCATGAATGGTCGCAACACCCAAGCTGGCGGTTATCCAGGGTCCTTGATTAAAATGACTAACTGACTCATCTTTAATACGTAACCTGATTCTTTCTGCTACAGAAATAGCCTCTTCAATGCCTAAGCCTGGCAAGACGACACAAAACTCCTCACCACCGTATCGCCCCACAATATCAACGTCCCGAGTACTGGCCTCCAGAATACTCGCCAGTAATTTAATCGCTTCATCACCAACACCATGCCCATAATTGTCGTTCACTTTTTTAAAGTGATCGATATCCACCATAATGCAACACAAATTTTCATTATGCTGTCTGGCTTTAGTAAACAATTCAGCAAACTGCTCGTAAAAGGATCGCCTGTTTAAACTGCCCGTTAAAGGGTCGCGCGTGGCGAGAATATACAATTCACTGTTTTGTCGTTGGATTTCATTTTTTGACAGTTCAAGATCGGTCACTGTTATTTGTAATTGTTGTTTTTGTAACTCCAGCTCAGTAACATCATCAAACGTTAACAACATGCCTTGTTGATTGCCATTGCTGTCCTTGATTGGCGCGCAATTCAGCATCATGGTCCGGATTTCATCCGATTCTATTTTTAAATTTAACTTATTGCCTACACTACTTTCGCCCGTGGACTTTGCCGTTTTCCAGGGGAACAATATCTCACTAGAGTTTTGCTCAGGAGTCTGCCAATCCAGCTCTGACAATCTGAAACCTAGTAAAGCGTTCGGTTGCCGTTTAACAATATTAGAAAATGCCGTATTGACCAACACTATCTGCTCTTTATCATCCAGAATGACTACCCCTTCGGAGAGCGTATCAAATGCTGCATTGACCCTATCAGGAATCACCGATGCTGGATCGATTTGGCGCAGGGTACGAAGAATAAAAAACAAAAAAGAAAAAAAACCAACTAAGCCCACAAATAAAATGAGTTTATAGATGTCGTTGTTAAATATCCCCAATATTCCTTCGGCTTCCGAGGTCAATTCTGTAAATCGTAGTTCAATGGAACCAATTTGTTTCGCTTCCAGAAAAATGGGCACTAGCACATGGGTAGTCGTTGAGCTGGTTGATCTGTAGTCGCCCCAGTATTTTTTATGTTCCCCCGCTTCAAATAACAATTTGCCCTGTTGAGTTCGGAATCCGGCAGACAGAATTTTGTCATCGCGAACCACAATTTTTAATAATAGAGAGCGGATACTTTTCAAGTCCCGATCAGCTGCCATTGTGGAAAAAAGCACTGCCAATGATTCACTTTGTTGTTTGCGGTTTTCCAGTTCAAATTTTGCCTGATTGGGTACGATGCCCAGCAAATCAGCAAACAAAATTACACTGGTAGTGATTAATACCAACACCAAACTGATACGAACTGAAGGCCATAGGGCGGCCATAGACTTAGCCATGCTTATCATTGACAGAAATCATTTGCTAGTGATGGTCTTCAAACATTGATTCAACCTCATCTTCATCAACTTCCGTTGGTTTTTCATGAGTCTTATCCGGCGCTTTAAAAACAACAGCTAATGGATCGAATTGTTTAAACAAGGACACCGAAGACAACAGACTTGACATCAAAGCTCCGCCCCGAAGCACCCAGGTAACAACCCCTGCCGTAATGCTTAACGTAGTGCCGGCAACAAATTCAATTTCAACATCTGCTTTATCCGTAACATTTTTACTCGCATCCATTTGGGATTTCATCAGCTCGATGTTACTCCGCAATGCATCTGTTGCTTTGAGATCTGACTCCAGATTAAATGTACTATCAACAATCAAATTTTCGAGATTCAGACTTTTTTGCTGTTTTAGCCATAATTCAAAACCAGATTCCGGGACAATAAAGTTCTTATTGGCTTTCTGTCTCCGTTCATCAGTCTCTTCTCTTTGCCCATCTATAACCTGATTGATTTGCCAACCATTCAAGAATTGCTCAGCGTTTTTAGGCGCAGTATTATTTAAAACAATCGATTTAAGATCAGTAACCTCAGTTTTAATAAGAATGTCATTAATATTATTGTTACTACCACCCACATCGAAAGGGTTGCCCGGAATAATTCTTTCAACCGTCTCTGCATCGGTCTCATTGGGATTAGGACCAACAAAAATAGTCCCTGCCCCGCCTGCGGCTTCTTCAATAACGAATGTCATGGTTTTAATGGCTACGCCACCGTTTCCGTCAGAGACACTGTAGGTAAACCGGTCTTCACCACTAAACTTGCTGTGTGGAGTATAGCTGAAGCTACCATCCTTGTTGACAATCACAAGCCCATGGCTAGCCTGCTCACGCAACGCATAGCTGAGCGAATCGCCATCAACGTCCGTCGCAGTGGGTAAACTACCAGAGTAGCTTTTGTCGATAGTAGTTCTAACATTCGTTTCAACAGCCATTGGTAAATCATTCACTGGCAAAATATCAAGACTGGCATTACCTTCAATGGATTGCTGACCATCAGAAACGCTAAAACTAAAATTTACCAGCGTATCATCATCAACTGCCGGGCTATAAGTCCAGGTGCCATTGCCGTTGTCCAGCAACGAACCTCTACCGCTAGTAATGGTTAAACCGGTTACGGTTAGTTCATCGCCGTCGATATCGTAGGTATTCGCCAGTAAGTCGACTTCAGTGATGACTCGTGCGCCGCTATCTTCATTAATAGCAGACAAGTTAATCGGGCCGGTAACCGGAACATCATTGCTGTTGGCAATGGTCAAGGTGAACTCATCAGACACCGAAGCGAAACTAGTATCAGTAGCGGTGACTCGGAGAGTTATTACACCCACATCAGCATTGGCCGGTGTACCTGAAAAAGTCCGCGTTGCCGCATCAAAGCTCAACCAGTCTGGAAGACCAGTCGCACTGTATGCCAGGGTATCTCCTGCATCCACATCGAAAAAAGTATTGGCTGGGATTTGAAACGTAAAAGTACTGTCTTCGATGGTCGATTGATCAATAATGGCATTTGCCACGGTGGGCGAGTCGTTGACGTTAATCACGGCGACAGTTGGTAAACTGCTTACGCTTTCGTTGCTGCCATGACCGTCGGTATAACTGGCCACGACTGTAATAGTTTTGCCCACTTCGGCTTCGGTTAAGATTAAGGTAGTGCCAAGACCTATCGCATTACCATCGGCTTTCCAGGTATAAGTAATCACGCCCAGTCCATCGCTGTCCACCAAATTATTGCTGACGCTCAGGATTTGGCCTTCCGTTGGCTTACCCGAGATCATCACGCTTCCGAGCGGGGCTTCGTTAACGTCAGTGACATTAATTGTAAAAACTGCAGAGCTAAATGAACCATCGTCTGAAGTTGCCCGTACGGTAATAGCATGCGATGCCGCGACCTCATAATCGAACCTTCCATCAACCGCCACGGTAACTACACCAGTGGAACTGTCTATAGCAAACAGACCACCCGCATCGTTATCCAACGTATATGTAATCGTGTTGGTTGCACCGTCTTGATCCTGGGCAAACGCGGTGATGCCAACAACAGCTCCAACTGATGCATTCTCAGCGACCGAGTTTATTAACGAATTGACGTCAACAGGCGTGCTAACATCCAACTCATCGACATCGTTTACATTAATAGTAAAGATCGAATGGCTAGTCGAACCATCTGCCGAGGTTGCTCGCACGGTAATATTGTGCGAAGTCGCTGTTTCGAAGTTGAGCAAGGTGCCATCCGCAACGGTGACCACACCCGTGGCTGAATCGATCGCAAACCGGCCACCCGCATCATCAAATAAGGTGTAAGTCACACCATTCGTTGTTGCATCCGCATCACTCGCAATGGCCGTAATACCAACTAGCGTTCCAGTGGCAACATTTTCATCCACTGCGTTTGTAGCTGTATTTGTATCAGTCGGAGCAGATACATTCAATTCGTTTGCATCGGCAATAGCGATGGAGAATGTCTGATCGCTATGCGAAGCATCGGAAGAAGTAGCTCTAATAGTAATATTGCGACTTGCTCCGTCCGTCTCGCGATTAATGGCCCCGGCTACTGTCACCACACCGGTGTTTGCATCGATGGCAAAGCGTCCCGAGTCATCATCGAACAGGCTATAGGTGATGGCGTTGGTCGTTGCGTCGCTGTCAGTTGCCAAGCCAGTGATATTAACTACCGTTCCGATGGTGGCGTTCTCGACCACTGAGTTAGCACTGACATCAGAGTCCGTAATGGAACTGATTGTGAACTCGTTGACATCGCCGATGTTGATTGTGAACGCCTGGGTTGTTGTCGACGTGTCGCTGCTGCTGGCTCGAATCGTAATGTTGTAAGATGCGGCCGCTTCGCGGTCGATGGCGCTGTTGACCGACACGATGCCTGTATTGGCTTCAATGGTGAACCGACCACCGGCATTGTCATCCAGGCTGTAAGTCACCGTATCGGAACCATCGGGATCAGTAGCTAGACCGGTAATGCCGACCGGCGTTCCGTTACTGGCATTTTCTAGAACCGTGTTGACGATCATGTTGCCATCGCTGACAGCGCTGATCGTGCTCTCATTAACATCGGTCAGATGGATGTTAAAAGACTGCGTCGCAAATGAACTATCAGCGGAAGTGGCACGTAGGGTAATGTTATGTAACGTGGCCGCTTCGTAGTTGAGCAGATTACTATCAGCAACGGTCACGACGCCTGTGTTGACGTCTATCGTAAAGCGGCCACCGGCATTGTCATCCAGCGAATAGGTGATAGCATTGATCGTCGCATCGGCATCGCTAGCAAACGCAGTTATGCCAACTACTGTACCGACCATTGCATTTTCGGCTACCGTATTCGCAGCTGCATTGACGTCGATAGGTGTCGTGACGTCAAATTCGTCAACGTCCGTAATGGCAAGCGTAAAGTCAACGAAACCATCAGGTGAGCCACCGATATTAGCATCGTCCACTTGGATGGTCACATCGAACGAAGTCTTCGCTTCAAAATTGAGCGAAGTTCCCGCTTTTAAACGGAGTTCAGTGCCGACGAGTTCGAATGCTCCTGCATCCGCTCCCATTAACGTCAAATTGTTGGTGCCTAAGGCATCATCAGTGATGACGATATCCGCGAGCTTTATTCCGGCAGAGGTATCGGTATTTTCCGGCAGGTTTGAAACGACGTTGCTCAGCGAAACTCCAGGCGTTTCGTTAACATCGTTGACGTTAATGGTCAATGTCTCCTCGTAGTAGGCTCCTGCTGCATCGGTCGAGCGAACCATGACGGAGTAGCTCGGCTTTGTCTCGTAATTCAGCACAGCATCGGTCAGCATTAACTGGTTACCGCCACTAATCGAAAACTTGGCTGCGTCTGTTCCGCCCGTGATCGAAAGGGTGAATGTGTCTCCACTATCTGCATCTGTCGTGGTGAGCGTACCAACGGCGTAGCCGCCGCTTGTATTGACATTCTCATTGACGCTGAATGAATTTGGCGAAATATCGGTCGGGGTATCGTTTATCGCCGTGACAGTAGCAGTGACTCTGGCTATCTCGTAAGAATAGGCGTGGTCAAAGTTTGTTAAGGTGGCATCGCCGTAAGAAGCATTTGTATTTGAAGAAGCACTGCCTGTGGATTGATCCCATCCTCGTATTTGCAGGATGGCTGTTTCACTATTAAGACCATCAGGTACATAGCGAATTTGCGTGTCACCATCAAGCAAAAGAGCGTTGGTATTGGATACTGCACCAAAGGGTATCCAATTTGAGCCATCTGTGGAGAATTGCCAGTTACCGTTCCCCGTTTTATCGATGACCGCCATACCTTTTTGTGCGCCTATATCCACGTCACTGTATCCAACAGAACCTGATGGTCCATTCACAATTACTGTGCTAACAGCAACGCCTGTTGATGGAGTATTTTCATTGGTCGTGATGGAATAGTTACCATTCGTCGTAACGTCTGGCGCATCGTTAATTGGATTAATCGTAATGGTTGCTGTACTTGTGCCGCTACCAAGCCCGGAATCATTATTTGACGTTGATGACTGAACGGTAAAACTACCGTTACTGGTCGAATTTAAAGTAGGCGTAAACTTCAACCCGGCGCTGCCTTGCGCGAAGCTTATAAAGTCACCATTGTGAATTACCGTTGTGCCATTAGTTTGATAGAGCGTCCCACCTGTAATTCCGGTTATTTTGAAGTAGGTAACTTCAGAGCTGTCATTGATGTTACGGGATATCACAAGTCCGGATGAAGTTTGGGTGTCTTCATTAGTGGTGGCGTTGGTTACAGAAGGGGCGTCTGCGATAGCATTTACAGTAATATTAACCGTTGCTGTTTCGGTGGAGCCACCAGAAGTTACCGTATAAGTAAAGCTAGGATTACCATGATAATTTGCAGTTGGCGTAAAAGTAAGTGAGCCATCACCATTGAGCATAACGCTCCCGCCTGTCACTGCCGCAGCGCCTCCAGTTGCAATCAAGGCACCGTTAATATGACTAATAATACGGTTTGAATTTTCAAATGAATCGTTGACAAGAGGTGCAAAGGTAACTGAATTGTCCTCATTAGTTGCGGCACTATCATCGGTAATATCTGCGACTGCCAATATGGATCCATTAATCGTATCTGTGTCAGTCAAAGCGCCTCCGCTGACTGAACTTGCGTTATCGCTAGTTAGAACAGTGAATGAGACAGGGCCATTAAAGTCGGCTGTCGCCGTAAACACCGGAGCATTACTTGAAGATGCAAAGTAATTATTAATATCTAACAGTGTTCCTGTAAGAACCAATGAAGCACTTCCGGATCCGCTTATCGTCACTCCGCTTCCGGAAACTGCTGACAAAGTACCTGCGGCAGAAGAAACTGACAAGGTAACAGTGAAAATGCCCGAGCCGGCATCGGCGTCTATAACAGAAACTGACCCCAATAGTTGGATAACACTATCCTCCGCTACAATGGTGCCAGCCCCAACGATTGTGTTTACCGGGGCATCGTTAATAGCAGTCATATTAATGACTGCCGTATCGGAACTGGCTAATGCACCGCCTGAGCCTGTATTTCCCTGATCATTAACTTGTAAAGTTAAGGTATCGCTGGCCAGCGGTACATCAGAATTATTGAGATATCCTAAAGTGCCACTCAGATTGCCAGCGAGTAAATTGTTAATCTGAGTTACTGTTCCTGTCAGAATGATATTTGATGAACCGGAACCCGATATTGAAACGCCAGTAGTTCCGGCCGTTGCGGTCAATGTTCCCGATACAACAGAAATAATGGCTTGAACACCTGAATTACCTGCATCACTATCTGAAATGCTGAGGCCTGTTCCATGCAGATTAAGGTTGGTTTGTTCGGTTGCGGCGTAAGCTGTTGGAACTATGGTCGCGGTGGGAACATCGTTTACAGATGTAACGTTGATCGTCACCGTCGCCACGTTGGAGTTTAAAGAGCCATCTTTCGCGCGGTAAGTAAATGAGTCCGTTCCATTGAAGTCTGTGTTAGGCGTGTAAATAAACGATCCATCTGCATTCAGCGTGAAGGAAGTGGCGTTGCTTGGCCCGGTCACCAGCTCGGCCGTTAAAGGATTGTTATCCATATCGCTGTCATTCGCAAGAACACCTTGTGCAGCTGTAACGCTTAACGTGCCGTCTTCTTCAACACTATAAGCTCCAGCAGTCGAGTTATATATGGCCTGTAATTGCGATTGACTAATAGCCTTATCGAAGACAGCAACTTCGTCGATGCGACCGTCAAAGTAACCGTAACCGTTGGGGTTTGCTCCAATCATAACCGTTTGCGTTGGATCGGTATTAACGGCGCCACCTGTGCTGTGCGTCTTACTCCCGACCAGTGTTCCGTTCAGGTACAACTGCATTGAGCCAGTCGTCTGATCGTAGGTTGCTGCAGCAAAATTCCATTGATTCGCCGACAGCGCTCCAGAACTGGCGATTAAAGTGTCTGTTGTCCCACCAGCTTGTACACGAAGACGGAGAACATAGTCGCTGCCGCTTTGCATGGTACTGAGCATCCACCAGTGGTCTTGTGCCTGATTCGAGCCCGTCGATAGGGCTTTCGAGATGAGTCTTTGGTCATGTGTGTCAAAGTCATCGGCATTGAACCAAGCGGTCATGGTTAGCCCAGTACCGTTCACATCGAACGTACCCAGGTTGACACTGTCGTTGACGCCATCAAAGTTTGCTGCGGTGTTACCCGCAATGGCGCCAGTTACTCCGAGGGTTGGGCCGGAATAGTTGCCATCGGTTCCCAATGAGCCCAGGTTGGTCGCTATTGTTCCTGAGGTTTCGCCAAGGCGCCAGTATCCGACAGGTTGATTCGCGAGCACTTGCGAAGAGAATGCAGTTGGATCGCTAACGGCAACCGGCGCGTCGTTGATGGCGGTGCCAGTCATGGCCTTGCTGCCGGTAACAGTCGTCGAGCCGTCGCTTACGCTGGTGGCTATAGTAAAGTTGCCGTTGAAATTAGCGGATGGGGTGAAAGTCAATCCGGCCAATAAAATATTAACATCAGCCACCGCGCCGCTGGCGGTCCACACGCCGGTAGTGCCATCATAGGCTGATAGAACAAAACCAGACATAGCGGTATTCAGGCTGCCCGCCGCTGGATTGGATAGGGTTATTGTGGCGGTTACCGTGGCACTGTCGACATCGCTGATGACTATGTCGGTGAAGTTGAGCGGGGTGTCTTCGGTGTAGGTTTCCGCCGAGCTTAAGTTGGTCGCGGTCGGCGCATCGTTGACGGCGGTAATGTTAACCGTAGTGCTACCGGTAGCTTCCACTATTTGACTCACGTGATCTCTAAAGACCCAGTTAATCTGTACGCTGGCCTGTGGCGTGTCACTGGTGTTACTGTAGGCGATCTGCTGTAAAACCGAATTGACCCGCGCGTTCGTGGCGTTGCCATTGAAGGATAGCACCAACAGGCCACCGCTGTTGGTGATGACATTGCCGACAGTGATACCGCCTACAACCAAGTTGCCGCCCTGGGTCAGTGAGCTCAGCGTGCCGCTGGCACTGAAAACATCCTGGCTATTTTCGCCGCCGTTCCGTCTCAGAATCAGCGCGTTGCCAGAAAAACTGTCATCGGCGCTCATTTCGACGTCACTCACGGTGACGTTGCTGTCCAGCACGACGGCTGAACCATTTTCGATGAAGGTGGGTGTATTATCCAGACCGCTAAAGACCGGAGCGTCATTTACAGCCGTGCCGGTCATAGCCTTACTGCCGGTTAAGGTTGCCGTACCGTCATTTATGCTGGTGGAGATGGTGAAGCTGCTGTTGAAATTAGCCGCTGGGGTGAAAGTCAACCCAGCCAATAAGGCATTAACATCGGCAATTGCGCCGCTGGCCGTCCATACACCCGTACCTGCGGTATAAGTCGAGGTAACAGTACCGACGGTGGCGGTGTTCAGGCTACCCGCAGAGGTATTTGACAAAGTTAAAGTTGCCGTCACTGTGGCGCTGTCGGCATCGCTGATCACGATATCGGTCAGGTTCAGCGCAGTGTCTTCGGTATAGGTTTCAGGAGTACTCAGGTTGGTTGCCATGGGCGCGTCGTTAACTGCCGTAATATTAATAGCAATAGTATTCGCGCTTGGATCGTTGTCAATTCCACCACTGGCGGTGCCGCCATCATCTTGCACCCTGAAGGTAAAGCTGGCAACGGCTGTTCCAGAAGCATTAGCTGCAGGCACATAGGTTAGTAATCCGATACTAATATCATATGCATTTACAAAATTTCCAGCGGAAAAAGCGACTCCATTCCATTTAAGTGTTCCTTGACCGGGCAAGGTATCGAACCAGACTGCGGCAAAAGCATTACCATCGGTATCGCTGAAGCCAAAATCCGACAAGCTGAAGATATACGTCGTATCTTCCGTAGTCGTTACGGTTTTATTCGTACCGGAGGGCGCATCATTAACTGAGAAAATAGTCACAGTCGTGCTACCTGTGGCTATCAACGCAACGCCTGCCCCTTGCGCACCGGTATTACCATCGCTGAATGTCCAGTTAATTTGGACGCTGGCGGGTGGGGCATCGCTCCAATTCCAGTAGACAATATTCTGCATCAAGGTGTTGATACGGGACTGTGTCGCATTAGTATTAAAGGAAATGCTCATCTCGCCGCCAGAGTAAGCGTATGTACCAACCAAAGTACCACTCACATAGACATTCGCACCGCTTACGGTTACTGTTAAGCCATCGAAGGCTAAAGCGTCATAAGGATTAGCGCCACCATTTCGTGCAAGCGTTAGTGTTGCACCATCAAAATTACTAAGGGATAGCTCAGAATCAAAAATTTTGACATTGCTATCCAAAATAACTGCTGAACCATTTTCGATATAGGTGGACGTAGCATCTAAGGTATTGGTGATAGTGCTCGTATTAAATAGCGGGTCGATACTGCCATCAGGAAGATAGCTAATTATGCCAAAATCGCGATTACCGCCTACGGTTGCAGTCACTCCCGCTAAGATTCGCCCGTCTGGTCTGACAGCTAAGCCTTCAATAAATGAGCCAGATGAAATAGTTGTCGTTACTTTGCCATTACTGCCAAAACTGGTATCCAATGATCCGTCTGCGTTATAACGTACCAATGTGATATTGAAACTGCCGTTGTAGCCGCCCAAGATAATTTTGCCATCTGGCTGTAACACCATCTCTAAGGCTAAGTCTGAGCCGCTGATATCAGTTTGTACTTTGCCATTAACGCCAAAATTGGCATCTAACAAACCACCTGATGTAAAACGCATAAGTGCGAAATCCGAGCTGCCGTAGCCGCTCACTAAAATTGTTCCATCGCTTTGCACAATCACGGAGCGGGCTACATCAAAGCCTCCTGCTAAATCGGTTTCCACTTTTCCGCTTAAACCAAAACTGGTATCCACAGAGCCGTTGCTGTTATAGCGCGCTAAAACAAAATTGTTGTTTCCAGCCCCCGCCAAAAGGATTTTTCCATCGGTTTGTAAGGCAAGCGAATAACCTGAATCGGATGCAGCGGTTGCATCAGTGGTGACTCTTCCGAGAGTGCCAAAGGATTCATCAAGGATACCATCGGTATTTATCCGAATCATTGCAAAAAGGCTGTTACTCGTTCCACCAACAATAATTTTGCCATCAGACTGAACAATTACAGATTGAACATCCTCTGTGCTACCAGCAAAATCAACCATGACTTTACCATCACCGGAAAAATCCGTATCCAAACTGCCATCGGTATTTAGACGAATAACGGCGAAGTCCATACTGCTTCCGTTATGACTGTTTCCAGCAACCAAAATTTTTCCATCGGATTGAATGGTTACGGCGTGGGCTTCGTCAGTGCTGACCCCAACGCCGACCGTGACTTTACCACCTGCCCCAAACGAAGAGTCCAAACTACCATCCACGTTGTATCGTACGATAGCGAAACCCTCACTAGCTCCATTCAATGCATAACCGACGACAACCATCTTGCCATCGATTTGCAATGCCATCGCGCGCGCCCAGTCATCTCCAGAACTGATGGAAGTAGTTACATTACCCGTACCAGAACTGAAAGTTGGCACGTCATTAACTGGCGTTACAGTAATAGCAACCGTATCGACATCTTGTAGGGATAAGCCTGAAGCTAAATAGGCAACTTCGCTTCCGCTTAAAGCTCGATTATAAATGCGAACATCATCAACCTTGCCGTTCAAGTTCCAGGAGGTATTGGTTGGATGTTGACCAATATAGGTGGTTGTCGCCCCGGTATAGTAAATCGTATCGGTATTCGTTGCCGTAGCAACCTGTACACCATCTATGTATAAGGTATGGACATCACTCGCGCCATCAAAAACATACATGACATGATGCCAGCCCTTACCGGTGATAAATTGATTAGATCGTAAATCAATCCAAGAACCAGCCCCAACTTGAACAGAACCTTTAACCCCGCCTGTATTACCTTGAGATATGCTGAGACGATCATTAATTGAGATAAATTCTGAACGACCATTTGTCGACAACAAATTAACCCAACCACCAATCGTAACATTTTGAGGTTGCCCAAAAGTGCTGTTGATTTGTACAGAATCCCCGCTGCCATCTAAAGTTAAGACCTGACCTCTTGTTCCATCGGTTGTAAAGGTCGCGTTCCCGACTAAAGCACCATTCTGTGCGGTGCCAGCCGCTACATCATTCACATTATTGTCAAACATGTAACGGCTTTGAAGATTGGCGTCAATGTTGAGGGAGACTAAGGTTGAATCTAGCGCTCTTAAGGTCAGTGTAGCACTGCCGCTATAATTAGCTGTGGGCGTATAACTAAGGCCATTTAGCGCCGTGTTGATGTCGTTGGCTGTACCCCGAAAGGTCATAGTTGTATCCGCCGTACCGTCACCAGAAACGAATGTTAAACCGGCAACGCCTGATAAAGTCAATGTTCCGTTGGTGACATTCAAGGTGATTTCGTTGCTGCCCCCCGCCGCATCAGCGTCAGTAATGGATATTTGATTGCCATTGGCGGCCGAAAACACTTTTGCTGTGTCTTCGATGGTAGTTTGAGCCGGAGGCACTGTATTCGAAGGCGGAATAGGTGCGGCAGCAGCGAGTTCATAGGCGCCAATATCAGCACTACCTGTTCGGGTAACACCTCTTTGATCAGTCGCCGGTACTCCGCCACTGGCGACGTTGATAGCCGAGCTCCCAGCAGACAAAGCATGGACATACTGCCCGGAGTTGGCATCCAAGCTGAGCGCGCCCAATCCCGCATCATTGCCGGTAATATCGGTTCCAGCTACAGTGAATCCATTGCTGCTTTCGATGATGTTGTAGCCGCCACTGGTGACGGCTCCGTAAATGTCGTTCCCTGTCCACCTGGCGACGTTATTGACGACGATGGAGTTGGAAATCGTCGCGCTGCCTCCGGTCATATTAATACCGCCGCCGTCCCCGTTGTTGGACGCGTCATTGTTGGCGATAGTGGAGTACGAAATGGTCGCCGACCCGCCGGTTATTTCAATTCCCGCGCCACCATGCAGCACCGAATTGCCGCTCACGGTAACATTGGTCAGTGTCAATGTACCCGAAGCTTGTCGAATGCCGCCCCCTGAATTGCCACCAGTATTATTAACGACCGAAACCCGTGTCAGTGTGGCCGTACCGGTATTATAAAGCCCACTTCCCACGTTTGATCCACTCTGATTGTTGCGGATCAAGCTGTCCGTGGCAGTAAAGGTGCCCTGGTTGGAAACGCCGCCGCCTGGTTGGCCGCTGGTTGTATTGTGATGCACGTCGACGTGATCGATGTTTACAGTTGCTCCTGAGTTTACGTTGATACCACCACCTGAGTCCGGAGACGAGGCTCCGGTTATTTCGAGACGGTTGAGGTACAGCGTACCCGATACGACATCGAACACTCTTTCAATGCCGCCGCCATGAATGATCGTCGAGCCAATGCCATTGCCGGTAATGGTAATGTCGCTGAGTATGTCCAGGTCACCTGTAGTGCCGCCATTTTCCCATTGGCCAGCAATTGATAACTGATAGGTGCCTGTTCCCAGAATGATGGTGTCACTACCCGCCGTATTATTGGCAGCGATAATGGCTTCCCGTAACGAAATTTTGCCGTCCGCGCCATCCAGGATATCGGAAAAGGTATCAACGGTAATGGCAGCGAGCGACCCTTGCCAGGCTTGTTGGGCGGATTCGCTGATAACCAATTTAGTCTCTATTAAGCCAAGATTGGCTTCTAAAGTCCAATCGGCAGATTCCAAAGCATGTCCCGTCCGGTTTGCGCTGGCGGCAATATCAGCACCGGTTAAATTTGCTATTGTTTGCATAGCTTTCTGGCCGGCCTCATCCTGACCGAAATTACAGCCATAAATCAAAATATCAGCGTCAGCACTCAGGCTTTCACTAATTTTTCGCCAGCTATCTGCGTAGGTTCCATTAATTGAGTCTTGATTAAGAAAGCTGTTACCCAAATGCAGCTCTGCCTTATTGCCTTCAGCAATAAGATGTATGGCATCCACGTCATTACGGTTAGCCAGCGTATTAGAGATTTGGTCAATTCCACTCTCGGTTTTGTCCAATAAAATGACCTCTATGTTCCGGTCGTCCGAGTTTTGGCTAAGAATATCATTGAGCAATTCTTGATAATTTTTAACGTTGGTGTCTATAAAAACTAGCTCATTGCGTTTGCTGTCAGTCGCTGCGGTTTCGCTAATGTTGATTGGTGCAGCTTGGTGAGTTGGGGCATTAACCTCCTGATGAATTGCCAGCTCAACGATGGGTTGCTGGTTAAGCACACCTTCAATACCGGCGGAATAAAGCTGACGAGGTTCTAATTCTTCAAGAACGGCTTCTGCTTGATATCTGGCAAGATGTTTTGGGTGCATGTGCGTTTAATTGATTGTTGACGTGGATTACTTAAATTTAAAACCGCGAATGTGCTTTTTAACCCCAATCCGCTAAGACACACTCAGTGCAAACGGAATTTAGATTTTTTCAGGTTGAAGTATAGGAGAATTGGGGTTTGCGAGAGCGAATGGCTGAATTTTTTGTCGACCAGATCACGTTTACTCTAGAAGGAGTCGAAGCAAAAATGAGTCCTTCGTGAGGCCTGATCAATAAGTAAATCTGGTATATCGTTTATTTCGACAATAAAGTTTTCAAATCATCAGATAAGGCATCATCAGCAGAATGGGCTTGCGCTTTTAGCGGATTTTGTTCCGACTTTATGGCGAATCTGGCCGTACATTTGGTGCCACCAATTAAAGCGGCGTCGGGATTGGGCAGTGCCAGTCGTATCGAGAAGCTACCACTGGCGGCATCAATAATGCCATCAATAACACTGACTGTAGCTTTATATTGACTATTGGCAGGGGCATCGGGGTGGATATCAACTACCATATCTTTGGTTATTTTGCCAAATAAGGTGGACGGGGCAATCACTTCCACCATTAAGGGATCAATTTTTGCCAACTGCAGAATGGGTTGGTTTTCTACCGACTCTCCTGGCATCAGATAGTTTTGCACGACAATGCCGTCGACCGGACTTTTGATAATTTTTTGTTCCAGCTCGGCTTGAGCCAACGATAATTTCAGTTCATTTTTCTTTTTATCTTGTTTGGCTTGCACCAATTCGGATTTTGCCAGATCGCCTTCGGTCACCGATTCATCGTATTCCTGAGTGGATACCGATTTTCCTTTATACAAACTGGCCAAGCGGTCTCTTTTACGCTCAATAAACGCCAAGCGCAGTTGTTTGGCGTTAATCAGATTATCCATTTGCGCTTCCTGCTGAGCTACCGATACTCTTGCTGCCTCAACCGAGGCTTCAAGCTTTGCTAAAACTTGCCCCTTTTTGACTGGTTCGCTTTTTTTTACTAACACCTCTGCTAACACGCCATCAATTGGACTACTCAAATTGATGTACATTTCCGGCTTCACCAGACAATCAAGGTCCGTGTAATCCTGAGCCAAAGCTAGTTGGCCTGTTAAAAACAGGAGGCTGCTGCCAATTTTCAATACTCGTATATGTTTATTTTTCATCCAAAAGAATGTGTTATGGATTGTTTGTTGTCTCTATAAGATTGTTATTACGGATTACTCCATGCGCCCGGTAAATGCCATCAATTCGGCTTGCTGTTGTTCTTGCTTAACCAGCATTCGCCGCAGTTTTTCATGTCGGGACTCTGTCCATTTTTGCGGCATCCTTGCTAACCCGTTACTGATCCAACAAGGAAGTGTTTTGTCGTTTAAACATAGCTTTGTTATGAAATGAAGCATAGCAGTTGGATAGAAATTTGCTAGGTAAGCATCTTCTAAGGAAATAATTGTTTCGGCGCTACCGGGATCACCTTGCCTGGCGCAACGCCCTATAAGTTGACGGTCTATGCGTTTTGAATCATTTCTGCTAGTCAAAATAACGTGCAATCCGCCAAGGGCTTTTGCGGCCTGACTTAAAGCAATATCTGTGCCTCTGCCGGCTAGATTTGTCGCTACAGTAATGCTGTTAATCTGCCCTGCCCGAGCAATTATTTGAGCTTCTAACTTATCCTGATTCGCATTTAAAACTTGATGATGCAGGTTATGACGGCTTAACAAAGCACTAACTTGCTCTGAATCAGCTACGGAACGGGTGCCTACCAACACCGGACGACCTTGCTGATGTAAAGATTGCATTGTTGAAACGAAGCACTGCCATTTTTGCTCGGCGCTTTTGTAGACTCGTACCGGGTATAATTGTCGGATTGAAGGTTTGTAAGTTGGAATAGCCATAACTTGCAAACCATAAGTACTATTCAACTCTGTAGCGACTTCTTTGACCGTGCCGGACATGCCGGCCAAATGTAAATAGCGGTTAAAGAACTTTTGATAGCTTATTCTGGCTAGCGGCTCTCTTTCACCAGATATGTCGCAACTTTCTTTAATTTCTATCAATTGATGTAAACCTTGCTCCCAGGAGCGATCTGGCATAATCCGCCCGGTTAAAGCATCAATGATGACAACTTTGCCGTCACGCAATAAATAATGTTCGTCCCGATCAAACAGGTATTTCGCTTTCAGAGCTAAATTGACGATTACTTCCCGGCGTCTTCGACTTTGCCAATAATCCCCTAAAGGTTTTGCGAGTTTTTCTAGGTGAATTTTGCCTTGTGCGGTCAGCAACACCTCGCGGTATTGTTTGTTTAGGGTAAAGTCAGTTTCTTTATCCAGACTGTTTACCAAACACAAAGCATCAAAATAAATTTGGTTTTGGGTATCGCTGTGCCGAGTTTTGGAAATAATTAATGGTGTTTTAGCTTCGTCAATTAATAAGCTGTCTGCTTCATCAATAATCACAAAACACAGTCCTCGTAGCAAATAAGGCATTGATTTTTGCTGATGAGCATATTGAATTTGTTTAAATTGAATCTGCAGCTTACCGATCTCATCGCCCATTTCCAGACGATCACGTAAATAATCAAAGGCAATTTGCTGTCCAGTTGCATGAACAATATCGCACCGATACGCGTGTTTTCTAGGGTCAATGTCCATGCCATCGAGAATGACGGCTGAACTAATACCCAGCCATTCATACAGAGGTCTGAGCAATTGTTCATCACGACTGACTAAATAGTCATTGGCTGTAACAACATGTACTGGGATTCCTGCCAAGGCCGCTGTGCAGGAGGCCAGGGTCGCAGTCAGTGTTTTTCCCTCGCCAGTTTGCATCTCAGCGATCATGCCATTCATCATTACCCAGCCGCCCAGCAGTTGCACATCGAAATGTTTTTTTCCTAAAACTCGTCTTGACACTTCCCGTATGATGGCAAAGGCTTGGAAAATCAGCTTATCTTGCAGACCGTGCCGGTGTAGATTAATACGCAATTGGCTGATCTGGGCTTTAAGTTCAGATTCTTTCAGGTTTTCTAGGCCAGATTCGTACACATAAATTTGCTTAATCAGATAAGAAAGACTGAAGCGCTTCCGCAACCAAAGCTGTTTGGCTTTTTCAGTCCAAAGTCTTAACCGACTTTCCAAAGCACTCGGCCAGCTCTCTTGTTTTTGTGGGTAAAAGCCATGAATTAAACCGGGTTTAAGATGTTTATCAGACATTAAATTGCCTCAGAAACACCTGCCGAAAACTCCGGTACCATTGTAGGGCCAAGGTTTCGGTACCATGATGAAATCTAACATAAACCCGTTGGCCAATCGCCAGTTGTCTGCTGGATGGGACAAACTCCAGGTCCAATAAAAATAATTTTTCTTTGGCTTGCAATGAGTCTTTCACAGCCGGATCGATAGCGATCTTGCCACCATTTACGCTTGCTAAGGCGGGGCTAGGTAATTGATTAGTTGCTTGGGGTATTCGACGTTTAATAGTTGCCGGAATAATTTGGTCAGACTGATTAACTAAACGAATTTCAATTTTTTTTATGTATTTTTGAATTCGGCCGATATCTGCTTGGTTGACTGCAATTCGCACAATTGGCTTTGTGTCATCAATCACATAGCCAATTAAATCGCCTTGGTGCAAGAACCTGCCAGGCAAATCATCAGCTTCTGGAATAATCAGTTTGCCGTTTTTTTTGCTTAAAATTCTTGTACCTTGCTGTTTTTTTTGCACTTGCTTGATTTCTTCGGCGAGCGCATACATTTCTTGTTTTATGTTCTCCGCTTTAACGTAGTCTGTTTCCCACTCAGCTCTGAATTGGGTGTTAAGTTCGGTTAACTTTGAGCGCAAAACTTCTGCTTCCGTGTCTAGCAAAGGATCTTCGATAGTTATGATGGCGGTGTCTTTTTTAACATCGGACGATAATTCAACGAGTAATTCTCCGGCAAAACCATCAGTTTCCGAGCGTAGTTGCACATCTTCTGGCATCCAAACAATACCTTCAGAATGTGTGTAAGAAGGAATGGGTAGGACAAATATCAACAGCAATAAAAATAAAGCGGTAGCTGAAACCCGAGTGGTTGCACTCAAGCAATTTTGTTCGCTACGGATACGTTGCCAAACAAACAATAGACCTTTTAAAAGGGGCCAAAGAAGCTGTTGCCCTACCATCCCTATGGCCAATAAAACACCGACAATGAAAAACCGATCTGTTACATAAACGATAATGATCCACAGCAAACTTGTTCGGTAAATGAATGCGGAAATACCAAATATTAAAAACCATCCCGCTTCACCCGACGCCATTGCGGGTGACGATGAATAGCTCTCAGCTAACAGGTGTTTTTTAGCCAAATACACCAAGTAGTTCTTGGAGCGCTCATATAGATTGGGAATTTCAATATAATCGGCTAGTACGAAATAGCCGTCATACTTTAATAAAGGATTACCATTAAAAAATACTGACGATACCCCGCCTAAAACCAGGGTGTTATAGACAATGTCTTTAAATAATCCCTCTTCTGTATTTAACCAAAGCAACAGGGCGACCGCGGCAAAGAATAGCTCTACTACAATGCCGGCAGCACCCACCATCATGCGTTGCCATTTATCTTTAAAGAGACTGACTGTTGACACATCTACGTAAGGGATCGGCATAAATAAAAGAAAACTCACGCCCATTTCATGTACTTCAGCACCTAACTTTTTTGCGCAGATGGCGTGGCCCATTTCATGCAAAAATTTAAGCAGGGGATATAGCAACACCATGATGGTCAAATTGTACGGCGACAACAGGTGTTGTTCGGCATTCACCGTAAGCTGCTGCCAGTGAGATGCCGCCAACAATAGGGCGAAGATGACAGTTAATGCCCAAATCGCAGCAATAACCCAGTGAAATAACCATTGCAGTTTGGGCAAGTGTTGCTGCAAAAAATCATCTGGATCCCACAAAGAAATCCTGATTGCCAACGGATTAGCAAAGCGCTGTTTTATTTTGTTTTGTTTGTATTGTTTACCACGTTTAAACAGCATGTCGTTGTCAATCGGCAAATCCGATTGCAATAAATCTGCAGCATGCAGCTTCCCCAACAGTTGAATCATTTGTTCTTGAGTAGGTGCTATATCACCCAGTCGATCATGAACTGAATTCCAAATCTGGTTGATGGAAAGATTACCATCCAACAAACCTATAATCGCGTAAGCAGTGGCATTAAAACGGTGACTGCGGCCACTGGCTTTATCTTCAAGCACGTACCAGATTAAGCCACGATAATCGTGGCGATGAATATGAACATGGTCTCGCAGTTGTGGCTTTAAATCACTAACGCGATACCAATGGGGACTGAATAACTGTTCACTCATAACAACGGGTTTACGGCCACCATGACCACATCGCTAACTTCAGCCATTCAACCAATTCATGCGTCCAAATCCAAAGCAGTTTTTTTCTGCCGACGTCAATCTTACCAACCCCTGCCATGCCGGGACGCAGTGTTTTAGGTTTATTCAGTAAAGTCGCCTCAACTCTAAAAATGTTACTGTTATCATCGCTAACGGCCACTTCGGTGATTTTTTCAATTTGTAACGGAAATGTTGTATCCGGCTGGCTGGATAATACTAAAACGCCGCTCTGGCCTTTCTGTACTGATGAAATATAGCGCTCATTGACTTTTAAAATCACTCGATAGCCATTCAGTGGCGCTACCTTAAACAACCGATCTCCGCGGGTGACCGGTGCACCTAATAATTGACTAAGGTCACCTTCAATCACCACGCCATCAAAGGGTGCTTTGATTTGCGCTCGCTGTATCTGCTCCTGTTTTAATTTGCTTTGCGCGTCGATTTGGGCAATTTGCGAACTCAATACATGAACTTTGACCAAATCTCTTTTGGCCATGGCTTCCCGGTATTCTCTTTCAACTTGTTGTTGTTGACTGGATAATTTCACTAGTTCCAGTCTCAAATCAGCATTGTCCATAACCGCAATAACATCATCGGTTGAAACCGTGTCTCCGGCTCTGACTTTGGCTGATTTGATATATCCATCAAGTGGTGCCGAAATTGCGCGTTGAATTCTGCCCTCCAGAACGGCGTTAGCGTGAATCCGAAAATCACCTTCGATTAGCGCAGCACCAATCCCAAGTAAGCAGGCCAACAGAATCAGTAATTTTAAACCGAGGTACCGATAACCTAATAGTTCGACTAGGTATTGTTTTAACAGTCTGGCTATTTTTTGGTGGGGTGACATTTCCTCATTTTGTTTCAATTTCAAAAACGGTGAAATTAAAGCCAGTGTTTGTGCACAAATATCGATGGTTTTCTGATCGAAAGCCTCTGTATCACTACGCTCCATTGTCAATACGGCAAACACTTCACGCTCATACACGAGAGGAACAGTACAAATGGCATAGCTGCCATATTGGCGGGCTAGCTCCGCATGAGCGTAGCTAATCACCTTATTATTCTGTTCGGTAACCGGGTATACCAAGATTTGATCTTGATCAATAGCTTCTTCCATGGCCGTAGCAATTGCTCGTAGCAAGTTGGTTTTATCATCAAAACGGGCACTGTTGGATAACGCTAAAACCCGAGCTGATTGGTTGAACACACCTGCAATGGAAACTCTCTCACAGATAAATTCCTGGCTGAAGGTATTAATTAATACCGTCAACGCTTTCATGACGGTGTTCTGCTGCAAACAGGTAATGCTCAACTTAATGATAGTTTCAAAAAATTGCTCTTGCTCCTGTCTTGGCAATGCTAACCATTTATTACCGACTGCAAGGCTGTGCAGAAGTTTTTGCTGTTCTGGCTCATCATGATGGCGCGTTTTAATTGCCACTACCCCAATGAGTTGTTTATCAACAAATATGGGTGTCGCCAAATAATCAACTCCATCAGAGTTGCTGTGATTGACAGTGCTGGTTAGTTTTTTTATCGCCACTTGCGCAATAGCCATCAATTCCAATGGCTCTTGGCTATTCATAGGCCACTGCGCTACGGGATTTACACTGATTTTTTTTTCGTCCGTTAACAAAAACAGCGCAGAGTAGAGTCCGTGAATTGATTGGCATTGAATATCAAGCCACTGCTGCGCAAAATTTCTAACCATCATAGTTTTAAAATAGAGTTAGGTAGCTTTGCAATTTGGCGCGCGAATATACCAATTAAATTAAAAATACCCATGGCAGTTGAAAAGGAAACGTTTTTTAAAAACGATCGTTTGATAGTCTGTACAAATCAGTATCACTTAGCTTTATAAAATGACGGCGAATACAGGCCTTTTTTAGCACCGGTAAAGCAAGCTTATTTGTTGGGTTTTATTGGAATTGCCTTGCTATAACTGTAGTCCAGTTTATGGACTTTTCCAGGCGGTATTGCTAGTTGATTTAAAAGCTGAAGAATAGACCGGCTTATTGCAAGTGCATTTAAATAGCCGTTGTTCAGGCCAAATAGGCCAGAAGTGTTATTTTCTGGGCGCTGTCATAAAAAATGACATGACAGATATTTCATTTTTTATTAATGGCTTGATTATAGAAGTTGCATCCGAGAGCAGTTTTATTGCCTTAGATATATTCGAGATATTTTGACGAACTAAATTACTAGCGCCGAACAGCGCTAAATAACAGAATTGTTTTAATAAAGAAAAATGATTTCTGTTTAAGCCGGCCAAAATAGCAATGGACTCCTGTGCATTGACCCCACCGCACTGTAGATAATTAAATACAGCTGTTTTAAGCAAATCATTAGACATGACCGCGTATAGCGCGTTGGCAAGAATATTCAGATTGGCATTGGCATTTTTTCTGTCACAGTAATAAGCTTCAATTTTTTCGTGGATCAAGTTGGTATTGCTAAAATTAGGCATAGCCAACAAATGCCCGCTCAATATCTGAATATCCGAAAATACCGCAGTTAACCCACCGCCTGTTAAAGGGTGGCGCATGTTTAAAGCATCTCCCAACATGACAGCACCTTTGCGTATGATAGGTTTTGCAGCCATATAATGATTAGGCATCACTTTGAATCCGCCTTTATTTAAGGCTTGATTGTAACTGCCAAGCATACATTCCGGAATATAGGGGGTTACGTTAGATTCCAGATGCTCTTGAAGCAAAATCTTTCTTGGCAACTGTTCACCCGGAAAATCGATTAAAAGTCTGACTTCGTTACTGGAAATGGGGTAGCAAATAAAGGGCGTCGGCCCTGATAAAAACACATGTCCGTGTTGTGGAAAAGGCATTTCACAATCGCGTAATATTAAACCGATAAAATAAGACGTTACTGTTTTTTCATTATTACTGAGATGTGCCCTAAAATTTGAAAAGAAACCGTCGCTGGTAATGGTTAAAGGTGCATAAATAGACTTAATCTCGGAGGTAACCGATTCCCGGTAACTAACACCTATAATTTCATCTTTTGCATTTTCCAGAAGTTGCAGCGCTTTCCCATGGATTTGGGTGACTGACTCATTTTGCAAGGCTGAAGCACGTATTTGCTGTAAAAATAGGCCATTATGAAGACCAACACCACTCTGATTAAGTGGATAAGGGATGGTGGTTTTTTCGTTACCTTGTAGCAAGGCATAGCCTTTGACATGTTGTGCTTCAAAACCATTCAACAAATGTCTAAGCCCCATTTGCTCCAGCGACAAGACGGCGCCCGGTTGCAACAATTCACCAACAATACGCTTTTTTTCTTTATAGCAATGATCGATCAGAGCTATCCTGACGCCTTTGGGAGCAAGATAAGCAGCAATGGTGGCACCCGCCATGCCCGCACCGATAATACAAATATCGAATTCTTCGTTCATATTAAACTACTTGATACATACTGAGCGTCTTCGTTTCTTCTATTACGCTTAAACATACTGCCTATAATATCGACTTAACGCCCAAATGGGGAATATATTCCTGTAATTGGCATAAGTGATCATACAGTTATAATTGAATACACCGGAAATATTCTCTTGCGACCAGTCGCCTATCTCAGTTTGTCTGTTTAGTAATAATTTGATGCCTGCCTGAATAATTTTTTTATCGCCAAAATCAGCCGCCATCATTGCCAACAAGGCCCAAGCGGTATTTACTACTTGTGACGTTTCGGCTTCGGTATAGGCTAATTTAGAACACGACTCAAAAGTCTCCCCCCAGCCACCATCCGGTTTTTGCTTAGCCACTAAAAAAGTGCAGGCTTTGTTGATACTGGTAGCCAGCATTGCATCGTCGTAATATCCCCTGCCCTTGGCTTTGCTGACCGCCTCTACACCAAACCATGTAGCGTAGGTAAAACAGACTGCCCAACCTCCATACCACGAGCCATCCGTTTTTTGCCGAGCCAGAATAAAATCAATTCCTGCGCTAATTGCTTTGCGGATTTCACCGTCTTTATAAGCCGGGTAATATTCCTGAATTTCCAACAAAGAAATCACGCAGGCCGCTGTACATTCAGTCCATGAATAATCGATCATGATATCGGCGAACACTTCAGAGGGGTTGAGCTTTTCCAACCACTTTGGCGCGCGCGTCAATTCATAAGTTGCCCAGCCACCATCTAGGTTTTGATAAGAGAGAATGACATCAACAGCTTGTTTGATACGTTGTTCATCTATCGACCCACTAAAAAGCTCTGAATGATGAATAGCTAAAGTGGCGCTCAACCCTTCTGCTGTGCAATCGGCCACTGGCCAACCATTGTCTGCCGTTGAAAAAGGCCAACTACCTATCATGGGATGACGGAAAAACTCGCTATGCGTTGGATGTTCAACTTTGATTTGCGACAGCTCAATAAACCGATAGCTCTTTGCAATAGTTTCTGGAAAAAGCTTACCTAAATCACTTTCCAGTATCGCTCTAGTCGCAAACGCGGTATCCCAAAGCTGAGAGCCGTTATAGCCGTTCATTTTCATGCCATCTTCAGCAACCCATAAATAATCATACCAGCGCGCCACATGCTTTTTGAATTGCTCAGAATCCTTGCCGTAAGCATGCCAAATGCTGATGGAGTTAATAGCTTTATTAACTGGTCCAATGTTGATGTAATCAGTTTGCGCATCCTCCGCATTCAGATATTTTAAAAGAAAAGCAATGGCTTTTTGTCTTAGCCAAGTAGATTTAAATTTTTCGTAGCTGTTAGTGAAAAAATTCATCCACTTCAATACAGGCGACAACTGTGTGTATGAATCTTTTTCACAAAGGGCATTTCGTTGTTTCGGCCAATCGATGCTCGCGAAATCTTCGTTAAAAATTTCCTTTCTTAAGGATAGAATCAGTGCATTTTCAGGTACTTTGATTCGCTGTGCAAAACAATAAGCCATCGGCAAATAAACCATACGACTATGACACCAATATCGCCAAGGATGTACCGGCAACCATTTAGGAAATAACCACATTTCAGGAAAAAGACTGTTAAATCCTTCCCACTCATAGCAATTTAAGATGGCAAGATAAAACTTTCCCCAGGAAGGAATTCCAGTTGCACCGCCGTTATTTTTGATCCACTCCCTGGCGCTGACGAGTCTTTTGTCATTCACATCAACATCTAGTAGACGCAGCGACACGTACTGCATCACCGTACCAAACATAGTCGATTCACCTTCAATATGCATGCCCCAACCAGCATCACTGTTTTGATGGTTGAACAGGTAAAGCTTCATCATTTCTTGATGTGCTTTAGGGAATGGCGACTCGGTTACATAAGAAGCGATCAGTAAGCCGGGTAAAAGAAATAACGGGCCACCATAATCGCCCGGCCAATGACCGTCTTCACATTGCAAATATGAAAAATAATTGATTCCTTTGACGAGCGCGTCTGTAACTTGCTGGTGGTCAGCCTTGCTTTGGGGTATTTGCCCAGAAAACTCACGAAAATCAGCATTAATGGCAGCGTGCCTAAAAACCTTATCTCCAGAGTTGGGATTGGTGGATTTATCAAACTGAAAATCTTCGGCAAACTGGATGATGTCCCTATCGGTAACACTATCAACGTTTTGTAAATGTTCGTTGATGTTGTTCGACCTAGGCTTAAATGCCCAAACTTGCCGTCCCTTTTCAGTAAGAAGTTGCCAGTTTTTCCAACTCGGTTTTACAGTCTGCATAGATACTTGCCTGAGTAATGTGTAGCTAATTTGCAAAAAATGATAGCTATTTTATTTATTAAACAGGGCAATACGTACCATCGCCAAAAACCCTTTAAGTTTTTTCAATAGGCTTGGCTGTGCCCGCAAACGTTCGTGACCTGGAAGTAACTGCCCTTTAGCCAGTTTGCCGATTTTTCTTTTCACGGCAGGGTCAAGTTTACCGTCGGCCGCCAATTCAAAAAACAAGGCTTTAACATTACCTAAATCAAAAAAATCTCGCTGCCATTCCCATTTAAAATTACCGCCATAACGAAACCAGGAACCGCCAATACCTGCAACTTCGTAATGTGTGCCATCTTCTCGTAACGCTGGCGATACCTGGCGCCATAACCCGATCACTTCACCTTGTTTCTCATCAATTAAAATCCGGTGATAGGGATAGCGCCATTCCTCAAAGCCTTCCATTTGTACACCTAGCGCCCATTCTTCTATCTGTTTACGACTGCGGGCGACAAATTCTTCATTCGGACCTATATTCCAGCGATATTCGGCCGTCTCGGTATACATCGCACCTAAATACTTGGGCCAGTTGCCTTCTTTTTCGGCATCACGATTAGCTTGCAACCAACGTTCAACCATCTCTTCAAGTTCTGCTCTGGGATATGCGGGCATTTTATATAGTTAAGCTGTTCAGTTAATTTCGATTTTAATTGCTTTAGTAGGACAGTATTTTTCCGCTTGTTGAGCCTTTTTTAACAAAGCCACGGATGGGCTTTCTTGTAAAACAGTTAAGTTACCTTCATCATCCACCTGAAAAATTTCAGGGGCTTCGGTCATACAGGTGGCATGACCCTGGCAAAGTTCCTTATCAATTTTGATCTGAAAGTGGCTACGAGTATGTAGACTATCTTGCTGCTCATTGACTGATGATTCGACAGCGCTTTCGGTAATTAATGTACGCCTTATATAGCGAACACGACAAGGCGACACCGGTTGAACGACCATTTGGGTAAAATCATCCTGATAGTTATCTTTATCATCGATCAACTCAAAGGTATATCGGCGTAACAGAATGCTAAAAATTGCTTTTAGTTGCAGCATGGCAAACGCGTTACCTGTGCATTTGTGTTTGCCGCCGCCAAAGGCGATCCAGCTGAAAGGTTTTGCATCTTCCTGCCGTGCTTCGCAATAGCGATTAGGATCGAACGTTTCCGGTTCAGGGAACACCTCAGCAATTCGATGAGACACCCGTGGCGAAGTACACACATATTTTCCGGCTTTGACTGTGAAATCTTTAAACTGAAAATCCTGCATAACTTTGCGGATTAGAAAAATCAATGGTGGATGCAGGCGCAACACTTCTTTTATGACATTTTCCAACACAGGAATTTCTCGTAACGCTTGAAAAGTGACTTCACCATCAACACTAAAGTGGGCATCCAACTCAGTCAATACCTGTGCCAAATGTTCTGGCCTGCGCGCTAATTCCAAAAGCGTCCAGGCCGCCGTTCCCGCAGTTGTATGGTGTCCGGCAAAAATAGTGCCAATTAACATGCCAGTTATTTCATGTGCGGATAATTGACTACCATCATCATAACTGGCGTCAATCAGCATTTGAAAAGCATCCTCACTTTTCTCTGGTTTCTGTGCTCTTTTGGCAATGATACCCGTGACTAATTCCTGCAATCTGGCGCGAGCTTTATCGCGACGACGAAACACTGGTAAAGGTAAATAAGGGAAAACAAAAGCAAGAGGATTCACACCTTTTTCAAGGTCATGATAAATTTTTGCGAACTCCTCGTTGAGTTCATATCGAAATTCATCACCCAGCAAACAATGGCTGGAGGTGTATATGGTGAGTTCTTTCATGAACTCCAACAAATCGATTTCGCCGGTCTCACCCCAGTTGGCAATCATTTGCTCAACTTCTTTTACGATCACCTGCGCATAGCCGCGCATCGGTTTATCTCGCAATACTGGCATCAGCATTTTAAGTTGCTGATCCTTTTTATGAGGTGGGGCATCAAACACTACGCCCTTACCAAAAATGGGCGTCATAATTTTGTATGCCTGGCTTTGATCTAACTGTGCATCAGGCGCTCGAAAAAAGGCTTCATTTGCTTCAGGCCCGGTCATTAACACCATTTTTTGGTGAAACATTCTGAATTCACCGATTTCCCCCAAAGTATTTCTGAGTTTCATCATATATTCAAAAGGATTTTTGCCAAATTGGAGCATATGTCCTAACAGCGGTAATGCTCCCGGCATTTTCGGTGGCACTTTGCCGGAAACTATATTTTTAGGATTCGTCGTGGTCATCTTTAATTTTTATTATGCGGTATAGACACCGATTTAAAACTGGCCAAAGGAGTGACTGCGGAGATTACTACACAACTTTTATTAAGTCGATGCTTAAAAGCAGTCTCCTTAAAATGGGCAATTTACTGATAACAGATTGATCAATCATGATTAGCTTCTGTTTTGAGCAGATGCCAATTAACAGCGTTTAATAACAAGTGACGTATTAATACCGCCAAACGCGAAATTGTTACTCATCAGATAGCTACATTCCAGCTGTCTAATGGCTCGGCTAATGTAGTCGAGATCAGCGCATCGAGGGTCTACATTTTCCAAATTAACGGTTGGGTGAAACCAGCCGGCATTCATCATTTGTATCGCCGTCCAGGCCTCGATTGCTCCGCAAGCACCCAAGGTATGGCCTGTATAACTCTTCATGGCACTAATAGGTACTTTGTGCCCTAACACAGCAGCAGTAGCGTGGCTCTCGGCAATATCTCCCAATTCAGTTGCAGTGCCATGGGCACTCACGTAGCCGACTGCATTAGCATCCAGCTGCGCATCCTGAAGAGCCAATCTCATGGCGATTTGCATGCTATCGCTATCCGGTTGGGTTACATGCAAACCATCAGAATTTGTGCCAAATCCAATCACTTCCGCATATATAGGCGCACCACGGGCTAGCGCGTATTCCCGATTTTCCAGAATAAAAGTTGCCCCTCCCTCGCCAATAACCAGGCCGTCACGATCTCGATCGAAAGGTCTAGGCGTTTTATGAGGCTCGTCATTGCGTATGGATGTGGCAAATAAAGTATCGAATATCGCTGGCTGAGAAGGCGATAACTCATCACTACCGCCCGCTATCATTACCGTTTGTATGCCATGCTTAATAGTTTCGTAGGCATAACCAATGGCTTGACTACTGGAGGTGCAAGCGCTGGATGTCGGAATTATTCGTCCGGTGATACCAAAATGCAGACCGATATTAACCGGGCAGGTGTGCCCCATCATGCGGATATAGGAAGTAGCATTTAAACTACCTTTGTCGCAGTTCAGCAGCATTTTGGTGAAATCAATCAAGCCGTCAAAACCGCCAGAAGAGCTGCCGTAAGCAATACCGGTTCGACCGCTTTTGAGTACTGGGTCTGCAATCAACCCTGCATCTTGCAAAGCCAGCTCAGTGGCATAGGTCGCCATCATGGCAACCCGACTCATGCCTCGCACTTGTTTACGGGAGTAATGTTCCGGTCTGGAGAAATCTGCGGGTGCCGCTAACTGAGTATTAAGACCATTGTATTTATCCCATTCATTCATTCTCTGAATGCCGGTAATTTGAGCCTTGAGTTTTTCAGCAACGCTAGTCCAGTCATTGCCTAGTGGTGTAATTGCTCCCATACCAGTAACGACCACGCGGTTCATCAGCATAATCCTCCATTCACTGAAATAACCTGACGAGTAATATAAGACGCATCTTCCGACATCAAAAAACCAATAGCTGCAGCAACTTCTTTGGTCGTTCCAGCTCTTTTTAGTGGAATCATTTTTATGATTTCTTCAAGTGGCAAGTCTTCTAGCATGTCGGTATCAATGAGACCAGGAGCTACGCAATTTACGGTAATATTCCGTTTTGCCAATTCCAAAGCCAGTGCTTTGGTGGCACCAATTATTCCCGCCTTGGCCGCACTGTAATTCACCTGTCCTCTGTTACCTATCAAACCCGATACTGAAGATAAAGTGACGATACGTCCTGGTTTTCGGCGTTGAATCATCGGCATAACAACCGGTTTCAGTACATTGTAAAAGCCATCCAGATTCGTGTGTACAACCTTATCCCAATCGTCATCGGTTAAGGCAGGAAAAGCATTGTCCGCACTAAGTCCAGCATTACAAACCACACCATAATAAGCGCCGTGCTGTTCTATATCCTCAGTTAATTGCTGAGCACATTGCTGC
The DNA here is from genome assembly GCA_965247565.1 of Methylococcales bacterium. Lineage (GTDB taxonomy): Bacteria > Pseudomonadota > Gammaproteobacteria > Methylococcales > Methylomonadaceae > CBDFHF01. Next base: position 611,056 of record CBDFHF010000001.1, on the reverse strand, counting down.
CGATCGGCTAGATCAAATTGCAATACCCGAGAATGTTGGCCCATTGATTTAATGTGTTCTACCAACGCTTCTGCTTCCAGGCGACGACTATGGCAATGCACAACAACATCAAAATTTTTGTCGGCCAGATACATCGCGATTGCCTTACCAATACCACGGCTGGAACCCGTTACTAAAATGGTTTTACTCATTTGTTACACTACCAAGTCGTTTTATTCCGTAAGTACTAGGTTTGTCGCCGAATCTGGCTGATAAACACTTAATTTTGCCTCTACCAACAAGCCACCTGATCCAGCAATTGAACAGTCATACACGCCCAAGCCTTGTTCCTGCATTATTTTTTCGACGAAAACGGTCAATACGGAGCCAGTTACAAAATGATCAACCTTACTAAGGTAACTGCGCGTCCCTAATAAAAACCCAATGTGACTAGGCCGCCCGGCTATTTTATCCATCATGCTGCCATGGGCCGCAATGGTCTGCGCCATGTATTCAATACCGACTAAGGCTGGCAGTGCGTTTTCATCACCAAAAAGCCCGTTGTAACGCACGATTACTTCAGAAACCATAGACCGATCGTCAAACTTAACGACTTTATCGAGCAGCATCATGTGCTCGGTTTGCGCTAATAATTCACTTACCGCAAGCATACTCATGCCCGTGCTAAAACAATAGAAATGTTATTGCCGCCGAAAGCAAAGGAATTGCTTTGGCAAGTATTGATTTTGCGACCTAAAGATTGTCCTGGGTTGACGTAATTTAGCGCTGGCAACTGAGGGTCCAAATTATCGTCATTAACATTAGGTGGTAGATAACCTAATGAATCATCGCTATTAAGTAACAGCCAACATATCCCCAATTCCATAGCGGCAGCTGCGCCTAGCGCATGGCCGGTCATACCTTTAGTAGAGCTAACTGCTACGGATTCTGAAAAAACTTTTAATACACTTCGACTTTCCATCGCGTCATTCAGCGGAGTAGCTGTGCCATGCATATTAATATAGTCTACTTCATTGGCTTCTTTTCCAGCTTCTTGCAAAGCCATTTGCATAGCTTTCACGACGGTCTTACCATCCGGAGCGGGAGCGGAAAAATGGTGAGCATCGCTGCTGGATCCGATACCTGACAATTCTACGGGACCAGGCTCCTTAGTCATAACAAATAAAGCTGAAGCTTCAGCAATATTGATACCATCCCTGTGCTGACCAAAAGGGCTGCACAATCCAGTCGAAACAGATTCTAATGCCGCAAATCCATGCATGGTATAGCTACACAGGCTATCTGCACCACCTACTATTACCGCATCGCAAATATTGAGTGCAATTAAGCGCCTTGCGGAAGCAAAAGCTCTGCCGCTCGACGAGCAAGCAGTTGAAATGGCGAAAGCGGGTCCTCTAATACCCAAATGCTTTGCCAAAAAATCAGCTCCTCCACCGAGTTGTTGTTGTTTATAGTGAAACTGCTCAGGCTTTTTGCCGGTTTTAGCTTCTGTTGCCCAGGCTTGTTCAGTGTTACTCAGCCCTGAAGTGCTGGTTCCTATAACGACACCAACTCGATCAACTCCAAACCGATGAATCACTGTATCGACAGTGTCCTTAATCTGATCTAGCGCCGCCAATAGTAGCTGGTTATTACGACAATCATAAAGACTATGAGTTTTATCAATTAACGGTAATTCAGCAAGAACTGCGCCCACATAAACCGGTTTAGCATTACCCTGCAACTGAGTTTCCGCAAAACCAGTGCGGTCACCAGACAAAATCCGCGTAAGCATTTCTGCTTTAGAATCGCCAACAGCCGACACCATGCCAAGATCATTCAAATAAAACCGCATGCATTAAGCCGTAATACGGCACAATTCCACCAAAGTATTTAGTCGGGATTGTGAGTTTTTAACATAGGGATTATTTTCATCCCAAACATAGCCCGCTAAAATCGAACAAATCATGGCCTTAATATTAGCTTGCTGGCGGTCATAAAAAATCACATCCTGCAACCCGCCTGTATACCAAGCTGACACATAAGTGCGAAAAGTGTCTACGCCTTTTTGTAGTGGCTTGGCAAAATCACTTTGCCAATCTACGGCTTGTCCATTTAACTGCCGATCTAACACATCGGCCGCCAAACTGGCCGATTTCATAGCGATAGTAACACCTGACGAAAATACCGGATCTAAAAACTCACCCGCATTGCCCAGCAAAGCATAACCCTTACCGTATAAGGAACTCACATTGGCGCTATAGCCTTTAATAGTATTGACGGGGGTATCAAATTGCGCATTTTCCAACAATGTTGATAAGGTAGGGTCTTGAGCTACTAAGGTGCGAAAAGCCAGTTCCCTATCACCCAAAGCATCGAATACATCTGGTTCACCCACTACGCCCAAACTGCAACGACCATTACTAAATGGGATCAACCAATACCAAACGTCTTGCATATCCGGATGCACAACAATTCGTATTTGATTCCGATCATAACGATCGCAGTTGATATTATCTTCGATGTGAGTAAACAAGGCTTGTCTAACAGGAAAATTAGACGGACTTTCCAAATTTAACAAGCGGGGTAAGACCCGTCCAAAACCGCTAGCATCCAGAACAAAGTCGGCATCTGTTTGGTATGTGGCCGCCTGTTCATCGGCAACTGTTAACATCGGTTTAGTATTTGAAAAATCCGCCGCCAAAACTTGATGTTGCCATTGTATCTTAACGCCCTGCCGTTCAGCTTCTGACGCCAATAAAGCGTCAAAACGATCACGTTGAACCTGAAAAGTGGTACCAAAACCAGGGCTGAATTTATCGGAAAAATAGAATTCTGAGTGCTTATCGTTACACAAAAAATCAGCGCCGGTTTTTAATTGGAATCCGGCGTCCTTAACCGCTTGCAACATACCCGCCTGTTCGATGAACTCCATGCACTGCGGAAGTAGACTTTCGCCAATACTGAAACGCGGGAATTTTTCTCGCTCCAGTATCACAACTTCATGACCCTTTTTCCGAAGTAAGGCTCCGGCGATACTTCCTGCTGGCCCTGCGCCAATGATAATAACCTTTTTTCGCCCGATCATTGCTGCGCCCATAATCCATATCCAATTTTAGTGTGTAGGTAAGCCATCTGTTATAAACATGTGAAGTGGTGCCAATTTTGCAAATCCCGGGAGTATAGCGTACTTGCCATTGTCAACTCAATTTGAAAAAATTTACTTGAGACGGTGGTAAGGAAGTACTCAAATATTAGTATAAATTCCTATTTTAAAGGCAATATTGCTAAAATAGTGGGGGTTATTTAATTTAACGGCCATGATCGCAAGACAATCAACATGAGAAAACGACTGGATTACTACTGGCGATTGTTTGCGACGGGCTTAAGCTTTAGCGTGTTTGGCGTTGGCGGCTTCCTTTTGTGGGTCATAGTTTTCCCCATCCTTAACTTGTTTACCGGTAGCCCCAATAAGAAAAGGCAACGGTCACAAAAGTGTGTCCATTATAGTTTTTATATTTTTATCGGTCTAATGCACAGAATTGGCATTATGACCTATGAAATTAATGGCCTAGAAAAATTAAATCGACCCGGGCAGTTGATCTTGGCAAATCATCCCACATTAATCGACATTGTTTTTTTGCTTAGCCGAATACCTTACGCCAGTTGCATCGTTAAAAAAGATTTATGGGATAATCCTTGCATGAAGGGGTCAATACTAAATGCGGGCTACATTAGCAACAGTGACCCAGAGCAAATGGTTAATGATTGTGCCAACTATTTGAAATCCGGCGGCATCATGATCGTTTTTCCCGAAAGTACACGGACAATTCCTGGTACCGACCATAAGTTTCATCGTGGTGCTGCCGCTATTGCGCTACAAGCTGATACTTTGGTTACCCCGGTAACGCTGCATTGCTCTCCCAGCACATTAACAAAATCGACAAAATGGTACCAAATCCCTGAACGCAGATTTCATTTATCAATGACGGTGGGTGATGACATATCACTGGATAAATTTCGGTTGGTAACACCCAGAAGTATTGCTGTGCGTAGACTTAATAGTTATTTACAAGATTATTTTAATCAACAACGGAGACACCATGAGTAGCAGTTTGGAAGATGAATTGAAACAACTAATCATCGATTCGCTAGCTTTAGAAGATTTAAGTGTTGCCGATTTTGATAGTCATGAGGCGTTGTTTAATGGTGGATTTGAGCTGGACTCAATTGATGCTCTGGAATTGGGATTAGCCATTAGAAAAAAATACGATGTTCGGATTGACGCAGAAACAGATGATGTAGAAAAAATTTTCGCATCTGTCGCTAAATTAGCTGAATTTATTGAATCCAAACGCGCTTGAGGGAAGCTATGAAAACTCGTGATGAGATCTTGAGTATTATCAAGAAAATCATGTTGGAAATGTTCGAAATTGAGGAAGATCAGGTGACTTTAAATGCGCGCCTTTATGATGATCTGGACTTCGACAGCATTGACGCCGTCGATATGATCGTGAAGCTAAAAGAGGTGACCGGCCGGGAGGTAAGGCCTGACGATTTCAAAGCTGCTCGTACCGTAAGTGATGTTGTTGAAGCGATATTTAAATTGATGAACAACTGATGCTTGGATTGCTGAATAGCATCATAGGTTTGGCTGTGCTGCTATACCCATTAGCCGTCTACTACGGCATTCAAGTGTTAACGCCTTGGAAAATTGCAGCTTCTTTACTGGCAATGCTATTAATCCGCTTTTGGTTATTCCCTGCCAATAAACAGTCCAGCAGAGTTCTCATAGGCATTGCAGCTATATATTGTATTTTCGCGATTTGGCATAACAGCGAAGTGAGCCTGCGTTTCTATCCGGTTTGGATTAATCTTTGCCTGTTTTCGGTATTTTTTATCAGCTTAATCTATCCGCCGCCTATTATCGAACGGCTAGCGCGTTTACAACACCCTGATTTATCACTGCAAGGTGTCAGATATACCCGAAAAGTCACCCAGGTCTGGTGCTTGTTTTTTATAGGTAACGGTTTAATTGCCGCAGGAACTGCGTTATGGGCTCCCTTCGCTTGGTGGAGTGTTTACAATGGTTTGATTGCGTATGTCCTGATTGGGTTATTAATGGGGATTGAGTATCTGATCCGCATCAGGATGATGGCAAATGATCGTTGAAGGAAAAGAGCCGTCACTCTCTCTGAGCGCCACTGAACAATCTCCAGAGGTGGTTGTTGCCCACTATCAGGGACAGCAACTTCATAGTGCTCATTTTCGTGAAGATGTTGCTCAAAAAGCCAGTGCATTGATGCAACGGCCTGAAATGGTTTTTGCGTTGTACTATGAAGAAGCTTATCCCTTTGCGGTAATGCTATTTGCGTTGTGGCATGCGGGAAAAGATGTGTGGATTGCTGCCAACAACAGACCTGTAAGCGCTGAAAATTTACGCCAAAAGGGCTGTTGTTTGGTAGGCGATTGGCTTTCCGAAAAGGCAATGCTGTTACCGGATAAGACAAATCCAATATCATTATCCACATTGGATTTACATCGTTCAACAGTAACGCTGTTCACTTCAGGATCCACAGGTCAGCCACAGCCGATCCGAAAACAACTGTGGCAATTGCAAAATGAAGTCGACGCATTGGAACTGCAATGGGGCGCTGAACTGGCAGAATCCCAAATATTGGCGACTGTCAGCCATCAACATATTTATGGCTTGCTGTTTAAAGTGTTGTGGCCATTGGCGAGCGGCCGCTGTTTTCATAGCAAAAACTTTTTAAGTCCCGAATCACTTTTAAAAGCAGCATTTAAAAAGCCATCTGTATGGATAGCGAGCCCCGCACAATTAAAAAGGCTGGATCAACTCTCGCCCTGGTCAGAGATTAGCCAGTTAAAAGCCATTTTTAGTTCTGGGGGCACCCTAGATTTGGAAGTCGCTAAACAAATTCAAAACCATACTGGTCAACAACTGATAGATATTTATGGCAGTTCCGAAACCGGTGGAATAGCTTGGCGAAAACCACTTTTAGATGCTCGTTGGCAACCTTTTTGCGGAATCAGTATAGAGCCGATTCATCAGCAACAGCATCTGCTTACTTCATCTTACTTACCTGCAAACAGGCCCTACTTTCTAAATGACAAACTTAAACTCGATGAAGATGGCCGCTTTATTTTGCTAGGAAGAAATGACCGCATTGTAAAAATAGAAGAAAAGCGTTTGTCGTTAAATGAGTTAGAAAACGCCTTACAACTGTCTGATAAAGTCAACCAAGCGCACTGCCGTCTTTTAAGTGACCGGCGCGAGCGGGTTGCCTCAGTGATCGTATTAACGACTAAGGGATTGGGTATCATAAGAGAACACGGCAAAAATATTTTGATCAAACAGCTTAGAAGTGAGCTGCTAAAAACTTTTGAAGCGGTTGTTTTGCCAAAAAAATGGCTATTCATAAAGACGCTACCTCTATCGACACTCGGTAAAATCGATCACGCCTGGATTGATGGCTTATTATCCCTGGATAGCAAACTATTTCCTCAGCTTCAGTTTTTCAATCAACTGAACGATGGCGTGGAATTATCTTTAGTCATACCAGAGGATTCGCCCTATTTTGTGGGGCACTTTCCAGGGTTACCTATTTTGCCAGGTGTTACCCAATTGGCTTGGGCGGAACAGTATGGCAAGCTATTTTTCCCTATAAACCTGCCATTCTCAGGTATGGAAGTGGTGAAATTTAAAAAAATAATTCGCCCCGGTGACAAAATGACACTGCAACTTCACTGGAATCCAGACAACAATAAGCTATATTTTGACTTCAGCACCATCGTCGAATCGCACAGCTCAGGTCGACTTCTGTATAAAGCGCCAGTATGAAAACCTGTATCGTCATTCCGGTTTACAATCATCATGAGGCTATTGGCCAAGTTATTGATGAATTGCGCCCGTTTAACCTGCCTTGCTATTTAATTAATGATGGCAGCACAGCGCTATGTACCGAAGAATTAAAACACCTGGCAAATAAAGAAAAAGAATGGATTGTATTGCATGAAAGAGTCGAAAATGGCGGCAAAGGTGCAGCGGTTATTACCGGATTGCAACTGGCATTCAGCCAAGGTTTTAGTCACGCTATCCAAATAGATGCGGACGGGCAACATCGCATGGGTGATGTCGGCCTTTTTTTATCTGCCAGCGCCGCAGACCCTGACAAATTAATTCTGGGAGCACCTCGTTTTGATGGCAGTGCCCAGAAAAAAAGGTTATACGGCCGCCAGTTCACTAATTTGTGGATATGGATTAACACCTTATCCTTCGATATTAAAGACGGAATGTGTGGATTCCGTTGCTACCCGCTCGCCGCTGTGAATAAACTAATGCAATCAACCACCCTCGGACAGCGCATGGACTTTGATATAGATATTATTGTGCGCTTGCATTGGCAAGGCGTGAAAATAGTAAATATTGATACTGGAGTTCGTTATCCATTGGATGGTATTTCACATTTCAGAATGTTGCAGGATAACTTGTTGATTTCCAAAAAACATGCCCAATTGTTTCTGGGTATGTTGTGGCGTTTACCTACCCTATTGAGAAGGCGTTGGTGATGCCTCACTGGTCGCAACTTGAAGAAAAAGGGATTATCTGGGGCATGCAGTTCCTTTTAAAAGTGCACCTATTGTTTGGCCGACGCGTTTTGCAATTTTTCCTCTATCCGGTGGTTAGCTATTATTGGTTGATTAATCGAACAGGCCGGCAAGCAAGTCGCCAATACCTGCAAAGAATTTCGGCATACTTGCCCACGAACAGCTTACGCGGATCGACTTACGACAGCTACCGACATTTTGTCAGCTTTGCCAATGCCATAATCGATAAATTAGCAGTTTGGAGCGGTGCCATTTCACTGCAAGATATTGATTACGAGGGACGTGAGGCGATTATTGAACATCTAACCGAAGGCCGTGGTTTGTTGATACTGGGATCTCACCTTGGCAATATTGAATTAATGCGTGCTATTGCCAGCTTGCGTACAAACATTACTGTGAATGTGCTAGTGCACACTAAGCATGCGGAAAAATTTAATGCACTATTAAATAATCGGGCCAAGTCTAACCGTGTCAATCTCATGCAGGTAACTAACACTAACGCCGCAACAGCAATGATGTTACAAGATAAAATTGATGCCGGTGAGATGGTGGTAATAGCTGCAGATAGAACTCCGATCACGGGTTTAAACCGGACATCTCGCGCTATTTTTTTAGGTTATCCTGCCTATTTTCCGCAGGGACCATTCATATTGGCATCTCTACTTAAATGCCCCGTGTACACGTTGTTCTGCCTAAAACATAATCATCGACATACTATATATTTCGATTGGTTTAGCGATAACGTAATCTTGCCTCGTAAAAATAAAGACACCGCCCTGCAAACATGTATTCAGGAATACGCCGATCGACTTCAGCACTATTGTTTAAAAGAACCATTGCAATGGTTCAACTTCTATGACTTTTGGCAGACCGGTAATGATTGAACAAAGTGTATTAGTCGATGGAAACCGATTGACAATTGAAGACATTTGCCACGTTGCTAAGCTGACCAAATCGCTACAATTAGGTGATTCCGCCGCTTTTAAAAAGCGGATTAATAAGGGTGCTGAGTTTGTCAACACCTTGCTGCGAGAAGAAGGTTTTGTTTACGGTGTAACCACCGGCTATGGTGACTCCTGTACCGTCTCTATTCCGCTAGAACATGTGGCTGATTTGTCTCGACATCTTTATACCTTTCATGGCTGTGGATTGGGTACACACTTTGATCCTGAGCAAACGCGTGCGATTATGGCAGTGCGTATTAATAGCTTGGCTCAAGGGTTTTCTGGAGTGCGATATCAACTCCTGCAACAGATCAGTCAACTACTCGAGCATGACATATTGCCTTTAATCCCTCAGGAAGGTTCGGTTGGTGCCAGTGGTGATTTAACGCCTCTGTCCTATTTGGCAGCGGTACTGGCAGGCGAAAGAGAGGTTCGTTATAAAGGCAACAACCAAACGGCGCAAAGCACTTTTACTGCCTTGAATATTGTGCCACTTAAGCTGAATCCCAAGGAAGGCCTCGCGATAATGAACGGAACAGCAGTGATGACCGCCCTCGCCTGTTTGGCTCATCAGCGCGCCAACTATTTATCCCAGCTAAGCACCCGAATCACCAGTTTAGTGTCGGCTGCACTATTGGGTAATCCCGGCCATTTTGACGAAAGCCTGTTCGCCGTTAAACCCCATGCAGGCCAGATCATCGCGGCCAAGCGCATTCGTGATGATTTACCGATCATAAGCCGACCGCCTCGTAACGACTCGAGGCTGCAGGACCGTTATTCCTTGCGTTGTGCGCCGCACATTATCGGGGTATTGGAAGATGCGCTGCCTTGGTTCCGGCAGTTTATTGAAAATGAGCTCAATAGTGCCAATGACAATCCGATTATTGACGCAGAGAATGAACGTGTGTTGCATGGTGGTCATTTTTACGGCGGTCATATTGCATTCGCCATGGACAGCATGAAAGCCGCCGTAGCCAACTTAGCCGACCTAATGGACAGGCAATTAGCACAATTGGTCGACCCAAAGTTTAATCACGGCTTACCGGCTAATCTATCCGGGGCAAAAGCGGATCAAGCCATGCTGAATCACGGTTTTAAAGCTGTGCAGATTGCGGTTTCTGCATGGACGGCAGAAGCACTGAAACTAACCATGCCTGCCAGTGTATTCTCCCGGTCCACCGAGTGTCATAACCAGGATAAAGTCAGCATGGGCACAATTGCGGCCCGCGACTGTATAAGAATAATTGAATTAACCGAGCAAATTGCAGCTGCCGCGTTGCTGGCTGCTGTTCAGGCTGTTGAATTGCGAGGCAACGATCATCCGCTCAGCAATAATTTAATGAAAACGCTATCCCAAGTACGTAAATTGGTACCTTTTTTGGAATCTGACCGAGCTCTTGAACAAGAGTTACGGTTATGCGTGGGCGCGATACGCGATCAACACTGGAGCTTGTATGAGTGAAAGTATTGTTAGCTGCGAGGTCGAAATTGAAGCAGCGTTTTTTGACGTTGATTTAATGGAAATCGTCTGGCATGGTAATTATGCTAAATATTTTGAAGTAGCACGTTGCGCCTTGCTGGACAAAATTGACTACGGATATATGAAAATGCGCGAGTCTGGCTATGGTTGGCCCGTAATCGATCTTCGTATACGCTACGTAAAGCCCATCATGTTTGGCCAGAAAATCAAAGTACAGGCGCAGCTGATGGAGTGGGAAAATCGTTTGAAAATTACTTATCAAATTTTTGATAAAAACTCAGGCGTTCGCTTGACCCGAGGCTATACCACTCAAATTGCGGTCGATATGACAACTCGTGAAATGTGCTACGAGTCACCGACGGTCATATGGCAAAAACTAGGAATTGAAAAACCTTGAAACAATATGATGCCATCATCATTGGTAGCGGCATTGGTGGCCTTACCGCTGCCGCGTTGTTATCGCTTGCCGGAAAGTCAGTCATAGTATTGGAAGCTCATGACCGACCCGGTGGTTATGCACACGGATTTAGACGCAATAAATACCATTTTGATGCGGGTGTGCATCTTATAAGCGGTTGTAATTCGACAGGCTATCAGGGTGGTCAAGCTATCTACAAGATACTAAAAGCACTGGGCGTTGGTGATGAAATTGAGTTCATCAATATCGACCCATTCAGTCACGTATATTATCCAGGCCTTAGTACTGCTCTGCCGCAGTCAATCAATGCGTTTATGACCACACTGACACAGCACTACCCAGAAGAACAACAGGGTGTGGAAAGCTTGATCCAGCTATGCCTGCAAGTGACCGAAGAAATAGCGTTAGCGAATGAAATAACTTCCCTTAGAAATTTCGATGCCGCCAGCCAATTATTACCAGCTTTAAGCCAGTACCGTAAATCAACTCTAACAGAAGTGATGGATCAGTTTATCCAAAACCCAAAACTACGAGGTTTTTTTGCCAGTTTATGGCCATATCTGGGCTTACCACCCTCAAAGGTATCTTTTATTTACTGGGCATCCATGCTGATAGGTTATGTAGCGGATGGTGCATTTTATTGCAAAGGTAGCTTTCAGCAATTAGCTAACACTTTAGTGAAAGCCATCAGGCAATATGACGGCATTGTGCAGTTCCGGTCGCCAGTTGAAAAAATCATCATTGAGCATAATCAGGTCGCTGGTGTTATGGTAAAAGGAGAGCGAATTGATGCGCCTGTAGTGGTTTCCAATGCTGATATGCGTCAAACCATCTTCGATTTGGTTGGCGAGCAACATTTTCCAGAACGGTATGTGCAAAAAATCAATAAAATGCAACACTCCTTGTCTATCTTTGTGGTTTATATTGCAACAGATTTAGATTTACACAACTTGAACTTAGGGCATGAATCATTCTGCTATCCAGATTTTGACCATGACTTAAATTATGAGCGAACACTAAACGGAGAGGTGTCCTGGATCAGCATGACCATTCCGACCCTTGTTGATCCCAAGTTAGCTCCCGAGGGTGAACATTTGCTGATGCTAACCACATTGCTACCTTACAGCGCTGAAGAATCCTGGCAACAAACAAAGCAAGATTATATGGCTGCCATGCTTAACATTGCAGAGCAATATATTCCCGACTTAAAACAGCACCTAACATTTGTTGAGGGCGGATCACCTGCAACGATGCAGAGGTATACCCAAAATCATCAAGGCGCTGCGTATGGCTGGGATGTCATCCCAAGTCAGATTGATCCGATTAGAGCCAAAAATACTTCGCCGATAACCGGTCTCTATTTTGCTGGACATTGGAGCTCCCCCGGCTGTGGAGTTTATGGAGTAACCATGTCCGGAATGCAGGCTGCCCGTCAGGTTTTAGGCATAAAAAAACCATCGGACTTATGGGAAATACTGCTAGCAAAGACCCCTACGCCAGTATAAGCAAACAAACCTTTTAAATAATCAGGTTCGTGAAAATTTAGGCTACTCATTTAAGATGAGACATAATATTCCACGGCTAGACTATCGATAGGTGAATTTAGGCTAGTTCGCAAAGTTTCTACCACTCAGAATGATAACAGCTTAATTCTGCTGACTATCATGATGGTGCAGCTCTGAGCGGGATGTCACTTGTTTAACAATTGAGTGATGCCGGGAACTATACAAGTATTGGGATGTGTGTTTTTCATCGACGCCGTACTACTTAAAAAGTCAGGCAGACATTTTCTTAACCAAAGAGGAATCAAATAATGTCATTATTAATTCGCAGTTTTATCATCATTATGCTGGGCTTATCATTGACGGCCTGCAGTAAAAAGCTCTCTTCAGACGCACTCCCTGCCAATGTTTCACAAGGCGGAACGTATTACACCCAAGTCGTCATGCACTATGAAAAAAACGTGCATCCGACCACTAATTACCAAGTCGGCGCAACTATTCCCGTTAATACACAAATCAAGCTAATTGAGATGAATGACAAAACCATCTCTGTGGAGGTCGGCACTACAGGCCAGAAATTGACGGTCAAAAACTTTTCCAAACACACAGGAGATGATATTCATCAGGCTTTTAACAAATTGTTTGGCAAGCAACAAGTGGATTTAACTCAGTTCACTAAATTAGAAAGAGAACATATTGACGCCAGCAGCGTTGCCAAGGGGATGCGTAAAAAAGCCGTATTAGTCGCTATTGGTTATCCGCCTAATACCAGAACCGCTAATTTGGAAGCCAACTCTTGGGTATACTGGCGTCACCGCTACAATACTTTTTCGGTTAATTTTAAAAACGACAAGGTTGTTGAAATTGTCGACTAACCCCGTTACCCATGGAAAGCCAGCCTAATCAATGTTTAAGGCACTATTTTTCACCAGTTTATTTTTAACTTACCCCTATTTGGTATACCGCGGGATAGAAAGTGGTGTGAGCTGGCTGGCGCCTGTAATTTTTTCAGGGTTTTACTTATACCGTGCGATTATTTCGCAGCAGCTTCAAGCTCGGATATTTAACGGCTTATTCGCAGTCGCCTTAATGCTTGGTGCTTATTACCTACAAACAATCACTGCCAAAATATTGCCGGTATTAATTCAGCTTATGCTGATGAGCTTATTTGGGCGCACTTTACTTGAAAATAAGGGACCGCCTTTTATTGAAAGCGTTGTGCGCCTGCAATTTCCCGAATTTCCGGACGCCGTTAGCCAATATTGTCGGCAACTGACTCAAATTTGGACGGCTTTTTTCGCCAGCAACGCGTTGATCTGCGCCACACTGGCTATTTGGGGTTCAGAGTTTTGGTGGGCGTTATATAACGGGGTCATTATTTACTTGATGATGGGGGTCTTAGGCATAGGCGAATACATCTATCGACGTATTCGTTTTGCTGATCTGAGCATCCTTTATCAAGGTATACCTGATCCTAAAGCCGCAATTAAAGCCATGATTATCAATGGCCGCAAAGTTTTTTTAGATTTAAAGGAGCGTTAAATGAACAAAACGAGTATTCATATTTTTAGCGTAGTGATCTTGTTTTTAGCAACAATCAGCACTGTGCAAGCCGAAGATTCCCTGACGGCACTGATGCAACGCATAAAAGCAAACCCAGCATCCAAGGTCGCTTATCAAGAAACCCGAACACTAAAATTATTGACTGAACCCTGGCATGGCAGTGGCTATCTGTATTCACTGCCCCCAGATTTAATGATTCGGGAACAGCTCCAACCAGAGCGGCTATTGATGGGCGTCAAAGGCAATAAAACCTACTATTACGACATAAAAAACGATAGCCGACATCAAGCCGAAATGGATGGCGATAGTGAGGAGAGTATGCCATTGGCCGTATTCAAGGCGATAGTCAACGCCGACGAAATCTTATTACGTAAGGTCTATGACATCGAGTTTTCCACTAGCGAAGGCGCTTGGTCGATGAATTTAAAGCCCAAGCAGTCATCCGGATCAATATCCAGAATAATCGTATCCGGTTTATCCGAACAACCGGCTAATAAAGTCAGCATCATGCAGGAAGGCGGTGACCTGAGCGAATTCAGCTTGCAAAAAGAGTCTGGCGCTAGCAAAGACAATGCAGCGATCAATAAGTTATTCCAGGAATTACAAGGAGAGTAACTTGTTAAACTGGCGCGTTATCGGCTTCTATTTGTTGCCACCCCTACTGGCATTGGCCGTTTTTGTGGGCGTTAATTTTAAAACCGATCTGTCGGCATTTATCATTGCCGGTGACAACTCGGAAGAAATATTGCTGGCCAGCGAAATGCAATCCGGTGCGCTGTCACGTCGATACCTGCTTTCCATTGATTCGGGAAGTCAAACAGCCGTCTCGGATGCTTTTATGCAAAAGTTGAAGACACGGCTCAAAGCCATTGAAGGTGTTACAGATATTTGGTCACCCGGACAAACCTCTACAGATACGGAAGCCCTTCAAGCGTTGTACAGCTCTCATGCGGGAGCTTGGTATAGCCTTAACCCAGAACGCGATTTAGCACGAATATTTTCAGAGACTGGATTACTGCAACGAGCAGAATTACTCAAATCGGCGTTACTCTCACCCCAAGGCCATGTCGTCAAAGAACTGGCGGTGCAAGATCCCCTGCTGCTGACTTTAAATGGATTTCAAGCGCAAGGCTTGCAAATGCAACAAGCCCTGAAAGAACAGGTAACTTATCGCAATCTGGTTTTGGAAACCGCCATGGCTGGACTGGCTGTGCCGGAACAAAAGCGAATTCAAAGTGAAATTACGGCTGTTTTCAATGTGTTCAATCATAAAGCCGGAGATAACTACAAACTGGATATGACGGGCGTTCCGGTTTTTGCAGTTGCTACCCAAAGCCTGATTCAAGGCGACATTCAATTAGTCAGCGTCTTGTCTTCCATTGGCCTGCTATTGTTATTTTTACTGGTTTTTCGCTCCACAAGCGCCTTGTTGCAAGTCTTCAGCGTGTTGCTGATTGTCATTTTGGCCGCAATACTCACCACGCAATTAGTGTTTGGCTATGTGCATGGCATGACCGTAGCCATAGGCTCCACACTGGTCGGTATCTGTATCGATTATCCCATTCATGCTATCGCTCATGCGCAAGCAGTTAAGAATGAACAAAGAGTCGCGCTAATAGCCAAAATCTGGCCCAGCATGGTCATGGGCGGAATAACCACCTTGGTCGGTTATATGGCACTGGGGGCATCTGGCTACCCCGGTTTTAGACAGGTCGCTGTTTATGCGGCCAGCGGTATCATTATCAGCCTGTTACTGACCCGATTTGTATTACCCGGTTTACTTAAAAACCAACCCAACAGTCCTTTAAACATTCCATTTGCCGGCGTCTGGGCAGCATTTTGCTTGCGCTTTAAACCCTGGTTACTGGGCGTTTTGCTAGTCGTTTTGTCAGCCTCCCTGTTCGGACTCAAATCCCTGCACTGGATGACAGACATGCAGGAATTAACCCCCGAATTAAACTACCTGAAACAAAACGATAAACGTATCCGAGAACGTATGACCAGTATAGAACCTGGACGATTTGTAATGGTAACCGGCAACGATGTTGAAGCGGCATTACAAAAAAGTGAAGCGGTTTACCAAGTATTGGATCAACTTAAACAAACCAACGATTTAACCGATTATTACGGACTATACCCGTGGCTTTTGTCCGCTCAACAACAGAAATTAAACCGGACATTATTACAAGACCAATTAACGCCTGAGAATTTAGCAATATGGCAGCAAGCTTTAACTCAGCAAGGACTATCAGTTGAAAAGCTCGGGCATTTTAATTACGGCCAAGCCACATCAATGTCCCTGGAGCAAGTCCTGGCAACACCGGTAAAAAAACTCATCGATAATCGGGTGATTCAGGGAAAAAACCAGACCATTATCATGATCTGGCTGGCTGAACATCAACCGGAACGCATCAAAGCCGCGCTTGCAGGCATTGACGGTGCACAATATTTCAGCCAACGGGATTTACTCAATAACATGGTGAATGATTACACCGATAGAGCACAGCTATTGCTAGGCGCTGGTTTGGTAGTCATCTTCTTGCTATTACTGAGCCGGTACAAAAACCTGTTGTTAACCTTGCAAACCCTGGCACCGGCCATGCTAGCTGCCGTTATTATTCTAGGCTTTTGGTCAATTACAGGAGCCGCCATCAGCTTTCTGCACTTAGTTGGCTTTTTATTGGTGGTGGCTATTTGCGTCGATTACGGTATTTTTTACCAGGAAAATCGTGGCGGAGACATTACCTTAACCTATCAGGCCATGGCTGCCGCCATGTTAACCAGCGCCCTGGCTTTTGCTTGTTTAATGGTTTCAGACAGCACTTCGCTCAAGATTTTGTCAGGCGTAGTGGTAATGGGCGTGTTACTGGGTTTTTTACTTTGCCCGATTCTTATTCAACCAACCCGCCACCCAGAATTTTGAGCCGTTCAATTTAAAAAAACATTCTCGTCCACCCCCACATAACTCGTACTTCGACTACTATTAAAGTTAAATATCTTTAAATCATACAAGGCTACTTAAAACTGGCTGTCTTATAGAAAAAAAACACAAATGACAAAAAGCATTTGTGGGAATCAGATTTGGTAGAAAAGACAGTTTAATAATCAATCTTAAAATCATAAACTTATTAAAAATCTACATTGAAAATGGTAGATATACGGAAACTATATAATTACTTGTTAGGCAAGAAATAGTGAAAACAATAATGAGGCAACATGAAAGAACTTGATTACTATTATTCGGCGCTATTTCAGCAATCCAACCGTATTGAATATATGAGGTACATCTTACTCATTGCTACAGTCATTTCTCTTTCATACTCAGTCTATGCTAACGGCTACCATTTATATGCAGCCACCATTATCGCTTTATTGTTTCAAGTAACATCTTGGTATTTAAAGACAAAAATGGAAAATGTACGATACCTTGCCAACGAATTTCATAAAATTAGTATGCTCTACCGTGCCTACAATAAAATTCCGAGCGAATTTCAGCTTTCTCATTTGAAGGCACTGGTAAGCAAAAGTATATTTTCAGAAGTGGAAAAGAAAATAAAAACTGATGACCTTGGAGCAGAATACAACATAAAAAACAATGGAAATCCATGGGAAATCCTTATGTCGCTAATCCATGAAAACAGTTACTGGAATCACCATCTTTATAAGTCGGTATTCATGCTGCTTGTTGGCGGAGTTTCAGTAGTCATAATAGCGTTAACGATTACTTCTCTTTTTGCCCTCCCTTTGATCAAAATCGACCCCAACTACACAGTGCCAAGATTAGCATTTACATTCCTATCTTTTTCTTTGTTGTATGAAGTTCTTGAGAAGTCAATAACTAGCTACAATTCATCTATCATTATGCTTGAAATAGACAATGAGCTGAGCAGGTGTAAAAACATTTCAGAGGAACACCTTTTAAAATTTTTTAATCAGTTTTGCTACATTAGAGAAGCTGCTCCAGATGTTCCCTTTTTTATATATGAATCTAATAAAGACAGGCTCAATAGTGGCTGGGAAAGCAGAGTTGAAATGAGCAAATAGCCTTAGTCGTTGAGTTCAGTCATTATTGATCGTGTGCTTAACAGTTTTAGTTGGTGGTAGTTTGGCTCTAACGTTGTTGCCGAGCCTAACAAGTCGGTCAAAGGGACGCGCCGCCCGTTGGCGGTTTTGAAGTTCTGTTTTTATCAAGGTTCGGTGGCTTCGCTAAAGCTCAGTGAGCGGCGCGCCCCTTACCGTAACGTTAGAGTCCACAACCGGAGTGTCTTCATGGCTAAAGAAAGAATAGCAACCTCCCCTGAGGAAGAGGCCTATGGCCGAGTTCTTGAGCGAACGGAGGCAAAGGAGCGATTGCGTGCAGAGGAAGAACGCATAGCGCGAGTAGTGAGGAAGGAAATTGACCGGCGCATTGAAGGTTGGGTTTTATTTATTGGTCTCATCGTTCTGGTGAATTGGCAAGGTTGGATGGGGTTTGGTATTTGGTTTGCGTGTCTTATAGGTGTGGTGTCTTTTGAAACTTGGGTTCGAGACCGTACGCCAGGCGGAGACCCAGATTCCGTAGAAAGCGATGCGGAGCATTATGTACGGCACTGCATTCTTGCTGAACTGAAGCAACGCGGCGAGCTTCGGTGGGAAGTCGAGGATGGAGAAGTAACGACAGCCGATCACCCCGAATGGGAGACGTTTTGGACACGTTTGGATGAAATCATTGCGGAATTTGAGCGCGCAAAGCCAAAAAATCGACAAAAAAAACTAGCTGAAGCAAAATCCCGTTCGCTACGCGCACGCGAGGAAATGACGAAATTTTCACAGCAACAAAATGCAAAACCGCTTTGGTGGGCGACTGTAGAACCGATTGAGGCTCATCCGGAGGGCGGACTCTAACATGCGCTTCGAGACGGACTCGCTACGTCGGCGATTCGCGCCGCCTCCGCTCGCCGCTCAAGCGCGGCGTTATGCCCTCAACTCCCGAGCGAGAATATGATGCCCCAGCAATCAAAATATAGCCTTACCCTGCCAACGGCGGATGGCGGTACAACGGAGATAGCATCCAATCAAAGTATCTTGTTGATTGGCGCGAATGGAGCTGGGAAAACCCGGCTAGGCACATGGATTGAGATGGCTTCTCCACAGTTGAAATTAGTACATAGACTATCTGCTCAAAAGTCGCTATCAATGCCGGATACAAGCACACCAGTATCCATTGAACGCGCGGAAAAGGATCTGTTGTTTGGCTATGCCGAGGCGCCAGCAGGGCAAGAAAATGCCTACAAAGATGGCCATAAATGGGGAAGCAAACCAGCAATATCGATGCTGAATGATTTCCAGAAATTAATGGTTTACCTGTTCTCTGATGAAACAGAGGAGAACGCCAAGTACAAGGTTGCGCAAAAGGCAACAACCGAACGAATTGAGCCGCTAAAAACTAAATTGGATTTGGTGAAGGAAATATGGGAAAAAATTCTTCCACACAGAGAACTAATTGTTGGCGGCCTGAGAATTCAGACGCAGGTTAAAGGCTCGAAAGACAAAACATATAACTCGTCAGAGATGAGCGACGGCGAACGGGTAATTTTTTATCTAGTTGCTCAATGCTTGGCCGCGCCAAAAAATGGAATTGTCGTAGTTGATGAACCAGAGCTTCATTTGCATAAATCGGTTCAAACTCCTCTATGGGCAGAAATAGAAAAGTTGAGGCCAGATTGTCTGTTCGTTTATCTAACACATGATGTTGATTTTGCTGCGGCCAAAGAGGGTTCAAAACGCATTTGGCTGAAATCGTTCGACGGTAAAGTGTGGGATTGGGAGGCGCTGCAAGATGACAGTAACCTTCCCAACGATTTATTACTCGAAGTTCTCGGAAGTAGAAAGCCAGTCGTGTTTGTTGAAGGCGATAACGGTAGCCACGACGTGGCTCTCTATCGAGCACTTCTTCCTTCGCTTCTGGTTATTCCGAGAGGTAGTTGTTCACAAGTAATTCAATCGGTAAAGGCGCTTAAAGCAAACACTCAGCTTCATCACTTGGAGGTCTTCGGAATTATTGATCGTGATAGACGAGTTCCCGCAGAAATCCAAAAGTTAGAACAGGATTCAATTTTCGTCCTCTCGGTGGCTGAAGTAGAGAATCTATTTTGCGTCGAGGAGGTTCTTCAGATTGTAAGCAAGCGCTTAGAGAGAAACATCGCCGCTGACTTTCAGGCAGTCTCCAATGCAATATTCCTTCGCTTGCAGGGCGAACTTGAAACGCAAGTTTCACTCCGAGTTGTCAGTGAGATTAAATTTCAGCTCAACTTGTTTGATGAGAAGCAAAAAGGGGCAACAGCGCTGATATCTGCACTGCACTCTTTAACAGGTGGAATAGACGTGGGGGGTATTTATTCACAAACGCTCGCCGAATTCAATGAAGTAATAGCAGCGAAGAACTTCGAAAGATTGCTTTCTCTTTACAATCGGAAATCTCTGTCCGCACAAGCAGGTGGAGCACTAGGTTTGGCAAATGGGGAATTGCCAGAGTTGGTAGTTCGCCTTGCCAAAGGTGACTGTCGAGTTGAAATTACAAATGCAATGAAGAGATATTTTGGGAATTTTGCATCACACATGGAATAACCCATCATTCCACCGGACGCTGCGCGATGAAGCCGCGCAGCGCCGGTGAATTCAAACGTTATACGGTATCAGCATGAATAGAATTGGCGACAACTTAATCTGCGTTGGCTCAAACGAAGAAATTGTGAAGGCATTCTCCGCGTTCGGGGTCGAGTTCATTCTGGTTGGAGGGCTTGCCGTTTCTTGGTACTGCACATCGAGACAAGCCAAAGATATGGACCTCCTTGTGAATCCCACGAAAGAAAACTCCGAAAAGGTAAAAAACGCACTTGTGAGTCTTGGTCTAAACGGCTTCGCGAGCGACGCGTTCGCTAAGCCTGGTGTTCAGGCGCCTAAAAAAAAGTTTTACTACGCCGACATCATTACACCAGCACGCGGCGGCCTTAGCTTTGAAGATCTTATGAATGGTTCTAGAACGGGAAAGCTGTTTAATATCCCAGTTCATATCCCGTCAGTTGCAAATCTGATTAAGCTGAAATTGAGCGCCGTTACTTCAACAGAAAAAGAGTTAAGCAAACATCAACAGGACATAGTGCTTTTGAGAAGCCATGCCGTATAACACGTCGCTCGTGCCCGACATTTCGATGTTTCACTATGCCAATGGTTTTAAGATTTGTTATCGTCACTTCATCATCAAACTCCGAAATGTTGGGCAACGATAAAGCTGTTGCCCAACCTACCAGACTGGGGAGTGGTATCTTGCCTAAGCCATTATTCAAGTGGGACTGGCTAAAGCCCGCCCTTTAATTAAAACGTTAGATGAAACACCTCTATGATTACCACGCATAAGCCTTGCCGGTTCTGGTTGGCGACATCAATCCTAGCCTTAGCGCTTGCTTCGCCGTCGGCACTGGCTCACAACACAGAAGGCCTTGGTGCCGCTCTTCTTGGCTTGCTTGGCTGGCCAATTTTTGTCTTTAGTATTGCTGTTGCCGCAAAAACCAGCCGCAAACTCATTGCAATACTCGTGTCTATCTTGGTCTATCCGTTTATTATCTATAACGTCAATCAGGTGGCTCAGTTTCTATCCCCTGATTCCTGGGGAACTGAGTACTTGCTCACCATCATAGGGACGGCACTACTTTGCCTCGCTACTTTGGCATGCGTCATTTTCCAAGCTAAGCATCCTGTTAAAAGCGCACGTTTGGCCATAGTTCTGGCTGCTTTAACGATTGTCTTGTTGAATGTCACTGTGCTCCTGGGCTTTTCCTCAGGCAGCCTGGTGAGTCAGTATGGCCCTGTGTTTGTTGCCATTGCTGCGGCCAGGAATATGATACTCGTTGTTTCGAGCTTATTGCTCGCGGAAGAGTGCTGGCGCGAAAAGAGGACTTACTGGGCAGTCGCATTTCTGCTGAGTATCGTTTTGCTTGTTTCAGCGACGTTACCCATCGTTCACTTCAACTTGGCTACTAAGTTGATTATTAGTCGTGGCGTTGTTCTGTGCTGGTTGAATTTGTATCTACTGTATTTCGGTTTCTATCTGTCAAATTTAACACAGCAATCAAGCCGATCCGCTTCCGCTACTCATCAGCGATCGGCTTAGTTCTGCGTTTGGTCTCTACCATCGTAAAGACAAGAGATACTGTGCTTAAATTCATAAACTTATTTCAGATCTACTTTAAAATGGTAGATATACGGAAACTACATAATTGCTTGTTAGGCACTTTATGGCATCGAAAGCGAAGCCTCTAAATGACGAATTAAAGAAACGATTCTATCCGTTGGTAATATCAAGAGGATTTGAGAAGCTAAAGTCTAGCGATCCCCATTTTACTGAATTCAGAAGGCAAACCTCTGTGGGGGAAGATTTTTTCGAAGTTCAGTGGGACAAATATTGGCGACCTTATTTTGTTCTGAATTTTAAGAAGCAGGAAACAGATGATCCACGCTGGAGTCATGGCGGTCGCCTTCAACGAAAGCGTGGTGGCTCAATGGCATGTTGGTTTAGTGTAAGAAGACCTCTTTTACATAGACTATTCACCCTTCAATGGAACTATAAGCCGCAGGAAGTTGTGGATGAGCTAATCAATGCGTTTGAAGAATTAGAACAATGGTGGAAAAATGGGGAAATTGGTCCTCATATTTATATTTGGCAATATCATGCCTAACAACACGCTCAAAGGGATGCTCCGCTTCGCTACGCGCCCCTTAGCTCTACGTTGGACCTTACCCATGGATCAGACCGCACTTTACGCAATGATCAAAGACGCTGGCTTTACAGTGCTGGTTTTCGAAGATCATCCACAGTTCTTCGGCAACTGGCGAGCGCACATTAAGCGCGAACAAAATATCTACGAAATTGTCAGCGACCATCGGGAGGGCTGGTTAGCGCTATGGCATCAAGATAATGGCAAAGGCGAAAAGCTCTTTGAAACCGAATCATCTCAGCTTGGACAAGTACAAGAGTTGGCGTTAGTTCAACAGTGGCTTGAGGCAACCAAGAAATGATGACCTCAATTTATCCAATCACCAAGTCTTACCCAGCGCTCAAGTTCTAGCTATTTTATGAATAATTGGCCATTCTCAGCACCACCGAACAGGGTTACGTATGCTCATCGCAGCGTCGCTGATTGTGACAAGCCCATACTCATTTTCGGTCAGTATCCAGACGGTGGATTCTGCGCGTATACAGGAGAGGAAGTAGTGGATGCTGAACGTGAAATCATTTGTGTCTGTCTCTCACAGATCGTCGAGATCGAACCTTCAGTCGTTGAGTTAGCTGATCTTCCCGCTGGTTGGTGGGCTATCAGAGAATCGCCTGGTTCTCCGTGGATTCGCGAGAAAATTCCCGATGATGAACTGTAAAAGACTCAATTCTACACAGATACAAGTATCTATCCCGGCAATTGAGATGTACGCCGGTCAAGCTAAGACTTTCGGATCATTCGCCACCTCACTGCTACATTAAGCAAGTTTACAGAGAACTTTTTTATGACTCACAGCATTCGGTACTTAGCCCTGATTGCCGCCACTCTCGCGGCAAGCGGATTCCCCGGTGCAAGCTACGCTGCAGGTTACGACGAGTCTGCGATTCTTCAATCAGTCGAAGCGGTCGTCGCCGAACACAAAATATACGCTACTTGCTTTTCGCTTGATTCCACTGCCTATCAAATCGTGCAAGAAAATTGGCTGCGTGAAGTGAAGCAAGGCGCAGAAACTCTCAAAGGACTTAACCCATCTGTAGCTTTCATGGCGCGCTTCGCTTATGCCGTTAACCCCACGCGCCTTTTAGATGAAGGCATGACTATTTCGGCCGCGATGGCGTATTGCCAGAAGAACGAGCAGCAGGCCCGGAAGTTTCATGAGTTTGGTTTCTCGCATTTGGCTGATGCCATTGACCAAGCTTCAAAGCGGTGAACCAAGCGATGGGTATTCTTAACTTTTTAATTGAGAGGAGCAAACCAAAGCGTTTTTCATATCAATCGTTGAACGGCATAATGCGACTTCGCGCAATTCTTGTGGTTTTGAGTACGACGTTTCTTTGTGCGTGTATCCCTTACCCTGTTTACAAAACAATTCAGCCCGAAGCAGAGATTACTGTCGTTGATCGACATGGAAAAGCAGTTCCAAACGCCTCCGCATCCCTGCTGGCTAGCGCTTATCCGTATGGACACGAGAAGTCGCGAGAGACAAAAAACACTGCGGCTAACGGCAAAGCAAAGTTCGAATCTCGACGTGAGTGGCGAATAGAGGTAATGGCTTTGCATGGCTGGGAAGAGTACTTCTGGAACTGGTGTGTTCAGAAGGATGGTTATGAAACCTTCAATACGTTCTACAGCAATGCAGCTACTTTCCAGGAAACCGTCGTCGTGTCCCTTGTTCCAGGCGAGGCAGAGGAATGTCCGATGCGAGTCCGCTGACATCATCTTTGCCTGGAAGCTATGCTTTTACATTGACCCATCTGAAATGAAAAAAATACTTGGCTATTCAATAACTGGGCTTTTGTCGTTAGCTATTATCTTTTGTTTGGTTTTAATGCTCTATTTAACGATGATTAAACCTATTTGGCATTTGGTAAGTTATCACCAAAAACCTGCAACCATTGTTTCCTGCGCAACAAAAAGCTTTAGCCGTGGCGGCACCCGTTATACTCCAGTTGCGCAAACACAGGATGGGGCGGAAATTACGGGTAATGTTTTTTGGGGTTCAAGAGCAAGTTGTGAAAGTCAAATCGGGAACAACGTTTCTGTACTTATCAATCCAGGCAATTACACCGAAGGCGACATTTTGTCGATAAGCCAATTTGGATTTTTCCCTGCGATATTCATCTGTGTGCTTTTACTGATTTTTACTGGCATTTGGTTTAAGAAGCATCGTCAATCAGCACAGCTAACCAGAGCTTCTCTGGCTTAATGCATTAAATTTATAAAGCAAGCTCATGCCAAGCTCACCAGACCAACATTTAATTCTTAGTTTGTGTAAAATTTACGACAACTATAGAGATCCGGTCCGCTAATGATTGAAGTCGAAAGGAAATTGACACCTCACAAGGCCAGATTAATAAGATAGCAAAGCAGATTCTGTTAGTCTCGATCGAGTTTAACGCAAATATAAGCACTCGTGTCTAGCTCATCAAAGTCTACTATTGCATCGACTAACTCCCACTGCGATTTCATTTCACATGAACCCTTTTACACAACACGCATTTTTCGTGCAAATCAGCCTGATGTTATCGGTAGCTTGGCTGTTTGGTTATCTACTCAGAAAACTCGGCCAACCTGTGGTGTTGGGCGAAATAATAGGTGGCACTGTAATAGGGCCAACTTTATTAGGCTCTCTCTACCCGGATGTTTACAGCACATTATTCCCCGTGGATAAAACCATTACCACCAGCATGGATGCCTTGCTTAAAGTAGGTATGTTGTTTTTTATGTTTGCCGCCGGCTTAGAGGTTAACCTGGTCCATTTCCGGCAAAGCAAAATGCTCATTACCCTGACCAGCCTTTTCGGCGGCGTTTTGCCGTTCGCGCTAGGATTTGGCATGGTCTTACTTTTGCCGACTCTCTGGGGGCAAACTGATCGCCCCATTTTGCTGGCCTTGTTTATGGGAACAGCATTGTCCATTTCAGCCCTGCCGGTGATTGCGCGAATACTCATGGAGATGAATCTGATTGGTAGCAAAATCGGCATGACCATCATGACGTCCGCAATGATTAACGATTGGATCGGCTGGATTTTTTTTGCTTTCCTGCTGCGCAATTTAAGTCATGTGTTGGACGGTGGAAATATCTTCGAAACATTGGGTTTGGTGCTGGGCTATACCCTTTTGGTTTTGGTTATTGGTCGCTGGTTGGTTCGGCCATTTTTAAATAATGCCCGGCTATTTCAAAATTGGCCGGGAGGATCACTGAGTTTTGTTTCTTTGCTTATCTTGCTATCCGCCATTGGCGCAGAACAGGTGGGTATAAACGCCATTTTCGGCGCTTTTTTATGCGGCATGGCCTTAAGCCATGGTCATGATCCCGAGCAGGAAAAAACCATCAATTCAATGATTCAGCCTTTTGCACTTAACTTCTTTGCTCCCCTTTATTTTGTATCCGTGGGCCTGAAGGCGAATTTCACCAGCCAGCTCGATGTCTCCTTGTGCTTACTCATCTTTATGGTAGCTTGTCTAGGTAAGCTGTTTGGCGCAGGCCTCGGCGCCAAACTGGGCGGCATGAAATGGCGAGATGCCTTGGCAGTGGGTGTAGGTTTAAACGCCCGTGGCGCCATCGAAATCATTCTAGCTTCCGTCGCTCTTGAATATCATCTCATTGATGAGCGAATTTTCGTGGCATTGGTGGTGATGGCATTTTTGACTACACTGCTAAGTAGCTCTCTTTTAAAACAACTACTTAAAGAACACTAAATCCTGCTTGAATCCATTAATACAGACATTTTACTGGGTTTTAAAAACCGGATATTTTCTTGGTAATTTTTACGCTAATCCTACCTAAATGATTTTTTCACTATGCTAAACAAATTGATCACTCTCGTTCTTGTTTCTATGATGGCTGGGTGCATGTTTATGCATCCCGACTACTTACAAGTAATCAATGCGGATGAATTAAACCAACTTTTAAAAAATCACGACATATTGCTGGTTGATGTTCATTCCCCTGAACAAAAGCATATAAAAGGCACTGACTTTTTTGTTCCTTATAACGAGATCGAAAAACACAAAGATAAATTTCCCACCGATAAAACCACCCCAATTTACCTGTACTGCGAGGCAGGTCCAATGGGAAATGCGGCTGCAAGAACACTTTATGAATTGGGTTACCAAAATTTGACTAACCTTGAAGGCGGCGCAAATGCTTGGCGAAAACATGGCTTTGAGTTTGAATGAAAGCCAACTTCGCTTTGCTTAGCCTACTGAATCTTGCAGATCAATGACCTATTCTTCCTCGCGGCGATAAAACTATGCAGTTACAATTTACATTACAGACCTGGACGGTCTGGCCGCCATTAACCACACTGAATGAACAGGACTTGATCAAAAAGCAAAATGAATTACTTTCAGTGGCTCCCGCCAACTTAAGGCGTCGGCTATCGCCGTTGGCGAAAACAGTTTTTTACGCAATAAGCCAATGCGAACACTTGGACACCAACATTCCTGTGGTCTTTAGTTCCGCACATGGCGAGCTCGCTAAATCGCTAGATTTGATTAAGCTTATCGAAGCGGGCGAGGAAATATCACCAACCCTATTCAGCCTTTCCGTACATAACGCCATTGCCGGCTTGTTTTCAATTGTATTTGGTAATACTTCCGAAATAACGGTGTTAGCACCGGGGGAAGATGGAATTGCTGCAGCATTCCTCGAGGCATTAGGCATACTGCAGGAAGGATCAGCTGAAGTATTAATCGTATTTTATGACGAACCTGTACCCGATTTTTACCCGGTTGAACCACTGCAATCAAGTGTCGATAGCACTTGTGCCGTCGCATTAAAAATTACCCGAGCAGGCGTCGGTCCAATCATACAACTCAGCCGTTCAGACCATTGCGGTTATGAAGGTGAACAGCCCGTGCAATTACCGCTACTCATACAATTTCTCTCTGGTTCTAACACTCAACTACAAATCAAAACTCCACGCCACAGCTGGATTTGGCAGAAAATTGATAGCGACACAGGAATGTAAATCTTTTCTGCTCATTCACAGCTTGGAGAGTTTGAAATTTACACCACGTAGACATTCAAAAACCCAAGTGAGCAGAAGTTCTCTGCTCACTTGTCTCAACACTAAAATAACATCCTGCCGGTTATATCCTTACAACGTCTTCAAAAATTCAACGAGATCACGGCGTTGATCATCGTCAAGCTCAGTTCCATAAGTATGGCCTGAATTGCGATTACCGGGTAATCGGGTATCAAAACGGAATCCATTTTTATTGCGCCCCGTTGTTAAGCCGACCTTATTGGAATCGAATTCCAAGTTTCCAAAATAAAATACCTGACTACGTTCATTAGGTGGCAATAACAGCTCGTAAAGATTAGGTACAGAACCGTTATGAAGGTATGGCGCAGTTGCCCAAATACCGTCGAGTGGCCTTGCTCGATAAGCGAGCAGATTTTTTGGGACATACGGCGATCCATCTGATTTTTTACGGTAACCAATTAACTCAGCACTCTCCGCAGCGGAAAACGGTGGTTGAGCATTCAGGCTGCTGTCCGCCGCCGCAAGTCCAACCAAAATTGAAAGCATGACCGGAGCCGGTACTTCGTCATTCGCATTGATATACTGCGCAGGCACTAACAATTTTAAAGCACCCGGTTTGACAGTTCTTAAAGCAAAAGTAGTTGCCGTTAGTGGATCGGTTCCGATATCACTTAGCGGTGTCATATGGGTTTTTATAAAAGTCACACCAAACAGGTTTTCTTCAGGCGGTGTGGATGGATAGTGCCCTGTCGAATCGGGCAACGCATGGCAATCAGCGCAGCTTTCCTCTCCGTTTTGAGATTGTGTATAAAGTATCTGACCGCGGAAAGCACTCACCTGATCAATAGAACCCAGGATCGATTCTGGCCAATCAGGCTTACCTAGCTTGGCGACTTGACGCTCTAGCTCAAATAGCTCTCTAGCCCTCGCCGTGGTCGATTTGAAATCAGGGGAAGTAATGTCAAGGTTCACATGGCCAAAAGTGCCCAATACTTCACCCACGTTGCGGCCGAATGGGTTGAACGCCGACCCCGTCCATTGCACGTAATCGTGCTGAGGCGTTCCCCACAAAAAGGGATAACTTACCGGTGCAGTAGGCACCCGCACATTTTCCATAATGCCCAGATTAAGACCGAATACTTCGTTCATAATCACACCGAATGCATCAACCCGCGCCGCACCGAATGGATAAGTGGGCTTGCCGCGCTGGGCAAAATCTTTTAGTTGGGTTGTATGATTGGAAACCTGTTTCCGGAGCTCTGCTTTTTTAATGCGGCCAGCATTCTTCCCTAAGACAGCGCAAGCAAAACGGCTAAAACGTCTATCGCTAGCCAATGTGGATTCGAGGGCGGCGATCAGGCCATTGTTGAAGGCTGTGAAATCAGCCATGGTTGGGCCACCGTCAATTCGAATAGTTTGCCCCCGATAGCGTATCTCGTTAGTGTGACAAGCGGCACAACTATATCCTAGCCAAGGCTCACCATTTTCTCGAGGTTCCTTGGCAAAGCCGATCGGCAGTTTATCCGGATTAGCTGATGAATAGCCATTATCGACCAAATACCCATAGCTACGGATATTGTCTTTATCCTTGAAGGATTGGTTTTTGCCTGCCACCTCCAAAGCGTTAAACCAAGAGTAAGGAATCAGAAAAGACCCCTGTGGCATATTATAGAAACGATCACGATCGGCAGCGGACCAATGCTGATCCAAAAAAACAGTTTTAAAGCGATTACTCCAATCATTTCCTGTTGTCTGACTTTCAGCATACACGTTCATCGACGTAGCTAAGCCAAGGAAACACATCACCAGTCTTTTGTTTTTCATTGCAATTAACCCCCTTATTATGTTGAATGCTGATGCTGCTTTTGTATTTTTTAAGCTACTGTCAGTCCTGATTTTAATAAGTAATCAATCTGCCGTCGCAAAAATAACTCATCCATTTTCAGAGCATTGCTGTAACGCAGTCTCGTCTCCGTCATGATGAATATCTGCCCGAACGACATCTAGATAACAAATTGAATTTGCAAAAATACTATCCCTTTAAAATAGCATTGCAAGGTAGTTTTTCACTTTAATTGACTGTATTCAGCCGTTATGATTGGCAAGCGGCGGGCTGGTTACACCGGAAAACGATCCATTCGAAATCAGTTTATCAAACGCCGCTGCAGTTTGGGCGAGATTTTTATGGGGAGACTGTCTAAAAACGCAAGACAAATGAATCGAGATTATTGCTCGATTAAACTCGGCAAAACCTGATTTGAGTGGGTCAGCGCTTGCTGTGCCCACATTAAAAATTTATCGGATTTCTTGTTTCTTTGTACTGCTTAAACTTATTGATCTTTTAGCTGCCTGCTTCAAATGATCAGAAATCCTACTGCCAATTTTTTGCAGCGGCATTTCAAAATAATGAAATGACAGCATGGCAAAGCCAAATACCGAGGCAATACCGACGGCCGTCCACCAGCCCAAATAAATGCCAGTAACTAACTCCTGCCACAAATACACTGAATAAGAAATTCTGCCCAGATAAACCAGGCCACGGTTTTTGAACAGGACTGCCAGCAAAGGCTTATGTGTTGGTGTACCTAACAGCATGATGACTATTATGCCGGGGTAAACTATAGTTTTTACATATTTTTCCAGTTCTACCGGTAACAAAAATATACAACCTATCAATAAAAACACTACGGCCAGCCAGTTCAGCATCGGCAAACTCTGCATACTAGCCATCAATTGCGTTCGCAAAACAGCCGCCCAACAACCCGTCAACATAAATAGGAAGTAGCTGCAATAATCGGCAAAAAAAACCAGGCTATTGGCTCTTAGCCCTATCGAAATGGCCGTTAATCCGGCAATTATCCAGGCAAATGGAATACCTTTACTGATAAAAGGTATAAATAAAAACAGCAACGGAAACAATAAGTAAAATTGCTCCTCGTAAGCCAATGACCAAGTGTGCCCTGCGTACCAAGAACAGCCTTCGGGAAACGGCATATTGCATAAAAACAGAAATGAAGTAAGCCCTTGTTGACCGGTAATATCAAGAATATCCCATTGGCCGAGCACGGCAATGGTTGCTAAATAAAACCATAGAGCGGGCATAATCCTAAAAAATCGCCGTACATAAAACGCAGACAAACACACAGAACCGGTTTTGGCCCTTTCCGAAATCAGTCCGGAACAAATAACAAAACCGCTGATCACAAAAAAAATTAGCACGCCTAATTCTCCCAAGCGATCCAGTTGCAACGAAAAAGCGTCTAATGCAGGTATGCTGAGTCCGCTAAATAAAAAAAGATGCGATTGAATCACCAAAATAACCGCAATAAACCGCCAGCTATCAATGTAATCAATTCTAGTCGGTTGTATTTGAATTGCTGGTGTTGGCGTAGACAATTACTTTTCCCGTTATAACCACTGCGACTGAGGCTGAATTCATAGAAAACCGCTATAGGAAGGAATCCCATGGATTAACTATAGTTAAAAATAAGATTTTTTGGTTCTACCATGAGTTGGCATATGAAGCGATGGATCGGCTTGAATCTGCCTGGGCGTCACTGGTAAACCTCGTGGCTATCTCAACCAGATTAATGTTCCTCGTTTTTAGTAACCTAATCAACATGCCTCAAAACAGTCCATTCGAGCTTTGTTCCAAGCAAAATGTTGGTTTAAGATGCATACCAGTTCGTTGATTTGTAGTTTACTGCTATCCATGTTCGCCAAAACAAAAGCAGTTACTATTACACTTCAACGAGCTAAATCAACTTCTTCAAATTTTTGTCATATACAGGGACTAATGATAGAAACCAAGTCGCAAGCGGAAATGACCGATGCAGTCGTACAAGCAAAAGCCGATGCCGCCACTAAATGGTGTCAAAACGCTTGCGCGTATTTATTGAAAAACGGCGGTAAAGCTTGGAAATACTTATTGATACCGCATGATGAAATTAAGGAGGATTTTCAGATTGGAGATTATTTGAGGAAGTTTGAGAAAGCCTGAATGCCACCCTAACGTTATATTTGAATGCATACAATTGATTTTTAAAAGTATTACTAACATGATAGATGAACTTATTTTCTCCGGCTTGCTATTGCTCGCCGCTTTTTACTGGCTTAACGCACAACGAATTAAAGAACTGGCTTTACAAGCCACTAAAGCTTATTGCTTTAATGCCGAAGTGCAATTGCTTGACGAGTACGTGGCGCTAAACCGGTTAAGCTTAATCAGAGATAAAGCCGGAAAATTAAAAATCCAACGCCGTTACCAATTTGAATTCTCTTCAACTGGCAACGAACGCTATAACGGCGTGTGTACCATGCTGGGTCACCAGCTTGAATCCATTCAGCTGGAAGCCTACCGAATCAATGAAAACTGAACAATTAAAGCTTAAAAATCCACATACTTAAACCCGTTAAATTCGAGCAAAAAAACCATGAACAAAACCGCTAGCAAACACATGTTTAAATCCATCAGCTACAACGGCTTTAACCCAGGCAGTAAATTAATTGTATTAGGCGCCGTACATGGCAATGAAACGTGTGGCACATGTGGCATAGAACGGGTTATGGCGGAACTGGATAACGGCAAGCTACACATTCAAAAAGGCCAAGTCACTTTTGTACCGATTACCAATCCATTGGCTTACCAGTTGCAACAACGCCCCGGTGATCGTAATCTCAACCGAAATTTACGCCCCACGGATAATCCAGTCGATTTTGAAGACCATATTGCCAATGCGTTGTGCCCTCTGCTGGCTGCGCATGATGTATTACTGGATTTACATTCGTTCCACTCGGCTGGAGTACCTTTTGTGATGTTAGGGCCGGAAAACAATAACGGCACGCTGGAACCTTTTCAACGTGCTGCCGAAGAAGAAGCCCTAGCCGTGCGTTTGGGACCAAACCGAATCGTTGATGGCTGGTTGGATACTTATGCCCGCGGTGTAGAAAACCGCATGAACAACACCGCTATCAGCGAGCGAGCGCATATTCTGAACACGGACCCCAGCTACGGCATAGGCACCACCGAATACATGAGAGCTCATGGCGGATACGCTTTAACCCTAGAATGCGGCCAACACAATGATCCCAATGCACCAGAAGTTGCTTACCAAGCCATCATTAACACCCTGGCACATCTTGATCTAATTGATTATCCAGCACCGAAACCACAAACCGAATTGGAAGTGCTACGCATTAATGAAGTTATTGATAAAAGCCATCAAGACGACCAATTCCAAAAAGCCTGGATAAGTTTTGATCGATTGATCGAAGGCGATCTCATCGGCACTCAACAGAACGGCAAACGGGTCACCGCTGCCAAATCAGGATATATGATGTTTCCCAATCCTACCGCACTGCCCGGAAATGAATGGTTTTATTATGCGGAGCTAAGTGAACGCAAGATTGATGGAGTGATAAGTAGCAAGTAAGTTGCTGCACTGTCATTGAGCTTTAAATTGACAGGAATCAAGCACCACAGGCAGTTTAAGGAATTCAATCGGTATTGAAGGCCTCGTCGATTATCATCCAGCGGGCTTTACCTTGGTGGGTGACAGTAGCAATCATCGAGATTTTCTCCCGTTTACCGCCTGGCGCATAAGTGACCGGCGTCTGGCCTAATGGCGCAATGAATTTCACCGCCCTCCGCCTTGGCTTGTGCGGCAATAGTGGGGTAGTGCTCGTCAAGCCAAGACTTTACCGCTTCAGGGCTTTGCTCATAGGCTTTTTTGATCGGTCTTTGCGGAGTGAAGCCACAGCGTTTGAGGTATTTCGACCGTTCTGACCGGGAGTTTATGGCCATAATCCTGTTTAATCAGTTGCATTACCGCTGCCCGATGCCACAAACTAAAGTCCATTTTCAATTGCTGCGAACGCTTGTCGATGATGGCGCGTTGTATCTGCATTTCTTGCTCGGGCGTGAGTACTCGTCCCTACCCTTTCGTCCGCCCTCGGGGTGTCGGTCGGATCGCTAACCATCCTCCGAGCTTAAACAGATCAATAGCTTCGAACCGTCGGCTACGTTAAACCAGTCATCTCTGCTATCGCCTTTCATGCAAATGCTCCAGGGTTTGCTTTCTGACATCTTCTCTATGTATACCTCTGATACTGGAATTAATCATCAAAGTTAAAACTTCGATGGGCAGTATCTATAAATCCGATTATTCCAGCAAAAATCACTAGCCCATACCGGCTTGATCTGTGTTGCTAATATCCATTAACGCGACACGCAACCTTGGCGAGGCATCCGTAGCTTCCCAGCGCAGGCAGTTAAGATAAGCTGTAAACTGCGATCCATCAGCTTTAGCCATGACCAAACTAAATTCCTGCTTCTCTGTTTTAGCAACCTGCATCGTATTCATGAACAGCCGATACCAGCGATCTTTGTCTTCGGGAGCCACAAACTGTGAGAAGCGGCTTTTAAGTAGCCTAACACGATCAACACCTAGCAAGGTTGACCCGGTCAAATTGATTTCCTTGATCAGACCTTCCCGATTGACAGTGATGTAAGCAACCGGAGCAAACTCGTACAGCTCAATATACCGATCTCGCGCTTCCTCTAACTCGCTGTGCGTTCTGCGCAACTCCTCATTTTGCATTTCCAACTCGACTTTGTGTACAAGCAGTTCATGTAGTAACACTTCGCTTGGATTAGCTTCCAATTCTTGTGGGGATAAACTGCCCACCATACCTTCCGCAGCTGCTCTGAGTGATATGCGTCGTTCAATGCCGTTCCAATTAGCGCTCATGGGTTTGTTCCTTAGTAGTTTATTGAGGTTCCAGAATTTGTATTGACAACAGAATTAACGATGGCTCACTGGCTTTACTCACAATGCGCCGGGCATTGACCAGGATTTTGTGATGGCCGATTACCGGAAAATCATGTTCCACGATATAGCCTTCAATGGTTTGGTCACGTGGCAATAGTATTTCTAGCAGTTCACGTAAGGCAGGAATATTCCATTGGCCATTGCCCAAATCGAAAATTTTCCTACCGACTGTATCGGTAACCAATACTTGAAAAAACTGATAAAAGGCGCGGTTAGCAGACACCACTTGCAAATCACCATCCAATACCAATAGCGGCTCACGAATTGTATCAACAACATTTTCAGCCAAATCCCTAGCCAGTTGCATTGCCGTTTCCGCTTCGATACGCTTGCTTATATCGGTAAATGTCAGCACCACACCTTCAATGACATTATCCAGGGTACGATACGGTTGAATCCTGACCAAATACCAGTCGCCATCATGAGTACGAACCTCTTGCTCTATAGGCACGAGGGATTCCAAAACAGCCTGTGCTTTGGTTAACAGTTCGGCGTTTTCCAGATTGGAATTGATGTCACCTAATGGTCGGCCAACATCAGCTGGTACCAAGCGATAAATCGCGGTAGCCTCGCGGGTAAAGCGCCGGATGATCATGTGTTCATCCAGAAAAACGGTACCTATATTGGTATTGTCCAGCAGATTTTTCATGTCATTTTGCATGCCGGCCAGTTGTTCTATTTTGGCCTGCAGTTCAGCATTGACTGTAATCAATTCTTCATTGACCGATTGCAGCTCTTCTTTGGAGGTCTCCAATTCTTCATTGGTTGATTGCAGTTCCTCATTGGTGGACTGCATTTCTTCATTAGTCGATTTGAGTTCTTCATTGGAAGCCTGTTGCTCTTCAATGCTGGCCTGATAATTTTCTTTCAGATAAGCCAGATCGCGTTCTAAGCCTTCAACGCGTCCAAGTTCGGCCGGTTTGGTCACGCGTTTGCGGCCTGGTTTACTGACAGTGCCGATCACGTCTTGAAAACTCACTAACAGAAAGCTGTTCTCAATGCCATTGGAATCCGGCAATGGTCTGACGCTTAAATTAACCAGGGAGTAATCGCCATTGGTCTTAACTGGTATTTGCTGGTTTAAAGTCGGTGTGCCCTCTGTGACGGCCAAACGAATAGCAGAGCGCAGTTCCAGTTCCAGCCCCTCTCTAGCCATTTCGATGATATTCAGACTGGCTTGGCCTGGTGCTGGGCGCAAGTATTTACCGGTTTCACTGTGCACATAAAGAATATCGCCCTTAAGATCAGTAATCACTGAGGCTGGGGCAAAATACTGTACCAGCACCCGTTTGGCCAGTTCGGAAAAGTTGGTTTCCTTCGGTTTAATCATGGTTTCCTCAGCGGCTTTGTCGCCCGTTTCTGCGGCCCAAGACAAAACATGAGTCATCACAGCGCGCGATGTGCTGATGGTGTGGGTGGCGCGGTAAAACTTCCATTTGCGGTTAAGGACTGAAAATAACTCGGTATGATTGCCGATACTTTCTGAGGGTGACAAAAACAAAACGCCCTCTGGCTTAAGCGCATAATGAAATGTTGGGATCAACCTATTTTGCAATTCCGCTTCCAAATAAATCATCAGGTTGCGACAACTGAGCAGGTCAAGCTTGGTGAACGGCGGGTCTTTAATCACATTTTGCACGGCGAAAACCACCATCTCGCGAATGTCCTTCTTTATCCGGAAACCATTGTCTTCCTTGACAAAGAACTTACGTAAGCGTTCAGCGCTGACATCTTGGGTAATAGTGAGTGGATACAATCCAGCTCGCGCGGTGGCAATGGCATCATCATCCAAGTCAGTGCTGTAAATTTGTACTTTGAATTCCTGATGGCTTTCAGCCAGCAATTCGCGCAACAAAATTGCTATCGAGTAAGCTTCTTCACCGGTAGCGCAACCTGGGACCCAAACCCGGAATAAATAACCATCCGGCTTACCTTGACATAACTGGGGCAAAATGTCTTTTTCCAACACAGCAAACGCTGCTGTGTCTCGAAAAAAATTGGTGACATTAATCAACAACTCTTTGAACAAGCCCTGTATTTCAGCGGTATTTTCCTTTAAATAACGCGCATAAATTTCCATATCTTGAATATTCAACTGAGCCATGCACCGCTCAATTCGTCGGCTGATCGTGCTTTTTTTGTACAGCGAGAAGTCGTGACCGGTACTGGAGCGAAGCTGCATCAAGATCCGATTGAAACCACTGGCCATTTTGGGAGTCGTAATGTTTCCCGCTTGCAAAGCAGTATTTCCAACATGATCAAGTAAAGTCTGCGGCATTTGTTCAACGGATAAAACATAGGTGGCATTCCCCGCTTTAATAGCGCTGGTCGGCATGCCGTCGTATTTAGCGGTACTAGGCTCCTGCACTAAACTCACTCCACCCGCAGCAAGAATGGCCCCCAAACCCTGAGTGCCATCGGTGCCCGTGCCAGACAAGATAATGCCGATGGCTTTTTCTTGTTGATCTTCTGATAACGAACACAAAAAATCATCGATTGGCAAGCGCTGGCCACGGGGTTCGTTCGGTACACTCAATTGCAATTTGCCATGAAAAATAGCCATGTCGCGGTTAGGCGGAATAACAAACACGCCATCGGCGTAAACAACCATTTGGTCTTGCGCTTCAACCACTGGCATGGCGGTCGTGCGTTGCAGGATTTCCGTCAGCAAGCTGGCATGGCTGGGATCCAGGTGCTGAACTAGTACGAAGGCCAAACCGGTATTTGCGGGAGTGTGGCGAAAGAATTGTTCCAAAGCTTCCAAGCCGCCAGCAGAAGCTCCGATTCCGACAATATAAAAATCGGTAACTTGGGATTTATTAAACATTGACGAATAAACTCGCTATCGGTCGAGTTGATTTGGTTGCTTTCAGGATAACCTCTGCAAATTATTGTCCATTACAATTTCATGATTCTACATGCATAGACACTGTATAGGAATGTAATGACTTGTCGTTTAACGATTACAACCATTAAAACCCTGTTGATCTTTAAAAAAGGCACAATCTAATCCGATTATTTATTGACTTCAGTACGCTAACGTACAGAAGTCACCTGTTTTCTTAGATATCTTAAAGTGGGGTATAAGAGACTGATAAATAGAACACCGATACATTCAATTTTCACATGAGGCATTGCCATGAAAAGTCAGAGGTTAGATAACGCCCGTTACCACGCTATAGATAGATTTGCTGGCATTGCACCAACAAATGGACACCATCAAGACTGCACAGAGCTGCACCATGCAGAGTTTGCTCAGGATCCGCTTTTGGAGCCGACAGAATTAAAGCCGTTTCGACAGCAATTCCAAGATGCACAAAAGACGATTGAAACACTTTTGCATGAGAATGCCTTGCTCAGAAAAAAACTGATAAAGCTTGCCAAAAAATTTGCCCATGCTCAGCATTTCAGGTATCACGATGAGCTTACAGGCTTGCCCAACCGTAGTCTGTTATTAGATCGGCTAAAGCAGGCGCTTAGTCATTCTGCTAGAGAACAAAAGCCAGTGGCTTTATTATTTATTGACCTGGATAATTTTAAACATATTAATGATACTTTTGGCCATAGCGCTGGGGACAAACTCTTACAGCAGA
The DNA here is from genome assembly GCA_965247565.1 of Methylococcales bacterium. Taxonomy (GTDB): domain Bacteria; phylum Pseudomonadota; class Gammaproteobacteria; order Methylococcales; family Methylomonadaceae; genus CBDFHF01. The sequence goes on along the minus strand of CBDFHF010000001.1, from coordinate 573,372 downwards.
TTGCTGCACGCTTAAATACCATTATTCGCCAGGGCGATACAGTTTGCCGTTATGGTGGAGATGAGTTCATCATCATGCTGCCCGAAACCGAGGGTCAAGAAAGCTTATCTGCGGTTACCGAAAAAATTCGGATTCAATTGGCAGAACCGTATGACCTGGACGGTAAGATCATTGCATCAACCGCCAGTATCGGCAGTGCCCTGTATCGAACTGAGGGGCAAAGTATTAGTGATTTAATCCAACAGGCCGATTCTGCTATGTATAAAGAAAAAATGCTCAAAGCGCATAACAAGCAAATAGCCTATCAAACTTGCATTTAAGTCTTAAGGCTGAGGTAAGTCGCGCTTGGCAAACCTGTCTTGAGGATCTTTTTTTGCTCTAGTGGTTAGCGACATCTACATTGTAAAGCTGTCAACCCCGCTCTTCACATGACCCGCACAGATCACCTATCTAAAATAACCCAGTACCAAAACGATAACCCCCAAATCTATTTCTTTAACAGCTAAGTTAGGTTTATTTTGTAAATTGATCCGTTCTCGATCGAATTGATTACCAAATGAATTAATATCAATTTAACATTAATAGCTGTATAAATAGATGCGATTCGCTAGCTAATGGTAATTTCACAACAGATTAACTCAAATAAAATGTTGCAATAGAACCCTATCAGACTCGCTTTTGCGGTACAGGAGAGTTGTATGCGAGAAAAAATATCACAACCTGAGCCTACAAATGGAATATCTCTTATGACTGAAACGCATACTCCCTGTCAAAACCTTCTTCTTGATACCTTACCGGCCATTGAATTTGAGCGCTTGTTACCTTTTCTAGAACTGGTTTCAATGCCACTCGGACATGTTCTGTACGAGTCCGGCGAAAAGTTACGTCATGCCTATTTCCCCACCACTTGCATCGTATCCCTGCTTTATGTCATGGAAAACGGCGCCTCGGCAGAAATCGCGGTGGTAGGCAATGAAGGCATTGTCGGCATTGCTCTGTTTATGGGTGGTCAAACCATGCCGAATCGCGCTGTTGTGCAGAGCGCAGGCTATGCCTATCGCTTAAAAGAATATCCGCTAATACAAGAATTCGAGCGGACAAGCGGAAATCACAACGGTGCTTTTTTACACTTGTTGCTGCGTTACACGCAAGTTCTGATTACCCAAATGGCTCAGACGGCCGTCTGCAACCGACATCATTCGGTAGATCAGCAACTCGCCCGCTGGTTGCTGCTCAGTCTGGATCGGCTGTCTTCGAATGAATTAGTGATGACTCATGAATTGATTGCCAACATGCTGGGTGTACGCCGAGAAGGCGTCACCGAAGCGGCCGGGAAATTGCAAAAAGCGGGCATAATCGACTACCGCCGTGGTCATATCACCGTATTGGACCGACCCGCATTGGAAGCCAGGACTTGTGAGTGTTATCAGGTCGTTAAAACCGAATCTGACCGTTTGTTCAGTTACTACAAGCGTGACGAGTCAGTGATATCCGACTTTCAAAGGTTGCATCGTTCGAAAGCCAATTAAAAACTTGTCTGTTTGCTTGCACCGGGACAACTTATATTTGGCATACCAGTTCTAGTTAGTTCTAATAAATGCGGCTTTGACGCATAAACAAAATCAAAATGCGCCCGTTATCCGAGCTATATGCTCCTGGCCGTAGCTTAGCTCTTACCCCACAATTTCAGTCTTCAATGTAATAAGGTGATGTTGTAGACCATTCTTGCATGGCTTCATCACCAGGACGGTCAACTTTAATCTGGTTGTTTTCAGTTGAAGTAACCCAATCTACTGGAATGTAATGATGCTGGCCCTTTTCATCTTTCTTCAATTTAATGCTTCCTGGGCCTTCCATATGATCAACAGTTGCAAATTGCCCGTCGAGTGAACAAACAACGGGCATATCGGGTTTAATTTGGTCAATACGAATCATGAAGTTCTTTCCTTTCGCTAGATGCGAGTAGTTTTTGTTGGTTTATCAGATTGTTAATTTAGGCTACGCATGTCGGCTAATAGAGAAGCCAATTCATCGGCATGCTCTTCTTCAACGGTGAGTATTTCCTTTAGCATTCGCTGGGTAGTTGGGTCATTGTCAGCCAGATAAACAACCATTTCACGATAACTTTCAATGGCAATACGTTCTGCAATCAGATTTTCCTTGATCATTGATTTCAGTGTATCGCCCTTGACGTATTCGGCATGGCTACGTTCGCTCAAACCATCGGGAGAAAAATTGGGTTCACCACCCAATTCAACGATGCGTTTGGCAAGTCGATCTGCATGGGTCATTTCCTCATTGGCATGAGCTAAAAACTCAGCTTTAACCGGATCAGAATGTATACCTTTAGCCATAAAAAAATGGCGTTTGTACCGCAATACACAAACCAATTCTGTGGCTAGTGCTTCATTTAATAATTTAATCACCATGTCGCGATCAGCCGCATAACCTTTAGTAACAGCGCCCTCCTCTATATTTTTTCGCGCCCGCTTACGCAAGGTTTGAATATCAGAGAGCGCTGCTTCATTACCGCCATAACTTTCATTGCTGGACTTTTTCATTGTTGACTCCGTTGTGTGCATCTGGAGTTTAAAAGCATCTTCATTGCTGGTCTGTTTGCTAACGCACATAGTAACGATTACCTCAGCTCGCGAATTAACTGCATTAAATCAGACATCGTATCGAACTATTTAGGCTGTGTTCGTTACCGTACCGACCACCGCTAGTTTTATCTGTAATTTGTTAGACGAGCGATAGGAAACAACGCCTACGCTTTAGCCACTGCTAACTAGTTTTGGCTAAATAATTATCAGGAGACAGTTATGAACAAAGATCAAATTAAAGGCCGAGTCGAAGAAGTTAAAGGCAAAGTCAAAGAGGCCGCTGGCGTCATTCTGGATGACGACGCGTTAGAACTGGAAGGCAACGTGCAAAAAAACGTCGGTAAAGTTCAAGCTGGGCTTGGCGACATCAAAGAAGATATTAAAAAAGACAGATAAAACCAACCGCATACAGCACTGTAGGCGGGGCTAGTCTGATTAGCCTCGCCTACAGCAATAATTCCGTACTCGGAACTCATTTTATTGAAGGACATCGATATGAAATCAATTAACTTTAAACTCATTAGTTTATCAGCCGTCATTGCCATGGCTACTTGCTCATTTGGTGCTTATGCCGAAGAAGAAAAGGAGCAGACTCATAAGAACATGAACAAAGATCAGATAGAAGGCCGAGTCGGGGAAGCTCAGGGTAGAGCCAAAGAAGAAACCGGTAAAGTACTCGACGACAAAGGTATGGAAGTTGAAGGCAATGTGCAAAAGAATCTGGGTAAGACTCAGAAAGGCTTAGGTGATATCAGAAAAGACATTAAGGAAGACAAGTAAAAATAGCGTTGCAAATAAACTGCAGCTTCAATTCGGCAGGGACGCCCTTCAATTTTCTTAAATGTACTAGCTCAGACTTAACCTGACACCGCTTTTACATAGATACGAAAACATCTTTCGTGTCAGTCGAGCAGTCAACCCAACTCCAACTCTTCGGTCACAAATTCTTTATGCACAATGGCTTCTTCAGCCTTGCTTTGCATCAACACATCCTTAGCCTTTTCGACTTCCGGCAAAAAGCCATGTACCAACAGGATAAATTTATTGGCTTTAATCGCTGTTTCATAGCGGATCACACTATCGCGGGGAATACCGATACTGGCCAACGCTCCACCGTGAGCCGTAATTCCGCCAGTCACTCGCCATCTCAAGCACGCCAACGATCCAAGTGGCCATACGATCACCGGCATTGTAGTGACCGATAACGTTTTCTTCGGTATGGTAATCCTTACCGATCACTGACAGTTTATTCATATTGTAGCCAGACTTCTGCAGCTCTTTAACTGCAACTTCAGCGTCTTGGTGATTGCTTAATAGGCCTACGGCTGAATTTTGTTTTTTGACATGACGATTATCCCTAACTGAATTTGAATGATGACCTAGTGAGAATAAATTCAGAATGAGCCGAGAGCTGCATTCTGAATTCAGTAAAACCGGCTTAAAATTACTTGGCCTTGGCTTGCTCTGCAGCAGTGGCTTCATATTGTTTTGCCAGTGCTTCTTCCTGACTAGCCAAGGTTTCGTGCTTTGCTTTTAAATCACTATTGCCATTAGTTCCGTAGATTTGGGCAACGGCCGCATTATTTGCTGCCAATTCTCTTTGATAATCTGCGTGTTTGCTAAGAAATTCAGCATAGGCTTTATGGTCTGAAGCAGATGGTGCTGGCCCGGACATGTGCCCAGCAGGACTTGCCATTTTTCCATGCTCAGACGCGGTTGTTTCATAGTCTTTTGCCAATGCCTGTTCTTGAGCAGCTAACGCTTCATGCTTGGCTCTCAAGCCGCTATTGCCGTTATTGCCAAAAACTTGCGCTACAGTTGTCTCATGCTTTGCCAAACCCTTGTGATAAATCGCTTGTTTGTTAAGAAATTGAGCATAGCCTTTATGGTCTGTAAGCGCAGGCGCCGGGCCGGATGGATGGACAGGCAGTTCAACGGCCGGCTGGGCAGTCAATTCAACACTAGGTTTAGGCTCTGCAAATACAGACGCAGCGGTCAAACTCATAGAAGCAATCAGGCCTAAACCAAGATAGTTAGTTTTGTTCATAATAATTTCTCTCAAATTTTGTAAAAAAATGTAATTCAGTTATTTACAGATGAGGTGGCCTCATCAAGCGTGAATGTCTGTGAACACTGCCTCTTCTGTAAGCTTATTGTTTGCCTTTTCTGTCAGTTGTTCTGTTCGCAATCGAACATTGGGACTAATTAACTAAGTACGCCGCCAAATACTTCGAAGGTTTACGATCACAGTTGTTAGTTTGAGTTATGCAAATCGGTGCAAAACATGAGAGTGATGTATTAAAGTAACTTTATAAGAGCAGCTAAAAGATTCAAACCCTGTGTCCATCACTAATGATTGGAGACTCCAAACAACCATTCCAAAAACCGTTTATAGAAGGTTAATTAAAATAACAAAAGTTACACAGCCGAATTCCTGCCGGTATGGCGCTGTTTTGAGATTGAGCAACTTCTACTGAAAGTTATGCGTCATCAGGAGGATTTAAACGGTAAAAAAATGCGCAGAATTAAACCAGCCCTTTGGCAAGGATAGGAAATAGCTCAGTTAAGCCTTTGGCAATAAACTCTATTGCAATAGATGCCAAGATCAAGCCCATAACCCGTGTGACGACGTTCATGCCTGTACGCCCCATTACCTCGGCAATTTTTGGAGCTGACAATAATGCAGTCAGAACAATCAAAGAGACGGATAAAATAACAGCCGACACAAGCATATAATGCGCTAAAGAATGCCCCGTATGACCATAAACTATGGTTGTGCTTATTGCACCGGGCCCACTCAGCAATGGTATCGCCAATGGCACTACGGCTACGGATTCTTTCTCAAAGGATTCGGCGCGTTCTTCCGGTGTATGACGAACCGGATCAGGACTGGCATATAACATGGACATTCCCATCATCAGCACCAAGATTCCACCTGCTACTCGAAAAGCAGGCAACCCGATACCAAAAAAGTGCAGTATCGGTTCACCAGCCAGCAGCGAAATCAACAACACCATCGCCACTGAAGCAGCGCAGACGATGGCAGTTCGATTTCGTTCTGCCGGACTGCGATTGATGGTCAAAGATATAAATGTTGGTACCACGCCAATGGGATTAACCACAGACACCAAACCGGCGGATAATTGCAAATAATCGTTCCAATTTAGCATTGATAATTCGCCTTTTTTCTATTCAAAGTTGCCATAACCACAATGGTTTAATGTGCAAATTTGTTACACCTATACTGAACAGCTACTTTGACAAGGCACAATCATGTTGCAATTAATTGGCTATGCGATGCCAACGGTAAAAGCCTCTTTTGGCAATTTCCACTACGCCTAAATAAACGACCACCATACCGGCCAGAATGGCATAAAACTTTGCTGGCGGCGGTACGAAGCCGAAATACGTGCCTATCGGCGTAAATGGAAGAATGGCTGCTGCAGCCACCACTGTCAGTGATGTAACTACCAGGACAGGATGAGCTCGGCTTTTGAATGGGTTACCTCGTGTGCGGATAATAAATATCACCAGCACCTGTGTACATAAAGACTCAACAAACCAGCCGGTTTGAAACAGGGTTTCGTTGGCTTTCAGGATGTGTAACATGACGTAGAAGGTCAGAAAATCGAATGCAGAACTGATAGGGCCAATCACTAGCATAAAATTGCGGATAAAGTTCATATCCATCACCCTTGGCTTCTTTAACTCCTCTGCATCCACTTTATCCAGCGGAATAGGCACTTCAGAAAGATCGTATAGAATGTTATTCAGCAATATCTGGGTCGGCAGCATGGGTAAAAATGGTAGGAACAGCGCAGCACCAGCCATACTGAACATATTGCCGAAGTTGGAACTGGTGCCCATCATGATGTATTTCATGATATTGCCGAAGGTGCGACGACCTTCCATTACACCGTCGTACAGAACCCGCAAATCATGATCCAGCAGGATCATGTCGGCCGCTTCCTTGGCGACATCCACTGCAGAATCTACCGACAGACCGACATCAGCAGAGTGCAATGATGGCGCATCGTTAATGCCGTCCCCCAAATAGCCGACCACATGCCCTTTCGCTTTCAGAGCAAGAATAACCCGTTCTTTCTGCGAAGGATTGACTCTGCAAAACAAGTTTGCGGTTTCTGCCCTGATCCGTAATGCCCAGTCATCCATCTGGTCAATGTCCTTGCCGGTTAGGATGCCTATCACTGGAATTTTTAATTCAGTGCAGACATGCTGGGTGACAAACTCACTATCGCCGGTAACAATTTTGACAGCCACTCCACTGTCCTGAAGCAAGGCCAGTGCTTTGCCCGCACTCTCTTTTGGCGGGTCAAGAAATCCGGCAAAACCGGCGAATACCAGTTCGGTTTCGTCGCTGATGACAGCATCCGAGTGATCATGCGGAACTTCACGCCAGGCTATACCCAACACTCGGTAGCCATCTTTTTCCAGTGCAATGTGTTGAGCATGAATTTGCTCTCTGCTGGCCTTGTCCAGTGGAATCTTTGCTTCGTTACCCTGTTGTTCGTAAGAAGTACATAGGGTGATTATTTCTTCAGAGGCGCCTTTTACCACCAGCAATCGACCATTGCCTTTATCCAGCAATACAGAAACCCGCCGCCGTTCAAAATCAAACGGCACTTCGTCGATTTTCTGCCAAGCACCGACGTCTATGTGTTCATGCGCCAAGATCGCCTCATCAAGCGAACTCTTCAGCCCAGTCTCAAAAAAGCTATTTAGATAGGCAAGCTCCAGCACTCGTTCGCTAGGCTGTCCGTGTGGATCAATATGCTGCTCCAAACGGATTTTTGCCTCGGTCAGCGTGCCTGTTTTGTCAGTACACAGCACATCCATTGAGCCCAGATTTTGTATGGAGGCTAAGTGTTTGACGATAACCCGTTTCTTGGCCATAAGTAATGCACCACGCGATAAGGTAACCGAGACCACCATCGGCAGTAATTCCGGAGTTAATCCCACAGCGAGCGCAACAGCAAACAGAAAGGATTCCAACCAGGGCTTGTGCATGAAGGCATTCACCAGTAAGACAAACAATACCAACAAGATGGTCAAACGCATGATAAGCAGACCGAAGCGGTGAGTGCCAATCTCAAAAGCGGTTGGTGGTGATTGATGGGTCAAACTGTCCGCGATGGCGCCAATTGCCGTACCGGTACCTGTTTTGACCACGCGCATCCGAGCACTGCCGCTGATCACAGTGGTACCCATAAACACCGCGTTAGTGGCTTCCTGTAAATCATTAGCCGCTGTGCTCAGCAAACCAGGATGTTTTTCGACCGGATACGATTCGCCCGTCAGAAGTGCCTGCTTAACGAACAGATCATGCGCTTCTAAAACCATTCCGTCCGCTGGAACCATATCGCCAGCGGATAGCACTACCAGATCACCGGGAACTACGTCAGTGACCGACACTTCAATTGACTTACCCTCGCGGATAACTCTGGCTCGCACCGAAACAGTTTTTTTTAAGCTTTCTGCGGCGGTACTGGCGCGGTGTTCTTGCACAAAATCCAGCGTGACGCTGAACAGCACCATTACTGAAATGATCACAAAATTAGTCATTTCGCCAGTAAAAGCCGAAATCGCACTGGCTACCAGCAGCAGTATGACAAGCGGATTTTTGAAGCGGGATAAAAACTGCATCCATAAAGGGATGTCCTGATGGCTGCGGAATATATTGGCACCAAACTTCGCCAGTCGGGCTCGCGCTTCAGTGTTGGTCAAGCCCGCATCGTCAGTGGAAAGAGTTGCTTTAGGTTCAGTCAGTACATTCAACCACCAAGCCTGATCTTGCGGCAATGCATGTGATTTAATTTTCGACATGTTCATGGGTGATTCCGAAAATGTATTTATCCAAATCAAACTGGACTTGTTCGATAAACTCTATGAAGCATTCAGTAGAACGCAAAGAAATGAAAAAACCCGCAAGCCATGCAGGCTTGACGGGTTCTTTATTGTTAATAAGCCTTGCACAATAGGATATTAATACCTAATGTTTTGTGTTGGCTGTACTTTGAAGCCTTATTAGCTAATACCTTTTGTTGATAGGTCGACACCGCCTAAATCTGATCTTAAGTTAAAGCCATTTCAGTTTGCTATTCACAGGTAAATTATCATTTAAGGCATACCAGCCAAGAACTATCCTGTAAACCATCCACAACACTGTGGCAATCAAAAAGAAAAAACCGACACCCATTTCAAAAGTGATACCGGACAACGCAAAGCCAGCCAAAGTAATCCATGTGGTTTTAATTTGCCAATTGAAATGCGATTCTAGCCATGTGCCATTCACATCATTGCGTTTGTAGAAGTTGATAGCTACACCAACCAGCAATGGCAAACCCGCCAGCATAAAGGTTAAAGCTTGAAGAAGATAAACTACAGCCGTTAGTTTTTTTAAGGTTTCTAAATGCTTAGTTGTTGGTTGTTCGGTCGATAGTGTATTCATAAAATCCTGCCTGTTAGTTTTTGCGAGTGAAAAAACAATGGGGAAATACTACGAATAAAATCGGACGCTGTATGTACGTTACCGTACATAGAAATGTTAATCCGCTTAGTAGGATTTTAACAATACACCAATGAGTGTTACTCCCGGCTTGTTGCAAGCTACCAAAATCTAGCAACTAAAAGAAAAATCAAGTTTAGTGGGTCAGAAATAGAGGATCCCATGTTTTCTGCATTCTTCGTTTGAATGCGTCATGACTGCCTACAGCATTCTATATTCTTCTTTATGGCCTCTATGTACGCTAGCGCACTGTGAGCCATCGCAGAAAGGCATCTAATTGAAACCGATAGTCATCAGAGTCGGTAGTCTTCTAATTAGCTATTCGGTTTTGCTGATAGCAAAGCGGTAATCGTGTTAATGGCGATAATGAATAGTTGCCATGATCATGTTCGATGTTTAATCCAAAGGAAAAAATCATGAAAAAAATTAACTACCTAAAATCGCATCCCTTGATGTTGGGTATCAGCGTTGCGGCGGCAATTTATGTAACCGGTTGCGCTAGCATACCGGCACCCACCGAGCAGATGGCTGTTTCCAAAATGGCCGTAACTAATGCTAGCAGCGCCGGCGGCAACGAGTTTGCTCCGTTACAGCTGAAATCAGCCATGGAAAAAATGGATGCAGCTGAGCAAGCTATGAATCAGGAAAAGTATGTGCTGGCCAGGCGATTAGCCGAACAGGCCCAGGTTGATGCACAACTGGCCGCAGCGACAGCGCGTTCGGCTAAAGCTCAGAAAGCAGTGGAGGTTTTGCAGGAAGGCAATAGTGTCTTACGCCAAGAACTCAATCGCAAAGCCCAGTAAAGCATAGGAGATCATCATGCAAAAATATCGCACTTTACCTTTAACTTTAATCGCCATTGGCGTGATGTCCGGTTGTGGTTCTTTGCCACCAAACCCAGCACTTACCCAGGCGCACAATAATTACAACAGCGCGCGCAATAGTGCGGAAGTTGTCAGCTCCGCACCGATCGAATTGCAAGACGCATCCAACTCTCTTAACAAAGCGGATCAGGCTTTTAGCCAAGATGAAGACGATGCTGTGGTTAATCACCTTGCCTATTTAGCCAATCAGCAAGTTAGCATCGCTCAAGAAGTTGCCAAGCGTAAAATCGCAGAAGCAGCTGTAAGTAACGCTGACTCCAAACGTGATCAAGTTCTTCTAGCGGCTAGAACCGCAGAAGTGGATAAGGTTAAACAGCAGTTGGCGAAGCAAGAAGAAGAGCTTAAAGCCTTACATGCCACCAAAACAGAACGCGGCATGGTGATTACGTTGGGCGATGTGTTATTCAGTACCAACAAAGCCACGTTAAAATCGGGCGGCGTGCGCAATATTGAAAAACTGGGGATTTTTCTAACCCAATACCCAGAATTTAAAGTATCGGTTGAAGGCCATACCGATAGTCGTGGAACTGAAGAACACAATCAAGAACTTTCCGAGGCTCGTGCTAATACCGTACACAATGCGTTAATGGACATGTCCATAAGCAGCGAACGTGTCGCAACCATTGGTTATGGTGAAAATTTTCCTATCGCCAGCAACGATAATGAAGGTGGTCGGCAAATGAATCGACGTGTGGAAATTATCCTATCCGACGCTGACGGCAATATTGCCCCACGTTAATTCGCTCTGTACGAACGAACATAAGCCTGGACCCAATCAATAAATTTTTCGATCGTTCGAAGTACTGGACCATCGACCAAATTAACTTAAATAACATAACCCTCACTTGAGATAATCCCATGAAAACCAAAGATGAATATATAGAAAGTTTTGCATCAGAATTGAAAGACTGGGGCGCCCAAATCGACGTGTTGACAGCCAAAACTGAGAAGTCGGCCGGAATGGTTAAGCTAAAATACGTTCAGGAACTTAATGCCTTACGTGCTAAACAACACACTGCCGGGGAAAAGATGAAAGAATTGGAGGAAGCCAGCGCTGATGCCTGGGATGCCGCCAAAGCGACAGCTGATAAAGTCTGGGATGATCTACGTTCTGGTCTCGCGAAAACGGTTTCCAAATTCAAGTAATCTAGCGCTGGTTTTCGGCAGCCGGTTGCCAAGTATGGTCAACAGCAGGGTTATGCCTTATGCTGTAAATTAGCTGGCTCTAACGCTAAGCTAAATTGCCTAATCTCTGCATAAGCCTAAAAATTTAAGCAGAGATTCTTTTAAAATACAGCGCCTGTTCCTATCGCAATTAAACCGGGATCATGTTATGAAAACCAATGCTTATGCGGCACAAAACGCCACTGCTCCACTCGCTCCGTTCAGTATTCAGCGTCGTGACCCAGGCGAACACGATGTACTAATCAAGATCTTATTTTGCGGAATTTGCCATTCTGACCTGCATACCGCCAGAGGTGAATGGCAAGGTACAAACTACCCGTGCGTACCGGGCCATGAAATTATCGGTAAAGTCTTAAAAGTCGGTGACCATGTCAAAAAGTTTAAAGAGGGCGACATCGCTGCCGTGGGTTGTATGGTGGATTCTTGCGGTAATTGTGAAAACTGCCGGGATGATCTGGAACAATTCTGCGAGCAATCGCCGACTTTTACCTATAACTCGCCGGATAAACACGGCGGTGGCATCACTTATGGCGGTTATTCAGAAAACATAGTCGTTAATGAAGCCTTTGTGCTGTCGGTACCGAACAATTTAGATCTGGCGGCGGCAGCTCCATTAGTGTGTGCAGGCATCACCACTTATTCTCCTTTGCGCTATCATAAAGTCAGTCAAGGTCATAAAGTCGGTGTAGTCGGCTTAGGCGGACTGGGGCATATGGGCGTTAAATTAGCCAAAGCCATGGGCGCGACGGTGGTAGTGTTTACGCATTCGACTAGCAAAATGGCCGACGCGTTGCGACTGGGTGCAGACGTGGTGGTTAATTCCAACAATGCAGAGGACATGGCTAAGCACCAAAAAAGCTTTCATTTTATTCTGGACACCGTAGCCGCGCAGCATGACATCAATCCCTACTTTGCCTTGTTGAAACGGGACGGCAATCTCACCCAGGTCGGCCTGCCCGCTGAACCGTTGGCCGTTCAGGTTGGCAACCTTATCTTCGGTAGACGCAGTTTCAGCGGCTCGCTAATTGGTGGTATTAAAGAGACTCAGGAAATGTTGGATTTTTGCGGCGAGCATAATATCACCGCCGACATCGAATTAATTCCTATCCAAAAAATAAATGAAGCTTACGATCGGTTGATAAAAAACGATGTGAAATACCGCTTCGTTATCGATATGGCGTCTTTATAAACCTAAAAGCCGCAGTTGAGTCATATAAATCCCGGTTGTCCTGAGCTGGTCGAAAGGTTCAGTGGGATTTATATAACTCATGCTAATGAGTTTCCTCAGTCCCAACTGTTTATTAGGATAAAGCGATCTTTAGATCCTAAATGTTCAAAGCCTCGTTAGCGAGGATATTCTTCTCTTCGGCACATGTGCCTATTCATTTTGGCCTCCGGTAGTGTGCAAGTCGATATATCTAGTCTGGAATCCTTGCGTCCAGTTAGTTTGACCAAGCCTCTGGCTTTTCTTCATCTTAGTGATGGGCACTGATTGAGTTCTGGTTTAGCAACCGAGAACAACAAACTTGTGTGCGACAGCGTACAGACCTTTGCTAATCTTGTCGGTAAGCTGTCACTCCATGGCTCTGAGCCCGCTTTACGAATAATGCTATCAATCCCTAAGTGCATTGTCAGCATGCGGAATCAGATTTTGAAACAGGACTTAATCAGGAGCACTGACATGTCAATCGGCACCATATTACTCGTCATCATTATTCTTATGCTGCTTGGCGTCATTCCAGCTTGGCCGCACAGCAGGGGCTGGGGATATGGCCCCAGCGGCGGGCTCGGCCTAGTTTTGATTGTGCTCTTGGTGCTTATCTTATTGGGCAAAATATAACCCCCCCATAACGTTTTGTTTGCACTGCTGTAGTCAATGCCGATGCGGGTTGGATCAGCCAGTGTAGGCACCATAAAGTTTGTGGCGATGGCAAGTCGATTTAGGTGCTTAGCATCATCCAAAATCAAGCATGAATAGCCAATCGCTTTTTTATTTTGATTAGGAAATCAAGCTATGGCTAAGCGCCGAGAACAAAGAAAATACAATAGAGTCGACCACCCCGGTGACGGTGAACGCCCCATTCGATTTGAGTTGTTTAGCACTGAGCGTCTGGTTGAGCATGCCGTCAGCTTAGCGCAAGCCCAAAAAATTAGTCCTCACAAGACAGGGCAAAAATTGACCCCACGAGTCAATGAAAACTCGCGGGTGTTGTTGGATGCCTATAAAGCGGTAGCAAAAGCGGTTAAGGAACAACACGCTATTACGCCGGCTGCGGAATGGCTGCTGGATAATTTTCATATCATCGAAGAGCAAGTCAGTGATCTGCAAGTCGATTTGCCGGAAAGTTATTATCGAGAATTGCCCAAACTGGCCGAAGGAACACTGGCCGGTTATCCGCGGGTCTATGGAATCGCCTGGGCCTTGGTGGCGCATACCGATAGTCGCTTTGATCCGGAATTACTCAATCTATTCGTACGCAGCTATCAAAACGTTGAACCGCTTACCCTAGGTGAACTATGGGCGATACCCAGCACCTTGCGGGTAATGTTGGTTGAAAATCTGCGCAGATTGGCAGTACGCATTATGCGTTCGCAAGCGGGTCGAAAACTGGCCGATGAATATGTTGATCAGATTGAACAAATAACTACCGGTGATAAGCCGGAACCTCTTTTACCTGCGGCGGTCTTACCTGCGGCTCCATTGCGCCAGTCGTTTACCGTGCAATTCTTACAACGCTTGCATGATCCCTATACTGGCGCGGCGCTACCGTTGGATTTTCTCAATGACTGGTTAAAAGAACAAGATGCCAGCCTGGACGACATTGTACATAGAGAACATGCCGACCAAATTGCGGATAACCTGACGGTACGTAATATTATCATCAGTATGCGCGCTATCTCGGCGTTTGAATGGCCTGGATTTGTCGAACAAGTCAGCCTGGTAGATGAATGCTTACGTACTCATGATGGCTATGCCGCCATGGACTTTTTGACGCGTGACCGCTATCGTCATGCCATAGAGGATCTGGCAAAACGCTCGCCGTATTCAGAAAGAGAAATTGCCGTCAAGGTAATGGAAAAAGTGTTGAGCGTGAGTGACAGCACCTTGATAGATACACGAGAACAGGAACCTGGGTATTACTTAATTGGCAATGGCCGCTATGGTTTTGAAACAGAGGTCAATTTTCGGCCATCGTTAAAACATCAGCTGCTGCGCGTTTATGTTGCCCATGCCGGTCTGGCGTATATCGGCAGTATGGGCTTGTTGGCATTATTACTATTGACATTGCCTGTTAGTGCAGGACTGGCTGCGGAGCTAAATAGTTTTCAGCTGTTCCTATTGACATTGTTTGGATTTTTTCCGGCCTCTGATATTGCCGTAGGATTGGTAAACCGATTCATTATCGCTGGTCTGCCGCCACGACATCTACCAAGACTTGAGTTAAAAGACGGCATACCGACAGAGCTGAGCACTTTCGTGGTAGTACCGACGCTATTTTTTAGCGTAGCCGAGGTAAAAGAGCAAGTTGCGCAGATGGAAATCCGCTACTTGGCCAACCCTGGTGATCAGGTTTATTTTGCCTTATTATCCGATTGGGCTGATGCCGATCAGGAAAGTACCTCAACTGACGATTTGTTGCTCAGTGTGGCTGTTGATGCCGTCAATACGCTCAATGCCAAATACCCCGGACAGCGCTTCTTTATATTCCATCGTAAGCGCTTGTGGAATGCCGGCGAAGGTAAATGGATGGGTTGGGAACGCAAGCGTGGCAAGCTGCACGAATTTAACCGATTGCTACGTGGCGCTACCGATACCTCATTTTTGGCTATCGACGATCAACCAGTTGTTATTCCGGCCGACATTTGTTATGTGCTCACCCTGGATGCCGACACCAAATTGCCTATGGGGGTGGTAGCACAATTAGTTGGTGTAGCTGCGCACCCGCTTAACCGGCCCGTGTTCGATAAACATGCTCAACGAGTCGTGGACGGTTACGGTATTTTGCAGCCACGGGTAACGCCGACTTTACCGCTACGCCAGGAACATTCATTATTTCATCAGATTTTTGCCGGTGCTTCCGGCACCGATGCTTACTCTAGCTCGGTATCCGAGCTTTATCAGGATTTATTCGCACTAGGCACATACAGCGGCAAAGGCTTGTATCACGTTGATACATTTCAGGCCGCCTTGGCTAGGCGAGTGCCTGAAAACACCCAGCTCAGCCATGACTTGTTTGAAAGTGTTTTCGCCCGTTGCGCACTGGTTAGCGATATTGAATTTTTTGAAGAATTTCCCTCGCACACTGAGGTTGCGGCATCCCGAGAACATCGCTGGACTCGTGGCGATTGGCAATTGTTACCCTGGATATTCGGGCACTGTGGTCGAGGAATGCCCATGATTGGGCGCTGGAAGATGCTGGATAATGTGCGCCGATCCTTGTCTGCACCTGGAGCTTTTTTTGCTCTAGTTGCAGCTTGGACCATTCCGGATGCCCCGCAAGCCGTTTTAATCGGCTTTGTAATAACTGCGTTAGCTTTACCAGCAATTTTGGCATTGTTATCAGGATTTACCTCGCTACGCCGTGGTATTTCCGTGAGTACGCATGTGCGAGCCGCAGGCGAAAATGTGTTATGGGGTATTGGCAATAGCCTGGTAGCGCTGACCATGCTCGCCCAACACGCCTGGTTGATGATGGATGCCATCATTAGCACCTTGGTTCGCTTATTTATTACTAGAAGACAATTGCTGAAATGGGTGACGGCCTTGCAGGCAAAAACCTCCGCTGGTCACTCACTCAAAAACCTGTTTCGTCCGCTATTGAATTCATCCACGATAGTGATCTGTGTAGGGGGGCTGATATTGTTTTTCAATCCCGCCAGCATTACAGTGGCAGCACCGTTCTTAATGTTATGGTGGCTGGCTCCAGTGGTAGCCAGAGCGTTGAGCTTACCACCCCGAGTTGACAAAGCCGAGTCACTGCAACCACAAGATACCGAACAACTGCGTTTAATTGGACGACGCATCTGGCGATTTTTCACCACGTTTGTGACCGCAACGGAAAATTATTTACCGCCTGATAATTTTCAGGAAGACCCTCTGCCCGTGATTGCGCATCGCAGCTCACCCACTAATTTTGGATTGTATTTATTGTCGGTCGTGGCCGCGCGTGATTTCGGCTGGTTAGGACTATTGGATACCGTTAACAAGTTGGAAGCAACAGTAACCACACTACTGGCTTTGCCACGTTTTCATGGCCATTTTTATAACTGGTACGACACCCTCGACCTGCACATGCTGGAACCACGCTACATATCCACAGTGGATAGCGGTAATCTGGCCGGACACTTGCTGACGCTAGAGCAAGCCTGCAGGGAAATGTTAAACCAACCATTAAAGTTGGACTCGGCATTGATCGGGCTTGCCGATACTCACAGCTTACTTATCGCGGCGTTAGTTAAAATCACTGATGACCGCCGCACGCTTACGGTTACCACGAAAGAATTACGCCAAAAAGTCGATATGATCGGGCAATTGTTGGCAAGTCGGCCGACTGAACCAAAGGCATGGAGCGTGCTTTGGCAAAAGCTATCGACTTGTGCCGACATCTTATTAGACTTGGCAAGCGCCTATGCAGTTGAGCGTGGCGATGCCAAAGACAACGAAGTGTTGGCATGGGCAAATCTATTATGTGATGATATCCGTTCACACGCTGTTGACGTCGATAACCTGATCCCTTGGCTACATTCTACTAGCTATTTTACCGCGCTTGAGAAATCCTCCCTATCTGACTCAGATTCAACACATTGGTGTAAGCACCTGAATTTGCACACACCACTTAAAGACCTTTCCGGTTACTACACCCAGATAGCTATTGAGCTAACGTCAAGTCCTGAACAGCTATTATCAGACAATGATACTCAAGCACTAACCTTTTTACTGCACCAATCTTCAGCGCAAACTGAAGCTCTGACTAATCGCCTGCATAACATGATTGAGCAACTCGATTGCTTGTTCCATGACATGGATTTTGATTTTCTCTATGATGCAAACAGGCATATGTTTGCACTAGGCTATGGCATCACTGAAGGTGTACTTGATCTCAGCTATTATGACCTGCTGGCCTCAGAAGCACGTTTGGCCAGTTTTATCGCCATTGCTAAACGCGACATACCCAGTTCACACTGGTTTCACTTGGGTAGAAGGGTAACGCGGGAAGCACACGGTACGGTATTGCTGTCCTGGTCCGGATCCATGTTTGAATACTTGATGCCATCACTGGTTACTTTCACACCACGTTACAGTTTGCTCGATCAGACTTGTCGGCTAGTGATAAAGCGGCAGATTGAATACGGCAAGCAATGCAAAGTGCCGTGGGGCGTTTCAGAATCCGCTTTCAATAGCCGCGACTTGCTGTTTACTTATCAATACTCTGCCTTTGGCGTACCTGGACTGGGCATGAAACGAGGCTTGGGCGAAGACTTGGTTATAGCGCCCTACGCCACCGCCTTGGCGGCCATGTATTTTCCTCATGCCGCTGTGCAGAATTTCCAGCAGTTGGAAAAAATCGGTGCTTTGGGTCGATATGGCTTTTTTGAAGCCTTAGACTTTACCCCAATCCGACTTGCCGAAGGTCAGCGCGTTGCCATGGTGCGTTGCTACATGGCACATCACCAAGGTATGTCGTTGGTAGCTTTCGACAATGCCGTTCATGACGGTTTAATGCGGCATCGTTTTCATCGCAACCCGCTGATTCAAGCTGCCGACTTGTTGTTGCAAGAACGCATTCCGCACGGTGCCGATACCAGCACTACACCACTATTGCAAGCGCTGGCTGAGGTAAAGGAATCGGTACAACCGCCAATACGGCGACTACCTTCATTTTTATCTTCGATACCTTCCACGCATTGTTTATCCAATGGTCGCTACGCACTAATGATCACTGGTGCCGGATCCGGTTACAGTCAATGGCAAGATTTGGCAGTGACGCGCTGGCGTGAAGACGTTACCCGCGACGCCTGGGGCAGCTATCTTTATCTACGCGATGTGGCTAGCGGTAGGGTCTGGTCTGCGGGTTATCAGCCCACGGTGGCAGAGCCCGATCATTACGAAGTGGTGTTTGTTGAGGATAGGGTTCGTATCAGCCGTACCGACGGCACGTTGGTTAGCACCTTGGAAATCGTGGTTTCGCCGGAAGACGATGCCGAAATTCGGCGTTTAAGTTTGACTAATATCGGCCCAAGAGCCCGAGAAATTGAAATCACCTCTTATGCTGAGATTGTATTGGCTTCTGCGGCTGCTGACATCGCGCATCCGACGTTCTCCAATTTATTCGTACAAACTGAATATTTGCCGCAAGTACGCGCGCTGATTGCCCAACGTCGTCAACGTTCTGATACTGATCAAAAAATCTGGGCCGCGCATGTATTAGCCGGAGTCAAAACCAGTGATAACTTTCAATATGAAACCGATCGCGCCCGCTTTGTTGGACGCGGGCAAACGCTGCGTGAACCGATTGCGGTAATGGATGGTCGCCCTCTTACCAATACAGTAGGTTCAGTGCTTGATCCAATTTTTAGCCTACGCACTCGTGTTCGTATTGAAGCGGGCGCTACCGAACATTTAACCTTTACCACCCTGGTTGCGGAAACGCGAGAAGCCGTGCAGGATTTGGCCGATAAATATCATAATCTGGCGGTCTGGGATCGGGTTTCTGCCCTGGCCTGGACACATGCACAAGTGCAACTTCATCATTTGCGTACCAAACCGGACGAAGCACTGTTATTTCAAAGCTTGGCCAATCGCCTGTTGTTTGCAGATCCTTCACTGCGTCCGTTCGGCAAGTTAATGGTGCAAAGTACCATGAATGTCACCGGTCTGTGGCGTCATGGCATTTCTGGAGATAAACCCATCGTATTGTTGCGAGTGACCGATCCGGAAGACCGACCCATTGTCGATCAATTGCTAAGGGCCCATGAATATTGGCGCATAAAAACCTTGTCGGTTGATCTGATTATTCTCAACGAAAAAGAAATATCCTATGTCGATGACTTGCAAATCCTATTGCAAAACATGGTGCGTGAGAATCAGGCAAGATCAACCCATTACGAGCATGGCAACCGGGGTGAGATATTTGTCATGCGTATCGATCAACTCTCGGCAGATGAAAGGCTATTGCTACAAACAGCGGCGCGTGCAATCTTGGTTAGCAATCGCGGTACCTTGGCTGAACAATTATTGCGTCATCCAAGACCAACGGCAGCAATGGTTTTGCCAAAACCGCTATTGAATCCCGATGCCGAGCACCCAGAACTCGCCTTGCCCCAGTTGGAGTTCTTTAACGGCCTAGGTGGATTTGCCGATGATGGCCGCGAATATGTCATTGTGCTGGCCAAAGGCCAATGGACACCAGCCCCTTGGGTTAATGTGATCGCAAATGCCGAGTTTGGTTTTATCGTTTCAGAATTGGGTAGCGGTTGTACCTGGAGTGGCAATAGTCGTCAAAATCAATTGACACCTTGGTCTAATGATCCAGTCTGCGACGCGCCGGGCGAAGTGCTTTATATCCGGGATGACGAAACCAACGAATTATGGACGCCAACCGCTCTGCCGATTCGTGTTGATAACGCCAGCTATCTTATTCGGCACGGGCAAGGCTATAGTCGTTTTGAACACGCATCGCACGGTATACACAGCGATCTGCTGCAGTTCGTCAGTCCGGATGACCCGATCAAAATCTCCGTCCTGACCTTAACCAATCAAAGCGGACGCACGCGCAAACTAACGGTAGCGGGTTATGTGGAATGGGTACTGGGCGCTTCGCGTAGTGTCACTGCCGCACATGTCATCACCGAACTTGATTCGGACACCGGCGCTATGTTTGCTTACAACCCGTGGGATCAAGAGTTTGGTCAGCGAATCGCGTTTGCAGACTTAGGCGGCCTACAGACCGCCTGGACCGGAAATCGCACTGAATTCATCGGTCGCAACGGCAGTTTGGATGCACCGATTGGCTTACTGAATCGCAAGGGTTTAAGAAGCCGTACCGGTGCAGGGCTTGACCCGTGCGCGGCTCTAAAGACCGCAATTGAACTAGCACCCAATGCACAGATTGAGATTGTGTTTCTACTGGGCCAAGGCAACAATAGCGCCCATGCCAGTGATTTGGTCAAGCGCTATCGCGCCGCACCGACAGCAAGCGTTTTTGCCCAAGTGAAGCAATCCTGGCAGCAAATACTGGAAAAAGTGCAGGTAAAAACGCCGGATCGAGAGCTTGATTTATTACTAAATCACTGGCTGCTCTATCAAACCTTAAGTTGTCGCATGTGGGCTAGAGCCGGTTTTTATCAAGTCGGCGGTGCGTTTGGTTTTCGTGATCAACTCCAAGACAGCATGGCCTTGGTGGTCACCAGACCGGATCTAAGCCGTGCTCATTTGCTGAGCGCTGCTAGTCGACAATTTGCCGAAGGCGATGTGCAACATTGGTGGCATCCGCCTACTGGTCGGGGTGTGCGTACCCATTTTTCTGATGACCGTGTCTGGTTAGCGTTTGTCGCCAGTCATTATCTTAAGGTTACCGGTGATACCGGAGTTCTGAATACAGTGCTAGCCTTTTTGGAAGGCCCGGCTTTGTTATCGGATCAGGATGATGCTTATTTCGAACCAACCCAATCAAGTCTGCAAGTCAGTCTGTTTGAGCATTGCGCCAGAAGTTTGGACATCAGCCTGGCAACTGGTATCCACGGCCTGCCGCTAATGGGGAGTGGTGACTGGAACGACGGCATGAACCGAGTCGGCAATCAAGGCAAAGGCGAAAGCATCTGGATGGCCTGGTTTCTGATAACCACGTTAACCGAATTTGCAGTGATTGCTGAACAACGAGATGATATGGAACGCGCTAGTCGTTGGCGTGAGCATGCAAGCCAATTGAAAATTGCTGTGGAAGACCAAGGCTGGGACGGCGCTTGGTATCGACGTGCTTATTTTGATGACGGTACGCCATTGGGCTCTGCTGCGAATGCCGAATGCCGAATAGATTCGATTGCGCAAAGTTGGGCGGTCATGTCCGGTGCCGCGGATAGCGAACGCGCACAACGAGCCATTCAATCAATGCGTGAATATCTGGTGCGCGACGGTGATGATTTGATCTTGTTGTTTACGCCACCGTTCGATAAAACCGAACGCGACCCCGGTTACATCAAAAGTTATCCACCCGGTGTTCGCGAAAATGGCGGCCAGTATACCCATGCGGCAACCTGGACAGTCATCGCTTACGCCATGCTTGGTGACGGTGATCAAGCCATGGATTTACTGCGAATGCTTAACCCTATCAACCGCACCACAACACGTACTGGCGTTTATGCCTATAAGGTTGAGCCTTATGTGCTGGCAGCGGATATTTATGCCGAAGCGCCGCATGTACGACGTGGAGGTTGGACTTGGTACACTGGCGCTTCGGGCTGGTTTTACCGAGCTGGATTGGAATCGATCTTGGGTCTACAAGTCCGTGCCGAACAGTTGTTATTTAATCCTTGCATACCTAAGCATTGGCCTGGCTACGCTATTTCTTATCAGCACCTAAGCAGCCGTTATGAAATCACTGTTGAAAATCCGCATGCAGTCAATCGTGGTATAGCTTTGCTTGAACTGGATGGGGTTGCGCAGATGAACGCTAACAGCATAAGTCTAAAAGATGATGGTCATGTGCATCAGGTAAAACTAGTTTTGGGGGCTCCATGAGAGGTGACTTACCATAATTAAAGAAATGTTTATAGCTGGATCAGCTAATGAATTTACCCATAAAATTCAACGCAAAGCAGCATTGCACGCCATATCAGCTATAGCCTATGAATTGCGTCAAATGGCTACTTAATCTTGTGTCCGGAAAAGGGTTGACACACCAGTTTATGACGATTTACTAACGCGAAACCGTCTTACGGGTTTCTGCCCGACATTTCGAAGCCCAAGTATGTAAGGTGTTAGATACCAATCGGCATAGCCTCCCGTTTAACCACCGTTCTGTCGGTCAACGAAAAAGCCGTTGTCCGACCTACGACACTATTCTTTCATCAGTGTTGAAAATGAGCTTATAGTTGTGTCATTCGGATAGAAATAAGAATAGGTTATAAACTTTTTGTCTATTTTAGTTATAACGACTTTTCCTTGGTCGAGGCAAAAGCCTTTGCCGTAAGTAATCGTTTCTCTGAAATAAGCTTTGTTGGCAGTTGATGATATCAATTTCCATGAACCACCACAGGCTAATGAAGGATAGTCTACTGAGTGGGTATTGGAGTTGAACAATATAGACCATGTTGTTCTGTTGTTTAATTGATAACCGGTTCCTTTCCAAAGACCTCTCAGCCAAGCTGGCTTGGCTTTCACGCTTTTAGCGGAATCCTGTGAAAAGTGGTTTAAAGATTCCGCAAGTGCGTGGTCGAACACGCTTGCGAAAATCAAAATAATATATGCTACATACTTCATGAGCGGTAATTTCCTCAGTATTAAGATAGTTTAGATGTTGCTATTTAACCTAGCGCGAAGCCAATCCCGTAAAAGCTGAAAAACAAAACCGGATTATGGCCGTGCTATGTTTGAGCAATTTGGTTAGCTAGGTAGGTCGGGCAAGCTTTTCTGCCCGACATTTGGAATCCCAAGTATCTGAGGTGTTAGATGTCAATCGGCATCGCCTTTCTTTTAACCACCTTTCTGTCGGGAAACGATAAAGCCGTTGTCCGACCTACGATACTATTTCAATTAGTTAGAATGAGCTTCTTGAGAGGCTTTCTCTGTTCGGCGGCGTTTGACAGCTAGAACTCCAGCTAACCCAGATCCAAACAGCCAAACTGCTCCAGGAATTGGTACTTCGCCGGGAGTATCGGAAGCAGCGATAAGGAAGTTATCCATCGCTGCATAACCACCGGTCAAAAGATCAATTCGTAAGGTTACGTTGCCATTGGTGTTACCGGTGGCATCAAGTGCTAACAACACTCCCGTCCAATCAAAAACATCCTGTGCAGACGCAGTACCCGATGTTTGTAATACATCCAGAACCGCCCCACTACCTAGACCAGTTACTCCGCCGGGATTATCGTACAAGGTGAATTCAAAAGTCGGCACTGCTCCCGTTGGGACGAACGGCCCCCCAAACACACTGAGATCAATACTCGAAACATCGAGGCTCATGTTCAGGAACTTGTTGCTCCCAACGTTAAAAGATAGTCCGAGTAAATCATTCTGTACGTGTGAAAGCATACCGAGCGCGTATTTTCCTCCCTTACCTGAAGGATCGGAATAGCCGTGTCCAAATGCCTGACTGCCATTGAGCAGCAGTGTTTCAACAGTGTAGTCTTGCGCAAAAGTAAACCCGGCAGGTTGATTTCCATAAAGAGTATTCACAGATTTGTAAATATTGACGTCGCCACCATCATTCACAAAAGCAACTGGATTTTCGAAATTTTGATTATATAGAACAACGGCAGCTTGTGCGGGCGATGCAAGAAAGCCCATCACAGTAATGCTGGCAATTTGGGAATAAAGCTTAAAGTACATTTTCATTCTCCTTCACTGGGTGGTTGAAAACGTTGTTGATAATTCCTAACTAAAATTAGACCCCAAAAATGGATCTAATCTTTTATGTAGGCAGTTTGCTAAAATAGCGGCTAGAACTATAATTTAAGCCGTACCAGTAGGCAAATAAGTTTTTGTACACCTGCAAAGCCAATCGTAAACATAACCAACCAGCCTCCAAAGCCTTCCGATCAAGTCATTGCCAAAATGCGGGTTAAGCAATTACAACCCGAGCTCAGAAAAACCCCCCATCGGTTGGACTAAGCTAGCAGTTTCAATAAGATGGAACGAAAGATCACTTATACTTGGCGTAACGAGCTCGTTATTGATTAGCAAAACCTAAGACACTTACAACACATCCAACTGTGCATACGTCAACATCAGCCATTTGACACCCACTTGCTTAAAATTGATTTGCACCCGTTCCTGAGCGCCATCACCTTCCATCTGCAATACCACGCCTTCACCAAATTTGGCATGGCTGACCCGTTGGCCGAGTTTATATTTGCCGGTTGCGGAAAAGGTCGAGCTTTGTGGTTTAACCACAGAAACCGGCCGACTGACAGTGGCGCGAATTCTAACTTCTTGAATGTGTTGTGCGGGAATTTCCCGCAAGAACCGTGAGGGTCTGGGATAACTTTCGCGCCCGTACAAGCGCCTGGATTCACTGTAGGTAAGATATAGCATTTGCCTAGCGCGGGTCATGCCCACGTAGCAAAGCCGGCGCTCCTCTTCTAAGCGTCCGGCGTCATCAACAGATTGTTGCGACGGGAACAAGCCCTCTTCCATACCCACTAAAAACACCAGTTTAAATTCCAGGCCTTTAGCGGAGTGTAAGGTCATCAATTGTACGCAATCTTCAAATTCATCGGCTTGCGATTCGCCTGCTTCCAAGGCTGCATGGGTTAAAAACAAATCCAATTCGCTTAAGCCGTCTTCGTTATTTTGGTCGAAATCAAACAGTTTGGCGGCGTTAACCAACTCTTCTAAGTTTTCGACTTTTTCTTCACCTTTGTCTGCTTTGTCTTTTTGGTACATGTCCAGTAAACCGGTTTTTTCTACCACCAGTTTGACTTTTTCATACAGCTCTTCTTTGGCTAAGGCTTGTTCGTCCAGATTTTTTATTAACTGTAAAAAACCGGATAAGGCATTGGCCGCTCTAGCCGACATGCGCCCTTGGTTCAGCAAAACAATCGCCGCCGCCCATAAAGAAATCGCTTGATCTCTGGCGATGAGGCGAATTTCATCAATGGTTTTTGTACCGATGCCGCGTGTTGGCGTATTGACCACTCGTTCAAAGGAAGCATCATCGTGGCGATTCGCCATTAACCTTAAATAAGCCAAGGCGTTTTTAATTTCTGCGCGGTCAAAAAATCGTAAGCCGCCATAAACCCGATAAGGCGTACCGGTAGCCATGAGTTTTTCCTCAAACTGCCGAGATTGCGCGTTGGAACGATACAAAATTGCGACATCGTTTCGTAAACCGCCTTCTTTAACCCAGGTTCTGATGCGTTCCACCACAAAATAAGCTTCATCTTGTTCGTTAAAGGCCACATACAAGGACAATAAATCGCCATCGCCGGAGTCGGTCCACAACTCTTTCCCCATGCGGCCATCGTTATTAGCGATGACAGTATTTGCGGCTTTGAGAATATTACCGGTGGATCGGTAATTTTGTTCCAGCTTGATGACTTGGTGATTGGGGTAATGTTTCTGAAAACTGTAGATGTTTTCAATTTTAGCGCCGCGCCAACCGTAAATAGATTGGTCATCATCACCGACCACGAAAATATTGTCTTTACCTTCCGTTAACAGCCGTAACCAGGCGTATTGTATGGTGTTAGTATCTTGAAATTCATCAACATGCACTTGCTGAAAGCGCTGTTGATAAAACTCCAGCACATCGGGGTTGTCGCGCAGCAATTCATGCGCACGCAATAAAAGTTCAGCAAAATCGACTAAACCGGAACGGTCGCAAAGTTCTTCATAAGCGCGGTAAATCGCCACCATCTGGCGTTGGTAAAGATCACCGGTATCGGCCATGTGCCGGGCTCGGATGCCTTCATCTTTTTGGGCGTTGATATACCATTGCACTTGCTTGGGCGGCCATTTGCTGTCATCCAAATTTAAGGTTTGCAGCAAGCGTTTGATCACCCGCAATTGATCGCTGGAATCCATGACCTGAAAACTTTCAGGTAACTTGGCTTGTTTGGCGTGCCGCCTTAACAAACGATGGGCGAGGCCATGAAAAGTTCCTATCCACATAGTGTGTGCGGACATATTCAGCAACTCTTCAACTCGCCCGCGCATTTCTTTAGCGGCTTTATTGGTAAAGGTAACCGCCAGAATACTGTGCGCCGAAACACCCAAGGCTTGAATTTGCCAGGCAATCCGATGCACCAAAACCCGGGTTTTACCGCTGCCGGCTCCGGCTAATACCAGCATGGCTTGCGCTGGCGCGGTAACAGCTTGGCGCTGAGCATCATTTAAAGGGTCGATAATGGCGGTAACGTCCCAATCTTTTGCAGTTGGAGACACTAATCCAAATTCACTCACGGTACGGTAATCTCCCAGTGTTTTAAAATAAAGATACCCTGATTGGGCTAGAGCTTGTGGCGCTATAAATCGAGCGATTTTTTTAAGTGGTTGGTGTAAAAAAAGCGTCTAAAGCCTTATGAAGTTCATCAATGCCGGTTTTTTTTAGCGCTGAGAATAGTTGTATGGTTAAAGGAAAATTAAATTCCTGGAGTTCTTTCTGCACTTGCAAAAGCGTATTTTTACTAGCGCCATAAGTCAATTTATCGGCTTTGGTTAGGATGATATGCAATGCCAAGCCAGTATGCTGGCACCACTCAACCATTTGCCAATCAAACTCAGTCAGTGGGTGGCGCACATCCATGACCAAAACGATACCGCACAATGATTTTCGCTTAGTCAGATAGGTTTCCATCAACTCATGCCACTGTTTTTTGACAGCAATCGGCACTTTTGCGTAACCATAACCCGGTAAATCGACAAAGCGTTGCTGGTCGCTAATCTCAAAAAAGTTAAGCATTTGGGTACGTCCAGGCGTTTTACTGATTCTTGCCAAGGCTTTTTGGCGAGTCAGCGTATTTATAGCGCTGGATTTACCGGCATTGGATCGCCCGGCAAAAGCCACTTCCAAACCTTGATCTGGCGGGGTATTGCGCAGGTGCGGTGAGCTGTTAATAAATTTTGCTTGGTGATAAACTGGGTTCATCGTGTCTCGCTTAGCTATATCAATTAAGGTAGAATTCGACCGCGCACCGCAGCCCCATTATTCAGAGAGGCTGCCATAACCGATTACTAATTCCGAAGGGGATCCCAATGAAAAAAAAATTGCTGGTACTTTCAATCTGCATAGTAACGACCGGCGTCCCGAGTATTTTACATGCTGAGGGCAATGCTACCGCAGGAAAAGAAAAAGCCGCCAGTTGCGTGAGCTGCCATGGCGATCACGGCAACAGCATGGTATCAACATTCCCTAAACTTGCCCAGCAACATTCCTCGTATCTGGTCAAGCAATTACAGGCTTTTAAAGACGGTAGTCGTAAAGATCCTATGATGTCACCGATGGCTGCCGGCCTAACCGATGAGGATATGAAAGACATTGGTGCCTATTATGCCGAGCAAAAAATTTCCGAAAATGCCCTACCTGTTTTAAGACCGGATGACGAAGACGATGAACCGAAAGCATCTGATCCAGCTGCCGAAAAGAAAGCTGATCAAGAAGATGTATTGAAAACTCAACTTGCGGCTGGTAGCGATCTGTACCGCAATGGCGATCTCGCACGCGCCGTATCGGCCTGCATAGCTTGCCATGGCCCCTACGGTGAAGGCAACAAACCAGCGGCATTTCCAGCCTTAAAATCGCAACATGCCGATTACCTAATTAAATCTCTTAACGATTTCAAATCCGGAGCCCGCAGTAATAATCCGGACAATATGATGCACATGATTGCTAAAAAGATGACGGATGAAGAAATTAAAGCCGTTTCTTATCGCATTTCAATGATGAAATAAACTATAACCGCTACACTTAACACATCCGCCCCATGGAGAAACTGATCCTATGTTAAAAAAAATCGCTCAAACTGGTTTATTGTTTTTACTTTTTACATTTGCTGCTTTAACCAACGCAGAACCGACAGCAACGGGATATGAAACATTGTCGCCGGCACAACCTACTCAACACACCGATAAAGTCGAAGTGATTGAGTTTTTCTGGTACGGCTGTCCGCATTGCTTTGACTTTGAACCCCTGTTGTCCAAATGGGTAAAAGCATTACCGAGCAATGTGGAGTTTATCCGTCAACCCGCTGTATTCAGTGATTTATGGGGCAAGCATGCTAAAGCTTATTACACTGCGGAAGCATTGGGCATAGTAGATAAGGTTCATGCTGATTTTTTTGATGCCATTCAAACCCAAAAACGTCAACTGGAAACTGAAGATCAACTGGCGGCATTTTTTGCTGAACATGGTGTTAAAGATGCCGATTTTCGTGCTGCCTACAAATCATTCGCAGTCGATGCTAAACTTCGTCAAGCAGCGACCACTGCAGCTCGCTATGGCGTAACTGGTGTACCGGCCATCATTATCAATGGCAAATACAGAACTAACGGGCCAGTTGCGGGTTCACATGAAAAAATGCTTGAAGTCATGGACAAGCTGATTCAGCAAGAAAGTGCTAAAAAATAATTTATGAGGCGCTTGGCTCGCGCCTCAATCATTAGAAAGGATCAAGTATGAGTTTTTTTAATAAACCGGATAACATTGATAAGTGGAAAGACAAATACTTGAGCCTGCTTGATGAACAAAAGAAAGATGAGAAACATAATTTAGAGAAAGAACAATTACTTTGCAGAACCATTATACGTATATCAATTGCCGCTTCCGGACTTGACCCGCAACTAGATCCATCACTACAACGCATTCGCAACCATCTAAAAAACGGCGTTAACAGTGAAAAACTTAAAACCGAGCTGGACAACTTCATTGGTTTGTTAGCTCAATCAAATGATAGTGCCGCCACCAAGACCGTAGACAATAGCTTATTGTTTAAATTTTTAGGTCAGCATTACTCAGCTAAGGAGCAACTGGAAGCATTTAGCAAATTACAGCAACAAACGTTTGCCAGTAATAGCGAATTATTTGGGGCGATCAACAAGGTTATTGGGGATAAAAATACCGACGTCAGAATCCTTGAACCTGCAGCAACCAAACAGGTCGACACGCTGACTATCAACAAGCAATTGCTACGCCTGCTCGAAACTATCGAAATGCCTGCCGCATTCGACCAGCAAACACAAACCATAAAACATCAACTGGCTTCTAACCAGTCAGACGAGTCTTATGCTCAGTTGCTGCATACTTTCGTTGACTTAGTCATACAAATAGTAAAACACCCGCTGCCGGAACAACAGGATGTGGACCGGTTTCTTGCGCACATTTCAGAACAGCTGACAGGCCTTAGTCAAACCGTTACAGGAGCGGCGGCCGCAACAGTGGAAGCAACATTGAACAGAAGCAAACTGGATCAATCCGTTTCTGAACAAATGAAAGAATTACAAAGTACTACCATAAACGCGACTCAGCTTGAGCCTTTAAAAGAAACTATCCGTAACCGTCTGGTTGATATCACCAAGGAAATTCAAGAGCATGCTCAACATGAAGCTCTGCAACGCCAAAAAACTCAACAACAATTGGATGAGTTGACAGCAAAAGTTAGAGAAATGGAGTATGAATCCAGTGAGCTTAAAAACAAACTGGATATGGCAAAAACCCAGGCGTTGCGCGATACGCTTACTCAGTTACCCAATCGCGTCGCTTATAAAGAACGTATAGAAGCCGAATTTGCACGTTGGAAACGCTACCAGACTCCCTTAACCTTGATCGTTTGGGATGTTGATCATTTTAAAGCAATTAACGACACTTACGGGCACAAAGCCGGGGACAAGGCTTTAATCATCATTGCCAAACAACTTTCTGAAAACTGTCGTCAATCCGACTTTATTTCCCGTTTTGGTGGTGAAGAGTTCGTTATGTTGTTAGCTAATACGTCTAAGGAATCCGCTTTAAATCTAGCCAATCAATTACGCAAACGCATTGAGAAGACCGGTTTTAATGCAAATGGCACAGCTATATCAATCACTATCTCTTGCGGCATAACCGAATTTGTTACCGGCGACACCGATGAACTAGCATTTGAACGTGCTGATCGGGCGCTTTACACCGCCAAGCAGCAAGGCCGTAATCAATGCTGTTTAGGGTGATCAGCAATTAAGTCTCTACTCAACCGATAGACTGTTAACGTAGCTACTGGCTATCTTAAGACCTAAACCACCGCAAATTCAATCTTCATCTAATTGCTTTCGCAATCGCCGCTGAAGCAGTAATTCGATATCGATCATAGCTTTTTTCGGGACAATCTCGGTGCCAGTATCGGCTCTGCGCAGAGGCTCAGGAACTATTGGCGCAGACTCACCGACCCGCTCAGGAACGGGCAGCGATCCACGCTCTAACACTGATTGTTGCATACCCCCCTCCTAAAGTCACCGCTATAGCACCATCATCTCACAAATGAGACTATAACCGATGTGAAAAATTACCATAAAAAATTGACCATGTTGTGCTAGTAGATGGTTGGGTGGGTTGTATTTGAATAGAAGCGGGAAAATCTTGATCCGTTACTGGGTTCGGCCAGCATTACAGATATTTAAATCTATCGTTGACCGCGAATAACCGGCTGTTTAACAGCCAAAATCAAACCGTTCACCATTTAGCGATGGTTTTAATAGAGTTTTTCTGCATAATGAAAACAACAGGTTACTACCTACACATCAGGAATTCAGTTAATGACACCACATACCCACACGCACAAACCCAACCGCCAAACCCTTTTTGTGGTTCTGGCTCTGGTCACCGGCATTATGGTTGGTGAGCTACTTAACCTAACGTTGGGGGGTACGGAGTTAATAAAACCGAACCCGATGTTAAGCCAAATTATTGCTGTATTTACCGTGCTTACTGATATTTTCCTGCGGTTAGTGAAGATGATTATCGCGCCATTGGTCATTTCTACACTAGTAGTGGGCATGGCCAAAATGGGTGACATCAATACAGTCGGGCGCATTGGCATCAAGGCTATGTTGTGGTTTTTTTCTGCATCCATTTTCAGTCTATTACTAGGCATGTTACTGGTAAACGTATTTGAGCCGGGTAGCTCGCTGCACATTGACTTGCCTGCGGCAAGCGCTGCGACCGGACTACCTGATGTCAAACCAACCCTGGCTAACTTTGCTGCGCACATCTTTCCCAAGAGCGTGGTTGAAGCGATGGCAAACAATGAGATTTTACAGATCGTGGTATTTTCCATGTTCTTCGGCGTGGCTTGCGCATCGCTTGGCGAACTGGCTCAACCCATGGTCAAGTTGCTGGATTCTCTCACGCACATTATGTTGAAAGTCACCAGTTATGTAATGCACTATGCGCCCATTGCGGTTTTTTCTGCCATAGCCTCAGTAATTGCGGAGCACGGTATTGGCGTGTTGCTGTCTTACGGCAAATTTATTGGCGAATTCTATTTTGGCCTGTTATTGCTATGTGGCTTTCTGGGCTGTGTTGCCTTTCTATTTTTGGGGCGAAGAGTCATATCCTTAATCAGCCATATCCGCGAGCCGATGCTGCTCGCTTTCGGCACGGCCAGCAGTGAAAGCGCATACCCCAAGCTATTACAACAACTGGAACGTTTCGGTTGTGATGAAAAAGTCTGCGGCTTGGTTTTGCCGTTGGGTTACTCTTTTAACCTGGACGGCAGCATGATGTACATGACTTTTGCGGTATTATTTATTGCTCAGGCATACGGGATTGACATGCCACTCGCAGACCAACTTCTGATGCTACTGGTGTTACTGTTCACCAGTAAAGGTGTCGCTGGTGTACCCAGAGCATCACTGATAGTCATAGCCGCTACTTTATCAATGTTTAACATTCCTGAAGCCGGTTTATTATTGCTCTTGGGGATCGACCAAATTCTGGACATGGGCCGCAGCGCTACCAATGTATTCGGTAACAGCATTGCTTCGGCCCTGGTTAGTCGCTGGGAAAAGGCGCTGAAATAGATGAGTATGCATTCAAACGTTGAGAAAGATATGACTCAAGTTTCAAAACACCCGCCACATAAGAAACTCCACCAGCACCTTTACGTACAGGTTCTTACTGCCATTTCGCTTGGCATTCTACTTGGGCACTTTTTACCCGACACAGCTATTGCTATGAAGCCCCTGGGCGATGGTTTTATCAAGCTCATCAAGATGATTATCGCACCAATTATTTTTTGCACCGTAGTCACTGGCATTGCTGGCATGCAGGAGATGGATAAGGTTGGGCGGGTCGGTGTTAAAGCACTGCTTTATTTTGAGGTGGTCAGTACATTAGCGTTGATTATCGGTTTACTGGTCGTGCATATTATACAACCCGGTGCCGGCATGAATATTGATGTCAGCACCTTAGATACAAAAAGCCTCACTGTTTACACGGACGCGGCAAAGACCCATAGCGTTGTAGATTTCCTACTTAATATTATCCCCACGAGCGTCATCGATGCCTTTGCCAAGGGCGATATCCTGCAAGTCTTGCTGTTTTCATTGCTATTTGGCTTCTCCCTTGCAGCGATGAAAGAAACCGGTACAGAAGTCGTAGCCTTCATCAACAAAGTGTCTCACGTACTGTTTGGTATCGTCGAAACGATCATGAAGCTTGCGCCCATCGGTGCGTTCGGGGCAATGGCGTTTACCATTGGCAAATATGGCATTGCTTCGCTGCTGCCACTGGCTACGTTAATGAGTAGCTTTTACCTAACCTGTTTATTGTTTATTTTTGGTGTTTTGGGTTTGATTGCGCGGCTCACTGGTTTTAGCATTCTGCGATTTATCATGTACATAAAAGATGAATTACTCATCGTGCTAGGTACTTCGTCATCAGAGTCGGTATTGCCTCGTATTATGATTAAGCTGGAAAAGTTAGGTTGTTCTAAATCAGTCGTGGGTTTAGTTATCCCAACAGGCTACTCATTCAATCTCGATGGCACGTCCATTTATTTGGCGATGGCGGCCATCTTTGTTGCTCAAGCAACCAATACACCTTTGACGCTAATGCAGGAACTAACCTTGCTCGGTGTTTTATTACTAACGTCAAAAGGGGCAGCAGGCGTTACTGGTAGTGGTTTTATAACCCTTGCCGCAACGCTTTCAACCGTACCGACCATTCCCGTTGCAGGACTTGCCTTAATCCTCGGTATTGATCGCTTTATGTCCGAAGCGCGTGCGCTGACCAACTTAATTGGTAATGGCGTAGCCACCATCGTTGCTGCAAAGTGGGAAAACGAACTAAATCAACAGCAACTGAATGCTCATATCTCAGGGAGCAGCCAAAACAAAGCTTAATCAGATTTGCTCAATTCGCCGCATCCGCCACCCAGATGCCCTGCTCTGCGTATTAAAGTATCAGTCTATTAAATTAAGTCTAAATTGTTAGACATAAGAACCCTTATTGTCTTTTTAAAAATTCTGAAGTTTTACGATCAATACTCCGCCAGTAATCCGCATTTTCATCTTCTTGTTGGCGCGGGTTAGCATCTGGTTTGGATCGTTTCCTGGATGAGTATTTTCTTTCAATGCGTCGCCAATAGTCGGCATCTTCATCCAAACTGGCGTCGGTCTTAGAACGAGACAAATTCTGCTTAGCTGGCATTCTATAGGGCTTTGTCGGCGTTTTTGGTGAAGTAAGCTTTCGATTTACAGAATCTGATTTGCGTTTTTCCTGTTTAACAGGGCGTACTGCTTCCTTTTGGTCGATAGAGGGCGGCACAGATTTGGGGGGCTGTTCTAATATAGCGGTCGGCGGATTCTCAGGTAGATTGATCGGAGCGGTTGGAATATTGGGCATCTCCTTCTTCGATTCTTCGCTTTGTAACTGTTGGGCAGGCACAAATTGGACGTGTTCATTTTCAGGAATGACCGAAGGTGCTGGCTTGTTCAGATTCAGACTAGGCGTTTGCTGTGGCGTAATGCCTTTTTCATTTTCTGTTACTTTCGGGTCGGATAAAAAGAAAAAGCTTGCCAGTACCAATAACAGCACCAAAATTGACAACGCAGGTATTGGATAATTTGATAGCAGCTCACGAAACCGAAGCCACAGCTTGTTTGCCTCGGTTTTCCAAAATTTTTCCATACTCAGCTGAGTAAAAACCTTAGGGGATATAAGGCGAGTCTCACGAATAACACTCTGTTCATGCGGACCATCAACGGTTATCTGATGTAATGCAAACAGACACTCCTGGGCACTATTGAAGCGATCATTCGGTTTCTTAGCCAAAGTTTTCAATACGATCTTTTCCAAGACCTTTGGAATATCCGGCGCGTAAATACGCGGCGATGGCGGTGACTCCTCGATTTGCGATTTTAAGAGATCGTATTCAGTGTCTTTTTGGAAGGGCAATCGGCCTGTCAACATTTCATAGAGAACAATACCCAGAGAGTAGATATCGGATCTGGCATCTACTTCAATCCCCTGTATTTGCTCCGGTGACATATATTCTAACGTGCCAACTAAATAGCCCTGCCGCGTCTGATGTGCTCGCTCCAGGATTCGAGCAATACCGAAATCCATTATTTTCACCGCGCCGGTATACGCGACAAGAATATTGGCCGGTTTTACATCTCGATGGATTACATTGAGGCGGTGCGCATGCTCTAAACCCTCCAGAGCGGCACAAGCGAATTGAACTGCCTCCAACCAGGTGAGCCGTCCGCGCTTGTCGATCAACTTATCCAAACCTTCACCGTTCACAAACTCCAGAGCCATATAGTAGCGATCACCGTCTCTTGCAAAACTGTAAACCGTCGCTACGTTGGGATGATTCAATCGACCTAAAGCTACCGCCTCGCTGCGGAAGCGTTGCAGAACGTCTTCACGCTGACTTAATTCTGGCCGGAGTACCTTGATTGCAACTTCCCGTTCCAGCATGGTATCGACACCTTTAAAAACTTCTCCCATGCCTCCTTCGCCAAGCTTTTGCAATATCGTGTAGTTACCGATCTGTTCCATAGTCGCGACTATTCTATATTTTGGTAAGCGGCGGTTCGATCGGGACAATCTGTTTTTCCCGAATAGCCAGCAGGATGACCGAAATATTATCGTATCCGCCCCTGTTTTTTGCCGTGGCAATGAGCGCCTCACAGGCTTCGTTTAATTGATTTTCCCGTAAGATAGATTCAATTTCTAAATCCGTAACCAAGTCGTAAAGACCGTCTGAGCACAGTAAATAAAGGTCTCCGATTTGGATTGGCCATTCACTTTTGCAAACTTCCACTTCAATCGCAGACCTGGTACCGATAGCTCGGGTAATAATATTGCGATCAGGATGATTTTCGGCTTCTTCCCGAGAAATTACTCCCTCCATAACCCACTCTGCAACCAACGTATGGTCAGAAGAAAGCTGCTCCATTGAAGTTTTGCCAAGCCGATAAAGCCTAGAATCACCCACATGCGCATAGTTGGCCATGCCCTTGGCAACCAACAAAGCTGTTGCTGTTGTACCCATGCCGGACCATTCAGGATGTTGATCTGCAAGAGTGAACACGCGAGTATTGGCTTTTAAAAAGCAGTTACTTAATTTTTTCAGAGGGTTAGCTGAAATATTACGCAAATAATAGGAACCGATTTCCGCTACAGCCTCACGACTAGCAATCTCTCCACCGTTATGCCCGCCCATACCATCGGCAACAATAGCCAAAGCGGATTCCGGATTAGCCTCAGGTGAGAAGACTTGCACGCTATCTTCATTGTTAGATCGGCAGCAACCGGTGTCACTGGCTATAGACACCTCAATTTTATAATTGTCGATCCCTTGGGTTCCTGAGCGCAACCGCTTGAGAAACTGAAACATCTCACTTCATGATAGTTTGCACACCCATAATCTCTTGGCCGTACTTAATAGGAACTGCAAAGCTGTTCTGAATTCCGCTGGCATCTCGGTTTCCATAGGTAAACAGACCAATAACCCGGCCTTGATCGTTGAACACCGGACCACCACTGTTGCCTGCTCCTGTCGTATTCAGATTCAATTGATAGACATCACCCATTTCACTAAAATATCCTGACGTTGTATCACCGACTATTTTGGCCTGGCCATTGATTATTTTAGAAATTGTAGATGCCGATACAGTGGGTTTGGGAATAACACGCCACTCTTCGGAGCGATTCATCGGATCCTGAGAACTTATTTTGACCGCGACATCCGGAGAAACCGCAGGATAGCCGGTCACCGTGATAGCATCACCGGGCTGAACATTATCATCACCTCCCAAAATATCATCACCACCTAAAACGACGGGCCGCTGTTTTTGTGGGATATCAATCTTAATCATAGCCACATCGGCGATGTCGGATATTCTGACCACATGCGCAGGAATTCGGGTGCGCGTATTGGGAAACGTTACATCCAGATAATCATTGCGCCCCTCCAGTCGTTTTCCCTTCATTGGCTTCCCTCCCAATGTCTTGGTTTGGGAAGGAACCCAGGCGCTCAGGGAAGCGATAAGTTGACTATTGGATTCATTATTTTCCAGTAATTTAACTTTGGGTTTAGCACAGGCCAAATCTGGACAAACAACCAAATATCCGGGAAGAGATAACCCCGAGTATCTTGTCTCCCAACTTGAAGCTACATGCCGATTGGTCAAAATAAACCCGTCCTCTGTAACCACAAACCCTGAACCCTGTCCGCTATTGCCAATAGAAAGATAGGCGCCGTCCGGTCCTTTATCTGCTGTCATCAACCAAGGCTCGACCGTATCACCTATTGAAATATACCAAGGCAAGATTTTGTCTAAACATTTTCCACGCTTGTTGCGACTACTGCATTCAACCTTTTGGTAAAGTTGACCGCCTGTCGGTATGTAAATTAGTTTCCAACTAGCTTCTATGTAAACTGTTGATTGCGAATATTCCTCGGCAATCTGGCTTGGTGTCATGCCTTTCTGGCTAGTGTTTTCGATTTTATCTTGCAAGGTCTGAATTTCTTCGTTAGTTACCTGCTCTTTTTTAGTGAAAGCGCTAACCAGTTCATCATGACTCTTGTCGCTTTTATAAAGCAAATAACCCGCTACCATTAAAATCAACGCCACTATAACTGATACGGTATTGATGATTTTTTTACGGGTATCTGACCGTGTTTCAGAAATAAGTCGTTCCACCGTATTACGGCCAATCGATCCGGGCGTAGATGCCGAGTTTGGTATCGAAGTAGTTATTGATGAAGTAGCAGTTGGAGTTTGGCTCTCACGAGTCAGTGGCGGTGCCTGGTCGAATCGGGTCGGTTTCGGCTGTAGCTCAGGTCGTGGATCAATATCAAAAACCAGTTCCGGCCCTGTTTCTCCAAGCTTGATCACATCTCCGGGGTTAATGGGAGAGGAACCCAAAACCCGATTTCCATTTATAAAACTGCCATTTCGACTGTTAAGGTCAGTCAATATATAGCCGAACGGGATGTCTGGGGTTGGGATAATTTTTGCGTGGGTTCTACCGACGATATCATCGCGATCCGGATCGAAGCGAATATCGGCTGTCGCATTCCGACCCAAACTAAGCTCTGTGATAGGTAATTCGAAAGCTTCTGTCTGATTGGCCTTCGATCCTTTGATGTGTTTAATAATTATTTTTTGCATAAATCCGCCTGTTTTCTTGAAAGCCGCACATGACGTGGCTGACACGAAAAGCCACACCGTAAAAATTAGTCATTCTCTCTATGTCGCGTTGTTCTATCGTTAACGCCTCCTATTAAAACAGCAGTCAGGCTAAGAATCTAGGGTTTAGTGATCACAAGTTCATAGGTGTTTATATTGAAATCAATATCCGCCTCCACACCAATTTTGGTCAAAGACCGTATCACAGAATTTGGCGCACTGGGTGGATAATTGATGGTTACGTAGCCATTGGCCTCCTTGGCATTTTGTACAGCTTGCTCGATGAACTCTCTGGCAGATTGAGATAATTTGCCGTTTGACTCCATTTTCTCCAGGGGAACTTTAAGCACTTTCTGCTTGCGGTTTGCTTTAGTCTTGCTTTGATCTTTAGGGACTCTGACGTTTTGCTTGGCGAAATTTTGTTGCTCTATCTTTCCCAGAACATCTCTGTTAACCGGGAAACCGCGTTTTTCAGCAGCAAGCAAGGCTTGGTCAAAGGATGTTTGGTTATCCAAACTTTCCCGCCAAAAGCTTTCTTCAATTTTCTGACTTAATCCGGTTAACGCATTAGGTAGTATGGTTAATACAATTTGGGTATCAGAGACAATTTTTATTTCTGAATACACATACTCGTATGAATGATTTTGTTCAGCATAGGAAAGTGACAGGCATCGATAAGTTAACGGTTGGAAAACTTCTTTGATATCTTTAGCAATTATTTCGCCGGGGCGACTGCTTAAATCTACAACGGACCGAATCTTGGATTCCTTGGCTGTTGCCTGCGTTCGCAGTGGGCTGTTTTTTGGTAAAGGCTTTCGCTTTTCAAAAAAATACATTCGCCCTTTTTCAATACGGAATATGGAATTGGCCTTGCCGCCGGTAAATCGCCATAAACCATCTATCGGCAGCTGGTGGCTTAATGGGATGGTTTTCTCATCCGGTAATGCCGGTCTTCTGGCGCAGCCTTGTGAGTTCAACAGCAGTATTACCCATAGAAAAATAGGCATTACGTATTTAAAGATATGGTTTTCCACAGGATAACCTCATGGGTCATGGCTTCTAAGCAAAGGCTTAAATAGCTTGGCCTTGTAGTTGTAATTTTCTCTGTACATAACAAACAATAGAGAAGGTTGATTTAGCTTGTTGAAATGTAAACAATGCTCAATTCATTTTGACGCGCATGGAAAGCAGTCAGGTACAGATCAACGAACTGGTCGGTATTCTAAATCAACCTATTGCCCGGAACAAAGCTAGAAAGGCTTGCTTGGCCAAGCTATTCAAAAATCGGAATAGTATCCTTGTGGAAAAAGCGACAGCATTTATCAGTACAACCTTGAAGAAATAGCGCTATCAAAGGAGCCAGCGGTTTACTTACTAACGCTATTTGGATTTCAACAATAACCAAGATTGGTTATATCGCTGTTCAGATTAATGGATAGGCCTTTTTATTTCGAAATAAACGGTGCCAGCTGGCAATTCATCCTAAAGGGCATAAAGGGTACAAAAGAGTGACGATTCCATAGTATTGGCCGCTACTAAACAAGATTGCCGTGATGGCTTTTGCCAGGCGTTAGCAGTCCCTAAAACCGGATTGCGATTTTTCAGGCTGACACGCCTTATTTATAGGTTTGCTCCGTGGATACCGCTACAGCGAGCTCCGGAGCTCTAGTCTTACAGATACTAATGAACATCACAGGGCCACCGGCTTTCAGAGTAGTTTCAAGTTCAGTTTTTAATACATTATCCAAAGCGTGCCCAGTAGCCTTGTCCTGAGCAACTAGTTTAGCTTGGCCAATCGGCGGGATCGTTTGCTCCTACTTCACCGGCTTCGGAGTAGTTGTGTATGGTCAATTAAAGAAAGCCATCCATAATTATCGAAAGCGGCCACTTGAAGTTACCAGTATTTCTCCAATCAAACATCTGGGATCGGCCAAAAGTTGACAACTGTGTTTCGACTGTCAGTGACAGCAGTAGAATGGCTTCCTACCTTCCAACTATATTAAGGATGATCGCAAGACTTATACTCAAGGTTTCTCGCTGGTTCGCGAGTGCTCAAAAGCAAACCAAGTCGGCTTCATTGATAACCAACAACATGTGTTTCCAAAATAATAAAATCATTTGTGGAAATAGGATCGAGGTACCATTTGCAATGAGCATCATGCGCTTGCTTAGTAACGAGAGATATATCAACTTGCCGATTATCTTTAAAATCTTCAAATCCGTGATCAAATCTCAATCCACCTAAAGTTGATAACAATAGCCGTGCATGCATTTTTTCATTTGAATTTCCGTCATCAACCAGCTTTACAGTTAATGTCGATTTTAATTCCAAGCATGAAAGATATTTATCTTTTAACATCCGATCATAACCTTTAATACCCGCCTCTTTTTCCCTAGTCCAAAATACAAACTGCTTTGCAGTTGAATCCATTTGACCGATTGATAGAAAGCGTTTAATAACCGATTCGCATGCAGGTCTATCCAGTCGCAGATAGGGATCGACAATTATAATTTCCTGACTAGATTTAAGAAGATGTCTGGTTATATTCGCATAATTTTCAGCGTTCCCAACAATACGCGCATCAAAACTTGATCCAAAAAAATCGTCATCGACATCATGTAGAGTTGGATAACCGAAAGAATTTGGAGATGTCGCAATTACTCCGCGAAGTGAAATCGCATGAGAAATACAATTGGCATTTTCAATCCAGGGTAGCGACGAATCAAAGCCTAAATCCCCCGGTTTGATCACCGCATGCTTAACACGTTCGAGTAATCTGCGCGCTCTTGCTTGTTCGAGATCTGGAAATTTAAGAACATGATCGTGAACCTGTTTAATCCATTTTGAGGGGATCCCAACAATAAATCTACCCTGATGAAAACCAAATTTCTCCAAAACATACTTGAGCTGCATTGTATTTTCAAAAGCAGTCGGTTCAATGGCAAACTCATCATTCATCGAACAAATCCTCGTCCCGTTCGGTGAAAAAGCCATGAGGCCAACGATCGATAAACTCGCCATTATCGGCAACTCTTAACTGCATAATTTGGCTATCGCCATTTTTATCCTTGTCTACATACAAAACGCAAAGCTGATCAGAAGTAAATCCAAATAATTTATTTTTTATCTGACTACGATGACTTTCTCTAATGCGGCGTAATATTCTAAGCAGAATATGTTCGCTATGAGTTTCAATAAAGAAAAACCTATTGAAATCAGAGTCCGTATTGACTCGGTATTCATTATTTAATTCTTCATTAATCCGTTCAATAAATATATCACCTAAGTGTGACTGCTGTTTTGGATGTAAATGCAGCTCAGGCTGGTGAATATAAGCCCCCCCTGAATTGGATATTGCGCAGAGCACTGGTATTATTTGAGAAATACCCACACCAACATCCTCTATTTCAACTATAAAATCATCTGGAATATATCTCAGTTTTAATTTGACTTCAGCATCAATATATTGCCCCCAATAGCTTATATTATCGTTATCATCATCCATCATTGCCTTAATTTGTTCTACTGAAAGCAAAAATCGACATTCACCAACAATTTCGTAACCAGTATTAAGAAAAAGTGGATGCTGTAACACATGGTTGATATAATCTAGGCAGATACTACCAGACTCAATAGCGCTCTTATTCTGTAGCAATAAATTTCCCAGATGTAAAATTTCGTTATCCCTGATTTCACTCGCAAGTATTATCCAAGTATCCTCCTCGTTAATGAATATACTATTATCTGATGAAGCAATATGAAAATATGCTTCAGCTTTTTTAGGGACTGGACGTAATGGAGGTACTGAAATGATTTTTAAATGGTGCGCTGCAATCATTGATGGAATAACAAGCATGCCTGTTAGTAAGCCTCTTAATGTAGCTGCCATATGGAAATAATCATTTAAATCCTGATCATAATCTCCTACGCTTTCTGGCCATTCAAATTCCAACTTTGAACCATAATATTTAAGGCCGATGTCTTTAAAATTCAGCCATTGTTTGTCAGCTTCAATATCTCCATTCAGGAAAGTTGTTTCTGTCGCCATTTCCGCTAATGATTGACCAGCTAACTTACCAAGCACATCAAATAACACATGCTGGGTATTTACAGAAAGAATACCTTCAGCTTTGAATCCATCATATTGATTACTTTTAAAGGCTAAAAATACATTTTGTCCAAATGCAAGGCTAAGTTCGCTTAATTCCCAACCGATAACATAATCGCTTTCAATGTATGAAAAATGAAATCGAAATTGAAACCTATGAGGTTCCTTCATCTCGTCATTCCATAAATCCGAAAGAATCGATGTGCCAGCCTTATTAATGTCGCCCATTGGTTGCCAACAACCCCAAGCTTCAATGCTAACGACAACATCTTCAGCTTGCCCGATAAAACCCTTATTCAATGGTCTTTCGTTACGGCTACGATTCGCCCAGCGTTCTAACAAAGCCCCAGGTACTTTTCCATTTTGTAAAAATTCACTGACAAAAATAAGCCCATCGTGTATGGCGCTTTTTCCTGCCGAATTCTGTCCATAAATCAGAGTTATCGGCGCCAAAGGAATTTCTGTGTATTCGCGGATGCTCTGGAAATTTTGCAGGCCCAAAATGAATTTTTTGGGGTTATTCGCATAGTATTCCTCTAACGGTTTCAGAATTTTACGCATATCCTCATCTGTGAACGTTGACATGAAATTAACTTCCTTTAGCTTGTTTAGAAAAAATCAGATTTATTATAAGGGGGATTTTTTAAGCTAGACCATTCAAGGCGATTATCTAAGCTTGAATTGGATAAAAACTTTTGTACACTTTCAAAAAATACTTGGTCTGCAGATGGTGATACAATGATTTTTTTGATGATGCGATTTGAATCAACAGGCACATAAAACCCATCCCCAATCCGATCAGGTAATTCACCCAGTTCTTGTTGCCTCATATCATAAAAAAATCGAATTTCATTTTCATAACTGAAACCAATGTTTTTATAAATTATCGGAAATTTGGAAATTTCTTCTGGATCATAAGGATTTTCTAAGTTTGAATGATCAATATACCTAATTGTAGAAACGCTAGGCTTAATGAGTCTTTGTATTAATGAAGAAATTTCATTATCTCTATGCGAAGCCTCACTTTGTATATGAGTAAATTTACGTAACTCTTCCATTATAGTATCAGTGTCAGTTTGAACACATAACCCATTTTTTCCTCCATATAAATTCCACAGCGCCATGCTTTCAGAAGTGTTGGCAGTCCAGCAACTCACATAAGTGGACTGACGAATCAGTTTTGTTTGTTCAATGGTACCTTTATTAGTTGATACTCCGTCGCTATCTGTAATTAGTATATTTTTAGCTAATTCATATATTATTTTTGGGAAGCAACCTTCAAACACATCATCATATTTATCTACTTGTCTAAAATACAATCGGTTAAATTGGATAAAGTCCATTAATTTAGCCAAATCTTGATATCGTGATACTTTTGAATTCTCATTATAATTACTCATCATGGCAGTAGATTGGGTGAATAAACACAAAAAATAGCGACTCACATGAAAAAAACGTGACAGGTTTTGCAATCAAGCAACTGCATTAGCCTGGAGGACAGTTAGATGCCCAACTCCTGTCGCACCAATTGCACGCATCTAAGTCTGCAATGAGTCGAAATTACCTAACCCAAAAATGAAGATTCGAGTGGACGCTTTGGGTATTTCGATGGCTTTTTCCACATAATTCTTGGAAGGCTATTTAGATAATTTTACTGGTTCCATTCAATCAAATAGGTTCAGGTGGCCTTTTTGGGGCTACTACGCAGTAGTTACCGAAACCTGAGTTTGTTCGTTTTTTTGACCACAGGCTGTCAATCACACCAGAAAGCTGACAAATACAAAATAGTCCTTAATTTTAATACCTTATCATCTTAAAAATAATTTCATCATGTCGGGTGGAAGATTTGTGTCTGACTGAAGTCTTCTTCATCAATTTAAGAACAACTATTGCCAACATCCTACCAAACAGATAGAGGCCATCTTCTTATAGGGACAAAACCACTCATCTACGACAGCTTATTACTGTCTCTGCTAATTATCAGCCACAGTTCGATCATTTTTCGGCTCAAAGTGCCTAGCATTATTACCTTCAATTTTGTTGATAGCGTTGATTTGTTCGGGCGATGCTTCAAAAATCGTTTTTAAAACATTCCAATTAACATTTTCGCTATAAGGCGGCGTAGTTAGTGAACCCTGGTAATGGTAGTGATGGCCTAAATCCCCCATCGGGTTGAATGACAAGAATTCACTTAACTTGATGCGGTCGGTTTTAACATTAGCCTTACTGTGCTCCTGTTCAGGCACTGTGTTTAAAAACTCAGTAATAAACCGGTTTTCTGCGCCCATTTTAAAGAGCACGGCAATCACCAGGTAGTGCGGTGTGGTGGAATTTTCTTCCTCACTGACAATGTGTAGCTCCATGGGATAAGTAATACCATCGATAAGATGTTCCGAGGGCGTATGAAAGTGCATTTGTTTAAAGGCATAGGTTATGCCGTTAGCGGTTATTGTACTGCCCTGTTCAAAATCTAGTTGTATGGTGTGGCCCAAATTTTCTACGGCATTTATCTTGTCCTGGAAATGAATAACAAAATGTTGATCTTCAAACTCCTTCTGGGTAGTTTTGGTAAAAATATTAATTGGCGATTGATGCAAACCCGGATCAAGAACCGGTAGGCTATATCGTTTGACAGATTGTTGTTGGCAACCAGCCATCGCCAATAACAATAAGAGCGACATCAATAACTGTAGTGGGTTAGTCCCAATGGCTTTTGTACTCATCATTTATTAGTGTTTTTGCTGGGAATAGTCGGCATACGTTTACCCGGTACTTTTTGCGGAATCGGAAAAATCGCCTTGTTTAAATTCACGGCAGATATTCTATAGTGGTGGGTCCGATCGCTCTAGCTCCGGACGGTTACTCAGTTTCCTAGCAAGCACTGAGCTTATAAAAAATAGGGTCATAAAGAAAATATTTTTATTTGTGGGTTATTCCCGAACTCAAGGGTTGGCTGTATTGAACGCTGGTCAGCGATTGTAAAAATGCCAATAAGTCGGCTTTTTCTTGCTTGGTCAGATGTAAAGGAAATATTTTAGCGTCCACAAATCGACTGTTTTCACCGCCTTTATCGTAATGTTCAATGACTTCTTCTAGAGTCTCAATGCTGCCATCATGCATGTAGGGTGCGGTCAAAGCAACGTTGCGCAATGTTGGTGTTTTAAACTGCCCCATGTTGGCCGGTAATTGGGTTACAGCGTAACGACCTAATTCAGAACGCTGACTATCTGACCACGTAGATAGCTCCGGCTGTTCGCCTCTCCCGATTGAGGCAAGCCATTGATCGATAACCGGTTCCAATTGCTTGTACCCTATACCAATATTGTAAAAACGATTATC
Organism: Methylococcales bacterium; assembly: GCA_965247565.1. Classification (GTDB taxonomy): domain Bacteria; phylum Pseudomonadota; class Gammaproteobacteria; order Methylococcales; family Methylomonadaceae; genus CBDFHF01. The sequence continues at coordinate 528,394 of CBDFHF010000001.1, read as the reverse complement.
CGTAAATAATGCATTATCTATGGATAATTCATGACAAACCGCACAATTGCCTTTGCGTCTAAAAACTCGTGAGCCACGTGCAGCGCTTTCAGAAATGGCTGCTTGATCCATACCAAAGTAGTACCGATCAAACGTCGAGTCTCCCGCAATTAAGGTACGCTCAAAACTGGCAATGGCTTTAGCGATATGTTCAGTGCTGACTTCATGAGGTTGGATTTTAAATACCCGAGTGATCAGACGAAGGTAATGGGGATCTTGGCGCACAATTTCGACAATCGCTTGATGATCTTTTAACCCGTGTTCAACAGGATTTACCATCGGCCCGAGTGCTTGCGCTTCCAGACCTTGTTCTCTACCATCCAGAAATTGGGTTGTATAAAATGCTGCATTTAAGATTGATGGCGTATTACGAGCACCGGTTTGCCCAGCGACACCTTCAGCGACAGGTAAACCATCGGTGTATGCTTTAGTGGCCTGATGACAACTGCTGCAACTAATTGAGCCATCGGCACTCAAGCGTTTATCGTTAAATAGCAATTGGCCTAAAGTAACTTTTTCTTTGGTTTGTGGATTATTGGCGGGAACAACCAACGCAGGTAAGCCCAGGTTGAAATCAGCCCACGTTAAGGTCGACAAACTCAAACCCATCAAAAAAATAAATAAGCGTTGCATGGTCTCTCCAAAAAAATGCCAGAGGCAATTGCAAAAATCCGCACCCTCTGGCTTGAAAAGTTGTGCATGGCTGAAGATGCACACTTCAGGAGGTAATCTTAATTTTGCTCAGGCATGTGCTGAACAATAACCACATACGGTTCGCCTAGCGGGTATTTATCTTCCGGCTTTTGAAAGTACATCACCTTCCCATAAGTTTCGTGGACGGCAGGTAATATTTTGGCTGCTTCTTCTTGAGTCAAGTCCGGAAAAGTAGCGTGTGCTCTGGCCACTTCAACCTTATGGTAGTGCCAGTATTTTTTCTCCGCTTCCGGCAAGGTATTGAATTGCGCAGTAGTAATGATGTATTCGAAACCAATCGGTTTATCCTGATCCTTCATACCAGTAGGAAACATCATGCACACAAAAGTGCCGTCATCGTAGGCTTTGCAATGATGATGCACGATAACTTGCAATTTAGGATCGTGCACACTGTGAGTATCCGGCACCAGATGCCTGATCGCTTGAATATGCAAATCATTAAATCCTAAATGATCGGGATGCTCGATTTGTCTGGGGTTTAAAGCTTCGTTGTATAACTTTGCCTGTCCAGGTACAACAGGCGCCGGATATCCATGAGCATGCGCTGATTCTGCGGATTGTTCTGTAATAGGTGCCCCCGTGCTAGCACAGCCAGCCAATGTCAATAAGGTGGCAGTCAGTAATATTTTTGTTTTCATTTTTATTATCCCGTTGGTGATTGTAAAGTAAGCAGAGTTAAAATGGCTGCACCGTATTAACAGCTACAAATATACTATAGCTAAAGCCATGCCAACTCGAAAAAAAATACCAAGCTATTGTTTTTTATAGTATAAAATAAATGATGAAAATCAGTGATTGTTTCATTATGTTTTAAATGAAACGTTATAAAATGAAACGAGACGTTGTATGAAACAGAATTAATTCTTACCATACCCAGAGCCCGAATGCTGTAGCTGGTAAAAACCCTGACGATAAATGCGTCTTATACATGAGGTAAATAAAGAACTTATCCGATATAAATAAGGCAACACAAAAGACTGGACATCAATAAAAGGCTCATAGATACTTGAAAGCCATCGTAACAACAAAAAAAACTGAGGAGATAAGAATGGGTTTTATGCAAGGCAAACGCGTGTTGATCGTAGGATTGGCGAGTAACCGATCAATTGCTTGGGGCATTGCTCAAGCCATGTACAGAGAAGGCGCTGAGTTAGCGTTTACCTTCCAAAATGAAAAACTACAGAGCCGAGTCGAAGAAATGGCTGAGCAATGTGGTTCCAAAATTACCGTTGAATGTGATGTCAGTATCGACGAACACATCGACACTGTCTTTGAAAAACTCGGAAAGCATTGGGATGGTTTAGATTGTATCGTGCACTCAGTCGCATTCGCCCCTCGTGATGCCCTAAATGGCGATTATGTAGATGTAACTACCCGCGATAGCTTTAGGATTGCTCACGATGTCAGTTCTTATAGCTTTACTGCGTTAGCGAAAGCTGGACGTACTATGATGAAAGGTCGAAATGGCTCATTGTTGACTTTAACTTACCTTGGTGCAGAACGTGCTATTCCTAACTACAATGTCATGGGCGTCGCCAAAGCCAGTTTGGAAGCGAATGTGCGCTATATGGCCGTAGCACTGGGAGCGGAGGGTACACGCGTCAACGCGATTTCAGCCGGCCCCATCAGAACACTTGCCGCATCGGGCATTAATGATTTCAAATCCATGCTTAATAAAGCCGCTGATACTTCACCATTAAAGAAAAATGTCACTATCGAGGAAGTCGGTAATGCCGCCGCTTTTATGTGCTCGGATTTAGCATCAGGAATCACCGGCGAGATCACCTATGTTGACTGTGGTTACAATATTGCCGGTTTAGCGGCGTCTTAGTCTCTTCGATTACAGATAAAAATATCGACACATAAAAAAGGGAGCGCCAAGCTCCCTTTTTTATACAAAATTGGCCCAGCAATCACAGATCACTAAGCTCTTACCTTAAGACACAGATAAATGACGCGGGACTAATGGAATTACGAAATTGTTTTCATCTTTCGTATCATTTACTTTTGGTGTTTGCGGTTCGTTACTTTTCTTCCACAGCCGCTGCGCGAATCTGAATATCTGCCTCTTGCTGCAAGTTATTAACCACAGAATTGAACTCAGTCTGACCAAAAGCTTTAGCGATGTTTTTTCTGGCTAGATCCAGTTTTTTCTTATCATCCTCACTTAACACGCCCGGAGTGATTTTCGATAAACTCACAACCACCTGCTCGTCACCTGCCAGAGCAACAGTAAATACGTTTGGCTTTCCAGCAATGGGTTTAGCAGCTTTAAAAATTTCCAGATTGAGCTGAGCGGGAATTTCTGTATTACTACGGGCTAAACCCGGAACCTTTTTAACTTCTAACTTTTGCTCAGCTGCGATGGCCTGTAAAGATTCACCTGCCTGTGCACGCGATTTTATTTTTTGTGCTAGGGATGAGGCTTGTGCTTTTGCCTTTTCGTTTAGCAATACATCAATCACTTGCTGTTTAACGTCGATTAAAGCTCTCGGGGCAGCTTGCTTGTGCTCAAGCGTGCGTAATACCACCAGACGATCTGCTCCCAATTCAACAGGACTACTGTTAGCACCCTTCAGTACCTCTTCAGAAAACGCCGCATTACGAATTTTCTCTTCACTTGCAATCCCTTCACCTTTGTCTTTAACAAACAAACTAGATTTTTTTACGCCAATATTTAAAGCATCCGCTACCGACTGGAGACTATCTGGGTTCTGAAAGCTCATTTCCGTCAGGGTTTCGCCTGCTTCATAGAAAGCCGTTTCCGCCTGTGCTTTTTGATACGCCTTAGCAACCTCAGTCTTTACAGCATCAAAAGATTTGATTTCTACGGGGACTAATTCGGTTACCTTGATCAGGTGATATCCAAATGCAGATTTAACGGGATTTGATACTTCACCGAGCTTTAAAGCGCTCGCAGCCTCTTCAAAGGCTTTTTCCATAACACCAACGTTAAATAACCCCAAATCACCACCCGATTTAGCAGTTAACTTGTCATCCGAAAGCTCCGCCGCTAACGTGGCAAAATCTTTCTTGTCTAGCTCCTTCTTGGCAGCCAATGCTTTTTCTAATAATGTTTTATCGTCAGTTTTATCAGTAGCTGCAAACAAAATATGGCTGATTTTTCTGCGTTCCGGTGTTGTAAATTGATCCTTTTGCTCATCGTAAAAAGTTTTCAATTTATCATCGGTAACAGCTACCTTTTTTGCAAGTTCATCTAAGGATAATTCCACATATTCAATGGAAACTTGCTCCGGAGTCTGATACTTTTCCTGGTGCTGTTGATAATAGGCTGTGATTTCTTCTTCAGAAGGCTGATCTGTCAGTTTTTGTAATGGAATTTTAACAAACTCAACATCACGTAGTTGATTTTGTATCTTAAAAAAACTCTCCACATCATATTGTGTGGCAATACTACTATCAATTACACTGCGTTGAAATTGCTCCATAACTAAGGCATTTTTGATTCTGCTAGCAAACTCTCCCGATGTCATTCGCTGCGAACTTAGCACGGACTTGTACTGCTTCTCATCGAATTTACCTTCAACCTGAAAATAGGGCAAAGATTTTATAAATTCCCGGGCATTATCGTCACTAACAGCCAAACCTTCGTCATGCACGTACTGCAATAAAACCTCATCTTTAATAAGTTTATTTAAAGCTTGGGTTTTAATAGTCGACTCATTAAGCCCTGCTCCTTGCAAATTTTGGCTGTACTGCTCGTAGGCTTTATTGATATCGCGTTGATAAAAATCCTTATCACCAACCGATGCAACTGGCATTTCCTTGCCATTATCTAGATAATTTTGGATCCCCCATAAGGCAAAGGGTACACAAATTATTATCAAAATACCCCATGCAAAAGCACCTTGAGCTTTTTCTCTAATTTTTGTCAGCATATTTTATAATCCTAATAGAGACAACTTGATTTCAAGCAAAAAAAAACCCCGAACCAGCTGGCACGGGGTTTTTAATTTGGCGGAGTGGACGGGGCTCGAACCCGCGACCACCGGCGTGACAGGCCGGTATTCTAACCAACTGAACTACCACTCCAAAGTCTGGTGGGTGCTGAGGGGATCGAACCCCCGACCCTCGCCTTGTAAGGGCGATGCTCTCCCAGCTGAGCTAAGCACCCGACTTAAGAGCTGCTAGTTTACAGCATCTTTTAATGATTTGCCAGCTTTAAATGCAGGGATTTTTGCAGCTTTGATAGTAATTTCTTCTCCACTTTGTGGATTGCGACCTTTACGCTCAGCCCTTTCCTTAACGGCATATGTACCAAAACCAACTAAAGCTACAGAGTCACCTTTACTCAAGGCGTTGGTAACAGCCCCAATAAAACCATCTAAAGCACGCCCTGCATCAGCCTTTGTCAAGCCAGCAGACTCGGCAATAGCATCTATAAGTTCCGATTTATTCATTATTCCCCCTTAGGAAATCATTATTAAAAAATATGCTTTTGAAAAAGCAACGCATCCATCCTATGCCAACATTCAAACCGCATAAGAAACGCTGGTATTTATAACAATTGCGCTGATGGGCTGTCAAGCTCTAAACGGGCTACAGCCCTTGATTTTTCGAGATTCCAACTTTTTATGCGCAAGCTCTTAGTGTGCTGTTAATCCCTGTTTTGATGTCTTACCAGGCTCAGCTTCGGTCTTGCTATTTTCTAAAACAGCAACTTGTTCAGTTGAAATAGGCATGTATTGCAGTGCTACTTCTAGAACCTCATCTATCCAGTGAACTGGCTTAATCTCCAAGTTTTTCTTTATATTTTCTGGAATTTCCGCCAAGTCTTTTTCGTTATCTGCCGGAATTAAAACAGTTGTGATGCCCCCACGATGCGCTGCCAAAAGCTTTTCTTTCAAACCGCCTATTGGCAAAACCTCCCCACGCAAAGTAATCTCCCCTGTCATCGCAACACAAGCACGCACAGGTATCTTAGTGAGGGCTGAAATTATAGCGGTACACATGCCAACGCCTGCGCTAGGCCCGTCTTTGGGAGTCGCCCCCTCTGGAACATGAATATGAATATCGTTTTTTTGAAACAGTTCGTTATTGATACCTAAAACTTCCGAACGGCTTCTAACAACCGTCATGGCGGCTTCAATAGATTCCTTCATGACATCACCCAGCTTACCCGTTGCCGAATGTTTACCTTTGCCGGGAATAACTGCAGTTTCTATAGTCAGCAACTCTCCACCGACCTCAGTCCAAGCCAAACCAGTAACCTGACCAACCTGATCTTGTTCTTCAGCAAGACCATAATTAAAGCGTCTAACCCCAAGGTACTTGTCCAGATTTTCCGACATCACCACCGTTTTGCTTTTAGAAGGTTTTAGTAATAGGTCTTTTACAACTTTACGGCAAATCTTAGATATCTCACGTTCTAAACTGCGCACCCCAGCCTCTCGGGAATAGTACCTGGTAATATCCCTAATCGCCTCCTCAGAAATCTCTATTTCCCCCATTTTCAGCCCATTATTTTTAATTTGCTTTGGGGTTAAGTAGCGCATAGCGATATTGATTTTCTCATCTTCGGTGTACCCAGCAAGACGAATCACTTCCATTCTATCCAACAAGGCAGGAGGGATGTTCATCGTGTTAGCAGTAGCAACAAACATGACATCGGACAAATCAAAATCAACTTCTAAATAGTGATCTGAAAATGTATGATTTTGCTCCGGGTCCAACACCTCCAGCAATGCCGAAGCCGGATCACCCCGAAAATCGGCAGCCATCTTATCAATCTCATCAAGCAAAAACATCGGGTTACGGGTCTTTACTTTTGCTAGATTCTGCAAAATTTTACCCGGCATAGAACCAATATAAGTCCGTCTATGGCCACGAATTTCTGCCTCATCTCGTACACCACCCAAGGCCATGCGCACATATTTACGGTTAGTTGCTCGAGCAATAGACTCACCCAAGGAGGTTTTGCCCACTCCCGGAGGTCCAACTAGGCACAGAATGGGCCCTTTTAGTTGCTTAACACGCTGCTGAACCGCGAGATACTCAAGAATACGTTCCTTGACTTTCTCCAAGCCATAATGCTCGGTTTCTAAAACTTGTTCAGCAATTTTTAAATCATGACTTACTTTGGTTTTTTTCTTCCATGGTACATTGACCATCCAATCAATATAGTTACGTACCACGGTTGCTTCAGCAGACATCGGGGACATCAATTTCAGTTTATTGAGCTCCGTGTCTGCTTTGGCTCGTGCTTCCTTGGACATTCCAGCATTGTCAATTTTTCTGGCCAGCTCCTCAATCTCATTGGGAACGTCATCCATCTCCCCGAGCTCTTTTTGAATAGCCTTCATCTGTTCGTTAAGATAATATTCCCTTTGGTTCTTCTCCATTTGCTGTTTGACTCGCACTCGTATGCGTTTCTCCATTTCCAGCAAGTCCACCTCGCCCTCCATTAATGTCATTAAACTTTCCAGGCGCATGTCAATATCCGCAGTTTCCAAAACAATCTGCTTTTCATTAACTTTCAATGCCATGTGCGCTGCGATGGTATCAGCAAGACGACTCAAATCATCGATGCCAGTTAGCGAATTTAATACTTCGGGAGGAATTTTATTATTCAACTTCACATAATTCTCGAATGAACCGAGCACTGTTCGCTGCAACACATCTTGCTCTTGTTCTGAAATATTCAACACATCGTCTATCTCCTGCACTTCTGCTGAAAAAAAACTATGCGTTTCTATGTATTTCAGAACCTTGCAACGCTGATTCCCTTCTACCAAAACCTTAACTGTCCCATCAGGCAACTTTAATAACTGTAAAATATTCGCCAAGGTACCAACTTCATATAAATCGACAAACTCGGGTTCATCGATCTCTGCTTCTTTTTGCGCAACCAGCAAAACTTGTTTGTTACCTGCCATTGCAGCATCTAGAGCATCTATTGATCGGTCTCGGCCAACAAACAAGGGAATAACCATATGAGGATAGACCACCACATCTCTAAGTGGCAGGACAGGAATAAGGTCATCAGGTTGTAACTTGTTTATCATTTTGTGCGTTTCCATAAATGGAACCTATAACAATTACTATTGGAAAAAATAGTATGGGGCCACTAAATTAAATAGCAAGTGCCTTTTACTATTATTTTCAAAAACAATAGCACAAAAAAAAGGGGCTTTTTAAAAAGCCCCTTGGAATTCAAACTCTTGCTGTTATACCTTCAATTGGCGGAAATTTTTTCTTTATCTAGCTCATAAACCAATATTGGTTCGTTCTGCCCTAGAATAACTCCCTCATCAACAACTACTTTGGATATATTATCTGCTGAAGGCAACTCATACATTGTATGCAGTAAAACATTTTCAACTATGGTTCTTAAACCACGGGCTCCGGTTTTTCTTTCCATCGATTTACGAGCAATTGCTAACAAAGAGTCCTCACGAAACTCTAGCTCAGCACCTTCCATTTCAAATAAGTGCTTGTATTGTTTAATAAGCGCGTTTTTGGGCTCTGTTAATATTTGTACTAGAGCTTGCTCATCTAACTCTTCCAACGTAGCGACTATCGGTAACCGCCCAACAAATTCAGGAATTAGCCCGTATTTAATTAGATCTTCTGATTCAACTTCCGCAAAAAGCTCACCTACATTTTTAAGCTCATCTTTGGTCCTTACTTCAGCGCTAAAACCTATACCCCCTTTTTCAGATCGAGCTTTGATAACCTTGTCTAATCCAGCAAAAGCACCACCGACGATAAACAATATATTCGCAGTATTAACTTGTAAAAATTCCTGTTGGGGATGTTTGCGCCCACCTTGAGGCGGCACGGAGGCAATAGTCCCCTCAATTAATTTCAAAAGCGCTTGCTGTACACCTTCTCCAGAAACATCTCGTGTAATCGATGGGTTGTCGGATTTCCTGGAAATCTTATCTATTTCGTCGATATAAACAATACCAGTTTCGGCTTTTTCAACGTCGTAATCGCATTTTTGCAGAATTTTCTGAATTATGTTCTCTACGTCTTCACCAACATAACCCGCTTCCGTCAGAGTAGTTGCATCAGCGATTGTAAAAGGCACGTTTAATAGTCTAGCTAAGGTTTCTGCTAGTAACGTTTTCCCCGAACCAGTAGGACCTATTAGCAAAATATTGCTTTTTGCCAGTTCTACATGATCTTTTTTAGATCTACTGCGTAATCTCTTATAGTGGTTATAAACAGCAACTGCCAGTATTTTCTTTGCCCGCTCCTGGCCAATGACATAGCTATCGAGCTCTTCTTTGATTTCTTTCGGCTTTGGCAGTTGCTCATTACCAAACGAAGATGAATCATCTTGCAACTCATCAACTATGATGTCATTGCACAAGTCTACACACTCGTTACAGATATATACTGAAGGCCCTGCAATCAGCTTTTTGACCTCATGTTGACTTTTTCCGCAAAAAGAACAATAAAGGAGCTTGTCGTCATCTTTGCTTTTTTTGTCATTACTCATAAATTGAACTCCTGCTAATAACCAGAGCGGGTGCGCGTTTCACAACCGATTTAAGTTAGAGAATAACTGAAATATAAAAAATTACCATCGGTTATTTATCGGGATTTGTCGACCTACTCAACAAAACCTTATCGATCAATCCATAGCTAACCGCATCATCAGCACTTAAAAAATTATCCCTATCAGTGTCTTGTTGAATTTTTTCGATGGGCTGACCGGTATGGTTTGCTAAAACTTTATTCAACTTTTCCCTGATTAACAAAATTTCCCTAGCATGAATATCGATATCAGAAGCTTGTCCTTGATATCCACCTAATGGCTGATGAATCATCATCCTAGAATGTGGTAAGCAGTAACGCTTACCTTTAGCGCCACCTGTCAGCAACAATGCACCCATACTTGCAGCTTGACCTATACACATGGTGCTCACATCGGGCTTGATAAACTGCATCGTGTCATAGATGGACATACCTGCTGTTACCGACCCACCAGGGGAATTGATATACAAGTGAATATCTTTATCTGGGTTTTCTGACTCTAAAAAAAGCAACTGTGCAACCACCAGATTGGCCATGTAATCTTCAACTTGCCCAACCAGGAAAATCACTCGCTCTTTTAAAAGTCTTGAATAAATATCAAAAGAGCGCTCTCCTCTTGCCGTTTGTTCAATGACTATGGGAACCAAGCCACCCGCTGCTTCGGTGGTCATCATCTGATTTACTAATTGTTGTCTGTACATTGGAAACCTTTACTGTTGACTGCCCATTACATCATTAAAATCCATTGCTACTTCAGAAACTTTAGCCTGCGTCAGCAGCCACTCAACAGTCTGATCTTCCAACACCATTTGCTGGACTTCATTCAGCCGCTTTGAGTCTGAGTAATACCAGTTGACCACATCTTCGGGGCTCTCGTAACTTTTCGACATTTCCTCAATAGTAGAGCGCACTTTATCATTGTCAATTTTAATATCATTTTTTTGAATAACTTCGCCCAAAATCAATCCTAACGCTACCCGACGTTTAGCCTGTTCTTCAAAAACATCCCTTGGCAATTTTAAATCATCGAGCTTCATTTTCTGCCTCTTTGCGGTTTCCAAATAAGGCTTCATCATATTTTCGACTTCTTGATCAACTAAGGTATTCGGGACAGTTATTTGGACTTTTTCATACAATGAATCCATCACCGAATTTTTCAACTTGCCGCGCAGAGCCTGTTCAAGCTCCCTTTCCATATTATTTTTAACATCTTCACGGAAAGATTCTATAGAACCATTATCGACTCCGTAAGCCTTGATAAAGGCTTCGTCAATTTCTAGTAAAACAGGAGACTCCACCTGTATCATGTCAACTTCAAATTCAGCCGCCTTTCCTGCCAGCTTTTCATTACCGTATTGTTCTGGAAAAAACACCTGGAAAATTTTGGTTTGAGCTGAACCCAGTCCAACCAAATTGTCTTCAAAACCTGGAATCATTTGTTTAGCACCAATTTCAACCTGATAGTTGTCTACTTTACCATCGGTGAAATTTTCGTTATCCGCAGTTCCAGAAAAGTTAATAGTTACCCTATCGCCGTCCTGAGCCACTCGTTCAACAGGTGCCCATTCCTTTTTTTGAGCTCTAAGTTTTTCGATCATGCCGTCAACGTCAGATTCTTTAACGGCCGAAGTCGGACGCTCAACAGTTATAGAATTAATGTTTTCTAATGAAATTTCAGGGTAGACCTCAAATTCGGCGGTATATTTGAACCCTTCAGATTCTTCTAAGGGCATGATATGCGGATACCCAGCCGGCCTTAAGTCCTGATTTTGCAGCGCCTCAAAGTAAGTTGACTGAATTAAATCACTGGTAATTTCTCCACGAACTCGGTCACCAAACATTTTTTTGACTACATGCTGAGGCACCTTACCTGGACGAAAACCATCAACTTTAACTTCGCGTGCTAAAGACTTCAATCGAGCGGCCATTTTTTCCTGAACAACATCTTCAGGCACGATAACAGTCATTTTCCGGCTTAATTCTGATGTTTTTTCAACAGAAACTTGCATTTCTTTACCTCAAATATATTTAAATGGAATTGTCCTAGGATGCCCACAAATGGCTCGAAGATTTGAAATATCAACGACACAGGTCGCCAACTTTATAAACACATAGACAGAACGTCTATGTGTATTGAATTTAGTGGTGCGAATGGGGAGACTCGAACTCCCACAGGGTAACCTACTGGAACCTAAATCCAGCGCGTCTACCAATTTCGCCACATTCGCACTATGACAGAGCGCGGGATTATATCGGCAAAACCATAATCACAACAAGATATAATTTTATAATCCCTGCAATTTTCCAAATTAATTGCGCAAGCTTTCACAGTTCTCCGATAAACCAACATGAGCCCCTTTGCAAACTGGACGATCAGAATATACTTTACATGACGGTGCCGTCATTATTCTTCAGAGGATTGCCAAATGAATATCAGCTTATCAACCAGTGCAGTTAATTTAATTAACACCGCCCAACACCGATCAGCCAATGCCGGAAAAGAAATCGCTGAGCTGCCAATACAAAAAAACGAAGTGGGCAGCTCCGAGTTCAATAGCAAAGATGTCATTAAGCCACTACTGAGTCTAAAAGCTGCCGAACTTGAGACGTCCGCCGCAGCTAAACTGATTAATGCCGACAATAAGACCTTAGGCTCATTAATAGACCTTAAGGCTTAATTCATGCAGCAACCGAAACGGTAAAACCCAACAACCTGACTTGCTCAGCAAATTGATTCATTGCGCGTTCGGATAACTTGTTCAATTGCTGAGCCTCCGGTTGTAGTGAAGGTCTTGCGATGGTATACAACATCACTTCACTTACTCTAACGCTTTTGCTAATCAGCTTTAGCAAATCCAGCATAGCTGGCTGTTCTTTGGCAAAGAAATCAGGTTTATTGTAATCAAGCAAGCAAATCTGTAATTTTGTTGGACATAAATCGGCACAAATCTGCAAATTTCTTAACCCGCTCCTTAGGCTTTGTCCAGCGTTATTAATTAATTTCCTACCCTCATCACTAGCACTGTCGAGCTTAAACCAAACCTCTCCTCCATATTCTTTCAACACTTTTAAGCCCGTTTGGACTCTAGCTTGGTGCATTAGGCTGCCATTGCTAATCAACACAAATCGACTGTGGGGAAATATACCCATCTCTGTTGCAACGCTACCAATTAGACTTACCGCCTTGGCAAACTCTTTCAAACTAGTAGGCTCGCCATTTCCTGCAATAGCAATATCTTTTATAACTCTATTAGATTCCGCAAGCTGGGCACGCTCATAAAAATTACCTTTCAGTACATCCTCTAAAAACAACCTCAGTTCAACCTCTAAAACTTGAAAATCGAGGTCTGGAGCAGCACCGTTTATTAAGTTAGGAACTTGACAATAGATGCAGCGCCAATTACAAGCGTTATTGGTATTAAAATTGATACCAATCGACAGTCCACCCGCCCGTCTTGATATGACAGGATAGACGTACTTTAATCCAACCTCATCACTGTTATGGCTATTTACAGATAATTTCTCAGACATGGGTTCAGTTATAGCCGCAGTAAAAAAGTTTTAAGGCTCGAATAAGGCCCACCTCAGGTGGGGGCATTTTAGCTACCTAGCCTAACCAATACTTCTCCCCTTCCTTTTTCCGACATATCGCCCGCATAACGCCGTACGCGATTAAATCCGCTAGTAACTTCAGCAAATTTAGAATTAAACTTTTTAAACGAGGCGAACAAAATGGGTAAAAATGCCAGTGTATGTGCCCCACAGTCATTAAAGCTGGCTGACAATGCCGGCTGGTTCCACAACAATAAAGTACCGCGGCGCATCGCATAACCTAAATATTTACCGGTTTGGCCCATAACCGCAATAGTGCCGGCCGTCATGCGCGAACCACAATAATCGCCTGCATTGCCTTCAATCAAAATATTGCCGCGACGCATGTGATCGCCAACCCGTTCACCGGCATTGCCTTTGACCAAAATGGTGCCGCCTTTCATACCCATTTTATTGCCCGGCAAAGCAGCACCCAAAAAATCACCGGTATTACCGGCAATAGTGATCAAGCCTTTTTTCATCTCGCAAGCCGCATAAATGCCGACATCACCGGATACATTAATTTCGCCGGACTTCATGCCCAGGCCTAAATAAGCTCCAGCATCACCTTCAACCGTTATACTGCCGCCATCTTGCTCTTTGCCGATAAAATCCAATTTGCCGAAGCTGTTTTTAATGACAATATGCTGCGCATCGGAACCGGAGATCGTAAACAACTCATCGACTCGCAGCTTGCGCTTGCCGCTTTGCAATTCCAAAGCAGCAATTTCATTCTCTTGCAAATTTTGCAGGTTATGCGCGACCAATGCCGACATGTCCACGCGCTGATCCGGCCTGCATTTCAGCGTAAACGTTAAGGCGCTCATGCCATAATCTCCTGTAAGTGAAAGTGAAACGGTCCCAGCTTACCGCCGTAATTACCGGCGCTGATGCGTTTAATGCCGTTTGCCGCACCTAAATCGCAAACTGCTTGAATACCGACGCGCATGGCTCTATCAATATCTTCTTTTGTTAAACCATCAATAACAATTTCCATGACCGACTCAATTTCCGGAGATAAATCGGTTTTGGTCATGCCTTTTAATGTAGGGCAAAATGCATCGTTCGTGGAGGCTCCCAAGGAAGCGTATTTTGAACCCACTTTGGAACCGGAACGAACCACACCACCCGGAAACGGCATAATCACGTTAGGTATTTTGCGCATTTTCTCAATTGCCGCTTCGCAAGCGGCTAAAGCTTGCGGTTGCGACTCAGCCAACACCAAAAAATTACCGCCGCCTACCGCCTCGACCTGACCGGTGCTGGCTTCCGTTAAAAACTCGCCATCCATGACCGGAATCCGCCAATAACGTTTGCCGTCGATTTGTTTAGCCACCTGAAAGCCGTCGCCGAAATAGCGGAGATTTTTCCCCAAGGCAATGCGGGTGCCACCATCAATGCCGGCAAACAAAGCCGAGGTAGGCGAAGTGAGCACACACTGCCCAGCCCGGGTTTCCAATTGTTTGGCCAAGCCTTTACCGCCCATCGCAAAAATCATCACCGAAACACCGGGGCGGCCATCCGGCGTCTCTTCAGGGCTTAACACCCGTTCGATACCCGCTTCGCAGCCGCAAGCAATTACCGAAGTGGCAAAACCGGTCATCGCTTGCGCGGAAATCATGGCCCATTTTTCATTTTGTGCGGTGATGATCGCCCGAGTTGCTTTCATAGGGAAGGCCTCGGCAAAGGTGGCATCAATAGTTACACCGTTAATAATCATGCTGCACCTCCTAGCGTAGGATGCACGGTAATACTTCCTCGCCCATCCTCAGTGATCTCATCATCGCTAATTTTAAAATTACCCAATTTCATAGTTAGGAAGCTGTCGAAATATTTCTTTAAATCTTTTTCTACCGAAGCATCGTAATCCGGTTTGACCACATGTGTAGTACCCCATTTGGTGTGTACGACTTTGCCGTCAACGACCACTAATTCGCCGTCCTTAAACACATAATCCGGCTTGGTAAACATAAGTTGTCTATCGGCATCGTCGGTGTAGACGGTAATATCGGCCCAGTTACCGGCGCCCAATCCACCGCGATCTTTTAGGCCGATTAATTTAGCAGCACCTGCACGGGTCATGATAGCGATTTCCTGCAACGTGTATTCGCGATCAATCGATGCCAAGGTGGTCATTTTTTGCGCTTCGGGATGGATAGTCGCCAGCATGTCGTTACGGAAACTTCTGTCCATCAATAAGCGAATCAAATGCGGATAGCTGGTGAATGGCGCGCCGTTGGGATGATCGGTGGTCAAGAAGATCCGCCACGGATCGTCCACCAGCAAAAACGTTTCCAAGCCGATAGCCCATTGCAGAGCATTGACGAAATTTTGATCTTTGTATTTGAAAGGCACTACGCCGCAACCGGCGTCGCATTCAATATCCATGCAAACCCACTTATTCGGGTTAGCAAATTTATGGTTGGCGTGCTGGCGCATGCTGTCGCCAGAAGCGGTCACGGTTTGCCCGAATAAAATCTGACCCACATCAATGGTAATATTTGTATTGCGGTTAACCGCTTCGGCAATTTGCGCAGCGCCGGAAGAAAACTTTAAATCGCCTTCGGTGCCGTAGCTGTGAAATTGAATATGCGTTAAATGCATGGGCAAACCGCCAATACCTTGGATAGTATCCAACGTGCTATTAACGTTACCCGGCACCCCTAAGTTGCAACCATGCACATGCAAAGGATGGGAAATACCCAACTCTTTAACGGCGGTTGCCAACACTTGTAGAATTTCTCTGGGACTGATGCCGTAATGGACGTTTTGCTCGTCCAAATCCAATTTACGTTGATTAAATTTGAATGCATTAATGCCGCCGGGGTTGACGACTTTAATACCAATACCCTTAGCGGCTTGAATAGTCCAGGCCACATAATCGTTAATGGCTTTTTGATCTTTTTTGGCGGTGAGCATGCGCAGCAAATAGTCGTCGCTGCCCAGCATGACGTAGCCGCCTTTGTCCAAAATCGGAATGTCACCCATCTCCATATGCGCTTGCCGGGCATTAATTGGTAACACGGCAGGTTCGAAGCCTGCCGTGTAACCCATTTCTGCATAGCGATAACCGGTCACAAAAGAGCTGGGCATGGCATGGCCACAGCCGGAGCGGGTAATATCGGTTCTGTGCACCGGATCGGCGCGATGGTCTTCCGGTAATAACGTTCTGGCAATATTGCCTTTACCGCCGCCGATATGGGTGTGCATATCAATGGCGCCGGACATGACCACTTTACCGGCCAAGTTATATTCTTTATCGATTTTAAAATCGCCTGCCGGCATGGCAATGATACGGCCGTCTTGTATGTAAATATCCTGTTTGACACCATCAACACCACCGGCAGGATCATAAACGGTGCCCCCTGTTAATCTAATCAGCATGTTGTGCCTCACGTAAAGCGTGTTCGATAGCATTCAGCACCAGCGCAGTACTGGGCAAACCGGAGTCTCTTAATTTTTTTAAGCGTATCGCCACTACGTTATCCATTCTATAGGCATGACCGGCATGATCGATACCGGGCGTACCTACCGGAATAAATACTTCCGGCTCCTTGCTAAACGTCATCCCGGAACGACCGACCACAACAGTAGGCAGATTTGTCAGCGGTGGCGCCGATTGCGCATTAAAGGCTTGCACCCACACTAAGGCATCGGCCTCGCCATTGTTCAGCAACACGTTGCTGTCGTTTAAAAATGGATCGTATTCCGGATAACCGCTGCTAAAACGAGTTCGGGTCGGATAACCGGTCGTCCAGCCGCACACCTGATTGGCGGTTTGATCGCCTTCTTTGCCAGCTAACGGTAAACCGGCGCCGCGAGTGGTGAGATTTATATCTTTAACCATTTCCGACAGCATTTGTACGGTCAGCTCTGCATGCTTATAGGCTAAAGCACCGGCCGCCCAGGTCACCACACTGTAAGTTGCCGCTTTCAATTTATCAGCAATACTTTGTAAATCCGCCACAGCAATACCGCCGACTTGTTGCGCACGAATCGGCTGACCTTTTAGCAAAGCACGCAATACCGCAACCACATCAGGCAAATCGTCATTTGTACAAGCAAACACCGTGGCTTTTTGGCCGTTTGGCGAGATAGAGGCATGACCGGACGGCGCTTTGCCTAAATAGATGATTTGTCGTTGCCTGGTATCTGCCAAAAACATTGATTCTTGATTCCAGATGTAACGCTCAAAAAAGCGCGGCGCAAACGCTTCTAAATCGGTACCCACCACCAATAACACATCGCAGCGATTTTTGACTTCCGCCAGCGTAGTATTCATCCAACCGGAATCCTGCAAGGCCAGAAAGTTATTACGAGCTCCGACAAAATTCATATTATCGACTACCGCGCCGCTTAAATCAGCTAAGGCCAACAGTGCTCGCATACCGTTTACATCGGTAGCACAGCCGCCAATAACCGGTAGCTTGGTATTTTTCAGCAATGCCGCTGCTGCCGCTACTGCCGCCTCCAAACTAACTTCTTTACCGGCAACTCGGGCACTGGTGTCAGTAATCGGTTGTTCAAACGCCGGCGTGTTTACTGCGCAGCCATTTTCAAGCACTTTAAGCGTTACACCGTCAATCTTAATGGTTAAATCATCGGTGCCGATACCGCAAAAAGGACTGGGTACTTCAGTTATTTCAGTCATTCAACTGTCCTTTGGTTAATCACTAGCAATGGGGTTATTGTGACAGATGAGCCAGATTACATACAATCAATTCATGGCATTTTTGGGTTCGGTGCCAATTCTTGCCATTGTAAAAAATGGCTGTTCGGCCTGCTCCTTGTTCGCTTGCTTTACCGATTAGCCAAACAGTTACAGGTCAATGTACGGTATAATGCTAGACCAAATATCTCAACTGCTTCACCTATTCAATTCAGAAACCCATTAAAATGGCTCAATTTTTTGAAATTCACCCGGAAAATCCACAACTGCGATTAATTCATCGTGCCGTGGACATCATTCGCAAAGGCGGAGTCATTGCTTACCCAACTGACTCATCCTATGCCATCGCTTGTCATATCGGCGATAAACAAGCGCTGGATAAAATCCGCCGCATTAGGCAATTAGACGATAAACACAATTTCACTCTGATCTGCAAAGATTTAGCGCAAGTGTCTAATTTCACCAAAATTGGCAACGATGCGTACCGATTGATTAAAACCTTAACGCCTGGACCATTTACATTTTTATTGGAAGCTACCCGCGAAGTGCCGCGTCGTTTACAGCACCCCAAAAAGAAAACCATCGGCATCCGTATACCCAGCCACCCTGTGACGCAATTATTGGTGCAGGAACTGGAAGAGCCACTGTTTAGCTCAACACTCATATTGGCAGGCGAAATCGATGCCCTAACCGATCCATTCGAAATCAGAGAAAAACTGGAACATGAACTGGATTTAGTTATTGATGCCGGCATTATCGAATCCGAACAGACTACTATTATTGACATCTCCTCAAACAGTGCGGAGATTATCCGTCAAGGCAAAGGCCTTGCACCTATGCTTACTTGAGGACACGATGATGATGGATGAGCTCACTCTATTGCAACGTATTGTGGTGTGGATTTTACCGGTAGTTTTTGCCATTACCGTACACGAAGTAGCACACGGCTGGGCGGCAAAAAAAATGGGTGATAATACCGCATTCATGCTGGGCCGATTAACTTTAAACCCGATAAAACATATCGATCTAATCGGTACCATTATTGTTCCTGGACTCTTATTATTAACATTTACCGGCTTTATCTTTGGTTGGGCTAAACCGGTCCCGGTCGATCCTCGGCATTTTAAGAACCCGCGTCGAGATATGGCATTGGTTGCTTTGGCCGGTCCTGTGGCAAATTTATCAATGGCTATTGGATGGGCAATACTAGCGCGAATTGGCGGACTAATCGGCACCGAATTTATTTCCTTACCTTTTATTTACACGGGCATCGCGGGCATTTCCATTAATCTGGTACTGGCTTTGCTTAACTTACTACCAATTCCACCACTGGACGGCAGTCGTATTTTAACTGGCATATTACCCAGCTACTGGGCCTGGCAATACAACAAGCTGGAACGCTTTGGATTTATCATTTTGATAGTATTACTGTATACGCAAGTCTTAAACGTTATTCTGGCTTACCCTATGTTTGTCGCCCAAAAGATATTCTTTTCGATTGCTGGATTGTAGGCTATTTTTAGTACCATCATGAGTGAATGCTTATCTGAATCGACAGTAATTGAACCCGCCTACGCCATAGTCAACGGGGCGCCATTTACCCAGCTGCCTGAAGACTTGTACATCCCGCCCGACGCACTGGAAGTCTTTTTAGAATTGTTTGAAGGGCCGCTGGACTTGTTACTTTATTTGATTAGGCGCCAGAACGTCGATATTGTTAACATCCCAATTGCCCAAATTACCCGGCAATACATCGCTTACATCGATATGATGCGCGAATTAAATCTGGAATTGGCTGCGGAATATTTGGTCATGGCGGCATTGTTAGCAGAAATAAAATCACGCATGTTGCTACCACGGCAATCGGAAACTGAAGAAGATGAAGAAGACCCTAGGGCAACTTTAATCCGTCGCTTGCAGGAGTATGAACTGATTAAATATGCTGCTGAAGAAATCGACCAACTTCCTCGGCTTGAGCGTGATATATTTACAACAGAAGTTGACACTTCCACGCTGAATCCTGAAAAAATACTCCCAGATATCACACTGAAAGAAATGCTTGTCGCATTTCAAGATGTACTAAAGCGGGTTGATCAACTCAGCCACCATCAAATAACCAAGGAACCTTTATCTGTCCGTGAACGAATGGCAACCATTTTGGCAAACCTTAAAGGAGAAAATAGTCTCCTTTTCTCGCAATGTTTTATCCGAAAAGAAGGTCGACACGGGGTCGTTGTCTCGTTTCTGGCCATCCTCGAACTTAGCAAAGAAAGACTCATCGACATTATCCAGCTCGAACCCTTTGCCGAATTACGAATCCACAGCGCCGGCCGCGCCTGAGCCTGTAAAAAAACCGAAACCACGAGTTAAACCCGTTGTCGAAAAATCCGAGCGATCAACAAGCATTCAAATTGATCCAAAACCGGCTGTATTCATATCAAAATATCGGCAACACCCGCAAGCAAAGCTTAGAACTCGACCTAGAAGACTTAAATCGGTAACATTGCCGACATTGTCCCCCGTTATTGCCCAAACTGAAGTGAATATGGAAATCAAGCGTATCGTTGAAGCCATTTTGTTTGCCGCCAGTCATCCGATGACAGCCAAACAGATACAACAAGTTTTTCCTGAAATTGAACAACCGGAATTGGCTGAAATTCAATCCGCCATTGACAGCATCACTGAAGAGTATCAGCTAAGACCCGTTGAGCTAAAAAAAATCGCCAGCGGCTTCCGCTTTCAAGTCAAAGCCGAATTATCGCGTTGGGTATCACGCTTGTTTGAGGAAAAACCGCCGAAATATTCGCGAGCCTTACTGGAAACCTTAGCCATCATCGCCTATCGACAACCGGTAACGCGTGGTGAAATTGAGGACATCCGTGGCGTCAGCGTCAGCTCCAGCATTATGCAAACTCTGATGGAACGAGACTGGATTCGGGTCATTGCCCATAAGGAAGTGCCCGGCAGACCGGGTTTATACGGCACCACCAAAGAATTTTTGGATTATTTTAATATCTCCTCAGTAACCGAATTACCGACTTTGCAAGAAATTCAAGCACTTGATTTGTCGATAGCCGATACACAACAACCTATGCAGGTAGAGAGTGAAAGACAAGAAACCACCGTTCAAGACCCCAGCCAACCAGCGTCCGCCGAAATCGGCACGGAAACCAGCAAAGACTGCGAAGCAATACCAGCAACAATTGATTGATAGCAAAAAAACACCACAACCCACTAAACCCCAATCTGGTAACCCCGCTGAAGTCGGCGAACGTATTCAAAAAGTATTATCACGCGGCGGCATTGGTTCCAGACGGGAAATTGAGCATTGGATAGCCGAAGGCCGACTAAAGCTAAATGGCAACGTGGTCAAATTGGGTGATCGTTTAAATCCCGGTGACCGTTTGTTCCTTAATGATCGGATAGTTAACTGGGAAAAATTTAGCATCCAACCTACGCGAGTTTTGCTTTATCACAAACCCACAGGCGAAGTTGTCACACGTCGTGACCCAGAAGGACGCCCGGTCGTATTCACCCAATTGCCCAAGTTATCAACCGCTCGGTGGATTGCCGTCGGTAGACTGGACATCAACACCTCCGGCTTACTATTGGTCACTAACAATGGTGAATTGGCTAACCGACTGATGCACCCTTCCACTGAGGTAGAGCGCGAATACGCGGTACGCATTTTAGGTAATGTTTCAGATACCACCCTGGAAAAGCTCAAACAAGGTGTGGAACTGGAAGATGGCAAAGCCAGATTTGATGCAATCCACTTTTTTGGTGGAGAAGGCGCTAACAAATGGTACAACGTAATCGTTAGCGAAGGCCGTAACCGCTTAGTCAGGCGTTTGTGGGAATCCCAAGAAGTGGTTGTCAGCCGGTTAATGCGAGTTCGCTATGGGCCGGTAGTATTACCAGAGCGCCTGAAAGCACGTACTTTTTATGAACTTACCGATAAGGAGCTGGATTTGTTGTTTGAATTTGCTGGCTTAGCGCGTTCGGAACCCCCTGTAAAAACGAATCACCAAGAGCGTACGTCAAAAAGAAACTAACGCTCTTGTACAACACAACCTACCAATACTCAATAGCTACCTACTCTAACGAACATGGAAAGATCATCAATCTATTAATAATATCTTTTGCTAAATTCCACGCAGACTTATTTAAGCAAGATCTCAAGATGAACGGCTACGCATGCAGCTAAAGCCTTGAGATCATATCCTCCCTCCAGCACAGAAATAATCCGACTTTTGCAATATCGGTCTGCAATGTCAACCAAGGCCTGAGTAACCCAGCGATAGTCCTGTTCTTCCAACCTGATCGTGGATAATCGATCGTTTTTATGCGCATCAAAACCGGCGGAAATAAGCAGCAGCTCAGGTTTGAAGTGATGTAATGCCGGCAAAATACTGTGCTGGTACTTTTCCCTGAATTCAGTACTGGTTTCACGCGGGGCCAAGCGAACGTTGACAATATGATTCGCATCGGGTTCGGTAGGGTAGCCAGTGCCCGGATAATGCGGCATTTCGTGGCTAGAGACATAGAGCACCTTGGGTTGATCATAAAATGCAGCCTGTGTGCCGTTGCCATGATGCACATCAAAATCCACAATGGCAACGCGTTCCAGGTGATAGTGCTGGCGTGCGTATTCCGCCGCAATAGCGACATTATTAAACAAACAAAAACCCATGGCGCTGTTCGGTTCTGCATGATGCCCTGGCGGGCGAACCGCACAAAAAGCCCTATCTGCTTTGTCTGCCATGATCTGATCAACGGCATCACACACAGCACCCACTGCCCGAAAAGCAGCTTTTTCCGAATCAGTTGATAGCACCGTATCAGAATCCAGATGATGTAAACCGTCTTTGGGCACTGCCTGTCGAATACGATCAACATGCTCAGCCGAGTGAATCAGACGAACCTGCTGCTCCGTTCCCATTGGCGGTGAAACCCTGATCAAATCCGCAAATAGTGGTTGATCAAGCGCATGAGTGATAGCTCTTAACCGGTCGGCACATTCAGGATGATCCGAACCAGTTTCATGCAACAAAAAATCTGAGTGAGTGTAATACAGCGTTCTCATGAAATCCTCTCTAAAAATATCTGGCTAATAAATTAGTTTCTTAAAGATAGCACTCTCGTCTCCTGTAACTATCGATCCAATTCAGTTACAGCTTCGACAACGCCTTCCGCAAACCCCTTTTCAACATCAGCAACGCAAAAAAACATCCCCCAGTTTGCAGGGCACTTTCGATGCTTGGCAATATCAAATTCAGCCACCTTCTCTTTGGCAGGGTGCGAGAAAACATTAACATGTGCTTCTATATACATAGGCTGCAACAAAGTAATAGCCCAAAGCACCATCTCCCATGAAAAGCTTTTACCCAACGCATAATCGGTGATAATCAAATCAAGCTCATATATTTTGCGGTTGCTACTAACAGCACTACTCTCCTGTTTGTACTGAAATTGCTTGTAGATATTTCTTGATATGTCACTCTTATCCGGCTCCTTAATTTTAACGCCGGCAGCCGAAACTACATTAATAGTCTCGATTTTATCGCCCGCGCGAAAGAGGTTTTCAGCCAGTGGTTTCTGAATATAATTTACAGTTGCCGCACAGCCCGTGATGACTACTAAAACGACTGGTAGCGCCAGTGTTGTGATAATTTTAAAAATACTTTTAATCATATATTCGCGTCCACAGAGGCTGGATAAGAAATTGAAATTTTATATGCTGGTGGGGCAGGTTATTGTGCCTTCATGTCCTAGACGATCGATTACCATCATGGGATTTGTTCCGTATAGTAGAAAGCGTTGCACAGGCTACTTGGCTATTTAGGAAAGAAGTTGTTATTTTTCGGCAAATCAATTAAACCCTGCAGGAAGTTGCTTAGCCCCTTAAAAAGAAAATCTTTACCATTTAATGCTTTGATGCCATAGATAGCAACAGATTGAGCGAGTTTATGATGTTGGTAACCTCTTGAAATAGATGTTTCTCTCCGATATTCCGCAAGTAATTTCTTGCCATCCTTCGTTACCCAATCTTGCGAACCAAATTTTTGTTTCCACACCGTATGCATTTTCAAAAAGAGAAATATTGTGAATACTGGCAAAACAAATATAAGCAAGGTAAACAGCACTAATGAATACGACAATAAAATTGGAAATTGCGATAAGAACGGTTTAAATAGGCTGACAAAAGCCGCTGCGGACAACCCCCAAATACTCATCAATAGAAAAATTACCATGAATTTTGGAAAAGGTCTTTTCTCTCTGATAAGCCCTTTATGCGTAAGTCGCTGACGAATTTTACTGATTTTCTGTATTTTACAGCTGGCTCTTACTTCAGCTAAACTGCCATCATCGGTGATAATATCTAAAACGTTTTGTTCCAAATCGGGTAACTCAAGCGCGTTCTCTAGTTTAATAAGCATTTTTTGTTCGATATTCCACGATAAGTGCCCGCTTTCAATCAAATTGATTATCACAACTGCAGCGACCCGTGCTTCTCCGCCGCTTAAATAGGCTAAGTCATACCTATCGATTGTTTGAGATTGGTTCCCCTCAAAAATTGTGTTCAACGGCGGAATGGGGTTAAAAAACTCACTTAAACCTCTAAGACTATCAGGTAAACCGGCAGTGCCATTCAAAGCATAAGAATCACTTAAAGAAACATCTGGATTATTTAAAGTTATATAAGACTGCTGACTATAGTGTCTTAAACAGCTTTTACCCCGACGTGTAACATAGTCTCTCGCATTATAAGGATATAACTTCCGAAGCGAGCCGTTGCTAACAGCGCTAAGAATAATACCCATTTTATAAATATCCTTGCCTAAATTAACGTTGCAAAAATACAAAATGGCGAGAAAACCTAAAATCCCTAAGCTAATTTTATTGGCAAGTTTGGCAATTGTCTTGTCGTTGATTATTTCAATCAATCCCACTGAATACAGTCGTTGGCGTACATTTTCTAAGTTGTACATACACTCAACTTCAATATCAGACCAAGAACAATCTGCATCAATTGCATTCAAAATCTGCAAGTCTTCATAGGAAATGGCCTTGCCATGAGTCGCAAGGCGTTGGAATTTAGACTGCTTTTCACTCCATATCAAAAAACCAGCTTCTATTAAATTTAACAATACAACAGCTGCGAAGCGATCTTCTTTGCCTGTTAAATAAGCGAGTTCAACATTACTTAATCTTGTTTGGGGATCATTATTCATTTCATTAACTTTTAAAATTATTACCTAATTACACTAACGCCTAATCATTGTATCTTAACGTGTTGACGATGAGCTGAGGTTGAAATTTTTCTGATTAAGCTGCACAAAACCTTCCGAAGCATTTATGTGAATATCGAATCGACCCAGAAAGCTAAGTCCTAACAAGCCATCCACATTACCCAAATTTTCCGATACAACGGCTTCAATCCGTTTCGCTTTAATGCCTTGAATGTCTATTTGATCGATATATCCGTGATAGCCCAGCGCAATTCCATTGGCTGTTTGCATCAATCGAACAGGCCAATTTTTATAGCGAATATTCAGTTGATTTGCGAACGAACGAGAAAGCACAACCGTTGAAGCCCCCGTGTCGATGATGAATTTTCCTTGCAGACTGTTATTAATCAACGCATTAGATTGTATGATTGTTCCGCCTTTACGAATTCGGATTTTTGCGCTTCCCGTTCCTTGCAAGCTCGCGCATTGAGGATTTCGATACAACCCGGCCAATTGACGCTTAGCACTTTCGGCATTGTCCGGATGATAAAAAGCAAACTGCTCTAACGGCGCAACAGCATCACACGGCCGATCAAGGCGCTGATATATATTAGCTAAATGGAATGGCGGTTGTATGCCTTCAGGTAGCAAAGCCATTGCCTGTTCATAATCGGGCAAAGCTTGAACAATATCGCCCTTTTCTTCATAGGTCTTACCGCGCATAAATCTAAAATCTGCATTGTGTGGATACAAATCAATCAATTTGTCTGCGGAAGAAATGGCTTGCGGCCATTCAGAAATTCTACGAGCTGCCGAATTCACGTAACGATGCAGCTGGTCGTAATCACCGCATTGTTGAAAAAATTGCTCACCCAACTTCATGCAGGATCTGGATTTATCCTTGCTGATAAGATCGTTACAGCGCTTCAGTATTTTTATGCGATCACAGGGTTCATCGCCCAATTCAGTCTCAGTAGAAAACCATGGCGTAGTGGATGTGGTCGGCAAAAATGCATACATCAGTAATGGCACTACCAGAAAAACAGGAATCAATACCCAATAGTGAATAATGCTTCTGCTTTCGGCCGAATCAGACTGCATAAAGCGTGACGAGTCATATTCCGATACTGATAGTATTGGGTTGTGAGTTGCGGTGGATGCATAGTCTTGTTGACTAGATAAGTATCTTTTGGGTATCTGTCCGCGATGGCAGCGTCTTAGCATCGTCTTTACTCCTGGTGGCTAGAATAATATTGTCCATTCAACGCAAGTAATCATTTCAAGATGAAATTTCTACTTTTTACCGATTACCGAAACAAAAAATATATTCTGGTAATTATCAGCAGCCTCTACGAGCTTGCTTGGCAGAAATTATCCACGCTATTCACTGGCTAGTTTCAAGCAGTTGGCGAATGACAGGTTTCGTAACGCAAACACCAGTTTTTTAATGGTCAAATAATTATTTGAGCGGCTAGACAACTGCGTTCAGCATCGCTATGGATGACTTTTCGCCATCAGAGTTAGTTTGCGGAGTTGACGCTCTTCTCCAAAAGCGACGATGGCTAACAAAATAGCCCCGCAAACCAATGCACCATAGAAGACAATAAACGTGTCATTCCAGCCATGTAAGATGTGTCCGAACAGGGTTATCCCTACCTTATTGGGATCAGCAATTTCGGCAAGTCCGACTTTAGCCAGCGAGTCGCCTAACAAATAACCAAATGTGCCGGTAATGCCATTAGCGACGGTAACGGCTTGTTTAGGCACAAATCCCACCACCGACACGCCAATCAGAAGCTGAGGTCCAAAAATCAGCAAACCCATGCAGAATAATGACAGATAAATTTGTGCTGGCGTGCTGCTGTAGCGATAGCCCAAAACTGCAAATGTCATCAGTAGCAGACTAAGCAATGCAAGAACGGCACGACGACCGCCCAGTAAATCTGAAATATAACCCAAGGTTAAGGAGGCCGCTAAAGCGCCTATTTCAAAATAAAATAGGGTATTTACCTGTTGCACCGGAGTAAAGCCATGCACTTCTTTAGTGAACAAAGGTGCCCAGTTATCAACGCCAATTCTGAGTATATACACAAAAATGTTCGCTAGACACAGCAACCACACCCAATGATTTTTTAGGACGTAATGGGTAAATATCTGCCATTTGCTGAGTTGCTCTGCCGCTAGATCATTGCTTGCAATGGCTTCGTCAAATAAAATTTCACTACGGTGCAAGCCGAGTTCTTCAGGTGAATCATGGCCGATAAACAAGGTAATCAAGCCAACCCCAAAGGCAATGATGGCAGGAAAAATAAACATACCCCAAACATGTCCTTCAAATAACAAAGTGGCACCCCATAAAGCCAACAGTCCTGCACTGGCACCGCCAATATTATGGGAAGTATTCCACAACCCCAGCCATCTGCCGCGTTGTAAACGGGGCGACCATTTCATAATGGTGGCATAACTGGCAGGCCCGCCGACCGATTGGAACAGGCCGCTCAAACCCCACAGCAACAATAAAAATCCCATGGGATGCTGTTCGGTAGATAAAACCATGCCCATTAACAGCACACACAATGCGGAAAGCATTAACAACGCCGAAATAATGCGCTTGGAATTTTTGCCATCCACAAAATAACCGACCAGGGTTTTTCCGATGCCGTAGGTTATTGAAAATGCTAGTCCGATTTGCCCAAGCTGGGTCGTCGAAAAACCCAGTTCCTCCTTAAGCATCCCGGAACTGGCTTTAAAGTTATAGCGGATAAGATACATGGCAATGTAAGCGGTAAACACCACCAAAAATGCTTTTAGAAAGTGTTTACGCCACATTTTCAGCTGCGTGGCAACGGGTAAGGTTAATTTAAGGGGGTAGTTGCACGAGAAAAAAGTCTGTAGTTTACTCATAGATGTTATTAATTATGGGTTAGTATCGCGTCAACAAACTGCCATATCATTTGCAAAATACAGATAAACATTCAGCGTCGTAGACTGTGATTATGGCGAATTTTCTGAAGGCGAATCCGCCTTGCAGCTTTTACTATATATCCGTCAGTAGTGCTGGCTCCCCCCAAATCTCCAATTGACCATTTGAGAGCTTAAAGTAGTTTTCCCAGTAAGATTTACGTGCCCCCATTTCTCTTTGGGTCGGCGAACGCCACGCTTTACCAGAGAGATGAATACTTCCGGAAACACCCGCTACGACAACTCTTGCTCGCTGCAAATTACATAAATCTAAACTGCCATTTTTATGTACGACAAGTAGATTTTTGTTGCCTAACATACTTACCCAAGAATATGAAAAAATCCTCACATGATCGGACCACTCAATCATGTCCGAAAAAAGCAGAAATAGCTTTTGCTTGGCTTTAGTATTCAGATTCTGAGATGCGATAGTTTTAATTGCTTTTGCAATTTCTGATGGCTCGTCATAACTAACTGTCCGAAAATCACTTAATAAAACAGTTAGCAATTCAGTTGTTTTTTTCCTGGCCAAAACAATCTGTTTTTTAAAACAAGCTTGAGTTTTCTTTATTTGAGTCGCTGAAACTTTTGTCTCTAATTCAGCGTCGGTCGGTGGTAGATCAATATATGCATCGAATTCGACAAATGTGAGTGGCTGATTGCTTCCTGATACAGATACAATTTGAAGATGGTCACCGCCCCTGATGGCAAGAACAGCGCGCTTAACAAAGTCTTTTATGAGGGTTTGATCGAAAAGAGTCGTTCTATCGATAGCAATTACATAGTTTCTTTCTGTAACTGGAGCCTCTTTCATAAGTAACTGCCGACAAGATGGAATATCATTTCTGCCCTCTTGACTGGGAGAAATATTGGCTGCGTGCGCACTGCTAGTAACCAGCATTAAAAGAGTTAACATCATTAATATATACATAGCTCTGCTCCGAAATTAGTTAATACCAATGGATTTAAGATAAACAGGGTATTTTTGTTGATTGAAAGAAGGGTATTGATCTTGAAAGTACTGCTGCTTCATTTGCTCTGAAACATAAGCATAAAATGTCATTTTATGTTCAAGTGACTCCAATCCATCGTTGTCAGCAAGTCGCATTTGATGTTGGAGCCGCTCAAGTTTTGCTTGCGCTAACCTGGCAACGTTATCAAAACGATCTTGGTGAAACTTCAAAAAACTTTCTTGAGAAGAAAAATGGCTGCGCAGATGCATGGCTGCCCTTGATTCTTTACCACTAAATCCATAGGTGTAACCGATGAAAACACTCACAAACTGCATCGCCCCATAAAGAAAACTTAATATCCCAAAAGCGCCATTTGCGATAGATGTCTCATCAGCTGCGATTGTTTTTAAATCCTCGGGAGATATATTTTCTTCCTCAATACCGAGTAAGTCATTGACGTCAGCAGAATCATCAGTAATTGATGCTTCCATTTTTGCTTCAATCGCAGCTTGGAGTATTTGCTTATGGTGAATTGAAAGACGCATATGGTAGGCAGTAGCACCAATTCCGAAAACAATAATTAAACAAACTAAAGGCATCAAATAATTTAGCTGACACTTTCCTCCAATGCCCTGAACGCGCGAAATAACCTGTACGTAAATCGGTTCTTCATCATCCATCTCATTATGATCCAGGCATACATCAGGAAATGGACGCAAGGTCTTGTTCTTCTCGTGATCTGGTCTGTTTATAAACCATTGCCTTGCTTTTTTAATTAAGCTATTGCGATGTAACTGCCTGCCTGTAGCATGCGTTAAAATTAAAAGCATTAACGCCAGAACAGTGGCTAAAGAATAACCAAGCCATACCTTATCCTTAGCTGTTAAATCGTTGCTAATGTAATCGGTTAAAAGAATTCCAAAAGAAGCTGATTCGGCTACCAATAAAATCATTATGAAGAGCCATCCAAACCATGGAAATTCACTACGACCTAATTCTTGTACCTTTGCAAGATACGATGTGGACTTTTCCCAGGCTTCTTTATCTGCTTTAATCGTACCGGCAAAACGATAATAGTCGGCACAGAGAATACGTTCCGCTGTTGACCACCGAGTCCCCTCAATTTGTTGGCTATCTTTAAGTAATCTGTCAAATGTGCCGATAATGGGGATCTCATACCAAAATCGCATCATTAAAAAGCGAAGTTTATTATTCATAATATTTACTCCAAAAGTAGTTAGATGGATACATAACACGAGGTACTTGATGTGGAAGAAAGCTAAACACCCAGTACAACTTTCGAATTACTATTATTTTCTTAAGGCTTATCTCCTTTGCGATTGAATAATTTGCATTTTTCATTCCGCAGTAATTGTAAAAAAGTGGTCTAATGACCATCGGTACATCTGCCAATCTGACTTACAGGTTCACTCTAGCCTAAAATTATCCATAACAAGTTCTAAGTTACCGAACACAGGCATTTTCACTGGCAGTGCCAGGTTTTTAACCGCAAAGCAGCGTCCTAAGTACTAAACTATCAATTCTGATAGACTAAAGCCTCCATTATTTCGAGAATAAAGTTATGGCTTCCTTTGACTTTAAGGTGCTGCTGCTGTGGTTTGATAACAGTGTGCAAATTCTGCAGTGGGTTGCGGTTGTGTTGTTGGTGGCACGAGTTTCAGTCCGGGTTAAATGGCTAAAAAAAGCTATTCGGGGGGCCGAAACAAATTGGCGATACGCCATGATTGCCATCTGTTTTTTCGGGCTTTTAGCAATTTTGGGCAACCACAGCCGCCTGATGATGGACACCAATGAATGCGATCAATTGATGCTGGACACCAATAAAGACAGTCAATTAATGATTAAGCAACTTCTATCCAGCATGAAGTGGCCTGAGGGTAAACCGAGCATTTCCTTACGAGAAGTAATGGTGCTGGTGGCAGGTTTATCAGCAGGGCCGTGGGTCGGATTGGGAACAGGTTTGATTGCTGGCTACGAACGCTTTTTTGTAGGCGACGACATGGCATTAAAAAGTGGCGTTACCACGCCTTTATTAGGCCTGTTAGCCGGATTGGTTATGCGCTATTGCCCGCGTTGCGCCTTAAACTATGGTGGCGTGTTGTTAATAGCGTTAGCCGCAACATGGCTAAAGTTTTTGATTGTTTATCAGTTATCCACCATTGAAACCGAGCATAACTTGGTATGGGCATCGGTTGCGCCAGCGAGTATGGTTAATACGATAGGCTGTTTGTTGTTTCTATCGGTGATTCAGGATTTAAAACGGGAACGTTTGGAACAATCGCTGCAGTTAGCCGAGTTGCGTACTTTAAAAGCCCAGCTAGAGCCGCATTTCATACCTCGGGCACTTATTAAAGTGTGTGCCTTAATTGGGGATGATTCCGAAAAAGCCAAGGATTCATTAATTCTAATTCGCGATTTTTGCAGGCAAATACGAAAATTTATTGAATTTAATACCATTAGCCTGCATCAAGAAATGACGCAACTACAACGATACCTGGATATTCAAACGTTAAGTCTGGGTCATAAATTACAAACTACCTTTTCAGTACCTGAGCATTTATTCGAGATACCGGTGCTACCTGGGTGTATGTTGACCTTTGTAGAAAATGCCATCCACCATGGGTCTATAAAAGGTTTGGAACGACCTTATATACTAGCGATCTGTGCGGAAGATCATGGCGACGAACTAATTTTAAGTGTCAGCGATAATGGTGTTGGGATTTCCCTTGATCGGCAGCTAAATTTAGGTAAAGCGCAAGTAGAGTCTGCTGATGGTGGTAGCGGTGTTGCACTTTATCAGTTGGCGCAGTGTCTTAGCCTAGTATATGGTGATAACGCAAAAATCAATTTTGAACCCAACATGCCAAATGGCACAAAAGCTGTTTTAACACAACCTAAGAGGGTTAAGTAATGATCAGACGAGTGGTAATTATTGATGATGATCCTGTTGATCGTGACGAATTACAAGATGAATTGAGTGCTTATCCTAATCTGGAATTGGTCGGCAGTTTTGATGATCCTGACTTGGCATTACCTCTGATTAAAGCTGGTGAAGTAGAAGGCGTATTTTTAGATATTGACTTCTTAGAGAGAGGCCCCCGATTAGGGTTAAAGTTTGCTGAATACATAAGCCGATTGCCAAGTTCTCCTTGGATTATCTTTATTACAGAACATTCCGAGGAGGATATTTTAAGATGGGTGATTTGGCTTCGTCCGTTTGGTTTTATAAACAAACCGATTAATCGCCTTATGCTTGAAACGGCATTGAAAATGGTGGATAAAGACTTTACTGTCCAACCTCAAGCTCTCGTAAGCATCATTGAAGTGCGCTATCACGAATTTAGAGCGCCGCCTGATGGGAATGCTATAGCTGAAAAAGTATTCATTACCAGATTTCTAGCACCTAAAGAAATAAAATATATACAATCCAATCAGGGTGTAAATACTATCAAAGTGTATTTAGTGAATGGTGAAGCTCTAGATCATGTCACGCTCAGGCTCAATCAATGGCTCAATTTTAACTTGCCCTGTTTTGTGCAAATCAGTAGAAATACGGTTGTTAATTTAAAGTATGTCAGTGGTTTTGAAGCTGATACATCCAGATTTGATGCCTATTTGTTGAAATTTAGAGATTGTCCGTTGGAACTACCAATTGGCCAGGTCTATTTTCCGGCATTTCGAGAAGCTTTAAGAATTGGTGGAGACTGTTGCAAGTAGCAATCCAGTTTTAATTGTATCAATCTCCGTAGTTTGTCTTTCCGAGTAAAACGAGGCATCTTAAGGTTTACGGTTGCTTTAGCGTTTGATGGTCGAAGTGTGATTCTCTAAATGATTAACTTTTTAATATTTCCTCCACCACACTATCAAGCACCCTCTTCCTTATCGTCATCCGTAGCCATATCAGAGATTTCTTTCAAACGGGAGATGGCTTTAAAGTTAATACTTTCTTCCGGAAAATTACCCTCTTTATCGGCTGTACCGGCAGGATGCCCAGTTAACAGCTCCAGGGTTTCGTCAACGGTTGCAACGGCGTAAATGGCGAATAAGCCTTGGGCAACGGCATCAATCACTTCTTGTTTGAGCATCAGGTTACGTTTGTTGGCAGCCGGAATAATCGCGGCATGCTGGCCAGTTAATCCTCGCGCCTGACATAAGCGGAAATAGCCTTCTATTTTTTCATTAACGCCACCTATTGCTTGTACTTCGCCATATTGATTAATTGATCCGGTAATCGCAAAAGACTGCTTAATCGGAGTTCTGGTTAACGCTGAAATAAGGCAGCAAAGTTCTGCCAGTGATGCACTATCACCATCGATATAGCCGTAAGATTGCTCAATGGCGATACTGGCAGAAATAGCCAGTGGAAATTGCTGGGCGTAACAATGCCCTAAATAGCCGGTTAAGATCATCACGCCTTTAGAATGGATGGCCTGACCCAGTTCTGCCTCCCGCTCAATATCCACAATACCTCGGGATCCTGGATAAACCGTGGTGGTAATCCGAGCTGGCGCACCAAAGCTGCTGCCGCCTACTTCCAGGACGGTTAAGCCATTGATTTTGCCAACCGCCTCGCCTTCGGTATCAATAAGAATCGTACCATCAAGCATTTCTTCGAGAATATCTTGCGACATTCTGCCGTTTCGGTACTCTCTTGCGGCTAAGGCCTGTTCAATATGCTTACGATCAATTTTATCACCGTTACTTCGGCGGCAAAACAAGTTAGCTTCAGCGATAATTTCCAGGGAATCATTAATGCGCGCGGAAAAATGATGCTGGTTTTCTGCCAACCGACAGCTATGCTCGATTAAACCTTCAATCGCAGCTTGAGTGAGGGGTTTTGCTCCGGAATCATTAGCTTGTTTAATCATGAGCATGGCAAACTGCTGCATGGTGTCATTGTTACGCGGAATGTAATAATCGAAATCCGCCAGCACCTTAAACATCTCGTTAAACTCACTATCCATTTCTTCCAATAGATAATAAATATCCGGCGGTCCGACCAAAATCACTTTAACATTCAGCGGAACGACTTCCGGCTTCAAGGTCATGGTGTTGATACCCAACTCAGAATACGGCGATTCAATTTCAATACGTCCATTTTGTAGTGCCCGTTTAAGGCCTTCCCAAACGAAAGGGTAAGTCAGCAATTTTTCGGCATCGAGGATTAAATAGCCGCCATTGGCTTTATGCAGTGAGCCGGCGCAAATCCTGCGATAACTGGTAATCAATGTGCCTTGATCACTAATGTATTCAATACGCCCAAACAGATTTTGATAAATCGGATGCGATTCATAAACAACCGGTGCGCCATTTTCCAGTTTATGATCAACCAAAATATTAGGCGAATATTGCTCAATCAGTAAAGCCCGTTTACTGGTCATTTCTCGGGGTTCTAATGGCCTTACCGACATCAAATAGTCGGTGATCGTCGTGTCCAGATTAGTTTTTATCTCTGCCAGATAGGTAATGACATCATCGATGTTTTGATATTTATCCATCAACTCATCAAACAAAGACGCTATCGCCATTCGGATGGTGTCATTATCCAGCTGTTTAATTTTTTCCACCGTCTCACGTCGCCATTGCGGGAGTTCCAGCAACTCATTACTTAGGTGTTCTTCCAAAACTTCAACATGATGATGGAAAACCTCCCGCTCAGCTGGCGATAACTCGGTAAATTGATCTTCGTTTAAGGATTTTTTGTTACGAATCGGCGAAAACGAAATAGCCTCACCTTCTCTGAATAAAGCAATATTCAGTGCTTGGGCTTTTTTATCGACGGAGTCGATAGCCCCATTGTAGAGTTGATTGAATTGCCGCTCGATAGCGGTCTTTTTTTGTTGATAGGAAGGACTTTCAAATGCGGCAGGAAAGGTCACCAGCAAATTATCAATGAGCTTTTCAACATCTTTACTGAAAATCTGTCCGTATTCTGGTGGCAACTCAATGGCTACCGGCTCCCTTGGATTAGTAAAATTTTCAACATAGGCATAGGAAGGTGGCGTTGGCATGGCCAGAGCAGAACTATCTAAATGATCGGTTATCATCGATAAGCGCCCCAAACCCGGCTCCCCCATAACAAAAATGTTGTATCCGGGATTAGTCATTGCGATACCAAACTCAAGCGCTGATTGAGCTCTGGGTTGACCTAAAATCGTTTGGTGAGTTCTGTGCGGAGTTGATAGTTCAAAACCAGTTAAGTCGACATTCGGTTTTAAGGCTTCCGGTGACAGCTTTAATTTATTAGGCATGGCAAATACAGTTAGCTCGGCTTCAGATAAACTCGCGATTTTATCACTACTAACCGAAGTTTTACTGCCTAAGTTAACGGCTACTTGAATTCTGTGGTTGCAGACTTAACTTGAAGATTAGCCCATTATTTAAACTGTCTTCTGCAAAATCTGGTTGAATATTTAGCTGCTGTTAACTTTGATTTGTGCAAAAGGTGGTCAGCCGTTTTGCAGGAAAACGGCCATCTATAAAATTAAAATGAAAACTCATTTTCAGAAAACAATAGCTTGCCAAGCAGCTGCTTGAGTAGAAAAGGCAAGTAGGGTTCCAAGAAATAGCCCCACTTTTGCACATCCTCAATTGTGTAATAACGGCACCAGTTATCCACACCGTATTCCCATGGTCTGCCCGGATTTCCAAGTTGAGGGCTTGAAGCAATGAATTGTTTTTCAAGTTGTAAGGCTATTTCTGGCATTTCCTTTGAGCAAAAGCTTAAAATTCGGGAGTGTGGGCCACTGAGAAAGCCCGGATCAATAACACCAGCATTCGCGTTAAATGTGAAACTACCTCCATGCATTGAGCGACCAAAACTATTACATTGAACTTCGAAGGCTAGAATCACACCGTCATTGAGTTCCGAGGATTTTATGAAGGCACATCGCTTAGTGTTTAAGCTCTTGAAGCCGTTTTCCGAACACCATGGCTTGAAAATACCGGCAAGAGTACGATGAACATCCGTAGACTTGGCATACGGAGCGAGATTCATAAATTAATAACTCCGGCATTAAAAAAAAATCAATCTCACACCGCTATTGGTAAAACCGTGAATTAAGGACTCGATTTTAATCTGACCACTCGTGCTTTGCATAGTTATCAATAAATCTGCTCTAAATCAGTTTCAAGAATGAAAAGACTATTTGGGACTGGATTGTGGCAACATAACCTTTGTTCAGAAATAGAATTATCAAATTTCACAAGCACGCGAGCCTTTGCGTTCAGCGTTTCGATTACGGTCCCCTGCTCACCAATCAACAACCAGTAGTTTTCGTCGCGCCTGCAACCGCTTGGTGTAGATTGAGTTCCGTTGAAGGAGCGCACAATTACGCGAGAATTCACCAGTAACATAAGACAGATACTGAAATGCTATAAGGATTGCTGAAAAGCGTTATTACTCAACAATGTCAGCTCCCCAACCGTCATAACTGCCTTGGTGTCTTTCGGCAAGGACTTCAAATAAATCGCTGTGTTGGTTCAGCACCTCAAGCGTAAGGACCATGGTTTTCTTGGCAATTACTTGAAAATAGGGTTCTTCGTCGCCAGGCTCGTAGAGTTCGACAATAAAACCAAGTGTTTTTAATTCGTTTGCCAGGGCAGCAGCCTCTAGTTTTTCAGGGACTTCAAAAGCAAAATCCGGTTCATGCGGTTTTCTGAGGTCAGCGCCTAAGTTAGCCATTTTTATAAGTACCCTGGCATCTGGATCCTTATTTCCTCTCAGGGTTGCAATGATTTCTAGTGGTGTAGGCATGGCTTAATCTATATAAATCGAATACTAATGTATATAACTATTTAGACACCGCCCTTTTTTATTGCCTGTTGCTGAGAGTTCGTGGAATTTTGGCAAAGCTTCCGCCCCCCGATATAGACCATACTGATTCTGATCTTACCCCAAGCTTTTAGAACACTCCGCTATTGGCGCAATCTCTAAGCTCAAGATCAACAATGGAGACAAAGAAAGAAAAACTTCCAACACACTCTATCGGCACAAATTACCGTACCGTAAATGAAAACCTTAATCTTCATGCCATCCAACACAAATCCTGTTGTTTTTAAGTTTAAATTTATGTCCTGCAGATAGACTGAATTGATATTTAAAAAATATATCTGGCAAACCCATAAATCCGCCAAAAAAAATAAAAATAACAACTTTTTTATTCAACAAGGATGCAACAGTGACAACAAAAACAATAATCCTAGGCTTAATAGCGTTACCAATCAGTTTAAATTATCAATCCGGACTGGCTGAATCTAACGTTAAATCCACCAAAACCGAACAAAACATCGAACTACCTGCAATTGATGTAGTAGGAACCGCCGAACCGGTTAAAACCTTACCCGGTTCGGGTGTCGTACTGAATCAAGAAACTATGTACAGTAGCCACGTTTTTAACGTAAATGAAGTATTACGAAAAGCTCCCGGTGTTTATGTGCGAGATGAAGAAGGTTTCGGGATACGTCCAAACATTGGTATCCGCGGCATGAATCCGTTTCGATCCACCAAAATTTCATTTTTAGAAGACGGATTGCCGCTCAATTATGCCCCTTATGGTGATAACGACATTTATTATCATCCTCCCATAGAGCGTTATGACAGCGTTGAAGTCATGAAAGGCTCTGAGATGAATAAATACGGCCCGCAAACCATTAGCGGCGTACTCAATTATCTAACACCAAACCCTCCCGAAGAACCTGGCGGCTTTATCAGTTTCACTGGCGGCAGTCGTGATTATCTGAGCGGACACTTGCGTTATGGCGGCATGGCTAAAGATGTCAAAATTGTCGATGGTGTTGGCGGAGTTGCCGATTATATTCACAAGGAAGGCAGCGGTTCACGCAACAACACCTTTGCCAAAATTGATGATGTTAACTTGAAAGGGATTTTAGAGATTAATAGTCATAATAAATTGATTTTGCGTGGAGACTTTTATGAAGAAGAATCACAATCCACTTTCGGCTTAACTGAAGCCGAATATAAGAATTTTGGCTGGAAATATAACCCATTTAAAAACGATGCCTTCACCACAAATCGTTGGGCAACATCAGCCACGCATGAATATCGTTTTAATGATGACGTGACTTTATCCACCAGTTTTTATTGGTCTGAGTTTAACCGGGATTTCTGGCGGCAAATGAACCAGCAACCCACTGATGGCCAGTGTGGTAGCGCCTTCCGAGAAGCCCGGTTAAGTGGTCAGGCTGTTGATGTAGATAGTTGTAACTTTACCCGTGGCCGGTTGCGCAGCTATGAAACTTGGGGAGTTACGCCCACACTGCATGCCAACTATAACCTTTTTGGCATTAACAGTGTTTTGGATGCTGGTTTTCGCGCCCATTTTGAAAATCAATACCGAAAAACTGAAGATGGCAACACGGCGGCAGCACGCACCGGAAGATTAATTGAAAACAATCAACGTTACGCGGATGCGTTCTCAGGATTTATTCAAAACCGATTTAACGTTGGTGATTGGGCGATAACACCGGGGGTACGCGTTGAATCAGTCAGTTATGAACGGGTGAATTTGCCTTATGAAGGCAATCCAGCCTTCGCAACCACAACGCCCAATACTAAACATTCCAGAGGGAAAAGTGAGTTAACTGAAATCCTACCTTCTTTTAACTTGGAATATACACCTATCGAAGAAGCAACCTTGTTTTTTGATTGGCACCGGGGCTTTGCGCCACCGCGCGTAGAAGACAGTGTTTATGCCACCGGAGACAGTGTAGAGATCGGTGCGGAAAAAAGTTGGAATTACGAAGTCGGAGTGCGTACTAAGCCGATAAAAGGCGTAAAAGCCGATTTGACTTATTTCCATAATGACTTTGAAAACCTGATTGTATTGGGGACAGTAGGCGGTAATGACACACCGGTTGCCCAAGGAAAGGCGCTTTTTGAGGGCCTTGAGTTTTCCAGCCGCATTGATGCTGGCGATTTATTTAGTTGGACCCATAATCCCTACTTGCAAATTGCGTATACCTGGGTACCTACTGCGGATGCCTTATCACCCTTTCGTTGCTTACCACTTTCCGATGGCACTGTGTCGGCTAACTGCCCGGGTGGCAATGTTTATGGCTCAAAAGCAGGTAAACGTAGCCCGTACGCACCGGAACATTTGCTTACGGCTACCGTAGGTTACTCTCACCCAAACGGCTTTGACTTTCATGTTGAAACCGTGTTCGTTGCCGAACAATTTGGTGATTTTATGAACCTGGAAACGGGCGCCGATCATCCAAATGGCCCTAACAGTAACGAGGCCAGATCAGGGCAATATGGCAAAATTCAAGACTTTGCTGTGGTCAACATTGCCACCACCTATGAAGTTTACACAGGTCTAGACCTGTATTTCTCAGTAAAAAACATCTTTGATAATCACTATATTGTCGACCGGGTTCGCGGTATTTTGCCTAGCTCGCCGCGTTTAGTCCAAGCTGGGTTCAAATACGAATTCTGATAGTTTGCTCATGAATCTCAGGTTAATCCCTGAGATTCATCCTCACCGATTTACAATCCGCACAACCCGAAACAAGAGATTTAGAGAATTTAACCTAACACGGTTTCGATAAAAAAACATTGGGGTCAAAAGAGTTAGGGTATAATTATTCCCGATTCTTTTACTCAGTTTTTTTCCAGTGCAAGAATTTCTAGTTATATTCACCTAATGCAGGAAAATTAGGCGCCTATGGCTATTCTAAATCTATTTTCAAGGTTCGATATCATATGAAATCAATTAAAACAATCGTTGTTTCTATTGCAATGGCTGCATCAATGGCTATGGCTTCAACTTCAGCTTTTTCTGCTGAAGATCACAATGCAAAGGTAAGAGCTGCGGCAGAAACTACTCTAGCTAAATTGCATGAAGCCACCAGCTTAGTAGAAAAAGGTGGCGATAAAGCAGCTATTCTGGGTGCCTTAGGTGAAGCTCGCCAAGCTCAAAAAGAATTTAGATTTGAAGCCACCGAGCGCTCACGTCAAAAAGCCAATAATAAATTGGTCGCTGCCCGTGAAGCCTTTGACAAAGGTGAAAATCAAGTCGGCGAAGCCGCTTTAAGAGACGCTTTAAAAATCTTTACTGAAATGAAAGCAACTTACGACGCAGCTCACTAATCACGACCCGCTGGACCGACAGCTTCAATTAAGCAACTTAATCGAAGCTGTTACGGAGTCCCACATAACTTTGTAACCAACGTTATTGAAAAAAATCATCTGTATCATCCCCATATTCTTCCGGTAGCGACTCACCGGGAATTCGCTTTTCTTCCATAACCCACTCACCCAAGTCAATTAGACGACAGCGGTCGCTGCAAAAAGGTTTGAATAGTTGTTCGGCACACCAAGGCACAGGCCTTGAGCAAGTGGGACATTTAACAGTGAGCACTTGGCTTTTTTCCGACATCAAAACATACAGCAAGTTAGAGAAAAAGGAACCCGTTCTTCAGTTTGCTTAGGCCGATCTCCTTCAACAGAAGGTTCTAAAAAACGAATTGAGCAGCGGTGTTTTCCACCACTAATCTCTGCAAAATAAGGCAAAGAATTGCCTAAGCTGACTTTAATCAACTGGAAAGGTTGGTTGCTATCTAAAGTGAATTGAAAAAAACCTGCTTCGGCCACCTCTTGGGTAGGCAGATTACTGGTGCGAATAAAGCCCAGGATAAATTTAATAGCGTTGCGGGCGTCATTGAATGGACTGAACCAACGCGCCAGGTCTTGTGCGTGATCTTCTTCACTTTTCTCCAGCCAGTAATGGTATTCCGGCAAGTCAAAGGAACAGCTGCCACCTGGAATAGAGCTGCGTTGTGAAATACTTTGGAATAAATCAATTTCCATAACCTGTGCGCCTATTTTTCCATTTGAGGCGTAAAGTCTTTTGCTGATTTCGGTGACAGAAGCGAGCAACTGCTGTACTTTTTCAGTGTTTACTTTTTGGTTATTTGCCACTCTATTGAGTGTGGTGCAATGGCGATCGAGCTCTTTAAGAATTTCTGACTTTAAATCATTGCGTTTAAAAATCATCATAATATCAAGCAGAGCATTAATTGCCGCACGCTTGTCATATACGCTGCTGGCTGCAGAAAAATGGCTAAATTGGAAAAATAATTGCTCGAGTCTTATGAAAACGCGGATTCTTTCATTGAGTGGAAATTCATAAATGGTGTGGGTATTCACTAACTACATTATCCTGACGGTCGCTTATCGAAAGGTAGAAATTGTGCAGTGTTTTAACCTGTTCTGCAAGCGCGGAATCTGCGCTTGCGTTATCGATGAGGTCATCTGCATGGGATTTTCTGTAGTCTCTGGATACTTGGCTATCCAATATTGATTGAATTCTTGCTCGACTTAGCTGATCTCTTTTCTGCACCCGCTCAATCTGACTGCTAACCGGACAATCAACCACCAATACCCTATCTACCAAATGCCGCATGTTGGTTTCAAACAATAAGGGAATACTAATAATGCAATAAGGGCTGTTAAGCTCCGCTAGTTGCACTTGGATGGTTTCATAACAGGCGGGATGCAAAATAGCTTCGAGTTTTTGTTTCTGCTTTGGGTCGGAAAACACAATGTCACGAAGTGCAGCTCTATTCAACGATCCGTCAGCGTTAAGAATGACCTTGCCAAAAGTTTGCTCTATTTTAGCCAGTGCTGGCTGTCCAACAGTAACCAGCTGATGAGCGATGAGATCCGCATCGATGACAGGAATATCAAAGCTAGCAAAAATCTTTTCAACAGTGGATTTACCGCAACCGATACCGCCTGTTAAACCGATTTTTAACACCAGATTACAAGCCTGCCATCGTTAAATAGAGTTGATTAATTTCCTGACCCCATAGCAAAGCTATCCAGCCAGCCACAGCCAGATAGGGTCCAAAAGGGATGGGGACTGAACGATCACGATCACCAAACAAAATTAAACTGATACCAATCACCGCCCCAACCAGCGACGATAATAAAATGATCATCGGTAAAAATTGCCAACCGAGCCAGGCGCCAAATAACGCCAATAATTTAAAATCCCCATAGCCCATTCCTTCTTTTCCGGTGAATAATTTAAATAACTGATAAACCGACCATAACACCAAATAACCGGAAATTGCACCGATTATACTGGCATGCGCGTCGGTAAATAAGTTAAACACACTTAAAAACAAACCCAGCCATAGCATGGGTAATGTGATGGAATCCGGTAATAATTGATGATCGATGTCAATAAAACTCAGCGCAATGAGCACCCAAGTAAGCAACAGGGCAAAACCGGCCTGCGCTGTATAACCAAAATGCCAGGCTACCACGACTGAAGCGATGGCAGTAAAAGCCTCTATTAGCGGATAGCGTACCGAAATAGCCTGTTTGCAATTTGCACACTGCCCTTTTAAAAAGATATAGCTTATAACAGGGATATTTTGATATGGCTTGATCGGGGTATTGCAGCTAGGGCAACGTGATAAAGGCTTGGATAAATTAAAAACTTCGACAATATCCCCATCTGAAGGCAACTCTAAATAGTCATGACATTCTTTTCGCCAATTGCGTTGCATCATCACCGGTAAGCGATAAATCACCACATTGAGAAAACTACCAACCAGCAACCCGACTATGCCAGCCAGCATTGAGAAAAAAATAGGTGAATTGAGAAAGAAATTGAGTTGTTCTAGCATGAGGCTGATGAAGTCCTTAGTTTTACCCGTTAGTGCCTGCGAAAGTCGCTATAAATAAATTCAGCACTAGCGGATAAATCATTAAGTTAAATGGCTGACGCCTCTTATTTTATAGTTCGGTTAACGACAAAAAATGTCATTAAACACGATTTATAATTGGTTTTCTAAATTGCGTTGCGGTGAAAAACTAAATGGCCGCGCCCATTTTAAAGATCGGCAAATACATGGCAACAATCAAACCACCGACCAGAATACCCAATACAACCATAATAATGGGTTCCATTAAACTGCTTAAATTATCAACCAGATTATCCACTTCCTCTT
The DNA here is from genome assembly GCA_965247565.1 of Methylococcales bacterium. GTDB lineage: Bacteria > Pseudomonadota > Gammaproteobacteria > Methylococcales > Methylomonadaceae > CBDFHF01. The sequence continues at coordinate 485,726 of CBDFHF010000001.1, read as the reverse complement.
CAAAAAAATCGGCCACTTTTGCCAACATAGCGTCCATTGAACCGGATTCTTCGCCAATGGCAACCATTTGCTGGACCATGTGCGGAAACAAGGAGGTTTGCTGCATGGCAAATTGCAAACGCTGGCCAGTCGCCACTTCATCTCGCATTCTTAATACCGCTTCAGAAAAAATAATGTTACCGCAAGCGCCGGCTACCGATTCCAAGGCATCAACCAGCGGCACACCTGCGGCAGACATAGTGGACAACGTTCTGGAAAAACGCGCAATTGCCGATTTTTTTAAGATAAGCCCAACTACCGGCACTTTTAATAAAGTTTTATCAATATAATGATTGAACTCACGCGAGCGTTTTTTGAAATACCCAAAGGCATAAACAGAGCCGACAATAATACCGATAACAATCCACCACCATTCCTGCATCCATTCAGACATATCGATAACCATTCGGGTAAACGAAGGTAAATCAGCTCCAAAACTTTTAAACAAATCCTCAAACACAGGCACCACAAAAATCAAAAGCAATACAGTAACCGCAAAAGCAACCACCAGAACAGCAACCGGATAAGTTAGCGCTTTTTTGATCTTTTTCTTCATCGACTCCGTTTTTTCTTTATAAGTCGCGATTTTGTCTAACAGCGTTTCCAAAACCCCGGCTTGCTCGCCCGCTTCAACCAAATTACAAAATAACTCATCAAAATACAGCGGTTTTTTATTTAGCGCTTCGGCTAAGGTATCACCACCCTCGATATCGGCTTTAACACTTAATAACATAGTGGTCATGCTTGGGTTTTCATGGCCTTTACCAATGATATCGAAAGATTGTACTAAAGGTACACCGGCTTCCAGCATAGTAGCCAATTGCCGGGAAAATATGGCGATATCACCGGGAGTGATGGGTTTGGTCTTCGCGCTGAATAAGGGTTTAGGCTTTTTCTTGATTTTGGTGACGCGAAAGCCTTGCCGTTTTAACTCGGTTTTTGCAACCATTTCACTTTTAGCAGAAATCTCCCTTTTGGTTAGCTTATTGCCGTTTTTATCGGTGCCTTCCCAGATAAAGTCTATTTGTTCAGTTTGTTCAGCCATCTTTATTCCTTAGTTACCCGGTCAATTTCTTCAATACTGGTGATACCCATACGCACTTTATTTAAGCCTGATGCCCGCAAATCATTGATACCTTCAGACAATGCCTGTTCGGCCAACTGCATAGCATTACCACCTTGAAGAATAAGCGCACGCATTTTTTCGCTGAGAGTCATAACTTGATAAATCCCGACCCGGCCTTTATAGCCGTTTGTGCAGTGTTCACAACCAACTGGGCCATAAACTTTTAAATTAGCCAATTCTTCTTGTTTAAAGCCTGCGGATAACAATATGTTATCTGGAAATCCGGACAGTTTTTTACAGTGTTCACACAAGCGCCGGGCAAGCCGTTGCGCCATAATCAGGTTGACTGCCGAAACTATGTTAAACGGCTCAATGCCCATTTGCATTAACCGGTTCAAGGTTTGTGGTGCGTCATTGGTATGCAAAGTTGATAACACCAAGTGACCAGTTTGCGCGGCTTTAACAGCAATTTCTGCGGTTTCTAAATCCCGAATTTCCCCCACCATGATAATGTCCGGATCTTGTCGTAAAAAAGCCCGCAACGCACTGGCGAAGGTCAATCCGGCTTTGGGGTTCATATTAACCTGATTGATGCCTTCTACTGTAATTTCAACCGGATCTTCCGCAGTGGAAATATTGCATTCCACGCTATTGAGAATATTTAAGCCTGTATAGAGCGTGACTGTTTTACCACTACCGGTTGGACCTGTTACCAATACTAGGCCGTAAGGTTTGTGGATGGCTTGTAGAAATAGCTTTTCTTGTTGCGGCTCGAAGCCTAATTTTTCGATACCAATCTGGGCGCTGGTAGGATCCAAGATACGCAATACCACTTTTTCGCCAAACAGCGTAGGACAGGTATTGACACGAAAATCGATAGCCCGATTTTTCGATAAGGTCATTTTAATACGCCCGTCCTGCGGCACCCGGCGTTCTGCAATGTCCATCTTGGACATTACCTTAATTCTGGAAATAATTCTGTTGGCTATTTGTGCAGGCGGACTGGCAATCTGGTGCAAAATACCATCGGCCCTAAAACGAATCCGAAAGTTTTTTTCATAAGGCTCCATGTGTATGTCAGATGCGCCTTTTTTAATGGAATCCAGCAAAACTTTGTTAACAAAACGGACAATCGGCGCATCCTCAATATCAGAGTTGCTATCATCCGGCAGATTTTCTTCTCCGCCGGATATATTGATATTGTCCAAATCTTCGTCAAGCAAAGCTGACATGCTGGTATCTTTGGCTTCCAAAGCCACTTCAATCAACTTAACCAGCTTATCTTCTTCAACCAAAATAGTTTCAGGATTAAGCCGACTTAAAAATTTAATGTCATCCAATGCCTGAAAATTGGTTGGATCAGACATGGCCACAAATAAGGTTTTGCCCCTGGAATGAAGCGGCAATACGTGGTGCTTGCGGATCAGGCTCTCACTGAGCAGGTGAGTAGGCAAACCACGGGTATCAATAGCATTCAGATCAAAAAAAGGCACGCCAAATTCAACGGCCGCCCTGGAGGCAACCGCTTTACTACTCACTAATTTATTAGCCACCAAATAGCTAATGAGCGGGACTTTTTGCTTTTGGGCTTCCTGAGTATGAATTTGCGCTGCGCTCTCAGTTAATAGGCCATCTTCTACTAGGCATTTGGTAAGACCACTAAATTGAAAATCGGTTGGTGCTGTAGCCATTTCAGTAATTGATTATCCAGTTGTACAAGGAAATATAGATGAAATAAATAGTTTGTCCAAGTTATCGAAAAAAGTAAATCATGCTGGACAAGCACAGATGTAAACGGATACAGCCTAGCAAAATACACAAATTGGCTGTAATCCTGGAAAGATTCTACGCATGTTCAACTTGGCAAAAGCAATTATTCACTTTGTCAGGGAAAGCTGACAAAATATCCGCTGAGATTCAACAAGTAACAAGAGTTATTGAACGATGAACGTTAAAATAACCGAGTTATCAAGTACTGTAGCGAGCGAGTCATTGATTCAATCAACACATGACACTCAACCATCAATCATAAAACGTAACGTCCCAAGACCCATGATAAACTACACCCGAACCGCCCAGAACATAAACCTAGCCACCAGTTTGTATGTATAAAGCCTCCTCGTTATGCGTCTTAAAAGCAAATATGTGTGCAAATTCACAAACGCCTTGTATTACCTATACTACGCTATTTGCAAAGACTATTAATTGGTTATCAAAGTACCTGTCACAAGGACATTATCAAAACATGCCCAACAAACTCACGCCAATTAGAGGCTTTACGCTAGTTGAACTATTGGTGACCATTTCCATAGCGGCAATTTTATTAGCCCTGTCCATTCCCAGCTTTACTGAAACTATCGCCAACAACCGACTATCAAGCAATGCCAATGAATTAGTAACCGCATTAAACTTTGCCCGCAGCGAAGCGGTTAAGCGAGGCCTGCAAGTCACTATCCTGCACAAAGGCAGCACCAACCAACAATGGGAAGAAGGTTGGGATATATTTGTCGACAATGATGGCAACGGCGCACTCAATGATGACGGCGACACCAGCTTATGCGAAACCGGTGAGGACTGTTTATTGAGAACTTATGAACCCCTGCCTGAAGGATACACGCTAAGAAGCGGCGGTAATTATGCCTGTTGGGTAGCCTATTTGCCTGACGGACTTAGTAGAGGTTCTGGTTCAACTTGTGCCGGTGGTAATCTACCAACCAACACCTTCAGGCTTTGCGATAGCTATGCGAGTACGACCAGAGCCCGCTCAATAGTTACCAATAATGTCGGTCGAGTTAAAATTGATATGGGGACAGCCTCATGTCCCTGAGCGTTTTCCGTAAATCCTCAGACCTTTATTCAGCTAATGGTGCCATGAACAGAACCAATGGTTTTACTTTAATCGAAGTCCTGATTGCCGTGCTGGTGTTGGCGGTCGGCCTACTCGGACTTGCCGGTTTACAAGTCACTAGCCTTGGCAACAGCCAAAGTGCATACAATCGGAGTGTAGCTACCCAGTTGGCTTATGATTTGGCGGATAGAATGCGCGCTAATATAACGATTGCGAACCCAAATTACCCAAACCCTCCCACTCAGGCCACTTTAACAACTAGCGCATACATTGTTGGCTCAGCCACCCAAGTAAACACCTGCAACACAACTTCCGGCTGTACGCCCGAACAAATGGCGCAAAATGATCTTTTTGATTGGAACACAGATGTTGCCGCAAGCTTGCCTAGTGGTAGTGGGATCATTTGCGTTGACTCCACGCCCGAAGATGGTACGGCAACCGCCAGTGCCTGCGACGGAATTGGCAGTAGCCTAACGGTAAAAATTTGGTGGGACGATGACAAAAGCGGCGCTAATCAACGCTTTGAAGTGAGCTTTCAATTATGAAAAACAGAGCTGACCAATCTGGCATGACCTTAGTAGAAATCATGATCGCCTTGTTAATAGGCGTATTTTTGTTGGGCGGCATACTACAAATATTTGTCAGCGGCAAACAAACCAACCGAATGCAGGAAAATCTGTCCAGGCTGCAAGAAAATGGTCGTTTTGCAATAGGTTTTTTATCCAGGGATATTCGAATGGCGGGATTTTGGGGCTGTATGATCCCAACAAGCACAGAAATTGATGGCACTGATGGAGCATCAGGAGCACCTGATAGTATGACCTTGAGAGGCGCATTCGAGCGAACCGACGTATGGAACTGCGGTACACCTGTTGTTCCTGCACCGACAATTTCCTGCCCAAAATTAGCTGATCCTGCCAATATCTACACAGACACCACATCAATAATTACCTATTCGATTGTAAATAATGCGCTGCGGCGCACTACCAACTGCATCACAACTGCCAACGCCGATGTTGTTGAAGGCATTGAAAACATGCAGATTTTATATGGCGTCGATACTGACCCCCCTACTCCTCAAAACAAATACGGGACCCCAAACTATTATGTTTCAGCAAATAGTTTGTCAGCTGCAGATTGGCCTAAAGTCGTGAGCATCCGTATCACCTTAACCGCACGCACGTTGGAAGGTAACCTGATACCAACCGGTGATGGCAGAATCAGACGCAACTTCACCTCCACCATTGTCGTGCGTAACCGACTGGAATAACACGAAGTGACTATGAAAAAAAATAACAGACCCATCATTTCCACAGCGCGTCGGACTACTCTGCCTGCTTTTTCTAGTTCAATCCACCATCAATCCGGGGCTGTATTAATCATCAGCCTAATTATGTTGCTATTGTTAACGCTAATCGGCGTTACCGCGTCGCAGGTCACCACGCTGGAAGAAAAAATGGCCGGCAACATGCGCGATAAAAATCTGGCCTTTCAAGCGGCGGAATCTGTTCTTAGAGAAGCGGAAAATCGTTTGAAGCCGGATTCAGCTAATCCGGCTTCAGCATTCGATAATGCCGGGACTAACGGATTATATTCTCAAACATCAACTATACCGGCTGAAGCGGCAATTATGACAGACGTATTTTGGACTAATAACCCGGTGGAAACTTCTGGTATAGGTGACTTAGGTAATGGTATCGCCCCCCCGCAATACATCATCCAAAGATTACCGGCAGCCTGTTTTACCCTGCCCTGCTCTGGTCATTTATCAACACCCTACAAAATAACCGTTAGAGCCACCGGAAGCTCACCCACTACTGTTGTCATTTTGCAGTCTATTTTCACTGCTGGGTAACAAACGACCCTTTCTAGTATTTTGCAAGCTGAGTACCCTGGAGATTTTAAGTGAATAAAGAAAAATACAATCAAGATTGGTCTTACCGCGATTGGATAAATCAATCAACTCCATTATTACTGGGCTTAGTCCTGGGGCTATTCGCCCATAACAGCCACGCCGGGTTGTCGCAATCGCCACTGTATTTAACTATTTCAGCGGATCCCAATGTGTTGATTAACCTGTCGGTAGAAGGGCCGATGGGCGGCGCCGCTTATAGCGATCAACCGGGCAATCCAACCGGTTGTAACGGTCGCGTGGATAATGCGTTGGGGGATAATTCTGCCGACAATATTGGCAGTTGCTATTCGCCAACTACCGAATATGTGGGCTATTTCGACCCCAAAAAATGCTACGATTACAGCGCTGGCCAGTTCGAACCCAGCGGTGCGGCTACTATCCATGTGTGCTCAGGAAAATGGAGTGGTAACTTTTTAAACTGGGCTAGTATGACCGCGATCGATGAATTTATCTGGGGCATGACCGGCGGCTACCGTATCACTGACACCATTGCGAGTACTGTGGTTCGGCGCGCGCGTAGCCACGATTCCTGGTTTCCGGTTAAAGTCATTAATAGTTCCATCAACGTAGCACCATCCACAGTAACACCCTACGGCGATGCAACCCTTTTTATTGTCAACTCCGATCCACCTTCAAACCTGGGTGGTGGAAGAGTCGGCTCTTTCAGCATGCGCATTGGCACTGATTACGCCAACGCCACCGGTAACAACCCCGACAAAGGTTCTTTCGACATTAAGGTTAAGTTGTGTGAAAACAGCGCCAATATGGAGACCAATTGCGTACCTTATACCCCAGCCTCTGGCCCTACTTATTACAAACCGGAAGGCCAGCTGCAAAAATATGCCAGTTCCAAACGCTTTGCGTTAAGCAGTTACACTGCGGATAACGACTTTAATCGTCACGGCGGCGTATTACGCTCCAAGATGAAATATGTCGGCCCCTTACAACCGGATGGTAGCGGTGGATTGACCAATAATCCCAACAAGGAATTCGGCGATGATGGTTTGTTAGTCAACAATCCGGACGGTGCTACCGATAATTTGAACAGCGGTATTATTAACTACATCAATCAATTCAGTACCAACGGCTATAAAAGCTACGACCCGGTATCCGAACTGTTTTATGAAAGTGTGCGGTATTTTAAAAATCTGGGACCGACCACAGAAAACTACAACTCAATTAACCGTACAAGCGGTGATGCCAGAAATGGCGGATTTTGGTTCTATAAAGAGGGAGAATGGGACGACCCTATTCAACATTCCTGCCAAAAAAACAGCATTATTGCGATCAACGACGCTTATCCGTGGTTAGACAAACATCTGCCTGGCACTGCTTTTACCTCTCAAACCATCAATAATGCCACTCCTCCTGGCGGCACTTACGACCTTAATGCCCCGGCTGGTGGTGGTCTGACCAATGACTGGGGACAACCATCCAATGCTGATGGAGATATTGATGTCAAATCGTTAACCGACCAAGTGGGTGCCATGGAGAACGGTCGTTGGTATCAATCCAACATTTACAGGTTTGATTTAAATAATTTTATGGTTACCGGCGGCGATGGCAACCATACTGCACTGTGTTCGCGTAAAAACATTGCCGGTGCTGGCCTGGGCAGTGTTATGGGAACTTGCCCCGAAAGCGCCTTAAACGACTGGGCAGCACGCGACAATACCTATTACATTGCGGGTTTGGCTTGGTATGCTAACACCCAGGATTTAAGATCCGATCTGGCTGATAAGCAGACGATCAGTACTTACATGATCGACACTCAAGAATATCATTTCTTACCGAACATAGGCCCAACTAATCCATTGTGGTTGGCAGGCAAGTACGGTGGTTTTGTCGATACTGTTGATATAAATAATCCCAGCAACGGAGCTAATAATCCCAACGTTGATAAATCCAACAGTGCAAGCAACACTGAATGGGATAGCGATGGCAATGGCGAGCCGGATAACTACTTGTTAGCCTCCGATCCTGGCAAATTAGTCAGCGCACTCTCTAAGGCGTTCAGCTCAATTGACAGTAAACAATCGTCCGCATCTGCAGTTGCCGCGAACTCATCGCAACTAAATACCGGCACGCAGGTTTACCAAGCTAAATTTGACTCTACCGACTGGAGCGGTTCCTTAAAAGCGTTTAACGTTAATCCTAGCGACGGCACATTGACGGATGCCTGGAGCGCCACGCTTCCTGAGCACACCAACCGTAATATCTATACCTACAACCCGTTAGCAGCGGCGGGTTCTCGAGGCGTTATCTTTGACTGGAACAACTTAACGCCTACTCAGCAAACCGATTTAAACACTTTAGCCGGTAGCAACGATGGCAAAGGTTCTTTGCGGGTCAGTTGGTTACGGGGTGATGACACGAATGAAATAAAAAATACGAACGGCATTTTCAGAAATAGAAATATTTCTCGCCTTGGCGACATAGTTAACTCCGACCCAACTTATGTCGGCAGTGAAGATTACGGCTATGGGGCATTGTCCAGCCTGGGCACGAGTTACAGCACTTTTCTAGCGGGTAAATCCAGCCGGCAACCCATGATTTATGTGGGTGCCAATGATGGCATGTTGCATGGCTTTAATGCCACAGCGTCCTCAGGTGGACTGGAAGTATTCGGTTATGTGCCCAATGCGTTATTCCCAGAATTAAGCAAGTTAACCTCGCTTGGTTATTCTCACCAATATTATGTCGATGGCGCATCGGCTGCTGGTGACGTCTATGATGGTTCGAGCTGGCGAAGCGTTCTGGTAGGCAGTACAGGAGCAGGTGGTCGTGCTGTGTTTGGATTGGATGTAACCAATCCAACCTTTGCGGCGGGCAGTGCATTATGGGAATTCACCCACACCGACGATGTTGATTTAGGTTATACGCTAACTCAACCGTCCGTGGTCAGAATGGAAGATGGTAGCTGGGCAGCGCTCGTTGCTAACGGTTATAACAGCGATAACGGCCATGCCGTGTTGTTTGTGATTAACGCCTTAACAGGCGCTGTATTGCAAAAAATAGATACCGGCGTGGGTAGTACAACCAACAAAAACGGACTTTCTTCACCCATTGGGGTCGATACTGACAATAATTATGGCATTGATACTATTTATGCGGGTGATCTGTATGGCAACTTATGGAGATTTGATGTCTCTGGAAGCGCCGGTAGCTGGACTACGCCTGCCGCTCCGTTCTTTGTCGCCTGCACAACAACAGGTACGACTTGTCCAGCTGCAAATAGACAACCGATTACCGGCAAACCCAACGTAGGCCCCGCTGGACAAGCTGGAACTAATCCTGCATATAAAAGCTTAATGGTCTATTTCGGCACTGGCAAGTATTTTGAAACTGGCGATAATCTGATAGGCTCCAACCCGCAAGTGCAAACTTTTTACGGTTTATGGGACAAGACAAATGTCCTATTATCGACCCCTACTGCTGACCGTGTTGTTGACTATATTACTGATAGAGCTAACCTGCAAGAACAAAGCATAGATTTTGAGGGTCTTGCAACTTCAACTTGCGCGACTGGCACGGGGAGCTGCTCAACCACTAAACCGGTTCGAATAGTGTCAAAAAATCCAGTATGCTATGCTGCTACCAGCACCGGTTGTTCTACGACCAGCTCGCTAAAAAATGGTTGGGCATTAAATTTAGTTAAACCAGGCAATGTCGCCGAAGGGGAACGGGTTGTCAGCTATCCGTTAATGCGGCGTGGTTTTGTGGTATTCGCAACAGCCATTCCTGATCCAAATCCTTGTAAGACCGGTGGAAGATCCTGGCTGATGGAAGTCGATGCTATCGGTGGCGGCGCATTCGGTGGTGCACCGTTTGATACTAACGGCGATGGCGCGGTCAACAGTAACGATAATGTGACCGTAACGATTGCAGGCAATTCAGTCACCGGACCAGCTTCAGGTGTGGACTCCGAAATAGGCATGACTAAATCTCCGGCTGTCGTTGAATCGTCCAGTGGCGTTGATTACAAATATTTGAGTGGTACCGCATCAGGTGCCATGGGCATGATCACCGATATAGGACTCAACTCAGCGGTACGCAGATCCTGGCGGCAATTGAAATAATTTTAAAGAACTGTTAAAACCTTGAACTGCTAAACATAACGGAATGAGCAAAATGAATAAATCACCATCAGGTTTTACGTTAATTGAGTTAATGATAACAGTAGCCATTGTAGGAATTTTGGCCAGTATCGCCTACCCCAGCTATCAGGACAGTGTTAGGAAATCACGGAGGGCGGATGCAAAAGGCATTTTGTTAGGACTTGCAAACTCAATGGAACGGCATTTTACGGTCAACAATAACAGTTATTGTGATGCCGGCGGCACCGGCGGCACAAGTACTTGTGGAACGGCAACCAATGACACTGGAACCCCTTCTGTTCCGGTTGGAGGGACCAGCTATTACACGGTAACTATTAGTGCAGCAACTGCTAACACTTATACATTAAACTCGGCGCCGACTGGCGTTCAGGCTAATGACAAATGCGGTACATTAACCTTAACCAATACCGGTGTAAAAGGTATCACAAATCAAGCAACCGGAGTCACCGCTGCTGATTGCTGGTAAATCTACTAGCTAGCAGTTAACGGCGGCCTTTCTATAATCTCTACCGCATTGCCATCCGGGTCTCGACAAAACAAGGCTTTGCGGCCAGAGATGCTCAAAGTATAAAACACACCCGCGTTATCCAATGTAGCTTTGATAGCGGCGATATCAGGCACGGTTAATGCAACATGCCGATCTCTGCCGCCATGCGTAGGTCGCCCAGTGATGGGATCAGGATTATCTAATTGCAATAAATGCAGCTGCTGCGAACTGCCCACTGCCAACCACGCGCCCGGAAAACCCAAATCTGGCCGTGCAATCTGTTGCAAACCCAAAACACCGGAATAAAATTTCAGCGATGTTTCAATATCAGCAGCGATCACACTAACATGGTGGATAAGAAAATCGTTTTTATGCATAGCGAACTCAGTTTCTGAAGGGATTATTAATGCGTTAGCGGTTAAATCGGGCATTCTCAAACTTTGCAATAACCATTCCCTATATAGGAAAGGCCAAATTACCCAAAGTTTATTCATTACCGTCGCTGCAAGTTAACACATCCCAGCCCAGCGCTGTTGTGAAAAATAATGTTATGTCCAAACAGTATTAAAATCTGACCGGTTAAGCTTTGGCGCTAAAACTAATGAGCAGCTGCTCAAGCTGGGTCGGTTTGCCGGTTACGGTAATACCTCTGCTATTAGCAGCCAAGTGTCTGACAATTTTATAGACTGCTTCAATCTGCTCGCTCGCTTCAGCTTTTTCTGCCAAATTGATCAGTGTTAACGGTTGCGAAGAGTTTCTCAATAATTGCAGGATGGTTCGCTGCAATGCGATTAAGCACACCGAGCCTTTTTTTCCCGCCTCGACCCCTGGCTGATGATAAGCATTAATATTGATTAACGAAGCGTACAACCCGACAGCCCTTTCATAGAGTGCAATTAAAGCACCAATTGACTGCGGATCGACAGCGGATATAGACAATGTAATAGAGTCTCTTTGGTTATCGTACAGAGCGGTTCTGGTCGCGTGTAAAAAATCAGACAAAAAGTCACCGCTGGTGGTATCAGCTTCAACTTCAATAGATGGGCCATCGCGGTCTTTTAGTACCTCAATAAAGGTTACAAAAAAATTAGCGATACCTTCGCGAAGTTGTTGAATGTAAGCATGTTGGTCGGTTGCACCCTTATTGCCGTAAACCGCTATACCTTGACAGACGTTATTACCATCAAGATCTTTGCCCTTGCCCAACGATTCCATAACCAGTTGTTGTAAATAACGGGAAAGCAGAATTAGGCTGTCTTTATAAGGCAAAATGACCATATCTTTATCGCCCTTCCCATTTCCAGCGAAATACCAACACATCGCCAATAATGCTGCGGGATTGCTTTTGATTTCCGGTGTACGCGTGGCTTTGTCCATGGCTTTGGCACCCGCTAACATGGCGCGGCTATCAATACCTAATAGACAGGCTGACAATAAGCCGACCGAAGACATCTCCGAAGTGCGTCCGCCAATCCAATCAAACATAGGAAACTCTGCCAGCCAGCCTTCCAGACGCTCCAGTTCATCCATACTGCTACCCGGCATAGTAATCGCTACTGCATGAGCGGCAAAGCTCAGACTCTGTTGTTCATAGGCATGTTTGACTTCCAACATACCGTTGCGTGTTTCTGCTGTGCCGCCAGATTTACTGGTGACAATAACCAATGTGGTGTTCAGACGGTTACGCAAACGGTTAAGGACGCGATCAAATCCGGCTGGATCGGTATTATCGATAAAATGGATAGCCATGGGCGCATCATCAGCTGTTAAGGCATCTGCGACGAACTGCGGACCGAGCGCCGAGCCACCAATACCGATTGATAAAATATCGGTAAATTTTTCGGCATGAGGCGGGTGAATACTGCCATCATGGATCTTCTTGCTGAAAGCCTCCAACTCGTCGAGAGAATCAACAATATCCTGCTTAAACTCAATGGGAGCCAAGTCCGGATCACGCAACCAGTAATGTCCTACCATTCGATTTTCGTCCGGGTTAGCAATTTCGCCCCGTTCCAAAGCATCCATTCGCTCAAAGGCTTGTTTAAATTTAGGTTGTAAACTTGTTACGAGATCATCATCAAAGCGCATTCTGCTGACATCTAGATATAAACCCAAGTTTTCATTGAAGTAAAGCCAGTCCTGGTAGCGTCGCCAAAGTTGTTGTGCTGTCATAAGTTCCATTTCCTGAGTTTGGAGAGATCATGTTGCCTAAGAGAGTAGAAATATTTTTCATTACCTAACCGACAATAAAAATAAACTAATTAGCGTGATTGAACCATACTTACAAACGTGAAATAGAGTGTTTTAAATTGACAACGTCTGGTTATATGGAAAAAGATACTCTGAATCGTAAATACAACGGTAAAGAATCAAAAAGTTAGTGTGTTAGTTTTTCAGTTTAATCCATAAGATTCGAAGATAGGTAACCTTTAAATAACCAACTAAAAACGTCGGTTATTGAAAGCTTGGTGCGTTACACATAAATTTTCTTATGCTATGCTATGCCCCACCTTTGAACATGCGGCAGATAAGGGCTATCTGTTTTTTTGATGAATGGAATCACACAATTTTGAGATGATCATGGCAGAATCAATTGCTACCCAAACCACCGTTCAAAATATAATCGAAAGCCTAAAAGATAAGCCAGGGGCGCTGTTACCTATTTTGCATGGAATTCAGGATGCCTTGGGATATGTTCCTTCTGCAATCATACCGGATATTGCAAAGGCTCTTAATCTTTCTCGCGCCGAGGTCCATGGCGTAATTAGCTTTTATCATTATTACCGTGATACGCCGCCCGGCAAGCATACGGTTCATATTTGTCGGGCTGAATCTTGCCAGGCAATGGGTGGCAAGAATCTTGAAAATCACGCCAAAACCAAGCTAGGAATTGATTTTCATGAAACAACGGGCGATGGCAAATTTTCGCTAGAACCTGTTTACTGTTTGGGCAACTGCGCCTGTTCTCCAGCAATGCAGATCGGTAAAGATATTTATGGAAGAGTATCTGCTGATACGTTTGACGCTGTCATTAACGAGCTAGGAGAGTCACTATGACTGTAACCATCTATGTCCCATGCGATTCTGGCGCTATTTCCCTAGGCTCTGACCGGGTTGCTTCGACAATTATCTCTGAAGGTGAAAAAAGAGGCGTACAAATTGAGTTAATTCGTAACGGCTCCAGAGGTATGTATTGGCTGGAACCCATGGTTGAAGTCGCAACGAGTCAGGGTCGAACTGCATACGGGCCTGTCCAGGTTAACGACGTATCTGGCTTATTTGATGCGAATTTTGTAACGGGTGGAGCTCATGCTTTAAGCCTGGGTTTGACTGAAGAAATTAGTTTTTTAAAGAAGCAACAACGCCTAACGTTCGCTAGAATTGGTAAAACAAATCCGATTTGTCTGAATGATTACGTTAAAAACGAAGGTTATCGAGGCTTAACCAATGCGCTAGCACTATCCCAGGCCGATATTGTTAAAACAGTGACCGATTCAGGATTGCGTGGCCGCGGAGGCGCTGCTTTCCCTACCGGTATTAAATGGAATACAGTTCTCAATACCCCATCCGAACAAAAATACATAATTTGTAACGCCGACGAGGGTGATTCTGGAACTTTTTCGGATCGCATGGTCATGGAAGGTGATCCGTTTGTGCTGATTGAAGGCATGACTATCGCGGGCATAGCCGTGGGTGCAACACAAGGTTACATTTATCTGCGAGTCGAATATCCTCATGCACATATCGCTTTAAACAACGCAATCAGTTCGGCTTACGCAGCTGGCTATCTAGGTGACAATATACAAGGTAGCGGCAAAAGCTTTCATCTGGAGGTTCGACTCGGAGCAGGTGCTTATGTCTGTGGCGAAGAAACATCCTTAATGGAAAGTCTAGAGGGAAAACGTGGTTTGGTTCGCTTTAAACCACCACTACCTGCCGTAAAAGGTCTATTTGGCCAGCCTACTGTCGTTAACAACGTTATTTCCTTGGCTTCTGTGCCGATCATCTTGGATAAAGGTGCCGATTTCTATAAAGATTTTGGTATGGGCAGGTCCCGTGGCACTTTACCTTTACAATTGGCCGGGAACCTTAAACATACTGGCTTGGTCGAATTGGCGTTTGGATTAACCCTGCGTGAGTTGCTTTATGATTTTGGTGGTGGTTCAGCTACCGGTCGCTCTATCAAAGCAGTACAAGTAGGTGGGCCGTTGGGTGCATATATGCCCGAGTCTCAATTTGACACGCCACTCGATTACGAAGCATTCGCAGCAATCTGGACTGTTTTAGGACATGGCGGTGTAGTCGCATTTGACGATACTGTGGATATGGCGGAGATGGCTCGTTACAGCATGGAGTTTTGTGCTATTGAGTCATGCGGCAAATGCACGCCCTGCCGTATTGGTTCTACAAGAGGCTATGAAGTAATCGATGAAATTATCAATGGTCGCAACCTTGATAAAAATGTGCCGTTACTTCGTGATTTATGCAACACACTACTTAATGGCTCTCTGTGCGCATTAGGTGGCATGACTCCCTATCCGGTGCTTAGCGCTTTAAACCATTTTCCTGAAGACTTCGGGATTACTGCAGAAGCCAACGCCGCCTGAAACTGATACGAGGAAATGACCATGAGCATCGATAAAGAAAAAGATTTTGGCACCCCACAAAGCAATGCAGATACTAATGTTACTTTAGAAATTGACGGTTTTCAGGTAACAGTACCCACTGGCACGTCGATTATGCGAGCTGCTGCTTCTATTGGTATAGAAATCCCTAAACTATGTGCCACTGATAGCATTGAGCCCTTTGGCTCATGTCGCTTGTGCGTTGTACAGATTGAAGGTGGTCGCGGCATGCCGGCATCTTGTACTACTCCAGTTGCTCAGGGACTCAAGGTTTCAACGCAAAATCAAAAGTTAGCGGATGTGCGTCGTGGTGTGATGGAGCTATATATTTCTGATCATCCCCTGGATTGTTTAACTTGTTCCGCAAATGGTGACTGTGAGTTGCAAGATATGGCCGGAGCAGTTGGGTTGCGCGAAGTTCGCTACAATCCAATCGAAACCCATTTGCAGGCAACTAAAGACGAAAGTAATCCCTATTTCAGTTTTGACCCCAGTAAGTGCATCGTCTGTTCTCGCTGCGTGCGCGCCTGTGAAGAAACCCAAGGCACGTTTGCTTTAACTATTGACAGCCGTGGTTTTGATTCCAAAGTATCTCCCGGCCAAAATGAGTCATTTATGGATTCCGAATGCGTTTCCTGTGGTGCTTGCGTACAAGCTTGCCCTACTGCAACATTGATGGAGAAATCGGTCATTGATCACGGTCAGCCTGAACATGCAATTGTTACCACCTGTGCCTATTGTGGCGTAGGTTGCTCATTTAGAGCCGAAATGAAGGGCGAAGAAGTTGTCCGCATGGTGCCTAATAAAGACGGTAAAGCCAATCATGGCCATTCCTGTGTAAAAGGTCGTTTTGCTTTTGGTTATGCCACGCACAAAGACCGGATTACTAAGCCGATGATTCGTGCCAGCATTAAAGATGCTTGGAAAGAAGTTAGTTGGGAGGAAGCGATTAACCATGCTGCTTCAGAACTCAAACGAATCCAGGCAAAATACGGCAAAGACTCAATCGGTGGCATAACGTCTTCCCGTTGCACGAACGAAGAAGTTTATATTATGCAAAAACTGATTCGTGCCGGATTTGGCAACAATAACGTCGACACTTGTGCGCGGGTTTGCCACTCACCGACCGGTTACGGACTTAAGCAAACTTTTGGGGAGTCATCGGGCACACAGAATTTTGACTCAGTTATGAAGGCTGATGTTATTTTTGTCATTGGCGCTAATCCAACGGACGGACATCCGGTGTTTGCTTCCCAAATGAAGAAACGTTTGCGTCAAGGTGCAAAGCTAATTATTGCGGATCCTCGCGAGATTGATTTAGTAAACAAAAGTCCGCATGTTAAGACTAATTATCACCTTAAACTACGTCCTAGCACGAATGTAGCACTCATCAATGCCTTAGCTTATGTTGTTGTTACCGAGAATTTAATTGACGAGGCTTTTGTTAACGAGCGTTGTGATGTTGCCTCTTTTGCAAAATGGAAAACCTTCATCGCTCAAGAACACCATTCTCCGGAAGCAAGCGAATCGATAACCGGGGTTCCAGCCGCTGAAGTTAGAGCGGCAGCAAGGCTGTATGCGTCAGCTAACAACGCCGCTATATACTACGGACTGGGTGTGACAGAACACAGCCAGGGTTCTACGATGGTCATCGGTATTGCTAATCTAGCAATGGCAACGGGCAACTTAGGCCGTGACGGTGTGGGTGTTAACCCGCTGCGAGGACAAAATAATGTCCAGGGCTCCTGTGATATGGGCTCGTTCCCTCATGAATTCCCTGGCTACCGTCATGTCTCTGGCACCGAAACTCACCAGCTCTTTGAGAAAGCATGGCGCGCTGACCTAAGCTCAGAGCCTGGCTTGCGAATCCCCAATATGTTTGAAGCGGCACTCGACAAAAGCTTCATGGGTTTGTACTGCGAAGGCGAAGACATTGCCCAATCTGACCCGGACATTAAACATGTTCATGCTGCTCTGCGCTCCATGGAATGTGTCATTGTGCAGGATATATTTTTGAATGAAACGGCTAAATTTGCACACGTCTTTTTTCCTGGCGCATCATTCTTAGAAAAAAATGGCACATTCACTAATGCCGAACGCCGTATTTCGCCCGTGCGCAAAGTGATGAGGCCTTTAGCGGGTTATCAGGATTGGGAAGTCACTCAGATGCTATCGAATGCGATGGGATACCCGATGAATTACGGCCATCCGTCCGAAATAATGGCTGAAATTGCCAGTCTGACCCCGACTTTTGCGGGTGTCAGCTATGAAAAAATTGATCAACTAGGCAGTGTGCAATGGCCTTGCTATGATGCAAACTCTGAAGGCACTCCTATCATGCATGAACGTGAATTCATGCGCGATAACGGTAAAGGTTTGTTTATGCTTACCGAATTTGTAGCGACGGCGGAAAAAGTTAATGCAAAATTCCCTTTGATTTTGACAACGGGTCGTATTTTGTCTCAATATAATGTTGGTGCCCAAACTCGGCGTACGGACAATGTTGCTTGGCATTCTGAAGACCGTTTGGAAATTCACCCCCATGATGCTGAAGATAGGGGATTAAAGTCTGGTGATTGGGTAGGCATCAAGAGCCGCTCTGGCGAAACGGTATTGCGGGCATTAATTACAGATCGCGTACAACCGGGCGTGGTGTACACCACGTTTCATTTTCCTGAATCTGGCGCTAATGTCATTACTACTGATAATTCAGATTGGGCAACTAACTGCCCTGAGTACAAAGTAACCGCCGTGCAGGTTACGAAAGTTAGCCAATCATCTGAGTGGCAACAGGAATACCATACATTTTCGGAAAAACAATTGGAATTACTGGAGCAAGGCTTAAACAATGGCTGACGATAATGCAGCTATGCAATCGTTACCATCGGATTTAGGCTGGCCTAGTTACCAACAAAGTACAGTTGAGCGCTGGCAAAATGGGATTCGGTCGCAGCAGTACGATTTTGTCGCCGAAGAAGTGCCTATTTCTCTAGTTTATAACGGCATTCCTCATGTGGTTATGTTAGCCACACCGACCAATTTAGAAGATTTTGCGCTGGGCTTTAGTGTGACTGAGGGGATCATTAAAAATCCCCGAGAATTGCTATGTGCAAAAGTTTATAACCGCGCAAATGGCATAGAAATCCAAATAAAAATCCCTGACTTCCGCGCTCAGTGCATGGCTGATAAAGGCCGCAATTTAACTGGGCGCACTGGGTGCGGCTTATGCGGAGCGAGCAGCCTGCAACAAGCCATACGCCAACCTAATTCTGTCAGTAATGGTTTGACGCTCTCAGCCGATGATTTAAGCTCCGCTTTAATGGGTATCAAGCAACACCAAACCTTAAATCAACTAACCGGCTCAGTTCATGCTGCCGCATGGGCGTTGCCTGGACAGGGCATCATAGAATTGCGGGAAGACGTGGGTCGCCATAACGCGCTAGACAAATTGATAGGATTTTTATTGCGCACCGGTAAAGACTTATCCTCTGGTTTCGTTATTGTAACCAGTCGCGCCAGCTATGAAATGGTCCAGAAAACAGCTTGGGTAGGTATTTCTTTACTCGCTGCTATTTCAGCACCCACTGGGTTGGCGATTCGTTTAGCCAACGAAGCGGGATTAACCTTAATTGGTTTTGCCCGAGACAATCAACATGTCGTTTACAGCCATCCGCAACGATTGACTCATACCACCACATCAATTAAATAATACCTAATACTGCACTATGAAAACTGACAGACTTATCAAAATGGCTAATGATATAAGTGATTTTTTTAATTCAGAAAGCGATAAGGAACTTGCTAGTGAAGGCGTAAAACAACACATCTTGCGCTCTTGGGATCCTAGAATGCGAAAAGCAATTATTGATTACTGTCAAGAAGATGGCTCAGCATTGAGTGAACTTGCTAAAGCTGCCGTACATAAACTGGGTTGACTTTTAAGCGGGAAACTGAGGCTTAATTGTCTCCCTGCCGCCCAATTTGACATGGATAATTTTATAAACCGCGTTAACAACTCAAGTCTTAGACTCAAGTTTAATGTTTAAAATTCTCTGGCATTAGCAGAATCAAGCTACTTAATTATAATCGTATTAGTTTAGGGCAAAGCCCGAAAGAACAAAACCCACACCACCTTTTTTAATCCCACAGCATACAATTGATGTGTTTACTTGCAAGGTTCCACATATATTTTTCAAGGCTTGCTCGTTAATTTAAATTACTCCACACAAACATGTTAAGTATTTACTGGGGTGTAACGCTTTTGAGACTATATACCAATGATTTATTCTAATAAATAGATCCAAGGATTAAAGCATGTCTAAAATTTATTCTGTAAAACCAGAGATAGCGTCTCAGGCTTTAATCAAAGCTGACACTTACCAAGACATGTATCAGCGTTCTATAGTTGAGCCTGATATATTTTGGGCTGAACAGGCTGAAAAATTTTTATTGTGGGACCAACGTTGGCACACAGTCATGGACGTCAATTTTAATGAAGGTCATATGCGTTGGTTTGCAGGCGGCAAATTGAACGTTAGCGTCAATTGCGTGGATCGTCATCTTGAAAAACGCGGCGAGCAAGTGGCTATCATTTGGGAGGGTGACGATCCTCACAAAGATAAAACAATCACCTATCGGGAACTGCATGAACAAGTTTGCAAATTCGCCAACGTTCTAAAAAGTTTGGGTGTAAAAAAAGGCGATCGGGTATGCATTTATCTGCCAATGATTGCTGAAGCAGCCACAGTCATGTTGGCCTGCACACGTATTGGCGCAGTTCATTCCATCGTATTTGGCGGTTTTTCTGCCGAGGCGTTAAAAGACCGGATTCTAGATGCTGATTGCCGATTTCTGGTTTGTGCCGATGAAAATAATCGCGGGGGGAAAATCACCCCGATAAAAAGTAATGTTGATATTGCCGCCGAACATTGCCCCAATTTGCAAAAAGTCATCGTTATCAAAAATACCGAGGCACCAATTGACTGGTATGAGCAACGTGATATCTGGTACCACCAAGCCATGACAGAAGTGTCTAGCGATTGCCCAGCTGAGCTGATGGATGCAGAGGATCCACTGTTTATCTTGTACACATCGGGCTCTACCGGTAAACCTAAGGGGGTGTTACACACGACCGGCGGTTATCTGCTGTATGCCGCCATGACTCATAAATACGTATTTGACTATCATGATGGCGATATCTATTGGTGTACCGCCGATATTGGTTGGATTACCGGTCATTCGTATATGATTTATGGCCCACTGTGCAATGGTGCCACTACCCTAATATTTGAAGGTGTGCCTACCTACCCTGAGGCAGATCGATGCTGGAAAATTATCGACAAGCATCAGGTCAATATTTTTTACACTGCACCGACATTGATTCGTTCATTAATGGCGCAAGGTAATGACTTTGTTACACAATCATCTCGCCAAAGCTTGCGTATTCTGGGCAGTGTTGGCGAGCCTATCAATCCAGAAGCTTGGGAATGGTATTACCATACAGTTGGTGATGATCGCTGCCCGATTGTGGATACTTGGTGGCAAACAGAAACCGGCGGGATTCTAATTACACCACTACCAGGTAGCACTGATCTAAAGCCCGGTTCGGCAACTAAACCGTTCTTCGGCATCATCCCAGAAATTATGGACAACACTGGGCAAATCATTACCGACGAAGCCGAAGGTATTTTAGTCATCAGCCGTTCCTGGCCAGGTCAGGCCCGTACTATCTATGGTGATCATCAACGTTTTATCGATACCTATTTTAAAAACTATCCCGGCTATTATTTCCCGGGAGATGGTGCCCGCCGTGATAGTGATGGCTATTACTGGATTACCGGTCGTGTTGATGATGTGCTCAATGTTTCAGGGCATAGATTAGGTACTGCCGAAATCGAAAGCGCCCTGGTGTTACATCACGATGTCGCCGAAGCCGCGGTTGTTGGCTATCCGCATGACATTAAAGGCCAGGGAGTTTACGCGTATGTGACTGTAAATGTTGGTGTACAACCATCTGATCAACTTAAGAAAGAACTGATCGATTTAGTTAAAAAAGAAATTAGCGCTATTGCTAATCCTGACATTATTCAATGGGCAATCGGGCTGCCCAAAACCCGCTCAGGAAAAATCATGCGTCGGATTTTGCGCAAAGTGGCCGCCAATGAGATTGATAGCTTGGGAGATACTTCAACGCTGGCAGATCCCTCCGTTGTCTCCGAGATTATCGCTAATCGGGCTAATAAATAGCCCGATCTTTTTAATACCCCGCCTTGTCCAAGGTTTTAGGAGATTCTATTCGAATAGTGATTACTTTCCAGTTTGCTCAGACTCTAAAGCTTCACGCAGTTGCGCTGCCGGTAAGTAGCCAGGATAAACACTGCCTTTCTCAGTAACTATCATCGGCGTACCCTTAACATCGAACTCTTCAGCTAGCTTCATGTGCTCATCGACAGGATTAGTGCAGGTTTTAGGCTTAGGATTTTCGCCTTTTTTAGCAGCGGTGAGCGCGGCTTTCCGGTCATCAGCACACCAAACTGATACGGCTTTATCGTAAGACTCAGAGGGCTTGCCCGCTCTCGGAAAGAACAGATATTGAATAGTAATACCTTGCGCCAAATAGCTATCGAGCTCTGAATGCAATTTTCGGCAGTAACCGCAATCGATATCAGTAAAAATAGCGACTTTATATTTGCTAATTTTAGGCTTGAAAACAATCATCTTATCTTCACTAATTTTTTCTAAAGCTAACTTGCGCCCTGCCCCTAACTTTTCTTCAGTCAGATCTTTGCGGGCAGCAATATCAACCAAGCGGCCTTGCAGCAAATATTTACCATCATCGGAAGCATAAAAGATATTAGCACCGACCATCACTTCATAAAGTCCTTTAACTTCTGATGGTTTGACTGAATCTATTTTCATGGAGGGCATTGATTTAGTTAGTGCCTGACGAACTGCATTTTCATCAGCGCTCGCCGTAGCTCCATAAAAACCCAACAAGGATAATGCTGCGATTTTAATTGTTTTGCTCATTACTTTACATCTCTCTCAAAATAAAACTAATGTTTTGCTGTCATAAAACAAACAGACAGTGTTTATCTAATCTTTACTAATGAACGAAACTAGTCGCGGACATTATTGAAATAGTCTTTCAACATCCAAAAACATGGCTAAAACCATCAAGGACATCAATACAGCAATACCAACTTGTTGAAAAAACTGCTGAATCTTTTCAGAAACCGGGCTACCTTTAAGCGCTTCTATGGCGAAAAACATTAAGTGTCCGCCGTCCAAAACAGGAATCGGTAGTAAATTTAAAATGCCTAAACTCACGCTGACTAGCGCCATAAATTTTAAAAAATGTACCAGCCCTAAACTTGCGGATTGCCCGGCGTACTGTGCGATGCTAATTGGCCCACTTAAATTTTCCACAGAAGCTTTACCAATTAGCATTTTCCCCATCATTTTTAATGTGGCGGTAGAATAATCATAAGTTGTTGAAAATGCGGCAGGTATAGCTGCTAAAGGTGACATTGAATATTCAACAACCATGGATTTCATTAAATCTTCAGGTACTTTTACCGAAGCACCAATTTTTCCTTCGGTTTTGTTTTCTAACTCAATACTGCTCGGGGTAATGACTGAAGACGTTTGCACTCCATCTCGCTCGACAACCAGCTTTATAGGCTTGCCAGGATGCGATTTTACGTATTCAACCCATTGCATCCATTCCACTATGGCCTGATCATCGGCACTTATAATTAAATCACCGGATTTTAAACCTGCTGCCAAAGCTGCACTTTCAGGTAACACTTGTCCGATCACCGGTTTTAATTTGGGTGACCACGGTTTAAATCCAAGACGTTGATACAATACCTCAGGATTTTCGGTATCTTCTTCTGAAAAGCTTAAGACTTTTGTGGTCTGTTGGTCATTAAAGGTTTTTACATCAACCCTAATCTCTTGTTCACCATCGATTGCTGCTGCAACCAAGACGCTTATCGCTTCAGTCCAAGTAGGTGTTAACTTATCATTAACTGAAAGTATTTGTTCGCCTTCAACAAATCCGGCTTTAGCCGCAATAGAACCCTGCTCAACTTGTCCGAGTATAGGCTTTATGCCTTGCTCTCCTAAGACCAAAACACTCCAAAACAAAGTTACGGCGAGAATGAGATTAAAAATAGGACCGGCAGCGACGATTGCTACACGGGCTAATAAAGACTGGCGATTAAAGGCATAAGGCAAGTCTTCCGGTTTAACTTCACCTTCGCGTTCATCTACCATTTTGACATAGCCACCTAAAGGAATAGCTGATAGCACATACTCTGTCGCTCCAGCTTGTTTCCGGCGTGACCAAAGTACCTTACCGAAACCAATAGAAAATCGCAGTACTTTTACGCCTACTCTTCGCGCCACCCAAAAATGACCGAACTCATGAAATGAAACCAGAATGCCGATGGAGACAATAAAGTAAAATAGCGTATGTATAACATCCATTAATGGCTGAGCTCTTCAATAATCTGCGTCGAAACTATTCTTGCTTGTTGATCGACTTCTAATATAACTTCTAAGGTATTCGCTGGCTTTACCATAAATTTTTTCATGCACTGCTCTATAACAATAGGAATATCGGTAAACCGCACCCGCTCGTTTAAGAAAGCATCAACAGCGATTTCGTTCGCGGCATTAAGTACAGTTGGCATGATGCCACCTGCATAAATCGCCTCAAAAGCCAGCCGCAAACAGGGAAAACGCTCAAGATCAGGCTCTTCAAAATCCATACGTCTGACATTAAAAATATTCAAGGGTTCAACACCGGAATCAAAGCGATCCGGCCAAGCCATAGAATGCGCTATAGGAACACGCATATCGGGATTGCCCATCTGAGCAAGCACAGTGCCATCAACATAATCAACCATGGAATGTATAACACTTTGCGGATGAATTACCACTTGAATTTTATCCGGCGACATATTGAATAATAGACAGGCTTCTATCATTTCTAGGCCTTTATTCATCATCGTAGCGGAATCTACCGAAATTTTCCGGCCCATGTCCCAATTGGGATGGGCCACAGCTTGGGCTGGGGTAACCTTAGACAATTGATCCAAAGGCATTTCTCTAAAAGGGCCGCCCGATGCCGTCAACAAAATACGCCTAGCCTCTTTTGCTTGCATGCCGGTTTTATAGCCGGCAGGCATGCATTGAAAAATGGCATTATGCTCACTATCAATCGGCAACAGTTGTGCCCCAGACTCCGAAACGGCCTGCATAAAAATATCACCAGACATCACCAAGGCTTCTTTATTAGCCAACAACACGGTTTTACCTGCTTTTGCTGCTGCAAGACTTGGTAATAACCCTGCTGCACCAACGATAGCTGCCATAACTGAATCAACTTCAGTTAAAGTTGCCACAGTTTCTAAAGCAACTGTGCCTGACAAAACCTGAATATTTGATAATTTGGACTGATTAAGCTTGGCTTTAAATTCTTCCGCTTTTTGCTCATTGACAACCACGGCATAAGCAGGATGGTGCTTCAAACACTGCTCATATAAAGCGTCAATATTGGTATTGGCCGTTAAGGCAACAACCTTATATAGGCTAGGGTGTCTAGCTACAACGTCTAAAGTGCTTACACCAATAGAGCCTGTTGCACCAAGAATGCAGATTCCCTTCATAAAACAGCCTTATAAATTAGAAATATACCTGCATAGAAAAATGGTGTCGCGGCAATAATACTGTCAATTCTATCTAGCACTCCACCATGCCCAGGCAGAAGTGAGCCACTGTCTTTTACACCCCGCCGGCGTTTTGCAGCACTAAAAAATAGATCCCCATAGATGGAAATTAATACCGTCAGAGCAGATAACAATACAAAATCCGATGCAATCATTAACGGGAATCCATAAATCAAGCTCAGAACCAGCCCGCAAATTATTGCAGAGAACAATGCTCCATACATACCTGCGGTAGTTTTTCCTGGGCTAATTTCTGGAGCCAGCTTGATTTTGCCATATTTTTTCCCAGCAAAATAGGCAGCGATGTCGGCAACCCAGATTAGAATCAAAAAATACATTGTCATCTCCGATCCGTAGAAAACTCTCATTCTAGTTAAAAATAGCCAACATGATAATAATACTCCCCACCCTATCAAGGCTTTATAGCGGGGTTGTAATTCCACATTTAACACTCCCTGCGGGGTATTTCTGATTAAAACCATAACCAGTATCCAAAATAGTACGGGGGGCACCATGAGCCACTCCAGAATACCAGAATAGTCGCGTATTTCCGGCCAATTCGTAAGTGTTGCTGCTATCTCAAGGATTTGAGTCCAAAAGTGGATGCCTAACATAGGAATAATTAATACCGTAAAAAAAATTACCCTTTTGATAACTGACTTAAAATTTGCGAGATGGCACCATTCCCAGGCGGCCATAAGAGTAATTGCAGCTAGTAGCGCCGAAAAATAATCCGATGGCAACTTGAATACAGCCAACGCGATTAAAGATGCAAGGATGGATGCAGTTATAATTCTCTGTATTAACATTTTTTATAGTTCTTAAGAAAACTTGACAGATTTATTGAGCACTTGCTCGCTGGTATGACCAAAACGCCTTTGCCGGCCTTTGAAGCTTTGTATGGCATCCGCCAGCGACTTTTGATCAAAATCCGGCCAAAGGGTTTCAGTAAAGTACATTTCTGCATACGCCAATTGCCACAACATAAAATTACTTACTCGTTGCTCACCGCCTGTTCTAATGAACAGATCGGGCTCGGGCAAGTCGAACGTCGACAAGTGCTGGTTAATTAAAGCTTCATCCACTTCTGGTCGACTCAGCGTACCGTTAGCCAACTTTTCTGCGACTTTGTGGAACGCCTGGGTCATATCCCAGCGTCCACCATAATTTGCAGCCACTACCAAAGTTAGATCAGTATTGTCTTTGGTTTGCGCTTCGCCTTCAGCCATTTTTAACTGTAATTTTTCAGGGAAGGCGGATCTGTCGCCTATAAAGCGCAGACAAATATTATTACGGTGCAACTTATTAATTTCCCTTTGCAGCGTTGCCATGAACAAAGCCATCAACAGGGAGACTTCCTCATTAGGTCGGCGCCAATTCTCGCTACTAAAAGCAAATAAAGTTAACACTTCTATTTTTTGCTTGACGCAATACTCAACAATTTTTCTAACGGTTTTTACCCCAGCCTGATGACCTACTGCTCTTGGCATGAACCTCTTTTGAGCCCAGCGACCATTACCATCCATTATGATGGCGATGTGTCGTGGATTGTTATTATCCGTTTGTAAACTGTTGCGATCATCAGCAGGCATTTAATAAATCTCAGCTACATTGACAGGAGATCAGCCTCTTTTGCTTCCAGTAATTTCTCAATATCCTTGACATACTGGTCAGTTATTTTTTGAACTTTCTCTTCTCCCGCGCGAGCCTCATCTTCAGAAATGAGCTTTTCTTTTAACGCATCTTTTATTGCTGAATTGGCATCTCGGCGAATATTTCTAATGGCAACACGCCCATTTTCTGCTTCGTTTTTAACTACTTTCACTAAATTTCGACGCCGTTCTTCCGTTAACGCCGGCAAAGGTACTCTAATAACCATGCCATTAGTCGCAGGATTTAGACCCAAATCTGACTTCATAATGGCTTTTTCAATAGCTTGTACCATACCTTTTTCCCACGGAGTAATAGTCAACGTCCGAGCATCCTCAACAGCAACATTGGCAACCTGAGAAATGGATGACTCAGTTCCATAGTAAGAAATAGTTACTTGATCTAAAAGACTAGGGTGCGCTCTGCCAGTCCTGATTTTTGAAAATTCATGTTTTAATGAATCGATGCTCTTACTCATACGAGTAGCGGCGTCTTGCTGAATTTCATTAATCATTAATGAACTCCTCTTTCAATGAGTGAACCTATTTCTTCTCCTTTCATCAATCTCATTACAGCACCTTGCTCAAAAATATTCATTACACGCATCGGTACATTATTATCTCTGCATAGCACGAGAGCCGTAGTGTCCATTACGTTTAATCGTTGATCTAAAGCCTCATCATAAGTTAAACGTGCATAAAATATAGCATTATTGACTTTCTCGGGATCTGCGGAGAAAACACCTTTAACTTTGGTTGCCTTAATCATCAATTCGGCATTAATTTCAATCGCTCTAAGGCTTGCAGCGGAGTCTGTGGTAAAAAAAGGATTTCCGGTGCCCGCAGCAAATATCACTACGCGGCCTTTTTCCAAATGTCTAACAGCACGGCGGCGAATGTAATCTTCGCAAACTTGGTTAATTTTTAGTGCGGACATCACTCTCACTTGCTGACCCAAATTTTCCAAGGCATCCTGCATTGCCAAAGCATTAATCACTGTTGCTAACATACCCATTTGATCACTCGTGACTCTATCCAAACCCTCTGCAGCTTTTTCTGCACCCCGCAATATATTCCCCCCCCCGATAACCAGGCCGACCTGGACACCTTCATCACACAACTCTTTAATTTCGGTAGCAAGGCGCTTAACAATATCAGCATCGATACTGCCCCCCTCGTTACTCATTAAAGCTTCACCGCTCAACTTAAGTAAAATTCTTTGGCAAATCAATTTGGTCATAATATATCGGGGAGGTAGATTAATCTTAATGGTTATAGTCAGTTCTGGAGTTTATCCAAAAGATGAATTAACTTCCTCTAACTTGGGCCATTACTTCTTCGGCAAAGTTTTCTTCTTTTTTCTCAATTCCTTCACCTACTTCAAATCGCACAAAACGCAGAACATCATTAGATTTTGAAGCTACCAATTTACCAACTGTAGTTTTATCATCTTTGATAAATGGCTGCCCCAATAAGGTTACTTCGGCCAAGTATTTACGAATCTGTCCAGAAATCATTTTTTCGATAATATCTGCCGGTTTTCCGCTCTCCGCAGATTGGGCTTTGAAAATTTCTTTTTCTTTCTCAATCAGTTCCGTTGGCACCTGATCCTCAGCAACATAAGCGGGTTTGCTGGCCGCAATATGCATAGCAATATCTTTACCTAACTCATTGTCGCCTTTAGCCAAATCGACGATAACACCGATTTTACTACCGTGTAAATAACAAGCGGTACCGCCGTTGGTTTTATACTTTTGGAAACGTCTCACTGTGATATTCTCACCTAGCTTTGCAATCAAGTTGCGGCGAACTTCTTCAACCGTAGATCCATCGGTTAGCTTTAAAGCTAGCAATTGTTCTTCGCTATCAATATCGGCATTTAACAAGGCCAAGGTCACATCGTTAACAAACTTAACAAAGTCATCGGCTTTAGCAACAAAATCGGTTTCACAATTAATATCTACGATTGCGGCAGCATTACCATCAGCACTGACTTTCACACCGATAATACCTTCGGCTGCAATACGCCCAGATTTTTTATCGGCCTTGGCCAAACCGGATTTACGCATGTTTTCTATCGCCAATTCCATGTCACCATTGGTTTCAACCAATGCTTTTTTGCATTCCATCATTCCGGAACCCGTTCTTTCACGAAGCTCTTTTACCATTGCGGCGCTAATACTCATTTTAATCTTTCCTCAAAATCTCTTTATTGTAAAAACGCCCCCATAAGGAGGCGTTTCTTGGCCTAATCTAAAGCTTAATTTGCAGCCGAAACTGCATGCAAGGTTTCATTATTCTGCGGCTGACTCTTCTACAAAATCATCAGCTTTTGCTGACAAGCTCAAGTTAGCGGATTTTGCTTCCATCACTGCAGCAGAAACACTCTCGCAATATAATTTGACTGCGCGAATCGAATCATCATTTCCAGGAATAATGTAATCAATACTTTCCGGGGAGTTATTAGAATCTACTACACCAACTACAGGAACACCCAGCTTCTTAGCTTCGCTGATAGCATTCTTTTCGTAGCCTACATCCAGAATAAAAATTACATCTGGAACTCCTTTCATATCTTTAATGCCGCCCAGACTCCGTTCCAGTTTTTCGAGTTCCCGCTCCATGCCTAATGCCTCTTTTTTACCGAAACGCTGATACAAAGTACCATCAGCTTTCATCGCTTCCAGCTCTTTGAGACGGTTAATTGATTTTTTGATTGTTTTAAAATTCGTTAACATGCCGCCTAACCAACGATGGTTCACATACGGCATACCACAACGTTTTGCTTCCTCAGCGACTACTTTACGAGCTGCTTTTTTGGTGCCCACAAACAAAACAGTCCCTTTGTTTGCAGCCATTTGACCCAGATAATTCATAGCGTCATTAAACAATGGAAGCGTTTTTTCCAAATCTATGATATGGATTTTGCTACGGGCTCCAAAAAGGTAGTTAGCCATTTTCGGGTTCCAGTAACGAGTTTGGTGTCCGAAATGGACACCCGCTTCAAGCATTTGGCGCATGGATACTGCTGACATGTATTCTCCTAAAATGTAAATTCGGAAATTATTTTCCGATTGGGTTGAGCCTCCACCTACCCCGGCTGATAACTAGTCCAACGAAAACATTAAACCAGCACCCTATCAACCGTGACGACAAGTGTGAGTATTAGTACTAAAATGAACTTACCTTTATACCATAATTACTTTTTTACAACAACCGAATGTCTGTTAAACTCACCCGTGGTGAACGACGAAAGAATTGCATTTGGACATCTCAAACAACCACCCCCATTAACGGCAATGCCGACGCTTAACTGAAACTCTACTCCACACTTGCATGAGTATACTAATCAAAACCGCCAGTGAAATTGAAAAAATGCGTGTCGCTTGCAGGCTCGCTGCCGACGTTTTAGAAATGATTGAGCCCCACGTAATGCCTGGAATAACTACTAACGAATTGGATCGAATCTGTCATGATTACATAGTAAATGCCCAACAAGCTATTCCTGCACCACTCAATTATCACGGCTTTCCAAAATCGATTTGTACCTCTGTCAACCAACAAATTTGCCATGGCATTCCCAGCGAAAAAAAACTCAAATCTGGCGATATCATTAACATCGACATTACAGTTTTAAAAGACGAATACCATGGCGATACCAGTAAAATGTTCTGCGTCGGCGAAGTCAGTCCTCATGCCAAAAGATTAGTTAAAGTTACTCAGGAATGCATGTTTCTTGGCATTGAACAAGTTAAGCCCGGCGCTACGTTGGGTGACATTGGCCATGCCATTCAGAAACACGCCGAAAATAACCGCTACTCGGTGGTTAGAGAATTTTGCGGTCATGGCATCGGCAAAAGCTTCCACGAAGAACCTCAAGTATTGCATTATGGTAAAGCCGGTACAGGGGATGTACTGGAAAGTGGCATGATATTAACGATTGAACCCATGATCAATCTGGGCAAGAGGCACATGAAGGTTTTAGCTGATGGCTGGACCGCAGTCACCAAAGATAGAAGTCTGTCTGCGCAATGGGAACATACAGTTCTAGTGACATCAAACGGCTTTGAAATCCTGACCTTACGCAACGAAGAACTGTGACCACTTTGACTGCGCCTTCCTACCTGCCTTTATTTAATAAACTCGATAACCTTCAGCTATTTAAAGAATTACTGAAGCAAAAAAACATCGAGCTAAGAGAAAAGTTCGACCCGCACACATCGGTTTCCGAGCTGTTAAAAGAAAAATCTGATTTTATAGACAACGTATTAACCTGTTGCTGGGAGCATTTTTTAGGAAAATATGCCAAACAACTTTGTCTAATAGCGGTTGGTGGTTACGGTAGAAAAGAATTGTTTCCTTATTCTGATGTAGACATTGTGGTACTACTAGACTCTGAGGAAACTTCGCTTTATCAAGAAGCCTTGGCGCATTTTTTCACATTTCTGTGGGACATCGGTTTAAAACCTGGCCAAAGTGTACGCACTCTAGAGGAGAGTATTGATCTAGCCACAGAGGATCAAACCGTCATGACTAGTTTGATGGAAACTCGATTGATTAGTGGTAACCCAACCCTTTATAAAACACTTAAAAGACAGATAGCCCCCGACAAAATATGGCCTTCAGCACAGTTTTTTGCCGCAAAAATGCAAGAACAGCAACTGCGATATGCCAAATTTCACGATACCGCTTACAACCTGGAGCCCAATATTAAAGAGGGGCCGGGCGGCCTACGCGACCGGCAGGTCATCGCTTGGGTCTTTAAAAGACATTACAACTCATCAACCCTTCAAGAGCTTATTAAATATGGTTTTCTGCCAAAATCAGAATATGCGGAGTTAGTCGCCGCTCTAGACATTCTTTGGCGCATTCGTTACGCCTTGCATCTTTTAACCAATCGCTGCGAGGATCGGCTTATCTTCGACTATCAAAGAGATTTAGCCCGTGAATTTGGCTTTAGCACCAAAGACCAACATTACAATCAGGATGTTGAACGGTTTATGCAGTTTTACTTCAAAACCGTGGTTGGTTTGGAACGACTCAACGAGATGCTACTGCAATTATTTAATGAACGCTTCGTTCGGGAGGCAACCACCAATAACACAATAACCATCAACGATAAATTTGTTGCCATCAACGGCTATCTTGAAGCTATAGATGAACATTTATTTCAAAAACAGCCGCTAGCATTATTGGAAATTTTTTTAATCCTCCAGCAAAACTCCACATTAAAAGGAATTAGAGCAACCACCATTCGCTTAATTCGCAAAAACCTGCATTTGATTGATGACAATTTTCGCAAAGATAGCGCTGCTAATCGGTTATTTATGGAAGTTTTGCGCCAGCCACGCGGGATCACGCATCAACTTAGGCGAATGAATCGCTACGGTATTCTGGCCGCCTATATCCCCGGTTTTGCCAATATTGTTTCTCGTATGCAGTATGATTTATTTCATATTTACACAGTGGATGAACATACACTTTTTGTAATTCGCAACTTGCGCCGTTTTTCGCTGGAAAAACACAGCGACGAACTACCGTTCTGTAATTCAGTTTTTTTGCTGATTGCAAAACCAGAAATCTTATATCTTGCCGCATTATTTCATGACATTGCAAAAGGCAGAAATGGCGATCATTCGGTCATTGGCGAACAAATTGCCAGAGACTTCTGCTTACAACACAATCTATCTAGCCATAACACTAAACTAATCACTTGGCTGGTAAGAAATCATTTGATGATGTCGATGACGGCTCAACGCAAAGATATCAGTGACCCGGATATTATTCATGAATTTGCGCAAATGGTTGGTAGCGTTGAATATTTGAACTATCTCTACTTACTGACAGTAGCCGATATTAGGGCAACAAATCCAGAATTATGGAACTCTTGGAAAGACGCCTTGCTCAAGGAGTTGTACACAACCACCCATAGCAGCCTGAGGCGCGGTTTACAAAACCCGATTGCATTAAAAGACCGAATTTTTGAAAACAAAAAAGAAGCAAAAGATGAATTAATTAAACTAGGAATATCCGAGCCTAGTATTTACAAAGCGTGGCATCACGCTAACGATGACTATTTTCTAAGGTATTCAGCGGATGAAATCGCCTGGCATACCATAGCCATTGCATCATCCGTAAGCGATCAATTACCTCTGGTTTTACTGAGACCTGAAACACAGCGCGGCAGTGCGGAAGTTTTCGTCTACACCAAAAACGAAGCAGCCATTTTTTCATTAAGTACAGCAACGCTTGATCAACTGGGCCTAACCATCCTTGATGCCCGCATTATGACAACCATGAATGGCTATGTACTCAACAGCTTTCAGGTGTTAGAACAGTCAGGCGAACCGATCAAAGAACTGTTTAGAGAAGTGCATATTTGTAACTCATTACGTAGTAATTTGTTACATCGTGAAGTCAAAGAGCAGATCAATATCCATCGGCAATCAAGACAAGCCAGACACTTTCCTATCTCAACCACTATCGAATTTAAGGCTGATCCTCTGAATAGACATACAATTTTAGAGCTAGTTACGACTGACCATGCCGGTTTACTATCGAAAGTAGGTAAAGCATTCGTACAACAAAATATCCATCTGCATAACGCAAAAATCACCACAATCGGCTTCCGAGTCGAAGACATGTTCTATATTACTGATCAACAACTGCTACCGATTACTGATGTAGTTAAACAACAACAAATCCGCGACGAGATAATTAAAATTCTGAACTCATCTGATTAGAGCTATCAGGTATCTGTTGGATTTAGCTATTTCAGCTTGCGAAGCTTGCCAGACTTACTGCTTTGGTAATGCCGGTTGCGGGCAGCGCTCATAACTGTTCTGGTTATCTTTTAAGCATTTTGCATGCGCTTCCAGTAACCCTTTATACTGCACTTTTATTTCAGTTTCGGCGCGTTTATCGGCATACTCGGCATAATACATACACCCCGATAATCCGCTTAACAGAAAAATATGAGTCATCAGAATTGTCGCGTTTTTTAGCATAGGAATATCCGGTGTTAATGAAGTATTTCGATTATTTTTATGGCAGCTCAAAAACAGAACATGGTAAAAAACCTTGCGCTGATACACTAATCTGCGTTTGCTTACATGTTATCTACTTGACCAATTACTGCTTTAGAGGCCAATTCCAGCCCATGCTTATAACATTCACTGGCCTTGTCTTTATCACCACGGCTATAGCATAAATCCCCAAGTAACTGATAAGCCTGTACAGTCGGCTCCAAACTGATACTGTTGGATAAGTAAGTGGCCGCCTTAATATCATCCCCTGCTTTAAGGCTTAGTTTACCTAACACTGTCAATAACAGGGAGCTACTCTGGTGC
The DNA here is from genome assembly GCA_965247565.1 of Methylococcales bacterium. Taxonomy (GTDB): domain Bacteria; phylum Pseudomonadota; class Gammaproteobacteria; order Methylococcales; family Methylomonadaceae; genus CBDFHF01. The sequence goes on along the minus strand of CBDFHF010000001.1, from coordinate 451,893 downwards.
ATGGCAAGCCATTGCTCTGCAATTTCAAGTTGCCTTTTGGGATCAATAGACTGGATGGCACCAAACAGCATTAACAAGGTGTCACCCCAATTTATAGACAAGGCCCTGGTCAGCTCATCTTCTATTTTAGCATCCGCACCCGCCTCAATCATGGCAGCAAAGTAAATAGCGGAAACGCCGGGCATACTTTTTATGTTATTTGGCACTTCCGCCCATAATGTTTCAATTTTTTGAATGTCTCGAGTTTCCGCAGTCTGCTTCAATATTTTGCTGAAAGCTTCCGCCTCTAACAGCTTTATTTCGGCTTCCATTAGTACTTTATGATTGTGTAAAGACGGGATAAGTTTGCGAACGCCCTCCCAATCACCGACATGCTGATACGCCTGATGCAGCAATTTTAGAACAGTGGCGTGGGTTGGGTCGATAGAATGCAATTTCGTCAGCGTGGCTAAAGCATCATCGAACTGTTTACCAGATAAATGTAACTCAGCCTGAGTCAAACCCACGGCAACATCGGAGCCTGGCGCCTGCTCGGCTGCTTGTTGCAAATATTCGTCACGCTTATCAAAAGCGCCCCGAGACTGCGCTGCTTTTGCTGCAGTCAAATAATGCAGCAGCGGCGAGCCACTGTGCGAGGCGTGTTTTATTAAAATTTTCTCTGCTTTTTCCCAATTACCTTCCGCAGAATCCACAAGACCCGCGATTAACGCTTCCTGTGATCGGTTAAATCTGACATTTTTACCGCGGTCTTTAATTCGCGATGGCAATCTCAACAACCACCCCAGCGACCTAAAGAAAATATAGCAAGCAAAGAAACCAAAAATCAGACTGACAACAAACACTATTAGGGTAGTTTCTAATGACCACTCACCAATACCAATCAGCACATAACCGGGGCTATCAAATCCTCCGAGCCATTTATTGGCAGCAAATGCAACAACAATGGCAACGCAAAGCGAGCCCAGAAAATGTATTAAGTTTTTCATTATTTTCGCCCTGCTTATCTCGCATTTTGCGGCTCTTGGGCCGGCTTGGCAACTTCCGGCACAGCTTCTTTTACAGGCTCCTCAGCGGGTTGACTGGTTTCAACTTCGACTGATTTGGCAGGCTCTATTTCAGCAGAAGACTCCACTGTTTTAGGTGCATCTAAAGGTTTATCGATTTCCGTTGCAGGACTATTATTCGGCTTAAGGGTTTCTGTCTGCATTGCCTTATCCGCCTCTATACGTAACTTAGTCACATCTTTCAACATCTTTAGCGACAGACTTATGTCAGGAAACTGACTACGAATTTTTATGGCATTAAACCGATCCAACTCCGCAATGAAGTCGGCTGTACCTGCATTCTTAGCAAAGTTTTGTTCAGTCCACTTTTTCGCATCAACTAAACCTAGACCGTATAAAGCTTCATTTTGCTGAACCAAAGCAATTTTTACCACTTCCAATTTTAATCTCAGTTGCTCCTGAATAAATTGAGCTTGTTCGGGAGTTAAAATTTCCTTTACTGCGTGTTCTGTATGCTTAATGGTTACTATCCCTTCCAATTGCTCAATTGCAGAATCAACCAAACTAGTCTCTTTATCTGATCCCTTTTCAGACTGCTGTTTTTTATCGGCCGCGGGTGTTTCTATCGCTTTGCCTGCATAAGGTAGAGATAAAGTTAAACGATCAACTCGTTCTTGTAATGATTGAAAGGAAGAATACATGCCGACTACATCCGCAACAGCAACGGACTTTAGTTCGGACAAATCTTTGGCAATTTGGTCACGTACTTTAAATACCCCAGCATCACCACTTTCGCGTAATCGCTGATCAGCTGCTTCCAGTGCTTCACGGGTCGTATTCACGTCCCCCATTAGATACAAGCGCTGATTGGCAACCGTTAATAAATATTCCGCATCAGCCACTAACCAATCGCCACGGGTTTTACCCAGCTGGCGTTGAACTTGCTGAATATCTTTACTGAGATCCTTTCGGGCGCCGTCCAATTTTTCCGTATGAAGCTGAGAAAAATCTGCCAGCGTTTTAGTAAAGTGATTGTTTTTGCCGGAAACATCCGCTTCTACGGTGGCAAGCTGAGACTGGATCGCGGCAATTTGCTCCTGATAACCGGTAATTTGTTTGGTTAACTCGATCAGTTTCATATCGCCTTTATTAACTTCACCCGTTAGGCTTTGTTTTTGATCGCGCAACTGTTGAAACAGATAAAAACCGGCACCTGCAGTAGCAATTATGAGACTCAAGACAGTAAGGCCAATCCAGAGTCCGCTTCGCGAGCGCTTTGTTTTAACACCGGTATCCTCAATTTGTTGTACTTCATTAAACTCGGCCACTCTATTTCCTCACCACATGCGTTGTTACGGTATCAAGAATTGCTGTATCTGAAGGCATCTCCGTTACAGTAATCCGCTTAAAGCCTAGTTCGGCAGCTACATTTTTTATTCTATCGCTCACTACAATTAACGGCAGATTGAACAACAGGGCATGATTAGATTTTCCCAACATGCTCAACAAATTTCGCAGTGCTTCCACACTGGCTGCGGTAATCACATCCAACTTATTTTGCATGAGTAGTTTAACCACTGGCGCGCTATCAATGCACGGGATAACCCTTCGATAAACTTCCAAATAATCTACTTGGGCACCTCTAGCGCGTAGCGTATTAGCTAACTCATCCCGACCACCTACGCCACGAACAATCAGTATACGCTGCCCATCGACCTGTTTTAGCTGAGGCATTGCTAACAAAGCCTCACTATTAAAGCCCTGCTCAGGCACTAGGTTAACAGTAATACCCGCCGCCGCCATAGCCTGTGCTGTCGCTTTTCCGACTGCGACAAAATGTAGCAGTTTCGAAGTGTCGGCTATTTTGCCACCATTCGCTTCGAGTGCAAAATTTACCGCATTGGCACTTATAAAAATAAGCGACTGAAATCTGTGCAGATTTTCTAACGTGTTTCTGATTGAATGGAGATCATCCACTTGCGCTATTGCAATAGTTGGCAGCAATACCACCGTTGCTCCGTGCTGTTGAAGCAAATGTGCTAAGTTTTGGGCTTGATGAGCAGGTCGTGTTACTAAAATACGAGCGCCATTCAAAACTCGGTTCAATGAAACAGCGCCTGCAAAATAGTATCTGCGCCCTGAGCCAATAAATCCTCCGCAATGTGCTTGCCGATGTCTTCCGCTTGTTCTCGCGTGCCAGCATGTTCGGCACGATAAAGTAGCGAACCATCCGGGCTGCCGACTAAACCCCGCATTACCAACTGATCACCTTGCAATTGCGCAAACCCTGCAATCGGCACTTGGCAGCCTCCGTTTAGTCGGGCATTCATGGCACGTTCCGCACTAACACACAGACCGGTGGTTTCGTCGTGTAATGTTTGCAACATGGAATTTATATCAGGATCGTTAACGCGGCACTCTATGCCAATAGCGCCCTGCCCGCAGGCTGGCAAACTGACCAAGGTATCCAAGCAATGCGTAATACGCTCTGCCATTCCCAGCCTTTTCAAGCCGGCAGACGCAAGAATTATCGCATCGTATTCATTGGCATCTAGCTTAGCCAAGCGCGTGTTCACATTACCTCTTAGCGATAAGATCTCTGCGTGGGGAAATTTTTCTTTGATTTGGCATTGCCTTCGTAAACTTGAAGTGCCGATTCGCGCATCGGCGGGCAATTCGTCCATGGTAGAGTAACGGTTTGACACAAATGCATCGGTAGGGTCTTCTCTGGTTAAGATAGCGGCCAGATGCAAACCTTCGGGAAACTCCACCGGTACATCTTTCATGGAATGTACGGCAATGTCAGCCGTCCCCTCAAGCATGCCTTGTTCCAACTCTTTGACAAATAAGCCCTTACCACCGACTTTAGCCAAAGGCGCATCCAAAATTTTGTCCCCACGGGTAGTCATCTTGACTAACTGAGTTTTGATGTCCGGAAACATTTGTTCAAGACGAGCAGCAACATGCTCTGCCTGCCACAACGCCAATGGGCTTTGCCGCGTAGCTATTCGAATAATTTTTTCAGCCAAAACATAATCCTTCAGTTTGATAGTAAATGCGCTTATTGTAACCGCAATTCTGTCATTGGCATGTTGTCGAATATCAAAAAATAGCCGAATCCAACCCCACTAAGCTTAATTTCCTTACAAATAGTACAAGGCTGTATTCTATGTCATCTATTTATATGACCTCTTAAGGCTAATTCTTAACATTATTTCCATCATGAATTTTATGAATGTTCAGTTCCCTAAAACAGCGGTCATTATTGGCGGTGGCCCCGCTGGACTAATGGCTGCTGAGATACTCAGCCGGGCCGATGTAAAAGTTGATCTGTATGAAGCTATGCCATCGGTCGGCAGGAAGTTTTTAATGGCCGGCAAAGGTGGCATGAACATTAGCCATTCAGAACTACAGCCACAATTTATGGCGCGTTACGGAGCTAGTCGGGCTTTTATTGAACCCATGCTGGAAAGTTTTGGTACTGATGCGTTGGTTTCTTGGTTAGAAGACCTCGGCATCACAACATTTGTTGGCTCATCAGGACGCATTTTTCCAACCGATATGAAAGCAGCGCCCTTGCTGCGCGCTTGGTTACATCGTTTGCGGACTTCAGGTGTAAAAATTCACGTTCGGCATCGCTGGTTAGGTTGGCTGAATAATGATCTCAATCTATTACGCTTTGCTACAGAAAGCGGCGAAAAGACAGTAGAAGCCAATACAGTAATTCTGGCACTGGGCGGTGGCAGTTGGCCACAACTCGGATCCACCGGTGCGTGGCTGCCCATTCTAATTCAACAAGGCGTGTGTGTTGCGCCACTAAAACCAGCAAACTGCGGATTTGAAGTCGCATGGAGCGCTAACTTTGCTGACCGGTTCGCCGGTTTTCCAGTGAAATCAGTTAAAATCAACTTGCGCTCATCGACTGGGCTTAACTATAGCCAACAAGGCGAGCTAATTATTACTCAGCATGGAATTGAAGGCGGCTTAATATATGGCTTATCTGCCCCACTGCGTGAACAGATTTATGCAACAGGAACAGCTTTTTTTACTATTGACCTGCTTCCCGACATCAGCTTAGCGGTCTTAACAACTCGACTTTCCGCACCACGAGGCAAACAATCAATGGCTAATCATCTGCGCAAACGTGTAGGTATCGATGGTGTGAAAGCCGGATTGTTGAGAGAGGTTTTAACAAGTACTGATATTAATGACTTGGAGTTACTATGCAAAACCATCAAAGCCTTGCCTATTAGATTGACTGGCTTAAGACCCATAGCAGAAGCTATCAGCAGTGCCGGTGGCGTTACTTTTTCAGCACTAAATGAACACCTCATGTTAAACGACATGCCAGGTTATTTTTGTGCCGGAGAAATGCTGGATTGGGAAGCGCCAACAGGAGGTTATTTATTAACCGCTTGTTTTGCCAGCGGCCATACGGCAGGCTTAGGCGCATTAAACTGGCTAACCAAAGTATGATTTTTTTACACTCCTCCTCTAATTGAAAAACTGTAGTGCTCAAAATTAACAAGACATGCCACATCCCAAAAGCTCTTATCCAACATCATTCCTTACTGCTACAATGAGTCTATTTTTAACTGCTTAAACACTTAAAATGGACGTCATCCAACGAATTGCCGAAGAATTATCTGTTAATCCCAAACAAGTGAGTGCCGCAGTAGGCCTGCTGGATGAGGGTGCTACCGTGCCATTTATTTCCCGCTATCGCAAAGAAGTTACTGGTGGCTTGGACGATACGCAGTTACGGCTACTTGAAGAGCGTTTGGTGTATTTACGGGAATTAAATGATCGTCGAAAGACTATTCTGGACAGCATTCAGTCTCAAAACAAACTCACGCCGGAGTTGGAATTAGCCATTAATGCCGCTGATACCAAAACCTTGTTAGAAGACTTATATTTACCCTATAAGCCCAAACGTCGGACTAAAGCGCAAATCGCCAGAGAAGCTGGCCTTGAGCCTCTTGCCGATGTTATTTTGAACGATAGAACGATCATCCCTGAACAAATTGCTGCGGGTTATATCGATGCAGAAAAAGGTGTTTCTGATGTAACTGCCGCACTAGACGGAGCGCGGCAAATTATTATGGAGCGAATTTCTGAAGATGCGGAATTACTTGCAGAATTGCGCGAACGCATCTGGCGGACAGGGATTCTGCACGCTACGGTTGTTAGCGGCAAAGAACAAGAAGGGGCCAAATTCAGAGATTATTTCGATTATCAAGAAGCCATTAACAAAATTCCCTCGCACCGGGCTCTGGCTTTATTTCGGGGACGTAATGAGGATCTACTGGCTTTAAACCTTAAGCCGGGTCTGGAAGAAAAAGACGAGCATGAACTGTGTAGCCAATTTGTCTATCGCCACTTATCGATCACCGATACCAGTAAACCAGCCGATGCCTGGTTAGCGGAAACCGCCCGATTTGCCTGGAAAATCAAACTTTACACTCGCATAGATTTGGATTTGAAAATGCGCTTACGGGAAACTGCTGAATTGGAAGCGATTCGGGTATTCGCCAGTAACTTAAGGGATTTGCTATTGGCCGCACCCGCTGGCCCTAAAGCTACTATGGGACTTGACCCGGGCATTCGCACCGGTGTGAAAGTCGCTGTCGTGGATGCAACCGGAAAATTACTGACCACCACCACAATCTATCCGCATCAACCGCGCCAGCAATGGGATGAATCCATTGCAACTCTGGGCAAACTGATTGCCCAGCACCAAATCGACTTAGTCAGTATTGGTAACGGCACGGGTTCACGGGAAACTGACCAACTGGTAGCCGATGTCATGAAACGGCACCCTGAACTTAAATTTACCAAAATAATGGTTTCCGAAGCGGGTGCTTCAGTGTATTCAGCTTCAGAATTGGCCGCCAAAGAATTTCCAGAATTGGACGTTTCACTGCGTGGTGCTGTATCAATTGCCAGACGTCTGCAAGATCCGTTAGCCGAATTAGTGAAAATTGAGCCTAAATCCATCGGCGTGGGCCAATATCAGCATGATGTCAATCAGGTGCATTTAGCTCGTAGTCTGGACAGTGTGGTAGAAGACTGTGTGAACGCAGTGGGTGTAGATGTCAATACAGCGTCGATTGCCTTGCTAAAACAAGTATCCGGCTTATCACAAAGCGTTAGTGAAAACATCGTAGCCTTCCGTGATAGCAACGGACCGTTTAGCAATCGTGCGCAACTGAAAAAAGTACCCCGCTTGGGCGACAAAGCATACGAACAAGCAGCTGGCTTTCTGCGCATCATGAATGGTGACAACCCTTTAGATTCCTCGGCTGTGCATCCTGAAGCCTATCCGGTGGTAGAAGCCATCATAAAAAACACCGGTAAATCCATTCGCGATCTACTTGGCCAAAGCGGTTTTTTGCGCGGATTGAATGCGGCTAATTACACCAATGAATATTTTGGCTTACCCACGGTAACCGATATTTTGCAGGAACTGGAAAAACCTGGGCGCGACCCCAGGCCTGAATTTAAAAGCGTGGAATTTAAAGCGGGTATTGAGAAAATCACTGATTTAGAAGTTGGTATGCGCTTGGACGGTGTTGTTACCAATGTCGCCAATTTTGGGGCTTTTGTGGATATTGGTGTGCATCAAGACGGCTTGGTACATATCTCGCATTTGTCCGACATTTTTATCAAAGACCCCAGAGACGCCGTTAAAGCGGGCGATATGGTGAAAGTTAAGGTATTGGAAGTGGACATAGCTCGCAAACGTATTGCCTTGTCCATGAAAAGCGATACGGTAATGCCAACGGTTAAAGCTGATCGGGTAGCATCACCGCAAGCAACGGCCAACAAGAAAGTTAAAGCACCTGCCCCGATTCCACAAAGCTCCATGGCAAACGCGTTTGCCAAAGCATTAAAGAAATAGTTTATTGTCCACCGCTTGTTTCGGCTCATTAGCCCTCATTTCGAGTATATTACTGGTCAGCTTGGAATGAGGTTAATGAGGAAAATCTATTGAAGAGTCCAGACACGGAATCCGGTGGTATAAAAATATTAAGCAGTCTCAGGGTGTTTTTTAAACCCTACAAACTCAGGATACTGCTTGCTATTGTTGTGCTGATAATTGCTGCCGGTTCCGCCTTGGCTATGCCGTTAGCTATCAGGCAGATTGTTGACCAGGGTTTTTTTGTAGGGCAACAGTCCAAGATTAATTACTATTTTCTGGTCATTCTGGCTATCGTAGTGGTGATGTCAGTGTTTTCCGCAGCCCGTTATTACTTGGTCATGTGGTTAGGAGAGCGCATCGTGGCTGATATCCGCATCAAGCTATATCAGCACGTACTGACAATGGACCCGCTATTTTATGAAACTACCCCGACCGGTGAAGTACTATCGAGACTAACGACTGACACCACATTGGTGCAATCTGTGGTCGGAGCTGGACTTTCCGTAACACTGCGCAGCTCGTTATTGCTGATTGGTAGTTTGTTTCTATTAACCATAACCAGCATTCAATTGACCAGCATAATTTTGGTCATAGTGCCTGTCGTGCTGATACCAATTATTTTTTTTGGTCGTCGAGTCAGACGCTTGTCCAGAATTAATCAGGACTGCATAGCCGAATCCAGCGCCTTGGCTGGCGAAACCCTGAATGCGGTGCAACTCATTCAGGCCTATAACCTGGAATCATATAGTACGAAACGTTTTAATGAATCGGTAGCTCACGCCTTCTCCACCGCCAGAAGGCGTTTACGAGCACGGGCCTTACTATCCGCTTTTGTGATATTTATAGTATTCGTCGCCATCATGGCGGTAATATGGCTAGGCACCCAAGTCGTTATGTCCGGGCGTTTAACGGTTGGCCAATTAAGTCAGTTCCTAATTTACGCCATCATGGTTGCTACCAATACCGCTTCGCTAAGTGAGGTGTGGGGTGATATGCAACGCGCTGCCGGGGCTTTAGAACGTATCCTGCAATTATTGCAACGTCAATCCGGGCTTAAATTATCGCCGCAATCATTAACGATCAACCCAACGAAGGTTGTACCTGTAAAATTCGACCAAGTATGTTTTCACTATCCCTCAAGACCAAAACAACACGCATTGGATAACTTCACGCTCACACTGAATCCAGGCGAATCTGTAGCATTAGTAGGGCCATCCGGCGCGGGAAAAAGCACTGTTTTACAACTACTATTGCGATTTTACGACCCACAGCAAGGCACCATAAGCTGGGGTAGCACAGACATAAGCCAGATCGACATCAATCAACTACGATCCGCCATTGGCATCGTACCCCAAGACACCGTAATTTTTGCCGCTAATGTGATGGACAATATTCGTATGGGCAAACTCGACGCTACCGACAGCGAAATCAAGTTAGCCGCTCAAGCCGCTGCTGCCGATGAGTTTATCCAGCGCCTGCCGGATGGCTATAACACCTATTTAGGTGAGCGCGGTACAAGGCTCTCTGGTGGCCAACGTCAGCGCATCGCTATTGCCCGCGCCATCCTAAAAAATCCACCACTTTTATTACTGGACGAAGCGACCAGTGCTCTAGACGCGGAAAGTGAAAAACTGGTTCAGGAGGCTATGGAAAAATTAATGCAGAACCGAACCACATTGGTGATAGCCCATCGTTTAGCCACGGTATTGAAAGCCGATCGTATTGTAGTGATGGAGCAAGGCCGGATTGTCGCCATCGGTAAACACCAGGAACTTCTCAACCAAAGCGGCGTATACGCAAGGCTATCAGCATTACAATTCGGCAAAATCTGACTATAGCTGTCAATCAACAGCCCGTTTCCGGGATTTTTCATCATGATTTATTCAAGTGTTATAGATAGTTCGACCAACGATACCTCTGCTAGCGCACGACCAGGGCAGTGAGATTAGCTGACAACCAGCCATCAGCATAAAACCAGCTTTGCTTCTTAAAACAGGTAGAAATAAATTGACCATCAAAAGTTGAAAAAATAGTACGAATCGCCATATCTCAGCTGAGCACGCAGTTAAACCATTTTATTTTCAGTGTGTCTTTTTAACTAATATCTGGAGGCTATTATGGCAATTACACATTATCAACCTTGGGGTTTACTCAATCAATTACAAAGGGAACTTGAACGTACTCATACTGCAGGAACTAGTGATGGCTCAATAGCTACCGCTGAATGGGCACCGGCAGTGGATATCAAAGAAGAGAATGACAAATTTGTTTTACATGCGGACATACCCGGCGTCAAACCGGATGATATAGATGTCAGCATGGAGGAAGGGGTATTAACCATAAAAGGTGAAAAGAAAACTGAAGCAACAACCGAGCAGGAGGGCTATAAACGGGTAGAGCGTTCTTACGGGTCTTTCTATCGGCGCTTTAGTTTGCCAGATACTGCAAACGCCGATGCGATTAGTGCAAAATCACAACACGGTGTCTTGGAAATTGTTATTCCTAAAAGGGAAGCTGTTAAACCTAAGAAAATTAATGTCTCCGTTGCAGAATAATTTTATCGAGAAAACTAAAACGGAGCCTTATAGCTCCGTTTTTTTCACCAATGATTTTCTAGAGCGGACAAAATATCAATCAGCGCGCGATTTTTGTCTCTATCACACGCAAGATTGCATTTCGCTAAAAATCTGTAGGAACCAAGAAGCCTGATTGAGTAAGCTTTGTTTTTATTACCGGACTATAATTGGGCATACGTTTTTTAATGTTGCAGTTTTGCCAGCAAAATTCTATTAATTTGCTAATCTTATGGTTATTAGAGAATCTGTTTAAACCCAACGTATTCAGCCATTACCTCACCGGGAAATATATATGCCTAAATTAAATCGTTTGCTTGTTTCTTTATTGCTGGTGGGTCTGTTGCCATCTTATAGTCCGCCAAGTCAGGCTTATGACACTGTGGATAACCGTAGTTATGGCCAAAAAGTGGGAGACAAAGCCCTAAATGGTTTTGCTAATCTGACTACGGGCGTTTTGGAAATCCCCAAAAGCATCATTTTAACTACTAATCAAAGCAATGTTATTTATGGCTTTGTCGGTGGTTTGTTTAAGGGCATGATTCACACAGGCGGGCGAATGGGTGTGGGCATTGCTGATCTCATTACTGCGCCCATACCGACTAAGCCCATAGCTTACCCTTTGTATGTCTGGGATGATTTTGATACTGAAACCACATACGGCGATACCTTTCGTCTGAACAAAACCCAAAAACTTGCCCAGCCGGTAGCTGAGACACCAGCACCTCGACCGATAGCTCCGGTTATCGCGCCAGCGCCAGTAGTAGACCGGTCTCAGCTGTACAATGATGATACCAGCAAAAAACTGGATCGAATTTTCAAAAAAGAAATGATGAAATAAGCGTTCTGTATGCTAAAAGCCCGTTTTGACTGGCATGTCAACCGGGCTTTTTTGCTATTAAGACGCTTTTTTCAATTCGCCCATGCCATTCGGTTTTTTTACCACTTGTAGCTGCGCTTTAAAACGTTTTTGTACACTTTCAACATGAGAAATAACGCCGACGGTTTTACCATGCTGGGTGTGCAAGTTCTCCAAGGTACTGATAACAGTATATAGTGTCTCTGAATCCAGATTACCAAATCCCTCATCAAGAAATAACGAATCTACCGATTTACCATTATTGGCTAATTCCGCCAATCCCAACGCCAACGCCAAACTCACTACAAAACTTTCACCACCAGATAATGTTTTGGGCAGACGCCGCACGTTATTTTGTAAAGTATCTTCAATTTCCAACGCCAAGCCTTGATCGCTAAACCTCTGGCGAAGATAATAGCGACCACTAATTTTTTCTAGAACTGTATTCGTTTGTGACAATAATTTATCGGCAATTTGGGTCTGTACCCGACGACGAAATTCATTACCGGATTCCGCTGAGAGTCTATCTAACTCAGACTGACATTGCTCCGTGATTTTTTGTTGGCTCTGCAATTGCACCAAGGCTGCGTCGTATTTTTGCTGTAACTGCTGCTGGTCTTGCAATAACCTTTCCAGTCGTTGAGCCTCTAACCTTGCTATATCCAGCTGCTCGTTAACCTGCTTAAGTTTTAAAGCCAAATCCTGCGCGGTCAAATCAGTTTTTAACCGCGCCTGTTCAGCTTGCAGTTGTGCGTTAATTTTCGTAACTTCTTCTGCGTACTGCTGTGCTTTTTGAGTCAATTCGACCTGTTTCTGCTCGATGTCTGATTGATTTTGTATCAGCTCCAAAAGTTCGCTAATTTCCTCAACATGACTAAACTGGGAAACTTGTATCTTCTCCTGTAAAGCTTGTTGTTTCTGGACGAGTTCCGTTTGCTGTTGGATTAACAGTTGCTCTTTATCGGCAATCAACTTTTGTTTTTCAATGATAGCCAAATGCAATCCAGCAACTTCTTCTGATTGTAATTGAATGCTGCAAGCATCCATTTTGCCATTACAATTCTTGATTTCAAGCTGTGAGCGTTTCTCCTTAGCGACTAACTCATCAATCTCTTCCGTTAAGGATTTACGCCGCAATGAGTAACTTTGAAATTCCTGACGACGGGCATTCAAGCGATCCAGCAAAGCATCTTCCTTCTTTTGGGTAGGCATTTTTTCACCCAGCGCAGTGAGTTGCTCAATAACCCTTTCCGATAATTGTTTTTCTTCTAATTGTTTAGCCATCAGCACATCTTCATAGTTAATCTCTTCGGGCCGACTCTGCCATTCAGCATCGAGCTGTTGAATTGACTGCTGCAATTGCCCAATAGTCGTTTCACTTTTAGTGATGGCTGCTTTAGTTTTATCAATCTTAGCTTGGGTACTGATAAATTTAGATTTCAAACTAGTCACTTCCTTTAACTCATTCAGCTGCTTATTGTGTAACTGCTTCATTGACTTAAGATTAGTAATGTTTAAATCATGTCCGGCAGCCCCTAGCCGGTTACAGAGCGTCAACCACTGAGATCTAATAATGATTAGTTGGTTTTGTCGTTCCTGATCATTTTGTGCATTTTTTTGTGCCGTACTAAGATCTTTAGCTAACCTATCGACTATCCCTAAGAGGGATTTTAGTTTTGCTTGTTGATCGGCGAGCGCCTGCTTAGAATTTGCCGATGTTGGTATGGTTTTGGAGTATGGATGCTCCAATGCACCGCATAATGGACAGGGCTTACCGTCAGCGAGATGGTGACGATCTGCCTCCATTTTTTTAACTAGCGATTCTTGAAAAACTAAGCTCTCCAAAGCCAGTTTTATATTTTCTTCTCGTTTTAAATCCTGTTTTAACCTATCTAACTCCAGACTCAATTCTTCTGTACTCAGTTCAGGTTTTCTGCCTCCAAACAATCTTCCAAAAAAACCATTCTTGCTTTTATCGAGTTTTTGATTGTGCACAGCCAGTTGGTTCAATTCCTTAAAAGCATCAGTGCGATCTTGTAGTTCTAACCTTAACTCTTCAATTTGTTGCAGATTATTGCCCTGCCCTAGAATTTCCAGATCCTTTTCCTGAGCCTGTAGTTCCTGCATAAGCGCTGCACATTGCTTAAGCTCTTTCTCAACAGCCACTTTACTATTTTTAAGGGTTGCTAGGGATGTTTTTGAAGATTTGTCAGATGTTTTATATTGTTGCTTCAACTCGACCAATTCTGATCGCACTAGCCTGAGCCGCGCAAGTTGCGGAAAATCATCAACTAAAACTGCATCGTTAGCATGTTCTTCCAACCAGGTTGTAGTCGTTGTTAATACCGATTTTTTTTCATTTATCTGCACCGCCAGCGCCTGCAATAAACTGGTCTCCGAATTTCTTTGCGAATTCAATAAACTGAGCTGAACTTTAATATCATCTATTAGTTGCAGTTGTTCAGTTACCCCTAATTTATCAAATCCCACGGGTGGAGTTGGATTCGCACCCAGACTTTGCTGCAACTGAGTTAGCTCAGCACGGAAAGAAGCCAATGTAGCCTTGTTCTGCTGAAGTGTTTGAGTTTTATCTTTTAGCTCATCTATATCGGTTTTGAATAATTGGATGTCTTCAGCTTTTTGAATTTTTGCAAGTGACTGCTGATGCAATTCAGCTGTGGTTTTAGTTTCGGAGAGATGTTTTTGGCTTACAATCAGCTGATCTTGCAAAACTGAAACAGATTGCAGAATTTTTTGTTGCTTTTTTAGTTGATCCTGCTCCTGCTGCAACTCCGCACATTGATCATTGAAATCAATTAAATCATGCTCACACGCCTCTCTCCTTTCGGGCGGCAAAACTTGCACTACGGCCAAATCTTGGGTTAATTCTTGCAACCGTTGCTGCGCAACGGCAGCGTTATCGACAATTTCCTGTTTATAATCCGCATAAATGTCAGTGCTGATAATTTTTTCCAGGACATCCATTCGCTCACTGTCAAGCGCATTAAGAAACGCGGCAAAATCCCCCTGCGCCAGCAAAATTGAACGCGTGAAATTACGGAAATTCATACCGGTTATTTCAGCGATTCGAGCACAAACCTGTTGTAAGTTATTAGCCAATAACTCCTGTGTATCACCTAGACGAAGCAGTTGCATTTTAGCAGGTGTTAATTTGCCATCCAAATTACCATTCTCGCGTTCTACGTGCCAACTGGATCGATATTTGTTTTGATCCACGGAAAACTCAACTTCCGCAAAACATTCCGCAGTTTGCTTAGTCATTACATGAGAGGCTGGGCGATCAAATCGAAAAGTCTCACCGTATAATCCCAAGGTTATCGCATCCAAAATGCTAGACTTGCCCGAACCATTCGGACCGGTAATAGCAAAAACGCCGGTATCAGAAAACGGTGCTTGTTGAAAATCAATCTGACTTTCGCCCTCTAGCGAGTTGATATTTTTAAACCAAATTCGAAGTATTTTCATACACTGACGACTCTATCGACAAACGGCTGCAGATTTTCAAAGCGGTCATTATAACGCCGTACCAGAATTATATCCCAACCTAATCTAAGCCACTTATAAGAGCCAACGCGAGCTTTATCGCCAACCTTACTTGACTCAGATTAGAAAATAAATAAAAGACGTTAAGTGAGACAGCGCTAACAAATCGCCATCATGAGTGGCCTAAAAAGTTGAAACAATTAACATTATTGTCCGTCTCGATGACTTATAATCTAGCAGTTTGTATATTTCGAAAGACCTCCAAGGCAAAAATAATCTGGGAAAGTAAATTACGTCCAACTCATGCCGTCAACCTCACTAAACATTGGTCAAACTGAAGAACTTCCAATTACAACTACAGTGTACTTTTCAAATGTAACGAGCAAATTATGTTTAATTATCAAGAACTGCTAAATCCCATTAATGAAACAAAAATTTGCGGCGAGGATATTTCTTTTTCTCGCGATATTGACGCGATTTCTGAAGCTCGTCGATTTGATGACGCCACGTTAGATCAAGGCGAATGGGTTACAGATATAAAAACTGCTAACTGGCCTTTTGTGATTGAGAGCTGTTCAGCATTGCTAGCTTCCAAAAGTAAAGATTTGCGGGTTGCAGTCTGGCTCACTGAAGCTAGTGCAAAAGCACACCAATTTGCTGGTTTAGCTGAGGGCTATATCCTATTGACTGGCTTATGTGATATTTTTTGGGATGGGCTGTACCCATTGCCCGATGGAGAAGACCAAGAACAACGAATTGGAAATCTACATTGGATATTATCTCGCTCTATCCAGTTAGTAAAAGAAATGCCGGTTACCGAAGGTCCTGGTATTACCTACTCAATATTGGATTATGAAACGGCAAGCGCCTTAAACGGCAAAGTTAGCTCAGATCATGAGAATTCTGATGAACCTTTAAAATATGTCGATTTTGAAACTGCAAAACGAAACAGTTCCGCGGCATTCTACAAAAAACTACTTGAAGATATAAAACACTGTCAATTTGCTATCGCTCAATTGGAGCTGGCAGTCGATGCCAGACTAGGTATTAATGGCCCCGGTTTTTCTGCGGCGAAGAATGCAATCGAGGATGCCCTAAAACTGATTGCTCGGTTTATTAAGGAGTTGGGTATCGACATGGAAATTGGCAGTTCAACTTCTGATTTAGAAGAACCACTCAGCGAATCCGGAGCTCAGGGAAGTACATTATCCGCAGGACGCGGCAATGGTCCTATCCAATCCCGCTCACAGGCATTGGCTCAGCTACGATCTATTGCAGAATTTTTTAGACGTACTGAGCCTCACAGTCCGGTAGCCTACTTAGCAGATAAAGCCGCTTATTGGGGAGAAATGTCTTTACATAATTGGTTAACAACAGTTGTTAAAGATCCTGCTGTGTTGTCTCATATTGAGGATTTGCTTGGTTTAGAAAGCGCAAAGCAAAATGATTAAAATTTTAGTGTGCTACCCGTTTTGATCGCCCAATGATATGGCCGTGGTACTACTTGATTTTCTGGATGATCACGAAAAGTGGGACTCATCTATACCATGTGCTAATAAGCCCTTTACTTGATCTTTACATGATTCCTCTTTACACCATATTTGTCTGGACAGAAAAATATGCTTTATATATCATGAAACAAGCTAAACTAAAACACTTGAAATGTTTTTTTTATGTGTGTGGCAAATCCGGATATTCAATAGTGCTTAATGTATGGTTGGGATAAAGAAGAAGTTATTTTGCATCATTTTGTTAGTTTTATTCAGTGGCTGTGCTAAAACGCCACATGCTGTAAAACAAAAAGCCAAACCTAACAGGGTTGTTAGTCACCTCCGAACTTTGCAGGCTGCAAAGGATAACACTCCTATTGTTATGAGCCTCGAGAGCATGTTGCTTCAGTCTTCTACGGACTCTAAAGCCGGACAATCCGAAAAAGCGGTGACTTTGCTCAAAACTGCAACGGAGAATTATCCAGCAGACAAGAGACCTTGGTTACAAATAGCACAAATTAATTTCGACAACTCGAATTATGGGGTTGCCATTGTCAATGCACTTGAAGCATTACAACGTGATCCGGTTGACAAGCTTGCTAACAGCATAGTTGCAGTGAGTGCTTTACGGCTATCCACTGGCGCGCTAGCCGACTTAAGAAAACAAAATGAACTGTCCGGCTCTGTTAGTTCTGAGGCACGAGACTTAGCAGAGCTGTTACGCGAGAGCTTGGGCGAGTTAGTACTGGTGCCGTCCCAAGCAAACGATGCGGCAAAACCCAAAAAGATCAATTTCAATGAGGATTTGCCGCCTAAAACAACTTATAAAAAGGCAGCTCCAATAAAAGCAACTCGTACAACAGAAGATCCCCCCCGGAAAGCCCAGGAGAACCCTTTTAGTTCTTTGGAGCAGTAAGGAAAGCAGCTTAATTTAACAATTAGTAAATTAATTTTTATTTTTTAATTCGCAGAGAACTATTATGGCAAAAAAAGAAAGCATACAAAAACGACTACAAAAGGTTCGCCCTCCCAGAGTACAAATGACCTATGACGTTGAAATTGGCGATGCAATTGAACAAAAGGAGCTACCCTTTGTAGTAGGGGTAGTCGGTGAGTTTAGCGGGCAATCCGAATTACCTCAGCCCAAATTGAAAGACAAAAAATTTGTTGCTATTGATAATGATAATTTTGACTCTGTTATGCAAAGTCTGCAACCGAGAGCAGCCTATGAG
The DNA here is from genome assembly GCA_965247565.1 of Methylococcales bacterium. GTDB lineage: Bacteria > Pseudomonadota > Gammaproteobacteria > Methylococcales > Methylomonadaceae > CBDFHF01. The sequence continues at coordinate 434,309 of CBDFHF010000001.1, read as the reverse complement.
GTCCCCAACGAATTGAGTGACCAAGGTGGAAAATTCAGAGTAGATCTTAAATTTGAAGCTATAGAAGATTTTCGTCCCGAATCAATAGTTCAACAGATCGAGCCATTGAAGAAACTTCAAGAAGCCCGTGAAAAACTGCATGACCTCAGAAGTAAAGTAGCAGGCAGCGAAAAATTAGAAGACATTCTAAATGAAGTGCTTGCCAGCACGGAAAAACTGACTGAAATTAGCCAACAAACTAAAGAAGAAGAAGGAGTTTAATGATGTCAACGCAGCAGATGAATACAGCAACAAGCGAAGGAAGCTTTAACGAACTTGGTTTGCTTGATCAAATTGTTGAGCAGAGTAAAGTAGCTAAGTCTCCAGAAGAACATGAGCGTGCGAAGGACATTATTGCAGAACTTGCCAGTCAGGTGTTACAAGGCACGGTTGTGGTATCTGATAACATCGCCGCTACTATTGACGCCAGAATTGCAGAGATGGATGCCCTTATCTCTAAGCAGCTGAGTGCCGTTATGCACGCACCTGAATTCCAAAAACTGGAAGGAACCTGGACCGGATTACATTACCTAGTTAAAAACACATCCACTAGCCAGAATCTAAAAATTAAGATGATTAACGCCACAAAAAAGGAGTTAATCAAGGATTTTCAGGTCGCCCTGGATTTCGACCAAAGTGTTATGTTCAAGAAAGTGTATGAGGAAGAGTTTGGTACTTTTGGCGGCTCTCCTTTTGGTGCGCTAATTGGTGATTTTGAGATTTCCAGACAGCCATCCGACATGTATTTCATTGAGCAAATGTCGCATATCGCTGCCGCAGCGCATGCGCCTTTTATCTCAGCAGCATCACCTGAACTATTTGGACTTGAAACATACAGTGACCTGGGTAAACCGAGAGACCTATCCAAGGTTTTCGATACCGTTGAATACGCCAAATGGAAGTCGTTTCGAGAGTCTGAAGACTCGCGTTATGTAGGGTTAACTTTGCCACGCTTTCTTGGACGATTACCTTTCAATCCCAAAGATGGCATCACAGTTGAAGGCTTCAACTTTGTAGAGGATGTGGATGGCAAAGATCATGAAAAATATTTGTGGTGCAATGCCGCTTATGCATTCGGTGCCAAATTAACAAAAGCGTTTGAAGACTTTGGCTGGTGTGCCGCCATTCGTGGCGTTGAGGGAGGCGGATTAGTTGAGGACTTGCCTACGCACACCTTCAAAACGGACGAAGGCGACGTTGCATTAAAGTGCCCAACTGAAATAGCCATCACAGATCGTCGAGAAAAAGAGCTGAGCGATCTAGGTTTTATATCCCTGGTTCATTGTAAAGATACTGACTACGCGGCGTTTTTTGGTGCGCAGTCGGCTCAGAAAGCTAAAAAATATAACACCGACTCCGCCAACGCAAACGCAGTGCTGTCAGCACAACTTCAGTATATTTTCGCTGTTTCTCGAATAGCTCATTACATGAAAGCCATCATGCGTGACAAAATCGGTAGTTTTGCGGCTTCATCAAATGTTGAAGATTTCTTGAACCGCTGGTTGACCCAATACGTTCTTCTAGATGATAATGCTACTCAGGAACAGAAAGCGCAGTTCCCGTTAAGAGAGGCCTCCGTCAAAGTATCTGAAGTCCCTGGTCGTCCAGGTGTTTATCGTGCGGTAAGTTTTTTAAGACCTCATTTTCAGTTAGATGAACTTTCCGTTTCTCTTCGCTTGGTTGCCGAGCTCCCTCAGCAAACAAAATCTTAAATAATAATTTCAACTTAACAAATCAGGAAATAACAATATGGCTATTGATGTATATTTGCAAATTGATGGAATCAAAGGCGAGTCCACTGATAATGCTCATAAAGATTGGATTGAATGCTCCAGTGTAAAATGGGAAGTTTTACAACCTAAATCGGCAACTGCTTCAACAGGCGGCGGTCACACTGCTGAACGTTGCGAACACAAGGACATTGTTATTACCAAGTTAGCTGATCTTGCTACTCCATTGTTGTTACAAAATAGCTCATCAGGAAAAACATTCCCTAAAGCAAAAATTGAATTTTTGCGTGCTGATGCGCAAGGTGAGCGCATTAAGTATTTTGAGATTGAGCTTAAAAATGTCCTGATTGGTGGTGTTGCCCCCTCTGTAGAAGCTGGGGATATTTTGCACGAAGAACTTCGTTTGAAATACTCTGAAGTTAAATGGAAGTATACTCAACAAAAGGTAAGTGGCGGCGCAGGCGGCAATACATCTGGCGGCTGGGATCTCTCTGCAAACAAAACTGTTTAATAGCACTGGTATAAATGGCCGCGGCACACCTGTGTGTCGCGGCTTTTTTTGGGACAAAAGAAATGCAAGGCTTTGCACCGGGATTGTTAGACAAACTTCTAGTCAGTAGAAATCATAAGCAATCCAACGCAACCGTGTTGCGCCTCTCGATGGAAGAGCTGAAAGATGCGGTCGCTCGTGATTTAGAAGCCTTGTTGAATACCAGAAAAGTTATTTCTGAAGATTATCTAAAGCGGCACCCTGAGTGTAGTAAATCAATAGTCTCTTATGGTTTAAATGACTTTGCTGGACTAAGCCTAGCCAGCGCAGACGATCGTTTGTTTATATGCCGCTCTTTAGAACAAGCCATTGCCAAGCACGAACCAAGACTTCGTAATGTGAAAGCCGTACTTGAAATCCAAGATGGCTCAGTCAATAAACTTAATTTTGCCATCTCCGCAATACTGGTAGTTCACCCTGCGCACGAACCGGTTAGCTTTGATGCCGTGTTACAACCTTCTAGTCTACAATACACTATAAGCAAAGCAACCCGCCGCCCTAAAGGTATTGTATAAATGGATGATCTACTTCCCTACTACGAGCGTGAATTAGTTTTTTTAAAACGCTATGCCCGCGAATTTTCAGATCGCTACCCTAAAATTGCCGGAAGACTGCAGATCGGAGGTGAAGTTTGCGAAGATCCACACATAGAACGAATGATTCAATCATTCGCGTTATTAAACGCAAGAATATCAAAGCGGCTTGATGATGATTACCCGGAGTTTACGGAAGCATTATTTGATGTATTGTACCCGCATTATCTTTGTCCATTTCCGTCGTGTTCAATCGCTAGGTTAGATTACAGCTCTGCGGCTTCGCAAATCACAACCACCACGCAAATTTCACGCGGAACTGTTCTAAATACACGACCTGTCAAAGGCGTGAGCTGCCGATTCAAAACAGTTTATGACGTGCCGATAGTTCCTCTTAAATTATCGGAGGTAAAATTTAATGTTATCGCAAACCCTCCCGAATCGGTAGTTCTGCCTGCAAAAGCAACATCAACTATTAGCATAAAAATTGAGATCACCTCAGAGCAAATAGAATTTACGCAAATCAAAACTAACTCGCTACGATTATTCATCGATGGCGAGTCATCTTTTTGTGCCGGACTCAGAGATGCTTTGTTTATGAGCACGCTATGCGCCTATGTAGAAGTTGGGCAAAACAGGCGCTGGAATTCGCTAAACAAGACACCACTTAAAGAAGTTGGCTTTGAGGAAGCTGACTCTTTAATCTCATTTTCTTCGCGCTCACATCCTGCGTATCGTTTGTTGACAGAGTTTTTTACCTTTCCGGAAAAATTCAATTTTTTCGATATTGACTTAGAAACCATTAATCGGCAATTACCATCCGGAACCAAGGCATTTACGCTGCATCTGGCCTTGAGCGGATTACGAGCAGACTCCAATCGAGCCCGCCTACTCAGTAACTTATCTACAAACAATCTGTTACTCGGCTGCACACCGATAATTAACTTATTTAAGCAACGTGGTGATCCAATACGCTTAACTCATACAGCAGCTCATTATCCGGTCGTTGCCGACGCCCGCAGAGCCTTCGCCTACGAAGTGTATAGCATAGATTCGGTAAAATTAGTCCGCCAAAACCCGCAAGGCGAATCAATCACCGAATTTCGGCCATTTTATTCCTTGCGACATGCCGAAACTTCTGAAGTTTCCGGTCATTACTGGGTCGCGCATCGCGATGAATTGGTTGCACTAAAAAGCCCTGGCTACGAAACCGAAATTTCGATAGTGGATATCGACTTTAACCCTGCCGAGTCTGAAATACAGACACTGAGCTTAGATTTAACCTGTACCAATCGCAATTTACCGCATTCCCTTGCCTACGGCCTACCGGGGGGAGATTTATTTTTAGAAGGTGGCTCGATGGTGAGCACCATCAGCTTTCTGCGCAAACCCAGCAACTCATACCGCTTTGAAAGAAATCGTGGCGCACAGTGGCGACTGATTTCACATTTGTCCTTAAACCACCTATCTTTGACTAAAGGCGGGCTTGAAGCCTTTCAAGAAATGTTGCGGCTTTATGACTTGCCTCACTCAGCAACTTCTCAACGACTAATTGCGGGCATCACTAACTTGCAAAGCCAAGCCATTAACGCATGGCTACCTGGCAACCCTTTCGCTGCTCTGGTACGCGGAGTAGAAGCACGAATGACTATTGATGAAGACAGTTTTGTTGGCAGCGGCATTCATGTGTTTACTCGATTAGTCGATCATTTTCTGGGGCTTTATGTAAACGCCAATAGTTTTACCCAGCTCGTAATCGTGTCTCATAAAACTGGAGAGGAATTATTAAAATGCTCGCCTCGAAGCGGAAGTCTGAGCTTAGTGTAATCCAGCGTTTGCTGAATGAGCCGTATCGGTTTCAGTTTTTTCAGGCTGTCAGATTGTTTGAGCTATGGCTTAAACAAAATGGCGTGCCCAGCGAAACCGCTGTCGAGGAGTATTTACGCTTTCAAAATCGGACTTCACTGAGCTTCCCGGCCAGTGAACTCGAGACGATTCAAGCTTATCCTCAACAAAAAGATGAAAGCGCTCAAAGCTTATTGGCCTTATTACAAAATGGGGAGCTAGATTACATTGGCATAACTCCTGCATTTATGGGTTTTTTAGGCAGCAACGGCGCGCTTCCTACGCATTATACAGAAAGCATTGCCGAGCACATTCTGTATGAGCGCGATGCAGGTCCTAAGGCATTTCTTGATACCTTTTCAAACCGGGCGGTCGCTTTGTTTTACAAGGCTTGGCGTAAATATCGTCTGGAATTCAAGTACGAAATAGATGGGCAGGATCAATTTTTACCGTTACTCCTATCCCTAGCAGGCGTTGGTCATAAAAAACTGCAAGATCGTCTTAGTAGTAACAGTGTCGGGGTTTTTGATCAGTCGATAGGTTTTTATGCTGCGGCACTCAGGCAACGTCCTGCTTCTGCAGAATATATGGCTGGCGTGCTAAGTGAATATTTCGGCTTACCTCTGAGCATCGAGCAATTTATTGGTTGCTGGTATCAAGTGCCTAGAAACCAACAAACCGTCATAGGAACCACAAATTCAACGCTCGGTTCTGACGCATTAATTGGAGCCAGAGTCTGGCAGCGCAACTTGCGAATGAGGGTTGTAATCGGTCCACTAAATCGTAAAGATTTCGGAGATTTCCTACCAGGCGGACGATCTGCTCGCTCATTGGAAAAGATGTTAACCCTTTTCACCAATGTCTGTTTTGAGTATGAAATTCAACTAATACTTGCAAAACCGGCGGTGCAAGGAATGAGTTTTGCCAATGCAACTGAAACAGGCAGACTGGGCTGGGACACCTTTCTGATCACCGAGGAAGCACTGGGAGACAGAAAAGATGTGCGCTATGAAATACACGCGCTGTAAGCGGTCAATTAAAAATCATCTGCACCATAATAAGCAAGGTTTAGAAAATACAAATTAAGGACAAACAGTAACCATGAGCACTAGTTTAAAAACCCTAATCAGCAAACTTAACGACACATCTCGTACAGCCGCAACACGGGCAGCGGCGATGTGCGTAGAACGAGGCCAATATGAAGTAGACATTGAGCATTTGTTGATAGCCCTATTGGAACAACCTAAATCAGACTTTACGATAATCATACGCCGCAACGGTATCAGTGTTGAACGGCTGGAAATTGATCTGCGTAGTAAAATCAACGACTTCAAAGCAGGCAATACACGTACCCCAGTATTCTCTCCGTATTTACCTAAACTGTTTGAACATGCTTGGCTAATTGCCTCATTAGATACCCAGATAGGCAAAGCGCAACAGATTCGTAGCGGTCATTTATTATTGGCGCTGTTGACAGAACCTGACTTATCCCAACTGGCATTTCGCGGTTCAAAACTATTTGCTGATATCAAGTTAGACGATTTGAAACATAACTTGGCTAAAATTACCTCAGGTTCACAGGAGTCAGAGAGTGAAGCCACAAATAGTGCGAAGCAACCTGACAGCGGCGACCCAGCAGGCGACTTAACGACTAAACCGGCACCCTCTAAAACTCCAGCTTTAGACCAATACACTACCAACCTCACCCAGTGCGCTCGTGAAGGCAAAGTTGATCCGGTGATTGGTCGTGACCCGGAAATTCGCTTAGCTATTGACATTCTAATCCGTCGACGCCAGAACAATCCTATCCTCACTGGCGAAGCCGGGGTCGGTAAAACGGCGGTAGTCGAAGGACTGGCCCTACGTATCGCCCAACAAGATGTGCCCGAGGTTTTGCAAGGCGTGGAAATCCACACCTTGGATATGGGCTTACTACAGGCAGGTGCTAGCGTTAAAGGCGAATTTGAGAACCGTTTAAAAACGGTCATTGATGAAGTTAAAAAAAGCCCTCACCCTATCATTCTATTTATTGACGAAGCCCACACCATGATCGGCGCCGGCGGGCAAGCTGGGCAAAGCGATGCCGCTAACCTACTCAAACCGGCGCTGGCTCGAGGAGAACTACGCACTATCGCCGCCACTACGTGGTCGGAATACAAAAAATACTTTGAAAAAGATGCCGCGCTAGCACGGCGCTTTCAAGTCATTAAAGTAGAAGAACCGTCCGAAGAGTTGGCCTGTGCTATGTTACGAGGCATGGCACCACTGATGGAGCAGCACTTCAATGTGCGCATTTATGACGAAGCCATTACCGAGGCGGTACGCTTGTCGCACCGATATATCACAGGACGACAATTGCCGGATAAAGCGATCAGCGTGTTGGACACTGCCTGCGCCAAAGTAGCTCTAGGCCAGCATGCCACGCCCGCTTTGTTGGAAAATATTAGCAAGCAGCTGGATCGGATTCGTGCTGAAACCGGCTTGCTGGAACGGGAACTCAGCACCGGCTCTCAACATAGCCAGCGTTTACATGCCTTGCGCGATTTATCTTCCAGTCTGACTGCTGATCATGTGGCTCTAACGGCACGTTGGCAGCAAGAACAGGCACTTAAACAGCAAATTCACGACTTACGCAACACATTGGAGTCGGCGCAAGCTGGTCAGCACAGCCCGGCAATACCTGCTGATGCAAAAATGTCCGGCGCTAACGGCAAAGCAAAAAAATCCAGTAAAGCTACCGGCGCCTCTGCGGAGCTGCAACAGCTTAATGCGTTAATGCAGCAGCTGCGAGACCTACAAGGTGAACAACCGTTAGTGCCGGTGCAGGTCGACGGCCACAGCGTCGCCGAAATCGTGGCCGCCTGGACCGGCATTCCGTTAGGTAAAATGGTCACGGATGAAATCAACACCGTGCTGAATCTCAAAAACTTGCTGCAAGCTAGAGTCATCGGTCAAGACCACGCCATTGAGGCCGTTGCCCAACGGGTTCGCACTGCTCGTGCGCAGCTGGATGATCCCAATAAACCTCAAGGCGTATTTCTGTTTGTAGGCCCTTCCGGTATCGGCAAGACCGAAACCGCGCTAGCGCTGGCCGATGTGCTGTACGGCGGCGAACGCAAGCTGGTCACCATTAACATGAGCGAATACCAAGAAGCCCATAGTGTGTCCGGCTTAAAAGGCTCACCGCCGGGTTACGTCGGTTATGGCGAGGGTGGGGTGTTAACCGAGGCGGTGCGCCGGAACCCCTACAGTGTAGTGTTGCTCGATGAAGTGGAAAAAGCCCACCCCGATGTCTTGGAGCTATTCTTCCAGGTGTTCGACAAAGGCGTGTTGGATGATGCGGAAGGCCGAGAGATTGATTTTAAAAATACCTTGATCATCCTCACCTCCAATGTCGGCTCCAGTCATTTGATGCAGGCCTGTCTCAATCAACCGCAAGACAGTCTACCCAGTCCGCAACAACTGGCTGAGCAATTGCGTCCTTTTCTGATGAAAAGCTTTAAACCGGCGTTTTTAGGCCGGCTGAGTGTCATTCCGTTTTATCCGATCCCGGATGAGGTGTTGGTGCAAATTATCGAATTGAAACTAGGACGAATCAAACAGCGCATTGCTACCAATCATCAGGCTGAATTTCATTATGACGACGCTTTGATTGAGGCAGTGTTGGCCCGTTGTACGGAGGTCGATTCCGGAGCGCGGAATGTGGACAACATCCTCAATGGCACGCTGTTACCGGAAATTGCCGAAAGTGTGTTGGTGAAAATGGCCGAGGGCGGCGCCATCGGTAAGATTAAGGTCAGTGCCACTAAACACGGTCAGTTCAAATACACCATTAAATAAATGGCCTCCAACAACATTAACTAAATAACACTGCCTAAAGCCGAGTGACTCGTGAACTCAAGGTATCCGCTCATGACCGCTCAGCACGATGATCGCAATGGCCTAACCACGAACAAGGCAAACTGATGACCATATCCTCCTGGACTCAACATGACCGTCTGCTCAGACTGACCACGCCGCTGGGTGCTGACAAACTACTAGCCGAAAGCTTCACCGGTATTGAAAACCTAAACGGCCTATGCTGTCTGGACATCACCGCCTTGAGTGAAGATGCCCACATCGAACTAAAGACCTTAATCGGTCAGCCGGTACTGCTGGAGCTGCAAACGGCGCATAGTCGTACCGATTTTCGTCCTTTTCATGGACATATCACCCGGGTGGAAGCCGTGGGCGCTAATGCCGGTTTGGCACGGTACCGGTTGCGACTGGAGCCGTGGACGGCGTTTTTGGCTTTTACTCAGGACAGCGCCATTTATCAGGACATGACGGTGTTCGATATCCTGGAGGTGATCTTTACAAGCTACCAGGGCCAAGGCAAGCTGGATCCGCGCTGGCGGTTTGATCTGGCGGATCGCGGCGTGTATCCAAAACGGTCATTGACCTGTCAGTATCAGGAAAGCGATGCGGATTTTATGGCCCGGCTGATGGCGGAAGAAGGGTTGTTCTCGTGGATTGAGCCGGTGGGCGATGCGCATAGCGCCAGTCTAGGCAGCCATACGCTGGTGATTGCCGATCATAATGGCGCATTTCAGCCGAACGCGCAAAGCGAGATTGCATTCGCCCAGCCGGGCACGGTGATTCAGGAGGATCGAATTGATCGCTGGCGAGTTCATTATGTTACCGTGCCACAAACAGTCAGTTTGCAAAGCTGGGATTACCGAAGTCTCAGTCAGCGTCCGGTCAGTGCGGTCAGTAGCGAACATTTTGCGGGCGGGCTGGATTATCCCAGCCATGTTCAAGAGAGCCTGGGGGCTTATGCGTATCCGACCCGCGAACAAGGCCAGCGTGTGGCGGATCGTCGCCAACAAGCTTTAACAGCCCATCAGCAACGCATTGTGGCGGAGGGGACGGTACGCACGGTGTGTCCGGCTACGCTGTTTACGCTGCAAGGTCATAGTCACCGTAGCAGTCAGGAGCCACAGTTGATTTGGCAGGTATGGCATCAAGCTCATAATAATCTGAGTGCGGATTTGCAGGCGCTGGTTGAGCAAAATCTGGGCTTGCCGCAAACCGGCTGGGCATTGTCTGGCTCTGATGCCACGCTGGATGTCCGTATGAATCCTAACCGCGCTGGCCAGACGGAGGCGGGCGACCAGCGTCCGCAAGATCACCCTCCATTCAGCGCTGACAGGGAATGGTATTCGCTGGTTCAAGGCACGAATAACAGACATCAGCTGGGCGAGCGTCCCTTGTATCGCCATCGGCTGTTTGCTCTGCCCAGTGCCCTACCCTATCGCAATCCCCACGTTGACTCATACGGTCACGATCTGTATCCCAAACCCACAGTGTACGGTCAGCAAACCGCTGTAGTGGTGGGGCCACCGGGGGAAGTCATCTACACCGACCGCGACCACCGCATTAAGGTGCAGTTCCATTGGCAACGCGGTGAGGCTAGCCACAGTCGGCTAACGCATCCGCGTTCGGGGCATTTATGCCCCAAGGGGTTTAGCGGGGCACCGGCCACTGATCAAAGTGGTACTTGGGTGCGGGTACTGGCTAATTTGGCACCCACGGCGGGGGCTAATTGGGGTGGGGTGGTGATTCCGCGCATTGGCCAGGAGGTGCTCATCGATTTTATCGAGGGCGACATCGACCGACCGGTGGTGATTGCCAGTTTGTATAATGGCCAAGGCCAGGCGAATGCGCCTCATAATCAGGTCACTCAGGGCGCGGGCCGTGCCACGGGTAATGCACCGCCTTGGTTCCCCGGTGACAGCGCCGGCCATGCGCATCCAGCCAGTTTATCCGGTTTTAAAAGCCAGGCGATGAGCCAAAGCCAGCACGGTACAGGGGTTTATAATCAGTGGGTGTTTGATGACAGTCCCGGGGAAAGCCGTACCAGTCTGCAACACCATGCCAGCGCGCATCAAGGCAGTGCGGAGCTTAATCTGGGCCATCTGCGTCATCAGAGCGACAATGAACGACTGAATAAAGTCGGCTTTGGGGTGGAGTTAAAAACCCCACACAGTGCCGCACTGCGAGCCGGGCAAGGTTTGTTGATCAGCACGGATGCCCGGACTCAGGCGACCAGCCATCATTTGGACAGTCAAGAAGCGCTGGCGCAACACCAGCAAAGCCAGCAGTTGCAGCAGTCTCTGGCGCAGACCGCTCAACAACACAATGCCAAGCTACTCAGTGAACCACTACCCAAAGATCTGCCGGCTATCACGCAGCAGGCGCACAGTATTGAGGTGCTCGGTGCGACCGAATCGGGCCGCTCGGCTCAACAGGCAGACGGGCCAAGCACTACTGGGCAAGGTCCGGACTCAGGCGGTTCAGGTCAGGCCACGGCTTATAGCGAACCACACCTGCAATTCAGTAGCCCAGCCGGTATCGTCGCCAGTACACCCGCTGATGCTATTCTGAGTGCCGGTCACACGTCTAGCTTGACTGCCAGCCACGATCTGAATGTGGCCAGCCAGGGCATTCATCACCAGCTGATCAACAATGGTATGAGTTTGTTTACTTACGGAAAAGCCGACAACGCCAGCAAACCCAATACCGAAACGGGCATTAAACTGCATGCGGCAACCGGCAAGGTCAGTGTGCAAAGCCAGAGTGACAAAACAACCCTCACCGCCGATAAAACCATCACGGTAGCCAGCACCCAACAAACGGTCACGATTGCTGCCCCCCAACACCTACTGATGACCGCACAAGGCGCTTATATCAAGCTGGAAGGCGGCAATATTATGATTCATGGGCCGGGGGCGATGCACTTTAAGGCCAGTTTGAAGGAGCTGGCTGGGCCGGGGACGGTACCCAATGAATTGCTGATTTTGCCCAGTGCGCAAAACAGCGTTCAAACACACGCCATTGAGCTTAATTACCACTATGACGATCTTAATCCCGTTGTTGGAGCGCCTTATAGAGTCACCTTAAAAACGGGTCAGGTTATTACTGGAAAGCTGGACAATAAGGGCTTTGCTCGAATTGAAGGCGTACCGCCTGGCGAATATTTCGTGGAATATGGCGAAGATCAAGGCAGGTGGGAACCTCCCGCCAACGAGCCACCGGAATGGGATAACCCAAAAGATCGATCTGAGGCGCAGCGATTATTAGCCGATGCTAAAGCTCGGCGTGGATTTAAGGAGGAAAACTAACATGGGCGATCTAATAGACGATAGCGTTAAATGGCTCAAAGCATTGCTAATGGGCGATTGGGACGAAAACGCGCCAACGTCCACCGTAATTATTAATGGCTTACTCGGTCTGATTCCTGTCATCGATCAAATTTTGGACGTGCGCGATGTGGCAGGCGTTTTATTCCGTATTAACCGTAATGGCGGTTTAGCCAAGGCCAGCCGCGAAGAAAAGCTCAACTTGGCTCTAGCAGCTTTAGGTTGCATACCGGAATTCGGCAGTGCCATGAAAACCGCGCTAAAAGTCTTGTGGAAAGAGCGTAAAGTGGCCGGTAAATTCATCCAGGGTGGCGTGGAATTACTCGAGCGTATGCGTGGCATGAAAAAGGGTGCAGCCATTACTTGGGCGAAGACGTTGCAATGGGGGCACTTGGCACAAGAAGCGGCGGTTAAAATTGATCTGGCACTGGCGGCAATGATACAGTTGCTGAGATGGTTGAGCGCCCCACGCTGGTGGGTACCCGATAGTCTAGAAGGGTTGGCTATGGATCTGTTGCCCAGCATTCGCGGCATGCAGGGCAAGTATAACGCGGCGTTGAACGAAGGGATTTATGCGGTGCGGGATTTTGTTAACGAACTATTAGGTGAAGATGCCGCTGTGCTGGTGGTGGCAATGGCGCAGCAGATGCCTTCGCATCATAGTTCAGTCCATAGCAAATCTGAAAAGCGAACCGGAAAATATCAGCAAACGTCGGTCAAGGGCGAACGCCCGGCCAATAAAAATGCAGATCAACACAAAGACATTAACGGCACTAAAGCGCAAAGTGCCGACAAAGGCACAACCGGGCGACCCTCAATGACCACCGCCTTGACTCAGTCTGCCTTAAAAGCGGCCACTAAAAGTTACAGGGCCCTGCTGGGCGAACACATGGGAGATTACCACCACATGAAGCAGGTCGGTGGCAATTGGCCGCACGGTCAGGTGGAAGGCAGTAAGCCCACGCCCAAGTGGTCGTCCACCGCCAAGCTGGTCAACGAGAAAACCCCTAGCCAAGACAGCAGTCCGACCGAACTGGTGGCGGAACACATAAAACGCCCCTACCAGAAGGGCATCGACGGTGTGTGGTCGCTCGGTGGTGGCACTTATCACTTTGTGGAGGCCAAGTGTTACGAATCGCCGGGTTCGATTGTTTACTTCGGCGACAAAGCGACTAGACCCCATACCAACAAAAAAACGGGTAAGGAAAAGCCGGCCACGCGCTTTGAGCCGCCGCCCAACCTGACCGAACGCCAGTTGTCGCTCTGGTACCTGTTGAGCCAGCCTGATACCCTAGGCTTGCAGATGAGTAAGAAGTGGGTAAAAGCCAGTACTCTTAGAGCAATAACGACAGAGAAAAACATCAACAACCGCTTCGTCTACCTGTTCCTGATTGTGCCCGGAAAATTCAAGCCGCTCAAAGGTTATACCCTCAAGCCCGGCACTTCCGTGAAGGGCGGCATGGCAGGCGGCATGGCCGATCATGGCGTGGCACTGACCATGGCGGCCACCGCCAAGGAAGGCCTGCACGACCCCGAGGTGTACAATTACCATAAGCCGACCCACGAGTTCTCCGACCAGTTTAGTTATCAGGAGGTTGATTTTTTAGATAACGAATATAAGGACATATTGAAATCCAATCCGCAATCCCCAAAGCAACCAAAAACCGACAAGCCCGCACCTAATAATCGCCCGACAAGGTCAGGCCGACCCACGGGAAGGCGATGAAACCCATAAGAAAAACGGGACTTAAAGGAAAATGACAATGACCGACCAACCAGAAACTCCATTCCACGAACGCCGCCGCCAGCAGTTTATGTACGAGGCGTTTTATGAAAAAAATAGAATAGATCAGTTAAGTGGCATTCAACTGGAACGCGATAATGTAAATATTTGCCGTCAAAAGGCCGAACCAGACTTAAGTGATATCACACTTTTTCAACAATTCATCTACCACGAAAAATTCTGGCTGTGGATGCTGGACTACACCGGCGGCGTAAACCTCGACGAACTTGCCCCGCGCCTGGGCGAAGTGGTGGACGAATTTGAGGAGTGGTATCACTGTGAAATTGAACGCCGTAAGGAACGGGTTAAGCTTTACCCCGAAAAAGGCATAGAAATTGAAGTCTCCCCCGTCGATTTCAGAAACCGAATCGACTACCAGGACACCCTGCAACTCATCGGGGTTGCGCTGCTCTTACGCGACAACCGCTCCATGCTGCGGCTGGTCGAATTGCTGCGTTCCGTGCGCTGGGGCGACGAACTGTTCGACAGGCTGATTGCGGATTATGTCGAGGAAGACGACGAGCCCGCAGACGGCCTGATCCATGAGCAGCCATACCAATTGCTGCTGGACTGCTGGTATGAACAAGGCAAGCCCGCCAAGCAAATCGAGATGGTCAAAAAATACTGCGAAAACTGGTACAAGGCGCAGGGCGGCGGTGGTTGCCGCTGGTATGACGGTCACAAGCACATCTTTGAGGACACCGGCCCCTACTACGGCTACTGGGCGTTTGAGGCCGGTGCGGTCTGTTATATTTTAGACATCGACGACAGCACCATAGACCATATGGTTTACCCCAAGGACTTGGTGGCCTATGCCAGGAAGCTCTATGCAGAAAATCGCCGCACCAGTACCGACGATGAGTTCTTCAATGCTGCCCCGCCTCGGCTGCGCGCCCTGCACGGCGAAATCGTTCCCGAAACCGGCGTTTGGTTTACTCCGGCTTTAACTGGCGAAGCCGGTCGCCGTCATTTTACCAAAGGCGATAATCTCCCCGACACCCAATACTCCGACTGGGGTGAAGTCATCTGGTATTTTGACCCCGACCAGCAGTAAGGACCACCATAGAACAGACCATGCCGCAACCCGACTTTACAACTGACATTTCTTACATTTAAAGGACAAAAAAACCGACGATAAAGAAAATGCCCAGTTTGATTTAGTCCTCGCCATCGTAGGTTGGATACCTGGACCCGGTGACGGCGTAAAAAAATCTCTCCGGCTGGTCAATAAAAATCCGGAACGTTTTGCCCCCGTCTTATTTGGTTTACTCCGCTTTGTCTTGCAAGAATGCGGTATTCAAACCAGCCCGGAAGCCTTGTTGGGGGAAACTTTTAACGCCGGAAAGCTTACCGGGGTATTGAATGATGCCAAAAAAGGTGTTGAAGACTTCTCCGGCTTCAAGGCCTTACCGCAATGTAATGGTCAACAAAAACAGGACACTTTTTCAGGCAACCTTGCTATAAAATTCTCGTTCAAATTCCAATGGGGTTTTATAGCCTAATATTGAATGTGATCGTCTGCCGTTATAAAGTAAACGTTCACCCCCGACACTTTGACGAAGGAATTTTATTTAAGCATCACTTTTTCAATGGCTTCTGGCGTCAATGGTAGCAACTCATCAATACGGCTATTTGGCCAAGTAGGCAATTTTTCCAGCGTGTCTTTTAACCAAGTTTCTGGATTTAGACCGTTGAGCTTAGCGGTGCCAAATAAGCTTTGAATGACGGCGGCGCGCTGTCCTGCGCGTTCGGATCCCACAAATAACCAATTTTTTTTTCCAATGGCGATGGGTCTTATGACATTTTCCACGGGATTATTATCAATTGGTAAGTGGCCGGTTTTTGCATAGCGGGTAAGGCTGGTCCAGCGGCGCAAGGTGTAGTCGATCGCTTTGGCTGAAGTACCACCCTTGGCGGTACGCGCGCGGGTTTCAGTGAGCCACGGGTGCAAGGCATCCAGGATGGGCTGGCTTTGTTCTGCCCGCAGCTGCTGGCGGGCAGCTGCGTCCAAACCGTTGCATTGCTTTTCGATGTCGTATAACCCATTAATCCGCTCCACGGCTTCCTTGGCCATGGGGTTTTGGTCGGCCTTGTACAGGTCAAAGAATTTCCGGCGCGCATGAGCCCAGCTGGCGAGCTCAATACAGGGCACTTCTGTTTTTTTGTTGTTGAACGAGGCTTTGTACCCACTGTAATCATCAACCATCAAGTGGCCTTGCCAATCGTCCAGAAATTGCCGAACGCAAGCCCCACTGCGGCCCGATTGGTAATCGAACACGATGATGCGTGACACCGGCTGCAAATCATTGCTGCGGTAGGCCCATAGATAGGCTTTTTTGGTTTTGCCCCGTCCAGGATCCAGTTGTGATACGGGCGTTTCATCCGCATGCAAGGTGTTGCCTTGTAATAAGTGCCAAGCCAAACGATCCGCTAAGGGCTGTAAGGCCACACCCAAGCGTCCTACCCAATCTGATAAGGTGGTGCGGGCTAAATTGACTTGGTGGCGGGCGGCCATTTGCTCGATGCGGTAGAGCGGCAGGTGGTCGACGTATTACACACCAGCAACCACACCATTAAGCCCACAGCCGCCAATCCGCCATCAATGATGGCCGCAGGAATGGGCGCTGCAGTCATGGCCTCACACTGGCGGCAGGCATATTGCGGACGGATATGCCGGTGTACAAAAAACTTAGCCGGTTCCACATCCAATTGCTCGGTGATGTCTACACGGATCATCACCAGAGAATGACCACACTGGCCGCAAGTGCAGGACTCCGGTTCATGACGATGTTCGATACGCGGCAGATGATCCGGTAAGGGTTGGCGACCGGCACGGGCGCGCTTGGGTCTTTCCGCTGTGACAATAGGCTGTCCGGACGTCAGTACTTCCAGCTCCGCCTCAATGGCGGCCAGGTCTTCATTCCAGGTGTCAGTGAACAGATCACGCTGCAGTGGTGTCAGAGATTCGCTTTTGACGCCATAGCGCATCCGACGCAGATGGGCGAGTTCGTAGGTCAACGATTGGATTTTGAGTTCTTTGGCTTGAATATCGACTTGCTTTGTTTGTATCTCAACCTGGTTGGCCTGAAGCTCGGCATCCTTAGCTTCAAGCTGCGTCATCAACGCCAGAACTATCTCAGCCAGCTGGGATTTGCTGGCCGTTTTAGGGTCAAATAGTGTCGGTTTAGAGGCGTTTTCCATAGCTGATATTTTACCATAAAAACCTCTGCAAGCCTTATAAAGCCTGAGTTTTTCACGAATTAGTCAACCCAGGTTTTACACTCGCCAATTCTCATTCGTAACTGCCGATAAACGCTGCCAATCCACCCCCGCAATCAGCCAATGCCACTGTGCCAACGTGACCTGGACACTACTTTCTCCCAGCTTTGGCCAAATAAACCGGCCTTGATGCAAGCGACGCTGACAACACCATACCCCCGTGCCATCCCAGATGACGACCTTGATGCGGTTGCCAGACCGGTTATGGAAAACAAAAGCCGCTCCGGAACACGGTGCATGCCCTAAAATCTCCTGGATTATCAAGGATAACCCATCAATACCGCGGCGCATGTCTATAGGTTCAACGGCTAGCCAAATAGCGTCAGGAGTTGGAATTAACCCAGACATTGCAAGAGCTCTGCCAACCAAATCGGCGACACGGTGTTAGGGAGAGACAACGAATGGCCTTGCCTTAACTGCAATCTAATGCCTCCGGAAACTGGGGTTGCGTCATCTGGCACGATGTTTACCGACACCAGCGCTGGAGGTTGGCTAGGTGCCTGGGATAGCCTAAACCAGCGGGAAAACGTCTTGGCCTTAAGTCCGTGTTGACGGCAGTAAGCCACTTGAGTCAGACCACTGGCTTTCCAAATACTGATATGCTGGAGGTGTTTTGATTTTAAGATCATTTGAATGTCCTCTGAAAAAATCAGAGGATAACTGAATCAGTTTGGTATGTTTAGGTGTGACGGCTAGGCCGATACGTTATAAAAAGCAAAGTAATCAATAATACTTAACTTTGCCGCTTCTTTAGTTCTAAATTTGGCATTATTAAAATAATATAGTCTATAGGGAACCTCTATAAATTCAAATTTAAGTCACCCCCTAGCAATTCTGCTAATTTTTTTCGACTTTATTTTAAAATCAGGGTGCATTCCGGCTATTTGAAGTAAAAACCGCATCAAATCCCCGTGTTTTGAGATTATTTCCCCGTTTTTATGCCACTGTGGGCGCACCTTTCCTGTACGGGTTCATCACATCTCGTTTAATCAACTGTATCAAACGCTTCATGTTGTACACTAAATTCATCAAACCAATTTTGACTTTGGCTCGTTGCAAACCGATGGTGCGAACTAAATGCCCACCCATTGCCGCCTGTGCACCAAACACATGTTCGACTCGGGCTCTGACTTTTGACTTCGTCCGGTTTGATAACTTTTGTTCTTCGGTTAAGGGTTTGCCTCGTGTGCCTTTTTCACAAACCTGGCTCTCAATATCGGCGTTAGCTAAGCGCTGCTCCTGGGCTTCTGAACGATAAGCACTGTCGGCATAAACCGCTCGTTTATTGCCCTCCACATCGATTGCCTGGTCGAGTAATTCATCGAATACCTGACTGTCGTGAACCGCCGCATGGGTGACTGAATAGCTTTGTATGAGCTTGTTTTCCTCATCCGTGTTGATGTGATTTTTATAGCCGTAATGCTTCTCATCGTTTTTCTTTGTCCAGCGCGCTTCGGTATCTTTCTGCCGACGCTTGGCCTGAACCTCCGGCTTATCCCATGCCTCAGGCACTTGCCCTTCTTTAATCTGGGCGTTTTCTTCACGGCTATTGCGTTGCTTGGGGACTTCGACAAAGGTGGCATCAATCATCTGCCCCGCTCGAGCCGCATAACCTTGCGCCGCCAGTTGTCCATGAAACCGGGCAAACAACTCCTCAACCAAGTTTAGATCCTTAAGCCGTTCGCGAAACCTCCACACGGTTTTCGAATCCGGCACTTTATCTTCTAATTGCAAACCCAGAAAACGCAGGAAGCTGAACCGATCCCGAATCTGATATTCGATGCCATCATCCGATAAATTGTGCAGCTGCTGGAGTACCAAAATCTTGAACATCAGCACCCCATCGAACGGCTTGGCGCCTGCCTGACTTTTTCTATCCTTTTCATGCAGGCGCTTAAGTTCAGGCCGAAACGCTTCCCAGTCTATCCGGGCTTTCAATCCTACCAAAGGGTCTCCCATTTTGGTTAGTTGCGCGGCTCTTTCTTCTACGTCGAATAATCCAGGTTGGCGGGGTTTCATGGGACGGTTCTCTATCAGTGGACTCACTGTTATTATCTCATTTCAGTGCCATTGCTTCCCGTCAAAAATCGCTGTGAGGTGGGGTATTTTTAGAGATCCCCTATATTTATTCAATTTACATTGGATGGGAGCTATGTATGAATTGCCCAAAATGTGGTTCAGTTGACTGTACTAAAGATGGCATTATAAAAGAAAGACAGCGGTATAAGTGCAAATCATGCGGCTATAGACATACTGTCAGCTATTTAGGAATCAGTCCCGCCATCAAGCGACAAGCTCTCCAGCTTTACCTTGAAGGGCTTGGTTTTCGTTCCATTGGCCGGTTTCTGAAATGCAGTCATGTTGCCGTATATAACTGGATCAAGGCGCACGGCGAGTCAATTGAGTCAATTCGCTCTGCGGCGGGGGTTGATATTGTCGAAATGGATGAGATGCATACCTATATTGGTTCCAAAAAAACTATTGCTGGATCTGGATTGCTGTTGATCGAAATGGGAAACGATTTCTCCACTGCGTTGTGGGTTCCCGCGACACCAAAACAGGACGAAAGCTCTGGAATGGCGTTAAAAATAAAGACATAACCCAGGTTATGAGTGACTACTGGAGTCCGTATGAGAAATTCGTTCCGAAAGAGTTGCATACTCAATCAAAAGCCGAAACCTATACGGTAGAGGGATATAACAGCTTGTGCAGACATTTTCTTGCTCGGTTACGCCGAAAGTCTAAATGCTATAGCAAGAGCCAAGACATGCTGAAATATTCTGTCATGCTTTTGATGTTGAAATGGAATGGTGAACTAGACGCTATACTTAATTAACAATGCCCTAAATTTTTCGTAATTTAATTGTTCATATTTCAAGCTCCGGAACACGCGTTCTGTTGGACTGTTATACCCAAGGGGCAGACCCTCCCAGCAGTTACCTCTACGACTCATACTTTGCTGCATCTTCATTATCTTCAGATGCCGACGGTATTCAGTACTGGCATATTGGCTGCCTCGATCTGAATGGTGGAGCAATCCTGGGTCCGGCTTCCTTCGCCCTTGTGCCCTATGGGTAAAAATGCCATTTGCAACGCTTGGACACACAACGACGTGCGCATGTGGTCGTCAATCGCCCAGCCCACGACTTGCCTGGAAAATAAATCCACAACGACAGCAACATATAGCCAACCTTCGAGGGTCCAAACGTAGGTGATATCCGTCGTCCACACTTGGTTGGGGTTCGCCACATTAAACTGCCTATCTAGCAAATTCGGTGAAATTGCATCGTTATGATTACTGTCAGTCGTGACCTTGAAACGTTTTGGATAGCGTGCTTTTAAGTTCAATTTGGCCATTAATCGGCGGGCTTTATCGCGGCCAACGGGCAAATCTGCTTTTTTCAATGCATCCGAGAGTCGCCTGGAACCATAGGTGCACTTTGATGCTTCGAAAATTTTCACCGTCTGCTGCTCCAGCTTTTGCCGCTTTGTGAGCTTATCCGTGTCTTCAGGTTGCTTAACCCAAGCATAGTAAGCACTGGTACTGACTAACATCACTTTGCATAATACGGTTATTGGATAGGTCTTCTGTTGCGCTTGGATAAATCCGTACTTTATCCGAGTTCTTTCGCAAAGAAGACCGCGGCCTTTTTTACTTGTGCCCTATGGGTATAATATCGCGCTCCATGCGTAACTGTTCAATTTCCTTACGCAGCCTGGTTAGTTCACTTTGTTCCGCAAGATTTAATGACTGACTTTTTCCGGCAGCAACGCTTGTCGGTTTTCGCTCAGCCTTGACCCAGCGACCTAATGCACTTAGTGACACTCCCAAGCTATCGGCTGCCTGCTGATGCGTATAGCCTTTCTCAAGTACCAATTTAGCGGCATCCTGTTTAAACTCTAATGTGAATTTTGGTTTTTTCGCTTTCTCTGAATTGCTCATTTTTCTACCCCTAATGACATTATAAATCTGCCTTTAGAAGTGTCCGGTTTTATTAAACCATTACACACCAGCCCGGCGGAGTTTTTTGCGGTTGTCAGCGAATATTTTTTCTGTGCCCCTGAAGTGTTGCATGCTCACTTTAAGGCAGTCTATCAACAATTGGAATTTTACTACCGGCAAAAAACCCTTTTGAGGCATAACCCCGGTATAAAGTAGGCTTTAAGGCCCCTGAAAACGAGGGGCCGATCAGAAAGAAACGATCAGGATACAGGGTAGTTCGAAAACAGGCCGAGACCCGAATGTCAGTTCAATGCTTAAGATCTGTTTCCATGTGATAAATTATTGCCCCGTATGACAACATTCCTCACCACTAGCGATGGCTAAACTACTCATTATCATAGGCATACTCCTATTATTGCTGGGTCTTATTGTGCATTATGCCCCTGGGCTGGTGAATTGGTTTGGCAAGTTGCCGGGGGATATTCGTATCGAGGGGAAAGGTGGCTTTCTCTTGATGCCGATCACATCCATGATCATCATTAGTCTGGTGCTGACCCTAGTGGCAAACCTGTTTTTCCATAGGTAGCGGAGGGTCAAATCGACCATGGCAACTGAGCTGATAGGACATCAGGGCATTGTCGGGCTTGCCCAGTCCAGTTCCTCACAGTAATAAGCACGGTTCGTCGCTAACAGTCCTTCCTACGCTAAACGGTTTGGTCTAACCTTGATTCAGAACGATGACGGATTAAATAGTTAGCCCTGAAAAACACCTCATGCAATTGATTTATAATGATATAAAGCTAAATTAGCCTGATGCATTCGACCGGTAATGTTAAAATATCCCCACGTTTTCCGGTCGACAGGGTGAAAAATGTTAATGGCTTCCAGTACTGGTCATCAGACCAATTTATTCGGCACCGATCTGCTTCAGCAACTGGATCCAAGCGATCCACTCCTTCGCCTTGCCAGTGTGCTTCCTTGGCACGAGTTTGATCAGGCCTTTACCCAACACTACAGCCAAGGCTTAAGTCGCCCCGCTAAACCCATTCGGCTAATGGTCGGTCTGTTGATTCTCAAACAGTTGGAAAACTTAAGCGACGAAGCCGTGGTCTTGCAATTCAAACGCAATCCTTACTACCAGGCATTCTGCAGTTTCAGGGAATTCAGCTGCAAACTGCCTTGCGATAGCAGCGAATTAGTCCATTTCAGAAAACGCATTGGTGCTGAAGGCGCCGACCAGCTGTTTCAACTCAGCGTCAAGCTGCACGGCAACGCCGCACTGGAAGACACCGTTAACATCGACACCACGGTGCAGGAAAAGAACATTACCTATCCCACCGACGGCAAACTGGCCATCAAAATCATCAATCGCCTGAACAAACTGGCCAAAGCCCGCGGTATTCAACAACGCCGCACCTACGGTAAAGAAATCAAAGCGCTGCGTTTAAAGCTGCGCCATTTTCGTCACGCCAGCCGCCGGGCCAAGGCCAAGAAAGCCTTGAAACGCCTGCGCACGATTGCCCATACCCTGATTCGGGAATTGCGTAGAAGCTTGCCGTGCTACGCCCTGTTCGAACGCTACCAGAAAGACTTCCTGTTCTACGAACGCGTGCTCAATCAGCAACCCAAAGACCACGATAAAATCTATTCCCTGCATGAGCCTGAGGTGTATTGCATCGGCAAAGGCAAAGATCATAAGCCCTACGAATACGGCAACAAAGTCTCCATTGCCGCCACCGCCAAATCCAATGTCATCGTTGGCGTGGTTAGCCATCCACACAACCTGCATGACAGCAAGACTCTTCCGGAGGTCCTGGCTCATTGCCACGCCAGTCGCGGCACGATGGTCAAGGCCGGTGTCTGCGATCGCGGCTATCGCGGCCCCAAAACGGTGGGTGAGACGCACATCATCCTGCCCGCACCTCCTCTTAAATGCGACAATCGCTACCAACAGGACAAAAAGCGCAAACGTTGCCAGCGCCGGGCCGCTATTGAGCCCATCATTGGGCATCTAAAATCAGACTTCCGCTTAGTGAGAAACTTCTTGAAAGGCGTGATAGGTGACAGCATCAATGTCTTGATGGCGGCGATGGCCTGGAACTTCAGCCTCTGGATGAGGCTCTTTTTTGCGCTAATGTTGGGATTCAAGACTTCAACTCACAACAGTCTACGCAAAAAAGGCCAAGCTACGGCAATTCATCAAGCCCCACGTAACCTAAGGGTGTTTTTCGTCTAAAAGTCCATAGCTTGATATCGGATAAGCTACTTTAGAGGCACTTTTTCAGGGGCGACTAAATAGGTAGCGAATACCAGAAGCCATACCGACAGTAGGCCGGTGGCCAGGTGTTCAAACAAGCCAGGTGCCTGAATAGGATTATCTCGCCAGACCATTAGTAGGAGAAAAAACCAGTGCACCTAACCCCGTTCCGACCGAATACCCTGTTAACGTTCTCGGATAACCCAGGGTTCGAAAATGGACTCCCCAGGCGATCGTGGCCAAAATACCCGAAGAGAAGCCAATCAAGGCAAAGACATAATGCAACTGTTGGCTGGACGAAAACCCCTCACACCCCGGATCACAAGGGAACAGCCCTGCCCCTATGCGTCCTAGTCCGTCCAGTGCGATCAGACCGGCCGCCAATCGGGATGACTGACTCGGCCAAAACTCCGCCAGACAGGCACAAGCAAAGCATAAATAAAGCAAGCCTGACAGTTCGAATGCTGCATAGCGCATTAAGCCTTCCGTAGAACTCCCACGCTCACCCAACTCACTGATGTAATCCGTGAGTGGACTAAACTCCGGCCACAGGGCACCCGCCACGCCAATGAGTGACAACCAAATCAGCGGTCCTAACAGTCCGCAGTAAAGCCCCAGTGTTCTCACATTCATCTGTTCGATTAGAGAAACTGTCCCAAGGGGGATAACGCCTTTTCAAGCCGGTTTAAACAACGCGTGCTGCCGCACTGATCGGCTGCTTCGTGGCAAACAGATGCTAGTGTGCCATTATTCAAGACTTGAAGCGCTAATGCCTGCTTGGCTGAGGTGTTCTCGCAATTGTTTCATATCGTGTTTTGAACATTCATTGCCCTGATGAGGATGGTGCAACATAAACTCCGTATCATTCAGCACGACCCGAAACCGGGCACCGTGGCTGGGTTCTATTTTGGCCCCTAGATGATGCAGTAAGGATTCAATGTCCCGCCAATGGATATTGGCGGGGACCGGATCGCTAAAGAGCGCTTTGAGCAATTTAATGGAGTGGTTCATCGCTTCGCGGGGTTAGTGCCTAATGATTATCAGTAACGATCATTGCTGTTATTTCAACGACAGCGTTTCAACTCGGTCGATGATATCGATGAGTATCTTGTCTTCCTGCGCTAGCCAACCAATGCTCCGTTGAATGACTTTTTCTTCTTCCGGGAGTTCACGAACCAATTTTGCCACCGAGGTAGCCCCCTGTGCAGACAAATAATGCCAGACACTGCCGGCTGTTAAACCGACGCGTTCTAAATACGGCAGCTCGCTAGTGGGGACAACCGGCTTGGAAACAGTTACTGGCGGTTTTTTAGTCGTTTTCGAAACGGGGTTAAGCGTCTGGTTCGTTGCCTTTGCAGTCACGGGGGCAGCAACAGGTGTTACCGTTTTACTTTTAGGTACAGATTTTGGCTGGGTTGCTGAGGGTTGTTTAGGTGTCTTTGGCGTGGGGCTGGTTTTTTTAGTTGGAGCTTCAGTGGCAACCGCGACGTTAGCTTTTTCGGTTTGAGTGCTCGGTGCTGATTTTTTGGACGACGATGTGGGCTTTTTCATGACGGCATAGTAAGTAATGAACAGTGCAGTGAGTATAAATCATTTAGTCACAAAGTAACCCCCCTCTGGTCAAGATGAACCCTAGCCATGGGTGGTTTTTACGATCACTTGATTATTGTGCATAGCCTGCTGATTGATCAATACGGCTGCACCGCTTTGCAAAATAGGTAGGCTTATGGCTATAACATGTTAAATGCCGATCTATTAATACTTAATGCCATTTAACGCGTTGAAAAATACGATGGGATGAGCAGGTACAACACTCAACCCATCGAGGTATTCAATTTATTGCAGCGCATCCCCAGGACAAGGTGCAAAACTGCATCCCGGCAGAGTCCTTCCTACAAAAGAGCCATCTGGGCACAGCTGCACATCCATCGGACAAACGTCAGAAGGCGGGTTCTCAACACAGCTTGAGACGGGTGCCACGTTGACGTAGATTCCACTATTGGGGCGGATTGAACGCAGTTGCTTAATAAAAGCATTAAACTTTTTTGAACTCGCGCTAAACCCCGCTTCCGCGCAGGCGGACACCCCCCCTTCTATGGGGATGGGTCCGCCTACTCTAGGGCTATGCACAATAAAGGTATCGACAGTGCCGCTGGTAATAGCTTGACCAATAATCTTGCGAGCGGGGCGTATAGCGGAATCAACTCCACCCACGCCAATGCTGCCAATATCAATACTAACAGCACGATTTTCTGCAAAGACCGGCGCATTGACCAACAGGGCTGACCAAACCAGACAATGACAAATAATCTTGTTCATTTTTAATTTCTCCATAAAGTTAAAAAATAAAACCGACCCGAATGACCGAGCCAACCACACAATACCGCATTTAGAGTGAATAGTTAACCGAAAAACCACAGCATTTTCCAATCCAAGCAGGAACCTGAACGCAGTAGTTTTGTGAGTTACCCGTTACAAATAGCCGTCATATTGAATTTTTAGCATCCAAACTTTTATGGACTGGAAAAGTCGGCGCCTATTCGTGTAAATGTTGAATGCTGTTTTGCACCTGGTTACGGCAACCAGCGAATACTACTACAGGTGGTTAATATTAAAGAATTATTACCGTCCGATGATTTCACTTTTACGGCATAA
This sequence comes from Methylococcales bacterium, assembly GCA_965247565.1. Taxonomy (GTDB): domain Bacteria; phylum Pseudomonadota; class Gammaproteobacteria; order Methylococcales; family Methylomonadaceae; genus CBDFHF01. The sequence goes on along the minus strand of CBDFHF010000001.1, from coordinate 408,514 downwards.
TTCGCATCCAGTCTGGGCCAGCTCATCGCCACATTTTCGGCGGTATGGGGCAATATCATGACCGGACTGCCTCCACACCCCGTGGTACCCACTACATACCAAGCACCACCATCGTCCAAAAAGACTGGCGCGGTAACAACACCGCTCATATTAAGCACCAAAGCCACCCACTTGCTGTCCGGCGACCAAGACGGATAAGTGTAATGGAAACTAAGCGGTGAAGTTTTATCCGGCACTTCGGTCAATCGATGTAATCCAGTACCATCCATATTGACCACATACACATGAGTATCTTGATCGTATTTACGAAATTCATTCCAGGTAAAAGCCAGTTTTGTACCATCTGGACTCACAACCATAGAGCCTACGTTGGCAGAAGGTATACGGCCATCACTATCGGTTGGCGGAAGATTTAAGGTGGCTATTAGACGTACGGAAGGACTTAGCGGAGCTGTTACGTAGAGTTTATTGGCAAACATGTACACATATTCACCATTGGGTGCCCAAGCCGCCGGGAAACCGGTAACAACTTCACCATCCAGCTTGGAACCTTCTTCAACAACTGCCCCTGTGGCGGCATCAAATACCGTCAACAGTCTATCAGTATCGTATCTGCCTTGATAATTATGAAAGCTCAACAAATAACGGCCATCCGCCGATAAGCGCACTCCAGAATAGCCAATATATTCATCAGGTAGTAGTAATTCGCTATGTTTGGTAGAAGCGTTAATGTCAAAGTAACCAACTATTGGGTTTCTTCGCCAAGTGGCTGTGCTTAGTCGAGTCAGTATGGTTTTGCTGGGATTAATATCCCACGAATCAACGGTATCATCGGTATTGCTTTTAGGTAATGGTGGCAGCTCGACTCGGCTGCCATCCTTTAGATTGAAAACTTCCGCCGGATACAAGGGAGAATTAACCAGTAACCGGCCTGGTAGTGTGGCGTTTTTATAAGTGATGAAAGCGGGTGAGGGCGTGCCACCACCGGGATTTGATCCGCCTCCGCCATTCCCGTCAACGTTTCCTGTGTCGCTACCACAGCCAGATTCACAAGGTCGTATTGATGTATTATCCAAAGCAGGTTTGCTAGTTAAAGTGGCTATTAACTGCGCTGCAGAACCGATACCTGCACCATCTGCATCGTAAAACAAGCGCCCGGTGCTTTTTTCATAAATCAAGCGCTGCCCGTTTTTGGCCAGCGCCAATTTTTTTACAGTGACCAGGTTTTGGTCGGTAAAAACCGATGCCTCCAAGTGGATTAAATCGCCCTGTGCCTTGGAAAAATCGGTAATTCTGTCGGCACTTGACAGGGTGTCAAATCGAAAAGTATCGGCTCCCTTGCCACCCGTCAGCACATCTTTACCGATACCTCCAGTTAACGTATCCTTCCCGGCACCCCCATGCAATTTATCGTTCCCGGCAAGTCCAGACAACACATTATCTGCGCCATTACCCGTCATGGTATCGGCAAATTCCGAACCAATAACATTTTCAATATTTGCTAATTTGTCTTTACCGTCACCTCCGGTCGCTAGGTTTTTGGCTAAGTTAACATTCACCTTTCGAGGAGCGTGTTCATAACTAGCCGTATCAATCCCCTCATTGCCGTTTATTCTGTCGTTTCCAGTCAACCCTTCAAATACTTCACTCGTTGAAGTCCCTTCTAGGTAATCGTTTTTGTCGGTACCGGATACACGACTTCCCTGCGTCGTGTTATCCGTGTATCCACACTCCGCGTAAACCATACCGATAGATAAAAACAGGGCCCATAAAATATTGCGTGCAACCCCTTTATTGGTAATGTGAAGAACGGATCTTGTTGGGGTTGAACCATTGAAAAACCAGTTTAGATTGGAAAAGGCAATCTTCGAACAATAGTTGGCGGCTAAAAAATAAGGTATTTCATATAATAGCTGAATCATCTGGTCGCTCCATTTCTATAGATCCAAACCCCGGCAGAGTTTCAGGATTTTAATTGTGCATTTTTGATTAATTTAGATAGTATATCGAAACAGGTAAATATTAAGAGTTCTATTCGATAATCCAGTTTTACACGATAAATACAGATCCTTAGCATAAAAATTTAGATGAGTGTCCCATCACTAAGCCGTGCTGTCTGAATCGGGTTAGCGGAAGCAGTAAACCATCATTTCATTGACCATGTGCGGATGAACCTCGACGACATTATTTTATTACGCAGCTGGATCTACCATGTCGACTGGGCAGAGTTGGATAGCCAGCTGTCTGATGACCGGGTTTCGGCACGGCAACGCATCAAAGCACTGCGCCGGGAATTGGCGGTGACCGCCCGCTTTTACGGTACCCCAGAGGAGGCCGAATGCTGGCTGGGTGATCGCAGCCTCTCGGAAGCCTGGCAACAACGTGCCCTCACTGCCTTAAATCAATTCAGCGCCCTGTCCTGTGCCGGCCCTGGATCATGCGGTCAGTCAGTGGTTTCCGCTTAATGTTTGTGAGGCCTTGCCGCTGGGCGTGAACACCTTATCGGAGCTGATCGATCATCTGGAAGCAGTGTTTGCCCAGGACGGTGCCTGTCCTGATCGGCTCAAACCCCATCTCAACACCCTGACTCGTTTCTTTGATAGCCATGCCAGTCCGTTGGGCTATCAGCTGAATCAAAAGCCGCAGCCACCTGCCCTGCCCGTACCGTTGGCACAAGTGGCCCCTCTGGAACACGTCTTCATTCCTTACGAACTCAATGGGGAACATGGCAGTAATCGGTCACGGGAACTCTGCCGTATCGATGCTAACCATGATCTGGCCGCCATTAACAGCTGGTTGTCTTTAAAAGACGGCAATGCGTTAACTTACCAGGCCTACAAGAAAGAACTGGAACGCTTGCTGCTATGGGCCGTATTGGAACGCGGTAAAGCGCTCTCCTCTTTGAATACCGATGATTGCAAAGCGTATGTACACTTTTTAAAGACCCTCACCACCGAACAAACGCAATGGGTGACCACGGAACCGGCGAATAAGAATTACGGTAAATGGAAACCCTTTGTGTATCGGCCCAAAACCCGATCAGAGGCAGCGTCGACCCCGGATCTAACACACGCGCCGCCACCCGTGTTATCACCGAAAAGCATCAATTTTGCCAAAACCGTGATCAGCTCCTGCATGACTTGGCTGGTCAAACAGCAGTATTTGCAGCATAACAATTTCGAAGATATTCCTTCGATTAAATTCGCCCAAACCCGAGTGCAGACTCAGAACCGCGCTTTTACCTTAAAACAGATGCAATTGATTTTGGGTTTTGCCCAAACCCTCAGCCAACAACAAAATCTTGATTATTTAGCCCATCGGCGTTTGGTGTTTATCTTGAAACTGGCCTTTCACACCGGACTGCGTATCCATGAACTGGCTGCCGCCAGTTTTGGTGATATTGAATGCCTGGAGGGCGAGCCAGTAGATCACTATTTTTTAAACGTGCTCGGTAAAAACAGCAAACAGCGCAAAACTTCATTGCCCGCCATCTTGATCGACGAATTACAGGCCTATCTCAAAGCCCGAGGCTTACCGACCCACCTGGATTTTTTACCTGACCAGGCCCCCTTGATACCCCGTCTTCGCGACAAGACCGGTCGTAAGCATCTCAGCCCCGCCGGGCTGCACAAAATCGTATCGGCCTTTTTTGATACCATGCTCATGCACCTGGAAGTCGATGAACAGGCCGACAAACGCCTGGTCAATAAACTTCGGCAGGCTTCCACTCATTGGCTGCGGCACAGTTACGGCAGTTACCTGGCCAATGACAAACAAGTGCCCTTACAGTATATCCGGGATGAGCTGGGTCATGCCAATATCAGCACCACCTCTCTGTATCTGAATACCGACGAAAAGCAGCGGCAGCAGGTAGTGAGCGAGGCGTTTTCCGAGGTTTAGGCATAAGATCTTTTGAGCTTTCCTGTTTTTTCACTATGGAAGGCAAGAATTCTTCCTCATCTGGAAAAAGGGCGGCTTGTTTATTGATAGACCCATTAGTCAATTTACGGATGCTACTTTAAACAACAGCCTGAACTGAAATGATATTTTTTACAGGGGTGTAAATATCCGTTTCAAGCTCAGTCGTCTTAATGCTGACAATTAAGGCGTAGCGAGCCTGTTTGCCCCAACGCTCCAAATTTGCACGTTCTTTCCACCAACCCAATACCGGATATACAGCAATATAGCCGCGCTCTGCCAGTTCTGCTGCTGAGCCGTACCGAGACCTTTGCACGGCACCACTACACCAAACCAATGTATTATGATAAAATAGACTTATCATTCAATGGCTTGTGTGTATTTTAATGTCTTTTTCTGATTTTTACGTTAATCACCGTACCCGCAAAAGTAACTTTCTTAACCAAATCGATCACCTGATTGACTGGAAGGCAATTGAAGCGGTTATACGCCGGCATTATGCACCCGCCTCGGATGTAACGGGACGTCCGGCGTATCCAGGTTTGCTTCTTTTCAAGATGCTCCTGGTCGGTATCTGGAACGGTGGCTTAAGTGATGAATCGGTTGAGGACATGGCTAACAGCAACCTGCATGTCATGCGCTTTTTGGACTTGTCTTTAGAAGAGGATGTCCCCGATCACTCTGTATTGTCCCGTTTCAGAACGCGACTGACTAAAGCGGGAGCGTGGGATGCTCTACTAGTTCAGATCAACCGTCAAATCGAAGGCTATAACGTCACCGTTACCACCGGTTACCATGTTGATGCCAGTATTACCCACAGCCCGCGCAAGCCCAAAACTCGGCCCACTTACGAAGTGGTTAATGACCGCGAAGAACGCGATGACGAATCGGATGCCCAAGCTCACATGCAAGTGGTGGAAGTCAACCAGCCTGGCGTAGACACCGATGCGCGCTGGGTTAAAAAGGCGGGCAAGTCGGTGTTTGGGTACAAGCAACACACGCTAGTCGATGATAATGGTTTGGTGATTGCGGTCGAGACCACGCCAGCTAACCAGCACTTGTGCCCTTTGGGTATGATAGCAAACCGTTGGTTGATTTAATCGATAAAGCAAAGATTGCTGCGGGTTCCAGATTGCATGGAGACAAGGCTTACTGTAGCCGGAAACACAATCAGGCTTTTAAAGAGCGACGCCTCAAAAACGGCATCCAAGATAAGGCTGTAAAAAACAAGCCTCTCAGTAAGCGTCAAAAACAACGGAATAGCTTAATTACCCAGGCGCGCTATGTCGTTGAGCGAACCTTCGGTAGCCAGGCACGCTGGTTTGGCTCCAAGATCCTGCGCGACCAAGGGTTAGCCAAAGCCCATGCTTGGCATCTATAGCAAGCCATGGCGTATAACCTAAAACGGTTGCCTGTGTTGTACGTTAAAACGCAATCCACACAGGCAAGCTTTGCCATTTAAAGGGTGAATGCGGCCAAATGGCCGCAAGAATCCATATGTTCTAAATTATATTGCCTAAATTTCACCGATTTTTTGGAAAAATTGGGTAGTTTGGGGCTGATTTTTGGTACAAGGGGTTTTGCAAAGGTCTCACAATATTAATGTTTCTGGTCTTATATGCCCCACAAATTGGGAAAAAATGGAGGCTAACAAAAATACGCCGCTACTTATTGCACTGCATATTAGCAATGCAAAACTCCGTTTCAGCAAATGACAACGCAAAACCATCGCATTCAATTCATTTCCAAGTTTTTCAGGTTCTAAGCTGGTTTTCAAGGTGTCAAAAATCTCTCGTGCTCGACCTATCGCCTGAGTATAACGAGCATTCAATGTCAACACAAAAATACCAATACTTGAAAAAAAGTACTAAAGACCCAGTTACTAAATTAGGTATTGCTAAATTATTATAGATACTGTATAAGTTTTGGCTATTCAAAGATGCGCTGGAGGGTGCTATGGAATGTCCAAAATGTGGTAAGCGGCCGAGCTGTAAAGACGGTTTGGCGAGCGGTCGGCAGCGCTATTTATGCAAAGATTGTAACCATCGATATACTGTCGCACAGCGTTCCGGCGCTGGGGATAAAGCAGTAAAGCGGCAAGCGTTGGAGCTTTACCTGGAAGGACTCGGATTCAGGTCTATTGGCCGTGTCCTAGGGTTCAGCAATGTCACGATTTTGAATTGGATCAGGTCGTTTGGCGAAAAGCTCGATGCCATAAAAAGCGACGGGGGCGTCCAAGTGGTGGAGCTGGACGAAATGCACAGTTACGTTGGCTCAAAAAAAACTATTGCTGGATATGGATTGCTGTTGATAGATATGAAAAAAGGTTCCTCGGCTGCGTACTGGGTTCCAGGGCGACTGTCACGGGAGAAAAGCTCTGGCAAGCCATAGCGGGCGAGGCGGTTGGGCAGGTGATGACGGATCACTGGCAACCTTACGAGGCCTTTGTCCCCAGGGGTCGGCACACGCAATCAAAGGCTGAAACCTATACTGTTGAAGGATATAACAGTTTATTCAGGCATTTCCTAGCCAGGCTGCGCCGCAAATCAAAATGCTACAGCAAATGCCAAAAAATGCTGGAATACTCTGTTAAGTTGTTTATGGCTAAATGGAATAACGAAATATCTATATTAGTTTAGCAATGCCCTAAATTGATCACTGCATCTAAAAGGGAATTCATAGGTTTCCTTAGAGGTTTAGATGAAATGCTTGCGGATCAAACGAGGTTTGAATCGGCAAAAGGACATAAGCAAAATCGAAATGGACTTACTGCTAAATACAAACGGAGCGCACAAGCTCCTTTTATTCACAGTTGAAGTAATATTGTCTCCATGGAGCTTTGAATGAGTGAGTTAACTAAGTAAATTTCCGATTTGATGCGCCATAAAATCAATCGCACCGAATAAATTCAATAGTTGCAGCTGTGTAGCGATACTAATAACCAAAAAGGATACGCAAACTATTGTGGTTATTAAAAAAGTAAAATACCTGTGCATCATTTAAGACGGGCATGCTCTGTGCTAACTAAATACATTCCTTTTATTGTCGCCGTATGCTAATCAATTAATGGGGGATTTTCAAACTAAACATGTACAGATAATAATCAATAAAATACTGTCATAAATTGAGATAATTCGAAAAAAACCAATACATCTTTGATTCTTTTCTGTAAACAATACTTCACTTAGAATAACTTTCCACCGTTGATTTACAGCCATACTGACACTCCAGAAAGCTGGGACTGTAACCTATTCTTGGGTGTCTGTCGAAAACCCACAAATATAAAGGCCTTGAGACAAATTTCCCGGGTAAAAACCCGCAAACAGTTGTCAATAACTCTGCGCTGCTGCGATAGCAGCTTGTCCTAGCGCCAACCCGCCATCATTCATTAGATAGCGGCTAGGAACAAGTACAGCTTTACCCTGCCGCTGCAATTTCTGAGACAAACCTTCCAGGAATAGCCGGTTTTGGAAAACACCGCCACTGAGGACGATGCTATCTGTCCCAGATAGTTGACTGAATTCGAGCAATAACTCAAGGGTCGCATCGATCAGGCTTTGGTGAATACGAGCAGCAATCCGGGCTGTGTCCGTGCCGCGCTTAAGATCGGTTAACACGGCGAGCCATAAACCTTGCCAGCTTACTATCGATAAATCACCGTTAACATCAATTGAGCAGGCTTGCGGATAGGCTTGTTCATTGGCAAACGTCGATGTGGCCAGGATTTCCAAAGCAATCGCCGCCTGGCCTTCATAGTTGACGTGTTCCGGATGCAAACCGAGCGCAGCCGCAAAAGCGTCAAACCAGCGACCGCAGGAACTGGAAGGCGGTGCATTTAAATTTTTACTGATCATTACATCCAACGTTGCTAGTGGTTTGCTTGCCAGCAGCTTAATGATGTCCAAATCGGCAAAGTCGTGCTGTAAGCTTGGCCAATCAAAATAATTCCGCAATTGGGCATAGGTATTGCGCCAAGGCTCCAGCATGGCTTTCGTGCCACCGGGTAAAGCAATACTTTGGAAATGCCCGAGTCGATTAAAGCCTTTGTAATTACCCAGCAGAAACTCCCCGCCCCACAACTCGCCTTTATCACCCAAGCCTAAACCATCAAAGATAACGGCTAAAACGGGCGGGGCATCTAAGCCAATACCCTGTTCCGCCAAACAGGAGGCCAAATGGGCGTGATGATGTTGCACCGGGATGAGTTCAATGCCATGAGTTTTAGCAAGGCTTTGTCCGTATTGGGTAGATAAATATCCGGGATGCTGATCAACCGCAATGCAGTCGGGTTTAAAATCGTACAGTTGTTGGTATAGGCCTATTGCAGTGCGGTAATCCTGCTGCACCGCTACATTTTCCAGATCGCCGATATGCTGGGAGACAATGGCCTGGCCATTTTTTAACAGGCAAAAACTGTTTTTAAGCTCCGCACCCATCGCCAGAATATTGGCCGCTTGTGCAAAATCGGGCGGCAATAGTAGCGCTTCCGGGCTAAAACCGCGCGCCCTGCGCAACAATCGCATTTCACCTGCCATCTTGCGTATAACGGAATCATCCAGACGATTGACGATAGCCCGATTATGCAACAGTAAATAATCTGCAATATCAGCCAGCTTTAGTCGCGCATCATCATTGTTGATACATTGCGGTTCGTCACAGATATTACCCGATGTCAGCACGATAGGCGTATCCAAATCTTTTAACAATAAGCTATGCAGCGGCGTATAGGGCAACATAAAGCCAAGCTTGTCATCCCCTGGTGCTACTTCGGCCGCAACCCCCCTACCCTGCGCTGTCAACAGTACAATGGGCGCAGCTTTGTCTTGTAAGGCTTGAATTTCCAGAACATCGACGCGGGCATATTGAGTAATTAGGTCGATATTTTTAGCCATTAATGCAAACGGTTTGGCGTAGCGGCGTTTGCGGGTGCGTAACTTATTGACGGCGTCAGCATTACTTGCATCACAGGCTAGATGAAAACCGCCCAGCCCTTTGATGGCAACAATGTAGCCTTTGCGGATTAATTCGGCGGCTTGTTGAATCGGATCGACGCTATCCTGTGCTTGTCCATTATTATCCTCCATCCATACTTTGGGACCGCAATCGGGGCAACAATTCGTTTGAGCATGGAAGCGACGGTCGGCGGGATTGTCGTATTCTTGCTGGCATTGCGGACACATCGTAAACTCCGCCATACTGGAGTGACAGCGGTCATACGGCAATTGTTTAATAATCGACAAACGCGGCCCACAGTGTGTGCAATTGGTAAAGGGGTAACCGTAGCGGCGATTATTTGGATCGGCAATATCGGCGAGACAATCAGGGCAAGTGGCGGCATCGGCGGCAATAGGCGTTTGTATACCATTGTTTTTGCTGGCGATGATACGGAGTTCGTGAGTGGCTGGTTGGCTGTCCAGTGCTTGCACCTCAAGGCTATCTAGCCTGGCCAGTGGCGGCAGGTGCAAGGGGATTTCTTGGATAAAAGCAGTCAGGTCGTCATCGCTGCCATAGGCATGAATCATCACGCCTTCGCCATCATTCCATACTTCGCCACTTAATCGATACTGTTGGGCAAGATGCCAGATAGTCGGACGAAAGCCAACACCTTGAACAATACCACGTACTCGTATGGCTTTACCGGACATTAGCAGATGCGTGGTAATTGCTCACCGACAGGCCAATCAACGATACGGCGACCGCCAAAACTCGTGGTCATTTGCACAAAACCATGTTCGTCAGCAATCACTTCGCCGATGATCGCCGCATCGTGACCTAGTGGATGTTGGCGCATAACTGCCAGCAGGCGTTCGGCAACGTCGGCATTGCAAATGCACACTAGTTTACCTTCGTTGGCGACATACAGCGGGTCTAAGCCCAGAATTTCGCAAGCGGCTTTTACTTCTGACTTGATAGTGATTTTCGTTTCATCAATGACCATCCCTACGCCCGATTGCTTCGCCAGCTCATTCAACGCCGTAGCCAAACCGCCGCGCGTGGGATCGCGTAAACAATGGATGTCAGCCGGCGCAGCCGCAACCATATTGGCGACTAGCGAATTTAGCGCAGCGGAATCGGAAATTATGGTCGTCTCGAATTGCAGGTTTTCCCGGCTTGCCATAATCGCCACGCCATGATCGCCAATTGAACCGCTCACCAAAATGACGCAGCCCGGCTTGGCCAGGTTGCCGGAAATAGCAACCCCGTCCGGTACAATACCGACTCCGGTAGTAGTAATAAATACGCCATCACCCTTACCGCGTTCCACCACTTTGGTGTCGCCGGTAACAATAGGCGTACCGGCATTTTTAGATGCTGCGGCCATGCTAATAACGATTTTTTCCAAATCGGCCAGCGGCAAACCTTCCTCCAAAATGAAGCCGGCCGCCAGAAAAAGCGGTTGTGCACCAGACATTGCCACATCATTCACAGTGCCGTGTACCGCCAGCGAACCAATATTGCCGCCCGGAAAAAATAGCGGGGAAATCACATGACCATCGGTACTGATTACCAGTCGTCCTGCCGGTACTGAAAACAACGCTTGGTCGTTGCGCTGCCGCAGTAAGTCGTTGTCAAAGTGTTTGATAAATAATTCATCAATCAACTGAGCCATCGCACGGCCACCGCCACCGTGGCTTAGGTCAACTTTGCCGGTTTTTAGGTTTAGCGAGGATGAATAGGAGTTAGCCACAGGTTAACCCCTTATTGCAATAGTTATGTGCGGTTTGGGTTTTCAACCTCTTAGCCGCCCATACGACCAATACGCCGCACAAGCCCCTTCCGATGACACCATACAAGATCCCATCGGATTTTCCGGCGTACAAACCGTACCCAATAACTTACAATCTTGCGGCTTTTTAGCACCGCGCAAAATGGCCGGACATTCGCAGCCTTTAACATCACTCGCCTGAATTGCAGGCATAGCAAAACGTTGCTCGGCATCAAAATCAACATAACTGGCTTTTAGCTTTAAGGCGCTGCTCGGAATCAACCCCAAACCGCGCCATTCAAATTGCGGTCTTAGCTCGAACACTTCCTGCATCAACACTTGCGCTTTCAGATTGCCTTGCCGGGTAACAGCACGGCTGTATTCATTTTCAACCTCATGACGACCTTCATTGAGCTGGCGTATCAACATCAACGCGGATTGCATGACGTCCAGAGGTTCAAAACCGGCAATCACAATAGGCTTGGCATAACGCTCGGCAAAGATTTCATAAGGTTGGCTACCGATCACCGTGCTGACGTGGGATGGACCCAGAAAAGCATCAATCGCAACGGGTTGCGGTACATCCAGAATCGCTTGCATGGCGGCAGGTGTTAGTACATGGTTGCATAATACTGAAAAATTAGCTAGCTGCTCGGCTTGCGCCCGTTTAATGGCAACTGCGGTGGGTGGTGTGGTGGTTTCAAAGCCGATGGCAAAAAATACCACTTCCCGATCCGGATTGTCGCGCGCGATTTTCAAGGCATCTTGGGTGGAATAAATCATCCGAATATCGGCACCATTGGCCTTGGCTTTTAACAGGCTGTTACGGCCGGAACTTGGTACGCGCATTAAATCAGCATACGTGCAAAGAATCACATCGTGTTGTTCAACCAACTGGATGGCATTATCAATGCGACCAGTCGGCAATACACATACCGGACAGCCGGGGCCATGGATAAATTCGACATTGTCCGGCATCAGGTCCTGTACACCGTAGCGGAAAATCGCGTGGGTATGACCACCACAGAACTCCATCAGCCTATAGTGGCGATTGGGATCTACGGTTTGGTCAATTGCATTAGCCAGCTGCTTGGCTACCGCTTGCTGCCTGAATTCACTGATGTATTTCATGCCTGGGACATTAATCCGGCTTCGGCAAATAAAGCCAGAGTTTTAAGGGCTTCGTCTTCGTCGATTTTATGTAGCGCATAACCGACATGCACGAGCACGTAATCACCGATTGCAATTTCATCGACCAAGGCCAGTGACACTTCGACCTTAACATTATCGACTGAAGCGGTGGCCATGCCATTCACTGGATCAATAGCGACGATTTGAGCAGGCAGGGCTAAACACATAAACGTAGACTTCCGGTAATGTTGGAAACGATTAAACCGCTAAGCATAATCAATATGTTGCAACTCCAGCTCAGCTTTCAGCCAACGTAGCCAGCTTTCCATGCCTTCACCAGTTTTAGCCGACAATGACAATATTTTAATTCGTGGATTAACCTGCTTTGCGTATTGAATACATTGCTCAATGTCAAAATCCAGATACGGCAACAAATCGGTTTTATTTAAGATCATTAAATCGGCGGCATGGAACATATCGGGGTATTTAATCGGCTTGTCTTCGCCTTCGGTCACAGACAGGATGACCACTTTGTGCGCCTCACCCAAATCAAACGCCGAGGGGCAAACCAGATTGCCGACGTTTTCAATGAATAACAAACTGTGGTTTTTTAGTTCCAGGCTTTCCAGCGCATGGCCAACACGATGCGCATCCAGGTGGCAGCCTTTGCCGGTATTGATTTGCAGCGCTGGCACGCCGGTGGCGCGGATGCGCTCGGCATCGCGGGCGGTTTGCTGGTCACCTTCTATAACAGCGATGTCTATACCGTCCTTCAAACGGGTGATGGTTTCAGTCAGCAATGTGGTCTTGCCGGAACCGGGACTGGATACCAAATTCAACACTAGCATGCCGCGGGCGCTGAAATAGTGTCGGTTTTCGGCGGCATAACGATTATTTTTAGACAGGATATCCTGTTCAATTTGCACCATGCGTGCGGGGCTTAAACCCGGTGCATGGGAATGCTCAGGGGTAAGTACAAATTTATGCTGATGAGCATGGCTATGGTCATGCGAATGTTCATGATCATCATCGTGCGAGTGAGAATGGCCCTCGCCGCAGCCGCATACACCACACATTATTCTACCTCCAGCTCTTTAATACGCATTTGATCACCGTTATTCACTTGCAATGGATAGCTTCCGCACTGTGGGCAGACATCATATAACTGTTCTACAACCACATTACCAGCACAGGCCGTGCACCACGCTTGGCCGGCTACATTAATAATTTCCAGTTGGGCATTGTCAGCCAATGAGCCTTGCATAACCACATCAAAACTAAACCTGAGAGCCTCAGTCTCAACGCCTGACAATGCGCCAATTTCCAGCCAAACGGTTTTAACTTTTTGAAATTGTTGGGTCATTGCTTGTTGTTCCAAGACTTGCAAAATGTTTTCGCAAAGTGACAGTTCATGCATTGCTATTCAAGCGATGTAACTTTCGGGGAAATTTATTATGCATTACTTGCATGTTGCTTCCAGACCGCGCTATCAAGTTGACCTAATAATTGGCCGGAAAATTGACAGGCCCGTGCTAAATGTTGCTGAGCATTGACACTTAAACCCGCACCTAATTCGAATTCTTCTCCCTTAATACTTAATAAAAAACACGGTGGCGGTGCTTGATTTTTTATCGACTGATACACATCTAAAACCGCAGCAGGACTCATCGCGTGGGTAGTATAGCTCTTGTCTCTGGTAGGTTTTAGCACAGTAAAATCAAATGCCCCGTTACAAGAAACAGAGGCATCGACAAACAACACCAGCGCCCTGTTTTCTAGATCAAGCGCATGTTCAATTTGCAACTGAAAGTCACTCAGTATTTCAATCTCTTCCAATTCAAAATGGCGCTCTACGTGTTGCAGCCATAACGGCCCTAACGCATCATCACCACGGCTAAGGTTGCCATAACCAAATAATAGTATCGGTTTAACCATTGCTATAGTGTTCAATTTGACCGTCACTGTGCTTGACCAGCTTGCCAATCAGTCGGCCTTCAGCATCGACCAATTCCAGTTGCAACGGCATTTTTCCTACGGCATGCGTTGCGCAAGACAAACAAGGGTCATAGGCACGAATGGCCACTTCCAGGTTGTTAAGTAAGGGTTCGGTCAATTCACGGCCTGATAAATATTCAGCAGCGACTTGCCGGACTGATTCGTTCATGCCCATGTTGTTGCTGGTGGTTGATACGATTAAATTGGCCTTAGTGACGATGTTATTTTCATCAATTTGATAATGATGAAATAACGTGCCGCGCGGCGCTTCAATCACCCCTATGCCTTCATAACGCTTTTTGCCTTGCGCCACTAAATCATGACCCAAAATGTCAGGGTCATTAAGCAGTGTCTTAATGCTTTCCGCACAATGCAAGGTTTCGATCAAACGCGCCCAATGAAAAGCCAAGGTACTATGCACCATCGCTTCGCCGCTGTGCGCCTTAAAGTCCAAGCGGGCCGCTTCGGCTTGCGGGGTATTAATATAGTCACAGTTATTTACCCGTGCCAGTGGCCCTACACGATACCAGCCATTTTCTTTACCTAAGGATAATAGATAAGGAAATTTCATGTAGGTCCATGAGCGAACTTCTTCATGGATATAATCGTTATATTGGCAGTAATCGACATGGTCAATAATGGTTTCGCCATTATCATTTTTGGCACGTATGCCACCATGATACAACTCCAATCCGCCATCTGACTTGATCAACCCCAGATAATTGGAGCGGATGGTGCCGAAGTCATCGTAATAAGGCAAGTTAGAGCAATGCACTTTTTTAATGAGGGCAACCGAAGCCGCAGACCATTCAATCATCTGATCGATATCTTCCAACAAATAATCACGCTCCGCTTTGGTTAATGACTTATTCATACCACCAGCAACAGCACCAGTGCCATGCACTCGTTTGCCGGACACCATGCGTATCACTTCTTGCCCGTATTTACGCATTTTTACGCCTTGCACACCCAAATCTGGATATTCGTCTAACACAGCAATAATCGAACGCTTACTGATATCGCTTTCGAAACCAAATAATAAATCAGGGCTGGATAAATGAAAAAAATGCAGGGCATGGGACTGGAAAAATTGGCCAAAGTGCAGCAAGCGCCTTAATTTGTCAGCTGACACAGGGAGGTTTTTGGGGTCGACACCGACCAATTGGTCTATGGCTTTTGCCGCCGCCAAATGGTGGCTGACGGGACAAATGCCGCATAAGCGCTGTACTAAAACCGGTAACTCCCAATAAGGCCGCCCTTGAATAAAGCGCTCAAAGCCGCGAAATTCAACAATATGCAGCCTGGCTTGCTGGACTTTATTATCGGCATCCAGTAATAAAGTGACTTTGCCGTGGCCTTCGACGCGGGAGACCGGATCAACCACTACGCGCTTTAGGTTTTCTTTATTTTGGGTAGTTTCTAAATGTTCGTACATGGTTTTCCCCAATGTTTAACCTACGTTATACACGATACCCCGTTTTTAATCATAATGAACCAGCTCGTAAGGCAATGATGGTTCAAGTCCTTTGAGTAAATCCGTCAGAAATTTCCAGAACACGTCGGCTGAAGGCGGGCAGCCGGGTAAGAAATAATCGATTTTGACAACTTCATGAATTGGACGAACTTTGTCCAATAATAAGGGCAGCTCTGGGTCGCTCGGAATTTGTGCATTTTCAACACCAATGCCATCCAGATAAGCTTCATTCAGGCATTCTTCCAAGGAAACAAAATTACGCATCGCCGGTAAACCTCCGTTTATAGCGCAAGCGCCCACAGCAACCAGGATTTTGCAGTTTTTTCTAAATTCACGTAACACATGCACGTTTTCGGAATTGCACACGCCACCTTCAATTAAACCAATGTCGCAGTTGATGCAGTGCTCTATGTCGGTAATCGGAGAACGGTCAAATTCAATGACTTCCGCCAATTGCAACATACGTTCGTCAATATCCAGAAATGACATGTGGCAGCCAAAGCAACCCGCCAGTGACGTGGTGGCCACTCTAATTTTATCCGCCATGCAGTTGCTCCGTTTCCAAAACGACTTGATCGATTTGTCTATGATCGTAAATACGTTCACCAATCGGCACTTGATAACCAGTACGTTTGACCAAAATTGCACCCGTCGGACAAATGTGTGTGGATTGATCTGTGACCTCTATAGCCGTATCCTTTAACAGCCCACTTTTAGCATTAACGATTAAATGTTTATTAATGCCTCGCCCACTGATGGCAAACACATCCTTGCCATCTTTTTCCTTGCTCGCCCTAACGCACAGGGTACAGAGAATGCAGCGGTTATGGTCAATCAGGATATCGGCATGAGAGGCGTCCAATTCCCGATGGGGATAAAACAACGAAAAATGATTGTCGAGCATATTCAAATGATAGGCGACTGCCTGCAATTGGCAGTTACCGGTTTTTTCACAAGACGGGCAAAAATGATTGCCTTCGACAAACAGCATCTGGGTAATCTTCTGCCGATCATCAGTTAATTCTTTGGTATTATTTAGCACATCCTGGCCTTCCATCGCAGGGAAGGTGCAGGCTGAACAGATGCGGCCGTTCACTTTTACGTTACATAGCTTGCAACTGCCATGCGGAGTGAAATCTGGATGATGACATAAATGCGGGATATAAACACCGGCCGCCGTCGCTGCTTCCATGATGGTCTGCCCGTCCTCAAATGGAATGGTGTTGCCATCAATGGTGATTGTTTTACTCATAATCAGTTTCCTCCACCTGAGCTAAATGCGCACCCGCATCATTACGTTTTGCCAATCGACGCGCGGTTTCCAAAGCACCATCCAGATTAAAGCCAGGTTCATAACTGATTTTTTTTAATTGGCTTTCATACAATTCGGGAAAACGCTCCAACGTTGTTAACACGGGATTCGACGCCGTTTGCCCCAAGCCACAGTGGCTATGCTTTTTAATTAACTGGCAGAGCTCTTCAAGTGCGACGACATCACCTGCTGAGCCGTGGCCTTCCATAATTTTATCCAGCTGTTTTTTCAATAACGACGTGCCCACGCGGCAGGGCGTACAAAATCCGCAGCTTTCATGGGCAAAAAAGTGAGTGAAATTATTCACTATTTCAAGAATGTTCCTGTTGTTATTGAACACAATAAATGAGCCGCCGGTGGCTAAATCTTCAAAAGCCAGCTTACGGTCGAATTCGTGATTAGATATAAAAGTTCCAGAGGGGCCTCCAATTTGAATGCCCAATACATCCCATGCGCCGCAATCATCTAGGATAGACTGGATTGATGTGCCAAAAGGATATTCGTAAATACCGGGACGTGTGCAGTCACCGCAAATACTCAAGATTTTGGTACCTGTTGATTTTTCCGTACCCACGTTGGCAAACCAGCCGCCACCGTTTACCGCAATATGCGCTGCAGCCAGAAAGGTTTCAACATTATTAACGACCGTGGGTTTGCCCAAATAACCTTGACTGACTGGATAAGGTGGACGATTACGGGGAATACCCATTTTCCCTTCAAGAGACTCTATCAATGCTGATTCTTCACCGCAAATGTAGGCACCCGCACCAAGACGGATTTCAATATCAAAATTGAATCCTGCATTGAGAATATTGTTACCCAATAAACCTGCCTGACGGCGTGCATCCAGAACTTTTTTTAGCTCATCGTAAAGATGCAGATATTCGCCACGTAAATACACAAAACCTTGTTGGGCATCGATAATCGCAGCGCATAAAGTCATGCCTTCAAACACGTCATGGACGAAGGTATTCAACAATACCCTGTCTTTAAACGTACCGGGTTCACCTTCATCGGCATTACAGACGACATAACGCTGTTGTTCGGGTTCTTCAGAGCAGAATTTCCATTTCATCGCGGTTTTGAAACCGGCCCCGCCACGGCCGCGCAATCCTGATTTATCAATCTCTGATAGAGTTTCTTTAAGGCCGCGTTTAATCGTTGCTTGCAGCGCAGAACCCGGGCTGATGGTTTGGCTTAGCAATAAACCTGGTTTGATAATATTGTCTTCTACCTGGAACAATTCACGAGGCCATTCGGACAAGGGTGTTTGTTGATTAACCAATCTGGCAATTTGGTCAATTCGAGGACGATCCAGGCGAGTTAAGGCATAACCATTCACCAAACCAGCTGGACCTTGATCACACATTCCGGTACAAGAAGTATTGCCCAGACTCACAATGCCATCGTGTCTGACTTCGCCATCAGCGACGTTTAATTTTTCAGATAAATAGGCCATTAGGCTTTGTTTGCCTAACATACGGTCGGTAATGGAATCACTGATAAGCAGCTCGTATTGCCCTTGTGGGGTCGAGTGCAAAAAACTATAGAATTCAACAACACTGATGATTTGGGTTCGGGGGATATTTAACAACTCAGCTAGCAGTTCTACCGCTTGTTCTGGAATGTAATGATAGTGTGCTTGAACTTCCCTTAGGATTTGCAACAAATGAGTTGCCTGATAGTTATTTTTTTCTGCCAAGACTTGAATTAATTGTCTCATTTTATCTCCCAGGTTAGGCTTACTGAGCGTTTAATAATGCTAACTTGTTAAGATTTCTTTAAAAAAGCGGTTATTTAACTTTTAACTCCGTTTGCCAATCTTAAAGGCTGATTTGTAAGAAAAAACTTAAGCCGACATAACTCCCGTCAGCACACAATATGCCAGCTTTTTAAAATAGCAGATATTATCAATAAGAATAATTGGTTACGAATGCTTTTATATAGTTAAGCTGTAAGCTATATTAAATATTGCATCATTATTGTGCGGTTTATATTTAGAATGCACTGCTACGATACTACAGCTATCACCCTAAGCGGAATTTTTTGCACCCAACATGGATAAGTTTAAATTTCAGGATCCTCTCAAGAACCACTACGATTTCCTCATAAATCTGATATTTGCTTGAATATTATGCACCGCTACCTGAACATTTTGACCATAGTTTGAAATATATTTGCGAGAATTTTCAGCATAACTACCAGCAATTTCACTACGGTATATTTTTTGCCCCTAAAATTCATAACGAGATACGCACCGATGAGCGAATTCGATAAACTTGACTCAAGCTGGCTACATAAATCTTGCCGATTATGGCCGCTTTTCGGATGTTGGCAATTGCTAAATTTTCATTTTGTCCTTTACAACAAATAAGATCGAAATTTCATTAGCCTATCTAAATTGTAATCAAGCACAATGCACCCAATCTGCCCCTAGGGTACCTCGGAGCTTCTCAAGATAAGCTGGATCACAGATAGCTGTGAGCATCCGCTGCGTAGTTTCCAGTTTATTGGACAATAACGCATAAAAAGTATCAGATTGTTCGGTTTCACTCATACGCTGCAAGATATAATTTTGGTGTTTTTGCCAAAGCAGTTGGTCTCTTTGCTGTTTGATTTTCAACCGTTTTTGATACCATTCGGATTCAATTAAATAATCATAAGTAAACATAGACCTAATGCTCGGGTCGTTAACCGTTTTACCCTCAAAATGGCCGTCAGCCATTATATGGATAAGCGCCTTAAGCGGCGGACAGGCATCATTGATTGACCCATCCTGTAAGTAGAGTTGGGCAACGTGTTGATGAGCCTCATAAACATTGTCTATGCCATCTACATAACTGGCTAGATCCTGTGTTTCCGGCTTCAGCATCGCTTCATCAAATACAGCTGTCGGATAGTCGAATACTTTCCCGAAATTGGTATGTACAAAACGTTCAGTAATTCGATACCCCAATCGGCTGGCATAGACCGTCCTTCCCTCATACTCAAAATCTTCCAGTTTTTCTAGCTGACCTCGTTCAATCAGGTATTGAGGTTCACGTTGTTCAACGGGCAACCGGGACCAAATTTCAGGAATCAACAAACTGATATCATGATCTATTCGGCGTTGAGCGCCGATATAACCCGCCGAAGTAGAATAGCCGTGATAGCCGCACAATATGTAAGAAACCAAAGCAGTATTTAGATCAGCTGTGGCACAGAGGGCGTTAAATGGACCCTTAGTTAAAGCGCCTTCAGAACCGGCGCCCGTGGTCGAGGGTGATTTACCGGTCAAACTGCATATAAAATCCATGAACAGCTCGGGCAATTCCTGGTAATGGATAGGACTATAAATGGCCAAAGGTCTGATACCCACATCGTACTCCGGTGGATTGTTGCGGCGGCCTGGTAATACGGCGTTAACCGGAAAATGGACGGGTTGATCAGCTCTTAGTCCCCTTGCCAGTCGCGTTGACAGTACTGCAAGGTAGCGCTTTAAAGGATTGACAACATCTGGACGACGCTGGAGATAGCGCACATTTTGACTGGGTTTTCCATCGACGAGTCGCGGATGGGCTGAGGAAACAAAATATTCACCTTCCTTGCCTTCTGCTGCCTGTGTTATAAAATCACGCATTGGCCCACTGAACTCATCAAAATGAACGATGTCTTCCATGATTTCGCGGGCGTTTTCTGGGGTGAGTGGTTGAAAATTAGAGATAAAATTGTCTTTACCGGATAAATCTAGCTCAGTTTGTAAATCCACCCCACGATGAATAGCATCATCCGGGCGTTGGAAAAAACTGAGTTCACAATTTTCAACTAATTTTACGCTACGGTTTTTATAATCAGGGTTTAGCCCTGATAGATACGTTATCGGCACGACAGTGGAAGCGGTAATGTCGTCTTCGAGCTGAATTTTTTCCGAAGCAAAAAAGTCTTGCCTCAGCTTAAAGACCCGCCAAGCGCCAGTGCTGTCATAACCTACCCTTAAATAACTCGCAATGAGTTTACGGCCATGAAACTTCAATTCGTTACCGGGGTAGCCATTCACCATATCAACCGAAAAGTGTCCCCGCCAGTTACCACCCCATTGCTCATTGTAAAAGCGCTTTATCATCAGAACCAGGGCCCAGATATGTTGCGGCACTTGCAGCAACCATTGATTATAGGCATTCGAATATTCACCTTGCGAAGGGGTTAGTAATTTGATCACGGAACCTAAAGTGCGTTCGTTTCCTAAAAGTTTACGCTTATCGCTGCCGTTACGGGCAGGATCCCTAAAGCGATTAGAGTAATCATGCTTAAAAATCTCATCTACCCTATCCATATCTTTTTCGAAATCTTCAACAAATACGGTACCGAAAATAATTGCCCCCGCCATGGATTTCGATATTTCCGACTTACCTCCACCTGATACTGTGCTTGGTTTATGACAAAAGGTACCTTCTTGAAAAGTACCAATTAACCGCCAGCTCGGGGCACTCGGATGTCGTTCCATATGGACAATGAAACCATTGGGATAAACATAGGTGTGATTGACTAAAAGCTTAAGCTTATGATCAATGCCCGCACGTTGCCAACTGACTTGTTGGGTCTGGATATTGATTTGTGCTGTTTCTGGAATAAAAATAATGGCAGGGTAATTTCTATCTGTCGCATAACCGCTATGATTTAAGGTTATGTTGTCCCCTAATAGCTCAATAGTTTTATCAAAAGCGCCATGGCCGTTACTCTCGACGACTGACGGCAAATAAATTTCCCCCAGATTGGCTCGCGCAAAAGCCAGCGCACCGCCGGAATGTTCCTCTTCACAACCACCAAACAGGTTGGCGGAATAACTGATTTGAGATTTAATTTCTTTCTTACTGTATCCAAAATAATTATCGGCAATGAGGGTGACGATCACACCTTGCATATTCCGGCAAACGAGTTTAAAAGGCTTACCATCGTTATAGAATTCGTCCTCATGTTGCCAGCACATCCCGTCTTTACGTTGACGCTCGGTGGCATCCTGAATATGGGGCAAACCTAAGGTTTTTTTACGAAATAAAACTAAGTGTGGCGCCAAAATGACACAACCGGTATGCCCAGTCCATTGATCAATATCCAGTGCGGCATCATTCTCAGGCAGAAATGGATTACCCGCATTACCAAAAATTGCTTCAATAAAATCCAGATTAGCAACGAGCCCGCCAGGTGCAAAAAATCGGGTTTCCATCGATTTATTCGGCGCGACGCCGGCGATTTCCGGCACCACAATCGGACGGAGCAAGAGTGATAACCAGAGTTTAGCGGAGTCCTTTTGCCGACTAGTAAATGGTAAACACAGTAAATCATCCGGAGGGGACAGTGCCAAGCGCAATAAATTGGCAAAGGCGTTGACGGGAACCTCATTTTTATCTGCAGAAACTGGCAACCCGCCAGCCGCTATATGAAAAACACCTTTCGTTGTTCGCTTGTCATTTTGTGGATTATGCAAGACCCCTTGGCGCACCCGATAGGAGTCAACATAGGCCGAATGAAACTCGTTGTGTTGAAAAGGTAAAGACAATTCTCTTGCTAAGCCTTTATGTTCCAATACAAAAGTTTCTCTCGGTAACTGAATGGCTTCATCTTCACCATTTTCAGACAGATAATCATTGAGAAAGGTTTGAATACGTTGATCAGCTGGGCATCGATAGTTAACCAAGAGGCGGCGTTGCTGGGAGTAGTTTTTTATCAAACTTTCTGCAATCTCAAGATAGTATTGATTGCCATCAACTTCGCAAATAGGCTGTTCTAGCGTTGCCAGTTGCAGGTTGATATATTGGAGCTCTTGGATTTTTTTTTGACTCTCAAAATTAAAACTCGTTGGATTTGCAGACGTGATCATTTTATATTGCTCCGGTAAACTTTTTTGGCTTGCCAGTAAATCCAGCCTATGTATTACTGCCTTTAATACCCAGAAATTTTGAATGGTTGTGCCTTTGATAGCGGTAAACGATGAGCTATGAAAAACTACCCTGAGCCGTTCTCAATTATATCTGGCCGACTTGGATAATCTTAAGCCCGCTCTTTTAGTGGACTAACACTTCGCTTAGCCGCTCCTGTATAGAGCTGCCGTGGTCGACCAATTTTTTGATGGGGGTCGGATATCATCTCATCCCAATGCGCTATCCAACCAACGCTCCTCCCCATCGCAAATAATGCGGTAAACATATTGCTGGGTATGCCCAAGGCCTGAAGCACTATGCCGGAATAAAAATCGACATTGGGATAAAGTTTCTTTTCTATAAAATATTCATCTTCCAGTGCAATACGCTCTAGTTCAAGTGCCAATTTGAATAAAGGGTCGTCATGCAAATTGAGTTCATTAAGCACCTCATGGCATGTGGCACGAATGAGCTGCGCCCTTGGGTCGAAATTTTTATACACTCGATGACCAAAGCCCATTAAACGAAATGGGTCGTTCTTATCTTTGGCTTTCTTAATGAATCGGTCGATATTGGAAACATCACCAATTTCCTGCAACATATTCAAGACGGCTTCATTGGCACCGCCGTGGGCTGGACCCCACAGGCAAACAATACCTGAAGTGACACAGGCATAAGGATTAGCACCGCTGGAGCCGGCAAGTCTCACCGTTGATGTCGAAGCATTTTGCTCGTGATCCGCATGCAGAATCAAGACCCTGTCCAAAGCTTTGACTAAGACCGGATTGGGGCGATAGTCTTCGCAAGGGTTGCCCAGCATCATGTGCATAAAGTTTTCGACATAGCTCAACTCGTTACGCGGATACATGAACGGCAATCCGATGCTGTACTTATGGCTCATCGCTACAATCGTGGGGATTTTAGCGATGAGCCGAACCGCACATAAATCACGATCTTCCTTGGAACGAATATCCAGCGCATCATGGTAAAAGGCCGAAAGTGCACCCACGACACCTACCATAATGGCCATCGGGTGTGCATCGCGGCGAAATCCTTTGAAGAAACTGGTGATTTGATCGTGCAGTAGTGTGTGATAAGTCACCTGATGGATAAACATATTCAATTGGTCTTCAGTTGGCAACTCCCCCGTTAACAACAGATAACAGACTTCCAAAAACGTGCAATTTTGGGCGAGCTCTTCAATTGGGTAGCCTCGATACAAAAGTATGCCGGCGTCGCCGTCAATATAGGTGATTTTGGAGGTACAACTGGCTGTTGAAGTAAATCCCGGATCGTAAGCAAACATGCCGGTTTTTTGATATAGCGTCTGAATATCTATGACATCCGGCCCCATCGAACCGCTAAAAGTTTCCAATTCATATTCGCTTGCTGTGGCTAGGTTTTTTAAGGTAAATTTATAGCGGATGTTCATGGCTTAGTGCTCTTTGATAAACATTGTTTATGGTGTGATCAACGTGGGTTATGCCAGCAAAAAACAATCATCCTCGGTGAGCTTAATATTATCTGCTTAATATAATGATCACTCGGCCTCTCCAGGCAATTCAATCCTGCATACTCTTTTTCACTTCTTCTTGAGACAACAAATCAATCTTGACTGGCTTTACCTTCCAAATATCTTGGCAATATTCCTTAATGGTACGGTCAGAAGAAAACTTGCCACTACGCGCAACATTCAGGATTGACATGCGTGTCCAATGCTCAGTATCCATATAGGCTTGGCTCACCTGGCTTTGACATTCTACAAAAGACTGAAAATCAGCCAGAAGCATATAAGGATCCCTATGCAGCAACGAGTCAACTAGCGGCTGAAACAGTTCGCGGTCACCGCCAGAAAAATAGCCATTTTTAATCAGGTCAATGACCGCTTTTAGTTCAGGGTTAGAATGATAAATGTCCATGGGGTTGTAACCTTGCGTTTTAAGCGTTTGGACTTCTTCAGCGTTCAAACCGAACAGAAAGAAATTCTCTGCTCCCACTTCTTCTCGGATCTCGATATTGGCCCCATCTAAAGTGCCAATCGTTAAAGCACCATTCATACAAAATTTCATATTGCCAGTCCCTGAGGCTTCTTTACCAGCAGTTGATATTTGCTCCGAGAGATCCGCTACTGGATAAATCATCTGACCGGTGCTGACGTTAAAGTTGGGCATAAACACCACTTTAAGACAGTCGTGAATGGCGGGATCATTATTAATGACATCTCCGACCGACGTGATTAATTTGATTATTAATTTGGCCATGTGATAACCCGGCGCCGCCTTGCCACCAAAAATAAACGTACGCGGCACGAAGTCCTGATTCGGGTTGCTTTTAATACGATGGTACAAGGATATAATTTGCAGCACGCTTAGATGCTGACGTTTGTATTCGTGGATACGTTTTACTTGAACCTCGAATAATGACTCAGGATCAATTAAGTAACCAGCACTGTGACGTAGAAAAGAGGCAAAATCCTCTTTAATAGCACGTTTTATATAACGCCATTCGGATTGGAATGAACTTTCTTCAGCGTAGGTTTCCAATTGTTTCAACCCACTCAAATCTGTTAGCCAGTCGCCGCCAATTTTTTCAGTGATTAGCTTGGTGAGCCGCGGATTTGACAGAGCTAACCAGCGCCTGGGCGTGATGCCGTTGGTTTTATTACTAAATTTATTCGGCCAAAGGCTATAAAAGTCGGCCAACACATCTTGCTTGAGTAACTCGGTATGCAAGGCAGCAACCCCATTTATGGCGTGACTGCCGATACTGGCTAAATGCGCCATACGAACGTAACGCTCGCCCGACTCGTTAATGATTGATAAGCGGGCCAAACGCTCCGAATCGCCGAGAAACTTTATTCTCACTTCATTTAGAAATCTGGCATTAATCTCAAAGATTATTTCCAGGTGCCTTGGTAAGATCCGCGCAAAGAGATCCAGAGGCCACTGTTCAAGGGCTTCCGGCAGTAAAGTATGGTTAGTATAAGCAAACGTTTTTTGAGTGATCGACCAGGCCGGATCCCAGTCCATAAAATGCTCATCTATCAGTAACCGCATCAGTTCAGGAATGGCGACTGCGGGATGCGTGTCATTGAGTTGAACGGTAAATTTTTTGTGAAACTGCGATAAAGGAATTTTTTGCACATCCATAATACGCAACATATCCTGTAATGAGCAGGACACGAAAAAATACTGTTGCTGTAAACGTAATTCTTTGCCCTCAATTTTTTCATCATTGGGGTAAAGAATCTTGGTGATGTTTTCTGATATGAGCTTTTTTTGAACAGCTCCGTAGTAATTGCCGCGATTAAAGTTTTCCAAATCGAACGATTCAGCGGCTTCTGCTTTCCATAAGCGTAAGGTATTCGCTGTATTGTTGTGGTAACCGAGGATAGGTGTATCAAAAGGTGTGCCTAAAACAGTCCAACCTGGAATCCACCGAACCCGCATTGTTTCAGTGGCATCAAGATATTTTTCGGTATGTCCGCATAATTTGACTTCAACCGCCCATTCAGGACGTTGAATCTCCCAAGGATTACCATAACGTAGCCATTTATCGGTTTTTTCTTCCTGCCAACCGTTGACAATCTGTTGCGCAAAAATGCCGAACTCATAGCGAATGCCATACCCCAATGTCGGAATTTCCAGGGTCGCCAACGAATCCAAAAAACACGCCGCTAATCTGCCTAAGCCACCGTTACCCAAGCCTGGTTCGACCTCTTGCCTGAGTAACTCCTCAAAAATCAGATTTAATTCTGGGAGAACATGGCGGACATGCTCTGTAATACCCAGATTAAGCAGATTATTACCAAGATGCGGGCCAAGCAGAAACTCTGCTGAAAAATAAGCGACTGTCCGCACTTTTTCCCGGGTATAAGTCTCAGCTGTGCTTATCCAGCGGTGTAGCAAGCGATCCCGCACTGTATAAGCCAGGGCAAGATAATAATCATATTGGGTTGCTAAGGCAGGAAACTTACCTTGCACGTAAAATAGGTTATCCAAAAAATCACTTTTAAGTGCTTCTTTCGAGAGGCTAGTATGAACATTTTCATCAGTTTTGTTTATATCGGTTAATTCAATAATTCCGTTCATAATAACTCAGCTGCCTAACGTCACAATTTAGACGGATGTGAAACATGTTTTTACAAAGTAATAACAAATAGCTTCGTAATTGTCGTAAATAACCCATATTTAACTCGTCATGTAACAGAGTTCGATTTGGGTTCAGTGACAACAATTCCACATCTTCCATCAACAAATTCGATCTACAACATAAACCCAGTTCATTTCAAATTCAGTATAAGATCAATTTTACTCCATCTTGTTATTGGGGTTCCTTTCAATGTTCTTTTGATGGTCTTGATGTCGCCCCCTATTTTTTATGGATCACTATAATAACTGGCAATTTTGATGCCAATAAGCAAATGACGTATTCATTGTGAGAACAGGTCAGCAAGGATCATTAGCACTTTCTTTCCCTCATTTTTTGCCTGTTTAAGGAATATCAGAGATAACGCATTGATTTATAAGTTCTAGCTGGAAGACTCAATACCACAGATATTAATTTGCAATTCTTAAAGATCGATCAATAAGCATCTGCCGGCGCGACTATCAAGGAGGCGCCCCATTTGATTTAAAGATTGCTTTTTGTCTGCTATATTAAAAATAGAAAGAATTATGCACATTGGTCGTGCGTCTATTATTCTTTTGGTGCATACCCGTGAAGGGCTTATTGTTAATTACACTGTCAGATTCCATTACTAAAATCGCTCAGCATCATTACTGGTATTTCTTGACACATTGGCTGCTATGGGACGACCATGACAATGTTTCCAAACTTCGCAATTATCAGCGATCCACAGAGATAATATTGGCTAAAAGGATGACATTACCCCAAACCGGCACCCCCTGGCATTATTCGATGCGTTATCAGGCTCCACAAAGCTCTGGCGTTTCGAGCACGCTGGTCATAATGACTTACCCTTAGAACCTACTAGTATTAATCAGCGATGCCTTAGTTAGCAGGTTACAAAACAACTGTTAACGAATTGAATAAAAAACGTGATTGTTTGGTGAAATATCCAAGCCGCCATGATGATCACCTAAACCCGTTGTAAAATACCCGTTAATCATAATCAATCCGCTTTAACAGGCTGTAGATAAACACCCTTACCGAAACATTGACTGGTATTGTTAACAGAGTGACCTATCACAATCCCACGACGGGTTGGTCTGTTCTGCGTGTTCAACCTTTTGCTGTCAACGGATAGCCGCTGTACCTGGCAAATACAGGCCTGAGCAGCAAAATCGGACTTGACTAACGATTAGGGTATAAGTCTTTCAAACGCTAACCTAAATTTTAAAAATGAGGAATTAAACATGGACGTTACGGCCTTGACGTCGCTGGTTGATTCATCCCTGATATTTGTTAGTTTAGTAGCGCTTGTGTTTGTATTAGTTGCCAAAAGACGGCATAAATTTATATCTTGGTTTATTGATGACGGTTATGGCCTGAGCAAAGATGGTTTTGATCCTGAAGAAGCCGCCGAAGAATTATGGAATGACCACGAATAAAATTGAAACCTCCGTGTTTTTATATTTGGACTATTGGATTCTGAGGCTGGGGACTTAGCCTGAGGATTAGCTCAATATTCAAACTGTTCTGAGTAAAATCTGGTTGGATACAGCGTTGCTGTTAACTTTTATTGGCCATAAAGACAGTAGGAATGATCGTCGCAATCGAAACGATGGGAGGCGATCAGAAAACAAACATATGCCCGTTTTGAACGGCTGCTTTCTGGAACCCCCAGGTTTTCTAAAAAGCGGACCATCGGAATTATTGATAAATTGCTGGTATTCGATCAGCCCGACCACTATCTTAGAAATTGCCAAAATCAATTTATTCTGATTTTGTACCAAAAGGCAGTAATTCATCGATGCGGCTGTTGGGCCAGATAGGGAGTTTTTCTAGAGTATCTTTTAGCCAGGCAGCGGGATCAAGCCCATTTAATTTGGCGGTGCCTAGTAAGGATTGAATTGCGGCAGCGCGCTGGCCCGCTCGTTCTGATCCGGCAAAGAGCCAGTTGCGTCTGCCTAGCGCAATCGGCCTAATACAGTTCTCGGTACTGTTGTTATCTATGGGTAGATCACCGGTTTCGGCATAGCGGATCAGTGCCGACCAGCGTTTCAGGCTGTATTCGATCGCTTTCATCAAAGCGCTGCCAGGTGCCGTGCGCAAACGGGTTTGCTGCAGCCAATCATGCAGTTCGGTTAAGCGTGGTTGGCTTTTTTCAGCACGCAGGTTTTTCCGGCCATCGATACTCATCTCCCGGCCTTCGGCTTCAATCTCATACAACTCGGCAATGCGCTGCAAGGCTTCTTTGGCAACCGGACTTTGATTAGCTTGAAAGAGGTCAAAGAATTTGCGGCGCGCATGGGTCCAGCACGCTAACTCAATGCAGGACGACAATAAAGATTGTGTGGCTGGATGCGCCCGAGCTGCAGCAAACAAGGCTTTGTATCCTCCGTAGCCATCAACCATTAGATGACCTTGCCAGTCTTGTAGAAACTGTTCGGCATGTCGGCCACTGCGACCGGCTTGGTAGTCAAAGACAATGATCTTAGGCCCAGGTTGCAGATCGTTACTGCGATACGCCCATAGATAAGCCTTCTTCGTTTTACCTTTGCCGGGATCCAACTGCGGTACCGGGGTTTCATCGGCTAACACGCAAGGTCGTTGTAACAGATACCAGTGCAGGCGATCCACCAGAGGCTGTAGTTCCACCCCCAGACGCCCCACCCAATCGGCCAGCGTGGATCGAGATAGGGAAACACTGCTACGGGCAGCGATTTGTTCCAGTCGGTACAGCGGCAAGTGATCCAGATATTTGCTGATGAGTACCCAAACCAGCAAACCGATGGCGGCCATACCGCCGTCAATGATGGCCGGTGGAATGGGCTCGGCAGTGATGGTTTCACAAGTCCGGCAGGCGTATTGTGGCCGGATGTGCCGGTGGACAAAGAACTTGGCCGGTTCCACGTCCAGTTGCTCAGTCACATCGTCGCGAATTTTGACCAAATCTCGTCCACATTGCCCACAGGCGCAAGATTCCAACTGGTGATAATGATCGATGCGCGGCAGGTGGGCGGGTAACGGCTGACGGCCAGCACGCAGGCGTTTGGATCTAGCCACCGTTTCGCACGGTTGATTATCCTGCAATAGTTCGACTTCGGCTTCAATTGCCGACATATCCGTATTCCAGGTTTCTTCAAAGACATCCCGTTGCAGAGCGGTCAGGGTTTCACTTTTGGTGCTGTAGCGGATGCGTTTGTAATAGGCCAGCTCATAGGTGAGCGAGGTGATTTTGGTGTCTTTGTAGAGAATGGCTTTTTCGTTGGCCGTGATGGTGGCTTGTTGCTCCGCAATCACTGTTTTGGCATCCTGAGAGGCTTGGTCAACAAGCGCCTGAATCAGTGCCGCTACTTGGTTTTTGGTAGCAGGATCCAGGTTTAATTGATCGAGTTCAGTCAGTGATTTCATGGTGAAAACTATACCATAAAATCACCGTGTAAGCCTTGATTTTGTTAGGTTTTATGACTGTTTTTCTTGTTATTTATCAGCCACTTTAAAACCGTTTTTACACTTGCCAGTCCGGCTGACAAGTCGCCGACAAACGCTGCCAGTCGACACCGGCAACTAACCACTCCCACTGGCGTTGGGTAATCACAAATGTCTTATCGTTGACCCTGGGCCACACAAAACTGCCGCGATGCAATCTGCGTTGACATAACCAAACCCCATTACCATCCCACAGCAACAGTCTCAGCCGATTACCAGCACGGTTACGGAAAATGAATGCCGAACCACTGCAAGGTGCTTGATCCAAGCTGTGCTGAACGACGCTCGACAAACCATCTAGGCCGCGTCTCATATCGACAGGCGCAACGGCAATCCAAATTTGTGCTGGGGTTTCAATTAACCCAGGCATTTCAACAACTCGGCCAACCACGCAGCCGATACGGATGTCGGCAGCTCCAGTCGATGACCGTTGTTATGAGTCAACACCAGGTTTGACGAGGATGCCGGTGTCGGAACAACCGATGCAACCTGAACAGGAATCAACGCTACAGCTTGAGATAGATTGAGTCTGCGATACTCACTCAATCGAGCCGAGAAAGTACCCTTCTTGAGTTGCTGTTGATCACAATATAATGCTTGTGATAACCCGCTTTGTTGCCAAGCTTCAATATGCTGACGCCATTTGAATGGAATGCCCATAAAATCCCCTAGGAAAAAATCTTAGAGTGCCAGCATTGGTGTAAGCTTTGTAGATGGTTTCGCCGGACGATTACAATTGCTGTGGGAATTTCTCCTGACGACCCTGAGCGGGAGTTGGCGGCAACGCCCTGACAAGGGATGCCCGTATGCGCCCTTGATAAGCCGGATCGGCGCGAAAGGGTGCGCCAAGACATTTCTTATGACCGATGAGGCGGAGATCCGCCGTTATTTGGGAAAGTCGAGAATATGCGCCCAAACGCATTGGAATTGGCTATAAGGCCTATTGGGAGCGAAACTGCAAAAAAGCGACATCTGAGGCATAAACACTCAGTAAGCCTTGTACAGCAAGGCTTTCAAACAACCTCTCTCAAAAACCTATTAAATGATTGAAATATCAAGCTGGGTTTTAGGTTAGCGATTAATTAACCGCATATTTTTTGACGTTGAGGTCAAATTGATAACATTCATTATTTATTCCGTCCGACTTATCCTTCGGATAAAATTACATCAGTTGATTTGCATTCCCTTAAAACCCTATTTATCAGAACAAGAGCTTTCAGTGCATCAGCCAGATTATAAAGCTCGCTGAAGCTTCAGGCTGATTTATTGCTAATTACCCCACACTACTTATGGGAACCTCTATAAATTCAAATTTAAGTCACCCCCTAGCAATTCTGCTAATTTTTTTCGACTTTATTTTAAAATCAGGGTGCATTCCGGCTATTTGAAGTAAAAACCGCATCAAATCCCCGTGTTTTGAGATTATTTCCCCGTTTTTATGCCACTGTGGGCGCACCTTTCCTGTACGGGTTCATCACATCTCGTTTAATCAACTGTATCAAACGCTTCATGTTGTACACTAAATTCATCAAACCAATTTTGACTTTGGCTCGTTGCAAACCGATGGTGCGAACTAAATGCCCACCCATTGCCGCCTGTGCACCAAACACATGTTCGACTCGGGCTCTGACTTTTGACTTCGTCCGGTTTGATAACTTTTGTTCTTCGGTTAAGGGTTTGCCTCGTGTGCCTTTTTCACAAACCTGGCTCTCAATATCGGCGTTAGCTAAGCGCTGCTCCTGGGCTTCTGAACGATAAGCACTGTCGGCATAAACCGCTCGTTTATTGCCCTCCACATCGATTGCCTGGTCGAGTAATTCATCGAATACCTGACTGTCGTGAACCGCCGCATGGGTGACTGAATAGCTTTGTATGAGCTTGTTTTCCTCATCCGCGTTGATGTGATTTTTATAGCCGTAATGCTTCTCATCGTTTTTCTTTGTCCAGCGCGCTTCGGTATCTTTCTGCCGACGCTTGGCCTGAACCTCCGGCTTATCCCATGCCTCAGGCACTTGCCCTTCTTTAATCTGGGCGTTTTCTTCACGGCTATTGCGTTGCTTGGGGACTTCGACAAAGGTGGCATCAATCATCTGCCTCGCTCGAGCCGCATAACCTTGCGCCGCCAGTTGTCCATGAAACCGGGCAAACAACTCCTCAACCAAGTTTAGATCCTTAAGCCGTTCGCGAAACCTCCACACGGTTTTCGAATCCGGCACTTTATCTTCTAATTGCAAACCCAGAAAACGCAGGAAGCTGAACCGATCCCGAATCTGATATTCGATGCCATCATCCGATAAATTGTGCAGCTGCTGGAGTACCAAAATCTTGAACATCAGCACCCCATCGAACGGCTTGGCGCCTGCCTGACTTTTTCTATCCTTTTCATGCAGGCGCTTAAGTTCAGGCCGAAACGCTTCCCAGTCTATCCGGGCTTTCAATCCTACCAAAGGGTCTCCCATTTTGGTTAGTTGCGCGGCTCTTTCTTCTACGTCGAATAATCCAGGTTGGCGGGGTTTCATGGGACGGTTCTCTATCAGTGGACTCACTGTTATTATCTCATTTCAGCGCCATTGCTTCCCGTCAAAAATCGCTGTGAGGTGGGGTATTTTTAGAGATCCCCTTATTTTTAAAATGCCCCGTGTCTTACCCCATCACATAGTAACTGCTTTTCAGCAAGTCGAGCCGCTGACGCCGGTGAAGGCGGAAAAGTTTGCTGATGCCGTCTTTGCGCATCAGCCCAATCTGCTTGGATCATTGCTCGTTTTGCCCCGTTTTGGCGTCTCCTATGAACAACTGGATGTGGCATTGAAGATTCTCTTCCTTTGCTTCGAAGCGGTACATGCAACAGGGTTTGTAAATCCGGACCATCACGGACTGTTTCTGCCGATAGCTTAGTTTTTGTTCCGGTAGCAGGTGTTTAATGTCAGCTTCAATTCGGTACAGCTTCTGGATTGTCCTCATAGGGGGACCGTAAGGATTCCTTCGTAAATGAGTAACATCCCTGACTTCGTTACATTTGGAATGTTACGTCATAGTCAATCGGATCCAAATCCCGTTCCCGCAGCTCATACATGCCGAAACGATTGGCGTGATGCGTCCGATATGGACTAAACGCCGCTGCCAATTCTGGCGTCAACTTTATCCCCTCCGCTTCCAGCTCCTTGAATGCCTGCGTCATTGTATGGCAGTTGTGGAAAAACATCAGATTGGCAATCAGATGGTTGTACTTGATTATCTTCAGCTGATCCTCACGCACATTCTCCTCAATGGTGTCCGATCCGAAATACGCCCACTGCGCAAAGTTGTTGAAACCTTCGCACGCTGAGAAATCTTGGAAACGGAGCGTTAGCGGAGTGAAGATTTCTTAGCCACTCGGTAGCGATAGTGCCTGTGTTTTCAAGGAGCGTCTTTTTGCGGAGTGAAAATGCAGGCTTTACGAAATCGCGTAAAGTCATTGCGAAAACGATACCCAATACCCCTTGTTGGGTATTGGGTGAGAGAAGCAGGACGTCCTAGGCCGTTGGAACATTAATTTGTCGCGTTAAGTTTTTGCCGCTTGCTTGGGCTGGGATGCCCAAAACAAGCTTTCGCAAAAATAGCGACACTATCACTTGTTTTGTGCAGCCTGGATAACTTGGCGTAGCGCATCGTCGCTAATGTATTCCAGCAGGAATATGGTGCGGACGACTCGGCCCAACTCACGAAAGGCGAAATACAATTTGTTTTTCCGGCTGGAAGTACCGAGCTTTCGCAAGATGGTCGATGGTTGAATACGCCCCGCACGAATCGATTGTGCCACTTGCAGCATGTCTGGCAAATGACAGGCTATTAAATCCAAATCTATCGCATCCTTGGTAAACAGGTCATCAATGTGTTTATACACTTCGTCGGCAGTCGGGCGGAACCATTTCAAATCTTTCCAGTTACGAATACGCGGCATCAGTTTGATACCCAGCAAAAAAGCCAAGCCATAAACCGGTGCGCTTTGCGCTTGGGTATCGCCATGCAAAGTGTCAGGCTGAATATCCGACTTGTTCTTTGTCAGCCCATCCAGGATATACTCGGCTTCCCAAACCCCGCAGGGAATGAAATGCGAAAACAGCGCAATATATGTGTCGCTGATATGGTAGTAAGCAATGCCACCATATCCGCCGTAACGGATATGGCTCTCTGACAGCAGATTATTTTCATACAGATTCCATTGTGTACCGTCTGCCGCCGCGCGTTTTGTATCACCCCAAAAGCGTGGTAATTGAAATTGATTGTACGCATTAATCGTCGTGCAGATAGCAGCCTCCAGTTTTTCCGTCGTGACTTGGCGTTGATTGACGAACGACACTTGACGCGCACTGACATCGGCAATGTTTTTGGCAATTTGTGTAGGCCCCAAACCGGTACCATAGGCGAACACTGTCAGAATCTTACGCCGATCCTCCTCCTGCAACTTATAATGAAATGACTTTCCTGGCTGGCAAAGGCTACAACCGTTCATAATGATCTACTTTAGTCAACCAATGCAGTAGTATTGAGCAAAGTAGCTCCGGCGACACAGGTTTGCTGATGTGGTCATTCATACCGGCTAAAAAACACCGGTGCCGATCTTCTTCAAGCGCATTCGCAGTCATCGCCAGAATTGGGATAGTGGATTTTCCCGGTAAAGCGCGAATCGCCCGGGTAGCCTCAATGCCATCCATCACAGGCATTTGGATGTCCATCAGTATGATCGAATATGGATATTGTTGAGCCATCAAAAGGGCTTCTTGGCCATTTTGTGCAACTTCAGCTACCAATCCAGCATCCTCTAACAAACATTTTGCCACTTCTTGATTAATGAGGTCGTCTTCTGCAACTAAAATTCGGGTTCCGGAAAAATATCGTATTAATAGTTCTCTTGGCGGCAGGGTTTTAGCAGTTTGTTCAGCTGGGGGATTTACCCCGCGGCGAACTTTGGCCGTCATCCAGAACATACTCCCTTGACCGACCTCGCTATTTACTCCAACGTCCCCGCCCATCAAGTTGGCTAGGCGCTTGCAGATGGTCAAACCTAAACCGGAGCCGCCATATTTTCGAGTCGTGGAGCTATCTGCCTGTGTAAATGCGTTGAATAAGCGTTGTTGCTGTTCCGGGCTAATACCAATGCCTTGATCGTAAACTTCGATGCGCAACATTAAGGATTGATGTTCATAGTCATTCAAACTTGCGCGTACTCTCACGACGCCTTGTTCAGAGAACTTGATGGCATTACTCAGAAAATTAAGCAGGATTTGTTTAATACGGAAATCATCCCCAATACAATAATCGGGAAGCAGTATTGGGTTAATATCTAATTTCAAGTGCAATCCCTTGCTAATTGCTTGATCTTGTTGAATGCGGAGGATATCTTCAAGTACCCTGATCAACGAGAAGGTGTGTTCTTCGAGTGCTAATCGATCTGCTTCGATTCTGGAAATATCGAGGATATCATTGATAACTTCAAGTAAATGTTTCGATGCATATACGCTCTTATTTAAATAATTAATAAGTTTAGGGTCTGTCGCACGCTGCAATGCCAACTCGGTCATACCGATCATGCCATTGAGAGGGGTGCGTAATTCGTGACTCATGTTGGCTAAAAAGGTACTTTTAGCGCGGTTTGCTGTTTCAGCCGCATCCCTCGCAGCAGCAAGTTCGAGCGTTCGCGAATGCACGAGTTCTTCCAGGTGATTGCGATGCCGCTCAAGTTCGGCTTCAAATTGTTTCCGTTCAGAAATATCGGTGGAGATGCCGCATAGAGCAAAAATCTCCCCGGCTTCATTACGTAACGGTAGCTTGATGCTTAAATACGTGCTTATCGTCCCGTCTTTCAGATTTTGGTTAGTTTCCTCAGATTTTAAGGTGATGCCAGTTGTTAAGACTAACTGATCATTACGGCTCAGTTCGGTAACTGTTTTAGGGTCAAAAAATTTTGAATCATTCTGGCCAATAATTTCATCCATCGAGGCGCCAAATAATTCACGGACTAGCCGGTTTGCAAAGAGATAATTGCCTTGGGTATCTTTCAGATAAATATAAGCTTCTACGCTTTCCAAAATGACTAAAAGTTTGTTTTCGCTTTCTCTTAATTTATCTTCGGCAATTTTGCGCTCGGTAATATTTTGGACTATGCCTCGAATTAGAACCGGATTACCATCTTTGCTGCGCTCGGCGCGCCCCGCTGAACGTAACCAGAGTAGTTCGCCGTTTGCGCAATTGACTCGATAGTCAACATCATAATTAGTATTTTTTTCCAGATGCGAATTTTTGGCTTCAATCACTCGATTCCGGTCATCAGGATGTACGATGTTGATAAAATCTTGCCAGTTAGGCTCAGTAAGGGCCGGATGCCCAAATAGACTGGCAGTTTTTTCCGACCAGGTTTCTTTATTATTGATCAGGTTGGATTCCCAGGTTCCAATATCTCCGCCAATCTGACATAAACGCAAATGGACTTCACTTTCCTGAAGTGCCTTTTGGGCTGCCTGGCGTTCGAGGTGGCGTAAATACACAAAATAACCCGCACCCCCCAAAAACAGCAATATTATTGGTACAAGATATTTCAAAAAGTCTTTAAAGCTGACTTCTTTGGCTTCATAAATACCGAACCATTTGTCATAAAGCCTATCGTATGTCCCATTAGACTTTATGATGGCTAGCGCTTCATTAATTTTGCCGAGCAAATCGGATTGTCCTTCTGGCACGGCAAAGGCAAACTTTTGAGAGAATCCAGCTTTGACGGGTAATGCTTCAATATTGATTAAGCCCAGCTTTTGCAAGGTTTGCATGCCGGATAACTTACTTAGCAGCATCGCGTCATATTGTCCGGAATCCAGCAAGCGCAGACCGTCTGCAGAGGTATCCACCAGCACGAGCTGGTTTTGCCAGCCTTTTGAAATAGCATAGTTGTGCGCCAAATCGGCATTCAGCACGATGATGGATTTTCCGGCAAGATCCGCTTCGGAATGAATCTTATTTTGCCCCTTGCGCACAAAGATCGCACCATGCACAACCACATGGGGCACAGTGAAGTCGGCAAAGTGGTTGCGTTCGTCCGATATGGCGAGGTTTATCAAGACATCAATATAGCCGGCTTTAAAATCCTGCAAAATCTTGCGAAAGGGCAGGACGTGAATCACATAATCCAAACCGGCTTCAGTGGCCACTGCTTTCCATAAATCGACAGTAAAACCATCTGCCTGACTATCTTTCATTCCGATAGCAAAAGGAGGATATTCTTGTTCACTACCAACAATCAGAATGGGTTTTTGCAGCAGTCCACCGGGAGAGGTTATAACATTGATGGCAGCGCTTTCGGATTGTTTGAAAGCTGTTACAGCATAACTGAACTGGCAAGGAAAAAATATGAGCACAATGACCAAAAGCCATCCTAATAATGGCTTTAAATTTCGACCAGTAAAGCTTAAGAATAACTGATTTTTAACGTTTATAAAGGGAGAAAGGGATCGTGCCACAATATATTTTTATTCAATGACTGCAAGTCTTGTTAAAAGAGTTTGTCAATTTAAAGCATTCTTAAATAGCCGGAGATCCTTAAGGGTTATCGTTAAATTTAAAACGGACTTATAAGAGGGAACCTCTATAAATTCAAATTTAAGTCACCCCCTAGCAATTCTGCTAATTTTTTTCGACTTTATTTTAAAATCAGGGTGCATTCCGGCTATTTGAAGTAAAAACCGCATCAAATCCCCGTGTTTTGAGATTATTTCCCCGTTTTTATGCCACTGTGGGCGCACCTTTCCTGTACGGGTTCATCACATCTCGTTTAATCAACTGTATCAAACGCTTCATGTTGTACACTAAATTCATCAAACCAATTTTGACTTTGGCTCGTTGCAAACCGATGGTGCGAACTAAATGCCCACCCATTGCCGCCTGTGCACCAAACACATGTTCGACTCGGGCTCTGACTTTTGACTTCGTCCGGTTTGATAACTTTTGTTCTTCGGTTAAGGGTTTGCCTCGTGTGCCTTTTTCACAAACCTGGCTCTCAATATCGGCGTTAGCTAAGCGCTGCTCCTGGGCTTCTGAACGATAAGCACTGTCGGCATAAACCGCTCGTTTATTGCCCTCCACATCGATTGCCTGGTCGAGTAATTCATCGAATACCTGACTGTCGTGAACCGCCGCATGGGTGACTGAATAGCTTTGTATGAGCTTGTTTTCCTCATCCGCGTTGATGTGATTTTTATAGCCGTAATGCTTCTCATCGTTTTTCTTTGTCCAGCGCGCTTCGGTATCTTTCTGCCGACGCTTGGCCTGAACCTCCGGCTTATCCCATGCCTCAGGCACTTGCCCTTCTTTAATCTGGGCGTTTTCTTCACGGCTATTGCGTTGCTTGGGGACTTCGACAAAGGTGGCATCAATCATCTGCCCCGCTCGAGCCGCATAACCTTGCGCCGCCAGTTGTCCATGAAACCGGGCAAACAACTCCTCAACCAAGTTTAGATCCTTAAGCCGTTCGCGAAACCTCCACACGGTTTTCGAATCCGGCACTTTATCTTCTAATTGCAAACCCAGAAAACGCATGAAGCTGAACCGATCCCGAATCTGATATTCGATGCCATCATCCGATAAATTGTGCAGCTGCTGGAGTACCAAAATCTTGAACATCAGCACCCCATCGAACGGCTTGGCGCCTGCCTGACTTTTTCTATCCTTTTCATGCAGGCGTTTAAGTTCAGGCCGAAACGCTTCCCAGTCTATCCGGGCTTTCAATCCTACCAAAGGGTCTCCCATTTTGGTTAGTTGCGCGGCTCTTTCTTCTACGTCGAATAATCCAGGTTGACGGGGTTTCATGGGGTGGTTCTCTATCAGTGGACTCACTGTTATTATCTCATTTCAGTGCCATTGCTTCCCGTCAAAAATCGCTGTGAGGTGGGGTATTTTTAGAGATCCCCAAGAATGAATTGAATCAATATTTAGTCATAGCGTTTGATTAAAAATGATGATCACATAATCATTGCGCTGGTGAAAAAAAATTCTTCAATTGATTTGATGATGCAATAGACCATTTCTTGAAGAAAAGCCTAGTAGAAAACGCTTAAAAAGCAACTGCTGGAGTAAACAGGCTACGTTTAGAGTGATTGTGAAGCATTTTATGGATAGGAATTTCAACGCCACTTTCGAACCTATCCTCGGGTAACCGGCACCTCAAGCTGCTTTGTTTGACAAGACTTTTTGACTGTTTCCTCGGTATCTGAGGACGAAGGCTCGACTTTTGTGGGGTTCTTGCGCGAAACCGATGCGTTTTGAGTCTGTAACCTGAAAGGTGCTCGCAAGGGAACCTCTGCCCGTCAGACTGGCTGGCTTTGGTGCCGTGATGCAACCAGTTCACGGTCTGATCAAACTCAAACTCCGGCACCGGTTCTGCTTGTTCCGCTTCAATGCGATCGGTTTGATCGAAATCCGTTTCGAACCAGTCAGGTGGTGCGCGAGCAGGCGCGATTCGTGGCTGTGTGGCGAGTTCACCGATATGGATCATGATACGCTGAATCGGATCCACCTCGGTGAGGAACGCAACGATCTTTAATTCGCCACCGCATTGGGGACAAACCAGCGGAAAGACTTTATAGATCCTTGCGATCAGCATTGCCCACACGGATGCGGCAGTGAAAGTCGCCTTGAATCCAGCCTCCGATCTATCTTCATCGGCAACCGGCGCTTGATCAGCTGAGACGGCCTCATCAACCCGGGGCAACCGGGCGTAGGACGTCACGGCTTGGCGTAACGGGGCATTCGGTGCCAGAACGCCATGATATCGATGGCGATGCTTGCGCGGTGGCGGTATCAAAACAGCGAGCTTATCCAAAAACTTTAGGGGGGTAAGGTAGAGAACGGTTTGTCCATCGGGCCTCGGTTTGGGGAGACAGTAAACCAGCCGCTGATCCTTCTCGATCCACTGCAGCCGCTCGCTGGCGAAGATGGGCCGCGCGCAGTAGCGGAGCAAGCGTTCCAACCCGGCACGATCCCTCGCGGCTACCATAACCTCGGCGTTGAGTGAAAAGCCACCTTCATGCCCCCACAGGCGCATCATGTTCACATCTTCCGGGGAAAGCAACGCTCGCCGTTTGAACAGACGAAGTACCCGCTCCCTGACCTCGGCCTACACCTTCGCGATGGCTTCAAGCGTTATGGCCGCCTCGTCAAACGTATTCGATCAGCCCGACCACTATCTTAGAAATTGCCAAAATCAATTTATTCTGATTTTGTACCAAAAGGCAGTAATTCATCGATGCGGCTGTTGGGCCAGATAGGGAGTTTTTCTAGAGTATCTTTTAGCCAGGCAGCGGGATCAAGCCCATTTAATTTGGCGGTGCCTAGTAAGGATTGAATTGCGGCAGCGCGCTGGCCCGCTCGTTCTGATCCGGCAAAGAGCCAGTTGCGTCTGCCTAGCGCAATCGGCCTAATACAGTTCTCGGTACTGTTGTTATCTATGGGTAGATCACCGGTTTCGGCATAGCGGATCAGTGCCGACCAGCGTTTCAGGCTGTATTCGATCGCTTTCATCAAAGCGCTGCCAGGTGCCGTGCGCAAACGGGTTTGCTGCAGCCAATCATGCAGTTCGGTTAAGCGTGGTTGGCTTTTTTCAGCACGCAGGTTTTTCCGGCCATCGATACTCATCTCCCGGCCTTCGGCTTCAATCTCATACAACTCGGCAATGCGCTGCAAGGCTTCTTTGGCAACCGGACTTTGATTAGCTTGAAAGAGGTCAAAGAATTTGCGGCGCGCATGGGTCCAGCACGCTAACTCAATGCAGGACGACAATAAAGATTGTGTGGCTGGATGCGCCCGAGCTGCAGCAAACAAGGCTTTGTATCCTCCGTAGCCATCAACCATTAGATGACCTTGCCAGTCTTGTAGAAACTGTTCGGCATGTCGGCCACTGCGACCGGCTTGGTAGTCAAAGACAATGATCTTAGGCCCAGGTTGCAGATCGTTACTGCGATACGCCCATAGATAAGCCTTCTTCGTTTTACCTTTGCCGGGATCCAACTGCGGTACCGGGGTTTCATCGGCTAACACGCAAGGTCGTTGTAACAGATACCAGTGCAGGCGATCCACCAGAGGCTGTAGTTCCACCCCCAGACGCCCCACCCAATCGGCCAGCGTGGATCGAGATAGGGAAACACTGCTACGGGCAGCGATTTGTTCCAGTCGGTACAGCGGCAAGTGATCCAGATATTTGCTGATGAGTACCCAAACCAGCAAACCGATGGCGGCCATACCGCCGTCAATGATGGCCGGTGGAATGGGCTCGGCAGTGATGGTTTCACAAGTCCGGCAGGCGTATTGTGGCCGGATGTGCCGGTGGACAAAGAACTTGGCCGGTTCCACGTCCAGTTGCTCAGTCACATCGTCGCGAATTTTGACCAAATCTCGTCCACATTGCCCACAGGCGCAAGATTCCAACTGGTGATAATGATCGATGCGCGGCAGGTGGGCGGGTAACGGCTGACGGCCAGCACGCAGGCGTTTGGATCTAGCCACCGTTTCGCACGGTTGATTATCCTGCAATAGTTCGACTTCGGCTTCAATTGCCGACATATCCGTATTCCAGGTTTCTTCAAAGACATCCCGTTGCAGAGCGGTCAGGGTTTCACTTTTGGTGCTGTAGCGGATGCGTTTGTAATAGGCCAGCTCATAGGTGAGCGAGGTGATTTTGGTGTCTTTGTAGAGAATGGCTTTTTCGTTGGCCGTGATGGTGGCTTGTTGCTCCGCAATCACTGTTTTGGCATCCTGAGAGGCTTGGTCAACAAGCGCCTGAATCAGTGCCGCTACTTGGTTTTTGGTAGCAGGATCCAGGTTTAATTGATCGAGTTCAGTCAGTGATTTCATGGTGAAAACTATACCATAAAATCACCGTGTAAGCCTTGATTTTGTTAGGTTTTATGACTGTTTTTCTTGTTATTTATCAGCCACTTTAAAACCGTTTTTACACTTGCCAGTCCGGCTGACAAGTCGCCGACAAACGCTGCCAGTCGACACCGGCAACTAACCACTCCCACTGGCGTTGGGTAATCACAAATGTCTTATCGTTGACCCTGGGCCACACAAAACTGCCGCGATGCAATCTGCGTTGACATAACCAAACCCCATTACCATCCCACAGCAACAGTCTCAGCCGATTACCAGCACGGTTACGGAAAATGAATGCCGAACCACTGCAAGGTGCTTGATCCAAGCTGTGCTGAACGACGCTCGACAAACCATCTAGGCCGCGTCTCATATCGACAGGCGCAACGGCAATCCAAATTTGTGCTGGGGTTTCAATTAACCCAGGCATTTCAACAACTCGGCCAACCACGCAGCCGATACGGATGTCGGCAGCTCCAGTCGATGACCGTTGTTATGAGTCAACACCAGGTTTGACGAGGATGCCGGTGTCGGAACAACCGATGCAACCTGAACAGGAATCAACGCTACAGCTTGAGATAGATTGAGTCTGCGATACTCACTCAATCGAGCCGAGAAAGTACCCTTCTTGAGTTGCTGTTGATCACAATATAATGCTTGTGATAACCCGCTTTGTTGCCAAGCTTCAATATGCTGACGCCATTTGAATGGAATGCCCATAAAATCCCCTAGGAAAAAATCTTAGAGTGCCAGCATTGGTGTAAGCTTTGTAGATGGTTTCGCCGGACGATTACCGTCAAACCGAAGCGTTTCATCTTCGGTACTGAACATGCCATCGATGACGCAGCAGTGGAAGTGGATGTGGCCATTCAGCGCCGAACCAAACCGATGCACAAACATCACCGCTCCCAACCTGGCATCGTCCGGCGCATCCGGGCAGCACGCTTGAAGCGCCTTCCCAACGCTGTTCAGAAAAATCTGCACTACGCGATTGAGCAAATCAGCATCACGGGCTAGAAAATACCGCAGCCGTTTGGGAAGCGACAGCACCCACTGGCGCACCGGGACTTGTGGAAAACCTCATCAACCAGGTGTGTGGCCGTCTCTACCATTCGCCGTGTGTTGCACGAGGGACAGATGCCACGCCCTTTACAAGAGTAGGCGATGAGAAAATTGTAACCGCAGCCAGCACATCGAGCCCGGGCAAAGCCATGAGCCAGGATGCCACACTCGAGAAACTTACGGAAATCCTGCTCGATGTACGCTGCAACCGGGAAGCCATCCTTGTCCACGTGCCGGCAGCCGGACAGCCACGTTTCCAGATGGCCTTGCACCACCTGATAAACCGCGCTATACTCGGGCTGTCGGCGCCGATATGCCGTTGTGCCAGGTGTGTTCTTTGGCTTACGCTGCGCACTAGCCGCCGCCATAATTCTATTCGGGAATGATTGTCTTCATTCCCATAGGGATCTGCTAAGCGCTACTTTCCTTTATAGGGTTGTCACTGATTATGTGACTCAGTTCACCAATACGCATAGACAGTCCAAAATAGCCAAGTCCTGATACACTGTATTTGACTGAATGGCCGCTCTTGGTAATCGCGACGGGCTGGTCTTGGCAATTGCCAAGGACTGCTGCTGGCCGGTTCTCTACGGTGACAATTTTTATGAGCCAATGTCCGCAATAGAGAAGCCATCAATATTTCTATAACT
The DNA here is from genome assembly GCA_965247565.1 of Methylococcales bacterium. GTDB lineage: Bacteria > Pseudomonadota > Gammaproteobacteria > Methylococcales > Methylomonadaceae > CBDFHF01. Next base: position 364,863 of record CBDFHF010000001.1, on the reverse strand, counting down.
AATTGATATTTTTATTGTCTTTCGCAACAAAAAAATGAATCTACTAACTTCAGATCATCAAATGGCTGCCAAAAAACAATACTAATTTTTTCGTTGTGAAGTACATCAATCCAATAATGTATTGACAATGTACATATATTGCATAATATTGCCTTATGGATATCCGCTTTGAAAAAAATGGCATCACGTTTATCTGGAATGGTCGTAAAGCAGCGGCTAATCCTAAAAAACACGATGGAATAACTTTTGAACAAGCTACTGAAGCATTCTTTGATCCCTTTTTCAAAGTAGTTGATGCAGGGCGAAACCAAGAAGTACGAGATGCTGTTATTGGCTATGATGAGTCTGGCCGATTGCTTTTTGTCGTGCACATTGAGGTTGAAGGCGATGCTATCCGACTGATTTCGGCTAGAAAAGCTACTATTACGGAGCGCAACGATTATGATTTCTGACACTCTTAAAAACCGTTTAACCAAAGACCGTCCAATGACTTCAATTACCTTACGTATTCCGGTCGATGTAGTGGAGTCTATGAAGACTATTGCGCCCTATAAAGGCTTTTCAGGCTATCAGGCGTTATTAAAGTCATACATTAGTGAAGGGCTACGCCGGGATGAAACGCAATTTACATTTAGCAAAGAAGCGAAATTGATCGCTGCGTTAAAAAAACTGGGCGTTCCTGATAGCGTCATTGAAGAGGCCGCACGGGATGTGGCATAGCCGAAAGCTATAATCCTAAAGGCTACAATGATTTGTAACATCAAACTACTCAATTGCGGACCTTGACCAAAAAAAATTCTTATCGACCCGAACCGACCCAATTCAGCCCTTAAAATGCAGTTACAACAAGAGCTCATCGAGAGTATAGTCCTAACTTGGATGACCTAGATTAGGCGATCCCTTATCAAAGTAGACGTTTTCTTCACCTGCTAGATTGTGTAGAGTTGCCTGTTAACGCCCCTCAGAATTGAAGGAAGTTGACGTCAGTTGTCCGGCCATCTGGCTAATCCTAACGTCAACCCAAACGGCACTAAGACCTGATCCAGTCGTGCCATTTTCCCAAAAAGGGCTTAACACAACGAAATGAAAGGGTAAAATATCTAAAGACAAGCAAGCGCAAATCCTAAAATTTACCTTTTCAAAACCTGATAATTTATCTGGCTGTTGGTATTTGTCGTTGATCCAGTTTTTTATAGCCTTCTGTTTATTTGCGGTATCAGGGTTATCGCTCCGGCGATTTGCCAGAATATGAGTGCATTTTTTAAATATGGCGGATTCTACTTAGAAATGCGATCCTAGCTATCATGCGATTTTGGTAAAGTATCAGCAAAAAAGACCGAATGGGTGTTTTGTAATTGAGGGTTTTCCGGGGTCGGTGGTTGGGTGCCAAATGAGGCAACTTTTTTGAAGAAGCAGTTGCCACCCGACGGTCTGCTCCGGGTAAAATTGTAATGGTCAACAAAAACAGGACACTTTTTCAGGCAACCTTGCTATAAAATTCTCGTTCAAATTCCAATGGGGTTTTATAGCCTAATATTGAATGTGATCGTCTGCCGTTATAAAAAGCAAAGTAATCAATAATACTTAACTTTGCCGCTTCTTTAGTTCTAAATTTTTCGTAATTTAATTGTTCATATTTCAAGCTCCGGAACACGCGTTCTGTTGGACTGTTATACCCAAGGGGCAGACCCTCCCAGCAGTTACCTCTACGACTCATACTTTGCTGCATCTTCATTATCTTCAGATGCCGACGGTATTCAGTACTGGCATATTGGCTGCCTCGATCTGAATGGTGGAGCAATCCTGGGTCCGGCTTCCTTCGCCCTTGTGCCCTATGGGTAAAAATGCCATTTGCAACGCTTGGACACACAACGACGTGCGCATGTGGTCGTCAATCGCCCAGCCCACGACTTGCCTGGAAAATAAATCCACAACGACAGCAACATATAGCCAACCTTCGAGGGTCCAAACGTAGGTGATATCCGTCGTCCACACTTGGTTGGGGTTCGCCACATTAAACTGCCTATCTAGCAAATTCGGTGAAATTGCATCGTTATGATTACTGTCAGTCGTGACCTTGAAACGTTTTGGATAGCGTGCTTTTAAGTTCAATTTGGCCATTAATCGGCGGGCTTTATCGCGGCCAACGGGCAAATCTGCTTTTTTCAATGCATCCGAGAGTCGCCTGGAACCATAGGTGCACTTTGATGCTTCGAAAATTTTCACCGTCTGCTGCTCCAGCTTTTGCCGCTTTGTGAGCTTATCCGTGTCTTCAGGTTGCTTAACCCAAGCATAGTAAGCACTGGTACTGACTAACATCACTTTGCATAATACGGTTATTGGATAGGTCTTCTGTTGCGCTTGGATAAATCCGTACTTTATCCGAGTTCTTTCGCAAAGAAGACCGCGGCCTTTTTTACTTGTGCCCTATGGGTATAATATCGCGCTCCATGCGTAACTGTTCAATTTCCTTACGCAGCCTGGTTAGTTCACTTTGTTCCGCAAGATTTAATGACTGACTTTTTCCGGCAGCAACGCTTGTCGGTTTTCGCTCAGCCTTGACCCAGCGACCTAATGCACTTAGTGACACTCCCAAGCTATCGGCTGCCTGCTGATGCGTATAGCCTTTCTCAAGTACCAATTTAGCGGCATCCTGTTTAAACTCTAATGTGAATTTTGGTTTTTTCGCTTTCTCTGAATTGCTCATTTTTCTACCCCTAATGACATTATAAATCTGCCTTTAGAAGTGTCCGGTTTTATTAAACCATTACATACAACACTGGTGCGCGCGTATCGGAAATCATCCACGTCAAGGTAGCGGATGTTGTGTTGGACGGCGCAGTTTGCGTCCATTTGCATGGCAAAGGCCGAAAGCAGCGGGCGGTGCCGTTATGGAAATCGACGGTTAAGGAAATCCGGGCATGGTTACGCTTGAATCCAACGATGGGAAACAACTCCACGTTGCTGCCCAACCGCGATGGTCAAGCGATGACTAGAAACAATGTCACTCAGCGGCTTAGCTTAGCGATCATCAAGGCGTCCACAACCGTCAACAGCTTATTGGGGCGTCATGCTTCGCCTCACTGCATTCGGCATTCAACGGCGATGCATTTATTGCAATCCGGTGTCGACATCAGTGTGATCGCTCTGTGGTTGGGCACGAAAGCCCGAAAACGACCTACCAGTATGTCGAAGCCAATTTGGCCATGAAGGATAAAGCGCTCGCCAAACTTCAGGAACCCGGCATGAAAACGCTTCGCTATACTGCTCCGGACTCTTTGCTTCAGTTCTTGAAATCGCTGTAATTATGTAAAGCTCGTGAGCGAGATAGAGGCTTCCAAGCCAGGTTGCATCTCGCTCGCGATAACAGCACTAGACATAAAAGGAAACTTCACATAATGGCCGAATTATCACATTCATCGAAGCAAAAAAATAAATAATTGAATGGCGGGTATGGAGAACATTGCAAGTAAGGATGCTCTGAAGTAACAAATCAAAGAAAAACATTTCCCCATACCTAAATAATTCTTATCCATCTTGCGAATTAATTGCCAAAAGCTGATGATTTGTTGATAATTTCAACAATGATTCCAGGAGACCTAAATGGCAACCGTCAATTTCAGTGTTCCAGACGAGGTTAAAGAAGCGTTCAATAATGCCTATCATGGCCAAAACAAAAGCGCAATTATTGCCGATTTAATGCGCGAAGCGGTCGAACGCTCCGAACGTAAGCAAAGACACCGCGATGCTTGTAAATCCATTCTAGCCTTGCGCCAACAAATGCCAGCCGTTAGTTCAGAAGACGTACAAACAGTACGTGATGAACTTCGTGGGTCATGAGTCGTGTAGTCGTAGATGCCAGCGTAGCCATCAAATGGCTGGTTCCATTTCGTGAAGATGAAGCCGATGTCGACAAGGCACTGGCTTTATTTAAACAGATCGCCCGATTCGATATGACAATGATCCAGCCACCGCATTTTATTGCGGAAGTGATGGCGGTAATAACCCGATTGGAACCTGATTACGTCGGTGATATATTTGTTGCTGTAAATGATTTAGAAATGGACTTAAGCGAACAACCGGAGACCTATCAAACAGCGATTCGACTTAGTGTTGAATTAAATCATCATTTATTCGATACTCTCTACCACGCAGTTGCCCTCCAGGCAACTGATATCACCCTAATCACCAGGGCAATCGCGCTTAAAAGTGCTTGAAAACAGAAATTAGATGAGGTAATAAAGCTATCATTTTGATTTTCAATGACAGCCAGCCCCACGCCTTCGATTATCTATCACTTTTCGAGTATACAAGACCCCCGGGTTAACCGGCAAAAAAAGCATCAGCTGCAAGATATTTTCTTTATCAGCCTCTGCGCCATTATTTGCGGTGCCGATAACTGGGGTGCAGTCGAAGAATTTGGGCTAGCCAAAGAAGAATGGTTCACTGAATTGCTGGGTTTAGAGCATGGCATACCTTCGCACGACACCTTCGGTGAAGTTTATGCGGCCATTGACACCGACCACTTTAGTGCTTGTTTTTCCCGTTGGGTTGCTGGTTTAGCCACGCTCACCGAAGGCGAAGTGATTGCCATCGATGGCAAGTGCTTAAGACGCAGCTTGGACAAAGCCTCTAAAAAAGCAGCGATCTACATGGTCAGTGCTTGGGCACAACAAAACAACCTGGTTTTAGGGCAGGTGAAAGTCGATGGTAAATCGAATGAAATCACCGCTATCCCCAAACTGCAGTCACGACTTGATATTGCCGGCGCTGTGGTGACTATCGACGCAATGGGGTGCCACTTGTGCCCTTTGGGTAAAAGAAAATAGCCCGGCAGATTCAACAGCAAGGCGGCGATTATGTGTTTAGCCTGAAAGGCAATCAAGGTAATTTACATGACGACGTGAACACTTTTTTTACTTCATCGTTAGCGCCGACGGTGGCTTCGGTCAGCTATGACGGCGGGCATGGTCGAATCGAGACACGCAGCATCCGTGCGACTGCGGATATCGCTTGGCTACAGGAACGCCACGACTGGCAAGGTTTACAAAGCATTATCGCGGTAACGGCCAAAAGAGAAATAGATAACAAGGCGACTGAAGAAACACGCTATTTTATCAGCAGTCTGGATGCCAATGATCCGAAGCGATTGGAGCGTGTGGTGCGCGCGCACTGGTCGATCGAAAACAATCTTCACTGGGTACTTGATGTCGCCTTTAATGAAGATAGCAATCGAACCCGTAAAGGATATGGCGCCGCTAACTTGGCTGTTATCCGGCATATTGCCCTGAATCTGATCAAGGCTGAAAAAACCTCTAAGGTCGGCGTCAAGATCAAGCGACTAAAGGCCGGGTGGGATAATGATTATTTACTTCGTGTCATCGGCGGAATTTAAGCGCGATTGCCCTGCCCTAATCACTGCAGACGAAACCTATTACCGTAAAGCAAAAGGGTATCGGCAAATTTTACTATTGAAAGATTACCATCCTTGATCTGCTTATAATTGTCATTTCGATAAATCGAAAGTAATATCACAAACATAAAATATTATTCATCAATAACAATAATATATCATATTTCTACATTGCGGACATTGGCTCATATCAACCATTTTTGAAAGATCGGCTGAGACAGGAAAAGTGGCTTTTTAATTATTTTGGCTTTAGTGTTAAGGTAGACAGCACTCTACGGATAAGGTAAATCAATGCCACCTCGTTTTTTCAAACAAGTCTTGCTCATCAGCCAGTTTGAACTCAAACGCGACTTTGCGACTCGAAAAGGCTTGTTGTCAGTGGTGACCTTTGGGGTTGTTTGGCATTTCATCCTGCTGTATCCGCTGCGGTTTGTTGCTGACCTGTTAGCGCAAGGGAAAGACCTCCAACAGGACTCCAGCTTTTTGTGTAATGGTTTAATAAAACCGGACACTTCTAAAGGCAGATTTATAATGTCATTAGGGGTAGAAAAATGAGCAATTCAGAGAAAGCGAAAAAACCAAAATTCACATTAGAGTTTAAACAGGATGCCGCTAAATTGGTACTTGAGAAAGGCTATACGCATCAGCAGGCAGCCGATAGCTTGGGAGTGTCACTAAGTGCATTAGGTCGCTGGGTCAAGGCTGAGCGAAAACCGACAAGCGTTGCTGCCGGAAAAAGTCAGTCATTAAATCTTGCGGAACAAAGTGAACTAACCAGGCTGCGTAAGGAAATTGAACAGTTACGCATGGAGCGCGATATTATACCCATAGGGCACAAGTAAAAAAGGCCGCGGTCTTCTTTGCGAAAGAACTCGGATAAAGTACGGATTTATCCAAGCGCAACAGAAGACCTATCCAATAACCGTATTATGCAAAGTGATGTTAGTCAGTACCAGTGCTTACTATGCTTGGGTTAAGCAACCTGAAGACACGGATAAGCTCACAAAGCGGCAAAAGCTGGAGCAGCAGACGGTGAAAATTTTCGAAGCATCAAAGTGCACCTATGGTTCCAGGCGACTCTCGGATGCATTGAAAAAAGCAGATTTGCCCGTTGGCCGCGATAAAGCCCGCCGATTAATGGCCAAATTGAACTTAAAAGCACGCTATCCAAAACGTTTCAAGGTCACGACTGACAGTAATCATAACGATGCAATTTCACCGAATTTGCTAGATAGGCAGTTTAATGTGGCGAACCCCAACCAAGTGTGGACGACGGATATCACCTACGTTTGGACCCTCGAAGGTTGGCTATATGTTGCTGTCGTTGTGGATTTATTTTCCAGGCAAGTCGTGGGCTGGGCGATTGACGACCACATGCGCACGTCGTTGTGTGTCCAAGCGTTGCAAATGGCATTTTTACCCATAGGGCACAAGGGCGAAGGAAGCCGGACCCAGGATTGCTCCACCATTCAGATCGAGGCAGCCAATATGCCAGTACTGAATACCGTCGGCATCTGAAGATAATGAAGATGCAGCAAAGTATGAGTCGTAGAGGTAACTGCTGGGAGGGTCTGCCCCTTGGGTATAACAGTCCAACAGAACGCGTGTTCCGGAGCTTGAAATATGAACAATTAAATTACGAAAAATTTAGAACTAAAGAAGCGGCAAAGTTAAGTATTATTGATTACTTTGCTTTTTATAACGGCAGACGATCACATTCAATATTAGGCTATAAAACCCCATTGGAATTTGAACGAGAATTTTATAGCAAGGTTGCCTGAAAAAGTGTCCTGTTTTTGTTGACCATTACAATCGGTAGCGGATATATTTCTACTGAAATTGAAAACAGATGGTTCCTATCTCTGGCATACCTTCCATGATGCGAGTCTCGCCCCTGCATCTAAGGTTAGGGTTGCAGCCAGTGATCACGACGTGTTTATTGCCACCAATGTCAATGCAGCTCGCCTTGGTCCTGCCGGTGAAAGCCCGTTGTTACCGTTTCACGGTTCTGAAGACATCTATGTCACAAAGTTTTCAGATACTGGGCTTTATCAATGGCATGGGTATTATGGCTCAGCCGACTTTGACGCCATCGCTGACATCGCATTGACAAGCACTGGCACATTGGCGATCACTGGCTATGCCGAGTCGCCCTGGCTGGGCGCGAATGGCGCACAACCCACTACCCCTTTTAATACAGCAAGTTTTCAGGAAGGCGTTACTCTCGGTTTAAATGCTAGCGATGGGAACTATTTAGAGTCTGCTCAGTAAATCACGAAGCCCAACAAGCAATCCTGTTAGTCGGTCTGAGAAAATCGCCCGGATTTAAGCCTCCTCGTTGCCAAGCAAATTTTACGGCTGTCATCAGCGCTGCAAGGCAGCTTTTCCTCGGGGCAAAAAAGATCCTTTCCAGGATCAGCAGGTTCATGACCAGGAAGATGCTGTTGATCCAGGCGAAGGCAGTGTTAGCCCGCTTGGCACGGATGTCGTTGAGCTGATAGCTGCGCTTGCCCTGGCCGAATTTGCCTTCGATGGGGATGCGGCGCAGGTAATCCTGCCGACGCTGTGCCTTGGCTTGTTTCAGCTGCGCTCGGTTGTCCTCGGTGTTTTGTTTCGGCCGCCCCAGCGGCTTGCCGGCAAAGTGGATGCCGCGTTGCTTGAGGTAGTCGCGGTTGCTGCGGGTGCCGTAGAGAGGATCTGCCAGCACTTTTTCCGGGTAATGGCCGTAACGCGTCCGATAGGCGTCGACTTGAGTCACCAGGTCCTGGCCTTCGTGAAAGGCCTCCCAGCGCAACTGGTCGACGTGGGCCAGACCGTCACCGGTCAGGCTGACGCTGAGTTTGGCGCCGAACTCGACCGCTTTGTTGAGCTTGCCGCGCACGATCGGGCGCACGTAGGGCTGACTGATGCTGACGATGCGGTGGTCGCATCGGCGGGTATGGCTTTGGTGCATGTGCCGTTGTTGTTGGTACAGGTGCTGAATCACCCAGTAGCGATACAGCAGCCAGCGCGGTAATGGCAGGGGCGAACCGTGCGGAATTGGTGCCAACAGCCGCTCAATGTGTCCGAGGTTACGGCGCAGATACTGCAATTGCTGTTTCAGGCCACGACGCAAGACTTTTGCGACCGGACGTTTTTGCTTGGCAACAGCAAGATAGGCCGAGCGGGCTTTCCGGCGATAGGTGCGCGGCTTGGGGTTAACGTTCAGATCCTTGCACAGGGCGTCGATGATCTTTTCACTGAATTCACGGGCTTCATTGAGCAAGCTAAGGTCAGTGGGGAAGCGAATGGCTTGTTCCACCACGGTGGCGTCTACGATCAATTGGCCTTGATGAGTCGGGGTATCGGTTGCTGTGGTGCTGGACTCGGGAGCCGCGGGCGGCGCAGTGGCCTCTGGTGAAGTGATTGACGAGCGAGCCTGACTGGAGTCCAGCACAGACTCGACGCTGGCTTGGGATGCGGTGGACGTTGCGGGCGGTGCCGGTGGCTCGGGCGGTGACCGACTTCTGGCCCTCGTGGGCCGCGATAATGGCGCGGTGGAAGCCTTCAAACACGGCTTCGCCCATGCGCTTGCGGATTTCAACGAACAGGGACGCGGCAAATGGCTCGGTGGTTTGGTAACCCGGCAGTCCGACAAAGAACTGCAGGTACGGGTTTTCCTGGATTTGCTGGACGGTTTCGACATCCGACAAACACAACTTGTGCTTGATGATCACAGCGCCAATGACCAACCGGGCCTCTTTCATCGGTCGACCGCGATCCGCCGCAAAACCTTGGTAGTAAAATTCCGCCAGCGCATCCCAGGGAATGCAGGCGCTTAATTTGACCCAGCGATTGTGTTTATCCAGCGCCGTATCAAACGGCCAATCGAATTCGGCTATGGTCAGTTGTTTTGAGCTGGTAGTTCGAATCATAAGTGCACACTTTTTGGGGATGATGGCTCAATTTTCGTGCACTATTATACCAAAAAAATCAAAATATCCTATATATATCAATAGGATATAATTACTGAGTAGGCTCTATTTATGGCATACCTTTCTTGAGGGGACTATAAAAGCATTAGCGATTAAAAATGATGCATTGTATATTTCCGGTCAGGACGCAACCCACTACACTGTATTCGATCAGCCCGACCACTATCTTAGAAATTGCCAAAATCAATTTATTCTGATTTTGTACCAAAAGGCAGTAATTCATCGATGCGGCTGTTGGGCCAGATAGGGAGTTTTTCTAGAGTATCTTTTAGCCAGGCAGCGGGATCAAGCCCATTTAATTTGGCGGTGCCTAGTAAGGATTGAATTGCGGCAGCGCGCTGGCCCGCTCGTTCTGATCCGGCAAAGAGCCAGTTGCGTCTGCCTAGCGCAATCGGCCTAATACAGTTCTCGGTACTGTTGTTATCTATGGGTAGATCACCGGTTTCGGCATAGCGGATCAGTGCCGACCAGCGTTTCAGGCTGTATTCGATCGCTTTCATCAAAGCGCTGCCAGGTGCCGTGCGCAAACGGGTTTGCTGCAGCCAATCATGCAGTTCGGTTAAGCGTGGTTGGCTTTTTTCAGCACGCAGGTTTTTCCGGCCATCGATACTCATCTCCCGGCCTTCGGCTTCAATCTCATACAACTCGGCAATGCGCTGCAAGGCTTCTTTGGCAACCGGACTTTGATTAGCTTGAAAGAGGTCAAAGAATTTGCGGCGCGCATGGGTCCAGCACGCTAACTCAATGCAGGACGACAATAAAGATTGTGTGGCTGGATGCGCCCGAGCTGCAGCAAACAAGGCTTTGTATCCTCCGTAGCCATCAACCATTAGATGACCTTGCCAGTCTTGTAGAAACTGTTCGGCATGTCGGCCACTGCGACCGGCTTGGTAGTCAAAGACAATGATCTTAGGCCCAGGTTGCAGATCGTTACTGCGATACGCCCATAGATAAGCCTTCTTCGTTTTACCTTTGCCGGGATCCAACTGCGGTACCGGGGTTTCATCGGCTAACACGCAAGGTCGTTGTAACAGATACCAGTGCAGGCGATCCACCAGAGGCTGTAGTTCCACCCCCAGACGCCCCACCCAATCGGCCAGCGTGGATCGAGATAGGGAAACACTGCTACGGGCAGCGATTTGTTCCAGTCGGTACAGCGGCAAGTGATCCAGATATTTGCTGATGAGTACCCAAACCAGCAAACCGATGGCGGCCATACCGCCGTCAATGATGGCCGGTGGAATGGGCTCGGCAGTGATGGTTTCACAAGTCCGGCAGGCGTATTGTGGCCGGATGTGCCGGTGGACAAAGAACTTGGCCGGTTCCACGTCCAGTTGCTCAGTCACATCGTCGCGAATTTTGACCAAATCTCGTCCACATTGCCCACAGGCGCAAGATTCCAACTGGTGATAATGATCGATGCGCGGCAGGTGGGCGGGTAACGGCTGACGGCCAGCACGCAGGCGTTTGGATCTAGCCACCGTTTCGCACGGTTGATTATCCTGCAATAGTTCGACTTCGGCTTCAATTGCCGACATATCCGTATTCCAGGTTTCTTCAAAGACATCCCGTTGCAGAGCGGTCAGGGTTTCACTTTTGGTGCTGTAGCGGATGCGTTTGTAATAGGCCAGCTCATAGGTGAGCGAGGTGATTTTGGTGTCTTTGTAGAGAATGGCTTTTTCGTTGGCCGTGATGGTGGCTTGTTGCTCCGCAATCACTGTTTTGGCATCCTGAGAGGCTTGGTCAACAAGCGCCTGAATCAGTGCCGCTACTTGGTTTTTGGTAGCAGGATCCAGGTTTAATTGATCGAGTTCAGTCAGTGATTTCATGGTGAAAACTATACCATAAAATCACCGTGTAAGCCTTGATTTTGTTAGGTTTTATGACTGTTTTTCTTGTTATTTATCAGCCACTTTAAAACCGTTTTTACACTTGCCAGTCCGGCTGACAAGTCGCCGACAAACGCTGCCAGTCGACACCGGCAACTAACCACTCCCACTGGCGTTGGGTAATCACAAATGTCTTATCGTTGACCCTGGGCCACACAAAACTGCCGCGATGCAATCTGCGTTGACATAACCAAACCCCATTACCATCCCACAGCAACAGTCTCAGCCGATTACCAGCACGGTTACGGAAAATGAATGCCGAACCACTGCAAGGTGCTTGATCCAAGCTGTGCTGAACGACGCTCGACAAACCATCTAGGCCGCGTCTCATATCGACAGGCGCAACGGCAATCCAAATTTGTGCTGGGGTTTCAATTAACCCAGGCATTTCAACAACTCGGCCAACCACGCAGCCGATACGGATGTCGGCAGCTCCAGTCGATGACCGTTGTTATGAGTCAACACCAGGTTTGACGAGGATGCCGGTGTCGGAACAACCGATGCAACCTGAACAGGAATCAACGCTACAGCTTGAGATAGATTGAGTCTGCGATACTCACTCAATCGAGCCGAGAAAGTACCCTTCTTGAGTTGCTGTTGATCACAATATAATGCTTGTGATAACCCGCTTTGTTGCCAAGCTTCAATATGCTGACGCCATTTGAATGGAATGCCCATAAAATCCCCTAGGAAAAAATCTTAGAGTGCCAGCATTGGTGTAAGCTTTGTAGATGGTTTCGCCGGACGATTACACTACACTACCGAACCTGAGCGATATATTCTGGGGCCGACTACCCCTGCACCTTTACGCGGAATCGATGGTTTATTTGTACTGAGATATCGACCCTAGTGCCGCCCAAGTAAAGCGGCAAATAGATCTGGGCGACTGAGTTGTTAGGACATCAGGGCATTGTCATTAAAGGCTTGCCCAATCCAGTTCCTCGCAGTATTCAAGCAAGTTTTCTCGACTCATTCAGCATCATGCACAACAAACGTTGAAGGACGGTTCGTCGCTAACAGTCTTTCATACGCTAAATGGTTTGGTCTAACCTTGATTCAGAGCGATGACGAATCAAATAGGTAGCGAATACCAGAAGCCATACCGACAGTATGCCGGTGGCCAGGTGTTCAAACAAGCCAGGTGCCTGAATAGGATTATCTCGCCAGACCATTAGTAGGAGAAAATCCAGTGCACCTAACCCCATTCCGACCGAATACCCCGTTAACGTTTTCGGATAACCCAGGGTTCGAAAGCGGATTCTCCGTTGGAATTGTTAAAGTTTAATTTCGTTGTACGGCGCTTTTTCAAGGGCGCTCATTCGAAATCATTAACAGGACCTCACCCATTTGATTACCTAAAAGCGTTACGCTCATTTGCACATTGATAATTTTGTTTTCTTTGGTTACTCGTTTAATTTGCATCGGCTTTGGTGTTTTGCCTGCCAGTAAATCGCTAATAAGTTTGGGGATTAAGTCTCGTTCTTCCTCGGGAGCTATATCGTAGCAACTCATGTTTACTGCATCGCCGCTAGCCCAACCATATAAATTTTCTGCGCCTTTATTCCAAGCCACAATGTTGCCTTGTACATCAAACAAAATCGTAGCTTCTGTCGACTCCATCACCATTGAGGCAAGCTTTTGCAAACAATTAACACAATCGTTTTTCTCTTCTTGGTGATGAAGAAAAAAATCCCGTTCGGTTAAGGCAATGAGTTCACGTGAAGAATTTTCAGGATTGAAAATACAGGCTGATGCTAATACCGTAATGACTTTGCCTGATTTGTTCAGGCGTTTTGCCTGAAAAGATAAGATGTTCTTTTGGTCTTTTAAGGTGTCGATGCGTCGTTGTGAGTGGGCTTTTTCTTCGTCAGGAATCAGATTATGAAAGTTCATTTGCAGGGCTTCCTGCTCTGTCCAGCCATAAAGATTTTCGGCGGCGTGGTTCCAAGTAATGATAGTGCCATCCGACTCCAATAAAAATATGGCATCATTGGAATATTGCACAAACTTGGCCAGTTGTTGGGTTTCTTCACGCTCACGCTTGGATAATTCAAGCTGCGCGGTTTTCAGTTGATGAATATCGATAAAAGTAAGAATAACTCCAGCATTCACCTGAGCTGAAATCGCATAGGGGATAATTCTCAGCAAATACCAATGTCCGTTAGTTAACTGAATTTCCCTATCGAAATTCTTGTGATGATTATTGACGTCATGCACAATTTCCAATAAATTTGTGTCATTAATTGAATGGGTCAGGTGAAAAAACGGTCGTCCTATATCACTTTCCAGAATATGGAAAATAACCTGTAATCGTGGTGTGTAACGGCGAATATCCAAATTCTCATCGAGAAATAAGGTGGCAATATTGGTGCTGTTGAATAAATTGTCCAAATCACTATTTAACAGTGTTAATTCAGTGATTTTCCCTTGATGTTCGGCATTGACGGTATACAACTCTTCATTGACTGATTGCAATTCTTCGTTGGTGCTCTGCAACTCTTCATTACTGGCCAATAACTCTTCGTTGGTCGCCTGTAATTCTTCATTGGAAGTTTCCAATTCTTCGACTGTGGCTTGCAGGTTTTCTCGGGTGAATTGCAGTTCGTGTTCCAGGTCAGCAATACGTTGCCTGGCATCCAGGTTAACATCGTAAGTTAGGGCTTCCGATTCAATAAAACTAGACGATTCCACGGTTTCGCTTAGCAACACTGCTACCAGTTTTTCCTGGCTGCTTTTTTTAGGGAGTTGCTTAAATTGCAGGCGAAATGTTCTGAGCGTGTCTTTTTCCCGGATGCGAATATTGGTCAGGATAATTTCGCTATTGCCTTTCAGGGCTTTTTGTATGCCGGTGGCAATAGGAATGGATAGGTCCTTTTTCACCACTTTTGTAATGTTACTGACCAGTTTGCCGGTCGGGTAAGTTAGATAATCTTTAGCATCACCAAAAATGTGCGAGATTTCCATGTTCTCATTAACAATGAGTGTAAACGGTAAAACATCATTTTCAATCACCCTGATAAAACGTTCTAAGACGCGATCTTCTTGCGCGAAGGAGGAAACCCGACCTACGTTGGATGGGTAATTGGCATAATTGAGTAGAGTCGGCGCACTGGAAGAAAATCCGACCAGTTTTTGTTTGCCTTTAGAAAGAAATAACTTGGATTTGGCACTGGCAATCTCAAAGTATTCCGCCATATCGCCAACAGATTCACTGGAGCCTAATAACAAAAGCCCATCTTTTACTAATGAAAAATTAAATAGCTCCAGTATTTTCTTTTGGAGCACCGGCTGAAAATAAATCAATACGTTTCTACAACTAAGCAGATGAATATTGGTAAACGGTGGGTCTTTAATCAGGTTGTGCTGGGCAAACACCACCATTTCCCTAATTTTTTGATTAACCTGAAAGTAATCTTCACGCCGAACAAAGTATTTCGACAACAGTTTAGGGGGAATATCAGCAATAATGCTTTCTGGATATTTACCCATGCTGGCTTTATCTATAGCGATTTGGTCTACATCCGTAGCGAAAATTTTTATTCTAAAGAAGTGCCCTGATTGTTCACGGAACTCGGATAGCAGCAATGCTATCGTATATGCTTCTTCACCTGTAGAGCAAGCGGTTACCCAAACCCGTAACTCATCATCGACCAGTATGGAGATAAGCTTGCTAAGCCATTGATCCATGATTTCATCAAAAACGTATTCGTCACGAAAAAAGCTGGTAACGCCAATCAGCAATTCTTGATAAAGCACTGAAATTTCATGAGGATTCGCTTGCAAAAATGCTAAGTATTCGGATAAATCACGCAACTGGTTGATGCTTACCCGACGCTCTATTCGCCTGACTACGGTATTCGGCTTATAGTAGGTGAAGTCAATTTTGCATTTCTCGCGCAGAATTGAAAAAATCCGGCTCATGTCATTGTCATCAATAGGATCGATGGTCTTTATATGCATCGTTGCATAGGGATGCTTAATGAATGCCAATAACTGTTCCGGCATTTTCTCTGGCGGTAAATGAAAGTCCGATAAACCGGTGGCAAAGGCATTCTTGGGCATACCGTCAAATTTAGACGAATTCTCATCCTGCACCATCACCATGCCGCCATACTCTTTGATCACACGGATGCCGCGTGTACCATCACTGCCCGTACCGGATAAGATAATACCGATAGCGCGTTCTTTCGCATCTTCCCCTAGTGAACGCAGAAAAATGTCAATGGGCAGGCTGATGCCTTTGGATGGGTCTTGCTCGGTCAGCAGGAGTTTGTTATGGAATACCGTCACATTTTTTCTGGGTGGGATTAAATAGACGGTATTGCGCTCTATTTTCATGCCGTCTTCTATACGCAACACCGGCATGGGAGTATGTTTTGACAGCAGCTCTACCATCAGGCTTTTGTAATTGGGCGATAGATGCTGGATAACAACAAAAGAAAGACCTGAGTTGGCTGGCATTTGCCTAAAAAAAGCCTCAATGGCTTCAAGCCCGCCTGCTGAAGCACCAATACCAACTATATAATGTAGCGATTTATCCTCAGTTGTGCCTATGTTCATAAATGCTGTATGAATAAACCTTGGAAAAGACGAATTGAATAGTTACGCTTGGTTTACAACTTCGCTTATATCCGTGACAGTGATAACCAGTTTTCTTTGCTTAAGATCTATATCGTTAGAAATGGTATCTGACCCATCATCCGCACTGCCTTTTAATAGAGTATGGAATACAGTATTTTTCTCACTTCGTAGCCGTAACTGCAGACTTTTGTTGAGAGGGGCTTTGAAGAAGGCATCAAAGCGTTGAATAAAAATGCTTTTATCTTCTTCAACGATTAACTTCGAAAAATGTTTCTTCACTAATTTACTGGGATTGTTGCTGCCTACCATATCGGTAAAAGTTTGATTAGCTTGCTGTATAAAACCCTGAAAGTCCAGGGTCAGAATTCCTATTGGCACAGAGTGGTAAGCAAAGCTTAAGCGATTGTTCATTTGTGATAATTCAAACTGACTTTTTTGCAACTCGTCATTCTGCATTTGTAACTCGATTTGATAGACTTGCAAATCGTAAAATAAGCGCTGTATCTCTTCCGAAGTGATATTCTGAATATCGTGGGGTGTAAAGTTAATGATCTTTTCAGCGTCAGCTTTCAGTTTATCATTGCGACTATCTTGTGCCATGTTGTGTTATTCCATAAGTTATAAAAAAATTAGCTCGGCGCTGTTTGCATTTTACACCGGCAACTAGAATAAATAACAGCACCTATTAGAATTCACCGGTCGTAGTTTTGGACATCAAGAGGTTCGGCCGTGTTAATTTCATTCAAGCTTTTTCTTGCTATTTCAAAGTGGATGCAATGATAAAATGAGGGGCTCCCACTTTTATCAACTGATGCGCCTTATGCACCTAGAATGTAGTGACCATGGAAAAACAGACACTATCCTAGTCAGTTTTCTATAGGATTTCCGCACAAATTCAAGCGGGGATTGATTACTTGTCAAGTCTTACCAACATATTCCTGACTCCCCATAATGAACAGCGACTGTTACAAACTGTCTATGAAGGCGATTTAGGCCCATCAATGACGGGTAACTTCATGAAGAACAAGGCTTAACTTCAAAATGGCTATAGCCTGGGTGAGTTAATGTTATTTATTGGACAGAAGAGCAATACCGCTTAGCTCTTTTTCAGTGGCGCTGGCCTCTGGAAGTTTATGTTTGCTCTAAATGCGACGGGTCTAGCATCTACAGCCTGAAAACGCGGACGGCTTACCCGTGCGATCGCGGCCATTCCCAGCTACTGGTACCTTTAAACCATGCAACCATAACCGGCAAATAGACAACCCATCAACGCTGGAAAAGCCAGGCGACTGACAATTAAACCCGATAGATAATCCGTTTCAATCCATACTACTTCCATCAATATCAAACACTAAAACCTATAAGAATCAGCTGCTCTAAGTTTTTATTCTAACCTGGTAATAGTTACTCAGATAGAAAGAGGCATTTCCATCTATCTATCCTTGACGCCAACCCGAAACCAAAGTGACTTAATCGCCTCCAATAAAAGTAAACTCAATAAGCCGGCGGCCGCGCTAAGAATAAGGTCATCCCAGTGCAAGCGGCCAAAGTGAAAAAGCAATTGTGCTGGATGCCAAAAAACAGTCAGTGAAAGGAGGGTGATTACGCTACAAAATAGAACCCAGAGCGAGCGATTGGGACTAAGAATGGCACGAGCCAAAGAGGCCTTAAACGAACGGTTGACTAAAATAAGCCCCATGTTCATTAGTACCAGCGATGTAAAAATCAGCGCTCGCAAATCCGACTCTAGCATGCCAAAGTGGGCTGCACTAATCAACACGCCTGCCAGGATCGCCAATACAATCAGCCCCTGAAGTACAGCCCAAATGATCCGCTTTGGTAACAGCAATGGACTGGCAGGGTCTCGCGGCGGGCGTTGCATGACATCGGCCTCTTCATGCTCAGCCTCAAAGACTACTGAACAGGCCGGGTCGATAACCATTTCCAAAAAGGCGATATGAATGGGCGTAAGTATTAGCGGCAAGCCCAGCAATAGTGGGAGAACAGCAAGCCCTGCAATCGGGATATGCACAGCAACAATATACTCAACTGCCTTGCGCAAATTGTCGTAAATACGTCGACCTAGACGAATGGTTAATACAATCGAACCAAAATCATCATCGAGCAACACGATGGAGGAAGCTTCCCGCGCAACATCAGTACCGCGCCCCCCCATGGCAATTCCAATATGCGCCGCCTTGATGGCCGGGGCGTCATTTACCCCGTCACCGGTCATCGCGACCACTTCCCCATTTGCTTTCAGGCTTTGGACAATACGTAGTTTTTGATTAGGCTGGATACGTGCGAATATGGACGTTGATTTTACTTTAAGCGCTAGTTCTTCATCCGACATGGTATCGATGTTGTCACCATTGAGGACGTTGGCAGTTTCGAGACCAGCCTGTAAACCAATGGCTTGCGCTGTTGCAGGATAGTCTCCAGTTATCATTACTACCCTTATCCCGGCGGATCGGCACTCAGCTACAGCTGCAGGAACATTAGTGCGTATCGGGTCGGCAAATCCGATCAAACCTACATATTCAAACTTGAAACCGCGTGGCGTTTCAGGCATTTCAGGCAACTGATCACTATTCGGTATAACAGCCTTGGCGGCTCCAAGTACGCGAATTCCATCCTTCGCCAATTCATCTACTTGTTCTCGAATTTCAGCTAATCGCTCTACGGATAGCTGACACAGTTCAGCTATGGCTTCAAGAGCACCCTTGGCGAAGGCTATGGCATTACCATCCCCTTCTCTGGAGAGTATGTTTGCTACCACAAACAAATCCGGCCTGAGACCATAAGCGTGAATTAGTTTGGCGCCTTTGAAACTTTCTTTAGTGGATCCAATCACTTTTTCTGAAAGCGCGTGAACCGCCATATCCATTGGATCGCTTGGTTCGAATGGACTCGCAAACAGCGCAGTTTCCAAAATTTCCTTAGATTTGTCAGACAATACAGCCTTATTGTGCTGATCCCATCGGCCATCATCGCCGAGTAATGAAACTACTGTCATTCGGTTTTCAGTCAGTGTACCCGTTTTATCAGTGCATAACACCGTCGTGGCACCAAGAGCTTCAATAGCTGAGGCACGGCGGGTAAGCACCCGCGCTTGTGAAATACGCCAGGCGCCCATGGCCATGAATACCGCGATGACAAGTGGGAATTCTTCTGGTAACAAAGACATACCAATCGCGATGCCACCCAACATAGCATCAAGCCAAGTGCCCCGCAGCAAGCCAAATAAAAGTACCGTCAATGTTCCTATTAGTGCGCCGATAATAGCGAATATTCGAACAAAGGAATGGATTTGCCGTTGCAAGTGCGGTTGTTCTGTTTCTATGCTGGAAAGGGCGCGTCCAATTTTGCCCATTTCACTTCGAATACCGGTCGCATGCACAAGCGCCTGCCCGATTCCCCTTACCACCAGCGTCCCGGCAAAAATATAGGGCAAATCATCACCGCCCGGCTTTGGGACAGCCGTTTGATCTTCTTTATTAACTTCAGCTAGTTTACGGACAGAAACAGCTTCGCCGGTGAGTAGTGATTCATCCAGAAGCAGATCATGCGCCGAAATTAAGGTCGCATCCGCCGCGACCCGGTCGCCTTCGGAAACTACAATTAAATCTTCCCTAACAACCTCTCTTCCGGAAATGAGAATTTTCTTACCATCCCGGATGACTTGCGCCCTTGGGCTTGCAAGATTGCGTAGCGCCTCTAATACACGTTCGCTGCGTGATTCCTGGACAATGGTGATGGTTACCGAGAGACCCGCAAATAAAAGCAGCAATATTGCCTCCGTCCGGTCGCCGAGAAGCAGATAAACAACGCCACCTCCGATCAGCAGCGCGAACATGGGTTGGCGTAAGACTTCAACCAAGATTCGAAGAAATCCACGCTGATCTGGCTTGGGCAGCTCGTTGTAACCTTCTTGTTTAAGCCTCAATTCCGCTATCGAGGCCGTTAATCCAGTAACAGCCCCAATCACAGGCTGGACTAGTTCAAATTCATACGCTTCGCTTGTTTTGGGATTAACGACACTTGCTACGGCAGGTTGCGATTTTGTAGATGTTGGTGATAATTTCGATCCCATTGGTAGCATGCGCCGCAAGGTGTTATCCCGTGAAACATAGTGATGAAAAAGTGCGGCAATGGCATGTAAGCCAATCAGGAAGTAACCCAATGTGCCGAAAGTAGTGTGAATCTCCTTGATTAATTCTGCAACGGCTTTATTTTCATCGATCAATGCGGGAATCTGCAGCCCGAAAAACGGTATGAGCTTGCCTTCAGCACTGAGCATCAACCATCCTGCCAGCGGCATCATGATCATCAGCACATAGAGCATTATTTTTACAAGCCCGGAGGTTAGTTTCTGCCATGTTGGCAATTCAGGCTCAATTTGAGGGAAAGAACCTATCAAATAGAATAGCAACCGGAACCAAGCCAACACAAAAACAGATAACCCCAACATGTAATGCCAGGTCTTTAATGCTTCCCGGATATCGCTACCTTTAGGATAAAACACACGCAGTTCAATGCAGGCATACACAGCAATGAGTAGGAGAAGCATTAGCCAGTGTAGGCCGATAGATGCGGCTCCGTATCGATGATTGCTGTTACGCCATTGCATCAGTTATATCCAAACATTTGGTTCATTAAATTGAAAATGCATTGAGCATCCGTTGAGGTGGAATATAGTAACAACTTGTATTGCCAGATTCTGTCCCCGGTTTATATCTTAAAAAACGCCGTTACAAATACTTAATCCATTCGCTAAAAAACATAATCCGATAATAATCAACCGGATTTTTTACTGTACTCAATTTTTAAGCTACTTTGTGCCTCTACTAATCTCTGAATGTAGGAGCAGTTAAATATGTTTTGAATGATAAGTCTTGACCGCCCCCAGGCTGCCGTGTCCGATCAACTTGAATCCAACATTCGTAGTGTCAGTTAATTCTGAACTATGACAAATTTTCACATCAGCCAGCCTCTATTCCCCGAATTGCTTTTGCAACCGGTTTTGGAAAAGCAGCTCAATGTCCACCAGAACTTTGCCAATTGTCGCACTATCGACGCCCAGCATCTGTTTTTTTGAATTCCAACAGGGTAAGTTAAGCATTGTTTTAGGGGAAGAGTCGCCGGAGAGAGCAGCATTTTTTGTTCGTTGAATAGGCATCATCATGTCCGCCTCTATGTAATTACCTGATAATAAAACTGATTTAACAGCTGCATGTTGTCAACACAGTCCTTATAGTTGTTAAGCGTCACTAATCAATAACATGTCTTGTTTTAAAGCGACGATTTACAAAATGCGCTACGGTATTATCAAGCATGCCGATAATCTCTTCGCAACAGAGCATCGTTTTAGCACTGTAAAAGATATGTTGTGCCAAATAGGTAATTGCTGCCCAATTTTCATCACGATTCACAAACTCAAAAGCCACCAAAAACAACTCGTATAACTTCTTATCTTGCTGATTTTTATTGCAGGAAAGGCTCTGCAAGTATTCAGTAATTAACGCCAGATCAGAACTGCCGCCATAGTTGGTTAAGGCGTTTAAATTGACTAATTGACGCGTAAATAGCTCGCCATCTGTGTTAGCGATAAATTTCGCCTGGGCCAGTGGACCTACCAGTAAATTGATAATATCCGCTTCAAAAGCCATCATGTAATGCTGTATTTGTTCACCCATGGACTCATCATGAGGCACGGCTTGATCAAAAAGACTGGGGATCGATGGAGGTAGCGATTCAATTAAGCGGCCACCCTCTATTACCGCATCAGAATCCTGATTGGCTGTTTGATACGCCATGTCATCAGCTCCTGTCAGCTCTGTGTTATTTTTAAAAATAATATTAAAAAATACCGGTGGCAACTGCCTAGCTTTGTTATTTAAATGGATACCTGAAGCGTGGCCTGCTTCATGAAAAGCAATACGCCATTTTTGCTGGATCGACTTATTTGGACTGGGAGCCCCAGTTAGCTTGTTTTTTTCCATGTTGCACGCAAACTTTTAAGTAAAAAATCGTGAACTGATTTTGTCGACTAAATAAATCTCAGTTTAAACCTGAGAGCGCTTTTGAGATGCTTTCATTACCCAGGCTACTGGTAAAGCCATATACAAGGTTCGAGCTGACATGAGCAGGTTGAAAGCAATCTTAAGTGGCGAGCTATCATTAGTGCTTGGATTATCGGTTGCACCGACTGCTTTGGTATTTGCGCACTTAGTGAATTCCGCAATAAGAAAGCCAATTCCGATAGCCATCAGTAAGGTGGTGGGATTGGCAATACGCTTATTTACTTTATTAACCAGAATGACGGTACGCGCATCTATGCGACGTCGGCGCTGCAGTATTAGATATTCGGTCGCTTCGATTTGAGTAAGCAATACTTTGGATTTGCCGGTTTTGGTAAGCTCTAAAGAATTCATGATTTTTTTAATCCCTTATTAACTGCCGGCAAAGGCTTGAGACTGTTAAGCGTGGCAGGAAATTTTAGAAACCGGCTTTTGCGTCGTATCAACACCAGTAAAATCAGTGCCGCCAGTAAATTAGCCGCAACCGCTAGCAACATAGCGCTGCCGACCGGCAGGCCATGTTCAATCATTACCAGCACGACGGTAGCCAGTAAGCCTAACCAAGCACTGCCCAGCAAGCAAGCAGCGATAATTCCGGCAATCAACATAGAAACCAAGCTCCGCCCTGCTCGCTGAGTTTCCAATGCCGCTAATTGTAAACGATCAAAACTGAGGGCTCTAAGCTCTTGCCACAAAGACTGCGCATCATCCAGTATACCGGAACTACTCAGCGGATCACTCTGCCCAGTAGCCCCGTCTTCGAATCCATTGGCTTTCATGATCCAGACAAGGTTATCGACAACTTAATAGCCGACTAAGTACAAAACCCGCCACTGCCGCGATCCCCAGGGATGCGATGGGATTTTCATGTACATAGTCACGGCAACTGCTCAGTAATTGCTGTTCGGCATTTTGCAATTGCTCGCTTTTTTCGCCTAAAACGGTCGCCGCCTGATTGCTCACATCTGCAATCATATCGACCGCTGCGTGTGCCGAATTCGCTATATTATCAATCGATTCCATGCGGCCTCCGTCTGTGAGCGCTGCGTCATTCACGGTGTTACTGTTCATAATAGTGGCCCGTTTTAACGCCGACTTAACAGGCGGCTCAATAAGAAGCCCGCTGCGGTGGCGATACCTAAAGAAGTGAGCGGATTGTCATGCACATAGCTACGGCAATTCTTGACCAATTTCTGCTCAGCGCTTTTCAATTCCTGACCGGTTTCGCCTAAGGCCTCTTTGGCTTGGTTACTGACACTCACAATCTTATCGAAAGCTTCATGAGCGGAATTGGATAATTTGTCTACTGTTTCCATAATAATCTCCTGATTTATTTAAGACGCATGTCGTTTTTAACAGATTTCACGCCGCCGACAGTGCCTGCCAACTCAACCGCTTTATCTGCATCTCGATTGGATCTGATAAAGCCGCTTAACTGCACCACGCCTTTGAACGTTTCTACGTTAATCTCCGCAGAGCTCAATGATGGTTCATTCAATATGGCCGCTTTAATCTTGCTGGTGATGACGCTGTCGTCAAAATATTGCCCGGTTGCCTCCTGTGTTTTTGTCGATGCACAACCTGCTGCTGTTAATAAAGTTACAGCCAAAAAAGCTGCAGAAAAAAATCGAGTACATTGTTTCATTTGGAATCTCCGAAATACATAAAAAGCCAAGAAAATCGTTCATGGCTGAATCTCTGTTTGAGTGCTTATATTGTTGTTAACAAGATAACCAAAACATGAGTTAGTCCTCCCAGTTAGGTATAAAACCAACGCGTGGGATAGGGTTGCGCTAAAACCTTATAGACACTTTATCTGCAAACTTAGTGGTAGTCGGTGCGGTAGCGTACATCGGCAACAGATAGTTTGAGTCATCGGCTTATGGAAGGCCAATGTACGTCAGCGTACCGACGCTAAGTTCTTTTCCCCATAAAGTTCGACAAGCCTAGTCTGTTTTCTAATCCATAAACCTTAAGGAGTTCGACATGCTTACCACAGTACCCGATGTTACTTTTAAAACCCGTGTTCGCGATGAAAGTATCGGCGGCGAAAATCCTTTTCGCTGGCAGGACATCAGCAGCGAGGACATTTTTGCCGGAAAAAAGATTATTTTGTTCGCCCTGCCTGGCGCTTATACGCCAACATGTTCAAGTAAGCATTTGCCGGGTTTTGTCATGAAATACCAGGAATTTATCGATCAAGGTATCGATGAAGTTTATTGTCTGAGCGTCAATGACGCATTTGTGATGTATCAATGGGGCCTGCATTTATCCATCAGCAATGTAAAAATGCTGCCGGATGGCAATGGCGATTTTTCCAGGGCGCTGGGCATGCTGGTCAAAAAAGAAAATGTCGGCTTTGGCAGTCGCTCGTGGCGCTATGCCATGCTGGTCGATAATAAGCAGATCAGTAAAATATTCAGCGAACCCGGGCAAATGGATAATTGCCCGGACGATCCATTCTCAGTGAGCAGTGCCGAGACTATGTTGGCTTTTTTAACACAGTCCACATAAACCACTAATAAACGAGCACAGCGCATGACTGCATATGACTACGAGTTGTTGGTGATCG
Source organism: Methylococcales bacterium (assembly GCA_965247565.1). Classification (GTDB taxonomy): domain Bacteria; phylum Pseudomonadota; class Gammaproteobacteria; order Methylococcales; family Methylomonadaceae; genus CBDFHF01. Next base: position 340,354 of record CBDFHF010000001.1, on the reverse strand, counting down.
GCGCTGGCTCCGGCGGAGTGCGCGTAGCCAATCTGGCCGCCGCGCAAGGTGTTAAGGTGGCTATTGTTGAAGAGCGTTATTTGGGCGGCACTTGCGTCAATGTCGGCTGCGTACCAAAAAAACTACTGGTCTATGCATCGCAATACCAGGATCACTTTACCGATGCGGCGGGTTTTGGCTGGACGGTTGCTGAGTCCGTGTTCAACTGGTCAACGTTGATCGCCAATAAGAATAAAGAGATAGAGCGGCTGCAAAGCGTTTATCGTGTCCGACTGCAAAAATCGGGCGCTTTTATTATCAATGGTAAGGCAACTTTGCTGGATGCACACACCGTCGCTGTCAATGATAAAGAATACCGCGCTGAACGTATTGTGATCGCTACCGGCGGCCGGCCTTTTGTGCCGGACATACCCGGCAAACAACATATCGTCACCTCAAATGACATGTTTTTTCTGGAGCGATTGCCTAAACGGATTGTGATCGTCGGCGGCGGCTACATTGCCGTGGAATTTGCCGGCATTATGCATGGTTTGGGTGTTGCCACTACGGTAAGTCATCGTGGTAAGAAACTGCTCAGCGGTTTCGATGAGGAACTATGTGATGTTCTGGGCGCGGAAATGACCAAAATTGGCATTACCGTGCTGTTCAATTCTGATGTCACGGCCATAGAGCGTTTAGACGATGCCTTAGTTGTTAACCTTAAAGACGGAAAAAAGCTCAACACCGATTTGGTGATGTATGCCACCGGCAGAACACCAAATTCAGGTGGATTTGGCTTAGAAACCGTAGGTGTTGAACTGGATGATGAAGCAGCAGTCAAGGTCAATGCCGACTACCAAACCAATGTGCCGTCCATCTATGCCCTGGGTGATGTCACTAATCGCCTTAACTTAACCCCGGTTGCCATAGCTGAAGGCATAGCGCTGGTAAATCAACTGTATGCCAAGCAGCTGCCGCCTATTAATTACGACCAGGTACCCACCGCTGTTTTTTGCCGGCCCAGTATCGGTAGCGTTGGTTTAACCGAGGCGGAGGCACGTGAGAAATACCCGAACATAGCAATTTATAAAAGCCGGTTCAAACCCATGAAAAACACCTTATCCTGTAGCGACGAAAGCACGCTGATGAAAATGGTCGTTGATGCGAATACCGACCGGGTCCTGGGGATATACATGATCGGCGCCGATGCGCCTGAAATCATCCAGGGCATGGCGATTGCCCTTCGGGCCGGTGCAACCAAGACGATTTTTGACTCAACGATAGGCATACACCCAACAGCCGCCGAAGAATTTGTGACTCTGCAGAAAACCGGGGCTTAAAAGCGAATATAGAGCGCTATCGGAGTTTCGTTCGTCCTAAGTCTGTCGAGAGACTACTTAGCGAAGGACAGCTCCCTTTCAGTTCGACTAAGCTCACTGCGAACGGGCTAGATTTAAATTCGCATTTAAAGGAACGTCTGAAAATCACCCGCTCATGCCGTCTCGACCTGCTCAGTACGAGTAAACAAGCGATTGCTTTACATGAATCACTGGCGTTCGCATGTAGCCTATCGTAGTAGACATAAGGGATTCCCTCTATAAATTCTTGCAGACTATTTGTTATGTACGGCAACGAACAGACGTGATGAGTGTGTTGCAGATAAGCTACACATTAGCTTGATTAACAACAATCATGTAGTTGCCAACTCAATTAAGCACCTATGTGAGGGTGAAATCAACGCGACTGTTTAACTGAGTCGAAAATGCTTTTTCATTTAAGGACATCTGTGTTTAACAGTATGTCTATTTTTCATAAATCGATAGGAACACTTATGTTGAAAACTAAATTACTCACTATTGCGTCATTAACGAGCGTAGCCTTGCTGCCTCTGGCTCAAGCTGACGAACCCATCCAGGATACGCGTTGGTATGTAGCACCTTTTGCGACATTTATCAGAACTGGTGGCGATCGCCAGGCCAGTGACGGCTGGGGCGGTGGTTTAGGTGTAGGCAAAATACTTGATAAACATTTTAATGTGGAATTGAAAGGTTTTTATGATCAATTTGGCGGTACTAACGGGCCGTGGAGTTTGGCCGGCGGCACTGCGGATGTGCAGTATTATTTTATGCGCGAAAAATTTTCACCGTATGCAGTCATTGGTTTAGGCGGGCAAAACAGTTGTGCATCCGCCAATTGCGGGGCCGGTTTTCTTGGTGAAGCGGGTGCAGGTTTCAGTTATGAACTGCATGACAATCTGCTAATCCGCAGTGATGTGCGTTATCGTTACAACAATAATTTGAACGCCCAAGTGCAACCGGGTACCGACGAATTTCATGATATGACCGTTAACGTCGGCTTTGTGATTCCGTTCGGCGATAAGCCTAAAGCCGCAGCGCCCTACGAAGCACCGCTAGCTGCAGCACTGGCGCCTATTGATGATTGTTCTACTAGAGATACCGATGCGGACGGCATTAACGATTGCCTGGACCAATGTTTAGGCACTATCAAAGGCAGTACCGTTGACGACAAAGGCTGTGCCGTTCGCTTGATTTTAAGAGGTCAGCATTTTCAATACGATTCCGCTGAGTTGACTTTAAACGCTAAAGAAGTTCTGGATGGCGTTGCCGAAAGCTTAATGACTTATCCGCAGAAAAACGATATTGAAGTGCAAGGCCATGCCAGCAGTGAAGGCACTACTAGACATAACATGAAATTATCGCAACGTCGCTCACAGTCAGTAGCGAGTTACTTGAAATCGAAAGGTATCACCAATCATTTGATTTCCAGAGGTTACGGCGAAAGCCAACCTATTGCTGATAACAGCACCGAAGCCGGTAAATCCGAAAATCGCCGGGTGGAATTGATCTGGATTGAACAGTAAAGCCAAGCGGCTTAGTAAGATAAACCTGAACCCGCTGTAAAGCGGGTTTTTTATGCCCAAGAGCCGGGTATTTATCGGGGGAAATCTGCCCCATTCGCAGGCATGGCCTGCTCCTACAATACTCACTTAACCGCAATGCGGCGCTTATGTACGACAGCGCACAGACTCTATCCGACCTTATCCCATAATATAACCATGGGCTTCGAGGCCTGTACTCGACTCATAGTTTTTTCGGTTGGCGACTTTTGTCACCGAACGTGCATTTACGCAATTCACCAAGGAATACTCATGAAAATAACCAACAACTATCTACCACAAACACTGAGCTTTAAGGTTTTAATGCTGATCTGTTTTTCTGCAAGTCTTGGTTTGGCAGGTTGTCAACAAGAAGGCCCGGCTGAAAAAGCCGGTCAAAAAATTGATAAAGCCTCGGAACATGCTGAGAAAAAAATTGAACTGTTATCTGAAAAAGCAGAAAACAAAATTGAAGCAGCAAAGGAAGTCATTGAACAGAAAGCGGATATAGCAAAAGACTCGATTAACGAGTCTACCGATGCTTCTAAAGCAAGTCTGGATGAAGCCAGCAAGAAACTGGAACAAGCTACCGACAACGCCGAAAATAAAGTGGAAAGCGTCAAAGAAGCAGTGCTGGATAAAGCCAAAAGCGCCAGCGAGTTCCTGGACGACTCCGCTATTACCGCGACCGTTAAAGCCGTCATCGCCGCCGACACTGTTTTTAAAGCCTCGCATATCGAAGTCACCACGGTTGACGGTGTAGTCAGATTAAGCGGCACGGTAGATTCAGAACCCGTCCTAGGCAGAGTCATGGAAGTGGTTAGTGCCCAGAAACATGTGAAATCCGTGCAATCGACCTTAGTCGTCAGCACTAGCGCATCGAGTGCTCAATAATGACTAAGTTAAGATTAACTGCGGTATTGGGCGTCATGCTTATGCCTGTTTATGCGGCTGCCTCTGCTCAGGATGATGCTTATATCACCGGCTATGCGGCAGGCGTTTTAAAACAAAATTTAAAATTGGATATGCCGTCATTAGCCGTGCACGATGGCATCATTACCTTGCCGGTAGCTGGCTTGGCAGACGCGGAGCGTGCCAAAGCGATACAGTTATTATCGGAAATTCCTGGTGTCACAGCGGTACAGACCTCTGAAACCAGCAGTCAGGGAACCGTAGCCGACTCTACCCAGCCTATTCAGTCTCCGAATGCCGAAATCGTGTCTGCAACCCTATTACCCAAAGGTCTGCTGCCACCTGGACATTTGTTTAAACCCTTATTAGCTGATCCACGCTGGGCGCATTTTTCAGCGGCTTACCGAAATTATCAAAATGATAACTTCGATGGTCGCGATATAGCCTCTGTGAGCTTTGGTGAAACCATTCCAATTTATCGCGGAAACTTTGGCCTATCCACGGCGCAATGGGAAACCGGCCTGCAAGCCGGGGTGTTTAGTGACTTCAACTTAGGCTCATCATCGTCTGATTTGGTCAATACCGACTTTATCGCTTCCCTTTATTCCAGTGTTCGTGCCGGACAATTTTCCGCATTTGGCCGTATTTATCATCAAAGCTCACACTTGGGTGATGAATTCTTGCTACGCAACACTAATTCTAAATTTGAACGAGTCAACCTCAGTTATGAAGGTGCGGATTTAAAATTGTCCTATGAATTTCCGTATGGCGTGCGTATCTATGGTGGCGGTGGCGGCTTGTTTCATAAAGAACCTTCTGCACTCAAAATCTGGTCAGCACAATATGGCATTGAGTTTCGAAGCCCTTGGCGTCTGGATTTCGCATCGCTGCGGCCCATTATTGCGGCGGATATTAAGCATTTTGATGAAAACAACTGGAGTACTGACATTTCCGCTAGAGCCGGGGTTGAGTTCGAAAACCTGCAAGTACTGGGTCGTAAGCTGCAAATTCTGGCTGAATACTACAACGGTTTTTCACCGAGCGGGCAGTTTTACAAAGACAAAGTGGAATATATCGGCTTAGGGGCTCATTACCACTTCTAAGTCATCAGGTAAGAATCGGAAAAGCATTTTTTCCGATTCTGGAGCCTAGCATTTTATAAGATACTGCTAGGCATAGAATCATGCCATCACACGATGGCCTCTTTTAGGAGATGCAACAATGCTTGAAACTTTAGCGATCGTCTTAATTCTGCTGTGGATACTGGGTTTAGTTTCCGCGTACACCCTGGGCGGGTTCATTCATATTCTTTTGGTCATCGCCATTGTGGTGATCTTGGTTCGGGTTATTCGGGGACGAAGGATACTGTAAAGATTTTAATGGAACCTCGAATGATACTCTCTTATTTCTAGAGGTTCCTACCATCAGCCGAGCTTAACACGGTCAATTAGCACGCAGGCAAGTTTGGCGGCGATCCTGTCAATTCTATGGCTCAAGAATGTCCGCCAAGCCTATGAAAATGTGCACACTCCACTTCACTAAAAATTATCCATTCACACTTCAACAAGCACGAAAAAAAAGTCGCCAACTCAAATCGATAACGATTGACACTGAGGTTATCATTGATGCGAACCTTAACTAAACATTCCACAAAACTAAAATTGAGTTGGCTATCTAAAGTGTGTTAAAGCTAAAACGTTAAGTATTCCAATATTTCGTTCGACTAATGCTTTTTAGCCAAGCCTGGCAATGGCCCCTTGCTCTAGATGGAACGCGATCTTGCCATACCCCCAACTCAGGAGTCATAACAATGCGTCGTCTGCAAATTAAACACTTAACTTCTTATCAATACGCTGAAACCGTAATGTTGCAGCCGCATCGTTTATTGCTACGGCCCCGTGAAGGCCACGACATCCGGATCGAATCGGCTGAACTGACCATTTCTCCGACTTGCCAATTACAGTGGCAGCGGGACGTATATGACAATTCTGTAGCACAAGCGACTTTTCTCAGCCCTAGCAACAGCCTATCTATAGACAGCCACTTTATACTGCAACATTATGATGATCAGCCACTGAATTTTTTGGTGGCTGATTATGCGGTGTCGTTTCCTTTTCAATACGATGCCAGCGAAAGCACGGACTTAATACCTTACTTAAGCATACTGTTTAAAGAAGATAGCGTGGTGGTGAACAATTGGTTAAAGCAATTCTGGTATGCCGGTCAAATCGTGGAAACCTATTTGCTGCTGGAGTGGATTAATAAAGCTATTGCCACCGGTTTTGCCTATCAACATCGGGAAGAACCTGGTGTACAGTCGCCGGCAACCACGCTAAGCAAACGCTCCGGTTCGTGTCGGGATTTTGCCACCTTATTCATCGAATCCTGTCATCATTTAGGTCTTGCCGCGCGTTTTGTTAGCGGTTATTTACATTCCTCTACCCTATTGCTCGGCCAAGGCGCAACCCACGCCTGGGCAGAAGTCTATTTACCCGGCACCGGTTGGAAAGGCTTTGATTCTACTTCCGGTCAAGTCGTCGGCAATGACCACATCACTGTGGCGGTAAGTCGGCATCCAGAATCGGTGCCTCCGGTATCCGGCTCATTTCAAGCCACCAACAATCAATCGCCGATTATGACAGTGTTAGTTGAAGTCGTGGAAATTCCGTTGTAAGTACTGGCTTCCTGCAACGTTAGCATCTATTTGGATTATGTACGGTAACGCACCGACTGTAAGTAGTAGTTAGGCTAATTTTGATACGTATAGGGATTTGCAAGACTAAGAGCCCAATCAGAATTATCTCATCAACTACAAAAACTTTTTGATGCTATCAATAAAATCACATCTCATTCTTGTTTTATTGCTGTTACCTACCAAAGGCATGACAGAAACACTGGAAGAAGCATGGAATATTGCTATTGATAAAAACCATCAAATCAAAGCTGCTCAAGCCGATACTAGCGCATCGGAGCAACAGCTATATTCTGTGCAAGGTCAGCGATTGCCAGAGCTCAACGTCGGCTCGGGTTACACTCAATACAGTGAAACACCGGCCGCCAAAGCCAATTTCGGCGGACAGAGTGCTCAATTTAATACCTCGCAAGCAGGCAGTGTTAAAGCGCAAGCTATTGCGTCCGTGCCTATTTTTACCAGTGGTCGTATTAGTCATAGCATTAATGCCGCAGAATCAGCGTTGCAAGCGGCACAACACAATGAAAGCAGTTCGGTGTTAACCATAAAAATGCAGGTTGCGGAAGCTTATGTGGCTGTATTGCGATTGGCGAGTGCATTGCAGGTTGCGCATAATCATGTCGATAGCCTAACCAGTCATCATAAAGACGTGCGAAATCTTTTTGAGCTAGGCGTGGTAGCTAAAAATGATTTATTAACGGCGCAGGTTGAGCAGGCGAATGCCCAACAGCTGGTTTTGCAGGCGAGCAATCAACTGGATATTGCCAAAGCGCATTATAACCAGTTGCTAGATCGGAATCTGGACTATGCCGTGCAACTAACTGATCAGTTTCCTGAACAACCAAACGGCACGTTAGCAGACCTGACCAGTGGCTCATTGAGCGAACGCCCAGAGTTAATGGTTCTTAGCCAGCAAATAGAAGCATTAGGCCAGCAGGCTCAGAGCGTTAAAGCTGGAACCATGCCGCAAGTCAGCATTAATGGTGGTTATCAATATCAGGAAAACCGTTATCAAGTCTTTCAGGGTTTATGGGTGGTCAATGTCGGGATGCAGTGGAAGTTATTTGACGGCAGCCTCCGGCATAGCAGCGATGTGTTAAACCGACAAGCTATGGCCATAAAAGAACAGCGTGATGATTTGACTAGCGCCATCACGTTGCAAGTTCGGCAAGCCTGGTTGTCTATTCAGGAAGCGCAACAGCGAATTGAAGTTAATCAACAAGCCATTGCCCAAGCCGATGAAAACATGAAAATGACCACCGACCGCTACAAGCAAGGTCTATCTACCAATACCGACGTGCTTAAGGCGGAAGATTTGCGCAGCAAAACCCATGATAATTTTAATAATGCCAGTTATGACGTGGCCTTGGCCAAGTTGCAGCTGCGGCGCGCGGTGGGGGTGTTGTGATCCGGTTTAGCTGACGTTATCAATAATTCCAAACACCTCAACTAATCATCAAAACCTAATGCCACAACCAATAGAAAAGAACACAAAAATAGTTACCTACATCGCTATAGCAGCGGGTCTTGCGCTGGTTGGTATTGCTATTTGGTGGTTTTGGTGGCGACAGCCGCCGTTTCCTGCTGGTTTGGTACAGGCTAATGGTCGCATTGAAGGTGATCATTACACGGTGTCCGGCAAATGGCCTGGACGTGTCGTGGAATTGTTGGCTAAGGAAGGCGATTTGATTACCAAAGGCCAAGTGATGGTTAAGCTGGATGATGCACAAATACTGGCCAAAGTGCATCAAGCAGAATCGGCGCTGGCGGTCAGCCAGGCGCAATTGAAAGCATCACAAACCGCCTTGGCTGTATTTAAAAAAAATGTACCGTTAAAAATTGCGACTGCCAAAGCCGGATTGGATCATACAAATGCCGAAATCACCGCCAGCCTTGCGACCGAAGTGCAAACACACAGGGATGCCGAGCGTTTTCAGGAATTATTAAAACGCGAAACGGTGGAAAAACGCCGTAGCGAACAAGCCGATTTAAGCTGGAAAGTAGCGCGTGCCCAGCATTTAACGGCTCAGTCTGCCCGAACACAAGCGAACAAACAATTAGCTGAAGCTGAGTTGGGCCGAGAGCAGATTAGCGCAAAAGAAAATGAAGTGGCTTCTGTTGCAGCGCAGGTTAAGCAGGCAGAAGCAGCCTTGGCCGAAGCACAAAGTGTTTTAAATGACTTGGTTATACTTGCGCCAGCCACCGGCATGATAACCACCCGCATCGTCGATAACGGTGAAATGGTTGCTGCCGGTAGTCCGCTGTTTGATATTGTGGATTTGGATAGACTGTATTTAAAAGTCTACGTGCCGGAAAATGAAATCGGCAAAGTGCGTTTGGGATTACCGGCACAGATTTATAGCGATGCCTTCCCAGAAAAACCCTTTGCAGCCAAACTTCGCTACATTGCTGCCCAAGCCGAATTTACCCCCAAAGAAGTACAAACCCCTGATGAACGCGTGAAATTGGTTTATGCGGTCAAATTGTATTTGGACGAAAACCCAAACCATCAATTAACCCCGGGTCTACCAGCCGATGCGGTAATTCGCTGGCAGGAGGAAAGTCCATGGGCGAAGCCGCGCTGGTAGCTAAAGATCTTGTCATTAGCATTTCAGGCTTTTGTAAAAGCTATAAAAAAAAACTGGCAGTCAATCAAATTGATTTAAGCGTAAAACGCGGTGAAATTTATGGCTTAATTGGCCCTGATGGCGCTGGTAAAAGCAGCTTGATGAAAGCGATTGCGGGCGTATTATCGTTTGAACAAGGCGTATTACAAGTGTTTGGCGTCACCATTGATTCAGAAGCGGCCGCAGAACAGATTAAAGGCAGGTTAGGCTTTATGCCACAAGGCTTGGGGCTTAATTTATACGGTGATTTGTCAGTGGCAGAAAATATCGACTTTTTTGCGCAATTGCGGCAAGTGTCGCCGGAACAACTGGCTGAACGCAAAGAAAAACTACTCACCATGACCCGCCTGGATGCGTTTAGAGACAGACCGATGAAGCAGCTGTCCGGTGGCATGAAGCAGAAATTAGGCTTGGTGTGCACGCTCATCCATCAGCCGGAACTGGTGGTATTGGATGAGCCAACGACGGGCGTCGATCCGGTGTCGCGCCGCGATTTCTGGGCGATTTTGGCGGAATTGTTACGCGAGCAAGGCATAACCGCCCTGGTCTCAACCGCCTATATGGACGAAGCAGCCCGCTTTCAACGCTTGTCACTGATGTATAACGGGCAGATTTTAGCAGCCGGTGAGCCGGATGTGATTAGCCAACAAGCCCAAGGTTGCATGGTTGAAGTCATCGTTGAACCGCAGTTAGAAGCCATCAAGCTCATCAAAGCCCAGTATCCTCAACTGGAAGCGGTCGGTTCAAGATTACGGATATTTGTTGATGGCAAAACGCTGGATGAAGCCAAAACCGCCATCTCCGATCTGCTCTCTAGTCTAAAAATCAGTCAGATTCACAGCTTTGCCGCAGAATTGGAAGATGCGTTTATTGCCCTGCTCAGACGTGGCCAGTTGACCGATCAAACAAAGCTGACCTCCGGCGTACCGCGCTTTGACAAGCCCTTACCCGACGATAAAAGCATTGCTATTGAAGCTAAACAACTTACTCGAGATTTTGACAAATTCCGCTCAGTAGACGCGATTAATTTTGTTGTTAAACAAGGTGAAATTTTTGGCTTGCTGGGCGCAAACGGTGCGGGCAAAACCACTGCCATCAAAATGCTTACTGGCATTCTGCCGCCCAGTGCCGGTGAAGGCCAAGTGGCCGGAGCGGATATGCGCAATGCCGCACAAACCATTAAGGAACGCATTGGTTATATGTCCCAAACCTTTTCTTTGTACCTGGATTTAACGGTGCAGGAAAACATTCGTTTGTTCGCCAGTATTTACGGCGTGGACAGAAAACTGCTTAAGCAACGTATGGCTTGGGTGATGCAGATTGCTGGATTAGCCGATGTACTTACGCAATTGGCAGGCAGTTTGCCGATGGGTATCCGGCAACGCTTGGCCTTGGGCTGTGCCTTGGTACATCAGCCCAGCGTGTTGTTTCTGGACGAACCCACATCCGGTGTTGATCCGGTAGGTCGCCGACATTTTTGGGAAATCCTGGTACATCTGGCTCGGGTAGAACAAGTCGCCATCTTAGTCACCACCCATTACATGACCGAAGCAGAACACTGCGATCATTTGGTATTGATGTACGCTGGCCGAGTAATTGCTGATGATACACCAGTGAATATGGTCAATGCCTTACAAAATGAAGCGGGGCAGTTGTTGTCAGTGACTACCGATAATCCGTTACAAGCTCTGGCATTACTGCAGCAAACAGGCTTTAAAGGTGTGGCATTGTTTGGCAAGCATATTCATTTATTGGCTAGAGAAGTGGTGGCAGTGCAAAAACAGATTGAGGAGTTAATGACCAAGCAGTCAATTAAACTGCTGGCGGTTGAAGTGCAGACACCCACTTTAGAGGATGTGTTTGTGTATCGGGTGTTGGCGTTGGAGAATAAGGCAGATCAGTGATTTTTGATGGGGAATTTATTAAATTGCATGAATTTAATCAATAAAGCAAAGTTATTGAGAAAAAACCAAACGGATGTGGAGCAGTTATTGTGGCGGCAACTTAGAAATCGACAAGTTTGTCAGCAAAAATTTCGTCGGCAGTTTCCAGTTGATCCTTATATTGTTGATTTTGTTTGTTTGGAACTCAAGCTGATTATTGAGTTGGATGGAGGCCAACATGCGGATCAGATTGAATATGATGATAAGCGAAGTTTATTTCTTGGGCAGAGAGGGTTTAAGGTTCTGCGATTTTGGAATAATGAAGTTATTGAAAATATGGAAGGGGTTTTGGAAGTGATTCGGCTGGAAATTTTGCAGCGTGTTGGGGGGTAGATGATGAATTTGGCCATGTGGATTTCCCCTCACCCAACCCTCTCCCTTTGGAGAGGGCTATTTGTGTCTGGAGCGCACGTTCTCTAGGGTAAACCCTTATCAACCAGAAGTATTGCTAGATGTAAATGGCTTGTTCTTATGTGCTTGCCTTAAATGAAATACTAGGCCAAAAGCCCTCTCCGGAGGGAGAGGGTTGGGTGAGGGGAAATAAAAAGTACTCCTCAGCTACTGCAAAGAATCCAATTTTTCAGATTGAGCGTAAGACTTACCTAGTACACAAACCGACCTTCTAACCCACTGAGTACAACAATCCCAAATGAACCTAAACCGAGTCTGGGCTGTAACCTACAAAGAATGGCGAGAGATCTTTCGTGACCGGCTGTTTTTTGCCATGTCTTTCGTCTTGCCAGTGGGCATTTTCCTGGTCTTAGGTTTTGGCATTTCTTTTGACGTAGAAAAAATTACCTTTGCTGTGTTAGATCAAGATGGCACGGCGATGAGTCGGGATTTTCTGCATCGGTTTATGGATTCTCGTTATTTTGATTACAAAGGCCATGTGCAAAGTTCGCGGGAGCTGGATCCGTTGCTGGCACACAGCGATATTCGCTTTGCCATCATCATTCCGCCGCGTTTTCAAGAACAGTTACTGGCGGGGCAAGCCACTTCAGTGCAGAGTTTGATTGATGGTGTGTTCCCATACCGTGCCGAAGTCGCCAAAGGCTATCTCTCAGCGATTATTGCCAATTACAACGTCCAATCACTGGCCGATCATTTAACCGGTAAACTTGGTCAATCTCAAGCTCAGGCCACTGCACAAGTAGCGCCGATTCGTCTGGAGCCTCGTTATCTTTATAACCAGGCGTTACGCAGCCAGTGGTCCATATCATCCGGATTGATGATGTTGGTGTTGATGGTAACGCCGCCCTTTTTAACCGCATTGGGTGTGGTGCGCGAGAAGGAAAACGGCTCTATTTACAATATCTACGCCTCCACCATTAGCCGGAGCGAATTCATCCTGGGCAAATTTTTACCGTATTTGCTGATTTCCTGCCTGAATATTTTTATTCTCTGGTGGGTAGTAACGACGGTGTTTGGTACGCCGTTTAAAGGTGATCCGGTATTTTATTACGCAGCTTCCGTTATCTATGTAATCTGCACCGCTGGTGTTGGTTTGTTAGTTTCGCTGCTGGTGCGCACACAAGTAGCTGCAGTGATGCTGACCATGGTGATTTCATTCGTACCGGCCATGCTCTATTCAGGATTGTTGGTGCCCATTGAATCCATGGCGATGGCCAGCAAAATCGAATCCCATCTGTTTCCTACCCTGTATTTTTTGCGGATAACCTGGGGCAGTTTTCTTAAAGGTTTGGGCTGGACGGAGCTAAGCTTTGATGTGGGCGCCTTATTACTTTACGCGGTTATCTTATGGGTAGTTGGTTTTCTAAACTTTCATAAAAGGCCGGCAGAATGAAAACACAGTCTTTTGTAACCTGGTTGGATCGCGTTGTAGCGATGACCATTAAAGAACTTAAGCAGTTAGTTCGTGATCCGGTGTTGCTGTTAATCATTAGCTATTTTTTTACTGCTGATGTGTACATGGCTGGTTCCGGCATCAATTTGAATTTGCGCGCAGCACCGGTGATGGTTATTGATCATGACCATAGTGTGGCGTCCAGAGAATTAATCTATCGGTTTCGCGAGCCTTATTTTGATTTTAAAGGCGAACTGACCAACAGCAAAGACGCTGAAGACTTATTAAATAAGGGTCAAATTCTGGCTGTCCTGGATATTCCGGAAAATTTTTATCAGCATTTAATTCAAGGTCAACCGGTTGCCGTGCAGTTTCAGGTGGACAGCAGCAATACGGTATTGGGCACCTTGGCTAGCACTTATGCTACAGAGATAACTGCCGGTTTCGGCCAGGATTTTGCCCACAAACGCGTAGGTATAGAAGACGAACAAATGAGTGCATTGCCCATCATCCAAAATCGAAATCGGGTGCTATACAATCCTAACAGTATTGATGGCTGGTTTATGTCCATCTCGGAATTGCTTACCGTGATTACTATGTTGTCCATGATGTTGCCGGCTGCCGCTGCAGTTAGAGAAAAGGAACGCGGCACCATAGAGCAACTGGCGGTTTCACCATTAAGTTCATTACAAATTTTACTGCCCAAAATGATTTCCATGGGGCTGGTGATCTTATTTGGCGTTGCCGTGTGTTTGTTTACCATCATCATGCCGATATTTAGCTTATCGGTTAAAGGCAGTATCGGATTGTTTTTTGCTGTGACTGCCTTGTACGTGTTCACGGCTTCCGGTATCGGTTTGTTTATTGCCACGATTAGCAAAAGTCTGGGGCAAGTCACCATGCTGGTTATCTTGTTGATGATGCCGATATTGCTGCTGTCCGGCGCTTGGACCCCACCGGAAGCCATGCCGGAAGCCATGCGTTGGGCTATGACTATATCGCCTTTATATTATTATAACGAGATGAGCTATGCGATTTTACTGAAAGATGCCGGGATTGAAGTGATATGGGATTCGTTGTTGGGACTAGCCAGTTTGGGTGCGGTGTTTTTCAATTTCGGGGTGTGGCGTTTTCGCAGGCAATTTGGATAAGACCAATCATTTTGACCCCAGAATTCGCCGGTAAACTTCATTATCAGCCCGATAACAACTGCAGGAAGCGGCTTCCAGGCCGGCTCGCTCCAGAATGGTGACATTGCCACGGCGGTAGCTGATCAGTTTTTGTTTCATGAGCGAATTGGCCGCTTTGGTTATCCCAACGCGGCGCACCCCTAAGATATAAGCCAGGAACACATGGGTAACATGAAAAGTGTCAGCATCGGCACGATCTTGAGTCATCAATAACCAGCGAGCCAGACGCGCCTCTACCACATGAAAACGGGTACACGCAGCGGTTTGGGCAAGTTGGTGCAGTGATACATAAAGATAGCGTTTTAATTCCAACTGCAACGATGCGCTTTTTGCCAATTCGCGCAGAAAAATCTTTGTCGCCATACGCAGTGCCGAACCTGCTCCTTGCACCAGTGCGTGAAAAGGCGCCTCTTCCACTCCTAATGTTAAGGCAATGCCGAGCATACCTTCAATGCCTACCAAGCCGACTTCCAGACCGGCACTGTCATCGACCGGTTTCACTAAAGATATAAAGCCACCGGTCGGAAAATAAACATGCGGAATAGGCTCACCAGCACAATACAGCACCTCGTTAAAATGCAGATCGATTGATTCGCACTGACTGAGCAGCTGTTCACGATCATTTTCTGGTAAAGCGGTCAGCAACTTGTTATTGACGGGGGGGGCAGACATGAACTCTCCGGTGATGTAGCGATACCGACAGAATGCACAAGCATCAATTGAGGATTATTAAATTGTCGGAGCTGACTAGAGGGGTTGTATTTTCTAGCCAGCTGTACACTATCATAGCAGTACCCTGAACATCTGTTGGTTATCGCACATAGCGAAACGTTCAGTGGATTCCTAAAATGAATTCAGCCAAATTCAAAGTATTGTTCCAGTTTGCCCAGGTAACAAGCGATCATATTCGGTTTTTACTACTTGGTAACATTCGCACACCCGCTGTTCCAGACCCGGTCTGTCCAATACCTCAATATGACCTCGGCGGTAATCAATCAGGCCTGCCCGCTGCAAATTTCCAGCGGCTTCGGTTACACCTTCGCGGCGAACACCCAGCATATTGGCGATCAACTCCTGGGTCATGGTCAAACTATTGCTACGCAATCGGTCAAGGCTTAGCAGCAGCCATCGACAAAGCTGTTGATCAACCGAATGGTGGCGGTTGCAAACTGCTGTTTGTGCCATCTGGGTGATGAGGGCTTGGGTATAGCGCAACAGCAAATGCAGCAAAGCACCGTAGCGATCAAATTCTTTCAACATGGATGCGCCGCGTAACCGAAAAGCATAACCGGCACTTTGCACGACGGCTCGATTTGGCATACTTCCGCCACCCATGAACAAGGCTATACCAATGATGCCTTCGTTACCCACTACCGCTATTTCAGCCGAGGCGCCATTTTCCATCACATACAGCAGTGAAACAATGCTGTCGGTAGGAAAATACACATAGCGGAGTTCACCACCGGATTCGTAAAGCACTTCACCAAGTGACATAGGCACTCGTTCCAGCAACGGTAAGATCCGTGCAAATTCTACTTCCGGCAGAGCATCGAGTAGATGATTTTGTTTAGGGTTTAGCTGCTTAATGTTAACCAACATCTCAGGTTTATTGATCCGTTTAATAGATTTTTGCTAGTGTAAACATGAGCGAACTTTATAGGATTGCACCCTTCTAATATGTACGATACCGCACATAGAATTGCGATGTTTACAGTCAAAAACCAGGCTTATGTGCGTTACCTTACAGACTGAAAATACCGCCAAGTTTGAGCTTTAACTCAATAATTAATATCGATCAGCAATAGGTTCGAATCCTCGTCACTGACTGTCAGTGAGAAGCAACTCCGTAACCTCTCGTGCGCTAAAGCTTGATTTCCGGCTATAACGTTTATTTATGACCGGTCAAGAAGCTGTGGGTGTTTTCAATTCTTTTCATGCCATCAGGTTTTTGGATAGCACCATTGCGCTAGCTAAAGCAAACCTGCTCAGTTTGGAAAACTCGGCAAAATTTGCTGCGCCCAAACCGCCATATAACTAGGTGTTGCCGCACCTATTATGGTCGCAAACGAAGCGTCGGAGGCATCTCTGCCCGTGCCGATACGCACAAAGCCTTGAACTGGGGCCATGCGCGTGGCATCAAACAAATGCCATCGCGAGCCTAGATAAGCTTCAAAAAATCCATGAAAATCCGGTGGCTCTAATGCAACGGCGTAGCCAGAAATATAACGAGCCGGTATACATAGCGCTCTACACAAGGCAATTGCCAGATGGGCGTAATCCCTACATACCCCAACACGTTGGATTAAGACATCGCAAGCACTGGTGCTTTGGCCGCTGCTACCCGCTTGGTAGTCGAGATTCGTGTTTATCCAGTCACAAATATCAGTCACTCTGCAAAATCCGAGCTTGGCGTTACCAAACGTACGCATGGCAAAATGAGTTAATCGATCCGACTCACAATATCGACTGGGATTAAGATATGGCAATACTTCATCGGGTAATTGCGAATAGTCGGTCTCAATCGTGCCTGACGTGTTGTAATCTTCCGGAAGTAGCTGCACCGTGGCCCGATATTGCAGTTGCAGTTCGCAAGGCTCTACAAACAGTCGGTAGATTTGATTATCTTCCATCCCTAAACAACTGGTTTGATATGGGATGTTCGGGCTTAACTGCAGAGTTTCAGAGCTGATAATTTGCAGCTTGGTGCGTGCCGCCGCCAAATTGAACAAAAAACTCGTTGGTTGGGTAACGGTATACGTTAAATCGCAGCCTACGTTAATCGTGGACATAGTGCCAAACCACTCAGCTAATTGGGGGTAACTATTCAGTGTTATTCTGTTGGTACTGTTGGCTAAAAAACGCCAAATTAGCCGTATAGTTCTAACAATTATTCTTGATTCACCAAACCACTAAATGCAATCAGATGAACTGTGCTTTCAGCTATTTAACTCTTTTTTAGCTTTTTTTGCGGCTTTCTTTTCTTTTTGATTTAAAGCCGGTTTTTTCTTGTCTTCTTTATTACTCTTTTGCTCTTTGCTCATGGTAACTCCAAATGCTTGGGTTGATCGAGTCGCACAGGATTGAGATACCAACTGCGGTCAATTTTTTGCGCCGCAGTTGGTCTAATCAACTAAATAATGATGCTAACGTTTTCTGCCTGTGGGCCTTTTGGTCCTTGGCTAACGCTAAACTGGACATTTTGGCCTTCGTCCAGGGATTTGTAGCCGCCTGAGTTGTTAATTTGTTTAAAATGTACGAAGACATCCGGGCCGGATTTTTGTTCGATAAAGCCAAAGCCTTTTTCTGAATTAAACCATTTAACGATGCCGGTAGTAATTGTAGACATGATGAGTCCTTTAGATAATGAGTAAATAAAGCCTGATACAGGCTGGTAAAGCTGATAAAGTTTGAAATACTAAATGAAAAACAGGACGAATGACTACAAGATAGGAATCGAAGTGGTAAACAGAGGGTAAATCTTATTTCTAAGCTGAGTGCAGTATGTGCCTCTGCTAACGACGAAGTCAAGGTTTATATTCTTAAGTCAGCAATAAAAAAACCGGTAAGCATTTTCTTCACAGATTAGGTAAAAACTCTGGCAAATGTTTGCGGATTTCCGCCGGACTTTCCAAGGTGAAATTCTTATCTAGCTCAAAACAAATCTGTTTTTTAATCTGTTCTGATAAGCAATTTCGTAGCAAACCTAGAAAAGTTGGGTTAGCAACAATTAGCAAGCGTTTAAATTGGTTGGCATTGTGCGCAGTTTCAAGATGCTGCGCCAGCTGATGGGCAAAATTATCTGCCTCATGCTTTTTTGGGTCCGTAGGCTGTTCTAGCGCATGGCCGCTGCCGTCAGAGCTTTTGATTCGCCCAGGCAAATCGGTAGTGAGTTCTCGATCATGTAAGCGCCCTTCGTTGTGGGTTAAACCTTCTATTTCCTGCAACTCAGAGGAAGGTGTGTCTGCGGTAAAAATGCGTGCGCGAGTGCTATCGGCAACAAGTATCCACGTGAGTTTCATAATGGTACCTTCTAGTGTTAATGTAATGGGTGTTTCGTTTTTCCTGACAATTAAGTCGGATGATGTTATGGGTGACACATTTTTTTAAGCTGAGCGCGCAACCGTTCAAGCTCTTCCATTAAATCCATAGCCAAAGCGATGCCTGCCAGATTTACGCCCAAATCTTGATGCAGCCTTAGCGCAGTTCTGACGCGGAGCAAACTAATACCGGAGAATTGCCATGACTTTACCTCATCACCCTGCGGTTCTATGATGCTTTCTTCAACCAGACTGATAACCCAGGTGGTATCAACTGCACACGCATTACACAGTTGTTCCAACGTTAAATATTCCTCTTCAACAACTGTGCCGGTATGAACAAGTGGTGGTTCGTCAAAGGTCATAGCTCATACCCCCAAAGCTTGACGCGGATTAAAATTGAGCGTTCGCTGCATATTTTCATAAACAGCTTTAGCGGCTTCAGTGTCTGCGGTGGGCAACACTATTTGCAGTACCACGAAAAAATCGCCTGGTGTCTTACTTGGCAATCCACGGCCTGCCAGACGTAGTTTACTGCCTTGTTTGGAGTTGACTGGTATTTTCAACTCAACAGATCCATTCGGTGTCGGTACTTTAATTTTCTCGCCTAATGCAGCTTCCCAAGGAGTTACTGGCACATCCAGATACACGTCAGTTTCGGAAACGCGATATAGCGGATGGTTGTTAAATTCAATTTCCAAAAATAAATCGCCAGCCGTAGCCTTGCCCGAACCAGGGTGTCCCTGCCCTGCTAGCTTTATATGCTGACCAGGCTTGATACCTTTAGGGATTTTTACATTCAGACTTCTATGCTTAACTTGCAATTGGCCTTGGGCATTCGTTTCCGGGGTAGTCAGGGAGATGGTTCGAGTTACCCCGTTGTAGCTATCTTGAAGATCGATATGAATTTTGGCATGACTGTCCTGCCCTCGCCTGTGTTCTTGTGTATGCCGAGCTGAACCGGTATGAAAGCCTTGCTCACCAAAAATTTGCGCAAAAAAATCACTGAAAGTACCGCTATCGGCACCATTGAAATCACCACCTTTAAATTCAAAGCCTTCATCCCAGTTGGGAGGTGGCTTGAACTCCTGTCCAGCTTGCCAGTTGCTGCCCAGCTGATCGTAAGCGGCGCGCTTTTCTACATCCTTGAGGACTTCGTAAGCTTCACCTAACTCCTTGAATTTTGCTTCAGCATCCGCTTCTTTACTGACGTCGGGGTGATATTTACGCGCTAGTTTACGATAGGCTCGCTTCACGTCATCCTGAGTCGCATCCCGCTCCAAGCCCATGATTTTATAGTAATCTTTATACTGCATACTCGATCATCCATCTGATTACGATGAGCCATCTTCATCTGTAGCATTATTGTTACTGCTTATTTAAAACCAGTCTGTGCGATAGCGCACATTGGCATATTAGTTAAAAAATAACTTCAGTGTGGGGAGGTAAACGGAGAAAATGCCGCCAGTTTGATTACGCTTGGCAAGTGAAAAGGAGTTTAAATATTATTCAGAAGTTGCAAACCCAAGTTTGCAACTTCTGTCTAGTCGCAGTCTATTTTATATCTAATTTAGCTAGCTTGTTTGGGCTAGTTGTTGTGTATTTCGATGTCGTGACCCAGGTTTTTTAATACAGTCTCCGCTTTTGCCAGCTCATCGGCAGTGCCCTTTACCACCACCAAAAACTTTTCGGCTTTGATGGCTTTTTCATACTGAACCACACTGTCTTTAGGGATACCAAACCCATAAAGACCTGCTGCGATTATATTGACACCGCCTAACATGATTGCTCCTTCTAAACCGCCAACCATAGCAGAAACCAGTGGTCCGCCGACAATAATTGGGCCAAAGCCAGGTATAAAAAAGAATGCTGAGCCGACTAACATACCCCAAATACCGCCCCAGAACATGCCGAGTTTACCCCAATATTCCATGCGATCAGCGATATTGTAATAAACCCCCAATGTCAGAATAGTTGTCGTCTCAAATTTTTAATCCATTAAAATTTGAGACCCTAATGAGAAGCACCAAAAATTACAGCCCAACGATCAAAGAAAGCGCCTTACAAAGAGTATTCAACCGAGGTGACCAGAGCATCGCAGAAGTGGCTCAACAATTAAACATCAACATATACACCTTAAAAAGCTGGATGAGAGACAGTCAATCCCTTAAAACCGTATCTCAGTTGCCGCAATCCTCCCAAGATGGGTCAGCTGAACAGCGATTATTAGCGCTCCAAGAAAGTCATGGTCTCAGCGGTGAAGCGCTTCACACGTGGTGTCGTGAGCACGGCCTATTTACACATCAACTCACCCAGTAGCGACAAGACTTTTGTCAACCGGCCTCAACGCCCCCGCGGAGTAAAACCGAGCAACAAACCATCAAGCAACTTAGACAAGAGAAACAGCAGCTTGAGCGTGAGTTGCGCCGTAAAGAAAAAGCCTTAGCAGAAGCCGCCGCCCTCTTGGTGCTCCAAAAAAAGTACCAAGCGCTGTTCGAGGACGAGGTAGCTTCACCGACATCGAGCAGCGACAAATGATGATGCAATCCCTTCAAGAAGCCGTAGCGAGCGGTGCCCGTTGGCATCAGGCTTGCCACGCCATCGATTTGTCATTGCGTACCGCACAACGCTGGCGAGACGGCGAAACGGTGCGTGCCGATCAACGGCCGGTCAGGGTTTACAAGCCTCAACATCGTTTAACCGACGCCGAACGCAATGAAATTTTAGCCATTGCCAATTCCGATGAATTTGGTCATTTGCCCCCCGGTCAAATCGTGCCGCGCTTAGCGGATCAAGGTCGCTATATCGCCTCGGAATCGAGTTTTTATCGGATTTTAAAGGCGTCCAATCAACTCAAACACCGCCGTAGCGAACGCCCCGCACAACCGCGAACCAAACCGAAGGCATTGGCGGCAACTGCACCGAATCAGCTGTATAGCTGGGATATTAGCTACTTGCCGACCACGGTCAAAGGCCAGTTTTTCTATCTTTATCTCGTGCTGGACGTGTTTAGTCGCAAGATTGTCGGCTGGCAAGTGTTTGCTGAAGAATCCAGTCAATTGGCAAGCCAATTAATGCGCGATATTTGCAAAAGTGAAGGTGTCATTGCCGATCAAGTCACCCTGCATTCGGATAATGGTAGCCCGATGAAAGGCGCCACCATGCTGGCCACTTTACAGCAACTAGGCATTGCCGCCTCATTCAGTCGACCAGCGGTCAGTAACGATAATCCGTACTCGGAATCGTTGTTTAAGACTTTGAAATATCGACCCGATTACCCCCTGAAACCGTTTGGGGATTTAACCCAAGCAAGAAAATGGGTGTCGGCATTGGTCGATTGGTATAACCATGAGCATCGCCACAGTGGAATACGTTTTGTGACACCGGCTCAACGCCATCAAGGATTAGACCGTCAAATACTGGCGATGCGTCATCAGGTTTATCAAGTAGCTCGACAAGCTAATCCTCAGCGCTGGTTTGGGCGGACCCGTAATTGGAACGTGATTGAGTATGTTTTACTCAACCCCGATCAACACCCATTACCTATCTACACCCAGCAGGAGCCAAAACATTTACATAAAAAAGCCGCTTAAATAGGTTAACTGAGGCGACAACTAGCTTGAATAATTCCGAACCCGGACACCAGGAACAGGCATTAATGTCGATGATCAAGTTAAAGCACTATTTCGAGTAGCAATTGAAAAGTGTTTACTCCATGAGGGCAAGTACGAATTTGATTATGCCTATAATCAAGTCTTAATAGCATTTGGTGTCCCTATACCGTATTCGATCAGCCCGACCACTATCTTAGAAATTGCCAAAATCAATTTATTCTGATTTTGTACCAAAAGGCAGTAATTCATCGATGCGGCTGTTGGGCCAGATAGGGAGTTTTTCTAGAGTATCTTTTAGCCAGGCAGCGGGATCAAGCCCATTTAATTTGGCGGTGCCTAGTAAGGATTGAATTGCGGCAGCGCGCTGGCCCGCTCGTTCTGATCCGGCAAAGAGCCAGTTGCGTCTGCCTAGCGCAATCGGCCTAATACAGTTCTCGGTACTGTTGTTATCTATGGGTAGATCACCGGTTTCGGCATAGCGGATCAGTGCCGACCAGCGTTTCAGGCTGTATTCGATCGCTTTCATCAAAGCGCTGCCAGGTGCCGTGCGCAAACGGGTTTGCTGCAGCCAATCATGCAGTTCGGTTAAGCGTGGTTGGCTTTTTTCAGCACGCAGGTTTTTCCGGCCATCGATACTCATCTCCCGGCCTTCGGCTTCAATCTCATACAACTCGGCAATGCGCTGCAAGGCTTCTTTGGCAACCGGACTTTGATTAGCTTGAAAGAGGTCAAAGAATTTGCGGCGCGCATGGGTCCAGCACGCTAACTCAATGCAGGACGACAATAAAGATTGTGTGGCTGGATGCGCCCGAGCTGCAGCAAACAAGGCTTTGTATCCTCCGTAGCCATCAACCATTAGATGACCTTGCCAGTCTTGTAGAAACTGTTCGGCATGTCGGCCACTGCGACCGGCTTGGTAGTCAAAGACAATGATCTTAGGCCCAGGTTGCAGATCGTTACTGCGATACGCCCATAGATAAGCCTTCTTCGTTTTACCTTTGCCGGGATCCAACTGCGGTACCGGGGTTTCATCGGCTAACACGCAAGGTCGTTGTAACAGATACCAGTGCAGGCGATCCACCAGAGGCTGTAGTTCCACCCCCAGACGCCCCACCCAATCGGCCAGCGTGGATCGAGATAGGGAAACACTGCTACGGGCAGCGATTTGTTCCAGTCGGTACAGCGGCAAGTGATCCAGATATTTGCTGATGAGTACCCAAACCAGCAAACCGATGGCGGCCATACCGCCGTCAATGATGGCCGGTGGAATGGGCTCGGCAGTGATGGTTTCACAAGTCCGGCAGGCGTATTGTGGCCGGATGTGCCGGTGGACAAAGAACTTGGCCGGTTCCACGTCCAGTTGCTCAGTCACATCGTCGCGAATTTTGACCAAATCTCGTCCACATTGCCCACAGGCGCAAGATTCCAACTGGTGATAATGATCGATGCGCGGCAGGTGGGCGGGTAACGGCTGACGGCCAGCACGCAGGCGTTTGGATCTAGCCACCGTTTCGCACGGTTGATTATCCTGCAATAGTTCGACTTCGGCTTCAATTGCCGACATATCCGTATTCCAGGTTTCTTCAAAGACATCCCGTTGCAGAGCGGTCAGGGTTTCACTTTTGGTGCTGTAGCGGATGCGTTTGTAATAGGCCAGCTCATAGGTGAGCGAGGTGATTTTGGTGTCTTTGTAGAGAATGGCTTTTTCGTTGGCCGTGATGGTGGCTTGTTGCTCCGCAATCACTGTTTTGGCATCCTGAGAGGCTTGGTCAACAAGCGCCTGAATCAGTGCCGCTACTTGGTTTTTGGTAGCAGGATCCAGGTTTAATTGATCGAGTTCAGTCAGTGATTTCATGGTGAAAACTATACCATAAAATCACCGTGTAAGCCTTGATTTTGTTAGGTTTTATGACTGTTTTTCTTGTTATTTATCAGCCACTTTAAAACCGTTTTTACACTTGCCAGTCCGGCTGACAAGTCGCCGACAAACGCTGCCAGTCGACACCGGCAACTAACCACTCCCACTGGCGTTGGGTAATCACAAATGTCTTATCGTTGACCCTGGGCCACACAAAACTGCCGCGATGCAATCTGCGTTGACATAACCAAACCCCATTACCATCCCACAGCAACAGTCTCAGCCGATTACCAGCACGGTTACGGAAAATGAATGCCGAACCACTGCAAGGTGCTTGATCCAAGCTGTGCTGAACGACGCTCGACAAACCATCTAGGCCGCGTCTCATATCGACAGGCGCAACGGCAATCCAAATTTGTGCTGGGGTTTCAATTAACCCAGGCATTTCAACAACTCGGCCAACCACGCAGCCGATACGGATGTCGGCAGCTCCAGTCGATGACCGTTGTTATGAGTCAACACCAGGTTTGACGAGGATGCCGGTGTCGGAACAACCGATGCAACCTGAACAGGAATCAACGCTACAGCTTGAGATAGATTGAGTCTGCGATACTCACTCAATCGAGCCGAGAAAGTACCCTTCTTGAGTTGCTGTTGATCACAATATAATGCTTGTGATAACCCGCTTTGTTGCCAAGCTTCAATATGCTGACGCCATTTGAATGGAATGCCCATAAAATCCCCTAGGAAAAAATCTTAGAGTGCCAGCATTGGTGTAAGCTTTGTAGATGGTTTCGCCGGACGATTACCCTATACCTTGTCAATCCCTGGATCTTCATAATGTACCAACTGAACGTCAGTTTAAATATTTTTATGAGAAAGAATATTCCCCTATAGAAATTACAAAAAAGAGAGAGGGTGAGATTAACTATCTGAAAGATTTCCGCCCCGTTCTGGGGACTTCTACATCGGAAGTTACTGGGCCGGGTAGTAGATACCAAATTGATGCAACGATAGCAGATGTCTATCTGGTCTCAGAACAGGGTCGTGAAAAAATCATCGGGAGACCAACTCTTTATTTTGTCGTTGATGTGTTTAGTCGTGCAATCGTTGGTATTTATGTTGGACTAGAAAATGCATCATGGGTCAGTGCAATGGAAGCGTTAGCAAATGCTTTGCTAGATAAGGTCAGCTATTGTGCCAGTTTTGGTATTGATATAACTGAAGACATGTGGCCGACCGTTGGTTTGCCCGAGGCACTAATTGGTGATCGCGGTGAAATTTTGGGACGCCACGTCGAGGTATTGAGTCAAGCTTTTAATGTTGATATTGAGAATACCCCACCCTTGTATGATTAAATTTAATGAAAAATTACCAAGGAGATCAAGTAAGCTTTAACGATTCAGTGGGAGGCCGTCCCGCCCTGAGGACTGGTTTTAACCAGAGCCTGTCGAGTAGATTGGCCCCCGCCCTTGTATAATGAAAGCGGCCACTCGGAATAGGCAAATTTTAATTTTTTGATCGACTCCACCCGACCCTTAAGCGACACTCACAACATCATCATATCTTTACACTTAACAGACGCTCAAAGTTTTTGGGTAAGCAAGATCTTTTAGAGCCCGGAACCTTGAATGATTTTGGCGAAAATATAAAATAATTGTAGTTTAGGCGTGCGCCATGAAAACACGCTCAATAACACTATCAGGTAAGCTAATTCGATTAAAAGCTGATGCAGGGTAAAGATAGTCTTCACCGGATTCATCGATAACCCTTATTTGACCGTGTTTTTCGGCATCAGCATCAACGACAATCTCATAAAGCTTGCGCATTTCCAATGATACTTCGTATCCATGGTTGTCAACACAGACAGCAAATTCGTGTTTATTCATAGTTATACATCCAAATAGTGCTTAATTTTAAACTCGCGTTTGCCAATACCGGTAGCTTCGTACCAGTGGATCTCTGCTTCACGAATAGAACCATCAGACAAACGAACGGTGGCGAAACCTTTTTGCTTACGCCAATTGCCCAGCCCATGAAATTTACGTAACCGTGGCAACTCTCTGATTGCAGAACCGCGAGCGAAAGTCTCGACATGTCTAATTTCACCAATTATTTCAAAGTCCATATGTAAATTTTAGCACGATCAGAATCTAGTTGACTGAGAAAAAACAAGCGTTGTTCTAAACGACAGGTTGGCGTTGTTTAGAGTTGATGTTATCCGATGTACAATAAATTAGCGCATACGCCAGCCAATTAATCCTTTACTGCCCTTAAATTTATCAATGTCTTTTTCGCCAGACAACAAAAACTGCAGTAACGACTTATTCTGGAAGCGGCAAGTCTGAGTAACACTTAATAGTCTCAAATAATGGGGCGTTGATTCTCTCCCAAATGACCCAGAAATTTTTCTTTGAACAGCCAAATGTCGAATTGCTCTTTCAGCGGCATTATTGTTCCAAGGAATGTTGTCTATTTCAAGAAAAACAAACAATTTTTCACGGTACTTTATAAAACGTTTTTGAAATGTCTGGGTGACTTCTGACACGTATGCCTTATTATAAATAAAGCCATCATAAAATTTATCAACATCTGATAAACATTTACGCAAATGCCTTGTTTTTAGGCCGTATTTGTCAACAGTTTGTAAAATTGGCGTGATCAGGTTCCTGACTGTACAAACAAAATTTTCAAATTCTATATCAAAAGGCGATTTACGAAGATTTTCGTTTAAATCACGAATCAAATGTGCCCAATATTTTTGCTGTGAACATGGGACTGAATCATAACCGCTATAGAAGTCCGAGCATAGAACACCCTTATAGCCGTTCAGCAATTCATGAGCGATATTGTTGATTCCCTATTCTCGGAAAGTTTGAAAATCACATGCACTCCGTCTGTAATCACCCAAACATATTGTGAAGCACCTAAAATATTAATAGTAGTTTCGTCCATATGGACAAACGGACTACTCAAAATTTGCTTAAGTAATATTCGTTCAGTTTCCATATAAAAATTCGAAAAATTATAAAACAAGCAAGTAATAGTTCCTTGATCCACTTGTTCTCCAAAATTATCCTCAACTAATTGGACTGTTTTGTTGAATGGCAGGCGCATTGCTAATCTGTGATAGCTTACCCAAGCTATAAATCCGTGGCCGTATTTTTTCCCATTTCCTAGCTTACGAATCTGGGGTGGGTTAAAAGAATGTGCACATGCTGTGCAACGTCCCTTCTTACCAATGTACTTGGTAATCTCTTTCTTAATTCCTCTAGTTGTAAACTTCAAATCGAAAATCGTTTGGGATGCTTCTATCTGAAGAGGCTTTAGCTTACGACCAGGATGATTTGGGCACGTTAGGCCTCGTCTTACTTTAATAATTTTATTTACAGTCCGAACTGATGAACTGGACCGCTTGGGAGTGTAATGGTTTAATAAAACCGGACACTTCTAAAGGCAGATTTATAATGTCATTAGGGGTAGAAAAATGAGCAATTCAGAGAAAGCGAAAAAACCAAAATTCACATTAGAGTTTAAACAGGATGCCGCTAAATTGGTACTTGAGAAAGGCTATACGCATCAGCAGGCAGCCGATAGCTTGGGAGTGTCACTAAGTGCATTAGGTCGCTGGGTCAAGGCTGAGCGAAAACCGACAAGCGTTGCTGCCGGAAAAAGTCAGTCATTAAATCTTGCGGAACAAAGTGAACTAACCAGGCTGCGTAAGGAAATTGAACAGTTACGCATGGAGCGCGATATTATACCCATAGGGCACAAGTAAAAAAGGCCGCGGTCTTCTTTGCGAAAGAACTCGGATAAAGTACGGATTTATCCAAGCGCAACAGAAGACCTATCCAATAACCGTATTATGCAAAGTGATGTTAGTCAGTACCAGTGCTTACTATGCTTGGGTTAAGCAACCTGAAGACACGGATAAGCTCACAAAGCGGCAAAAGCTGGAGCAGCAGACGGTGAAAATTTTCGAAGCATCAAAGTGCACCTATGGTTCCAGGCGACTCTCGGATGCATTGAAAAAAGCAGATTTGCCCGTTGGCCGCGATAAAGCCCGCCGATTAATGGCCAAATTGAACTTAAAAGCACGCTATCCAAAACGTTTCAAGGTCACGACTGACAGTAATCATAACGATGCAATTTCACCGAATTTGCTAGATAGGCAGTTTAATGTGGCGAACCCCAACCAAGTGTGGACGACGGATATCACCTACGTTTGGACCCTCGAAGGTTGGCTATATGTTGCTGTCGTTGTGGATTTATTTTCCAGGCAAGTCGTGGGCTGGGCGATTGACGACCACATGCGCACGTCGTTGTGTGTCCAAGCGTTGCAAATGGCATTTTTACCCATAGGGCACAAGGGCGAAGGAAGCCGGACCCAGGATTGCTCCACCATTCAGATCGAGGCAGCCAATATGCCAGTACTGAATACCGTCGGCATCTGAAGATAATGAAGATGCAGCAAAGTATGAGTCGTAGAGGTAACTGCTGGGAGGGTCTGCCCCTTGGGTATAACAGTCCAACAGAACGCGTGTTCCGGAGCTTGAAATATGAACAATTAAATTACGAAAAATTTAGAACTAAAGAAGCGGCAAAGTTAAGTATTATTGATTACTTTGCTTTTTATAACGGCAGACGATCACATTCAATATTAGGCTATAAAACCCCATTGGAATTTGAACGAGAATTTTATAGCAAGGTTGCCTGAAAAAGTGTCCTGTTTTTGTTGACCATTACAGATCTATCCATGAAAGAACGAGCTTTATCGACAATAGCTCTACCACCTGAAATTGGGCAGGTACGCTATCATCCAACTGATGGCCTTTTGAAATTCTTGGAGAGTCTATAAAATTATGCAAAGTCGGCAGCTCGGAAAGCCTTACTTGCTGCCGGATTCCAATTAGTACTCAGCTTAATATCAAACTGAGCATAATTTTTTTTATGCAAAGCTTTGCATAAAAAAAACTGGTTATTCGTGGGGTCCGAACGCGCAGGCCAGCGCGCCGCCGTCATTCAAAGCTTATTGGGCACCGCTAAGCTCAACGGTCTAAACCCAGAAACTTGGTTAAAAGACACGCTGGAAAAATTGCCTACTTGGCCAAATAGCCGCATTGATGAGTTGCTACCATTGACGCCAGAAGCCATTGAAAAAGTGATGCTTAAATAAAATTCTTTCGTCAAAGTGTCAGGGCTGAACGTTTACGATCGGCGGGCTGCACCTGATCCAGGGAATTGAGATTTCGTGAGCCCAAAAAATCGAGGAATATCGCAATCTCGCGAATCCGCTCGGAAAGCGTCGACTGTCGAAGGTGACGCCGATCCCTGCAATACTCTTCGAAGTCACGCAACGGCTTTCTCATTGCAGGGGGGATGTGCACCTTTTGCATATCGGTGCGGGTGCGATTTAGACGGCCTTGACTGGCAAAAATTGCAAGTAATTTGATGCTGAAATCGACGTGACGCCGCCATCCATCTTTTGGAGCGACGATCTCGCCGTCCCGGATGCGGTAAGCATCTATAAAACGCCCAGCCAAATTCTCCGAGAACGTATCACCTAAATCCTTCTGCTGTGAAAAAGCAATAAGATGCTGCCAAATCGTACAGTATCGCCTGAGCGATCTTGCGCTATAGCCGAGTTTCTCCAGTTGCTCTAAAGCTTCTGTACTGAGCTTCCGCAGTATTAAATTGTGTTCAACTTGTTGGTTAGATTGAAGCATTGATCGACCTCCTCGAAAAGGCGGCCCCAATGGCCGCCACGGAAGACGATCATCAAATTTTATGTGCAGTTATGAAAGGGTAAAGGGATAAAAAACGGATACTTGGCCGCCGTACTCAACATAACTTCCTACTGGTCATAATATCGTAAATGTGCAGCTGCACATTTACGATACCTTGGCATTGAAGTCGATGATGCCTTGGAAATGGCGGAACTGACAGAAGTTTGACCTTTTCATAGTCGCAAGTGATCGAATTCTTCCCGGTCACTTGCGGGTTACTTTAATTACCCGAAATTTGGATGATGTAAAAATATAGTGGCGTACTGGCATTGTGTGTACAGTTGTGTTAGTCTTATACCATAAGGAGAAATTACTATGATAACGAACAAACGCACAGACCGAATAGATCTCAGGATCCATCCAGAAGCCAAAGAGGCGCTTCAGGCGGCGGCTACTTTACGTCATAAATCGGTCAGTGAATTCGTACTTGAAAGTGCATTAGGTGCGGCGGACGAGGTGCTGGCGGATCGCCGCTATTTTAGCCTGGATGCTGATCAATGGGCAGCTTTCCAGGCTGCCCTTGAAGCGCAGCCTCGGCCTTTGCCCCGGCTTGAACGGTTAATGCGCGAGCCGGGTATTTTTGATTGAGCGCGGAACACAAAAATCGTTGCCACATAGAAAAACTTCAGCAGACGCACCAGACTGACGCTTTTGATTGTGGGCAAGACAACCTAAACCGATACTTAAAGCGATACGCCCTAATGAGCCAACGCGCTGATGGGGCGCAAACTTATGTCGGTGTTAGTGGGGAAGAAATCATAGGATACTACACACTGGTTGTGGGTCATGTCGCCTATGAAGACGCACCGGATCGTCTTGTTAAAGGGCTGTCCCGAAATGCTGTCCCTGTCATGTTATTGGCCCGCCTAGCCACTGACCTTGCTTGGCAAGGGAAAGGTATAGGTGCCGGGCTGCTACGGAATGCGATGCAACGTACTGTCCAAGCTGCCGATATCGCAGGTATCAGGGCTTTTCTAGTACATGCCAAGGACGACAAGGCTAAAGCGTTTTACCAGCATTTCAATTTTCTGCCTTCTCCGACTGATCCTTACCATCTCCACCTGTTGGTGAAAGATATTAGGAAAATAATGGGGGACTTGTAACAATGACTAACGAAATCGACCTGCAAAAAATCTTCTCAATACTTGACGGTAAAACCGACGAGATCGAAAGGCTTGATGAAAATATAATTATGGAAACGGTTGGTGTTGCTATGTCACTGGCTGCGCTGCGCGAATCATTGGATAAGATGGAAAGCCACTTGGACAATAGGGAATTCGAAAAAGCATCCCATGTCGGCTATCAGGATGTTGCCCATAATTTTGTTTACATTCAGAGAACTTTGGCTGGACTACAGACAGCCGCTCATCATAAGGAGGCCCTTATTTGCAATATCGCCCATGAAGCAAGCGTTGCTTATGAGGATGTTGCACCATGTGTTGAACAAAAGATGCAATCTTCAGTTAAAAAATCAGCTCCCTAATAAGGGGCTGATAAAACAGGGTGTTAATTGTATGCCATGTCGGTGTTAAAGGTTAACTGTTAGGTGAAAACAATACAGCAATATATTATCTATATAATCAATAAATTACAAAATAGAAAGGGCTCTGAAGTATGCTTCTCTAAACCAGACTGTGGCTCAAATCAACCAACGTATACGTTGTCGGCCAATACCAGACCGTCAACGCTTGTAATGGTCAACAAAAACAGGACACTTTTTCAGGCAACCTTGCTATAAAATTCTCGTTCAAATTCCAATGGGTGTTAATCAGCGTGCAAAAATTACCAGGGAGCCGGGGAAAACAGCGTTGAAAAGTTGCCACCCCGGTAATGTGCAATCATCTGGCTTTTTGCCGGAGTTACCTGGGATGTTAGCTATGGAAGTTATAGCCGAAATAAGGCGGCGTTATTATGTACAGCATGAAAAGATCAGTTCGATAGCGCGTAGTTTAAAGTTGTGCCGACAAACGGTACGCAAGCACTTGGGCACCGAGACCGAGCCTGTCTATCAACGGGACCAGCAACCCTTACGCAAGTTAGGGGGATATTTACCGTTACTGGAACAATGGTTGAAGGTAGATGCGGCATTGGCGAAGTCGCGTCGGCGCACGGCGCAACGATTATTCGAAGGGTTACAGGTAGAAGGCTACACTGGGGCTTATGACAGCGTTCAACGCTTTGTCAAAGCCTGGAAGGAGGAGCAAAAATCGACGCCGAAGGTAACGCAAGCCTTTGTCCCCCTGGCTTTCCCTATAGGGGAAGTCGGCCAATTTGACTGGAGTTATGAACAGGTTGAGTTGGCCGGGGTATTACAAACCGTCAAGTTGGCGCATTTTCGGTTGGCTTATAGCCGCAAGATGTTTGTCGTCGCTTACCTGCGTGAAGCTCAGGAGATGGTGTTCGATGCCCATATTCAGGCCTTTGAGTTTTTTGGTGGCGTCCCCACAAAAATGCTTTACGACAACCTGAAAACGGTTGTCGACGCCGTCCTGGTCGGCAAGGAACGCCATTTCAACCGGCGTTTCCTGGCCTTAGCCAACCACTACCTGTTTGAGCCGGTGGCGTGTACGCCGGCATCCGGCTGGGAGAAAGGCCAGATTGAAAACCAGGTCGGGAATATCCGCGAGTGGTTGTTCACCCCGTGCCCCAAGTTTGGTGATTTGGCGGCGTTAAACGCTTGGCTGGCCCAGCGTTGTCAGGAACTCGCCAATCGCAAGCACCCCACTATCCAGGATAAAACCATCGCTGACTGTTTCGATGAAGAACAACCGCTGCTAAGCCCAGTCACAGCACGCTTTGACGGTTATGTCGAGAAGATGATGCGGGTCAGCAGCACCTGCTTGGTTCGGGTGGACTGTAACCGCTACAGCGTCCCTGCCGGATGGGCGGGTAAGGTCGTTTCGGTCCGATTGTACGCCAATCGTATCTGGATAGTGGCTGACAATGCCATCCAGGCTGAGCATAGCCGTTGTTTCGCACGCGACCAACTCGTCTGCAACCCTTGGCACTACTTGCCGGTGCTGGAGAAAAAGCCAGGTGCATTGCGGCATGGCGCACCGTTCCAGGACTGGGATTTGCCGGCGGCCATCCGTGTGGTCAGAGACCGGTTGCTCAAACAACCCAAAGGTGACCGTGCCTTTGTGGAACTGCTGCTCATGGCGCGGGATGTCGGCCTGGATGCCCTTGACGTCGCGTGTGAATTGACCTTGGAAACCGGTGTCGTGTCGGCCAGCATTGTCGAGAATGCCCTGCGCCGGTTGACCGAGCCTGAACGCCCCAAACCGCTGGGAAGTGACACTGTCCCGGCTTTGGCCGTTGAACCCGTGGCGGATTGCGGCCGTTACGACAGCTTGCGGAGTGTCTATTATGTCCATTGACCGGATCGGTGCGCTCAAGGCGCTACAACTGTACGGCATGGCCGAGGCATTGGCTGAATGGCTGGCAGAACAAACCCGGCAAAGGCTCACCCCAGAGGCCTTAATCGACCGCCTGATTGTGGCTGAACAAAGCTACCGCCAAGCTCGCCGCCTATCGTACCAGGTCAAGGCGGCCAAATTTCCCATCCACCGCGACTTGCTGAGCTTCAACTGGGAAGAGTCCCCATTATCGCAAGCTCATATCGAACAATTGGCGACCGGGGCATTTATGGAGCAAGCGCATAACCTCATTTTTGTCGGCGGCACTGGCACCGGGAAAACCCATGTGGCGACCGCTATCGGTGTCGCCGCCATCCATCAGGGTAAACGGGTGCGCTTTTATTTATGCCCTGTGGGTACAATGCAGTAGACCTGGTGAGTCTGCTCGAAAAGGAAAAGCTGAATGGCAAGGCCGGTAACCTGGCCAAACAGCTCATCAATATGGATGCGGTCATCATTGATGAATTGGGGTACTTGCCATTCCCGGAGTCGGGCGGTGCCTTGCTGTTCCACCTAATCAGCCATTTGTATGAAAAAACATCTGTCCTGGTCACGACC
Source organism: Methylococcales bacterium (assembly GCA_965247565.1). Classification (GTDB taxonomy): domain Bacteria; phylum Pseudomonadota; class Gammaproteobacteria; order Methylococcales; family Methylomonadaceae; genus CBDFHF01. The sequence goes on along the minus strand of CBDFHF010000001.1, from coordinate 307,042 downwards.
AATTTGAGTTTTGCCGAATGGGTCCAGGTATTCGGCGATGCCAAGATGACGACCGCACTATTGGACCGGATTACCCACCATTGCGATATCCTTGAAACCGAGAACGATTCCTACCGCTTAAAGCAACGCAAAAAAAGGGAATAAAACGACTAAAAAACTGGTAACTCAAACGCTGACAACTGGCAACTTTTCAACGCTGATTGACACCAATGGGTTTTTATAGCCTAATATTGAATGTGATCGTCTGCCGTTATAAAAAGCAAAGTAATCAATAATACTTAACTTTGCCGCTTCTTTAGTTCTAAATTTTTCGTAATTTAATTGTTCATATTTCAAGCTCCGGAACACGCGTTCTGTTGGACTGTTATACCCAAGGGGCAGACCCTCCCAGCAGTTACCTCTACGACTCATACTTTGCTGCATCTTCATTATCTTCAGATGCCGACGGTATTCAGTACTGGCATATTGGCTGCCTCGATCTGAATGGTGGAGCAATCCTGGGTCCGGCTTCCTTCGCCCTTGTGCCCTATGGGTAAAAATGCCATTTGCAACGCTTGGACACACAACGACGTGCGCATGTGGTCGTCAATCGCCCAGCCCACGACTTGCCTGGAAAATAAATCCACAACGACAGCAACATATAGCCAACCTTCGAGGGTCCAAACGTAGGTGATATCCGTCGTCCACACTTGGTTGGGGTTCGCCACATTAAACTGCCTATCTAGCAAATTCGGTGAAATTGCATCGTTATGATTACTGTCAGTCGTGACCTTGAAACGTTTTGGATAGCGTGCTTTTAAGTTCAATTTGGCCATTAATCGGCGGGCTTTATCGCGGCCAACGGGCAAATCTGCTTTTTTCAATGCATCCGAGAGTCGCCTGGAACCATAGGTGCACTTTGATGCTTCGAAAATTTTCACCGTCTGCTGCTCCAGCTTTTGCCGCTTTGTGAGCTTATCCGTGTCTTCAGGTTGCTTAACCCAAGCATAGTAAGCACTGGTACTGACTAACATCACTTTGCATAATACGGTTATTGGATAGGTCTTCTGTTGCGCTTGGATAAATCCGTACTTTATCCGAGTTCTTTCGCAAAGAAGACCGCGGCCTTTTTTACTTGTGCCCTATGGGTATAATATCGCGCTCCATGCGTAACTGTTCAATTTCCTTACGCAGCCTGGTTAGTTCACTTTGTTCCGCAAGATTTAATGACTGACTTTTTCCGGCAGCAACGCTTGTCGGTTTTCACTCAGCCTTGACCCAGCGACCTAATGCACTTAGTGACACTCCCAAGCTATCGGCTGCCTGCTGATGCGTATAGCCTTTCTCAAGTACCAATTTAGCGGCATCCTGTTTAAACTCTAATGTGAATTTTGGTTTTTTCGCTTTCTCTGAATTGCTCATTTTTCTACCCCTAATGACATTATAAATCTGCCTTTAGAAGTGTCCGGTTTTATTAAACCATACATGGACACCCACAATTTGCAAAGCATTCAATCTATGATATTGAATAGGTACAGATTGCAGCCATACATTCGGATTTTTATGAAGCAATTGCTTCCATCCCTGATGGAATACGCTGAATAGCTCCTGATCATTACAACGCACTCGAAGTGCCAGGTCTAGTTAAGGTTAAGCTACTCACGGTCTGACCAAATTCGCCATCATGTTATGATTGCCTTAGCAACCAGTGGTTTTGTGCCTTTATTTATTTTTCAGTAAATGTGTGGTTATATCAAGCTCCAACAGCAACAGTGTCTGGGGAATAATCCGTTTTAAACATAGTATTTTTAGTCAGTAACGCCCAAACAATCCGCGCATTTTTGTTTGCCAAAGCAACTGCTACCACGTTTTTATTGCGCCTATCCAATAATTTATTGATCCAGACATCTGGTTTCGCCTTGGTTTTAGCAAATCGAATCACCGCACGGGCACCATGAATCAATAACGTGCGCAAATAACTATCCCCTCGTTTGCTAATGCCAAGTAAAACTTGTTTACCACCACTGGAATTCTGTTTTGGGACCAATCCTAACCATGCAGCCAATTGCCTGCCATTTTTGAATTCTTTGGCATTTCCAACAGTTGCCACGATTGCACTTGCAGTGATGGGGCCAAGCCCGGGTATCGTGGCTAATATCTTGCTCGCTTCGCTATTTTGATGCCATAACATAATCTCAGTTTCCAACTCATCAACCTGCTTATCCATTTCCTTGAGATTATTGATCAACCGTTCAATCAATTGGCGAAAAGGACTGGGTAAACCATTTTCACCATCTTCCAATATTTCTGGGACACGTTTTGTGATGACGCGAATACCTTGCGGCAAAACTAATCCAAATTCAGAAAGTAGCCCGCGTATTTGATTCGCCTGAGCCGTTCTTGCCTTAACGAACCCTTGTCTAGCACGATGCACCGCAAGGATCGCTTGCTGTTCGACTGTTTTGGTGGATACAAATCGCATATTAGGCCGAGACACAGCTTCACAAATTGCTTCTGCATCGGCCATGTCATTTTTATTAGTTTTCACATAAGGTTTGACGAATTGAGGCGCAATAAGCTTGACCGTGTGACCAAAGTTTTCCAATTTTCTGGCCCAATGATGGGCGCTACCGCAAGCCTCCATACCAATCAAGCACGGTTCTAGATTGACAAAAAAATTTGACATTTCACTGCGCTTAATTTGCTTACGTAAAACGATATGGCCACTTGTATCAACGCCATGAACCGCAAAAACCTCTTTAGCTAAATCGATTCCAATAGTAACAATTTTCATGTTGGCAACCCTCTTTGATAAAAATGAATTCAAATAAAAATTCTGTTTCATAAATACCACTTAGAAAAGTGGGCGTCCATTCCATTATTACAGCTCGGTATCAGTTCGACGCTAAGCAAAGAACTCACGATATGGAGTTTAAACCCGGTTTCCAACAACAGACCTTAATGGACTCATTATCTTCCGATGAGTTTATAAACATCTGATAGCTATTTCCATAAGGGGCCAGTCTGTGTGCCTGTGGCGAATGCCAAGATTTTCAACGCAGTGTTTTCGAATCAATTACTCCAAGTCCATTGATCGAAATGGTTTGATGTTAAACCCAATAGCCTACATTACGTTCATGACCGAGCAGCCAACTTACGTTTTCTATGAAAGTAAAAAAACAAACCCAAGCCAGCGAACATGAAACCACCGAGAACGCTAGCAATCAAGATCAGATTTTGTCTGGACAAACCAAATAAATTGCCGCCCACATGAAATGGGATCTTAAGCCTGTCCTCTGCTGACAGCGCTTCCTCACCACCGATGATGAGCGTTAAGATATAATCGCCGTTTTTATCAATGTCTGCTTGAGCTTCAACGACGCCACGAGGATATAGCTTGGGTTCTACCTCTGAAATCGTGCGGATTTCTTTAAAATCATCAACCTTTTCTTCAGTTTTTTCTATTTCCACGATGCGTATGCCAATGGGTGTTTTTCTTATATCGCGATCAATTAAATCCGCGGCAAAAAAAGCTTTTCCTGGTGTTGGTAGCTCTTGACAATAAGGTGTTAGCAACGCTTTTTTATCGCCTTCCCATGCATTTTGCGTATTTTGTGGCTTTAAGTAAGCACTGAAATGAACAGCATAGAAATCGTTGGTTATTAGACAACCCACACTGTTAATATCCTCTATCTGCGGTTTGCTAGAGAACTTGTCACAACCAACCAGGGAGACGCCAATCATTAAAAAACTGGCAAGCACTAAAAAATAACCTGATTTAATATTCATGGTGCTTTAACAGAAAATTGAAATTTACCGGTAACGATATGTGTATCTGCAGAAACCACACGATAGCGCACGGTGTAAGTTCCTGGCACCAACGGTTGCAGAGTGGAATAAAGATGCGAGGCATCAAAAGTTTCCTGCGTCACATCTTGATTATCAAGACGATTGCCTTTGCTATCGATGACAGCTAGTGCTTTGTGTTCGCTACCCACCTTATCGTTAAACCATACATCAACTTGCTTGGGTGACTCTGTTAAAGTAGCATCCTTGGCCGGCTGGGATCTAACCATAATGGCGTGAGCAAACAGTGGCGCAGAAAAAACCAAACCGCTACCCCATAGAAGGGGCAGTAATATTTTTATAGAGAAATTTGGCTTTTTATTGCTCATCGATGCTACGTTTTAATTATCTGGCATAGTCAAAATTAACAAACGATTACAACTTGGCTAACACTGCTGCCACAGTTTCGCCCATAGCCGACGGGGTTGGCGCAATAGTCACACCCAACTCCCGTAATCTGGCAACTTTTTCGGCAGCACCTTCATCGGCTGAAGAAATAATAGCTCCGGCATGCCCCATGCGGCGTCCTTCCGGCGCAGTTAATCCCGCAATGTAGGCAACGACGGGTTTGCTCATATTTTCTTTGGCAAACAAGCCAGCTTCAACCTCTTGTGGTCCGCCGATTTCACCAATCATAACAACGACTTTAGTTTCAGGGTCTCGTTCAAAGTGCTCAAGAATATCCCGATGTGAACTACCGTTGATAGGATCGCCGCCAATACCTACCGACGTGGAAACGCCAATGCCTAAGGCTTTCATTTGATCAGCCGCTTCGTATCCTAAAGTCCCGGAACGTCCCACAATGCCCACGTTGCCTTGTTTGTAGATATGACCGGGCATAATGCCTAACATGGATCGACCTGGACTGATGGTGCCAGCACAGTTCGGGCCGGTCAATATCATGCGCTCCCCAACAGGGAAACGGCGCAGAAAGTTTTTTACAGTCATCATGTCTTGAGTAGGAATGCCGTCAGTAATGGCTACACAATATTTAATACCGGCATCGGCGGCTTCCATGATCGAGTCAGCGGCAAATGCGGGCGGCACAAAGATGATGCTGGCTTCGGCGCCGGCTTGTTGTACGGCTTCTTTGACGGTGTTGAATACCGGCAAGCCCAGATGGGTTTGTCCGCCTTTGCCGGGGGTGATACCACCGACCACTTTGGAGCCGTAATTAATCATATCCTGCGCATGAAAAGAACCGATTTTGCCGGTAAAACCTTGCACGATGATGCGCGTGGATTCGTTAATAAAAATTGCCATAGTTATGCTCCTGCCGCTTCTTCTTTGGCAACCACTGCATTGCGTGCTTGCACCGCTTTTTCGGCTGCTTCTGCTAAGGTAGATGCAGTAATAATTGGTAAACCGCTTTCAGCGATGATGCGTTGACCCTCTTCGACGTTGGTGCCGGATAGTCTGACAATCAACGGAATCTGCATGTCGATTTTTTTCACCGCATGCACTACGCCTTCGGCGATCCAGTCGCAACGGTTGATACCGGCAAAAATATTGACCAGCATGGCTTTGACATTTTTGTCGGCCAATACTAAGCGAAAGGCTTTTTCGGTACGTTCTGCGGAAGCGCCGCCGCCTACGTCCAGAAAGTTGGCTGGCTCGCCGCCGGCCAGTTTAATCATGTCCATAGTGGCCATGGCCAAACCTGCACCATTAATCATACAGCCGATGTCGCCGTCTAAGCCCACATAGCTTAAACCACGATCCGCAGCGGCCATTTCCCGAGGATCTTCCTGGGATTTATCGCGTAATTCGGAAATTTTGGACTGCCGGAATAAAGCGTTTTCATCGAAGCCCATCTTGGCATCCAAAGCCACTAATTCGCCGGTGCCAGTAATCACCAACGGATTGATTTCAATCATGTTGGCATCCAGATCACGCAAGGCGCGATAGCAACCGCGAATGGTTTTGACGGCATGACTCATAATACTAGGTTCCAAACCTAGCGCAAACGCCATTTCCCGGGCTTGAAAATCTTGCAATCCTACCGCAGGTTCAATGTAAATTTTGGTGATAGCTTCAGGGTTGGTCGCCGCCAGCTCTTCGATGTCCATACCGCCTTGCGCGGAACCAACCATAACGATGCGTTCAGAGCTGCGATCGACTAAAAAGCAAAAATACAATTCTTTGGCAATATCGGTGCCGGATTCGACATACAATCTGCCGCAAACTTTACCGGCCGGCCCGGTTTGATGAGTCACCAAGCGTTTACCTAATAAAGCTTCGGCAGCGGTTTCCACTTCATCGTGAGTTTTACAGATCTTAATGCCGCCGGCTTTGCCGCGCGCACCGGAATGAATCTGCGCTTTCACCGCCCACACATTGCCGCCGATTTCTCTAGCTCGTTGCACAGCATCTTCAGGGCTGTAAGCCAAACCGCCTTCGGCAATCTTAATGCCGTAGCCGCTTAATATCTCTTTCGCTTGATACTCATGAATATCCACAGCGTCTCCTCTTGAGTTCTGTTGTTATTTAGTCTTAGCGGCAATGGCTTCAGCAGCTTTAACCACATTGTTGGCCATTTTTTCGGAAGCCGCATCAATTAAGCGACCATCCAGTGCTGCAGCACCCTTGCCTTGGGCAGCCGCTTCTTTGAGTGCAGCCAAGATGCGTTTGGCCTTTTCGATTTCTTTTTCCGGCGGCGTAAACACCTCGTTAGCCAAGGAAACTTGTGAAGGATGGATGGCCCATTTGCCCTCACAACCTAAAGCCGCAGCCCTTCTGGCCGCCAATTGATAACCCTCTGGATCTTTAATATCACCAAACGGGCCATCGATAGGCCGTAAACCGAAAGCACGGCAAGCTACAGTCATGCGGCTAATTGCAGCATGCCATTGGTCGCCGGGATAATCCGGATTTAAACCGCCGATATTGGTAGTTCTAGCCCGGTTGCTGGCGGCGTAATCGGCCACACCGAAATGCAAGGCTTCCAAACGACCGGCCGCGCCATTACGGGCAATATCTTCCACATTGGCCATACCTAGCGCAGTTTCGATCAAGGCTTCAATGCCGATCTTATTTTTTAAGCCTTGCTGCATTTCCAGTTGGTTAAGCATCGCTTCCACCATGTACACATCCGAATACACACCCACTTTTGGAATTAAAATGGTTTCCAGTTTCGCGCCGCATTGTTCGACCAAGTCCACCAAATCGCGCACCATGTATTGGGTGTCCAGGCCATTGATACGCACAGAAACAGTAATACCGTGACCTTTCCAATCCAGATCGTTAATCGCTTGAATGATATTTTTACGGGCTTGCAGTTTGTCGTCCGGCGCAACCGCGTCTTCAAGATCCAGAAAAATGAAGTCTGCACCACTTTTCAATGCTTTTTCGAACATTTCAGGACTGGAACCGGGAACAGCCAGTTCACAACGCTGAACACGTTGCACAGACGCTGTATATAAGGTGTGACTCATTTGAACATTCCTAACTTTGCAATAATTAACTATCGGAAGGGCTCTGAAAAACTCAGCGCTTGATCTGTTACAACCCGCTTTTAACGGACGTAAATTAGCCGCACATTTTACTTTCAGGGGGGCTAAAGTCAATTGATACCTTGTCCTTAACTTGGTATTACCAACAATATGAGAAATTTAGCTTGCAGTTGTGGTTTTCGATTAGCGGTTACAGTGCATTCATACAACATGCTCAATGGCTATTTTACTGTTAGTTTATTTAAGCATAGCCTAAAGCTGGGCTCAGTTAAGGAAGACTAAAATGTGTAAATTTTATTGACAGTTTTGCGCACTATAGACAGCTTATGTAACTTCTAAGTGTTGGCTTTATTTGTGTTTAAATGACCTTGTCATCATAACTAACAAATTGCACTGATTTGGCTCTGAAATTGGTCATTAACAGTCGCTACAACTTGTAAATTTTACTGACAGTTTAGCGAGCCCAAATCAAGATGATTTAGTATCGGGTAATGTTTTATATAAATAATATGGCATTGTTAATTAAGTATAGCGTCTAGTTCACCATTCCATTTCAACATCAAAAGCATGACAGAATATTTCAGCATGTCTTGGCTCTTGCTATAGCATTTAGACTTTCGGCGTAACCGAGCAAGAAAATGTCTGCACAAGCTGTTATATCCCTCTACCGTATAGGTTTCGGCTTTTGATTGAGTATGCAACTCTTTCGGAACGAATTTCTCATACGGACTCCAGTAGTCACTCATAACCTGGGTTATGTCTTTATTTTTAACGCCATTCCAGAGCTTTCGTCCTGTTTTGGTGTCGCGGGAACCCACAACGCAGTGGAGAAATCGTTTCCCATTTCGATCAACAGCAATCCAGATCCAGCAATAGTTTTTTTGGAACCAATATAGGTATGCATCTCATCCATTTCGACAATATCAACCCCCGCCGCAGAGCGAATTGACTCAATTGACTCGCCGTGCGCCTTGATCCAGTTATATACGGCAACATGACTGCATTTCAGAAACCGGCCAATGGAACGAAAACCAAGCCCTTCAAGGTAAAGCTGGAGAGCTTGTCGCTTGATGGCGGGACTGATTCCTAAATAGCTGACAGTATGTCTATAGCCGCATGATTTGCACTTATACCGCTGTCTTTCTTTTATAATGCCATCTTTAGTACAGTCAACTGAACCACATTTTGGGCAATTCATACATAGCTCCCATCCAATGTAAATTGAATAAATATAGACTATATTATTTTAACAATGCCAATAATATTAATAGCAACAGGCTAAACCGTAGCTTTTTGCTTTATGACAATCTCTAGATTGCATTAGAAAAGCTTTGCTCCGTAAAATAGCAAAGTGCAGAGCGTTAAAAACGAAGGGAGTGCCATACTAGCAGCTCCCTTCAACGCTAATTAAGCGATGCGATTACGCTGTTTTAAACCCACGAAGCCGAACAAAGCACTACCAAACAACCAAGCAGCTGCCGGAACGGGTACTGCGGCAACATCACCGTCACGGACGGCCCATACTCCACCAGCAAGTTGAAAACCGTGATCAACAGTACGTGTATACTGATATAACATGGTGTCTACAACCCAAAAAGACTCTTGATCATAAGTGCCGGTCACCCAAGTACCTGGACCACCAAAACCATACATGTTTAAAAATGAAACACCAGGTTCTCTTTCATTATCAGGGTTAAATATACTGGCAAATTCACCGGTCACCGGCACCCAATTCAACGTTGAAACCATTGGTAAGCGCCAGTCACTAACACCACCGTAATTAAGATTCTCCACATAAGCCTGAGCTCCCAACCAACTCATAACAAAAACATTATTATCAAAATCAGTATAAAAATCGTTTGTGGTTAAGACATGGGGTTCGTTGCCATACAAGACAGTGCCAACATTTGCGATAATAGTGCTAATTAAACTAGGGTCGCTAGCAGCTTGGGTTTTGAACAAATGGGCATCAGTTACCCAGGTAACATCTTCGACGGTATCGTAAAACATGGTGCCACCGCCACGGCTTAACAAAGCCGCTTGAGCAGTCATCGTGCTCAAACTAATCAATAAGCCAGCAGCTAACAAGTGCTTGGTGTATTTCATTTGCATTTCCTTTGTGTTGAGTTTTGAAGGGCAAGCCATCTAGACTAGCCATTAAGATTATTGCCATAGCCGAACCAAATAGCAGCAGACCAAGCAACATTGTTATTTTCAGCAAAAATCAAGCCATTTATGTATTTTTATTATTTATTAGAAGCTTAGAGAGAGATTATGTGTAAAATTTTCAGACACTTACTTAGGTTAATCGCGATAGTCTGCTTAATATCAGGCAGTTACCGCACCAAACGCAATCTAATCTTGCTGATTGGCGATGCCTATGTCATTATTTCCGGCCATTAGGCATTAGCATTTTTAATGCCCAACCATTCTTAAAAATCATTTCATTTCTTAATCAAACCAAGAGGCAAATTCATGGCTGGTCGTAACCACCTATATATACCCGGACCCACTAACGTACCTAACGAAGTGCTTAATGCCATGCATGTGACAATGGAAGACCATCGTTCTCCGGTGTTTCCAAAATTATTAACGCCTCTTTTACAAGATCTGAAAAAAATCTTCAAAACCGAAACGGGTCAAGCCTTTATCTTTCCTGCAACCGGTACTGCCGGTTGGGAAGTCGCTTTAACCAATACCTTAAATCCCGGCGATAAAGTATTAATCTACCGGTTTGGTCAATTCAGCCATCTCTGGGGTGAAATGGCTAAACGTTTAGGTTTTGATGTGGAAATTCATCAAGAAACTTGGGGCAAAGGCATTCCTTTGGACAAATTGGAAGCGCGTTTAAAAGAAGACACCGGCCACACCATTAAAGCAGTGTTAGCTACCCATAATGAAACTGCGACAGGCGTAACCAGCGACATCGGCGGCGTCCGCAAAGCGTTGAACGCAGCCAACCACCCTGCCCTGCTATTTGTCGATGGCGTCAGTTCTATCGCCAGTCTGGATTTCCGCATGGACGAATGGGGCGTGGATGGTGCTATTAGCGGCTCACAAAAAGGCTTTATGATGCCTGCCGGCGGCGCTTTCTTAGCGTTCAGCCAAAAAGCCTTGAAAGCGTTGGAAACTTGTACCTATCCGCGTTGCTTTCTGGATTTGAAGGATCAAATCAATACCAATAAAGACGGCTATACCCCGTATACACCTGCTTTGCCAATTCTATACGGATTACGTAAAGCCCTGGATATGTTGCTGGAAGAAGGCATGGAAAATGTTTATGCTCGCCATCACCGTTTGGCAGAGGGTACACGCCGTGCAGTGGCTGCTTGGGGCCTAAAAGAATGTGCTCAACCCGGCTTTGCTTCTGATACGGTCACCGCAGTTATGGTTCCGGAAGGTAAAGATGCGCGACACGTTATCAGTACCGCATTTAGCAAATACAATATTTCCTTAGGTGGCGGTTTATCAGAACTTGCTGGCAAGGCCTTTCGTATTGGCCATGTTGGCGATATGAACGATGTGTCCATGCTGGGTTGTTTTGCAGGTGTGGAAATGGCTTTACTGGATAACGGCTTTGATATTAAACCCGGCAGTGGTGTTGCAGCAGCCATTGAATATTACCGCTCTACTGCCAAGTAAAAAAGTCTGCAGGATGAGTTATTAGCACACAAGCCTTGCCATAACTCGCCCTACAGTAATTAGGGTCTTTCCTTAGATTACCGGTGTCAGATCAGTGCTGACCTGACACCCTGCCCCACTCATTTCCCGTCTGGAGTTCATTTTATGAGCAAACCTAAAGTCGTTGTCACACGAAAATGGCCTACTGAAGTTGAAGCCAAACTAAAGATGCTCTACGACGTACAGTTAAATGAGCAAGACATCCCCATGACGGCCGACCAACTTAAGTTTGCGCTACAAAACGCTGATGCACTGTTGCCTACGGTAACGGATGCCATCACCGCTGATATTATCAATGTTGCAGATCGGCGCGCTAAAATTATTGGCAACTTTGGGGTCGGTTATAACAACATAGACATTAATGCCGCCAAAGCCCAAAGCATTGTCGTTACCAACACCCCGCATGTTCTCACCGACTGCACCGCCGATATTGCCATGTTATTGCTATTGATGTCTGCCCGTCGCGCTTCGGAGGGCGAACGTTTATTACGCAACAAGCAATGGACGGGTTGGTATCCAACCCATTTGCTTAGCCAAAAAGTCACCGGCAAAAAACTGGGCTTAATTGGTTTTGGCCGCATCGCTCAAGCAATGGCCAAAAAAGCCCATTTCGGATTTGATATGGACATTCTGTTCTACAATCCGAGCCCAATTTCTGCAGAAATTATCAACAAATTTAACGCCACTCAATGCGCTTCTGTGGAAGAAGTTTTAAGCGAAGCCAACTTTGTATCACTGCATTGTCCAGGCGGCGCTGCCACCAAGCATTTAATCAACGAACAACGCTTAAAATTAATGCGTCCATCTGCACATTTAATCAACACCGCGCGTGGCGACGTCGTTGATAGCCAAGCCTTAATCAACGCTTTAAAACATGGCTGGATTGCTGGCGCCGGATTAGATGTATATGAAAACGAACCACACTTGAACCCCGGATTTCTAGAGTTAGACAACGTAACCTTGCTCCCACACATGGGCAGCGGCACCGAGGAAACCCGCGCCGCCATGGGCAATCGAGTGTTGGCTAATATTGCCGCCTTCTTTGAAGGGCAAGAACCGGGTGATAGAGTGGTTTAAAAGAAATTTCAATCCGATTTACCGATCAACAGGCTGCAAAAACTATCGGCAAAGTTCAATCGGTAAAGAACCAGATCAATAATCCAGTACTACTCGTCGGTGAGGTGTTAAAAAACCACCTTAGTTAAGAGGCAACCATGTTGCCCCCTCTAAAACTTGAACCGCGCGGGATTGGGTATTTTTAATTGCGCTATCTGCCGATGAAAGTTGGAAAAGTCTTTCGAATTCGGTTGTTTACCGTATCGTAGTTGAATAAATAGCGCCGTAATGTCATCTATGTTCTGCGCATGTTCTGGCAACTTTAGTTTGATACGCTCCGCAAAAGCAATGACACCCTCGCCTTCGTCTCTTGATAAACCCTGCTGGGCAATTTTGTTACAGAATCGTTGGTAGTTTGCCAATACCGGATCGCGGGGCTTTTTCTGGGAATAAAATAACCATGCACTTAAAAAAGCAGTCAATACACTAACAATACCCGCCATCCAATACACCATTGTAGTCATATCTTTTATGCCAAAGGCAGACAAAAATCTACTCTGATTATCAGTATCGTAGTTAATTACCCAGCGCTGCCAGTTGTAGTCCACATTGCCCCAAAACTGTCGGGTTTGTTTTAACCAGCTAAATGCCGCTTGGCTATCGGTAGCTGAAGCATAGCTGAGCATACCGCTAGCAATTTGCTGGTCGATATTAATATCTTGTTCGATACGTTCCGGAGCAATAGCGGCGGTCGGGTCAATTCTTACCCAACCTTGCCTCTCTAGCCAGACTTCAGCCCAAGCATGAGCGTGAGCTTGTTTGATGTCCAAAAAATTACCGACTTTATTCAATTCCCCGCCTTGATAGCCAGTCACAACTCGTGCTGGCACTTGCCCCACACGCATTAAATACACAAAAGCGGCGGCGTAATGTTCGCAAAAGCCATGGCGGGTCTCGAATAAAAAACTTTCAATGGGGTTTTCTGCCAGTAACGGTGGTTTTAAAGTGTAATGAAAGTCTTCAGTTTTAAAATGATTCAAGGTGTGCTTTATAAAATCTAATGGCGGATTATCAATGCCGTGTAATTGTTTTACTAAGCGTTGCATTCTGGCGGATGGCTCGTCGGGTAATTGCATGGCGTTGCGGTAATCGACAGCGCTGATATTGCCGGTATTGAATGTGGGAAATGAAATGATTTTATATTCGGCACGTTTATTGGGTTGTGCTGCGCTAATTAATTGATAGTTGGCGTTCAAGCTCAGCGGATCGCTATAGTCCGCTGGCATATCCAGGGCGAAAACCCAGTTTTTATGCTGAGGTTCCATTAATAACTTGTATTGATAGGCGGTACCGGAAAATACCGGTTTTTGCGGTGCCGGCAGATAGGCTAGATTGGTGGCTTGCATCCATTTCTTCCCATCAGTGCGCGATAAAACCGGCCCCCGCCAATAACGTTGTGCGGGCGGCGGAATAGCACCGGTAAACTTTACCCGAAAAACCAACTCATCAGATAGACTTAGGTTGTTGATTGAGCCGGGTTCCATCGTATCGCTCAGTCCCATTTTGGCTTGATGCCCGTCATTAAAATACATCCAGCGCGGCGCAGGAATACGCGGAAAAAAGATAAAAATAACGATAGCCATTGGGATCGCCTGCAAAATGACGATTGCGGCGGTTTTTAAGGCAGCCAGATGTCGTGGCTGGATACTATTGATGGAAACCAATGTGCCCAGTAGCACACAACACACAAACAAAATGTACACCGCCATTACAATGCTTTGCTGGTATAAAAACTGGGAAGTGGCCACAATAAAAGCCAGAAAAGTGATCAGATAAGTATCGCGGCTGGATTTTATTTCCATTAACTTGAGCCCCAAAGCCACCACAAACAAACGGGTTCCCGCATCTCGACCCAATAAGCCCTGATGTTGCAGGTAAAGTAGAGCAATGCCAATCACTGTTAATAACAACAAAGCTAATCGACCCGGAAGCCAATTGGGTCGCCAGATTGCCACAAAACGCCAAGCTAACAAAAAGCAAAAGAAGCCGAATACCGAACCCGGCAGATTGTAAACATGAGGAAAAACAATAAGACCGATAGCTGATAGCAAAAATATCAGTGTGTTTATGTTAAGTTGGGCAGTCATCTTTTAGGGGTCACACGAGCTATTTAAAACAACGCTAAGGCGTCCAAGCAGTTTCGATAATGTTGCAAACCATGGTCAGGTAACCGCTTTATTCCGGGTAGTGAAAAACCGTAACTAATTCCGGCTTGTTCCGCATCCATAACCCAACGGCATAATTGGCTTAAACGTTCTTCTCGGGAATAGCCGGGAGTGTAGTCGTAATCCAGCCAGATTACCGCCGATTGTTCGCCACCGTATTGCTTGGTATAGAGCCCCAAACCTTTAGCATAAGTTTTCCAATCCATATGCCTGATAGCATCACCCGCATGATAGGGTTGCAAGCCATGATAATCTTCCGAGCCTTTTTTTCTCAAGCCTTGTCTTGCTTGAGCAGAGGGCGTTTCTGGAAAAGGCAACTGTGTCGTTGCCGGTTTGGGGTAAACCAATATTTTTAGGTTAAATCGTAGTGGCGACCAAGCACGAAATAATCCAAATGGAAATGTGCTGGCAACAGTCACTTTGCCCATACCATGCCAACCCCGTTGATTGGTCGATGAGTAAAGGGAAATCGGTGCTTTGCTATGCGCCGATATGCTCAGATCCTCCACTCGTTCCATTGAAATTTGTATGTTGTGGCAGTCTTTGTTGGTAGGGTTTTCTATTTGAATGAAAAATTCTGCCATCTCTCCGGCAAATACATTTTTGCTTGGCGCTTCTTTTAATATCAGGCCCGATAAAGATTGATAAGTGTGCAGGATAGTTATAAAAAAAATGCTAGCGAGCAAAAAAGCTAACATGTAAGCCAAGTTGTTGCTGTAAACAAAAGCAATTAGTAACAACAAGGAAATGAGGACAACAAACCCTAGCCCTCGCTGGGTAGGTAATATAAAAATTCGGCGCTGATTTAAAGTAATCGGTTGATCGGTTGCCTGTTCGCCCGTAAAAAAGCGGCTCAGCTTAAAACGATCTTTTAATGGTAACCGGCTCAAAGCGCTGAAAGTTTGGCTAAAATTGGCGCGACGATAGCGTCTGAATTGGTGCTGCCCGTTCTTAATCGATGACCGGCCACGGCTGCTAGAACTGCTTGAACATCTTCAGGGATAACCGCATCGCGTCTGTGCATAAACGCCCATGCTTTAGCCGCAGTGAGTAACGCTAATCCGGCTCGGGGTGAAAGCCCGCAATGATAGTCAGGCGAGCTGCGCGTATAAGCAATAATAGCTTGGCAATAATCTAGCACTGCATTTGAAACGTGGATTTTGGGAATAAATTTTTGGATAGACTGTAGCTGTTTAGGGTCGAGCTTTATGGGTAATTCGGAAATTAAATCATGTCTATTTTGTCCGCTCAGTAATAGTCTTTCGGCTTTTTGATCGGGATAGCCCAGTTCAATCCGCATCAAAAAGCGATCCAGTTGTGACTCGGGTAAAGGAAAGGTGCCTATTTGATGGGCGGGATTTTGAGTAGCAATCACAAAAAAAGGTTCTGGTAAGGCATAAGTTATGCCTTCTACTGTGACTTGGTGTTCTTCCATCGCTTCCAATAGAGCGCTTTGCGCTTTAGGCGTTGAACGATTGATTTCATCAGCTAACAACATTTGTTTAAAAATAGGCCCTGGATGAAATTTAAATTCATGGTTCTGAGCATCAAATATGGATGCGCCAATAATGTCGGCAGGCAGTATATCGCTGGTGAATTGAATGCGCTGATAATCCAGGCCTAACAGTTTTGCCAGAGTATGCGCCAGTGTAGTTTTACCAACTCCGGGTACATCCTCAATTAACAAATGGCCACGCGCTAATACGCAACATAATGCCAAACGAATTTGATGCGATTTACCAAGAATAATCTGATTGGCAGAATCTAATAGCTGGTCTAAGGCGTTTTGCATGGTCGATGAACAGTTGGGTTTTAGAACAATGTCTACATTATAGTTAAGGATTCAGTTAAGATGGGCCAAAGCAAGTCAGGCAGAGAGAATTATGAAAGAGTTTGAAGACACAAAAAAAACATTAAGCGACATGCTGGAGGATCTGAGCGAGCGCTTAGCTAAAATCACCAATGATGTTAAACATTTGGACGGGCCGCTGGACAAGGATTTTGCTGAGCAGGCCACCCAAACCGAGAATGATCAGGTTTTAGATTATCTGGGTAATTCCGCCAGAAAAGAAATTGATATGATCAAGCGAGCTATCGCTAGAATCGATAGCGGAGAATACGGTGTTTGTGAGGCTTGCGGTGAACCTGTGGGGCGGGAACGTTTAAAAGCTCTGCCTTATTCTACTTTGTGTATCAAGTGCGCCAATCAGGCAGGTTGCTGATTCCCGGAAAAGCAAGGGACTTGGTCAATGACTCTTGCTAGAGCGATTGACCAAGCCTCCTGCTTTTTGTGTTTGTTGTTGCGAGTGTATTTGCTTTGGTCTCGAAATGTTGCTGCCTTATTAAACTGAGCTGCAAATTTAGCAACCGGATTTTGGATCGGGACGCACAGTGCTTGCGTTGATTTATTACGATTTTTCATAATTTACCTCTTATAATAGATACCAGCGTGTAAAATTACACCTGCAAATAATAGCATCCTTTGGAGTGTAGAGTAGCTGTGCAATTCAAAAAAAAATTTGACGTAATCGTAGTGGGCGGTGGACATGCCGGCACAGAAGCAGCACTAGCGTCAGCTCGATGCGGTGCGCAAACCTTGTTGCTGACCCAGAATATCGATACTTTAGGACAAATGAGCTGTAACCCGGCCATCGGCGGTATCGGTAAAGGCCATTTGGTTAAAGAGATTGATGCCTTGGGCGGCGCGATGGCTCAGGCGATTGATCATGGTGGTATCCAGTTTCGTATTCTTAATGCCAGCAAAGGTGCAGCGGTTAGAGCGACTCGTGCACAGGCAGATCGTAAGCTATATAAACAAGCCATAAGAACTGTACTGGAAAACCAACCAAATTTGGCCTTGTTTCAGCAAACAGTCGCTGATTTAATCGTCGATGGCAATCGTGTTGTTGGCGTTAAAACCCAAATGGGTGTGAGCTTTATAGCCGACGCAGTTGTTCTGACAACCGGCACGTTTTTAGGCGGTAAAATTCATATTGGTCTAGAAAATTACAGCGGCGGTCGAGCGGGCGATCCAGCTTCTATTGCGTTATCTGAACGTTTAAGAGAATTGCCGTTTCGTATTGATCGTTTGAAAACCGGTACGCCACCTCGTATTGATGGCCGAACTATTGACTTCGGCAAACTGGAAACTCAGCACGGAGATGATCCAACTCCGGTGTTTTCTTTTTTAGGAAAACGCGAACAACATCCGCGACAAATTCCTTGTTACATCACGCGCACTAATAGCAAAACCCACGATATTATTCGGTCCAACCTGGATCGATCACCCATGTATTCAGGAGTTATCGAAGGGATTGGACCACGTTATTGTCCCTCCATAGAAGACAAAGTAGTACGATTTGCCGAGCGCGATTCACATCAGATTTTTGTAGAACCAGAAGGTTTGGATACTCATGAGATTTATCCCAACGGGATTTCTACCAGCTTGCCATTTGATGTTCAGTATGAAATGGTTCGCTCCATGCTGGGTTTTGAAAATGCTGAAATTCTTCGCCCCGGCTATGCTATCGAATATGATTTTTTTGATCCCAGGGACTTAAAAGCCTCGCTGGAAACCAAACACATGGATGGTTTGTTCTTTGCCGGACAAGTCAATGGCACTACAGGTTACGAAGAAGCCGCCGCTCAGGGCTTAATTGCCGGATTGAATGCAGCACGATTGGTTAATGGTCTGGATAGTTGGTGTCCGCAGCGAAATGAAGCTTATATCGGTGTTATGATCGATGATCTAATTACCCGTGGTACTCAAGAACCTTACCGAATGTTCACTAGCCGAGCAGAGTATCGCTTGTTGTTACGCGAGGATAACGCCGATTTACGGTTAACCGAAAAAGGCCGGGAGTTAGGTCTTGTTAATGATCATCGTTGGCAGGAGTTTGAAACCAAACGAGAAGCCATCGCCCAATTACAGGGAGATTTCAAAAAAACCTGGATACGATCAGAGTCTGCCCAAGCGGCGGAAGTTGAGGCAATTTGGGGAGCCGCTTTACTTCGGGAAGTAAATTTAATGGAGTTGCTGCGCCGGCCCGAGGTTGATGTAAAGCGCCTGCTGACATTTTTTGATAGCGGTGACACTGTTTCTGACGATGTTGCGGAACAGGTTGAAATTCAGGCCAAATACGCAGGCTACATAGAGCGTCAGCAAACTGAAATTGATAAGACCTTGCGATATGATCATTTTCGCTTGCCAGAAGCGTTCGATTATAAAAACGTCCCTGGCCTTTCTAATGAGGTTAGTGAAAAACTTAAAAAACAACAACCAGAAACACTAGGACAGGCTTCAAGAATTCCAGGAGTTACGCCTGCGGCAATTTCATTGCTGCTGGTCTATTTAAAAAATAAAGCGGCCTGATGGATAGCGCTATCGATCCTTGTCTCAACATACTGCTTGTCGGGATCAAAGGTTTAAATTTAACCTTATCAGATAATCAGTGTCAGCAACTCTTGGCATTTGTTAAGCTTATTGAAAAATGGAATAAAGCTTATAATCTGACCGCAATAAGGCAACGGGAAGAGATGGTGCAGCTGCACCTATTGGATAGCTTGGCTGTTTTGCCATATCTTGAAGGCAAACGGATCATTGATATAGGCACGGGGGCCGGATTGCCCGGGATTCCGTTAGCTGTTTGTTTACCTGAAGTAGAATTTGTATTGCTGGACAGTAATGCAAAAAAAACCCGCTTCGTACAGCAAGCGGTAATGGAGTTAAAGCTTGCTAATGCAAAGGTTTGTAATGATCGGGTGGAACAACATCGACCTGCAGCCTTATTCGATACCGTGTTAACTCGAGCTTTTGCAAGCTTACCGGACACCCTCGCAAAAACTGCACATTTAGCGGCTGAAAAAGGAGTGCTGTTGGCAATGAAAGGGCAAACACCAGAGTCGGAACTGCAACAGTTGTCTTTAAAATCAGAGGTCATACCAATTAGCATCCCCGGCATTGAGGTGGATAGATGCTTAGTACGCATAGAATTGCTTAAAGAGGTCGTAGGATAGTGGGAAAAATAATTGCTGTCACAAACCAAAAAGGTGGCGTGGGCAAAACAACAACAAGTGTTAATTTGGCGGCATCATTGGGTGCAGCTAAACGCAGAGTTTTGCTGATCGATCTTGATCCGCAAGGTAACGCAGCTATGGGTTGCGGCATTGATAAGCAGGAGGTTAAGTACTCAAGCTACGATCTATTAATGGAGGATGTGCCGGTTGCAGAGACTGTTATTCAATTGCCTGAGATTGGCTTTTCGGTGGTGTCTGGTAATTCCGATCTGACTGCAGCTGAAGTGCAGTTGATGCAAGCTGATCGTAAAGAAATGCGACTTGCCGATGCGTTAGTGCAGGTGAAGCCGGATTACGATTATATTCTGATCGATTGCCCACCTTCTTTAAATATGCTGACTTTAAATGCCATGGTTGCGGCTAACAGTTTGCTTATCCCTATGCAATGTGAATATTATGCGTTGGAAGGACTATCAGCATTAATGACTACTTTGAAGAATATTCAAGATTCTGTTAACCCTGACCTGCACCTAGAAGGCATTGTGCGAACTATGTATGATGATAGAAACCGTCTGACTAAAGATGTGTCGGAGCAATTAATTCGTTATTTTGGCGACAAGGTTTTCAGGACTTGTGTACCAAGAAATATACGTTTGGCTGAGGCTCCCAGTCATGGCTTGCCCGTATTAAGTTACGACAAGTCATCCCGTGGCGCGGCAGCTTATGTTGCGTTGGCTGCAGAGATGATTAAAAAAGAAAAAAATCATAAAGCATGAATTTAAAAAAGAGAGGATTGGGTCGGGGCCTGGAAGCGCTATTGGCCGATGCGTCCGGAAGAGATCCAATCGAAAAACAGAATTTAGTAGAGAATAATCAACCCACTCTTACTGAAAATCAGCTACAAATTGACGCCTCGGTTAATCTCGAAAGTAATGAATTGTTGAGACAGCCAGCGATGGCGATCGCTTTGATTAAAGATATTCAAAGAGAAAATTTATTGCTGCAAGAAGAGGCGGCGGCATTGTCTAACTTGCTTGAGGAATTTGAGCAAGTTCTTAGGCGTAGCTAATAAGCCTTATCACGAGAGAAGTCGATAATTTCATGACAGTAAAAAAACGAGGTTTAAATCGAGGGCTTGATGCTTTGCTAGGCAGCGTGTCTTTGTCTGCTGAAAAATCACACGAGCAATTGCAGGCCCTGCCTATTGAATATTTGCAACGAGGCAAATATCAACCGCGAAGGGATATTGATCCCGAAAAGCTGCAAGAGCTTGCTGACTCAATCAAAGCGCAAGGCATTATTCAGCCAGTAGTAGTGCGTAAAATAAGCTTTGAGAGGTATGAGATTGTTGCTGGCGAACGGCGTTGGAGAGCCGCGCAATTGGCAGGATTGCAGCAAGTGCCTGTAGTCATTAGGGACATAGATGATCAAGCTACTATGGCGATTGCATTGATCGAAAATATTCAAAGAGAAGATTTAAATCCTTTAGAGGAAGCTGAAGCCCTCAGGCGGCTACTGGACGAGTTTGGCATGACCCATCAACAAATAGCGGATGCTGTCGGAAAATCCCGTGTTACTGTGACTAATTTGCTGAGGTTAATGGATTTACAACCGGAAGTTAAAAAATTGTTGATTAGCAGAGAGTTGGAAATGGGTCATGCGCGGGCGTTATTATCATTAGACGCTGCCAAACAAATAGAACTGGCTAATAAAATTGCGAGAGAAGGTTTAACAGTCAGAGATGCTGAACGTTTAGTGAAAGAAGCCTTGATGGGGCCGAAAACTACAACTATCCGGCAGAGAGATAAAGACACTTTACGATTGCAAGAACAATTAACTGCCAAATTAGGGGCAAAAGTTCTGATAGACCATAAAGAAAACGGTACCGGTAAATTAGTAATTAATTACACAAGTTTAGAGGAATTAGATGGAATCATTGAGCAATTTAAGTAATGCATTCAAATGGTTAACACATCGATTATCATAGCGAAACAATAACAAAAACAATTAGATTGCTGTTAATCTTCCTTGATTTAATAGAGGCCCCTGGATATAATCGCTCGTCTTTGGGTTTTGGGGCTTACTGTGATCGGCGGACAATTATCGGTTGTCAGTAAAATATTAAGCTTTCAGATCCTGATCATTATTCTTACAACAGCTAGTTTTGCTATTGTCGATGGATCATTAGGGGCTCTTTTTTCATTATTGGGTGGATTAGCTGCTTTTATACCAAATGTGTATTTTGCATTGAGAATGTATAAATCAAGAGGGCAGGAACCCAGAAAAATTGTTAGATCTTTTTATGCGGGGGAATCTGGTAAGCTCGTTCTGACAGCTGCGCTGTTTGCGATAATTTTTCAAATTCCGGCTTTGCAAGTAATACCGCTGCTAGTGGGGTATATAGCAGTATTATCAGTTTTTTGGTTTGCGCTACTGATGCGCTAACTTAAGTAACCTAAACAACACAAGAGAGAGAATTGATGGCAACTGAAGCTCATGCTGCCGAAGGTGCAACCGGGTATATTATTCACCATTTAACTCCACTGAGTGCGGGTGAGGGTTTTTGGACGTTACATCTTGATACCTTGTTTTTTTCAGCAGTTCTCGGTGGCTTATTTATATGGTTTTTTAAAACGGCTGCTGAAAAAACCACATCCGGCGTGCCTGGCTTGGTGCAGAGTTTTGCCGAAATGCTGATTGAATTTGTTGATACCCAGGTCAAAGACAGCTTTCACGGACACAGTAAGTTAATTGCCCCATTGGCTCTAACTATATTTTGCTGGGTATTTTTGTGGAATTTTATGGACTTATTTCCTGTAGATATATTGCCAGGAATTGGAGCATTGATGGGCATCGATTATCTCCGCGTTGTGCCGAGCACTGATTTAAACGCCACTTTTGCCATGTCTATATCTGTATTTTGCTTAATCATTTTTTATAGCATAAAGATTAAAGGACCCTGGGGCTTTGCCAAGGAATTGATGTTCCAACCTTTTGGTCCTTGGCTACTTCCTTTTAATCTACTACTTAAACTCGTAGAAGAAATCGCTAAGCCCATATCTCTGGCGCTTCGGTTGTTTGGCAACCTTTACGCTGGCGAGTTGATTTTTATATTGATTGCCTTGTTGCCTTGGTATATACAGCCTGCGCTGAGCTTTCCTTGGGCGATCTTTCACATTCTAATCATTACCCTTCAAGCGTTCATATTTATGGTGTTAACAATTGTTTACCTGAGTATGGCACACGAAGATCATTAATTGTTTTTTATAACGTAAAAATACCTTTGGAGGTTTCATGGAAATTGCAAGATTAATTGCTGATGTACAAGGCATGACTGCTATTGCAGTAGGCTTAGTTCTTGGTATGGGTGCTTTAGGAACGGCTATAGGCTTCGGTCTGTTAGGGGGCAAATTTCTCGAAGGTGCTGCCCGGCAGCCAGAGATGGTGCCTATGCTGCAGGTTAAAATGTTCGTGGTAGCTGGCTTGCTTGATGCCGTAACAATGATCGGTGTTGGTTTGGCGTTATTTTTTACTTTTGCAAACCCTTTTTTGTCAGCAGTGCAAACGGCTGCGGCAGGCTAAGATTGTTTAACTTCAATAACAACAAGAGGATCGCATCGTGAGCATCAATGCCACCCTTATAGGGCAGATGATAACTTTTGCACTTCTGGTTTGGTTTACCATGAAGTACATTTGGCCGCCTTTATTTCACTCTTTAGAAGAACGTAATAAAAAAATTGCTGCAGGACTGGCGGCGGCTGAAAAAGGTCAGGCAGAAATGCAGTTGGCTGAAAAAAAAGCAAAGAATGTGTTAAAAGAAGCCAAAGAGCAGTCGTCGGAAATTGTTAATCTTGCTCAAAAGCGCGCCAATGAGATTGTTGAAGAATCTAAAGACGCTGCTAAAAAGGAAGGTGAGCGGATAATTCTCGCGGCAAAAGCGCAAGTTGAACAAGAAATGCAACAAGCTAAAGAAAGCTTGAGAAAAGAGGTGGCTGGCTTGGCTTTTAGCGCAGCAGAGCAAATCCTGGGTGCTGAAATTGATAAAGCCAAGCATCAAGGCATTATCAGTAAAGTCTCTAATCAATTAGGCTGAGCACAATGAGCGAGTTGGCAACATTGGCAAGACCTTATGCGTCAGCAGTATTTAAAAGAGCAAAGCAGACCAATTCCGCAGAGAAATGGTCTCAAAGTTTGGCTTTTATCTCAGCTGTGTTAATTAATAAAAATGTGGCTGCTGTTGCCGATAACCCGAAAATTAGTAAAGAAAAATTATCTCATTTTATACTCGATATTTGCCAAGGTCAGATTGATGAGGAAGGTGGTAATTTTCTCAAGTTGATTGTGCAAAACAATCGATTAACTTTGGTTTCTCATATTGCAAAGCTTTTCGAAGAATACAAAGCGGAAGATGAAGGTTATGTTGATGTTGAAGTAATTTCTGCTTTTGAATTTTCCAAAGAGGACAAAAAGGTTTTGATTTCTAAACTGGAAAAAACACTGGGGAAAAAAATTCACATGAGTGTAGCCGTCGATAAATCATTAATTGGTGGCGTTCTAGTACGTGCAGGCGATAGAGTAATTGACGGATCTATTAGAGGCCAGCTCCAACACATGCAAAAGACTCTACAGTGAGAGTGAGATATACAAAATGCAACTAAATCCATCTGAAATAAGTGATCTGATTAAAAAGAAGATCGAAAACTTCGATCTGAGTACTGAAGCCCATACAGAAGGCACCGTGGTTAGCGTGACTGACGGTATCGTTAGAGTGCATGGTTTGTCTGAAGCTATGCAAGGCGAGATGCTAGAGTTTCCAGGCAACACTTTTGGAATGGCGCTAAACCTGGAAAGGGACTCTGTCGGTGCGGTTGTATTAGGCTCATACCAACATATCTCTGAAGGTGATACAGTTAAATGTACCGGAAAAATATTAGAGGTTCCAGTTGGCGAAGCTCTGCTCGGGCGCGTTGTTGATGCTTTGGGCAATCCTATTGACGGCAAGGGTGCGATCGAAACAACGGATGCCTCGCCGATTGAGAAAATCGCCCCAGGTGTTATTGCTCGTCAATCGGTTGATCAGCCCGTACAGTTAGGATTAAAGTCTATCGATGCCATGATTCCGGTAGGACGCGGACAACGTGAATTGATTATCGGCGACAGACAAACTGGTAAAACGGCGATTGCGGTTGATGCCATCATCAATCAAAAAGATACCGGTATCAAATGTATCTATGTGGCGATTGGTCAAAAGCGGTCTTCGATTGCAAACGTAGTTCGTAAACTGGAAGAGCACGGCGCCATGGCGCATACCATTATTGTGGTAGCCTCTGCCTCCGAATCTGCGGCCTTGCAATTTATTGCGCCTTATACCGGTTGTTCAATGGGTGAGTTCTTCCGAGATCGTGGTGAAGATGCGCTGATTATTTATGATGATTTGACTAAGCAAGCGTGGGCTTACAGACAAGTATCGTTGTTATTGCGTCGTCCACCAGGTCGTGAAGCTTATCCAGGGGACGTATTCTATTTGCATTCTCGTTTACTGGAAAGAGCTTCTAGAATCAACGCTGATGAAGTAGAAAAATTAACTGGTGGAAAAGTCAAAGGTAAAACAGGTTCATTAACGGCATTGCCTATTATTGAGACGCAAGGTGGTGACGTTTCTGCTTTCGTTCCGACTAACGTAATCTCGATTACCGACGGTCAGATATTCTTGGAAAGTAATTTGTTTAACTCAGGTATTCGTCCTGCTGTGAACGCTGGTTTGTCCGTGTCCCGGGTAGGTGGTGCTGCACAAACCAAGATTATTAAAAAGCTGGGCGGCGGTACCCGACTTGATTTGGCTCAATATCGTGAGTTAGCGGCTTTTGCACAATTTGCATCAGATTTGGATGAAAGCACCCGCAAACAGATTGAGCGTGGTCAACGTGTTACTGAATTGATGAAACAAAATCAATATTCACCAATGTCAGTTGCGCAGATGGCTGTTTCACTGTTTGCAGCAAATGAGGGCTTTTTGGATGCTGTAGAGGTGAACAAAGTTCTGGACTTCGAAGCTGCGCTTCAGGCGTATATGAAATCTGATCAGGTAGCATTAATGGATAAGATTAACGCAACCGGTGATTTCAATGATGAAATAAGGTCCGGGATGTTAAGCGCGATTCAAAGTTTTATTAAAACTCACAGTTGGTAATAGGATCTTCAAATGGCGGTTGGCAAAGAAATACGCACAAAGATCGGTAGTATTAAAAATACTCAAAAGATTACCAGGGCCATGGAAATGGTTGCTGCCAGTAAGATGCGTAAAACAAAAGACAGAATGCAAGCAACGCGACCATATTCAAAAAAAATCGGCCAAATCATTAAACATTTGGCTCAAGCAAATCCGGAATATAAGCATCCTTTCTTGATTAGTCGCGAGGTGAAACGAATAGGTCTAATTGTTGTAAGCTCCGACAGAGGATTATGCGGCGGCCTTAACTCAAATTTATTTAGAAAAACTCTTTACCATTTATCGCTGTGGGATAAAGAAGGTGTTGAGGTCGACGTTTGTACAATCGGTTCCAAAGCTTCCGGTTTTTTCAGTAACTTGAAAGCAAATCTAGTTGGTCAAGTTGCAAAATTGGGTGATGCCCCTCACTTAGAGACTATTGTCGGCATTATCAAAATTATGCTGGATGCTTATTATCAAGGTAGGATCGACGAGTTGTATGTTGTTAGCAACGAATTTGTGAACACCATGACACAAAAGCCTACGGTAGAAAAGTTATTGCCTGTTGTTGCTGGTGAAATTGAAGAAAACCTAAGTGGTCATTGGGATTATATATATGAGCCAGATGCCAAATATGTTTTGGATAACCTTCTGACTCGCTATATTGAATCTATAGTTTATCAAGGGCTCGTCGAAAATAATGCTTGTGAGCAAGCCGCTAGGATGGTCGCAATGAAAAGTGCCTCGGATAACGCTGGCAATCTTATAAAAGAGTTGCAGTTGGTTTATAACAAAGCCAGACAGGCTGCAATTACGCAAGAAATATCGGAAATTGTTGCTGGTGCCGCGGCCGTTTAAAGCTCTCGTGAGCTAGTCGAATATCCCAAGTAAAACGAATTAATTTTTAAGAGGACAACTCAATGAGTTCGGGTAAAATCGTTCAAATTATTGGTGCGGTTGTTGACGTGGAATTTTCACGTGAAGAACTGCCCAAAGTATATGATGCCTTAATCGTAGAAGGCAAAGACTTGGTTTTGGAAGTACAGCAACAATTAGGCGACGGCGTTGCTAGAACCATTGCTATGGGTAGTACCGATGGGCTAAGCCGAGGCTTAATAGTCACGAATACCAATGCCCCTATTTCCGTACCAGTTGGCCAGGAAACATTAGGCCGTATTATGAACGTCCTAGGTCAACCCATTGATGAAAAAGGGCCAATCGGCGAAAAAGTGAAATGGGGAATCCACCGCGAAGCGCCAAGTTACGCAGAACAAGCCGCCGCAAACGAATTATTGGAAACCGGTATCAAAGTAATCGATTTAGTGTGTCCTTTCACTAAAGGCGGTAAAGTCGGGTTATTCGGTGGTGCTGGTGTAGGTAAAACCGTAAACATGATGGAGTTGATTCGCAATATCGCGATTGAACACAGTGGTTACTCTGTGTTCGCTGGTGTAGGAGAGCGGACTCGTGAAGGTAACGACTTTTATCATGAAATGACCGATTCAAACGTTATCGATAAAGTATCATTGGTCTACGGACAAATGAACGAGCCACCAGGAAACAGATTACGTGTAGCATTAACCGGGTTGACTATGGCGGAATATTTCCGTGACGAGGGCCGCGATGTATTATTTTTCGTCGATAATATTTACCGTTATACTTTGGCCGGTACCGAGGTATCAGCATTGTTGGGCCGTATGCCTTCTGCGGTGGGTTATCAGCCGACATTAGCAGAAGAAATGGGTGTTTTACAGGAGCGTATTACTTCGACTAAAACCGGCTCAATTACTTCAATACAAGCTGTCTACGTACCTGCTGACGACTTAACTGACCCTTCACCAGCCACCACATTCGCTCACTTGGATGCGACTGTAGTTTTGTCGCGGCAAATTGCCGAGTTGGGTATTTATCCAGCAATAGATCCCTTAGATTCCACCAGTCGTCAGTTAGATCCACTTGTTATTGGGCAAGAACATTACGACGTAGCTCGAAAAGTGCAAGGTATTTTGCAGCGTTATAAAGAGTTGCGCGACATTATTGCTATTTTAGGGATGGATGAATTATCTGAAGAAGATAAATTAACTGTCGCCAGAGCACGAAAAATGCAACGCTTTTTATCACAACCTTTCTTTGTTGCAGAGGTCTTTACCGGCTCACCGGGTAAGTATGTCTCATTGAAAGATACCATTGCTGGCTTTAAAGGCATAATCAATGGCGAATTTGATGCAATCCCCGAGCAAGCATTCTATATGGTAGGTACCATCGACGAAGTGCTCGAAAAAGCGAATTTGATGAAAGGTTGATGTTAAACCATAGGTAACACAATGACCATGACCGTGCAAGTAGATATAGTTAGTGCAGAGAAAGAAATTTATTCCGGTTTAGTTGAAATGGTATTCGCTCCCGCTGAGTTGGGTGAAGTCGGTATTTCACCTCGACATGCCCCATTGATCACTAAGCTTAACCCAGGTGAAGTAAGGGTTAGAGTTAATGATAAGGAGAGCCATCCCTTCTATATTTCAGGCGGTATTTTAGAAGTGCAGCCGCATCTCATTACTATTTTGGCAGATACTGCAATTAGAGCTAAAGATATTGATGAAGCCGCCGCTATAACTGCGAAAGCTAGAGCTGAGGAAGCGCTGGCTGACAAATCGGGTAAAATTGATTATGCAGCCGCACAAGCGCAATTAGTTCAAGCTGCTATGCAGTTAAGGACTTTAGATAGACTTAGAAAGCGCGGCGGATAAATTAATATGGGCTTAGGCCTTTTTAAAGCCCGATAACGTATTCACTGCGCTATCGGGCTTTTTTTATGAATGAGATATGAGATGAAAATAACTACTGTGATTCTGGCCGCGGGTAAGGGTACTCGCATGCGATCTGAACTTCCAAAAGTATTACACAATATAGCTAAAAAGCCGTTGCTAAAACATGTGTATGACATGAGTTCGCAACTCGATAACAATACTATTAAGATTGTTATCGGCCATGGTGCTGAATTGGTGAAAACAACCTTAAAAGATATTGCAACTGACTGGGTTGAACAAAGGCAACAACTAGGTACTGGGCATGCTGTTCAGCAAGTAGCCAATCAAATCTCTGATAGCGACACAGTATTGATTTTATATGGCGATGTGCCGCTGTTAAAACTGGCAACTGTAAAGCAGTTAATTGCCAATGTTAATGAAAAATCGCTAGCACTGCTAACTGTCAAGCTGGAAAACCCAACCGGGTATGGGCGGATCGTAAGGGATGCAACTGGGCAAGTGATTAAAATAGTTGAAGAAAAAGACGCCTCAGCCACTGAAAAGTTAATTAATGAGGGGAATACCGGCATTATGGCTGTGCGGGGTGATAAATTAAAAAAGTGGCTTAGTCAATTGAGTAACAAGAATGCGCAAGGTGAATATTATCTAACCGACGTGATTGAAATGGCGGTAGCAGACCAAATGGTTGTTGTGACTAGCCAGCCAGAAACTGTCGATGAAGTGTTGGGAGTTAATAACCGTTTGCAGCTCAGTCATTTGGAGCGCGTTTATCAACTTGAACAAGCAAATATCTTAATGGAACAGGGTGTTACTCTAATAGATCCATCCCGATTTGATTTGCGTGGCTCAATCAACAGTGTTGGGCAGGACGTGGAAATTGATATTAACGTTATTTTCGAAGGCCAAAATTGCATTGGCAACAACGTCAAAATAGGCCCCCAGTGCCAAATAAAAGATGCCGTGATTGGTGATAATGTAGAAATTCTTGCTAACAGCGTTATCGATAGAGCTATCATCGGGGCTGGTAGCAAAATTGGACCATTCGCAAGGTTGCGACCGGAAAGTGTCCTCGCTCAAGACGTGCACATCGGTAACTTTGTGGAAATCAAAAAATCTTCAGTTGCTCAGGGTAGCAAAATTAATCATTTAAGCTACATAGGTGATAGCACGGTAGGAAGCCAAGTTAACATCGGTGCAGGCACGATCACCTGTAATTATGATGGCGTTAACAAATTTAGAACTATTATTGAAGATGGCGCTTTTATCGGCTCTGATACTCAACTAGTTGCACCGGTAACTATAGGCAAAAATGCTACAATTGGGGCTGGTTCAACAATTACTCGAGATAGTCCCGAAAATCAGTTAACTATCAGCCGTATTAAACAAATTTCCATACCAGGATGGCAACGACCCGTTAAGCAGGTCGGCATTGATACAGGAATCAGTATTACATCGAACAACATTATTGAGGAAAAATAACATGTGTGGAATTGTAGGTGGAATCGCGCAGCGTAATGTAGTTCCGATACTACTGGAAGGATTAAAACGCTTGGAATACCGTGGCTATGATTCAGCCGGATTAGCGGTTGTTCACGATCAAAACATTTATAGAAAAAGGGCGTTAGGAAAAGTTAACGAGCTTGAACAACTGCTAGAAGCAGATCCAATTTCAGGACATATCGGTATAGCACATACCCGCTGGGCAACTCATGGTAAGCCTAGCACTGAAAATGCACACCCGCACGTTAGTCGTAACAAAGTCGCAGTTGTTCATAACGGCATTATTGAAAATCATGAGCAATTACGGGGCGCACAGAAAGCAATAGGCTTTGAATTTACTTCGCAAACAGACACCGAGGTGATTGTTCACGAAATATTCCACACCATGGAAACCACAGACGGCTTGTTAAATGCTGTTAAGAAAACAGTCCAAAAACTTGAAGGTGCCTATGCGTTAGGTATCGTATGCAGTGATGAACCTAATATTCTGATTGCCTGCCGCAAGGGCAGTCCACTGGTTATTGGTGTGGGTATTGGCGAATATTTTATCGCCTCTGATGTGGCCGCCTTGTTACCGGTCACTCAGCGATTCATTTTTCTGGAAGATGGCGATATTGCGGCCATAAAAATCGACGAGTTGGTTATTTATGATCTAAACGACCAAATAGTCACTCGACCCATCAAAGAGAGCCAGCTGACCGCCGATTCAGTAGACAAAGGCGAGTATCGTCATTACATGCTGAAAGAAATTTATGAACAACCCTTTGCTATTTCACAAACTCTTGAAGGCCGGTTCATCAATAACCGATTGCAAACCAATTCAATCGGTCACGATGCTGATCAAATTTTCGATAGTGTAAAAGCTATTCAAATCCTGGCCTGTGGAACCAGCTATCATGCAGGTATGGTCGCTAAATACTGGTTCGAAAAAATGGCTGGAGTGCCTTGTAATATAGAAGTAGCCAGCGAATTTCGATACCGTAGCCCAGTATTGGCTCCTGATACACTCATCATCACCATATCACAATCTGGCGAAACTGCTGATACATTGGCGGCGTTACAAGAAGCTAAAAAACTGGGGGCAAAATACTCTCTAACAGTCTGTAACGTCCCCGAAAGTTCGCTAGTCAGAGAATCCGATCTAGTGTTAATGACCCGAGCAGGTCCGGAGATTGGAGTTGCATCAACAAAAGCTTTTACCACTCAACTAGCAACATTAATGCTATTAGTCATTGCCATAGGTAGGCGATTTAAATTAAGTGAAGAGTTGGAAGATAGAATTACTTCAGCACTATTCAGCCTGCCCGGCAAAATTGAAAAAGTGCTGCAGCTGAATGAAGAGATTAAAACCTTGTCTGAGCAGTTTGCCGACAAACAGCACGCTTTATTTTTGGGCAGAGGTACGCATTATCCTATTGCTTTGGAGGGTGCATTAAAACTCAAAGAAATTTCTTATATTCATGCGGAAGCCTATCCAGCTGGGGAATTAAAACATGGGCCATTGGCGCTAATCGATGCAGATATGCCCGTAATTACGGTGGCCCCTAACAACAGCCTGTTGGAAAAATTAAAATCTAATATCCAGGAAGTTAGTGCTAGAGGCGGGCAACTTATCGTATTTATGGACGAAACGTTAGCATCGACAAACGATGCCAACGTGCAAATAGTAAAAGTTCCACAAATTCCTAATGAGATTGCGCCAATTGTTTACATTATCCCTTTACAGCTTTTGTCCTATCATGTCGCAGTTCTAAAAGGAACCGACGTTGATCAGCCAAGAAATTTAGCAAAATCTGTAACGGTCGAATAGGGGCTACTAGAAGATCGCCCCAGCTGTTGTAGAGTAATAAAGTAGTTAACAAAGTAATAAAGTAGTTAACAGAGTAATAAAGTTGTTTACAAAAGCCACTTGAGCTATCCTAAATACTGGTTGGCATAGGTGGCTTTTCACATGGCAAAGAAACAGTATTGGAATTCCGAAACTAAAAACGCCCGTTGGATAAAGGATGGACGAGGACAGGGTTTAGGGAAGGAATATAAACCGTGGCTTACTGTTCGCGATGTTCCCTCTGAAGGACGCTCACATCGAATTTTTGGGCATATAACCCACCGCACTCACCATCTTCTATCAGATCTAGAACTCGCTACCTTTCTTTTATTGCAGTGGAACAACTCTACCACTGATATTCGTGAGCAATTTCCGTTAGAAATTTCTGTTACTAAACGTCTCTGTGAAACAGCTGGGATCAAGCATCCTGAGTTCAGCGGCGTCCAGCAATTCATGACCAGCGATTTTTTGATTAACACCAGTGATCCAAACAATCGTATCTTCGCAATTCAGGTAAAAACGAGCTCTGCACTTGAAGAGTCCAGAACAATAGAAAAACTGGAAATCGAACGCCGCTATTGGCTCGAAAAAGAAATTCCCTGGTATTTGGTTACTGAGAAAGAAATACCACTGGACGTATTCAGAAATCTTGATTGGCTTTACAGTTTGCAAGCACAAGAATTTACCTTGGAAGAGGAGTCTCGATTTTTCGACTTCTTTTCTATTCAGCTGATACGGAATGCTTCCTTGACCATCATTGATCTATGTAAACAGTTAGACACCGTTTATCACATGGAATTGGGCGATAGTTTGTACCAAATAAGGGCTTTATTGGCTCGAAGGTATTTTCATTTTGATATTACTATACCCTACAGCAAGTTAAGGTGTGGTGACTTGGTAACGGAATCACTGGATATGCTTGTGGAGAGTCGGCATGTTTCAGATCAATGAAGTATTAAAACTAGAGGGGGAAGTATACCGAATCCTGAAAATAATTGGAGACCAGGTGGTATGGATTCCGGTAGAAGATAAATTAGCATATCCCTCAGTAGTAACACTAAAGGTAATTAATCAACTAGTCCTTGATGAAAAAGTTGTCAGAGCAGAAGATCCTTACGCTTTTCTTCAGATAGAAGCTCCAAACATAGGTTCAAAAGCGACAGATATACGGGACAAAAATTTTAGAATTCTTAAACCTTTGATCGAAGAGCCAATGTTTTACCTTCCAAAAGTGCGGATGAAGGTGTTAAATGAAATATTGAAAACAGAGAAAATCTCCAAGCCCTATTTGTATCGAATTGCCAGACAATTTTGGCAGCGTGGGCAAATGCCTAATGCGCTATTGCCGGATTATAGAAATTCGGGCGCTAAAGGTAAGCGTCGAATGGCTAAAGATTTCAAATTAGGACGACCAAGAGTGCACTCTGAGGGAATCGGTGCTTTGATAGATGAGCCCACGGAAAAGTTATTCAGAATCGTTATCGACAAGTATTTGTTAAAAGAAAATAGAGTCTCCTTGCCATTTGTTCACCGGCAGCTAAAGCGGCTATATGACCAATACTTCCCCAACTCCCCAGAATCTGAAAAACCTACAAAGTGGCAGTTGCAATACTTCTATAACCGTGAATATGGTTTTACCGAAAAAATTATTAAAAAAACATCAGATATTAATTACAAAAAAGATGTGCGCCCATTAACGGGTACTGCAACAATGCACGCATTGGGCCCTGGTTCTCGTTTTGAAATAGATGCCACGATTGCCGATATTTATCTGGTATCCGATGTTGACCGAACACAACCTGTTGGTAGACCTATTTTATACATTGTAGTTGATGTGTTTTCACGCTTAGTTGTAGGTTGGTACATCGGTTTCGAGAATCCCTCCTATGTAGCAGCTATTCAGTCGCTTTATCTTGCTATGACGGATAAGAACACTTTGATTAAATCGCTAGGTATCGAATGCCAGGATTTAGATTGGCCCACACCAGGACTTCCAGAAGCAATATTAGCTGATCGAGGCGAAATGCTGGGTCATCAGATCGAAGGGCTAGAATCAAGTTTTCTAGTTCGTATTGAGAATACACCACCCTATCGCGGTGATGCTAAGGGAATTGTAGAAAGAAACTTTAAGTCACTTCAGGATGAATTCAAACCATTTGCCCCTGGTGTTGTAACGGGTTCCACCGTCAAAAAACGCGGTGGAAATGATTATCGCCTTGATGGAAAGCTAACAGTCTCTCAATTCAAAGAAATAATCATTTCTTCAATTATTATGCACAACTTTGTAGATACTATTGAAAAATATGATCGAAGCGAAGATATGCCAGTAAACTTACCCTGTGTTCCGGTGCATTTATGGAACTGGGGGTTACAAAATCGCACAGGTCGGTTAAGAAAGGCTGATGCAAAAAGTCTTCGGATAGCTCTTTTACCAAGAGAACAGGCAACCACATCTGAAAAAGGCATTTGCTTGTTCGGTCTTTATTACTCATCGGCAGAAGTGATCTCCGCAGGTTGGATGCATAGGACAAAGCATTCTAATCGTCCTGAGAAGGTGACAGTTGCCTATGATCCGAATGTAGCCGATGAGGTGTATTTATTGTACAAGCCAAACAGTCGAGAATTTTGGGTATGTAGACTATCGAATATCTCCAGGGAGTACCGGGGACGGACGTTTTGGGAGGTCTGGAGCATGCAAAACACTAAGAAAAAACAGGTGCAAAAGGACAAATTAAATGCGGATAAAACGCGAGCACAACATGAAGAACGGATACTGAACATTATTAAGTCCGCGGAAAAAGAAGCCCCTGTTGCCACATCACCTAAGTCAGAACGTCTGGCGAATATCGGCAAGGCAAGGGTGCAAGAATTAGAGCTTGAACGTGATGGAA
This sequence comes from Methylococcales bacterium, assembly GCA_965247565.1. Lineage (GTDB taxonomy): Bacteria > Pseudomonadota > Gammaproteobacteria > Methylococcales > Methylomonadaceae > CBDFHF01. Next base: position 272,592 of record CBDFHF010000001.1, on the reverse strand, counting down.
ATAGACCATCGCAGACAAAACAATCGAAATCTGCTGATGTTATTTTTCTACCTAATGCAAGCGATGAGAATGCTGATTACCCACTTTATTTAGATGAGTTGTTTAATGATGAAGATGAGTAATTTTTTCGGCTATTTGCATTCTAGGGTTGGAAATCAAATTTTTTACTATTGTTAAAACGCACCGTTTCATTCAAAACATGGTTGAATAGTTGAGGAGCGCAATGGTCTGTTGTGTGCAAAAGTTGGTTGAATTATCAACGCTCGTTATCGGCCATAACCCGTCATTAAAGGATCTCAAAAGCTGAATTTTTAAATAGGCTTTTGCAGACCTTCAAAATCTCAAATTATCATCGAAGGTACAATTTATTGAATAGTTTTCTTAAAAACTATTCAACTCATCGAATATTCTGTCTTCTACTAAGTGAATTGCATCTTTTAACACCTCTCGAAAATTGGCATCTGAGACATAGTCTTGGTTACTTACTGCCGCATGGAGTACTTTCAACAAATTCCAGGCTTCAATTAAATCTTCGCTAAGAGTACCTTGCAACAAATTAACAATACGGGTTAACCCTATCCGAAATCCCTCATCAGGGATATATTCTAAATTGCCTACCGCAGACTTTAGTATCTTAAACGAATCAAACTTATGCCATAGTTGTTCAATACTATTTGTTTCTATTGGATATTATCATTTTGGGTCAAAATTATTATTATCTACAGCTAACGCATAGCGGAAAGTAGGTGTCAATTCTTACACCAATTTCTGTTTAATTTATCTGCAATTTTAGCTAAAACGGCATGATAAGCAGGATTTACAACGTTATTGTTACGCACACTTGAGCATTTGAAAATTATCGAAAGCAAACCGTACGGCTTTCGAATACAGCTTGGCCCTGAGCGCGAAATGGTTGAGCTTGTGCTTGATCAAAATGCATTCCAGCCGGAATGCGGCGTAAATCGATAGGAAGACTTGGTTGCTTTGCTTCCTGACCCGTTGGGTCGGCGACTTGGCCAAAGCCGTATTGGACTCGAGGGTCTTATGGAAGACCTCCACTTTCCACCGTTTTTGGTAGATTGCTTTAATCGCCGTCATGTCGCAGTCGAGGTCGCTACAAGCCAAATACAAAATCACGGTACTGCCATCCTTGTTCGTAAAGACTTGGCGGCTTAGCAGTACTGGGAAGTCAAGCCTCTTGAGCCAAGCCTAAATGGGTTTTTGTTCCGGCCAGATCAGCTGGTCGATCCGGGTAAAGCGGCCTTGCATTTTGTCTTCCAATGCCAACGCCAGTGTGCGGTTGCTTTTCAGGGCAACGACAAAGTGCTTGCCAAGTTCTTCGCGCACGAAGGCCAGGTTCTGTTACGCTGAAAACCAGCTGTCCGCCAACACATAGCGGTATTTCAACTGGTTTTTCCTGCAGGTCTTGAGCATCTGCCGCAACATGTCGTTCTTGGTTTCCTCGTTTTTGCGCTTGACCTTCTTGGTCGCCAGGTCACTGTAAAGAGTCGGCTTACGGACCAGATCAAACGCCACCAGCAACGCCACGCCGCCAGCATGGTAAAGACAGTTGAGGAGGTTGACGCCTTTCACCGACCTGCCTTTGGTGTTGTCGAAGTACCAGCTCAGTAACTCGTTCTCGTCGGTATACGGCTTTTCCTGGATGGTATCGTCAAAGATCAATACGCCATCCTCCTGTTCGATCTCATGCACCGTCTTTTTGACCTGGTGCCATAATAGTTTTGAATCATAGTCATCCCAGCTTAAAAAACGCGTCACTTGGTCATGGCTGATTGCTCCGTCCATTAAGCTGGACAACACCGTCGCCGTCGTTTGACCAAATGAGCTCAACAAGTAATCGCTATATATTTTTAATAGTTCTGGGTATTCATCCTTATAGTTTATTTTAACTATTGACGCGTAACATCAGTTAGTAACTGATGTAGATTACAAAAGCATATTTTGTATAAAAGTCAAGGTATTATTTCATTGACACAGTAATGTAATAGGAGCAATAATCCATTCAGGGTATTAACGCTGATATACCCCATGTAAGTTCCAAAACATTCAAGCTTGATTGTAAGAAGAACAATAAGGAACACAATGGTAGGTGAATCTAAAGAAGCTGATACGGGATCTTCTTCGGAAAAGGAAAGAAGCATTGCTGCGACTCAAATATCACTTCCCAAGGGTGGTGGTGCGATACGAGGCATGGGCGAAAAATTTGCCGCTAGTCCTGTTTCTGGCACTGGTTCCATGACTTTGTCCGTTGATACCAGCCCAGGCCGTTCCAGCTTTGGCCCCCAACTCTCCCTTTCATACGATTCAGGTGCGGTTAATAGTTTATTTGGTTTTAGCTGGGGCTTATCAATACCTTCCATTACACGTAAGACCGATAAACGTTTACCCCAATATTTTGACTCCGAAGAATCCGATATTTTTATTCTTTCAGGCGCAGAACACCTCGTTACCGTTTTAATCAATAACGGTGGAAAATTGGAACGCAAACCTTTCGATTCACCCGCAAGTGAGCCAGGCTACAGCTACAGTATCCAGCACTACCGTCCCAGAATTGAAGGCTTATTTGCCCGCATTGAACGTTGGACTGATAAACAGACTGGAATCAGCCATTGGCGCTCAATTTCCAAGGACAACATTACAACTCTTTATGGCAATCGTGAAGATGTCCTCATTGCTTATCCTGCCGATCCGACACATGTCTTTGGTTGGTTGATTTGCGAAAGCTATGACGACAAAGGCAATGCCATACTTTATCAATATAAATCAGAGAATAACCAAATCATTGATCCAACATCACAGCAAGAGCGGAATAGGCTCATAGATAATCGCTTTTCCCAATGGTATTTTAAACATAACAAATATGGAAACCAAACGCCATCACAACGGGGAGAAGACCTCACAAAGCTGTCAGATTGGCTATTTGAGGTAGTTTTCGATTATGGTGAGCATAATGTGTTATCACCTTCAACCCAAGAATTACAACCTTGGCCTATCCGTCAAGACCCTTTTTATTTTCATCGGACAACTTTTGAAACTCGTACCTACCGCCTATGTCGACGTGTTCTGATGTTCCATCATTTCAAGGAAGAATTGGGGGTTAATGATTTTCTTGTCCGTTCCACAGATTTCGATTACAAAGAAAATCCTGTGGCGACTTTTATCGGTTCTGTGACCCAATCAGGCTATGTTCACCAAGCAGACGGCACTTATCATAAAAAATCCTTACCCAAACTGGAATTCAGATATACCGAAGCCCAGATAGATGAAACAGTTCACGAAATAGATAAAGATAACATCGAAAACTTACATTATGGCCTTCATGGCACCCATTACCAGTGGCTGGACATGGACAGTGAGGGGCTTAGTGGCATATTAACCGAACAGGCAGGTACCTGGTTTTACAAATGTAATCTCGGTAACGGCACTTTTGGAGCTATTGAACGCGTTGCCGCTATACCTCCACGCGCAGCTTTGGGGAGTGGACAGCAACAATTACTGGATTTGGCCGAGGATAGGTCGCTCGACTTGGTGCAATTTGATGCAACTATCGCTGCATTTTATGAGAGGACAGAAGGTTCAGGTTGGTCGGACTTTACGCTTTCTAAATTTACACCGAATGTTTCCTCGAAAAATCCTAACCTAAGGTTCGTCGATATTACCGGTGATGGTCACACCGATATTATGATCTCGGATGATGCCGTGTTTACTTGGTATCCATTCCTTGCTGAGGATGGATTTGGCTCCAGTGAACGTACGGCAGAATCCTGGGATGAAGAAAAAGGCCCTAAGCTGATCTTTGCCGATCCGACTCAGTCTATCTGTTTGTCCGAAATGTCGGGCGATGGCTTGACCGATCAGGTAAGAATAAGGAATGGCGAAGTTTGCTACTGGCCAAATCTAGGTTACGGATATTTCGGGGCGAAGGTCACTATGGGCAATTCACCATGGTTTAACTTTTCCGATCTATTTGATCAAAAACGTATTCGCCTTGCCGATATTGATGGTTCGGGTAACATAAACATCATCTATCTCGGCGGCCAAAGCATTGACTTGTATTTCAAACAATCCGGTAATACCTTGAGCAATCCAAAAAAGCTGACTCATTATCCCTATTTTGATAGCCTCAAATCGGTGACGGCAGTTGACCTTCTTGGGAATGGCGCCGCGTGTTTGGTGTGGTCGTCGCTCTTATCCGCTGATGTACGCCAACCCATGCGATACATCGACCTCATGGGCGGACAAAAACCACATTTGTTGGTTTACAGCACTAACAACATGGGGGCGGAAACCAAGGTGGAATATACGGCATCTACCCAGTTTTACTTGCAAGACCGGCTAAATGGACACCCGTGGATCACTAAACTTCCTTTCCCCGTGCATGTTATAGGGAAAGTTACCCACTCCGATCTGGTTTCTAATACTCAGTTGGTGAGCACCTATCGCTATCGGCACGTTTATTTCGATGGTGTGGAGCGGGAATTTCGTGGCTTTGCTTACCTTGAACAGCGAGATACCGAATCCGTGCTGGGTGAGTTTGACTTTCCTCCTTTCCTAACCAAGACATGGTGCCATACTGGTGCTTACCTTGAAGGCAATAAGATCGAAGCTTTTTTCAAGAATCCTGCCAAGCATGAGTATTTTACGGGCGATAACCAAGCGGAATTCATGCCTGATACTGAATTACCACTTGATGAGTTGGCTGCTGACGAAACCCGCGAAGCGAATCGAGCACTTAAATGCAGCATCCGGCGTCAGGAAATTTATTCAGATGACGGCACGGCAAAATCAGAGTTTCCATACAGTGTTTTAGAACGTACTTACCAACTAAACCTTGTGCAACCACGCGGCGAAAATCGTAACGCCAGTTTCTTTAGCCATCCCTGTGAAACTATTGATTACCATTACGAACGACAATCCTGTCGATCCACGCATCAGCCATGCAATGACTTTGGAGGTAGATGATTACGGTTATGTGCTTAAGTCCGTTGCGATTGGTTATGCTCACCGCACCCCTTGACAAACAACGGCCAACACATGCAACCCTCACGGAAAACCAATACACTCATCCCATACTTGAAGACAATAATTACCGGAAAACGCTACCCTTAGAGGCCAAAACCTTTGAACTGACGGCGGCAACAGTCAAAAGCTCCGTCCAGCAAATGGCGAAATAGAAAATGAATTGAGAAAAGTGCAGAACCTTCAATGCCATCGCGCAGAGTGAACACTGGCTTAACTCGAAAGGCACAATAGTAAGCGTTTTGCACATAGGATCTATATCGGAAGCGGACTTGGACGACGAACAAAGCGGCTGATGGTGATTTGGCTGAATACACTGCGCTATTCCGCTCTAGTGTGCCCGGCATGGGCTAAATCTTGTAAATTGAAGGAGACAACCGGAAATGGTAACGACAACAGTAGCGAAACGCAAGGAGGTGATTTATTCAGACTATGCATGAGCGATTGATGAAGTACGAATATAACCATAGAGTGAGCATTAACACTATAAATTAGTAAGGATGCATGTCGTGTTGTCCTTCTAATTTAGCAAATCAACCAATTGGAGAAAGATAATGAGCGACAATTTAGGTCATGACAAAATCCCTAGCTGGACCGACCATATGTGGACTGCAATCGACAATGCGGTCATTGATGAACATACGCTGACAGCTATAGCAGCGAAATTCCTTACCCCTCCTGTATCTGATTCGTCCGGACTTGGGACCGTCCCAGCCGATACGGTTCTTACTGGCAATGACGGGGCATTGTCTGTGGATGAAAGTGAAACGCGAACCGTCATTGAAATTTCGGTTCAGTTTCGAGTGCGGCAGACCCAAACCGCTGACGAGAAGACGGCAGTATCGCTAGCTATACGTGCCGCGAATTTGCTTGCCAGAGCAGAAGATCTTTTAATTTTTCAAGGCCTTGAAGGACTTAAAGATCCATTATTCACAAATAAAACTGTCAACTTGATTAGCCCACAAAATCCAGGTAGCACCAATAACCGCATTGATTCGTTGATTAATGGCCAGCAAATTATTTCCGTCGACCCTGCTGAAGCCAATCCGACAAATCCTGATCTTAGCATCTATGGAGAAAACACCTACGCAGCTGTGGCACAAGGCTATGCCAAGTTACAGGAGCACCATTACGGTCGGCAAGCCCTTGTACTCCCGACAACAATTTATGCGGATACTTATGCCACGCGGACAACAACACTCGATATTCCTGCAATTACTGCCGACCGTATTAAGGGGCTAATCGGGGATCATGTGTATGGTTCTAGTGCTCTGCCCTCATTTGGCAATCCCAAAGAGAATAATACGGCTAAAGGCGTATTAGTGGCCTTAGACGGCAATACCATGGACATAGTTGTCCAAATGGCTCCAAGCGTAGCTGTAGTGACACAAGAACAGTCCAGTAATGATTTTATTTTCAAAGTATATGAGCGGTTTGCTTTGCGGTTAAAGGATTCATTATCGGTTGTGGAGTTGGATTTTGTTTCACAAAAGGCATCTGCAGCAAAGAAGTGAAAAAGATGCGGACTCAGGCGAATATAGCCTCAATCAATCGGTTATGAGGCTATAAGCTACTTTCACGTTAGGTTTGGGGTTGGAGGTAACGGATGCGATTTGAAAATGACAATAAAGTTTTATGGTTTGGTATGCCCGATACGCCATGTCCTGGAGAAACCGTTCCTCCAGATAAGGAAATCTACATCACTGTCGCGGTCCAGCCTGGCGACAGGAACAATAAAGTGGAAGTTAGCTACAAGGTTAATCAGGGTAGCCCTGAAAAAATAGTGGCAAGTTGGTTACGGAACGATGCCAGTGCCAATGTACAGTATTTTAAAGCAATATTGCCAGCCTTCCAAATAGGCGACAGTATTGAATATAGTGCTATTTGCCGATGTGCGGGCAGACAGGTTCCTTCGCCAGTGGAAGCCGAAAAACTTTCAAGCTCATTTCATGTTGTAGCTCCGAAAGAAGATTTGGCGGTAAATCAAACTAAAGAGACACTGAATACCAAACACTCTGCTAATTCCAGTAAAACATCAGATACCACTACTAGCACAGAAACCGCATCATCCACTGTGGACAAAGGCGGCACAGACAAGACTGCAGAAGCCGGTTCTGTACCTCAACAACATGAAAACCGCATTAACACCCTAAATGCCATTCTTACGGCTAAGGATGATCAACATACAGTAAAGACCGAATTTCTGGCGGCTAAGGGCGATTGGATGGCAACCCTGGCTAGTCTTAAGGAAAAGCTGTCCGAAGCTTCTCTGCAAAAAGCGGTTTTAGCGCATTCGTTGGCTGATTGGTCGGAAGATCACATTCCGGTAGTTAAGACTCTTGCAGTAGAGCCAGAGCTGAAAAACCTGCGCGATGTAGCGTTACGTTTTAATGTTGATAAACTGTCCGCTCTTATAGACCCAAAGGTTGTTCCCAAGGATATTACCGGGGCTACAGATAACGAGAAAAAGAGGAATTATGCCGTTGCTTTGGATAACAAGCTGTTTGAAAAAGAACCCACCGCCGTTTTGCAACGGATGATTCAAGACTCTGAAATTCCTATTACTGATCCTAATCTGCGCTCAGGTGTTGCTACTTTTCTAGCCAACCAACCTGATTTTAATATTCGTACAACATCAATCTATACTGCACTCAAAAACCCCTCCGCTTTTAAAAATATAAACGAAGAAAATAGGATGGGAGTCGTGGAACAATTGAAAACGCTCCAAAATGTTCTGTCGATCAGCCCAACACCTAAAACGCTAGTACAGTTGATAAAGTCTAATCAAAATTCTGTGTCCCAGATAGCCATGATGCCGAAATCCGCTTTCATGAGTATGCATGGTGACGTACTCGACGAGGGAACTGCTCAACAGGCCTATACTAATGCCATTAACGCTAACATCCGCAATGAGAATGCGTTGATTTCTACAGCATATCAAGGAAACGAAACCACTATGACTGACGGCCAACAAACTATTGGTAAGGATTTTATTAAACTACAAAAAAAAATCAAGTATCAGGGTGACATCAGTCAATCTCCAATTTCAAAAATTCAACTGGCTGCTCGTTTTCCAGTATTCGATTACATCCGAACAGATTCTGGTAATGATGGCGTAAACATCAACCGAATAGCCATGTCGACTGATCGAGTTGAAGTAGACCAAGGACTTAGCAGTGAAAGCTATAGCATTTCGGTGCCAACTGCTGACCTTATCGGGAAAAATGAAAAAGTCAGCGATTTTTGGGGTTTTACTGCCAAAGCTTTCTCGGAAAAAAAAATCAGTGACATAGCTTTCACTATTTCGATTGAAGTGGTTACTGACTCAACCATTATCGGTACCAGCACTTATCAAGCCTTCTATATCATTAAATTTACAAAAGGCTGGTCTCGCAGGATGGTTGAGTATACACACGATTTATCAGGAGCATCTGGGGCGGCACCTTTTTTAGCAAATAATATTTTTTTAATTAACAAGGATACTTACAACAACGTTTATCCAAAGTTCAACAAAATTATCAACCGTAACGATGATTGGTCTTTACTATCCATAATTTGGCCATTTGTGTTGGAGGCCGACATAGATCCTACTTTGCCAATGGAGCTAAGCGAAGCCACCCATGTTTTACTAGACAGGATTCTGGAAGCAGAAAATATCGAAAGTCGTGATGAAGCAATACAGTTCATCCAAAATAACTTCAATGATCTTTTTGATTTCCCCATTCTTATTCCTGAGATTAAAACCATTGAGATAACGGGCATCTTTGAGGTTAAAACGCCTGATAACGCGAGTATTTCAAAAGACGACTTGCGGTTCTATAGCCTATCACTCGAATATTCAAGCCTCGCTCCAAACAATCTAAAAGTTCCGCAGATAGTTCGTTACGACTGGAATGGCAACAACAATCCCATCAATGAAAATAAAATTCCATTTTCATTTTCTGAGGCATCATTCATTATTTTAAATAGCATCAGTGGGTTGCTCACCATTAGCGTAAAAGGCTTTGATGGTACGGTTCTGTGGATTAAAGAATTTAAACCCGATGATCCCATACTGAAAGAGGTAATAATCACGGTATCCCAACTTCGCCCAGTAGCGCTTCCACCGGCAGGGGCAACGGGAGCTACTGGCACAGGTAAGAAACTTCGTGGACAGGTGCTGGAGCTCACCAAAAAATGTTCTCTCAAGGACCTCACCGTAGTGATCCAAGCAAAAAAAGAAGGGGATGAACTTTGGCACGTTGTTGCAGCAGCCAATACAGATGCTTCGGCAAACTTTTCCATGCCCTATCCCTACGGCGAATATATTAAAGCACAGGCGATTGTTTCGCTGACTCCAGATAGCCCCGCTGATATTCCCATTAAGAATCAAGGTAATAAAAACGAAACCATTGCTGACGACTTTCTTTACTTATTACTTAACAACCCGGATTGTTCAGAGTGTCCAGATTCAACAAAGGAAAAAGACTGTGAATGTGGTACCCCTAAAAAGGCCAAACGTCTGCCTGATCAATCAGATCTCATCAATTCTGACGAATATAGCCAAGATATCGGTGGCGCGTGTGTTAATTTATCAACGCCAAATAGAACTTTAAGCGAACATACTTATCAAGCAATTGTGCGTACCTCAGACCCTGATGTAGCGAATTATACCTTAAAGAAAATAACGGAACCTACAGCTCCTTGGTTTTATCAACCTGCTTTGCCGCCATTTAATCTATTTGGAGATACCAGTCCAATAAAAACCAGGTTTGAATTAGTAACGGGTGCAGAGACCGTAAAAAGGAAACCTGTAGGTTTTGACAATCCCATACGGTGGCAGGATGCACCGGATAACAATGAAAATTTATCGCTGTATCAAGCAGTAACCATCGCTACAGGGCACATATTGCATTATAAAGCGGTGACTAAAGCAGACGGATATTCCTTAGGAAACCTTTTATATTCATTGGCTTTGGCACCGGGTCAGAAAAAGCAGATTGTCCAAATTGACTCGGCACATTCACTACAGGCATCAGAGACACAAAATATTACTCAGGGAGAGAGTTTGGCGGCTAGTTTAATCAATGAAAGAAATATCACCGATCAACTGGGCGGCAACATAAACGAAGCTATGAGAGGGAGCAGTTCGGCAAGTACCGGTGGGGTAAGCGCCGGTCTGGGTGCCGCTGCCAGCTATGGCCCATTCGGAGCATCCTTAGGTGTAGCCGGCGGGTATTCAAGTTCCGATGCCTCCGCTTCGCAAAACAGCTCCCGAGATACCGCAATGTTCTTTGGAGAGAAATTGCGCCAATCCATTATGCAAAACGCTGAAAGTTATCGGGAATTAAATGCTACCGTTGTTACATCGGTTCAGGAAGGTCAACACTACGCGGCTACAACAGATGTAGTGGCGAACCATAATCACTGCCATGCATTGACCATGCTATATTTTGAAGTTCTGCGCCATTATGCGATTTACCAAGAGCTATCGCATGTCGAAGAATGTGTCTTTGTACCGTTGTTGATGACTAATTTTACGGTTGACAACATTTATAAATGGAATGACGTATTAGCCAGTCATCTTTTACCCATGTCATCCAATACCTATTTGCAGTCTTTTTCATTTTTAAGGTATAGGGTTCAGCATCCATTAATTCCTGCATTTGATGCGAATGAAAGAATAAAAACTAACTATGCTCATGTTGATTTCCCAAAGGGCGCGTTCTGTGAGGAGCTCATCACTTCAGTAACAGGCTATATTACTATTCGTGTTGATATACCCCGTCCCAAAACAGTATTCGACAGAGTGTTATCTTTCCCTGTAATCAAGAGGGAAGAGACTCATAATGCAAATGGTGGAGGTATATTTGGCCATATAGTTGATATTGCAGTGGGCGAGAATAATGTTACCAAGAAGTGGGAAGAAAAGGAAAAGATCGCTAACGAACATATCATTATTTATGACAATTTTCAGGAGGCGCAACCTGCAGATGTGATTGAAGTAGTAAAGTTCGATAACTTCTTCCAAAAGGGAAGTAAGGACGAAAATCTCTGGAAGGCAATAGCGGATCTTTGTGGTTATGACATTGTGGAAGATTTTCTTGCGAATTATTTCTCGCATAAGACGATTTCAAAGTGGGATAGTACCTTCAACGATGAAATAGCGCCAAGGGTTTTTGAATCGCTGCTTGATAATACTATTTCGATATCACCTTTTTCTTCGATAGATTTCACCCCAACCGCGAAATATCACGGTGGCTCCTATCTGATGCGGTTGAATCTACGTACCAATATATCGCTTGCAAGAAATCATAAAGATCTTGAAAACATAAGAATTAATTATACAAAAACAATATTAAACCCATTAGATTTCTCAGCATTCGTTACATTCAGTATCGAGAATGTAAATATTAACTACACCACTAAACATTATGAAGGCTATATCATTAATAAATATATAGGTGATAATTTATTTGATAATGACGGAATCAAAAATCCACGTATTGCTACCCCGATGAACTCAGATGAGCAGCGCGATCCAAGAAAAGAAGACATTTATATCGTTAACAAACTCATAGAACATCTCAATAGCAACCTGGAATATTACAACAAAATCCTTTGGTATAGGCTAGATCCAGACCGGAGGTATATGCTTTTAGATGGATTCGGCATTCAAGTATATGATGACTTTGGCAACCCTATTCCTGGCGTGCCAGGTACAAGGAGTTTAGCCTCAGTTGTAAAAAATGAATTAATTACGGTAGCGGGTAATTCATTGGTATTTCCTGTTGCTGCTGGCTATAGAGTAAGCCAATCTTATATCTTTGAAGATAAAAAAGATGGGGTTGCGAGCAGCACTGAGAAAACCAAACTTCTCGACCATTATCAGCCTTTAACCCCCGTTCCACCTTATCGTATCAGTGTTCCTTCAAGAGGAGTGTTTGCAGAGGCAGTACAAGGCGCTTGTGATGCTTGTGAAAAAGTAAAAGAGCAATCTTCACAAGATTGGACCAAATTTACTACCGATGAACCAACGCCAATAGCACCGATTGTAGCACCCACTCCCACTATTACCGACTGGAAGGCAGCCTGGAAAGATTTTGCACCACCGTTGATTAATATCCAGAATGCCCCCGCAACCCCAGCGCCAGGTGCAGGGTTGAATGGTATTACAGAGTTACTCGGAAAATCAGGGGTATTCAAAGATATTACGGGGCTTGATGCAACCCAGCAAAATGTTATCCGCACCTATCTCTCCAACCAAGAGAACGCCAAAGCCTTCGCCGAAATGGCTAAGAGCATGGCGATGCAAGAACACAATACTCAGCATTCGGATTCAATAATGGCGACCGCGAATTCTGCGAAAGCCAGTGGAGCCATTAATCAGGATGAGTACGGAAAACTGGTCAAAGACCACATACAAAGACAAATTGACGGAGGCGATTCGCAAAATCAACAAGCTGCTCTGGAGAGTAAGAAGCTAGACACATCGCCTATTAAATCGGCGGTTGACTTGGCTCATCAGGCTGGAAATAAAGATATTTCCGCTACAGAGAGCGACAGTAACGGCAATACTAAAACACTGGGTATCAAAAATACCGGGGATTTAAACAGTATCAGCGATACTAGCAGTAACAGCGATTCGAACCTCAAATATAACTTTACCGTACCAGGAACCGTTGAGCCTCTTCAACAGCCAACACCTAGCGCGTGTTGGGCAACGGTTACAGCAATGATGTCAAATTGGAAGAAACAGCAAAATCAGTCCGTTAATGATTATATTCAAAGTATCGGAGCCGAGTATGTTCCGTTTATACAATCAGGTATTACCATTGCAAAGCTCACTGATTTCTGTAAGGCAGCGGGTTTTGAAACGGCTTACTCGAATACAAATTTTCCGCCAAGTTATTATTACGAAAAACTTCAGAAGAACGGCCCCATTTGGGTTATTGATTTGGAAAATAACGACCCAAAATTGCTGCATGGAAGGTTATTGATTGGTATTAAAGGTGACGATAGCAGTCCTACAACGATGTTTACTATCATTGATCCCGCAACAAAAAGTAAGTATGAGGAGAATCTACCAACGTTTGTTAGTAAAACGGAAAATGTGGTTAAAACGCTGGATGCCATAAAAGATATACAAATACCATTACTCATCTACTTTAAACAAAGCTACGATCAATCACCGTCCTCAGGCACAGCATCGAATTTTTCGGACACAGCTAAGAGCGACGCGGCAATTGGCTCAGGCGATCAACAGAAAGAGTTGCCACCAGCCCCCCCCCCAACTGCAATTGCATTTCCTCCAGTGACGAATATGCCAGGGCCTGCACAACATCCAGCACTCATGTCCACTTGCCCTGCTAATGCTTTTTTTGGAGATCCACCGACACGCAAGACGTCTCCTACCAGAGGAAATTTACTTGCTGCGAATGAAGTTACTAAAAGGCACAAAGAAATTGAGACCGCTATTTCTGCAGCGATGGCTACACGTCCGCTATCAGCTACAAATCTACAACATTGGCTGGATGGTAAGGGAACTGAACTCGTTATGAGTAGTGTGCACTTTAAAAAAGTCGATAGTGAAGTTCCGACATTTCTTCATGGTATTGCTCGAGATGCCTTCGAGAAGGGTTGCAAAGAGCGATTGAAAAATAAAGCTCATCCGCAAGGAAGCCTCATCTCTGCTAGCAAAAGTGTGGGTGCTAAAGGACCAATTCGGTTTCTCCAATATGAGAGTGGTGTCAGACCTTCAGCTACGGCAACCCCACTCTCAATAGACCTTTCCACAGCATTAGGAGCCTTCAATATTCACTCAGCTATTTGGGTACAGGCAACCTTCAAAGGTACTGAAGGAGGAGTTCCAATTGTGGGTATCGGCTCAGATGATGTCTATGAGGTCGAAATCCTAAAGTGGTGTGTCCAGATTTATGATGTTTATGACTGGAACGTTACTGCAGCAACACCGTTTCCCGTTAGCGATCAGCAACTCAAATCTCTATCTTTGCCACTTGGCTCGATTACAGTACAATCCCTTGGAGGCGGCATTAATATGGTGCTGCTCAAGGACAGCTATTTTCGAGATTTAGAAGTCTCAGGTTTGGGGCGGGCGTTCCTTGTGCGGAGTGAAGCCTTTGAAGCACCGACTACGGCTATGGGCAAGTTTACCATTAAAGTGTGATCGTAAGCAGGTTTGGATTTAAACCTGAAAAATGGAAAATTTGTCAGCCTAGCTTGTTTTATAGTTCGATATCTAGCAGTAGCTCTGTAGTATGAAATATATAGGGTCAGACTCGATTGATTTATTGCTGCATACCACTTCTTCTTGACCGATATTGTCCGCGGGGAGCTGAAAAAGTAGTATAAACTGGCTGATTAAAAAGGTGACAAAGTGTATCGTGTCCATGCTATTCAACAATTTCTTGCCAAGGACGGCATTCAAAAGTGATATCTTCGCCCAGGTGTACTGCACATCGAGACTTTAGATACCTTATGCGCTTGGTGTTTGCAACAACGACATGCAAATGGCGCCGAATTTCTTAGTGATTTTTCTTGAATGTGACATATATTAATTCAGGGCATCTGTTGCAAGGGAATGTTTAATGAACGCACATAACACGGTAAGTTGGATCAATTGTAAGGTGGGTTCGCCGCTCGGCAATCCACAATAAATGGAGCTTCGGTGTTTCCGTTAAGCATGGCAGTTTGCTGGTGCGAAACTGCCTTACATCATGCTATTACATTCGTAGATTTTTTAAAACGGAATTTCTTTGTGGCGAATTATGGACGTAACTTTGTACCCAAGAGCATAAATAGCCGACAGGTGTAATTTTTTTACCGTCAACTTATCGGAACGGCAACGAACATTGTTAACTAACCATATTGATTTATTGCGCGATATACTGTGACAAGGACGCTTATGAATTCAGATTTCATCATTTCCAAACTCTCCGATATTAGCAAATTTAATATCGATGAAGTAAAAGTGCGGGCCCATGTGGTTAGACCTGCTCATGTGCTAGGGGTAGTTTCGAGCAAGGGTCTCGAAGATAAAGCCCAGTTTCCTGTATATGAATTTACATTTGCGCTCGGAACACTTTACCGGTTTGATGTTATTGGGTTCGGCGAGGCTGTGCACGCAGCATTCAAGAACCAGGTTGCTGGCTACAGTCTACAACTCAAGCAACACGGCAGCACCATCTACTCGCGTTCATGGAATTATGCAAAGACGCCTGCTGATGGTTCAGAATTATGGGCGCATGACGTAAGGATGCATATTGCGAGCTGTAGCAAGTTTATTACCGCCATCGCCATGACCAAGCTCCTCAACGACATGCAGATGTCCTATGACACACCGATCATTGGATTCTTGCCGAACTATTGGGCGAAAGGTCCGAACATCGACAAAATTACTTTCCGTCAGCTCATGACGCATACCTCCGGATTTCCTGAAGGACCATCCGACTCTGACTTTGCATTCATGAAGAAAAGAGTGTCCACTGGAGTAAGTAGTGTCGGGGGGAGGTTCCAGTATCAGAATATGAACTTTGGTCTATGTAGAATCCTGATCGCAACCATTATGGGAACTATTTCGCCAGGTGTGACCTTCAATATTCCAGATATCTCGAATGATGCGCTATGGGATACTATAACCATCAACACCTATGTGAAGTATGTTACCGAGTCGATTTTTAATCCGGCTGGCATCTCCGGACCCACTCTCGATCGCCCGAGCGAAGATGCGCTGGCCTATCCCTCTCCGGTGGTCGGCAATGGTTGGAATTCTGGGAATCTCACGACTGTGAGTGGCGGTGTTGGCTGGCACATGTCCACTGACGATCTCTTGGCAATTATGGGCACTTTCCGGCGCTTGGGCACAATCATGAGTCCAGCGCAGGCTCAAGCCTTGCTCGACAACGGCTTCGGTATCGAGATCGACGGACAACGATCCACACCGCTTGGCACATTGTATAGAAAAGGGGGCTATTGGAGCTTTAAAGACATCCAAGTTGAACAGAGCCATCTCTGCTTTCTTCCTCAGGATATGGAGCTGGTTGTGCTTGTAAACTCCCCTATTGGCTCAGGAAACGAATCCCTTCCGGGAATCGTCGACAGAGCTTATATATCACGGATTTTCAAGAATCTGTCGCTAAGACAGTTTCTCGAGCGCCGCCTGCTGCCGATCTCCGGCAGTGTTCATCCACTCGTCGGCTCTGAGCGCAGTGTGCGGAAAATGATTCTGGGTTGAAAATCTTCCCGCATCGAACCGGACCTCAACCTTCGAGGTTAATTTCTACGACAACAGTACTTCCCCGCTTGACAAATGTCCCCGCTGGTGGCGTGATATTAATGACATCCTCGTGCTGAAAATTTGGATTTTTTTGATCGATTTGAAATTCAATCACCAAGCCCAGTTTTCCGGCCGAGGGTGAGTTGAGCCCCATTTCGTCGCCTACTTCGACTTCGGTTTTGGTGCGCCAATCTGGTATAACCACGGCACCGGCAATTTCCGCCAACTGCACAACCGAGTTTTTGAGGTTTGCGATCTCGTCCTGTAGTGAAGTGATGGTGCCGCTGACTGATGAAATTGATCCAGCGGGGGTATCGCTTCTGAGGGCAAGATTGCCAACAACCGTTACGCCCCCCCTGTAGTCCCCATTGAAATTGATTGTAAGTCCGTCCTGTTGATTGTGCACCAAAGCCCGCCTGTATGCGCTGCCACCCGGCAGCCGTCGGAGCGGTGAGTCGAGCATGAAGTCAGCGGCTGTGGTCTTTAAAACGTTCCCTTCGACAAGTACCCAGTTACCATTACCCTGGTCGAGCTTAATATCAGTCGTCATTAGATTAACCCCTTTAGAATAAACACAACCCAGCAACAATTTGTTCGAATTGTAGTTTCATAGTTATGAATAAGTAATTAAACTGGGGCGGTTAATAATGTTAGTGTACCTTCCTAGGAATCGAAAGCCTATGTTTTGATACTCTAACCATAAAAATGCTATTACCCACTAATTCTTAAAAATTTACCCTTTTCTTGAGCATAATTTTATGATGCTTTTATAAGAAAACGGGGCGATAATCGCAATGCAAATAAATTACTTGCATGTTAGGCATGTGATTAATTCTTTTGAAATATATCACACTTAATTACACAACAACAACGTCAATTAGTCATCCATGAAAAAGTCAGTTTTCAAATAATCACCGGCACCCTTTTTCTTGTAAAGAAATGGTTGATTGTGCGGTTTCGTAAAAATCGCCATAAACTTTTCCAAAACCCGGGCAACAACATCCTCAGCCCCCTGAGGATCAGGCGGATATTATGGCCTGCCGCGCAAAGGACGGCATGCATAGCGTCACCCACAGGTGGTTTCGCCCCAATAAGCCGTCGTTCTTCAGATGGCCAATTATTAGTTCAATCGCATTCCGCCGTTTCAGTGCGCATTTGAGCCGCCGGGTGTTGACACCACGCTTTTGCCGGGCTTTGTAAATGGTGACATTGGGGACATCAACGCCGCGATAGCCCAAGTCGACGAAGGCTTCTTTCACCCGGGTTCCGCACAAGATTTCCGCCTGTTCCAGGTAGGACTCAAAGGTATGACCGTCATAAGGGTTGCCCGGAAAACTGCGGGCACCGAGGATGAAGTTGCTTTTGTTGGTGACGGTGATGCCGACCTTGACACCAAATTCATATTTTTTATGAGCTTTGCCTTTTGCAATGCATTCAACCTCCGGGGCATGGAAGCTGTAGAGCTTACCGGTGTCCTGCCGTTGTTGGTTCAAGATCTGCTGGGTTTTTTCCAGCGGTTCTTGAACCGCGGCCTGTACATGGATGGGTTGGTTTGGCAATTGCCGTTCGAAGTCGCGGTACACCCGTCCCACCAAGGTCTTTAACGACTTGAGTGCCTTGCGTTTACGCTTCGTGTGTTTGGCGTGGTGGTATCGGTTGACCATAAGCAGCAGGTAATACCAATCCCAATAAGTTTTTTATTTAAAACCCTCATCCCAGCCTTCTCCCGTTGGAGAAGGCGCAATATGAGAACTTATTGGGATTGGTATAAGGCACCTTGCGGTTGTAATTCTGCCTCAAGCGGATGCCATGCTTGCCCGCGAGTCTGACCATGTGCTGCCGGCAACGTTCATACAGCTTGCCGTCACTAGGGTAATTGACAGCTTTTTCCTGGACGGTGTTGTCAACCGACACCGATTGGAAATCCTTAGGCTTGACGGTGCTACTGGCGACCCTGGCTTGGATGATGACCGACAGCATCCATTCACACCCTGCCTCACCAATACGGGTACGCCACTTGGACATACCTCTTCATCAGAGTGGCGAAGGCATGTTTCAGGTAATGTAATCCGGCAACCACTCGGGTGGGCAGGGCTGGAGCCCCTTGCCCTTCCGTGAAGAACTGGCCGAACTCTTCATCTAAGGATTGCCAATCTATTAGGTTGCCAAGTTGGTATAGTTCATGTCGCGGGTTGAGCATGTCGGATTGGCCGCTTGTTTCCTTGGGTTTTGGCTTCATCTCAGATCAATACTTGCAAGAAATTAACCGGTATTTTAACCGTTTCTTGCAATTATTAATTGCCAATATTCAATATTTGTCCCATTAAATCAATTGGATGAAATATTTTCATGGTAATTAATCGGCCACACTGAAACTTTTTTAGTTCAAAAATTAAGTTTGTCAAACGAGTGCTTTGACAACGGCCTCTTCCTATCAGGAAAGATTATCAGCCATAAGTAAGTATCACACCATTAGCAATTTTCTGCGGATTTTCACTGTCCGCTTTTTGGAAAAAATGGGTGCGCATCTGGTCGTCGGCTTAGGGTCGATTGCCGAAACAGGACGAACATGTTCTCAACCAAACTGTGATTTATCCGAGAATCGAATTCCAACCATTTGATTGGTTTCATTGATAGAGCCTATAAATCTTCATTCGAACCTCATTTTGCAAATAGCCATTTTTTCTTAATAAACAAAATTCAGGGGAATCAAACTCGGTTTGAATTTCAGGGTATTAATCCTGTTAACGGATGCCCTGGTTCATATCAACATTGATAATGGTATTTGTAAATTATTTGGACTTTCTATAAAAGAGGTCTTATCATCGTAAATCAACATCTTCTGAAGATGTAATTGCCAAGGAAATCTAGGCCAATAGATATGATCCCAATTATTGATGCAGGGATGACGGTCTCGAAAACTCTAGTTTGAACAGCAGTTTTGTAATATTCACCTTCCTTAAGGCTAATACAAGAAGCTATCTTGTTTTGGTTAACTTTAATGTCCAGCAAATGGGGCATTTGTTTATGAAGGATTTATAAAATTTTAGGTTAGTTCTACCTCAATTCAAAAAATGCTACCAAAACATTTTGTACCTGCAATTTACGAAGATACTGGGGTTAGGCAGTATAAAGGTAACCCTTTCATTGAAGCGCTGCCTCCAATTTTAAGCGTAGAACAGGCTGGATCAAGTCTGAAAGGAAAAGTCCAGTTTGAAGAATCAGATCGCCTTGCTAGCCGAAAGGCTCGTATGCACATGGTGGTGTCGCTACTTGACGACTATTTCCAGCCACTTTCGCAACATGTTCAATTAGAAGAACGCATCGGCATGATGATTCGGCGGGGCTATGTTGGCCGAAATCTTAATGATGGCACATTAAACAAGCGGCTTCAGCAAGGCTATGAGTTAATAAAAGCAGGCGGTGACAAAACAGCCAATTTTGCGGTGGAGAAAACCACAGCTCGGAGTATGTCGCTGATTGGTATCTCGGGCAGCGGGAAAAGTGAATCCTTAGATCGAGTATTAGAAACCTACCCTCAAGTGATTTACCACGAGTCAGCAAACTTTATCCAGCTTACCTACTTAAAGATCGAATGTCCAAGTAATGGGGACCTAGAAAGTCTTTGTTTGAACTTTTTTAGCGCGGCCGATGCCATTTTAGAAACTAACTATGAGCAGAAATACGCTAAACAAAGGCTTTCCGTTCCAAAAATGCTAGCCTTGATGCGGCAAACGGCGACTCACCGAGCAATTGGTGTCTTGGTTATTGACGAAATTCAACGACTCAGCCAAGTTCGATCGGGCGGCAAAGAACAAATGTTGGAGTTCTTCGTGGAATTGGTGAATCAGGTTGGTATACCAGTGGTGCTGGTGGGTACGCCGAAAGCACGACCTATATTTGAATTGGAGCTTCAGTCTGGCCGACGGAGCGCCGGTATCGGTTCCATTTATTGGGAAACAATTCCCCAGAAAATAACCACTCAGGATGGTGTTAAAGACCATCCAAACTGGCGAAAATTTACAAGGGATCTTTGGAAATATCAATGGCTGATCCATGGCAATGATCCTCTGACTGATGATATTCGTGATTGCTGGTTCGATTTATCTCAAGGTGTCTTGGATATCGTTGTAAAGTTGTTCGTTCTTGCTCAGTTGAGGGCTATCGCCAGTAACAAGGAGAGAATTACAATAAGCATATTAAAGTCGGTTTATGAGCAGGAACTCAAGCCGGTTCATCCTATGCTGGCTGCTTTAAGGTCAGGAAATCCTGAACTCATCATAAAATATTCAGACCTTCGTATTGTCGATATCGAAAAAAGATTGTTGGAGTTGGGCGGAATCATTCTTTCCTCGGAACAGAAAGACGATGTGCAGCTTTTTAGCGGCAACCAGGAGGCATTGCGAGTGTATAACTTAATGCGGCAGTTGGACGATGAATACGATTCAGAATTGCTAATACCGCTGGTAAAACGGATGTTCAAAGAGCAGCCAAGCTTGAAAGCCGTAAAGATGCTGCCATTATTGGCCGAGTGGTACAGTGAACAGCAGAAAAATCCTCTGAAACCAAGAAAATCTAATATGGCTAAGGTATCACAAAAAGAGTGGCAGTCACTGAAGAGTGATGATCTTCGTTACCTCTACTCTGAGTCAGGCGGTTCTGAAATATATCAAGTTCTTCAACAGAGGGCGCTTATGTTTGAATTGGAAGATTGGGCAGTAGGTATTTAGTGCTCGGGTTTCCATTACCTTACCCTCAAGAGTTGTTGTATAGCACGATCGCAAGGGCTGGGGTTCATGATGGGGAAACTTCTCCAAAGCAACTATTGGACTCAGTATTTGGTGACAGAAAGGTTATCGCTACGGTGGATTTGCCCTCGCACATAGAAAAGATTGCGGTTCAATACCCCCCAAAATTAGGGTTAATATCTGAAAAGCTGATAGATAGACATACACTTTGGCCATTGTATGCGCCTTTTATAGCTGATAAAAGGCGCAGGGCAATTGTAAGGTGGATGAAACGTGAATCGTATGGCTCTTCACATGTATTAGCAGCCGGTATTGCGGCATCGCGAATAAAACATAAATTAGCTCTCTATCTATGCCCAGGTTGCATAAAGGAGCAGAAAGCGGAATTCGGCGAAGCTTATTGGGATAGGCGTTGGCAAATTCCGTTGAGTTGTTTCTGTGAAATACATGGACCGCTCCATGAATCCAATATCCATTTGAATGGAGAAAATCGACATGCATTTGTTGATATATCGGAGGCGCAATTCAGTACTGAACTTGGTGTCTCAGAGAATGACAGGCGTTTTGCCATACTTGCAATTCCCTTGCTGCAGACCGATGTTCCAACATCACCGACTTATCACCAATGGACTTTGCTTTACCAAGCGTTTGCCGAAGAGTACGGTTTATTGGTGGGAAAACGAATAGATCATTGGCAAATATTTAGGAAATACATTAATCGATGGGGAACTTCATGGTTGCAGTGGGCAAACTTATTGCCCAATACAAAAGAGACAACATGGCTAAGAGGAATTTTCAGAAAACATAGAAACTCCTTCAGCTTTGCTGAGCACATTACTGTTATTGATGCTTTATCTGAGGGTCAAATTACGATGCCACAGGCAATTCAAATGGCATTGTTATTTCCTTCAGAAGAACCGAAACGCATAACGTTAATAACAATAGCTGAGCCATCAAATACAAAAGATCAGTTTCAGTGGTTAGCGGCAATAAGTGGAAAGAGCCCTAAACAAGTTAGGCGGGAAAACTCAGCATTATATACACGACTTTATCGAGCACACTATGCTTGGTTAATGCAGGTAAATGCTGAGAATCGAGTTCCATATTCTAATCTAAATAGCCGCGTGAATTGGAATGATCGTGATAGGCAAACAGCAATAAAGTTAATGCAGATGATTAATGCGTTAGAGGAAAATTTATCACTGCCCAGATTGAGTCAATCCTTCTTACTGCATCAATTACCGAATACCGCCTCGATAGAAAAGAACCTGAATAAGTTACCTCGTTGCAGGACGATTTTGAAGTACTACTCGGAAACCATCGCAGAATATCAGATTAGACGACTGACGGTTGTAGCCGCAAAACACCGTGCGGATGGTCAAGCCTTTAAGAGTTGGTCATTGCTAAGAGAAGCGGGCCTGAGTAATGAACGAATGACGGATATAGCGAATATTTTTTTAAACTGGCTGTTAAAGAAATGAAAGGCGATTTCAGATACACACACCTTGATGACGATTCAAAAATACTCGGTCTGGGTTCCCTTTTTCGTGGGACTGATCGTAAAAGATGGTCCTTAAATTTGTACCTAGACGATAAGAAACAAAACTATATAAGTTTCAGTGCAGCTCCAATTTTGGCGAGATATCGTACCTTAAACCCGACCAAACCAATTGCTCGGTCAGGCCAATCACTTTCATTCATTATTGAAGACGCAAAAAATTGGAAGGTTGCGAAAGTTGACGATTGTCCTGCTTTAACAAGCCACCAGAAAAAATATGATGGCAAACAGTACTGTTTTGTCGTTAGGGTTGGTAACACTGATGTGTATATTCCTCAATTTGAGCTGGCACGAGTTTTGTTTTATCACGACCCGTTTATGGCGAGGTTAAGTCTGCAGCATAATGCGCTGAACGAAGAATTTTATATTGATGAATCTGGTGAAAGAGCAACAATCCATGTGCTTTCCAAGTCTGAATACCCGCTCAATTACTATAACCGGGACGATAACCGTCGATTTTTAAGTTGGGTGCTGTTGGATAAACAAGCCCGAGCCTCTTTCGAAAGCATTAGTGCTGGACTGGTTAGTGATAGATACCCATCCAAAGATCAGAAATATCAATCATGGGACTTCAAATTCAATCCGCTTTCTCTATCTGATGTTAGGATTACCGTGTCGGGTTGGCATCATTTAGCTAGCAAGAGTTTTTTTGTTTGGGAAATCAAAGAATTAAATGGTCTCCCGTCATCTGTTTCTGGAGAAGTTGATTTCGAAAACCCTAAATACGAAAGAACGGTGGGAGGTAAGTCTACCCATGGCGATAATTCCATCGGAAAAGCTCCTGAACAATTCGATCTGCACGATGACGAACTCTCTGACACTGATAAGGCAACGTTGCTTCTTCAATCAGATGCAGTAACTATTAGCTTTAGAAATGCTTTTATTACCAATCGTGTCAGCTCGAAAATTCGAACAGTAAATCGCGTGCACGGCGAGGTTGAAAAAGAAGCTGGTAATAAAAATTTAAGCGCTGACGAAAAAGAAGTGACCGGCACCTTGCCAAATGGTGGTTGGAATAATCTTAATGACCAAACGGACGATGCACATTTATTCCTAGACAAATTCAAAACATTTTTGGATATGGTCAACATACTTGAATCGTCTCATGGATGTAATATTATAAAAAAACAGACGGTTAAACTGCCGAAGATAGGCGTAAGCAAAAAACATTGGTTGGCTGATTCCCAGAATCCACGTTGTTTAGCCATTGTTGAATTAATCTACGATAACAAATCGATCACTTTGCTAGAAATAGATACATCAGACGGAGTCGATAACTTATCCACAATGATGATAAAAACAGGTAACAGTGGTTGGGTGGCTGAGAATTTAGAGACAATTAAGGTGAGAATAATCCAAAAATCTTTGAGTTGGCCGTCGGATTTTTTCAAGCAGAAACTTACCGAATCAGGTTTTTCGGGTATTCCTCACCCAAAATCGAAGCACTCAGGAAAGCTAAAATCTGATGAGATTGGGGCATGGGCTCAACGATTCGCGAATTGGATGAAGCGGTAAATTACAAAAGTGCTTTTTTGTAGTAATAAGCTCAGTTGTAGTAGTTCAGACTTAACCTGGCAGGTGACTGGTTCCATAAAGTCATAAACTAATCTTAGGCTACAATACATTGATATGACCACAACACCGGTCAGCGATTATGTGAATAATCCAAGGCATGATGATGAGCGGTGCTTGCAAGCAATGTAGCTTTTGAATTCGTCAATTTGCGTATTCTGAACACATCATCTCCGGTTTAGTGCCGAATTTTTTCGTTAAAGGTTTCAAAATTCCGCGTCCAACAGCAGCGAAGAAAAACAGCATCTTCCTGTTTAATGCAAAAATAAATTGACGAATGGGTTTATTGCCCCCTAGAATTTGCAGCAAATCAGAAAATGCAAAACTATGAACATAAGCCACATTGCCACTTTGACAGCAGGCCATCCTTTTCGCGAAGGCATTAAGCACATCGAAGATGCTGAAACGGCGGTTGTGCAGTTAAAAGATGTGGACGCGGAAAAAGGTTTGGATTGCGCTAATCTTTATCGCGTTCAATTAACCGGGCGTAAACACCCCGATTACCTGCGACACAATGATATTTTGTTCGTCGGTCGTGGCTACCGTATTTTCGCAGTTCTAGTTGATCAAGACTTGGACAGTACCGTTGCTGGTTCTCACTTCTTTATTCTGCGGGTAAAACCCAGCAGACCGGATGTAAGGCCGGAATATTTGACTTGGTACATCAACCATAAACAGGCGCAACGCTATTTTTCTCAACATGTCGCTGGTACAGCATTGCCCCACGTCAACCGCACTGTGCTAGAAAATCTGCCGGTTGTTTTGCCTCCCGTAGATGTGCAAGAAAGCATCGTCAAAGCTCATACCTGCAGACTTAAGGAAAAAGCCTTGCTAGAACAACTTATTGAAAAGAAAAAACAGTTTTTAGACCAGCTATTGGATCAAACATTGGAACAGTATCAAGAGGACAACGCATGACCAGCAAAATCAATAACCTGAAGGTCATAAATCAGGACGAAATTAACAGCATACTCTGGAAGGCTTGCGACACCTTTAGGGGCGTGGTGGATGCGTCGGAATATAAAAACTATATTTTGGTCATGCTGTTCGTCAAATACATCTCCGATGTTTGGCAGGAACACTATGAAAGCCTGAAGGAAAAATTTGGCAATGATGAAGCCATGCTCTTGCGGCGGATGCAGCGTGAACGGTTCGTGTTGCCCAAAGGCTGTAGCTTCTCTGATCTTTATGACCAACGTAACGAAGCCAATATTGGCGAAATCATCAACATCGCCCTGGAGCATGTGGAAGAAACCAACAAGCAAAAGCTGGCTGGTGTCTTCCGCAATATTGATTTCAATTCCGAAGCCAATCTGGGCCAAACTAAAGATCGCAACGCCCGCTTAAAACATCTGTTAGAAGATTTTCACGATACCCGACTGGATTTACGCCCTTCGCGCGTCGGTAATCTGGATGTCATCGGCAATGCCTACGAATACCTAATTGCCAAATTCGCCGCCGGTGCCGGTAAAAAAGCCGGAGAATTTTACACCCCTGCCGAAGTCTCGGAACTGATTGCCGAGTTGGTTAATCCGCAAGCCGGAGAGCGGATTGCCGATCCTGCCTGTGGCTCCGGTTCATTGTTGATTAAGTGCGGCAATCAGCTGTTGAAAAACGACGTCAAAGACTTTGCCCTGTACGGCCAGGAAATCACCGGTGCCACCTGGGCCTTGGCGAAAATGAACATGTTCCTGCATGGCATGGACAACGCCCGCATTGAATGGGGCGATACCATCCGCAGTCCTAAACTGATTGAAGACGATACCACCATGAAGTTTGAAGTCGTGGTCGCCAATCCGCCGTTTTCGCTGGATAAATGGGGTTATGAGGAAGCGGGTAATGATGCTTACAAACGCTTCCATCGTGGCCTACCGCCACAATCCAAAGGTGATTACGCCTTTATTTCGCACATGATCGAGACCACCACCCAAGACTCCGGTCGCGTTGGTGTAGTCGTTCCGCATGGGGTGTTATTCAGAAGCTCCAGCGAAGGCAAAATCCGTCAGCAACTGATAGAAGAAAACCTGCTGGATGCGGTGATTGGCCTACCGGCCAACTTGTTTTATGGTACCAGCATTCCTGCAGCGGTCTTGGTCTTCAAACGGAATAAAGTCGATAACAAGGTCTTGTTCATTGACGCCAGCCGCGACTATCAAAACGACAAAAACCAGAACCGTTTACGGCAAGTGGACATCGACAAGATTGTCGCCACTTATCAAGCCAGAGAAACCGTTGAGAAATATGCCTACTTGGCCAGCTTTGCTGAAATCAAGGACAACGACTTCAACCTGAATATTCCGCGTTATGTGGATACCTTTGAGGAAGAGCAAGAGATTGATATTGAGGCGGTGCAGGATGAAATCAACCAACTTGAAACCGAGCTGGAAGGCGTTAAACAGGAAATGGCGGGGTATTTGAAGGAGTTGGGTTATGCACGTGCCTGAGAGGTGGGAAACAAAAAAACTTGGACAGATTTTTCCAAAAATCGTAGTCGGTTACGTCGGAAACGTGAATGATCATTATTGTGGCATTTCGGACGGTATCCCATTTTATAGAACTTTAAATATTCGGAACGGCTTATTTAGACACAACGACTTAATGTATGTCACTCCTGATTTTCATAAGAAAAATAAAAAATCACAGATCTTTAATGACGGTATGCGTCCAGCCCTTCCACCTAGCTTGAAATTTCCAAATTAGGCATCCTTAAGTTTTTCAGTGAGGATAAGAGATGGCCCTAACAACCAAGTGGATCAATCATATAGAAGCCTGGCAGCTTAGTGGTTTAAAACAAGCGGAGTATTGTCGGCAGCAGGGTTTAAACGATAATACGTTTGGAGCCAGATTAAGTGATTATCGAAAAGAGCAACAAGGCGCGCTTCCGGCATTAATTCCTGTCCAGCTGAAAGCACCGCTTCCCATAGGAATTGTATTAAAACTTACCAACGGCCATCAAGTTGATCTGCCGGCATCGACTTCAGCCGCCTGGCTGGCGGAATTGCTGCGATGCCTGGATTAATCGCAAGCCCTCCTCAGATTTGGTTAGTCGTTGCGCCCGTTGATATGAGACGCGGTATTGATGGCTTATCGTCTATTGTCCAACTGGTGCTAGGCCAATCGCCGTGCACAGGATCTGCGTTTGTGTTTCGTAACAAGGCAGGCAACCGCTTACGGTTGTTAGTGTGGGACGGCAATGGCGTTTGGTTATGTCACCGTCGTTTGCATCAGGGCGGTTTTGTGTGGCCCAAGGTGTTGGATACCCGTTTTGCTATCAGTCAGGCGCAATGGGAATGGCTGATTGCCGGTGTAAACTGGCAGCGTTTATCGGCGTTGCCCCAAGCACATTGGCAGGTTTAAATAGCGTTATATTTTAGTCTAAAAAGAGAGAAAATTAGCAAGAAAATCCAGTAAACATAAGGCTTTCAGCGGGTGTTTGTTGTATAATTTCAGCCATGAAATCACTCGCTGAGCTTGATCATTTAAACCTTGATCCGACCGCTAAATCTCAAGTTGCGGCCTTAATTCAGTCGCTCCTTGATCAGACAGAACGCGATGCTGCCCTCATCAAAGCCAAAGACTTCAAAATCGAAGCCTTAACGCATGAAGTTGCTTATTACCGGCGTATCCGTTTTGGCGTAAAAAGTGAAACCCTCTCGCCCTTACAGCGTGATGTGTTTGAGGAAACTTGGAATACTGACATGTCCGCGATTGAAGCGGAACTCGAACAGCTGAAAGACGATCAGCCTTGCGAGACAGTGGTCAAACCCAAACGGCCCCGCGCCGGTCGTCAACCTTTGCCGCCGCATTTACCGCGCATCGAACATCGCCACGAACCCGAATCTTGCACTTGCGGAAAGTGCGGCAAAGACTTGGTCAAAATTGGCGAAGACATCAGCGAACAATTGGATGTTGTACCCGCTCAGTTTACTGTCCATCGGCACATTCGCCCCCAATATGCTTGTAAAAACTGCGAAACCATCACCGCCGCGCCGATTTCGCCGGCAGTGATTGATGGTGGCATGGCCGCCATCGGTTTATTGGTATGGGTGATCATCAGCAAATACCTGGATCATCTGCCACTCTATCGCTTGGAACAAATTGCCGCCCGCGAAAATGTGATTCTGTCTCGTTCAACCTTAGCCGAATGGGTGGGTCGTGTCGGTGTGGCGTTACAGCCGTTGGTGGATCGGCTCACTTGGCATCTGCTGCAAGGCAATACCTTGCATGCGGATGAAACGCCGGTCGCGCAACTCGACCCCGGCAAAGGCAAAACCCGCAAAGCTTACCTATGGGCCTACCGCAGCAATGATCTTCAGAAAGATCAACCGCGTATCATCGTCTTTGATTATCAACAAGGGCGTAGCGGTGAACATGCCCGCCAATTTTTAGGCGAATGGCAAGGTCATCTGCTGGTTGATGATTTTGCCGGGTATAAAGCGTTATTCACAAACACGCGCAACCCTCATGGTTGTATCGAGTTAGCGTGTCTTGGGCATGCTCGGCGTAAGTTCTTCGACTTGCATCAGGCAGATAAAAATCCTATGGCGTTGGAAGCTGTGCAACGCATTGCTGTGCTGTATGCCATCGAAGCAGAGGGCGAAGCAATGAGCATTGAAGCTCGTCGTCAACTACGTGCAGAAAAAGCCCTACCAGAACTTCAAACCTTATATGACTGGTTGATTGAAACCCGCGTCAGAACAGCCAACGGCGGCACGTCCGCTAAGGCTTTAGATCATATACTAAAACGCTGGCCTGCCATCATCCGCTATGCTGAAACCGGGCACTTGCCGATTGACAATAATCCAGTAGAAAACTCCATTCGGCCCATCGCACTTGGAAAAAAGAACTGGTTATTCACCGGCTCCGAGCGGGCTGGCAAACGCGCGGCTGCAATACAATCATTGCTGGGCACGGCTAAGCTCAATGGCATTAATCCCGCCGAGTGGCTAAAGGAGACGCTCGAAAAACTGCCGACTTGGCCTAATCGACGTATTGATGAGTTACTACCCTTGGCACTGGAGTGGATTGAGGCGATCAAACTGAATACGTCTGAAAAATCTACCTGGTAGCGACAGACGCATACCTTATAGCTAATTTCCGATCATGTCAATCTGCTACAAATATGTCGTTGCTGAGTTTAACAAATTCCTCCTTCCTTAAGCCAGACACTGGCTAATAAATATGCCAACATTGACGAAGCTGAGTCACCCCGTGCCTATGATGCACTGCTGGAAGATTTACTGATTACAGTTATCCCAAATCTTGAACGCTTTCCAGACATGGGACGCTCTTTTATGGGCCGCTCGACTAAGTCTATTGAGGTGATCAATGGTAAGCGTCAATTAAAACGCACCTACGCAAGTCTTTAAAATCAAGGCAGACTAGCGCTTCCTATCAAATTCAGGAGGCCTACATGATTTTCCGATGAATGCCATCAATCATGAGCCATTCATCGCTCCAATCAAACTGAAAGGCTTCACCCAGTTGAAACTTAAGTGGCACAAATGCTGACTTTCCGGAACCCAGAGTCGCCCCATTACGCCAGTTGCGGACATAATCAGTCAGGTACTAACAGAGGGAAAAAATACAGGGAAAGAAAAGTCCATCGAAGCAGCTAATGCGGTTAGTGGGATAGCCATATTTCCAATATTTGCACCGGGTGAACAAGAATACCCCTCTAACCTTGAACCAGTAACACCGGCTAAGGCAAGGGACGGAAAATTGTCCGATGAACAAAAAGATGCAATTGCGAAAATGAAGAGCTTTACAGATTTTAACGACCTCGCAACAAAAAGCTCGTTTGGTATGGAGGGAGTTAATCGCCAGCTAAAAGCTGCCATTGATGGCTTTGTTAAACACCTAGAAAATGAAAAGGTAAGAGAGCAAGAAAATAATGAGTATTTAAAAGAGTTACCTAAAGCAAAAAACACGCACCGAGGACTTTAGAACTGCGTATTATCATCAAAAAAGCCACCTGAAAATTTATAAAAGCAGCCCCTGGTGATAAGCGTATTTTTGGTGTTCCGGTCGTCAAAAATCGGCCAAAACCCGCCCCTGAAGCTTTGCGGAAGCTGACTATCAAAAATTGTTAAACAGACCTTCTGTTAACATTGTTATTAAAAATTTCAGGGTTATATACAAAGCACAGGTTAACCAAACTAACCTGTATTTTTTAAGGTGTTAGCCGAAAGAAATTCCACGCTAGCTGCGGCTTGTAGATAGCCATGTTCTTTAGTAGAAATTATGATGCCATCCTCATCAGCATAGATATAATCGTTAGGCTCGACTGGCATCGCCAACTTTTGACAGGGGACATTCAAAATGAATGATTTTTGCATATTCGGTTCGATTTACAATAGGTGCGCACAATAGTGAATGAATCATTTTCCGCATTACGGGGCGCTATTAACCAGGCTTATTTGGTAAGTGAAAATGAAATTGTTACTGGGCTCTTAACTCAACTGGGTACGTATGATCCGGTAATTGTTAGTGATTGTGCCAAAACGCTGGTCAATGCGGCCAGGGCAAAAATAGACCGGCAATCTTCAATCGAAGCATTCCTCCGGGAATATCAGCTCAACTCCCAAGAAGGCATCGTGTTGATGGGGATTGCCGAAGCCTTGCTCCGTATACCTGACGGCTCTACTCAAGACCTGTTTTTACAAGAAAAACTCACCCATGCCGACTGGCAAAATCATCTGGGGCATAGCGATTCTTTTCTGGTCAATCTGTCAAGCCAAGCCCTGTTATTTACCCGACAATTTGAAGAACAGGTGTTGTTGATTGATCAGCATTGGTTTCCGGTCTTCAGGCAACTATTAAATCGCATCGGAGCGCCATTCATTCGCACAGCCTTAAAGCAGGTTATGGCTTACCTTGCTGAACAGTTTGTGTTCGCTGAGTCTATACATCAAGCAATTGCGCGTAGTGAGCAAGCAAGGTACTATCGCTATTCTTTCGATATGCTGGGTGAAGCGGCTTTAACAGCTGACGATGCGGAGCGATATTACCAGTCTTATCTTTCAGTAATAGTAGCAATAGCTGAACATGCCCCATCTACCAATATATATGCCAACCCTGGGATTTCCGTTAAATTATCGGCACTGTGTCCGCGCTACGAGCCTTTGCAGCATGTCCGGGCGGTTAAGGAATTAACGGATAAATT
The DNA here is from genome assembly GCA_965247565.1 of Methylococcales bacterium. Lineage (GTDB taxonomy): Bacteria > Pseudomonadota > Gammaproteobacteria > Methylococcales > Methylomonadaceae > CBDFHF01. Next base: position 241,234 of record CBDFHF010000001.1, on the reverse strand, counting down.
GTTGGCGCTGGCACAAAAGGCGCATTCAGCCAATATTTCCATCACTGTCGATGCAGAAGAATCCGAACGCCTGGATATGTCCCTGGCCATTTTTGCCGCCGTTTTTACGCATCCTGATTTAAACGGCTGGTCAGGCTTGGGTTTGGCGGTGCAGGCCTACCAAAAACGGGCTTTATCCGTTATCCGCTGGCTTGCCGCATTGGCTGAAAGCCAACATAAAAAAATCCCATTGCGCTTGGTTAAAGGTGCCTACTGGGACAGCGAAATAAAACGTGCACAGGAAAATGGTTTGAGCGATTATCCTGTGTTCACACATAAATCGGCGACTGATGTATCGTATCTCGCGTGTTCGCATTTGATACTGTCTCGGTCTGACGTATTTTATCCCCAGTTCGCTACCCATAACGCTCACACCCTAGCTGCTATTTATCACAGCGGCAAACACCACCCCGGTTATGAATTTCAGCGGCTGCACGGTATGGGGGAACCTCTATATGCTGAAATCATTGAAAACCAACGATGGCCAAACCCTTGCCGTATTTACGCACCAGTCGGTCATTATCATGAATTGCTGCCTTATCTCGTCAGGCGATTACTGGAAAACGGCGCCAATACGTCCTTTATCAATCAAATAGATAATGCTGACATTAGTGTTGAGGAACTGGTTTATGATCCTGTTGAACGGGTAAAACTATCGATAAAGAAGCCTACAATTGTCTTGCCCAGATCACTATTCGGTGAACAACGGCTTAATTCAGAAGGCTTAAATCTGGTTGATCACGATTTATTACAACAGCTACAGCAAAACCTTGATGCTCTAGTAAATAAACACTGGCAAGCCGCTCCCTTAATTAATGGCAGCCATTATTCAGGTGAGCAACATCTAATCAATAATCCATCTGATAATAGATTAACCGTTGGCAGTGTGATCTATGCCGACGAAATAGCGATTGAACGAGCAATAGAATGTGCTGCCCAGGCATTTACCGAATGGCGGCTTACTCCTGTAACAACCCGTGCAGATTGCTTGTTGAAAGCCGCCAACCTTATCGAGCAACATCGGCTAGAGTTGGTGTCTTTATGTATCCGTGAAGGTGGGCGAACTATAAGGGATGCCTTATCGGAAGTCAGGGAAGCCGTGGATTATTGCCGCTATTACGCACAATCCGCGCTAGAATTGTTCAGCACACCCAAAAATCTGCCAGGTGTCACTGGCGAGGAAAATCTGCTTTATTATTACGGTCGAGGTGTTTTTGTTTGTATTAGTCCGTGGAATTTTCCGATTGCCATTTTCATGGGTCAATTAACAGCGGCGCTATCCGCAGGCAATGCCGTTATCGCAAAACCCGCTAGCCAAACAGCCTTAACGGCGATGCGCTGTGCGGAAATATTGTATCAAGCAGGCATACCCGAATCGGTCTTACAGTATTTACCGGCCAGTGGCAACTTGGTTGGGCAACATTTATTGCCCGACTCACGGGTTGCCGGTGTTGCCTTCACGGGCTCCACGGAAACTGCGCAATTCATCAATCGGCAATTAGCACAGCATCATCAGGCTATTGTGCCCCTGATTGCCGAGACCGGAGGGCAAAATGTCATGATTGCAGATAGCTCGGCTTTACTGGAACAACTGGTTCAAGATGTTATCGTATCGGCGTTCAACAGCGCGGGCCAACGTTGTTCAGCCTTGCGGGTACTGTTTGTACAGCAGGAAGTCGCCGATAAAGCCATAGCAATGCTGATAGGCGCAATGCAAGAACTATCTATGGGCGATCCCAGTATTTACCAAGCCGATATTGGCCCTGTCATTGATAAGGCTGCGCTGATTCCATTAAACGCCCACCTGGAACAGATGCAGCAAGAGGCAAAACTGCTCTATCAGCTACCCTTAGACTCTAGCTTGAGTCATGGTAGTTTTTTTCCACCCACATTAGTGGAAATAAACGCCTTATCACAACTCACACAAGAAGTGTTCGGCCCTGTATTGCACCTGATCCGTTACCATGCAGCCAAACTAGATCAGGTTATTGGTGCGGTCAATGCAACGGGCTACGGCTTAACCTTAGGAATCCACAGCCGTATTGATGCCAACATCAAGGCTATCCAACAAAGTGCAAAAGTCGGCAATATTTATATCAACCGGAACATGATTGGTGCTGTGGTCGGATTACAGCCATTTGGTGGCATGGGGCTTTCAGGTACTGGCCCCAAAGCGGGTGGGCCGGACTATTTACGCCGCTTTGCTATTGAGCAAACCGTCACCACCAATACCGCCGCTATCGGCGGCAATACCAGTCTGCTAGCTAAGGATTTGCGCTAACGCAAGTTGTGATTAACTTGTCCAAACTTGACTTTTATTTGCCGCATATCTGATTAAGTCGTCAGCCCTGAAAAACCCCAAATTTTCACCCCGGCATTGTTATCACCCTCGGCGGGCGGGCCCTAGTGGAAAGTAACCTTCCTGAATTTAGCGAAATCATTGTTAGCGCGCAAACCAACGTAATCGTCCGGCGAAACCATCTACAAAGCTTACACCAATGCTGGCACTCTAAGATTTTTTCCTAGGGGATTTTATGGGCATTCCATTCAAATGGCGTCAGCATATTGAAGCTTGGCAACAAAGCGGGTTATCACAAGCATTATATTGTGATCAACAGCAACTCAAGAAGGGTACTTTCTCGGCTCGATTGAGTGAGTATCGCAGACTCAATCTATCTCAAGCTGTAGCGTTGATTCCTGTTCAGGTTGCATCGGTTGTTCCGACACCGGCATCCTCGTCAAACCTGGTGTTGACTCATAACAACGGTCATCGACTGGAGCTGCCGACATCCGTATCGGCTGCGTGGTTGGCCGAGTTGTTGAAATGCCTGGGTTAATTGAAACCCCAGCACAAATTTGGATTGCCGTTGCGCCTGTCGATATGAGACGCGGCCTAGATGGTTTGTCGAGCGTCGTTCAGCACAGCTTGGATCAAGCACCTTGCAGTGGTTCGGCATTCATTTTCCGTAACCGTGCTGGTAATCGGCTGAGACTGTTGCTGTGGGATGGTAATGGGGTTTGGTTATGTCAACGCAGATTGCATCGCGGCAGTTTTGTGTGGCCCAGGGTCAACGATAAGACATTTGTGATTACCCAACGCCAGTGGGAGTGGTTAGTTGCCGGTGTCGACTGGCAGCGTTTGTCGGCGACTTGTCAGCCGGACTGGCAAGTGTAAAAACGGTTTTAAAGTGGCTGATAAATAACAAGAAAAACAGTCATAAAACCTAACAAAATCAAGGCTTACACGGTGATTTTATGGTATAGTTTTCACCATGAAATCACTGACTGAACTCGATCAATTAAACCTGGATCCTGCTACCAAAAACCAAGTAGCGGCACTGATTCAGGCGCTTGTTGACCAAGCCTCTCAGGATGCCAAAACAGTGATTGCGGAGCAACAAGCCACCATCACGGCCAACGAAAAAGCCATTCTCTACAAAGACACCAAAATCACCTCGCTCACCTATGAGCTGGCCTATTACAAACGCATCCGCTACAGCACCAAAAGTGAAACCCTGACCGCTCTGCAACGGGATGTCTTTGAAGAAACCTGGAATACGGATATGTCGGCAATTGAAGCCGAAGTCGAACTATTGCAGGATAATCAACCGTGCGAAACGGTGGCTAGATCCAAACGCCTGCGTGCTGGCCGTCAGCCGTTACCCGCCCACCTGCCGCGCATCGATCATTATCACCAGTTGGAATCTTGCGCCTGTGGGCAATGTGGACGAGATTTGGTCAAAATTCGCGACGATGTGACTGAGCAACTGGACGTGGAACCGGCCAAGTTCTTTGTCCACCGGCACATCCGGCCACAATACGCCTGCCGGACTTGTGAAACCATCACTGCCGAGCCCATTCCACCGGCCATCATTGACGGCGGTATGGCCGCCATCGGTTTGCTGGTTTGGGTACTCATCAGCAAATATCTGGATCACTTGCCGCTGTACCGACTGGAACAAATCGCTGCCCGTAGCAGTGTTTCCCTATCTCGATCCACGCTGGCCGATTGGGTGGGGCGTCTGGGGGTGGAACTACAGCCTCTGGTGGATCGCCTGCACTGGTATCTGTTACAACGACCTTGCGTGTTAGCCGATGAAACCCCGGTACCGCAGTTGGATCCCGGCAAAGGTAAAACGAAGAAGGCTTATCTATGGGCGTATCGCAGTAACGATCTGCAACCTGGGCCTAAGATCATTGTCTTTGACTACCAAGCCGGTCGCAGTGGCCGACATGCCGAACAGTTTCTACAAGACTGGCAAGGTCATCTAATGGTTGATGGCTACGGAGGATACAAAGCCTTGTTTGCTGCAGCTCGGGCGCATCCAGCCACACAATCTTTATTGTCGTCCTGCATTGAGTTAGCGTGCTGGACCCATGCGCGCCGCAAATTCTTTGACCTCTTTCAAGCTAATCAAAGTCCGGTTGCCAAAGAAGCCTTGCAGCGCATTGCCGAGTTGTATGAGATTGAAGCCGAAGGCCGGGAGATGAGTATCGATGGCCGGAAAAACCTGCGTGCTGAAAAAAGCCAACCACGCTTAACCGAACTGCATGATTGGCTGCAGCAAACCCGTTTGCGCACGGCACCTGGCAGCGCTTTGATGAAAGCGATCGAATACAGCCTGAAACGCTGGTCGGCACTGATCCGCTATGCCGAAACCGGTGATCTACCCATAGATAACAACAGTACCGAGAACTGTATTAGGCCGATTGCGCTAGGCAGACGCAACTGGCTCTTTGCCGGATCAGAACGAGCGGGCCAGCGCGCTGCCGCAATTCAATCCTTACTAGGCACCGCCAAATTAAATGGGCTTGATCCCGCTGCCTGGCTAAAAGATACTCTAGAAAAACTCCCTATCTGGCCCAACAGCCGCATCGATGAATTACTGCCTTTTGGTACAAAATCAGAATAAATTGATTTTGGCAATTTCTAAGATAGTGGTCGGGCTGATCGAATACAAACCAACCGCCCCAAAATAAAGACAAAAAGAGCCCGTAGCCATAGGGCGAAGTTCCAAGCGGCAGCTGCCATCAATACGTTGATCAGGTCGCCCGAAGTACCTTTGAGGAAGTTGCGCGATAATCTAAAGTCACTCTTGAGATGGCCTATGATCGGTTCTATGGCGGCGCGCCGACGGCAGCGCTTGCGTTTTTGGTCGCGTTGAAAGCGGCTGTCTCTTTTTAGTGGTTTGGCTGGCAGAACGATTTGAGTACTGCCAACGGTTTTCTGGCCTTGGAAACCTCGGTCGCAGATCGCAGGTGCGCCGAAGTACAACTCCGTGAAATTTTGCAAGCTTCTGTAATCGGTTGATGATCTTGATCGCCAGCTTGCCATCGGTCGGGTAGGTGATGTTTTTTTCCTGAACCGTGGTGTCGATGTTGACCGTGCTTTCGAGTGCCGCCTTGCCGTGCATCTGGACACTGACGGCAAATAGTTTGTCAACGCCATCGGTGCCGATCCGTTTTCTAAAGTGAACCAGTTCGGTGCTGTCGCACGGCAGTTTCAAACTGAACTCGGTCAGCCCACAAAAAGCTTGGTAGTAAGGGTTGCGTTTGAATGCCAGGACCACCTGTTCGTCAATCAAGTTTTCCAGTTGCTTCAAAATCAATAAGCCAACTATCAATCGTATCGGCTTACTGGGTCTGCCAATCCCTTGGACGTAATGGCGAGTAAATTCAAGCTCAAACGTTTTCCAAGGAATGGCAGCAGCTAAAACCAGTAGCGAATCTTGGGGATCTAATTGTTGTAATAAATCATTACCAAACAGCTGGTTTGGTGGCCATTTGGGCTCGGTGTCATCATAAGTAACTAACATTTCGACCAGAAATTAACGTTTATTTTATCATTGCTGGTCAATTTTAACTCAATTATTTGTAGTATTTATCAATTATTTCAATGGGATATGTTATTTTTCAGGGGCGACTAAGTCGATAATCAGGACCACATGTAAACTAGCATGTTTATGAAGCAAAAATTAAAAATAATTGTCTAACTGAGAACTTTGCGTAAACAGCATAAACTCCGACTGTATGGTCAAAAGCCCGTTTTTTTGAATAGGCGGTGGCTTTTTCCGGGTAGTGTTGGGCTGGAATACGCATCAATCTATCAATTTTTCATAAAATCTTGGCTCTTTTTCGCCGTTTTACGTGATCGGACGGATTTACCCTGCATAATCCATCATCTCGACTTGAACAGTCACGCCGCGCTTGATGTTGTAGGCCATCGCAGCTAACATGAACCGGGCTTGGTTGCGCTTAAGTCCCAGGTAACGCGTCTTGGCGATCCCATAATGTTGATATTGTCGGTTTGCAGTATTATCGTTCATGGTGCGCATCGCTTTTTTGATGTAATAAGTAGATTTAGATCTTGGCTCATTTGAGTCCGGTTAGAAAGTGAGGCGGACCATTCCATCATGTCTGGCTTGTGAAATACTGCCTTTTACTCAGGCTCATGTTTCATTGGACAAGGCTAACATTTGACAATACTTATTCATAAAGGCAATCTGTCAAGTCAACTGGCGAGGATATTTTATTTTCAGAACGCAGATAACTTATACGCCATTGGTGATACATGCTGAATGCCTTATCAAAATCAGCATTTAGATAACCTGAGGCTAAATTGTTACACGTGTAATAAAGCTCGGCATACCGTTTAGCCTCGCCAGAACAGCAGTGATGAATCTTGGCTGATAAAAACTGCATAATCGCCAGCTTTTGATAAATTTGAAAGCCCTCCCCTTTGTTCTCAATAAGGCCATTTTTTTGCATAGCGAAGATCTGCAGGGCGATATAGGAGAGACTAACGAGGCCGACCAAAATATTAGCCATTTCTGCAGACTTAAAAGCTTTAAAGGTAGCAGCACCGGCATCCATCAGTAACGCTTGAGTAAGAATGATTTCCATATCAGAAATTTGCGTCCCAGCAATATTTGGCTTGGGTTGTTGGGTGTACACCAACTCTAAATTCTTGTGCATGTTGCCCCCCTTTTGGGATCCAATCGTGAATGACGAAAAGATTCACTGACGTTTTTCTAAAGATCAAAAATGAGTATTATTGGGCGGCTTTAAGATGCATGACCGCTTCAGCAGCGGCTTCCTTAGCCTTTTTGTCATTGCCCGCCTTGCCAAATTCGATGGCACTATCCAAACTGATAATACTTGTAACCAGATGTTCTTCGGTAGCTTTGGCATGTATTTTTGACCGTTCAGCATATTTAGCGACAGATTTTCCGTCTACTGCCCCAACCGCAGCCTCTGCATGCTTTAGAGCAATTTCCATATGCAATTCTTCTGCATAAGCACCCTTCGCAAATAGGCTTAACGTGATGCCTATTAAGGATGTAATTAGTTTCAAGTTCATAACGAGACCCTCTCTTTTAAAGTATCTCCATGTTAAATGGAAGATTTATCCCCAACCCAAGTAAATGACATTTACAAATGCTTGCTGACTATGATTTTTGATTATTGGATATAAGCATCAGCAAGTCATTATTCATAATTCATGGAAACACATCTTAAGCTCCTGTTTGCGCTAAAGCCCTGCAATGACTTGCTCTATTTTCGATCTTTAAAGTACGGTCTATGACTGCAATAACTTCATTACATAAATTTTGGGCATTGGTTGTTAAAAACGAATCAGCTAGCGCATTAATTTCGCACCAGTTTCTCTTTTCGTTGACAAGGCGGAATGCTTCCAGGAACAACGCATTTAGTTTTATTTCTCTGAGTTCTTGGTTATCTATAAAGCATTCCTTATATTCTTGGACAAGACCCAAATCACTTGCCCCACCATAAAAATTATGGGCTTGCAGGCCCACTAGTTGAGGATTAATGAGTTCATTGCCTCGGAAATAGACATAACTCGCTTCGGCCAATGGCCCAGCTAATAAATTGACTATATCTGCTTGAAAAGCACTTTGATAAGCAAGCTTCTGTTTACCATGAAAACCCTGTGTAGACTCTCTAAAAGAAACAGGCAATGTGTGAATTAACCTGCCACCTTCAATTTCACCAACGTATAGATCCGAGGCTTTATCTAATCGATTAAGAACCAGAGAGTCACAATTTAACGGGTTAATAAAAATCTGAAAATACACCAGCGATAGCCCTTTTTGTCGATTGCTTAAATAAACAACAGCCGCATGTCCAGCGCTGAGAAATCTTGGAAACTGAGCCTTAGCGGAGTGAAGATTTCTTAGCGAAGGTCGGTCACCACTACACTTGCATGCAGTAGAACAAAAAAAGCAATGAAAATTAATTCGTATGAATACTTACACGTTGTTTGTTATTAGCACTTCGTTTGCAATTTTTAACGCCGGCATTGCCATGTTAAAGACATAAGCAACAACACTAGAGTCCGATTAATTATCGGTATAAGAAGCCTGCTGTACACGGATAAGGTTATCTAGAAATTCAAATAGCGTCTCTGACTTAATTGATTACTTGCTACATTGTAAGGTCTGTAAGCTTTCAATTGGTGGTGATCAATTTAAGGGGTTTGTCTGAGCATTTTCTCATTCTGGCTATCGTTCAACTCAATAACCGAGAAAGATTCCGAGATGTTTAGGTCTGTTTGCCATCTTCCATGGGTAATACCTTTTTTTGATTGCACTCCACATTTTTCGTTGCGTTTCATTAAGCCTGTTGTATAACAACATAATTGCGGAATGATAATCTGGGCGCTTTACTGGTGTGCTTGGTTAGCGCACGGCAAACCGAATTGGTGAAAGAATCACGCTGCATGATAGTCATTCACCTATAGACTTGAAGCCGTTGTAGATAACATAAGTCGGAGTGGGCGCAAAGTACTGACAAATTGAAACCAATAGTGCAAGTATTTAATGAGCAAACTACGAGGGTGTTTTTGATTATGAGCGAAGCGACTTGCCAAGAACGTATCGAATCGGACTCTATGGGTTCCATCACCGTGCCCATGGACAAATACTGGGGAGCCCAAACTCAGCGTTCGTTACAACACTTCCAAATCGGTAATGAAATTTTTCCTCGGCCATTTATTCGGGCCTTGGGAATTGTTAAATATTGTGCGGCACTAACTAACTTAGCCCAGCACAACTTTGCGCAAACGATTGCGGATGCCATTACTTATGCTGCACAAGATGTTATCAGTGGAAAATTGGATGAACATTTCCCGCTGGTAGTTTGGCAAACCGGCTCCGGCACTCAATCCAACATGAATGCTAACGAGGTTATCGCTAATCTAGCCAACCAACGATTGGGCAGTGCGCTGGGATCAAAATCACCCGTTCATCCCAATGATCATTGCAATTGCAGTCAATCTAGTAATGACGTTTTTCCAACTGCGATGCATATTGCTTCCGTTGAACAGCTACATCAATTGCTGATCCCTTCACTGCAACACTTACATGAGGTTTTGCTGAGCAAGTCTAACGCCTGGGGGAATATCATCAAGATTGGACGTACCCACCTGCAAGATGCCACACCCTTATCGCTGGGCCAGGAATTTTCAGGCTATGCGGCTCAGTTAAAGTTTGGCCTGACAAGAGTTAACGACTGTTTGCCGTACCTTTACCCGCTAGCTCAGGGTGGTACGGCCGTAGGCACCGGCTTGAATGCTAAGCCTGGATTTGCTGAAATATTTACCGAGCAAGTAGCTAGCTATACCGGACTGCCATTCACCTCAGCCGCTAATAAGTTTGCGGCCATGGCCAGTCATGATGCGTTAGTGGAATTGTCCAGTGTTTTGAGTGGTATTGCAGCCAGTCTAAATAAAATTGCCAATGACATTCGTTTACTTGCTTCTGGTCCCCGCGCGGGATTGGGTGAATTGATATTACCCGAAAACGAGCCCGGCTCGTCGATAATGCCCGGTAAGGTCAATCCCACACAATGTGAAGCTATGACTATGGTCTGTGCACAAGTTATAGGCAATCATACTGCGGTCACATTTTCGGGAGCTCAGGGACATTTGGAACTCAATACTTTTAAACCGGTGATCATTTATAACGTTTTGCAATCAATCCGGTTGCTCGGTGAAGCAATTCATAGCTTTACTGATCATTGCGTTGTTGGAATTGAACCTAACACTGATCGAATTTCCCAACTGATGGAACAATCTTTGATGCTGGTTACTGCCTTAGTTCCGCATCTCGGCTATGATAATGCCGCAAAAATCGCCAAAATGGCTTTAAAAGATAATAGTACCCTCAGGGATGCTGCCGTCGCCAGCGGACTAATCGATGAAATAACCTTTGATGCAATTATTCAGCCTAGTAAGATGATCTCCCCCGGATGATGCAACAAATTTTCTAGACGAAAATAACGCAGCGGAAAACTAGGCGTGTTAGTGTCAACAAGAAGAAATGACCGAAAAAATGGGTGCTCAAAGCTACATGGTGGCTGTCGATTCCGACTTAGATCTATAAGCGGTTACGCCCATGAACAGAAATATCGATTAAGAGCATCGGCATTTTTACGCGAATGATATTTTGCAAGCATTAAGAGGCTGTTGAAAGCCACAGACCGCAAGGTTTCTAGGACAATTTTCGAGTAATTCTCAGTTTCTGTTTACAAGCCATGTTTAAGCTGTCTTGAAATGGAGTTTCCAAACAGCCTCTAAGAAATGTGTCAGGAATAGTGTAGCCACACCAAACATTCCGTAAGTATTCATACGAATTGCCCCCCTTCAATTTTTAAAGTTTAATCATAATCGTGGTCAGGCTAGGTTGGGCTTGCGAATTTGTAAATCGCTCTAACTCCTACCCAAATTAAAGCAATTTAAATTTTCGTGACCCACTCATTGCATGAGCATTATTTCAAGTGTTGCAGAATAAGCTTAAATGATTTTAAGCCTATTTATAACGTTAGACTGATGTGAGGGAAATAATTATGTCAAAAACCACCCAAAAATTCAAAACAGACAATACCGACCAAACAGGCATTATTACTAACTTGACTGGCCGCAATGGCAAGATAGCTGAAGTTGCCTACTTAAAAGCAATTAACAGAGGATTCGCTCCAGGCTATGAGCTGGATGATTGGTTAGAAGCAGAAAATGAGCTTAACTTTAAGCAACCGGACTTATAGTTAGCCCATTGCCATTTCAATCAGGAAGTTTCGTCTCTACAGTCACCCGTATTGTTTTTAGATCTTTACAAATGGGTCATGGCTGTTATTGCGTCACAAACATTATGAGCTGAACTAGAGGGTGCTTTGAAGCCCAGGCTTCCAGACTCCGATGCCCCATATTCCGTAAACTTCATATGGACATCGCACTAAATTTTATACAGGAGAGCCATTATGGCTACAAAAATGAAATCCATACCAGAAGGTTACCACACCCTTAGTCCTTACCTGATTGTCCGTAGTGCCGCCGATGCCCTTGAATTCTATAAAAAAGCCTTTGGCGCAACCGAGATATGTCGACTCAATATGCCGGACGGCAAAATAGTCCACAGCGAATTCAAGGCCGGTGATTCCATCTTCATGATGTCGGATGAAAGCCCGCAATGCCCTTCAAAATCACCTGAAATACTAGGTGGCAGTGCAGTCACATTGCATCTATACGTAGCCGATGCCGATGCCACGTTTGCCAGCGCCATCAAGGCTGGCGCTAAAGAAACCATGCCGTTAGCCGATCAATTTTGGGGCGACCGCATGGGCGGGATAGTCGATCCTTTTGGCCATCATTGGATAATCGCCACACACGTTGAAGATCCAAGTGAATTCCACAGCCGGATGGATGCCTGCTTTGATTGCGCCCTGGCGGGCGTTTTCACACTGTAATGCAATCGCCAGAAGGACAAAAACTCCCAAATGACCGCTGCTATTTAGAAATAATAGAAAAAAAATGGTTTGGACGAATGCACTCCAACCCGGTTTTCGCCCTGCCAAGCAGCCAGAAGCCAGTCCAGGCCATGAGTGCTCGGAATTTTTGATGACGGCGACCATCTCTTTAGAGCTACAGACCAGTGGTACAAAGTAAACCGCACTGGTGCAACACGCTGATAATGAAGCGCGTGTCAAACATGAAAAAATGGGCTTCTATGAAGGTTGGGGAACTTGTCTTGATCAACTCGTGGTGATAATTAAAAGAATGTAAAACAACCCGCTACATAGCAATAAACGGAGAGCTTGATGTCCACACAAATCTTTGTAAATCTACCCGTAAAGAATCTTAGCAAATCTATCGACTTCTTTACTCAACTTGGCTATAAATTTAACGCCCAGTTTACTGACGAAACCGCTACCTGCATTATAGTAAGCGATACCATTTTCGTCATGTTGTTGACCGAGGCCAAGTTCAAGACTTTTACTCCCAAAGCGATATGCGACGCGACCAAAAATACCGAAGTACTGGTGTGCTTATCTTGCGAAAGCCGTGCAGATGTTGATGAGATGGTGCGTATAGCCGTTTCTGCTGGTGGAGCAACCTATAACGAACCCCAAGACCACGGCTTTATGTATGCGCACGGGTATCAAGACCTGGACGGGCATATTTGGGAGTTGGTTTATATGGAGCCTGAAGCCGTGAAGTAAGCCTATTTAACGTTAGGCCGCCAATGCGAAGCACAATATGGCCAAGCCGGAATGGCGGAAATTTCGATTTTAGAGGAGAAATGACATGACGACACCAGCAAAGAACACGATTTGCCTTTGGTACGACCGCGACGCTGAGGATGCGGCGCGATTTTACGCCAAGACTTTTCCCGATTCATCTGTTGGTGCGGTACTTATCGCGCCGGGAGACTACCCGTCAGGCAAGAAAGGGGATGTATTGACGGTCGAGTTTACCGTGATGGGAATTCCCTGCCTCGGACTCAATGGCGGACCTGCGTTCAAACACAACGAAGCGTTCTCCTTTCAGGTAGCAACCGCTGACCAAGCCGAAACGGATCGCTATTGGAACGCGATAGTAGGCAATGGCGGTCAGGAAAGCGACTGCGGCTGGTGCAAGGACAAATGGGGCTTGTCTTGGCAGATTACGCCGATTGCCCTGACGAAAGCGATCACTGACACCGATCCCGCCGTCGCCAAACGGGCGTTCGATGTGATGATGCAGATGAGAAAAATCGACATCGCAGCAATCGAGGGATCGCGCCGCGGCTGAGATGTGGGCGGCTCAACATTACGCTCAAGCGGGACGGTCGTTATCGTACCCGTGTCCATTAGCTTTACGTTGGGCAGCAATATCTAATTTGGGTCGCTACTGATCCTTTCAGTAGCCTCCAATTGAGGAGAACTGACATGAGAAAAATCATCTCTGCCATGCAAGTGACGCTGGATGGCTTTATCGAGGGACCGAATGGCGAGCTAGATTGGGTGGAAACCTGGGATGATCCATATGATAACCTGTTCTCCCAGATTGACACCTGTATTTTGGGCCGCGGAATGTATCCAGGTTACGAACAATACTGGTGTGCCATCTTGGCAGACCCCGAAGGTATTTTGGCTTTTTCGGGAAAGGTCGCGACTAAACACGAGATCGAATTCGCCCAATTTGCCAATAAAACGCCTCACCTTGTCCTGTCCAAGACACTGGAAAAAGTTGACTGGAAAAACTCACGCATAGTTCGCGATGTCGAAGAAATTCGAAATTTAAAACAGCAGTCTGGCAAAGATATATACACGGTTGGCGGTGCTACGTTGGTTTCATTGCTGATGAATTTGGGTTTGCTTGATGAACTTAGGTTAGTTATGTATCCACTTGTCCTAGGCGGCGGGAAGGCACTGTTCAAGGACGTCAAGGAACGGCATGCACTAACGCTACTTGAATCTAAGCCATTAAAGTCAGGTGAGGTCAGTATGAACTACAGCGTACCCAATAAATAGCGACACAAACAGAAATACCTTTATGAAAATAATTAAACTTGAGGAGAAATATCATGAAAAGCAATCCCGTTGTCTGGTTTGAGATTTATGTAGAAAACATGGTGCGCGCCAAAGTGTTCTACGAGGCCACACTTGAAGTTAAGCTGGAAATATTGCCTGCTCCGACCGAGGAAATGTGTAAGGAAGCGAATATGGAAATGTGGAGCTTCCCGATGGATAAAGATCATGCCATGACCACGCCTGGCGCGAATGGAATGCTGGTTAAAATGGATGGCTATAATCCTGGCACCGGCGGCACCTTGGTTTATTTTGGTTGTGAAGACTGTGCGGTATCAGCTGCCCGTGCCGTCAAAAATGGCGGTCGTATTTGCAATGAAAAAATGTCTATCGGCGAACATGGGTTTATTGCACTGGTACACGATACTGAAGGCAATATGATCGGTCTACACTCCATGCAATAAGCGTTAAACTTTTTGCAAATGACCATGCTTAACATTATTCAAGTGGAACGGTTGCTTTCAGCCGTATCTTAGCTAGGCTGCGAGTGGTTCTTCAAGACTTGACCATACCGAACAGGAGGCAATTATGACTGACGGCACATCTTCAGCTGTTGACGCGGCTACAATCCGAAAGCTCATCGAAAACTGTGCAAGGGTGGCTGTTCGTGCCAAAAACTGGAACGGCATCCTTGCTCACCACTTCGATGACATATTGATGTTCGATGTCCCGCCCCATTGGAGTCACGGGGAATCACTGCATATCGAGAGACATGGAACCTTTTTTATTCTGTACAACCCGAACCTGTTGGCTTCGACATTCAAACACATGGAAATCGTTACTGGATCTGACGCTGCATTTGTTACCGCCTTGAGGCAATGTTCGGAAATGGGCGTATGTGGGGAGCTTCGCAAACTCGACTTTCGCCTTACTGTAGGTTTACGCAAGATTGATAGCCGCTGGACCGCTTTTCATGGACATCATTCGGTCCCCGCTAAAGGTGTCACGGCATCTAAGCTGCGGCGACCTGACCCTTCGTTGCAACTGGCTCGCCATAGCTGGGCCATACCCCGTTCCCGAGATCGGGTGAAATCAAACGTTGGGCAGCACAATACCAACCGAACTGTGGGAGTCAAATATGAGAATTTACCTAACAAGTGTCTTTGTAGATGACCAAACTAAAGCGCTTGATTTCTACACTACTAAACTCGGCTTTGAGAAGAAAACCGATGTGCCTGTAGGTGAGTATCGCTGGCTTACGGTTGTAACACCTGATCAACCCAATGATGTTGAACTCCTGCTAGAACCAAGTACGCACCGAGCAGCCACGTCTTTCAAACAGGCACTAAAACAAGATGGAATTCCCTTCACTTCGTTCGAGGTAGACAACATCGACCTGGAATTCATTCAACTCAAATCGCTAGGTGTCGAATTCGCCCAAGACCCAACGCCCATGGGCGAAGTGATTACGGCTGTATTTGATGATACATGTGGAAATCTTATCCAGATTATCCAGCGCGGTGTCAGAGTGCCGCCTGGCAATTCATTCAAGCCGATGCTACTTCGCGATACGGCTTGATTCCAGCTTTAGCGGCCATAACTCGAGCACAGACATCAGGAGATTAACATGACACAAGATCAAAAACTCAAATACCTCAGCGTCTCTCTTTGGATTTTCGGAATCATTTTCATCATTGGTATTTTTCCCATGATGATGTGGATTTGGCCATCGGGTTGGGGCTGGGAGCCTCGTCAGCCGGAATATGAACAGATGATTATAGGTATGTATGCAACTTTGGATGTATTTCTCATCCTTGCTGCAAGAAATCCAAAGGAACATCTGAGCCTAATATGGTTCGCCATCTGGTCAAGTCTTGTGCATGGCGGAATTATGCTTGTTCGGGCTATTGCGGACGAAAACGAACGAGCAAATCTGCTCGGTGATGTGCCAGCGCTATTTCTAATCGCCATTGTGCTGTGGATTTTGGTACCCAAGAAGCGTAAAGCATAGCCACTGGCTGGTAAAAAGGGCTCCAGTCAACAGCGCGACAATCAGTGAGCTCTCGTGATAGCAATTAAAGCTAAGCCGATAATTCAATCGAAACAATAACTTAATTTTAGGAGAACGATCATGACTTATGTTGACGGATTTGAGGTTGCAGTACCCACAAAAAATGGACTCATCTATAAAAAACATGCCGGGAATACGGCACTCTTAAAATGGCCTGATCATGCCTGTATAGCAAATCCAAAAGGAGAAAACCATGCGTAACAACTATCCCATTTTATTTGTAATCAGTATTGTGTTGGCAACATCTGTGTCCATCGCAAAAGATAAAAAGTCCGGTAAGTCGATGGATCATCAGGCGATGACGGAACTCTATAACACGCTTGCTACCCCTGGTGAACAGCATAAAAAATTAACTAATCTTGCGGGAAGCTGGACGACCCAAACCAAGGAATGGATGGAACACAACAAGCCACCTGTAGAATCCACTGGCAGTACGGAGATAGTGTCGTTACTGGATGGACGCTTTTTGCAACAGGACTTTACCGGCCAAATGATGGGAAAACCTTATACCGGGATCAGCATTGCCGGCTATGACAACCTGCTCAAGCGTTATGTGACGACCTGGATGTCTTCCATGGGTACCGGCATCTTCATGATGGAAGGCACGGTTAGCGTTGACGGTAAAACTATTACATTAAGGGGCAAACATCCTGAACCGGGTGGCGGTTATATGACGCATCGCGCTATCTGGACAATTGTAGATAACAACAACCAGAAATTTGACATGTACGGCGCGCATCATGGCGGCAAGGAATGGAAGATGATGGAGATGACCTACACGCGAAAGTAGTAGCGTGGGGGTAGAGCCGGATTTGGTATAGCCTCGAATCCGGCTTTTTCTGAACGTTTTAACTAAGTGGGGCATTCTCTCTATCTAAATACTGGGCGTATCGCTTGTAAACTAACGTCGATGATAACCAAATAGAGGTAAACCGTGATTTCTTCTCAATTCAAATCTATTAGCCAACATAGGTACTTAAAACAAATTATCACCGTTTTGTTTACTGCTTGGTTCGTAATCGAATTTTTCATCGGGATCAATGAAAGCTTCGCTAGGCCACCGGAAGAACCGCTCATGCCGATGTTTCTCTTTTTGGCGTTTCCCTTGGTCGCTTTTATAGCAGTCTTCCTGGAATCCAACGGATTCCGGGAATATATACTCAGCCCTCATCAATTTCTATCTGAAATTAAAAGGGAATTACCATGAAAACCAAAAAAAGTACTGGCCAATCCAGCGACGATACTGAAATCACCACCAAGGTTGAAGCCAAACTTATGGTTTATCGAATAGATAGTGGCTTGCGTATCGATGTTGAAACTTACAGACGTACCTTGCAATTAAGCAGACTCGCCAATTCAACCGCTGAAATTAATCAAGACGAGGCCTTAACAAGACAGACAGAAGGGGTGCGCTCTGTGATGGATGATATCCATTTGAAAAAATGGATAAATTCCCAAACATAATTAGCGATTTAGCCAAAACCCTAGTCGGTAATTTAATCGAAACAATAACTCTAATTTAAGGAGAACGGTCATGACTTATGTTGACGGATTTGTTCTTGCAGTACCCGCAATTAATAAAGACATCTATAAAAAACATGCCGAGGATGCGGCTGCTGTGTTCAAAGAATACGGCGCACTAAAATTAGTGGAGTGTTGGGGTAATGACGTGCCTGCAGGCAAAATCACGTCCTTTCCCATGGCCGTCCAGTGCAAACCGGATGAAACGGTGGTTTTTTCCTGGATACTTTGGCCATCTAAGGAAGTCCGCGATCAGGGCATGGCAAAGGTCATGGCTGATTCACGTTGCAATCCCGAGCAGAATCCCATGCCTTTTGACGGCAAACGCATGATATACGGCGGTTTTGAAATGCTGGTTGAAGTATAAGCCATTTATATCAAGAGATCTCAGGAGCATGCCATGACAATACAGCTTGATCACACTATTGTGCCGTCGCACCACAAAATAGCCTCGGCAAAACGCCTTGCAGAACTGCTCGATGTGCCTTGGTCTGAAGCGGGTATGGGGCCATTTTCGCCGGTTTACGTCAATGACGGGTTTACGCTTGACTTCATTGAAACCGAGGAAGATTTTCCCATTTACCACTTCTGCTTTCATGTTGGGCAGGAAGAGTTTGATGCCATTCTTGGACGCATCAAAGCGGCGGGCATCGAATATCGCAGCACGGTGCACGGCCCCACGGATATGCAGATCGGCAACGAGTTTGGCAATGTTTACTGGAATGAACCGGACGGCCACATGTGGGAGATGTTGACGCACAGCTATGCGCGCTTACCGCGAACATGACGACTTGGCGTAAGGAAAGTTGGGCTATCGGCAGCGATTGCTGTGCGCTTTCTATGTCGGACGCTGGTGATAGTTAACTGTTTAACCATGTAGGAGATTGCCATGAGTAATCAAATAGTAAAAGGGCACAGTAATAAATGGATGATTAATCCAGCCGATGCGATCATGTTGTTGATTGACCACCAAAGCGGGTTATTCCAACTGGTGCGAGATATTGACCAGCCTGCGCTACGCGCTCATGCGTGTTGCCTCGCAAAAGTAGCGTATCTTGGAAAAATCCCGACTTTTACCACCGCGTCGGTGCCGGACGGACCTAACGGCCCGTTAATTCCCGAAATTCATCAATTGAATCCCGATGCGGTCTACATACCACGTACCGGACAGATTAACGCTTGGGATAATCCAGCGTGGATAGAGGCAATTGAAAAAACCGGACGAAAAACGCTGATCGTGGCCGGTACGTTAACGAGTGTGTGCATGGCATTTCCAGCGCTCTGTGCCGTCGAAGCAGGTTACAAAGTGTTTTGTGTGATCGATGCTTCGGGCAACTGGTCGAAAATGGCGACCGATATTACCATTGCCCGCATGGCTCAAGCGGGTGCAATGCCTACTGATACTTACGCCGTTTTAGCCGAAGTCATGAGTACTTGGAACCGGGAAGATGCGATGGAATTTGCCAATGCAATGGTCGACTATATCGTGCCGCCCTATAGGGCATTGATCGAAAGCTACAACAAGGCGCAGGATGTTCAGAAAGTTGGGCATGAAACCAAGCTGGATGATTGGACTAACGGGGGAGCGAAGAAATAAGCGTGTAGTTTGTAAGCTGGAGTGAGCTTGTAAAACCTAACAAATAATTGGTTTGAAATGTTGGGCTTCGTTCCTCACCCGCAATCTACATTTAACCCAGCTTACTGTGCTCATGGATATCAACCAATCTTATGATGTAAAGAGTAAAAATTAACAAAGAGTACAAGGAGATGCTTGTACGGCTTTGCGAGATCAAGAATACAATTGTTTGCCAACCGAGTAACGTTAGGGGGCCAGCGACATCAAGGTGACTATTTTTCTCAGGGACATGTCGAACTTTGCCAAGATTGTCGAACTGAGCAAGCGCTACTTTGTGCCGCCATATCCAGCCGACACAATCGTCGAGGTCTCGTCCCTTTATGCCCCGGAAGTGCTGCTCGAAATTGAAGCGATTGCGATTGCCAATGAATCGGTAGAGCGAGAGCACAAAGTATTACCTTAAACAACTCTTTAACGTAGGAGAAATAAGATGGTTTATTCACATTCATATCAACCCAATCCCGAATTGGACCTCGTGTTCGAGCGCATAATTGACGTGCCACGAGAATTGGTGTGGGCGGCGTGGACTACGCCGGAAAAATTGAAACCGTGGTTTTGCCCATTGCCCTGGAAAACAGTGGATTGCGAAATTGATCTTCGTCCCGGCGGTATCTTTCGTACGGTAATGCGTTCACCGGAAGGTCAAGAGTTTCCGAATCTGGGTTGTTATCTGGAAGTCATCCCGAATGAAAAACTGGTCTGGACTAATGCCCTTGAACCTAATTTCCGGCCCGCTAAACTCGCGGTGGAAACCCCTGGGCACGAATGTGCGGATTTTGCAATGACCGGGGTTATATCGCTGGAACCGCAAGAACAAGGTTTAAGGTATAAGGCGTTAGTGATGCACTCGTGCCAAGAAGACCGTGCCAAACACGAAAAAATGGGTTTTCAGGAAGGCTGGGGAAAAGCACTCGATCAGCTCATTGCCATGATTAAAAATAGTTAGTAACCGAGATACGGCTACTGAAATTCAGGCTTTGCGATCTTGCCAACAAGCACTCAGAAAAACCGTTAGTTCAATGCCAATTTCAAATTGCCAGGAGACTTAATGATAACGACTGACAGCTTATTGACAACTTTGGTTTTTATCGCGGCCATCAGCACCGGCTTGGTGGCAGGCATATTCTTTGCCTTCTCATCCTTCGTGATGAGTATGCGTCTGTCGCTACCAGGTAGATTTTTCAGACGTATTCAGTTTGATCGCCTCAATCCACTCCGGTGCCAAGGGTAGTAACTCATCAATACGTCGATTAGGCCAAGTCGGCAGTTTTTCGAGCGTCTCCTTTAGCCACTCGGCGGGATTAATGCCATTGAGCTTAGCCGTGCCCAGCAATGATTGTATTGCAGCCGCGCGTTTGCCAGCCCGCTCGGAGCCGGTGAATAACCAGTTCTTTTTTCCAAGTGCGATGGGCCGAATGGAGTTTTCTACTGGATTATTGTCAATCGGCAAGTGCCCGGTTTCAGCATAGCGGATGATGGCAGGCCAGCGTTTTAGTATATGATCTAAAGCCTTAGCGGACGTGCCGCCGTTGGCTGTTCTGACGCGGGTTTCAATCAACCAGTCATATAAGGTTTGAAGTTCTGGTAGGGCTTTTTCTGCACGTAGTTGACGACGAGCTTCAATGCTCATTGCTTCGCCCTCTGCTTCGATGGCATACAGCACAGCAATGCGTTGCACAGCTTCCAACGCCATAGGATTTTTATCTGCCTGATGCAAGTCGAAGAACTTACGCCGAGCATGCCCAAGACACGCTAACTCGATACAACCATGAGGGTTGCGCGTGTTTGTGAATAACGCTTTATACCCGGCAAAATCATCAACCAGCAGATGACCTTGCCATTCGCCTAAAAATTGGCGGGCATGTTCACCGCTACGCCCTTGTTGATAATCAAAGACGATGATACGCGGTTGATCTTTCTGAAGATCATTGCTGCGGTAGGCCCATAGGTAAGCTTTGCGGGTTTTGCCTTTGCCGGGGTCGAGTTGCGCGACCGGCGTTTCATCCGCATGCAAGGTATTGCCTTGCAGCAGATGCCAAGTGAGCCGATCCACCAACGGCTGTAACGCCACACCGACACGACCCACCCATTCGGCTAAGGTTGAACGAGACAGAATCACATTTTCGCGGGCGGCAATTTGTTCCAAGCGATAGAGTGGCAGATGATCCAGGTATTTGCTGATGATCACCCATACCAATAAACCGATGGCGGCCATGCCACCATCAATCACTGCCGGCGAAATCGGCGCGGCGGTGATGGTTTCGCAGTTTTTACAAGCATATTGGGGGCGAATGTGCCGATGGACAGTAAACTGAGCGGGTACAACATCCAATTGTTCGCTGATGTCTTCGCCAATTTTGACCAAGTCTTTGCCGCACTTTCCGCAAGTGCAAGATTCGGGTTCGTGGCGATGTTCGATGCGCGGTAAATGCGGCGGCAAAGGTTGACGACCGGCGCGGGGCCGTTTGGGTTTGACCACTGTCTCGCAAGGCTGATCGTCTTTCAGCTGTTCGAGTTCCGCTTCAATCGCGGACATGTCAGTATTCCAAGTTTCCTCAAACACATCACGCTGTAAGGGCGAGAGGGTTTCACTTTTTACGCCAAAACGGATACGCCGGTAATAAGCAACTTCATGCGTTAAGGCTTCGATTTTGAAGTCTTTGGCTTTGATGAGGGCAGCATCGCGTTCTGTCTGATCAAGGAGCGACTGAATTAAGGCCGCAACTTGAGATTTAGCGGTCGGATCAAGGTTTAAATGATCAAGCTCAGCGAGTGATTTCATGGCTGAAATTATACAACAAACACCCGCTGAAAGCCTTATGTTTACTGGATTTTCTTGCTAATTTTCTCTCTTTTTAGACTAAAATATAACGCTATTTAAACCTGCCAATGTGCTTGGGGCAACGCCGATAAACGCTGCCAGTTTACACCGGCAATCAGCCATTCCCATTGCGCCTGACTGATAGCAAAACGGGTATCCAACACCTTGGGCCACACAAAACCGCCCTGATGCAAACGACGGTGACATAACCAAACGCCATTGCCGTCCCACACTAACAACCGTAAGCGGTTGCCTGCCTTGTTACGAAACACAAACGCAGATCCTGTGCACGGCGATTGGCCTAGCACCAGTTGGACAATAGACGATAAGCCATCAATACCGCGTCTCATATCAACGGGCGCAACGACTAACCAAATCTGAGGAGGGCTTGCGATTAATCCAGGCATCGCAGCAATTCCGCCAGCCAGGCGGCTGAAGTCGATGCCGGCAGATCAACTTGATGGCCGTTGGTAAGTTTTAATACAATTCCTATGGGAAGCGGTGCTTTCAGCTGGACAGGAATTAATGCCGGAAGCGCGCCTTGTTGCTCTTTTCGATAATCACTTAATCTGGCTCCAAACGTATTATCGTTTAAACCCTGCTGCCGACAATACTCCGCTTGTTTTAAACCACTAAGCTGCCAGGCTTCTATATGATTGATCCACTTGGTTGTTAGGGCCATCTCTTATCCTCACTGAAAAACTTAAGGATGCCTAATTTGGAAATTTCAAGCTAGGTGGAAGGGCTGGACGCATACCGTGATGACAGCACTGGCCAAACTTCAACCGAAACAAGGCATCGCAGCTATGCAAATCATTAATGTAACCGTGCTAAATCGCTGGTTTTTCATTGTATTCGTTGGCACAGCTGGTGTTTGTGCCGTTCTGGCAACTGCTTCACTGTTACGGTGGCACCTGTCTGACCCAATCAGCTTGCTTACTGGTAGCTTAAGTTATTTCATCGGCACATTTGCAGTTACGATGAGATGTAGCGTAGCGCTGAATAAAAAACTCGCACACGTTGAAGCGGCCAGTATTGATGGAGCTGAACTATGGGCTGCTTACCTAAATAGGTGAACGGCCTGGAACCATATCCGTACAGCAGCTGCTTAACAGCGGCAATATTGCTCTCCATGGGATTATTTCATTAATTAAATAAACTGTTGGTTTTGCGGCTTTCACAGTAAGTAGCCGTTCTAATTGGTGATTTTGAATGCTCCAGACACGGGAATAGTCGATCAAATTCTGCTCTGACTACTGAGTAGCACTCACAGACTTGACTCTGTAATCCAACTCGGTCTAACACTGTGATGTGGCCACGGTGGTAATCGATCAATCCCGCGCGTTGCAATTTCAATGCAGCATCGGTGACACCTTCTCGACGCACACCTAGCTTCTGAGAAATTGATTCATGTGTCATGGTTATCTCGTTACTATCTAACCGGTCGAGACTAAGCAGCAACCAACGGCATATTTGTTGATCTATCGAATGAAAGCGATTGCAAATAGCTGTTTGCGCTATTTGGGTTAACAGTGCCTGAGTATAACGAAGCAGCAAAAACTTTAGTGCCCCGTTACGACGCCCCCCAAAGCGGTTGAATTCTTGCAAAAACAAACCCGATCGTATTCGATAGGCGTAGCCCGCACTTACTACAACAGCGCTGTCCACCGAAGTTTTACTGCCCATAAAAAGGGAGATCCCGACGACTCCTTCCTTACCGACCATGGCGATTTCAGATGACGAACCATTCTCGGTGAGGTAAAGCTTGGACACGATGCAGGTCAAAGGAAAATAAGCGTGATGCAAATCGCACCCCATCTCGTAAATGACTTCATTGAGTGGCATCAAAACAAGTTCTAGATACGGCAAAATGTGTTCGTAGTCATCGACGGGTAAGGCACTTAGAATAGCGTTTTGTTGAAGAAAATACTGATTTGACATAATTGATCTCCTGACTTAGTGATTGCTATTGCAGCGTTCTAGACTGTTGCATACGTAAAATTTCCGCTCAAACTTACGAAAATAAACGCCTATTTTTTAACACTAATTATCATGGGCTGAAATAAGGGCAACCCCTTACTTGGATCAGAGAATCTTTATTATGTTGATGGGATTGGATGCTTTTCTTTTGCCGGCTTCCCGAATCAATTACAACTATCAGTTCTTTGGTGGAAAGTTTTTTGCGCATAAACATCTGGATCAGCAGTTAAATCTATCTTAAGAAAAACCCATCACAGTTGTTATGAACTTATCGCTCTAGTTAACGCATCGCAAAGAGTTGCTTGAGATAAACTAAATCAGTTATATTCAAAGGAGGCCGCTCTTTTCGCAGAAACTTTAAAGATTCAGCTTGATAGGATCTGAGAGATATTGATCTTGTCTCTATTCTTGAGTTTTCCTGCAAATTTTAGGCGAATAATGGTAATGAGTCCTACGAAGCCGAGAAAAAACGAACTGGCTTAATTTCAACTATGTAGGCTAACCATAAGAAAGTTCAAATTAACCTGTTCATGGGAGTTGCTCTTTATGGTCTCCACCGATTAACAGGTTTTACCGGCAAGCCAATGAATACAGAACGAATACTCACGCAATTTATTTACCCAACAAACTTGGACAAGCAATCACCGTTATTGCTATACGGCTTAGCAGTGCTAGCCGTCATCATTGCCAGCATAGTGACGCACTTTATACCAGTCATTGGCCAGCGGGCCGCGTTTTTATTATTTTTTTTCGCGATAATCGAGACTGGTTTCTGGCTTGGCCAAAAACCAGCACTTCTCGCATTAGTGCTATCCTCAATTGCAGTCAATAGCCTGGTTTTACTTCCTGCTTGGGACTCCGCACCTTATGATGCCTATATTTTAAATGTAGGTTTTTTGGTTTTGGCCTCTGTAATGATCATTACAACTGCTCAGAGCCGAAGTATGGCCACCAAACTTTTGGAAAATCAACAAGATTTAAACTTTGCACAATCTATCGGATATATCGGTAGTTGGCGGTTGGACGTAAAACATAACATTTTGAGCTGGTCTGATGAGAACTACCGACTTTTTGGAGTTTCTAAAGGAACACCGTTGAGCTATGAAACTTTTCTCTCTACCGTACATTCTGATGACAGGGAATATGTTGATCAACAATGGCAAGCAGGGCTGCGCGGTAAACCCTACGATATTGAACATCGAATAGTGGTCACTGGGCAAGTCAAATGGGTTCGAGAGAGAGCCGTATTAGAGTTCGATAAACAAGGTCGTTTAAAGGGCGGGTTTGGCACAACACAGGATATTACGGAAAGTAAGACCAGAGACTTCGAGCTTCAGGAAAGTAGGCAACGGTATGCTGATATTATCGAGTCTGCGATGGACGCGATCATCACCATAGATAGTAATCATTATATTTTGGTATTTAATAGAGCAGCGGAAAAAATGTTTGGCTGCCCAGCCAATGAAGCCATTGGCGACTCTCTTGATCGTTTTATCCCCGGGCGTTTTCGCGATGCGCATAGCAGATATGTTCGCGGTTTCGGGCGCACGAATATCACAAATCGTAAAATGGGCTTTCTGGGTGCTATTACTGGCCTGCATGTCAGTGGTACGGAGTTTCCGGTCGAAGTGTCTATTTCTCAAAACGGCAGTGGCGACGAAAAATCGTTTACCGCCATCCTACGCGACATATCGGAGCGCCAACGCGCAGAGATGGCAGTGCAGGAACAACTTAAGTTGCAAGATCAATTGAGCAAGATCGCGGCTTCGGTGCCTGGACTAATCTGTTCTTTTAGGGTGCTTCCAGATGGCTCATCGCATATGCCCTACGCCAGTCCGGCGCTAGAGTCCATATTGGGTTTTAGCAGCGATGTTCTAAATGAGAATTTTGATCCAGTGTTTGCCCACATCCACCACGAAGATATAGACCGTGTAAAGGATACAACAATCGAATCTGCAAAATCCATGCAGGCATGGCGAGGCTCATTCCGCTATAACCATCCAACACGAGGGGAGATTTGGCTTGAAAGCCATTCGTTACCACAACAGGAAATGGATGGCAGCATTCTCTGGCAGGGTTATATCCACGATATTACCGAGCGAAAAATATCGGAAGCAGAACTCAAAGAGCGTATTGCACGCTACCAACTAGTACTCGATGGCGCACAAGACGCCATATGGGATTGGGATGTCCTCAATAAACATATACATTTTTCATCACGCTGGAAGGCACTACGCGGCTTTGCCAATCACGAGGTTTCTGGCAGTGAAGAAGAATGGAACGTCGGCATTCATCCCGACGACAAGGAGAGGGTGCTCTCCGCGGTGCAAGCGCATTTTGAAAAAAAAACGCCTGTGTTCAACGAAGAATATCAGATCCGTTGCAAAGACGGTTCCTGGAAATGGATATTAGACCGCGGTATTGCACAATGGAACAGTGCTGGTCAAGTTATTCGTATGGCAGGGTCGGAAAGTGATATTACTACCCGTAAACTTGCTGAAGCCGCATTACGCGAACGGGAAAGCGAGTTACAGCTCATCATGGATGCGACTCCGGCACTAACCGCTTATATTGATACCCAGTTCCGCTATTTACGCGTCAATAAAACCTATGAAAACTGGTTTTGCATGAACCGAGATCATTTCATTGGACGGACAGCCAGAGAAATTATTGGCGAAAGCGCCTGGGCTATCGTTGGCCCTAATCTTGAGCGCGCACGCTCAGGCGAACGCGTTAGTTTTGATTATCAGGTTCCGTATGGAACAGGCAAGCCTCGATGGGTCAGTGGAAATTATATACCTGATAAGGATGCAAACGGCAATGTCAGAGGCATTGTGGTGCATGTTGTCGATATTGAGGATAGAAAACGGGCAGAATTGGAACGGCAAAAATTCGTATCACTCGCCGATAATAGCCAGGAGTTCATCGGTATATGCGATATGAACTTCAAACCAATTTATATTAACAACGCCGGTTTGCGCTTGGTCGGACTCGATAGCCAGGAGCAGGCCTTTAAAACCTCGGTCCAGGAATTTTTTTTTCCTGAAGACCAGCACTTCATCATGGAAGAATTTTTTCCTCGCGTAGTGCGCGAAAAAGCTGGAGAGACGGAAGTACGCTTCCGCCATTTCCAAACCGGTGCCGCCATCTGGATGATCTATAACGTTTTTTATATTACAAACGACAATAACGAACCGGTTGGCCTGGCCACTGTAAGCCTCGACATTTCCGAGCGTAAAAGAGCCGCAGAGGCCTTACATGAAATCGAGAAACGAGAGCGCCGAGCCACCGAAAACTACTTGCATGAACTGCACACATACAAAATAAATCTCGAAATGCAGAACCAGGAATTGCATCAATTATCGGCAGAGCTGAAAACATCGCAAGATCATTATATTCAACTTTATGATTTTGCCCCGGTCGGCTATTTGACGCTCACAGTGGATGGCACGATTGCAGAAGCCAATCTCACGGCTGCCAATCTATTCGGTATGAGGCGAGAAAGACTTATTCATCGCCGTTTTGCGCAGTTTATTGGCGATAACTACAAAGAACGTTGGTATCAATTTTATCTGCAGGCAACGAAACAGAATGCCAAACAAAGTATTGAATTGCTCATGTCCCGCGAAGGCGGAGGCTTTTTCGCCCAGATTGATAGCCAATTCTTCCAAGCAGAGGATTTGCTTCCACAGTTACGCATAGCACTCCTTGATATCACTGAACGGAAGACCGCTGAAGTGGCGCTGCACGAGAGCGAGGCTAGGCTTAGGCTTATAGTTGAGGAAGTGCAAGCGGGTTATTGGGACTGGAATTTGTCGACAAACGCGCTTTATTTATCACCCGAATGGGGGCAGCAACTCGGCCTTGAAAGTAAGGAACTGCCTATTACATGGCAAAAGTGGAGTCGACGGCTGCATCCCGATGATCGGAGTTTTGTACTGACAGCTGCTAAGGATTATATTACCGGCAATCGGCAGGACTTCGATCTGCAGTTCCGTTTGCGTCACAAAAATGGTTCGTACCGCTGGATGCACTCCCGCGGAGCCTTGCTGTATGACCAAGATCAGCCCATTCGAATGCTAGGCATTAACTTAGATATTACCAATACGATGTTGTCAAAGGAGCTCAGTGAGCGGCGTGATAAAATGGAACAATCTTTCCGGTTACATGTTGCAAGCCAAACGATAGCCGTTATGGCACACGAACTAAATCAACCGCTCGCTGCCATTAGTGCTTACGCTGATGTGGCACTACACTTACTGCAGCCCGGCCATCAGAATCCGGAAAAGCTTTACCACGTAGTAGAGAAATGTACCCTGCAAGCACAGCGCGCGGGTAACGTCATACGGCAATTAATCACAGTGTTGCATAAAGGTGAGAGCAACAACGAGCCTTTAGACATCAATGGTTTGATACATCAGGTAATGATGTTCATCAGCGCTGAAGAAAGTTTCAGTGCTTTCAAAATTGAACTCGATCTCGCCCCCGATTTACCACAAGTTTTTGTCAATAACCTGCAAATCCAGAAAGTGCTGATCAACCTAATACGTAATGGTTTGGACTCCATGCAAGAACTCGACTTAAAGGCTGGAACGATGACCATATCCACACATCGCTTCGCCAGCGACTCCGAAATGGTCCGAATCACGGTATGTGACAGTGGAAAAGGACTACCGGATACCGCTAATCTGAAAACCATTTTCCAACCTTTCTACACGACCAAAACCAGCGGCTTAGGTATGGGTCTAGCCATCAGCAAAGCGGTGATCGAAGCCCACGGCGGTAAGATATGGGCCGAACAAAATGCCGGTGCCGGTATTAGTATACATTTTGCCTTACCCTTAATAACATGAATACTCAACCCTGTGTTTTTATCATCGATGATGACGATGCGGTACGAGACAGTCTTGGAATGGTTGTTGAAACCTACGGACTAGATTACCGAACGTTTGAAAGCGCCGAGCACTTTCTTGAAAACTATTCTCCGGACCAGCTCGGTTGCCTGCTTCTCGACATGAACTTGCCAGGTTTAAATGGAGATGAACTGCAAATTGAGCTCATTCGACGCAATATTCACTTGCCAATTATCTTTATCACCGCCTATGGCACAATCCCCATGACGGTACGGGCAATGAAGGCCGGTGCGGTCGATTTTTTGACCAAACCGGTTTCCAAAGAACTGTTGATTGAACGTATCCAAGATTTATTGGTGCAAGCATCTCAGATGCGCGAGCAGGCCCTGAAAGAACAAGCTTTGTCTGATCGTCTAAAAAATCTTACTGCTCGGGAACTTGAAATATTGCCGTTGCTTTTGGCAGGTAATTCCAATAAACAAATTGGCAAACAGTTAGCTATCAGTTACCGCACTGTCGAAGTACACCGCGCAAGAATCTTAAACAAAACAGGCGCAAGCAACCTTGTGGATCTTGCCCATTTCTACGAAGCCAGCCAGCTTCTGCCCGATCCTAAGATTGAATAACAATCGATCCTTTAAGCTCGGCTAAGGATATCAATTACAGTTTACTTGTACCTGCTGATCAGTTCTAACCTTTTGTACGTATTTTTACGTACGCACTCTCGCGTATTTAATTTAGTACTAACATACGTTTTAATTCACCCCAGGGCGGTTCAGCAGTCGAACAGTTAAATGTAATAGTCGGCACCTATGCCTCCTAGGTTTGAACTCGCCCTTTTTTTCAATAGCAAAGATTTTTCTCAATCGGCGCTACTGGAGTTTATTTTATGCAACTTAAACCAGGTACAATTCAATGGATGCAGATTACGATATCTTCGAGGTGGTCACAGTCACCAAAAATTTCTGGTTGTTTGATGCCGAGTGTTATCAGCGAAAGTATATCACCGCACACGGTCAGCCCTTGGATCCCGGCTATTATGTGGTGAACTGGCCTGAGCATGTTCGAGTAAGGCGATTTGATGATCACGCTGCGTTTCATGGTCCGTTTGTCTATAGGCACGAGGCGCAAGCAGCGCTCGATTGGATGAGCCGAATGCGTGAGAGCGCTTTAAACAGATCATCCACGATAGCATCTAATACCTGCAAAAATTACAGCAGAAAGGAAGTGATGAAAACCAGTTTGCAAAAGCAACGGCGCAGAAGAATTTCAAAGCATAAGCAATTCGTTGGCAAGTGGGATGCTTTAATTACTGGATTTCCGGTCCCTACTAATCAGTAAATTGTTGACGAAGACAGGGTGTTGATCGGCGCTATCGGCGTCAGTGGCAGGTAGGTTGAAATAACCTTCAAGTAACTAAAGCTGAGGTTAATTTCAGAGGTATTGCTTAGTGCCGATGCGGTTCTGGGATAAGAGTTAATCATGAACAGATACGTTAGTAACGTATCTACGATACGAAGCACCGCTTATCCAACATTCCTCCTGAATTCCATAACATCATTCAAAAAACGAAACCGCACAATGGCTAATAATTCCGGCAAGTTGACCGTTTACTACGATGGGGCTTGCCCAAAATGCAGACGCGACAAGCAACGATATGAGCAGCTCTCTGATGATTTGGGAGAGCAGGTTTGTTGGTTTGATATTACTGGTCAGGAGAGCCGATTACTACAAGAAGGGATCGATCCCCAAAAAGCCTTGACGGAATTGCATATTAAAGACGAAAGCGGCCTCATTGTTTCAGAATTGGACGCTTATATCCTGTTAATGAAAAAAATACCGATTTTAAAGCCCGTGGCTTGGTTTATTCAGTTGCCGTTACTTAGGCCATTATTGGCTAAGATGTATCATCGGCAGGTTGCTAAGCGTTTACGTAAAAGGGGCTTGCTCTAACGAGAGCGGTAAGTAGTTATACGAATTGTTTTATTATCCTAGTCTTTTATATTAGCCACCACTATCCTGCTTTTTGGCGATGGGCCTTAGGCTTTTCGGTCCCTTTTCAATTCCTGATAAGGAGAGAACAATGGCTAAGATTGTCTGTGTCTTGTATGACGACCCTATAGACGGCTATCCACGGTTTTATGCCCGAGATGCCATTCCTAAAATCACAGCTTATCCTGACGGGCAATTGGCCCCAACGCCCAACGGCATAGACTTTATACCGGGGCATTTGTTAGGCAGCGTCTCTGGAGAACTTGGTTTACGTAGGTTCCTTGAATCTCAGGGACATACCCTGGTTATTACCGCTGATAAAGATGGCCCAGACTGCCAATTTGAAAACGAATTGCCGGATGCTGACATCGTCATCTCACAACCTTTTTGGCCAGCCTATTTAACTGCAGCCAGAATAGCCAAAGCCCCTAAATTAAAATTGGCACTGACCGCAGGGATAGGCTCTGACCATGTAGATTTACAGGCCGCAATTGAGCGTGGTATTACCGTGGCGGAAATCACTTATTGCAATAGCATAAGTGTGGCTGAGCATGTGGTGATGATGATCCTTAGCTTGGTGCGGAATTATATCCCTTCCTATCAATGGGTGATCAAGGGTGGATGGAATATTGCCGATTGTGTTTCACGTTCTTATGATTTAGAAGGTATGGCGGTGGGTACGGTAGCCGCTGGCCGGATCGGCCTTGGGGTATTGCGGCGGTTGCAGCCATTTGCTGTTAAATTGCATTACACAGACCGTTACCGCTTGTCGCCAACCATAGAGACAACGCTGAATTTGACCTACCATGCAGATGTCGAGTCTTTGATCCGGGTTTGCGATGTGGTGACAATTAACTGTCCGCTGCATCCAGAAACTGAACATCTTTTTGACGCAAACATGATTGCCAAAATGAAACGCGGTGCTTATTTGATCAATACTGCCCGTGGCAAAATTTGCGACCCTGATGCCGTAGCCAATGCCTTGGAGTCTGGACAATTGGCCGGTTATGCCGGGGATGTCTGGTTTCCGCAGCCAGCACCTCAAGACCATCCTTGGCGAAAGATGCCACACCATGGCATGACCCCGCATATATCGGGGACCAGTTTAAGTGCCCAAGCCCGGTATGCTGCCGGGGTGCGGGAAGTGTTGGAATGTTGGTTTGCCGGCAAACCAATTCGTGATGAATACCTGATTGTTGATGGCGGCAAGCTTGCCGGAGTTGGGGCGCATTCTTATAGTGCGGGCAATGCCACAAAAGGTTCAGAGGAAGCAGCAAAGTTTAAAAGCACTTAAGCCCATTGCCTATAGTCCGGCGATCTCAAAATAACTGTTTTTATTTGTTAGGGGAATGAAAATGAAATGTCTGTATTACCTCACGCCATTTCTTGAAAGTACCCGTAAAATTAATGAAGACTTACATCAAAACTGTGTAAAACATTGGTTTGTGCATGTTTTAAGCAAAGATGAGAACGGTTTGCAACGCTATAAAATACATTCAAGCAATTATCTTGAGCAGTTGGATACCTTACGATACGGCATGATTGGAGCAATTGCAGGTATTGTTTTTGGGGGTTTGGTTGCTCTTTTTGTAGATTGGACGAAACTGTTCAGTACCAAAATGACTCATAATGCTTATATTGGCGTTATTGTTTTTTTCATCTTGTTTGGTGCTTGGGAAGGTGGCCTGACAGGGATTGCTAAAGAAAACAGAAAAGTTGCCTTATTCCACAATGAGCTGGAGGCAGGGGCTTATCTGATTCTGATTTATACTAAAAAAGATTGTGAAGCCATTGTCAAAGAACTGATGGATAGCCAGCATCCTGAAGCGAAACTGGTGGCTATAGATGCCAGTTTTTATAACCCGTTAGCTAAATTGCAAAAGCTATAAGTGTTTTGCAATAGCAGAAACAAAGGGGGGTAGCTATGGTTGGTGCCGATCCGTTTGGCGTAGTTAGAAAGCTGGCCATAAACGGGAGAACAGAGGTCTTTTATTTCGCCTTAGCCGCGCTTGAACAGGTTGAGGGCGCCAACTTTACGCGTCTACCTTGCTCCATCAAAATTATGCTGGAATCTGTTTTACGCAATTTCGATGGCTTCGTGATTACCCAAGAGCATGTGTCAGGGCTTGCTCATTGGCAAGCTCAGGCGACTAGGCAAGAAATACCCTATAAACCCGCTCGGGTCATCTTACAGGATTTTACCGGCGTACCGGCCTTAGTCGATTTGGCGGCTATGCGAGATGCCATGAAAAAACTCGGCGGTGATCCCAAAAAAATCAATCCGTTAATACCTTGTGATTTGGTTATCGACCACTCTGTACAAGTAGATTATTTTGGCAAAGCCAATTCTTTGCCACAAAATGAAACCATTGAATTCCAAAGGAATGCTGAGCGATACGGGTTTTTAAAATGGGGGCAAGCCGCCTTCAAAAATCTTAGAGTTGTCCCACCGGCTACCGGTATTGTCCATCAAGTCAACTTAGAATACCTATCACAGGTGGTATTTTGGCATAAAGAGCATAATTGTTGTTACCCGGACAGTTGTGTCGGCACTGATTCCCACACCCCGATGGTCAATGGCCTGGGGGTATTGGCTTGGGGTGTAGGTGGTATAGAAGCAGAAGCGGCAATGCTGGGCCAACCCATTTATATGTTGGTACCAGATGTCATCGGCATAAAACTGACCGGGCAACTTGCAGCAGGGGTCACGGCAACGGATTTGGTGTTACGGATAACTGAATTGTGTCGTGAGTTTGGCGTAGTCGGTAAATTTGTCGAGTTCTATGGTCGAGGGCTTTCCGCTTTAAGTATCCCTGATCGTGCTACCATCAGTAACATGGCTCCCGAGCAAGGGTCAACGGTCAGTTTTTTCCCTATTGACACCGAAACCCTTGAGTATTTGCGCTTATCTGGCCGTAGTCCCGAGCAGATTGGCTTGGTCGAAGCTTATGCCAAAGCTCAGGGATTATTCCGCACGGACGATTGTCCTGAGCCAATTTTCTCTGAGATCTTGGAAATTGATTTAAGCACAATTGAACCCTCGGTGGCTGGTCCCAAACGCCCTCAAGACCGCATCCCGCTCAGCCAAGTTGGCACCAGTTACCAGCAAATGTTGACCGCGCCGTTAGGATTTAAAGGCATGGGATTGTCAGCAAGCGATTTGGAACGCCATGCTATCGTGTCACTACATGGGGAAGATGAAGCTATGACACATGGCGCTGTGGTCATTGCCGCCATCACCTCATGCACCAATACCAGCAATCCTTCTGTCATGTTGGGGGCTGGGCTTTTGGCTAAAAAAGCTGTAGCAAAAGGTTTAAAGGTGAAACACTATGTAAAGACTTCGTTGGCGCCAGGTTCTACCGTAGTCACGGAATATTTAAAACAATCAGGACTAATGCCGTATCTGGAACAATTAGGCTTTTACTTAGTTGGTTATGGCTGCACAACTTGTATTGGCAATTCAGGGCCGCTTGATACAGCGGTTGCTAAAGCCATAAATGATAATGATTTAGTAGTATCGGCGGTCGTATCTGGAAACCGGAATTTTGAAGGCCGTGTGCACCCATTAACGAAAACTAATTATCTGGCATCGCCACCCTTAGTGGTAGCTTATGCCCTGGCTGGATCGACCGCAGTTGATATCAGCAAGGAAGCGCTGGGCACCGATCAGGATGGACATCCGGTTTACCTCCGGGACATTTGGCCAACAACCGAAGAGATCAATGCAGCCATTAGCCAATTTGTAACCCCAGAACTCTTTAAGGAGCGCTATAGCAATATATTTTCAGGCACCTCGTTATGGCAGAAGATTGCCGTGACCAATTCTGAACTTTATCAATGGCAGACGGGTTCAACCTATATAAGGTCGCCGCCTTTTTTTGACGGGCTTGATCTTAGCCAGCAAAGCATTAATCCCATTTATGGGATGAGGGTATTAGCCCTTTTTGGCGATTCCGTAACCACCGACCATATTTCGCCAGCCGGCCAAATCGCCCCTGATTCACCCGCAGCAAGTTATCTTCTGGAACACGGCATCTCCAAAGCGAATTGGAACAGCTATGGTTCCCGGCGCGGCAACGACCAATTGATGTGCCGGGGTACGTTTGCCAATATCCATATCCACAATCTACTGGTATCTGGTTCTGAAGGCAACCTGACCTGTTATCACCCAAATGGCAGCAAGCTGTCATTTTTTGATGCGGCCATGAAGTACCGACATGCTGGCATCCCATTATGCATTCTTGCCGGTAAAGATTATGGGTCTGGCTCTTCACGGGATTGGGCAGCGAAAGGCCCGGCATTACAAGGGGTAAAAGCAGTAATTGCGGAAAGCTACGAACGCATTCATCGCAGTAACTTGGTAGGCATGGGGATTTTACCTTTGCAATTTAGCCCTGGTGAATCCGCTGCTAGCTTGGGTTTAAAGGGGACAGAAACTTTTTCAGTTGAGATTAACAATGCCTTAGCGCCGCAACAACCGGTTCCAGTTTCGGCAATGGCAGAGGACGGTCGCATCACATTGTTTAAAGCATTGTGCCGTATCGATACCCCCATAGAAATTGAATATTACCGAGATGGCGGTATTTTACGCACCGTATTGAAGACCTTACTCCGAGCCGGTTAAGCGATGACCTAGTAGGGAGTGGCGATGTTTTTTATAATTAAATATACATAAGGGGAATACCCATGGGCTGGAGAGAACGTACACATGAAGATACCTATACTGACGTGGAGATTGAAGCCCGTTTAATAGAGGAACTGCCCCATTGGTATTTGGAAAATGGTTGGATCCGCCGCAAATACAAAACCAGCGGTTGGAAATCTACCTTAATGGTGGTGAATACTGTTGGCCATTTGGCCGAAGCGGCGTTCCACCATCCTGACCTGACTGTTTCTTATGCCTTTGTCATTGTCAAATTGATGAACCACGCCGCGAAAGGCGTCACCAATAAAGATTTTGAGCTCGCCCATAAAATTGAAGATGTCATTATGTGGCAGCCTGGCAAAGAAGCTGGGGCTTTGACGGGGACTCCTGATGATCCCCGGTTTAAATATATCAAATACGACTAATTGATCAGCATACAGGGTGTAATAACGTGGGATATTTAATTTTCCATAAAGTCCCGAAACCATTTGGGATTGAAAAACACCACATATATTAAAAAGATGTCTGCTAAAGGGATAAAAAATACAATATAGTGCAACGCTAATAACGTTATTACAAAAGCCAAGCGGAGAACAAACTTGTTAACGTTCATCAATTATCCTCATTTATTATTTTTATCTTCTGGATTTAATGCTCATGGGGCGGCGGCTGCAAGCTTTCGGCAATTCCAGACAAAAACCCACTGCCTATTTGGGCTAAGGTGATTGTTGCCGCCAGCGTATTTGAGACAACAGATTCTTTGCCCCAATGCGGTAATTCTTTCAGGGCTTGTAGAGCGGTTAAGGTTTGCCTTCCGACCGCAGTTCCACTTTTTCGGGCATGGCTGACAAAATCTCCAACCATTTCGACAAACATCTGGTTACTGTTTGCCACTTTCTCCAGTGCATCCAAAAACAAAGCTTCCAGCCCCTGTAAATTTTCGGTGGCGTGGTTAATATCATGATGCGAATAGTCGCTAACTCGAGATGAGGCCTCTTCTATGGCCAATTTCGACGCTTCTGCCGCAATCGCCAGAGCTTCATCCAGGGCCGATACGGCATGGCCGAATATCTCTTTGGCCTGCTCGGTTTCTTGCCCCAAGCCTTCCTGAATGCCTGTGCTAACCGATTCGGCGACATTTTTGATATTTTCCATATCCAGATGCCCTTCAGTCAGTGCTTTCAAGGTAATCTCCTTGATTTTTTGATGTACCTCCGAACCTGACGCTACCGATTGTTGGACAGCATTCTTAACTTTGAGGTATTGGTGTGTTCTTTTCATATTTTATCTCCAGGTCTGGATTTGCTGTCTGTGTGT
Organism: Methylococcales bacterium; assembly: GCA_965247565.1. GTDB lineage: Bacteria > Pseudomonadota > Gammaproteobacteria > Methylococcales > Methylomonadaceae > CBDFHF01. Next base: position 204,550 of record CBDFHF010000001.1, on the reverse strand, counting down.
ACTGGACATTTTCCATAGCAATGTTTAAGGCATCTTCCACCTTTTCCAACCAGATAAACTGGAGTTGGTTTTTGACAGCCTCCGGGATTTCTTCATAATCGCGCTGGTTACGTGCTGGCAGCAGAATAGTTTTTATGCCAGCCCTGGCAGCGGCTATCAATTTTTCTTTAATCCCGCCGACCGGTAACACCAAGCCACGTAAACTGATTTCGCCGGTCATTGCTACATCACTGCGCACAATGCGCTCGGAGAATGCCGAATATAAGGCCGTAAACATGGCAACGCCGGCACTGGGGCCATCTTTAGGAATGGCACCGGCAGGGACATGAATGTGGACATCATTCTTTTCAAATATTTCCGGATTTAAGCCGAGTTCATGGGCGTGGGATTTGACCAAGCTCAAGGCCGCTTGGGCGCTTTCTTTCATGACCTCGCCCAATTGCCCTGTCAGGATCAATTTGCCAGTGCCGGTGACGCGAGCGGCTTCAATAAACAAGATGTCTCCGCCGACCGGCGTCCATGCCAATCCGGTAGCAACCCCTGGGACGCTAGTGCGCATCGCCACGTCGCTATCAAATTTTTTTACCCCCAATATACTGGGGATCAGTTCAGCATCGATATGCTCGTTTACGGATAAATCTTCAGCAATGCGCATGGCGACATGGCGGAATACCGCCCCGATTTCACGTTCCAAATTCCTGCAACCAGCTTCCCGGGTATAATCGTGGATAATAGTCTGGATGGCATTGTCGGTGATTTGGCATTGCCCCGCACTTAAACCACAGCTTTCCAATTGCCTGCCCACCAAATAACGTTTGGCAATCTGCACTTTTTCTTCGGAAGTGTACCCCGTCAATTCGATGACTTCCATGCGGTCACGTAAAGGGTTGGGTATGTTGTCAATAATATTAGCGGTGCCTATGAACATAACATGGCTCAAGTCAAACGCAACCGCCAGATAATTATCCCGAAAGGTCGAGTTTTGTTCCGGATCCAATACTTCCAGTAAAGCGGAAGATGGGTCACCTTGAAAGCCTGAACCTAACTTATCCATCTCGTCTAGCATAAACACGGGATTATTGATGCCGACTTTGCGGATAGACTGGATAATATTACCCGGCAACGCGCCGATATAGGTGCGCCTATGTCCTCTGATTTCGGCTTCATCATGCACGCCACCTAAGCTGACACGCACAAACTCTCGTCCGGTGGCCCGGGCAATGCTGCGGCCTAATGACGTTTTACCAACACCAGGCGGGCCAACGAAGCATAAGATAGGGCTTTTGCCATCCGGGTTTAACTTGCGCACGGCCAAGAATTCTAAGATCCGCTGTTTGACTTTTTCCAGTCCATAGTGATCGGCATTTAGCGTATCCCTGGCCAAGCCAATATCGATAACACCAGAACTAGCAATAGCCCAGGGCAGTGCTATCAACCAATCCAGATAACTGCGGATCATCGAGTATTCACCGCTGGCATCCGAGATATGTTCCAATCGACTCAGTTCTTTCCGGGCTTGTTGCTCAACGTCCTCAGGCATCTTAGCTTCGGTAATGCTGTTGCTGATTTCTTGGATTTCGGCTGAATTGCCTTCCACTTCCCCTAATTCCTTTTGAATAGCCTTCATTTTCTCCCGCAACACGAATTCGCGTTGGCGTTTGCCCATGGTTTCTTGGGTTTTTTCATTGATTTTATTGGAAATTTTTAATACTTCAATCCGGTAGCTGAGCAATTCCAATAGTCTATCAATGCGATCTTGTATGTTTAATAAGGACAGAATTTCTTGCTTCTCTTCAGATTTTACGATCAGGTAACTGGCAATCAGATCCGTCAATAAGGGAGCTGAGGTAATCGTTCCGATGGCATTGCCCAATTCATCAGGCGCTTGTTGGGAATTTATTAACACGTCCAGTGCTTTCTGTTTCAGCGAGATGACTCGTGCCTCGACATCTTTGGAAGCCACATCTGTCTCATCAAAACGTTGCACCCTGGCCACCAGGAAGGGGTACCCAGGTAAAAATGCCTTTATCTGGAAGCGCTGCAGCCCTTGACAAACAAAGTGGTGAGTGCCGTCTGGGGTCGTCAGGTAACGTAAAATCTCCGCGACAGTTCCGATCTCATAGAGCTGGTTTTGTCCTGGAGCTTCATCTTGATCATTTTTTTGCATGACCAAGCCGATAGGTTTTTCTGAGCGCACCGCCTGTTGTACTGCAACAACGGACATTTCCCGTCCGATAGCCATGGGCAAAACATTTTGCGGAAACAATACGGTATTGCGCATTGGCACGATAATTAAGGCGTCGCGCGGAATTTCAGGGCTCGCAAGCGAAGGTTCTGGTCTAGTTTCGGTGCTATGCTCTGCCGGCTCATTCTTTCCTAGCAGTAGGTCTTTTAGGTTCTTGATATGCATAAGAAACCCTTTACAATTTCCTGAGTGTGACTAATAAGCAACCATGGACGAATTCATAATTGCCAACTTCAAGACTTCTGGCGGGTAGATCAATATTCCGCTCAAACCGGCCATACGGTATTTCCATGCGCCATATACTGCACTGGGCGCCAGCCGGCAAATACCGGCGGCCTTTAATCTGCAATCGATTGCTTTCTAGTCTTACCCGCAGTCGCTCTGGGTTGACTCCAGGTAAAGCCACCACTACTATAAAATCAGTACTAGTTTCGTATAAATCGATGGGGGGTTCCCAAACTGGCTGTTTAGTTGCCAAAACAACCGGTCTAAAAAACTGCTGTTGTAAGCGCTCTGCCCTATCCAACAATTCACAGGCTTCTGCCCAAATTCTGCTCTCAAAATTCCTTAACGACATGGCAGATCAATCACCTGTTATGTGCTTATTCTGACGGAGCCAAATGATGCTGGGTATGCTCCTCTAATTTCGGAGTATGGTGCTCACTGATTTGGGCATCGAACCATTCATGCAAGGCTTGGTTATATTTTGGATATTCGGTTGAGTAATGGATTTGGCCACCATTAGGCAGCGGCTCATAGACAATTTTTATGTCATCGGTAGTTGCTTGTTTTAGCTGGGCCAAACCCGCCATATTAGGACCGTGAATACGTTCAGTTTGGGTAAAGTCCCCTCTTTTAAAATCCTCGGCCAGCTTTTTCAGATAATGCTGTACCCGTTCAATTTGTTCGGCGTCACTCGGGGGTTTGACAATTATATGATGGACTCCTCCATGTACAGTCTTAGTATAAGTTTGTATAGTTTGGTCCAGTGAAAATGGAACATGTTGCCGGGTGCGTTCCTGCACGATAGCAACGCGTTTGGGGTCTGCTATTTCAAGAGCAGAGATTACGGTAGAAAACAACAAAAAAATAATAACTATCATTAGCTTATTTTTCATGACATTGCTCCTATTCAGAAAAACCTATACAGCCCAAATGGCGAAAACAAACAGGGAAGTAGTATCCTGCATTAGTAAAAAATAAATATATAAGGGCAAACACTTATAGACTAAATTTTCGCTGGTTTTCTGCTTCAGCTAAATATTCGGTAATGGATTAAGTCTATGAATTGACGTGGAAATAATGTGAGGATCAATCGATTTGAATATTACGTAATTTTACGCATGACCTGTTATCAAGAAATATCCTGTCCAAAGTGTGGCGGCGACATAGTAAAATCAGGCTTAAGTGCGCATGGCGAACAACATTATCGTTAGCGCCTTCCGGGCCCGACCAAGACCTTCATTATTGCTCAACTAACGCTTTATTTATGCCCTTTAAACTACAGGGCATAGGCCAAGAGCATCAAGACGCAATTAATTGAGATGACCATCAATAGTCTTAGTGTCCAGGATGACTTAAAAAATTGAACTTCGGAATCTTAGTCAAACGGCTGGCCCGCCGAACTATCTGCCTCTCAAAGTTAGAGAGTGTAAATATTGTTGTCATTGGACTGCTGATCAATGAGGTCGAGTGTTCACGCTTATCCACAGGCTTGGACCAATACCCAGTTGTAATGGTTTGATAAAACCAGACATATCTAAAGGCTGATTTATAAGGTCATCAGAGGTAAATGAATGAGCCATACAGATAAAGCCAAAAAGCCAAAAAACTAAAATTTACACTAGAGTTCAAACAGGATGCCGCTAAACTAGTCCTTGAGAAAGGCTATACACATCAGCAGACGACCGATAGCTTGGGAATATCTTTATTAACTGTTGTGTTTTTTAAAACTCATCTCTTAAAAAGAGTCTAAATTATTTTATTGTGTTTTAGTGCTTTCAGTTGTATAAAAAAACTGATCCCAATATTTATTTGATGAGGCTTTCTCTGAGGATAAATCGTTATGAGTACTGCTAAATACGATACTATCGGTCAATATCTCCTCAAACGCTTATATGTAGCTGGCGTTAAGCATGTCTTTGGTGTTCCTGGAGATTACATACTCGGCTTTTATGATCAACTTGCTAAAAGCCCTATCCAACATATCGGCACCACACGGGAGGATTGTGCTGCTTTTGCTGCTGATGGTTATGCTCGTTGTCAGGGCTTGGGTGCCCTGGCAGTAACATACGGCGTTGGAGCGTTAAACACGGTCAATGCAGTGGCCGGCGCTTATGCCGAATCCTCGCCTGTGATAGTCATTAGCGGTGCGCCAGGGGTACGAGAACAGCAAGATGATCCGTTAATTCATCACCGTTTTGGCCCATTCACTTTCCAGCGTGAAATTTTTGAGCGCATTACCTGTGCCACTGTCGTACTCAATGACCCTGTCATTGCTTTTCGCCAGATAGACCACGCGATTGCGGCCGCACAAAGGTTCTGTAAACCGGTCTACATCGAAATTCCCCGCGACCTGGTATTGGCTGAAGGCTATCCAATGCCGAAGGAAGTAATAGAGCCGTTTGCGAGTGATGAGACTGCATTAGCTGAGGCAATCGCAGAGACCTTATTACTAATGGGCAAGTCAGTTTCGCCGATGATTATTGCAGGTGTTGAGTTGCACCGACGTAAACTCCAGGCTGAGTTGCTTGAACTCGTTGAACGTGCGCGCTTACCAGTTGCAGCCACCTTAACCGGTAAATCAGTAATTGCCGAACGGCATCCCGCCTATCTCGGTATTTACGAAGGCGCAATGAGTTCGGAGCATGCTCGTTACATGGTGGAGCAATCCGATTTGCTGCTGATGTTAGGAGTAACGTTAAATGACATTGATACTGGCATTTATACGACAAAACTCAATCCACATCATATGATACGTGCCGCTCTAGATGAGGTAGTGATCAGCGCCCACCGATATCCTCACGTTGCGTTAACCGATTATTTATCAGCCTTGCTGAGATCAGTAAAAACCCACATTGAAGGCTATACATTGCCCTCATTTTCATTACAATTTGGCAAATTTCCAGAACCGAGTCAGCCAATTACGACGGCGCGCTTGATAGATCGACTCAATCAGGCGCTGTGCTCCGATATGATGGTTATTTGCGATGTCGGTGATTGCCTGTTTGCCTCTATTGATTTAAGGGTGCATGAACAAAGCGAGTTCTTGGCTTCCAGTTTTTATGCCACCATGGGTTTTGCTATGCCTGCTGCCCTCGGTGCACAAATCGCCCGTCCTAGCCACCGCGCATTGATTTTGGTTGGCGATGGCGCATTTCAAATGACTGGCACCGAACTTTCAACCCACGCGCATCTTGGCTTGAATCCGATTGTAATCGTTTTTAATAATCGCGGTTATAGCACCGAACGAGGCATTCTTGAAGGACCATTTAACGATATTAGCAATTGGAATTTCGATCGGCTCGGGGAAGTCTTTGGCCCTTTAAAGGGGTACGATGCCGTTACCGAAGAAGAGTTCGAATGGGCACTGAACATATCTCTGAATAGCCAAACCATGCCCTGTATTATTAACGTCCATCTATCAGTCGATGATGCATCTTCGGCAATGAAGCGGCTTGCAGCACATTTAAAAACCAGGGTTACAGGTGAAGCCTAAATAATGTTCACGCGGGATGACCTTGGGATTCCTGACAAAAGCCGTCCATACGGAGGATCGAAAATATTTGTGGTTCCAATATAATGATTTTGCTTATGAAAATTTACCCCGTGTTTTTATCCTGCCTGTAATTTGCCCTTACCGCCATTTACCATATTCTATGCCACCCACATCAGTGGATATTTCTTTTTTCCCGGTAATTTCTGAAAGCTTATGGCTGAAAACTAACGATGTTGATTACTGTCGGCCTTTTCTTAAATCCTTTAAGCTCGCAATAATTGTGGGTGATTTTAGTCACGTCGATGCAAATATAAATGGTGCACGGCAGTGGTCACGAAAGGTTTACAACCCAGCTGGCAAAAGATGCCGCTATCGAAACACATTGGACAACTCATCCAGAAGGCCAAGACGCTGCCTACGCAAAACGGCCAGAATAATCTGCCCGTTTTGCTTAATTGAGGCATCGATGTTATTCATTGCCCGCTTTAATGTGATCTACAGCCTCTTCTGCTGATTTAGTTGCAGACTCCACATTACCTGTATTACCTTCATCTATGGCCCTTTGTAACGAACCAGCCGCTGCATCTAAATGCGTTTTTGACTGCCCTTTGGCCACTATAGAAGCTGCTAGTGTATGATCCAACGCTTTTTTTGCGTGGTCGACCAGAACAGATGCATGACCCGCCTTGCCATGAGTTACTGCCGAGTTGGCATGTGTTAATGCTTTGTCGGCATGCTCATCAGCGAAAACAGAACCGCTCAAGCATAACAACAAACCAGCCAGTAATGATTGCAATTTTTTCATGTCTCTCTCCTCAATAAGATTTACTAGATTGTATATTCGAAGATCAGGCTTTCTCGACTTCTATATCCGAACGTTATCGCAGCTACTTTCACTTTTGGATAGCTTCGCCTTAACTGTCTACCTTTGAAAACATTATTACAATTAGTGTGAATACGTATAGCTCTTTTTTTTACTGGTAGAAAACGGGCTTGCCGCCTCTACTGCACCTTCAGCTCTTTCGCGAAGGTGAATTCAATATTGAACAATAAGCGTGTGGAGCGGAGGTTTGTGAGATGGACTGAACGTCCAGATACTCAATGACGATACCGGAAAATTTCAAGCTAATTGTCGCCTCAGTTAACCTATTTAAGCGGCTTTTTTATGTAAATGTTTTGGCTCCTGCTGGGTGTAGATAGGTAATGGGTGTTGATCGGGGTTGAGTAAAACATACTCAATCACGTTCCAATTACGGGTCCGCCCAAACCAGCGCTGAGGATTAGCTTGTCGAGCTACTTGATAAACCTGATGACGCATCGCCAGTATTTGACGGTCTAATCCTTGATGGCGTTGAGCCGGTGTCACAAAACGTATTCCACTGTGGCGATGCTCATGGTTATACCAATCGACCAATGCCGACACCCATTTTCTTGCTTGGGTTAAATCCCCAAACGGTTTCAGGGGGTAATCGGGTCGATATTTCAAAGTCTTAAACAACGATTCCGAGTACGGATTATCGTTACTGACCGCTGGTCGACTGAATGAGGCGGCAATGCCTAGTTGCTGTAAAGTGGCCAGCATGGTGGCGCCTTTCATCGGGCTACCATTATCCGAATGCAGGGTGACTTGATCGGCAATGACACCTTCACTTTTGCAAATATCGCGCATTAATTGGCTTGCCAATTGACTGGATTCTTCAGCAAACACTTGCCAGCCGACAATCTTGCGACTAAACACGTCCAGCACGAGATAAAGATAGAAAAACTGGCCTTTGACCGTGGTCGGCAAGTAGCTAATATCCCAGCTATACAGCTGATTCGGTGCAGTTGCCGCCAATGCCTTCGGTTTGGTTCGCGGTTGTGCGGGGCGTTCGCTACGGCGGTGTTTGAGTTGATTGGACGCCTTTAAAATCCGATAAAAACTCGATTCCGAGGCGATATAGCGACCTTGATCCGCTAAGCGCGGCACGATTTGACCGGGGGGCAAATGACCAAATTCATCGGAATTGGCAATGGCTAAAATTTCATTGCGTTCGGCGTCGGTTAAACGATGTTGAGGCTTGTAAACCCTGACCGGCCGTTGATCGGCACGCACCGTTTCGCCGTCTCGCCAGCGTTGTGCGGTACGCAATGACAAATCGATGGCGTGGCAAGCCTGATGCCAACGGGCACCGCTCGCTACGGCTTCTTGAAGGGATTGCATCATCATTTGTCGCTGCTCGATGTCGGTGAAGCTACCTCGTCCTCGAACAGCGCTTGGTACTTTTTTTGGAGCACCAAGAGGGCGGCGGCTTCTGCTAAGGCTTTTTCTTTACGGCGCAACTCACGCTCAAGCTGCTGTTTCTCTTGTCTAAGTTGCTTGATGGTTTGTTGCTCGGTTTTACTCCGCGGGGGCGTTGAGGCCGGTTGACAAAAGTCTTGTCGCTACTGGGTGAGTTGATGTGTAAATAGGCCGTGCTCACGACACCACGTGTGAAGCGCTTCACCGCTGAGACCATGACTTTCTTGGAGCGCTAATAATCGCTGTTCAGCTGACCCATCTTGGGAGGATTGCGACAACTGAGATACGGTTTTAAGGGATTGACTGTCTCTCATCCAGCTTTTTAAGGTGTATATGTTGATGTTTAATTGTTGAGCCACCTCTGGTCACCTCGGTTGAATACTCTTTGTAAGGCGCTTTCTTTGATCGTTGGGCTGTAATTTTTGGTGCTTCTCATTAGGGTCTCAAATTTTAATGGATTAAAAATTTGAGGCGACAACTATTCTGACATTGGGGGATACCGATGCAACAAATGGCGGTAATCTCCTAGTAAACCCTGGCAAATGTCAGTTTTATGAGCAAGCCCTCAATCTTGCTGCTGGCAAAACCTTTCTGGAAAAGAATACCTGATTGCGTACAAGTTTCCGCAACTTTATAGTTAAAAAAGACTCAAAAAGATAATAAATTAAAGGAGATAGGGTCATGCCAAAAAATAAAGTGCAATTTCAGCGGGGTTATAGCTTGCTTGAATTATTCAAAGACTATGGTACCGAAAACCAATGCTCTGAAGCGCTGTTCAAATGGCGCTGGCCGTCTGGGTTTCGTTGTCCCCATTGCGGTTCGGGTCGGCATAGTGTTGTAAAAACTCGGAAACTTTACCAGTGCACGGACTGCCACCATCAAGCCTCGTTGATTAGTGGGACTATTTTTGAACAAACCAAGTTGCCATTGACGACCTGGTTTTTGGCGATCCACTTGGTCACGCAAGCCAAAACGGGTCTCTCGGCATTAGCACTCATGCGACAAATCGGTGTGTCATACAATACCGCCTGGAGTATGAAACAGAAGATCATGCAGGTGATACCCAAAGGGCACAAGTGAAAGAGCGTGACGACAGTAAGCCGTTGAGCGGCATCATCCAATTGGATGATGTGTATTGGGGAGGCGAGCGTCGTGGCGGCAAAAGGGGGCGAGGCGCTGCCAACAAAGTCCCTTTCGTTGCAGCCGTGTCACTGAATGAGGACGGACATCCTATTTCGATGAACATGAATGTTGTCAATGGCTTCCAGCTCACCGAAATTGCCCGCTGGGCAAAACAGCTGTACAACCCGGCAGCACGATTGTTTCAGACGGATTGCCTTGCTTTTCAGCCGTAACCCAGGCTGGGTGCAGCCATACTAGCATTGTCACGGGTGGTGGCCCACAAAGTGTCACCCAAGAAGAGTTTACTTGGGTCAACACCATGATAGGCAATGTGAAAAATGCCATCACGGGCACTTACCATGCGATCAACCCCAAACATTTGCCCCGGTACCTCGCCGAATTCTGCTATCGGCATAACCGCCGTTTCCAATTGGAAGACATGCTGCCTCGCTTTGCGTATGTTGCCGTAAGGACGCCGCCTATGCCTGGCCGGCTGTTGAAATTGGCTGAGGCTTATGGGTAATCAGGTAAGAATAAAACCCGTAACGGCTTGATAATGTTGCCAAGTGGTGTGCAATAGGAAGCGCTGAAGCAAGATTGCCAATTAGCATCAAAAACAACGCAATGTTTGATTACTCAGGCGCGCTATTTGGTTAAGCGGACTTTCGGAAGCCAAGCACGCCGGTTTGGCGTCAAGACCCGGCACTACAAAGGGTTAGCCAAAGTGCATGCTTGGCAACTTTTGCAAGCCATCGCATATAGCCGAAACGATTACCCGCATTGTACGTTAAAACGCAGCTTCAACAGACTAGCTGTGTCTATTAAAAAGTGACAGCGCCCGAATGACCGCGGGAAGCCTTATTTTCTTAGCCGTATTCACTAAGTTGCACCCTTTTTTAGTTCAATTTGGGTGGTGTTTGGACTGCTTTTTCAGATCGGGGAGTTTACAAAGGTCTCTTTTGGCAATTTCTGATTAATTAGTGAACCGAATTTGGCAAACGGGAGTAAAGTGAGTAAATTTTCAATTTTGCGAGGGGAGGAGAATATCATGAACGAAAAACAAGATTTGAGCACAATTTATCAAACCCTGGTTGATTGGTATAAATCAGCAGAGCGATCAATATCTAATACAAAACATCAAGGTAACAAGTCTGACAGTGAAGAACCGGTGCCCTCGCGGTTTTGGCTATATGTGGTGCTAGTTATTATAGTGTTGTCTTTATTTGCGGGCGGCGAGAAAATACAAGGTCAGGAAATTCCTTACAGTCAGTTTCTGAGTTTGGTAAGCGACGATAAAATTGACAAAGCTGTTGTCACTCAACACTTTATCAACGGCACCTTAAAAACTGAAGATTCTAAAATAGGCAAACAGTTTTTTACCATTCCGCTCTGGGACGAATCCTTGGTCAAAAATCTTCAGGCGCACAAAGTTGAATACGTGGTGAGAAGCGGCGACAACTGGGCAAGCAATATTTTATTCAACTGGATTATTCCAATCGCTATTTTTGCCGGTATCTGGATGTTTCTCATGAAAAAAATGGCTGGCGGCGCAGGGCGTTCGTTTTTAAATTTGGGAAATAAAATCCGTATCCAGCAAGAAACATCAAAAACCACTTTTGACGACGTGGCCGGTGCTGAAAGCGCCAAACAGGAGTTGAAAGAAACCATCGAGTTTTTAAAATCCCCGGAAAAATTGCAAAAGTTGGGAGGGCGTATGCCCAAAGGTGTATTGCTAGTTGGATCACCCGGCACGGGTAAAACCTTGCTGGCACGGGCGGTTTCAGGTGAAGCCGGGGTTCCGTTTTTTAACATCAGCGCGTCTGAATTTATTGAACTATTCGTTGGTATTGGTGCGGCGAGGGTTCGAGATTTGTTTGAGCAAGCCCGGCAAAAAGCACCATGTATTATTTTTATCGATGAACTCGACGCCATCGGTCGCTCCCGCGGCGGTCCAGCCATCATGGGCGGTAATGACGAACGCGAACAAACTCTAAATCAATTGCTCACCGAGATGGACGGTTTTGATGCTACTTCCGGAGTGGTGGTGATGGCTGCTACCAATCGTCCGGAAATACTCGACAAGGCCTTGCTGCGGGCCGGACGCTTTGACCGACAGATCGTAGTCGACAAGCCGGATTTAATCGACCGTATCGCTATACTGAAATTGCATAGCAAAGGCATGCAATTAGCTAAAGACATCGATTTATCTACTGTCGCTAAACGTACGCCTGGGTTTGTGGGTGCCGACTTGTCCAATATTGCCAATGAAGCTGCTATTTTGGCGGCGCGTGGTAGCCGCGAGACGGTTACAATGGCCGATTTTGAAGCCGCCATTGACCGAGTTATGGCGGGCCCGGAAAAGAAAAATCGCGCCCTCGGCCCGGAAGAAAAACGCCGAGTTGCCTATCATGAAGCGGGGCATGCGTTGGTGGCGGAAAATGTGCCTACAGGAGAGCCAGTGCATAAAATCTCCATTATCCCGCGTGGCGTATCTGCGCTAGGCTTCACATTGCAACTGCCGGTTGAAGAAAAGTATCTGTCTACAGAACCAGAACTAAAAGATCAACTGGCGATCTTGCTGGGTGGTCGGGTGGCCGAACAACTGGCGCTGGGCAGCGTATCCACCGGTGCGCAAAACGATCTGGAAAAGGCCAGCGAAATTGCCCGTAACATGGTCTGTTATCTGGGCATGAGTAAAAAACTCGGGCCACTTATCTATGGCCATCGTCAGCAATTACAATTTTTAGCGGGCGATGTTACGGAGCAACGTAATTACAGTGAAGAAACCGCCCGATTGGTTGATGCCGAAATTAAAAGCTTAGTCGAGGAAGCGGAACAACGAGCCTTGCAAATATTAAACGTTAAACGTGGGCATCTGAATGAGCTTGCCGAATTATTACAAGAAAAAGAAGTGATTCAGCGGGAAGAAATAGTCGCCTTGATAGGAGACTAACTGGTCGTATTTAGTTCGAGCTAATACAACTAGGTATTTAAAAACACTCAATTATATTTTCCACATCCAACCCTAACTCTGGCTGCTGCTTCTACCGTCTTTTTAGAGTTGAATATTCTAGCCCCCCAATGTCAGAATAGTTGTCGCCTCAAATTTTTAATCCATTAAAATTTGAGACCCTAATGAGAAGCACCAAAAATTACAGCCCAACGATCAAAGAAAGCGCCTTACAAAGAGTATTCAACCGAGGTGACCAGAGGTGGCTCAACAATTAAACATCAACATATACACCTTAAAAAGCTGGATGAGAGACAGTCATGGTCTCAGCGGTGAAGCGCTTCACACGTGGTGTCGTGAGCACGGCCTATTTACACATCAACTCACCCAGTGGCGACAAGACTTTTGTCAACCGGCCTCAACGCCCCCGCGGAGTAAAACCGAGCAACAAACCATCAAGCAACTTAGACAAGAGAAACAGCAGCTTGAGCGTGAGTTGCGCCGTAAAGAAAAAGCCTTAGCAGAAGCCGCCGCCCTCTTGGTGCTCCAAAAAAAGTACCAAGCGCTGTTCGAGGACGAGGTAGCTTCACCGACATCGAGCAGCGACAAATGATGATGCAATCCCTTCAAGAAGCCGTAGCGAGCGGTGCCCGTTGGCATCAGGCTTGCCACGCCATCGATTTGTCATTGCGTACCGCACAACGCTGGCGAGACGGCGAAACGGTGCGTGCCGATCAACGGCCGGTCAGGGTTTACAAGCCTCAACATCGTTTAACCGACGCCGAACGCAATGAAATTTTAGCCATTGCCAATTCCGATGAATTTGGTCATTTGCCCCCCGGTCAAATCGTGCCGCGCTTAGCGGATCAAGGTCGCTATATCGCCTCGGAATCGAGTTTTTATCGGATTTTAAAGGCGTCCAATCAACTCAAACACCGCCGTAGCGAACGCCCCGCACAACCGCGAACCAAACCGAAGGCATTGGCGGCAACTGCACCGAATCAGCTGTATAGCTGGGATATTAGCTACTTGCCGACCACGGTCAAAGGCCAGTTTTTCTATCTTTATCTCGTGCTGGACGTGTTTAGTCGCAAGATTGTCGGCTGGCAAGTGTTTGCTGAAGAATCCAGTCAATTGGCAAGCCAATTAATGCGCGATATTTGCAAAAGTGAAGGTGTCATTGCCGATCAAGTCACCCTGCATTCGGATAATGGTAGCCCGATGAAAGGCGCCACCATGCTGGCCACTTTACAGCAACTAGGCATTGCCGCCTCATTCAGTCGACCAGCGGTCAGTAACGATAATCCGTACTCGGAATCGTTGTTTAAGACTTTGAAATATCGACCCGATTACCCCCTGAAACCGTTTGGGGATTTAACCCAAGCAAGAAAATGGGTGTCGGCATTGGTCGATTGGTATAACCATGAGCATCGCCACAGTGGAATACGTTTTGTGACACCGGCTCAACGCCATCAAGGATTAGACCGTCAAATACTGGCGATGCGTCATCAGGTTTATCAAGTAGCTCGACAAGCTAATCCTCAGCGCTGGTTTGGGCGGACCCGTAATTGGAACGTGATTGAGTATGTTTTACTCAACCCCGATCAACACCCATTACCTATCTACACCCAGCAGGAGCCAAAACATTTACATAAAAAAGCCGCTTAAATAAGGGGATCTCTAATAATTCCCTTCCCCCATTTGTGATTGATGGATACCCAGCAAGCCCTGAAATGAGATAATGAGCTCTACACCCTCAAGAGAGATTCAGTCGATGAAAAAGCCACGCCAACCTGGATTATCCGATGTAGAAGAGCGAGCGGCGCAACTGACTGATATGGGCGATCCGTTGGTGGGCTTGAAGGCTGTAATGGTCAAGTAAAGCAGGTTCCTCAGAAAATTGTGTGGCGTCCTCTATACTACTACTAAGTAGGCTGTGATAAAATCCCGCCGAAAATGAATGTGTTAACTTTGAAGTAATCATGAATTTATCTGCAATTAGGCAAGCTCAGAAACAATTACAAAAACTTCACAAAGAACTAGGGCTTATCAATGGCTTTCTCTATTTAGTTAATAGGCTGGCAGATTTTTTTTCTTTAAACCTATCTTTGAAAAAATATTACTTTGTCGCTCAGTATTTAAGCGAAAAACCAGCTTTGCCGCAAAACAAGGGTCACCAATACAGAATTATTGAGTTGCTAGCTCATAATAAAAGCATGCAGCCCAATCTTCGCCCCGAAGCTGTAATTGCGGATCGATACAAACAAGGAGCAGTTTGCCTGGCTGCTTACAAAGAAGAAGAGTTCGCTGGTTGCTTATGGTATGTCAAGTCTCGCTATCAAGAGGACGAGGTACGTTGTTTGTATGAGTTACCTTCCAACCAGACGGTGTGGGACTTTGATGTGTATGTAGAACCAAAATTCAGATTGTCACCGGTTTTTTTAAAGCTTTGGGATACTTCATCGGCGAAACTGCTGAGCGAGGGCTATAATTGTTCGCTCAGCCGAATTTCTGCATTCAATGCCATGTCCCTATCATCACATAAGCGTATGGGAGCAAAAATCATTGGTTGGGCGTTTTTTTTGAGTGCGGGTTCGGTTCAGTTGTCGATTGCCTCACTTAACCCGTTTGTGCACATTTCATTTTCAAGGGCCTCATTTCCAACTTTCAAGTTACAACCACCTCAACCATAACTTAATACTTTAGGATTATTGAATGTCTTTACATAAACAGATCGCTGAGATTTTGTCACAAGTTTTACAACTTAATGCGGATACAACAAAAAATATCACTGCAGAAACGCCTTTATTAGGGAGCATACCGGAATTTGACTCGATGGCTGTCGTTTCAATTATTACCGGATTAGAAGAATGTTTTGGTTTTGTTGTTGAGGATGATGAAATTGATGCTGAAGTCTTTGAGACCTTTGGCTCTCTGGTTGAATTTGTAGAGCGGAAGCTAGCATAAAGCTACCTTGCTATGGAACCCTTCTTTATCCCCAGTCGAACCGGATCTTTGTTCTCAATTTTTTACCCGACCGCTGACAAACCAATCACCAAAGCCATAATACACATACCTGCTTTCGCAGAAGAAATGAACAAATCTCGCCGTATGATAGCGCTTCAGGCTCGAGCGTTTGCTGCTCAAGGCCATGCGGTTTTAGTTCTGGATTTATTCGGGACTGGTGATAGCGACGGTGAGTTTGCTGAAGCGACTTGGTCAGTTTGGCTACAAAATATTGCCGTTGCAGTTGAATGGCTAAAAGAACAAGGTGCAGAATCAATAGCTTTATGGGGATTAAGAACCGGAGCTTTGCTCGCTATGGATTTCGCTGATAAAAACCAATATAAAATCGAGCGACTGATTGCTTGGCAACCCGTATTAAACGGCGACACGTTTATAACCCAATTCTTGCGTTTGCGAGTTGCGGCGGCAGCGATGGATAGTAATGCCCCACAGGAAAAAACCTCAGAACTCAAACAACAGCTACTTGAAGGTAACACTATCGAAGTCGCCGGCTACTCACTGAACCCTGACTTGGTAGCACCCATGCTGGGACTCCAGGCCAATAATCTAAACTTAACTAATATTAAAAATTTGGCGTTGTTTGAAGTTGTACCCAGTAAAGATCGAGGTATTTCAATGGTTAACGCCGCTTTTATTGAAAATCTGCAAAGTAAAAACCAAACAGCTTCAGCCAAAGCAGTTGTCGACAACATATTCTGGTCTACTCAGGAAATTATTGATGCGCCAACACTGTTAGCGGAAACCTCGGCGAGTTTAAGCTGAACGAATCTTCAAAATGGCCGACCAATTACATCCTCTATTAATACAACAACAGCTTGCTAAATATGGACTGCATCTATTGAAGCGTTCTTATATTTATCAAGCAGTTAAGACTTGATTGCCAAATCCACTGCCATGCGTGAAGAAACCCCTATTATTTTTCAATGCCACGATAACAAACTAGTCGGCATTGTCCACCATTCAAACAATACAGAAAAATTAGGCATATTGTTAGTTGTTGGTGGCCCACAGTACCGCGTTGGCAGTCATCGACAATTCGTATTATTAGCGAGAATGCTAGCCGCCAACGATATCCCGGTTATGCGTTTTGATTATCAAGGTATGGGAGATGCCGAAGGGGAAGCTCGAACATTCGTCTCCGTCGATGATGATATTGCTAGAGCGATAGCCGCGTTTTACCAAACCTGCCCCAATCTACAAGGAATTGTAATCTGGGGGTTGTGTGATGCGGCATCGGCGGCACTATTTTATGCCTATCAGGATGAACGAGTTCGCGGTTTAATATTGCTAAACCCTTGGGTTTATACAGAACAAGGCGCGGCCACAGCCTACCTAAAACACTATTATTTGCAGCGGCTTTTAAATCCAGATTTATGGCGCAAAATATTTACCCTGAAATTTGATTATTTGGGTTCTGTAGTATCGCTGGTCGGTATATTGAAGAATTTACTGGGAAACGCATCTGAAGCGGACAATAGTGCCGAAAAACCGCAAAATAGCCAGCCTACCAAAGTAGACTCAACCCTGAGTTTGCCGATCCGAATGCAGCAGTGCATGCAAAGGTTTAAAAACCCGGTTTTACTAATTTTAAGCGGCAAAGATTTAACGGCTGCAGAATTTAAAGATGTTACTAGCAAAGATAGTGAATGGCAGACTTTGCTCGCAGATGATCGAGTAACCCGCCATGATCTAATAGAATCGGATCACACCTTTTCTTCTAAAGCATGGCGCGATCAAGTGGCTGAGTGGAGTCTGGAGTGGATAAATGCGCTAAACCAAAAGCGCTAACAATTGTAATGATCAAGAAAAGTCAGGCACCTTATTAGATAGTCTGAGACCTTTGCAAAACCCCTTGTACCAAAAATCAGCCCCAAACTACCCAATTTTTCCAAAAAATCGGTGAAATTTAGGCAATATTATTTAGAAAATATGGATTCTTGCGGCCATTTGGCCGCATTCACCCTTTAAAAGTATGCGTCCAGCCCTTCCACCTAGCTTGAAATTTCCAAATTAGGCATCCTTAAGTTTTTCAGTGAGGATAAGAGATGGCCCTAACAACCAAGTGGATCAATCATATAGAAGCCTGGCAGCTTAGTGGTTTAAAACAAGCGGAGTATTGTCGGCAGCAGGGTTTAAACGATAATACGTTTGGAGCCAGATTAAGTGATTATCGAAAAGAGCAACAAGGCGCGCTTCCGGCATTAATTCCTGTCCAGCTGAAAGCACCGCTTCCCATAGGAATTGTATTAAAACTTACCAACGGCCATCAAGTTGATCTGCCGGCATCGACTTCAGCCGCCTGGCTGGCGGAATTGCTGCGATGCCTGGATTAATCGCAAGCCCTCCTCAGATTTGGTTAGTCGTTGCGCCCGTTGATATGAGACGCGGTATTGATGGCTTATCGTCTATTGTCCAACTGGTGCTAGGCCAATCGCCGTGCACAGGATCTGCGTTTGTGTTTCGTAACAAGGCAGGCAACCGCTTACGGTTGTTAGTGTGGGACGGCAATGGCGTTTGGTTATGTCACCGTCGTTTGCATCAGGGCGGTTTTGTGTGGCCCAAGGTGTTGGATACCCGTTTTGCTATCAGTCAGGCGCAATGGGAATGGCTGATTGCCGGTGTAAACTGGCAGCGTTTATCGGCGTTGCCCCAAGCACATTGGCAGGTTTAAATAGCGTTATATTTTAGTCTAAAAAGAGAGAAAATTAGCAAGAAAATCCAGTAAACATAAGGCTTTCAGCGGGTGTTTGTTGTATAATTTCAGCCATGAAATCACTCGCTGAGCTTGATCATTTAAACCTTGATCCGACCGCTAAATCTCAAGTTGCGGCCTTAATTCAGTCGCTCCTTGATCAGACAGAACGCGATGCTGCCCTCATCAAAGCCAAAGACTTCAAAATCGAAGCCTTAACGCATGAAGTTGCTTATTACCGGCGTATCCGTTTTGGCGTAAAAAGTGAAACCCTCTCGCCCTTACAGCGTGATGTGTTTGAGGAAACTTGGAATACTGACATGTCCGCGATTGAAGCGGAACTCGAACAGCTGAAAGACGATCAGCCTTGCGAGACAGTGGTCAAACCCAAACGGCCCCGCGCCGGTCGTCAACCTTTGCCGCCGCATTTACCGCGCATCGAACATCGCCACGAACCCGAATCTTGCACTTGCGGAAAGTGCGGCAAAGACTTGGTCAAAATTGGCGAAGACATCAGCGAACAATTGGATGTTGTACCCGCTCAGTTTACTGTCCATCGGCACATTCGCCCCCAATATGCTTGTAAAAACTGCGAAACCATCACCGCCGCGCCGATTTCGCCGGCAGTGATTGATGGTGGCATGGCCGCCATCGGTTTATTGGTATGGGTGATCATCAGCAAATACCTGGATCATCTGCCACTCTATCGCTTGGAACAAATTGCCGCCCGCGAAAATGTGATTCTGTCTCGTTCAACCTTAGCCGAATGGGTGGGTCGTGTCGGTGTGGCGTTACAGCCGTTGGTGGATCGGCTCACTTGGCATCTGCTGCAAGGCAATACCTTGCATGCGGATGAAACGCCGGTCGCGCAACTCGACCCCGGCAAAGGCAAAACCCGCAAAGCTTACCTATGGGCCTACCGCAGCAATGATCTTCAGAAAGATCAACCGCGTATCATCGTCTTTGATTATCAACAAGGGCGTAGCGGTGAACATGCCCGCCAATTTTTAGGCGAATGGCAAGGTCATCTGCTGGTTGATGATTTTGCCGGGTATAAAGCGTTATTCACAAACACGCGCAACCCTCATGGTTGTATCGAGTTAGCGTGTCTTGGGCATGCTCGGCGTAAGTTCTTCGACTTGCATCAGGCAGATAAAAATCCTATGGCGTTGGAAGCTGTGCAACGCATTGCTGTGCTGTATGCCATCGAAGCAGAGGGCGAAGCAATGAGCATTGAAGCTCGTCGTCAACTACGTGCAGAAAAAGCCCTACCAGAACTTCAAACCTTATATGACTGGTTGATTGAAACCCGCGTCAGAACAGCCAACGGCGGCACGTCCGCTAAGGCTTTAGATCATATACTAAAACGCTGGCCTGCCATCATCCGCTATGCTGAAACCGGGCACTTGCCGATTGACAATAATCCAGTAGAAAACTCCATTCGGCCCATCGCACTTGGAAAAAAGAACTGGTTATTCACCGGCTCCGAGCGGGCTGGCAAACGCGCGGCTGCAATACAATCATTGCTGGGCACGGCTAAGCTCAATGGCATTAATCCCGCCGAGTGGCTAAAGGAGACGCTCGAAAAACTGCCGACTTGGCCTAATCGACGTATTGATGAGTTACTACCCTTGGCACTGGAGTGGATTGAGGCGATCAAACTGAATACGTCTGAAAAATCTACCTGGTAGCGACAGACGCATACCATTAAAAGGCAAAGCTTGCCTGTGTGGATTGCGTTTTAACGTACAACACAGGCAACCGTTTTAGGTTATACGCCATGGCTTGCAATAGATGCCAAGCATGGGCTTTGGCTAACCCTTGGTAGCGCAGGATCTTGGAGCCAAACCAGCGTAATCGTCCGGCGAAACCATCTACAAAGCTTACACCAATGCTGGCACTCTAAGATTTTTTCCTAGGGGATTTTATGGGCATTCCATTCAAATGGCGTCAGCATATTGAAGCTTGGCAACAAAGCGGGTTATCACAAGCATTATATTGTGATCAACAGCAACTCAAGAAGGGTACTTTCTCGGCTCGATTGAGTGAGTATCGCAGACTCAATCTATCTCAAGCTGTAGCGTTGATTCCTGTTCAGGTTGCATCGGTTGTTCCGACACCGGCATCCTCGTCAAACCTGGTGTTGACTCATAACAACGGTCATCGACTGGAGCTGCCGACATCCGTATCGGCTGCGTGGTTGGCCGAGTTGTTGAAATGCCTGGGTTAATTGAAACCCCAGCACAAATTTGGATTGCCGTTGCGCCTGTCGATATGAGACGCGGCCTAGATGGTTTGTCGAGCGTCGTTCAGCACAGCTTGGATCAAGCACCTTGCAGTGGTTCGGCATTCATTTTCCGTAACCGTGCTGGTAATCGGCTGAGACTGTTGCTGTGGGATGGTAATGGGGTTTGGTTATGTCAACGCAGATTGCATCGCGGCAGTTTTGTGTGGCCCAGGGTCAACGATAAGACATTTGTGATTACCCAACGCCAGTGGGAGTGGTTAGTTGCCGGTGTCGACTGGCAGCGTTTGTCGGCGACTTGTCAGCCGGACTGGCAAGTGTAAAAACGGTTTTAAAGTGGCTGATAAATAACAAGAAAAACAGTCATAAAACCTAGCAAAATCAAGGCTTACACGGTGATTTTATGGTATAGTTTTCACCATGAAATCACTGACTGAACTCGATCAATTAAACCTGGATCCTGCTACCAAAAACCAAGTAGCGGCACTGATTCAGGCGCTTGTTGACCAAGCCTCTCAGGATGCCAAAACAGTGATTGCGGAGCAACAAGCCACCATCACGGCCAACGAAAAAGCCATTCTCTACAAAGACACCAAAATCACCTCGCTCACCTATGAGCTGGCCTATTACAAACGCATCCGCTACAGCACCAAAAGTGAAACCCTGACCGCTCTGCAACGGGATGTCTTTGAAGAAACCTGGAATACGGATATGTCGGCAATTGAAGCCGAAGTCGAACTATTGCAGGATAATCAACCGTGCGAAACGGTGGCTAGATCCAAACGCCTGCGTGCTGGCCGTCAGCCGTTACCCGCCCACCTGCCGCGCATCGATCATTATCACCAGTTGGAATCTTGCGCCTGTGGGCAATGTGGACGAGATTTGGTCAAAATTCGCGACGATGTGACTGAGCAACTGGACGTGGAACCGGCCAAGTTCTTTGTCCACCGGCACATCCGGCCACAATACGCCTGCCGGACTTGTGAAACCATCACTGCCGAGCCCATTCCACCGGCCATCATTGACGGCGGTATGGCCGCCATCGGTTTGCTGGTTTGGGTACTCATCAGCAAATATCTGGATCACTTGCCGCTGTACCGACTGGAACAAATCGCTGCCCGTAGCAGTGTTTCCCTATCTCGATCCACGCTGGCCGATTGGGTGGGGCGTCTGGGGGTGGAACTACAGCCTCTGGTGGATCGCCTGCACTGGTATCTGTTACAACGACCTTGCGTGTTAGCCGATGAAACCCCGGTACCGCAGTTGGATCCCGGCAAAGGTAAAACGAAGAAGGCTTATCTATGGGCGTATCGCAGTAACGATCTGCAACCTGGGCCTAAGATCATTGTCTTTGACTACCAAGCCGGTCGCAGTGGCCGACATGCCGAACAGTTTCTACAAGACTGGCAAGGTCATCTAATGGTTGATGGCTACGGAGGATACAAAGCCTTGTTTGCTGCAGCTCGGGCGCATCCAGCCACACAATCTTTATTGTCGTCCTGCATTGAGTTAGCGTGCTGGACCCATGCGCGCCGCAAATTCTTTGACCTCTTTCAAGCTAATCAAAGTCCGGTTGCCAAAGAAGCCTTGCAGCGCATTGCCGAGTTGTATGAGATTGAAGCCGAAGGCCGGGAGATGAGTATCGATGGCCGGAAAAACCTGCGTGCTGAAAAAAGCCAACCACGCTTAACCGAACTGCATGATTGGCTGCAGCAAACCCGTTTGCGCACGGCACCTGGCAGCGCTTTGATGAAAGCGATCGAATACAGCCTGAAACGCTGGTCGGCACTGATCCGCTATGCCGAAACCGGTGATCTACCCATAGATAACAACAGTACCGAGAACTGTATTAGGCCGATTGCGCTAGGCAGACGCAACTGGCTCTTTGCCGGATCAGAACGAGCGGGCCAGCGCGCTGCCGCAATTCAATCCTTACTAGGCACCGCCAAATTAAATGGGCTTGATCCCGCTGCCTGGCTAAAAGATACTCTAGAAAAACTCCCTATCTGGCCCAACAGCCGCATCGATGAATTACTGCCTTTTGGTACAAAATCAGAATAAATTGATTTTGGCAATTTCTAAGATAGTGGTCGGGCTGATCGAATACAAACCAGCGTGCCTGGCTACCGAAGGTTCGCTCAACGACATAGCGCGCCTGGGTAATTAGTCGCCCCTGAAAAAGTGCCTCTAAAGTAGCTTATCCGATATCAAGCTATGGACTTTTAGACGAAAAACACCCTTAGGTTACGTGGGGCTTGATGAATTGCCGTAGCTTGGCCTTTTTTGCGTAGACTGTTGTGAGTTGAAGTCTTGAATCCCAACATTAGCGCAAAAAAGAGCCTCATCCAGAGGCTGAAGTTCCAGGCCATCGCCGCCATCAAGACATTGATGCTGTCACCTATCACGCCTTTCAAGAAGTTTCTCACTAAGCGGAAGTCTGATTTTAGATGCCCAATGATGGGCTCAATAGCGGCCCGGCGCTGGCAACGTTTGCGCTTTTTGTCCTGTTGGTAGCGATTGTCGCATTTAAGAGGAGGTGCGGGCAGGATGATGTGCGTCTCACCCACCGTTTTGGGGCCGCGATAGCCGCGATCGCAGACACCGGCCTTGACCATCGTGCCGCGACTGGCGTGGCAATGAGCCAGGACCTCCGGAAGAGTCTTGCTGTCATGCAGGTTGTGTGGATGGCTAACCACGCCAACGATGACATTGGATTTGGCGGTGGCGGCAATGGAGACTTTGTTGCCGTATTCGTAGGGCTTATGATCTTTGCCTTTGCCGATGCAATACACCTCAGGCTCATGCAGGGAATAGATTTTATCGTGGTCTTTGGGTTGCTGATTGAGCACGCGTTCGTAGAACAGGAAGTCTTTCTGGTAGCGTTCGAACAGGGCGTAGCACGGCAAGCTTCTACGCAATTCCCGAATCAGGGTATGGGCAATCGTGCGCAGGCGTTTCAAGGCTTTCTTGGCCTTGGCCCGGCGGCTGGCGTGACGAAAATGGCGCAGCTTTAAACGCAGCGCTTTGATTTCTTTACCGTAGGTGCGGCGTTGTTGAATACCGCGGGCTTTGGCCAGTTTGTTCAGGCGATTGATGATTTTGATGGCCAGTTTGCCGTCGGTGGGATAGGTAATGTTCTTTTCCTGCACCGTGGTGTCGATGTTAACGGTGTCTTCCAGTGCGGCGTTGCCGTGCAGCTTGACGCTGAGTTGAAACAGCTGGTCGGCGCCTTCAGCACCAATGCGTTTTCTGAAATGGACTAATTCGCTGCTATCGCAAGGCAGTTTGCAGCTGAATTCCCTGAAACTGCAGAATGCCTGGTAGTAAGGATTGCGTTTGAATTGCAAGACCACGGCTTCGTCGCTTAAGTTTTCCAACTGTTTGAGAATCAACAGACCGACCATTAGCCGAATGGGTTTAGCGGGGCGACTTAAGCCTTGGCTGTAGTGTTGGGTAAAGGCCTGATCAAACTCGTGCCAAGGAAGCACACTGGCAAGGCGAAGGAGTGGATCGCTTGGATCCAGTTGCTGAAGCAGATCGGTGCCGAATAAATTGGTCTGATGACCAGTACTGGAAGCCATTAACATTTTTCACCCTGTCGACCGGAAAACGTGGGGATATTTTAACATTACCGGTCGAATGCATCAGGCTAATTTAGCTTTATATCATTATAAATCAATTGCATGAGGTGTTTTTCAGGGCTAACTAATTAAGCTATTCCGTTGTTTTTGACGCTTACTGAGAGACTTGTTTTTTACAGCCTTATCTTGGATGCCGTTTTTGAGGCGTCGCTCTTTCAATACCTGATTGTGTTTCCGGCTGTGATATGCCTTGTCAGCATGCAACCTGGAACCTGCCTTAATCTTTGCGTTATCCATTAGATCAACCATCGGCTTGCTATCATACCCAAAGGGCACAAGTGCTGGTTAGCTGGCGTGGTCTCGACCGCAATCACCAAGCCGTTGTCATCGACTAGCGTGTGTTGCTTGTACCCAAATACCGACTTGCCCGCCTTTTTAACCCAGCGCGCATCGGTGTCTACACCAGGCTGGTTGACTTCCACCACTTGCATGTGAGCTTGGGCATCCGATTCGTCATCGCGTTCTTCTCTGTCATTGACTACTTCGTAAGTGGGCTGAGTTTTTGGCTTGCGCGGGCTGTGGGTAATACTGGCATCGACATGGCAACCGGAGGTAACGGTGACGTTATAGCCTTCGATTTGACGGTTGATCTGAACTAGTAGAGCATCCCACGCTCCCGCTTTGGTCAGACGGGTTCTAAACCGGGACAGTACGGAGTGATCGGGCACATCCTCTTCCAAAGACAAATCCAAAAAGCGCATGACATGCAGGTTGCTGTTAGCCATGTCCTCAACCGATTCATCACTTAAGCCACCGTTCCAAATACCCACCAGGAGCATCTTGAAAAGAAGCAAACCTGGATACGCCGGACGTCCCGTTACATCCGAGGCGGGTGCATAATGCTGGCGTATAACCGCTTCAATTGCCTTCCAGTCAATCAGGTGATCGATTTGGTTAAGAAAGTTACTTTTGCGGGTACGGTGATTAACGTAAAAATCAGAAAAAGACATTAAAATACACACAAGCCATTGAATGATAAGTCTATTTTATCATAATACATTGGTTTGGTGTAGTGGTGCCGTGCAAAGGTCTCAGTCTTTCTATAAAAATCTCGCTTATCTTGCAACGGGGATTGATAACCTAATTTTGAATGAGATCGTAATCCGTTGTAAAACGATAATCCTTAGTTTGGCAGCTGCTTGAAATCCTAAATTTTTCATAATTTAGTTGCTCGTGTTTAAGACTTCTGAAAAACTGTCGTGTCGGACAAATTATCGTACCCAAGTGGCAGGCTCTTCCTGCAATTACCTTTACGACTTATACCCTGTTACATTTTCATGATAGCTAAAGTTTACGTCAGCAGTATTGGAATGATCAGTTGAATATCCATTTTTCAGTTGTCAACTTGACTGCATCTCGTTTAAATTTCAATGTGAATTTAGAAATCTGTCGCTTTGTTTGATTATTCATGTTCACCTCTGAAGAGAAAAACTTGGCCAGCTCATCAATGGCTCTATCTGTTATCATGGACAACTGCATAGCGGCATATCGCCGACCAACCTTATAGAAGAACACTTGTGAGTCTCACCGAATTTGCTTCCCTGCCACTAAAATCTGCATTGTTGGAAAACATTGTATCTTTGGGTTACAACCAATTAACACCTATTCAGGCAGAAACATTACCGCCCATTCTTGAAGGCAAAGATGTCATTGCGCAAGCTAAAACCGGCAGCGGTAAAACAGCTGCATTTGGCATTGGCTTGTTATCTCGGCTGGATTTGAACAGCTTTAACGTACAAGCGTTAGTCGTTTGCCCAACCCGAGAATTGGCCGATCAGGTTTGCAAAGAAATTCGACGTTTAGCACGATTTACCCAGAACATCAAAGTATTACCGGTCTGTGGCGGTACACCGTTTAGAACACAGTCAACTTCGTTAGAGCATGGTGTACATGTGGTTGTCGGTACGCCGGGTCGTTTGCAGGAGCATTTGCGCAAGCGTAGTTTATTGATTAATAAGCTGAAAGTCTTAGTTCTGGATGAGGCTGATCGCATGCTGGATATGGGCTTTGAAGAAGCGATAGCTGATATCATTTCTTATGCGCCAACTCATAGACAAACGCTTCTGTTTTCCGCTACCTATGCGGAACCGATTCGGCTAATGAGCCAGCAATATCAATTTAAGCCGCTGTCGATTAGCGCAGAAATCAACCACCATGAAAATGTTATCGAACAACTTTTCTATCAAATCAGCAAAGCCCAAAGATTAAACGCGTTGGGCTATCTACTAGCTTATTACCGGCCAGAATCAACGGTTATATTTTGTAATACCAAAAAAGATTGTCAGAGCGTTGCCGATACACTGGCGAGTTTTGGCTTTTCTGTACAGTCTTTGCATGGTGATTTAGAACAAAAAGATCGAGATCAGGTGCTAGTTAAGTTTGCCAATAAAAGTCGCTCCATTTTAGTAGCTACGGATGTGGCTGCACGCGGTTTGGACATTAAAGAATTGCAAGCCGTAATTAACTATGAACTACCTTGGGATCCCGAGATTTATGTACACAGGATTGGTCGTACTGGTCGCGCTGGCAATAAAGGTTTGGCCCTGAACTTATGTACAGAACAGGAGTTAACGCGCGTTAAGGCTATTGAAGATTATCAAAATAGCCCGGCAAAATGGGACGAAATTGCCACGTTTCAAATGACCCGCGAACATCGCTTTGACCCTCCTATGATCACATTATGGATAGACGGTGGCCGCAAACATAAGGTTAGGCCGGGGGATATTTTAGGGGCATTAACCGGTGCCGCCGGCATTAGCGCCGCTGAAGTCGGTAAAATAGACATTTTTGATAATCATGCCTACGTAGCCATAAAACGCAACAGCATTGAAAAAGCACTGACTTGTCTAAATAAGGGCAAAATAAAAGGTCGTCATTTTGCCGTTCGCAAATCCCTATAAGTTACGATGCTTGCAACTATTCATTACAAATTACATAGAAAGCAGCTATATTCTTAATGCTAAAGAGATTCTTAAAGTCCACTATGCTTTTATAGCCGCTCACGCGATTCACACGGAGCAGTTATCACGTTAAAATGTGCATTGAACAACTGTACTCGTACTCAGCGCTTGCAACTCGAAATCTGACTTAAGATCAACATCCCAAAACCTTACCACTCGCCTTCTAGCTATTATCAAAACTTATGGATTTACTACTAATACTTAAAGCCGTTATTTTAGGCATCGTAGAAGGCTTGACCGAATTTTTACCGGTATCAAGCACTGGGCATTTAATTCTCACAGGCGACTTGCTGGACTTTAATGATGACAAAGGCAAAGTCTTTGAAATTGTTATCCAAGTCGGCGCTATTATGGCGGTGTGCTGGGAGTATCGGCGCAAAATTGCCTCCGTAATTATGGGTCTACCCACCCAACGTTCGGCACAAAAATTTACCTTAAATTTAATGATTGCCTTCATACCTCTTGCAAGCCTAGGGCTGCTATTTGGCAAACATATAAAAGCGGTGCTATTCAAACCGATTCCGGTCGCATTGGCATTTATTATTGGTGCCTTTGTTATTATTTGGGCAGAGAAGCGCGAACATAAAATTCGCGTCAATGAAGTCGAAGATTTAAGCCCACTGGACGCTTTAAAACTGGGTTTAGCTCAGGCATTTGCACTAATACCCGGCACCTCTCGCTCAGGCTCAACTATCATCGGTGGCCTGCTATTTGGCTTATCGCGCAAAGCGGCGACCGAATTTTCATTTTTTCTGGCTATACCCACGCTAATTATTGCCAGTATTTATGACTTATATAAACATCGTGACTTACTGGATGTAGCAACCGATGCACCGTATTTTGCCGTGGGTTTGCTTGCTGCATTTCTGAGTGCATTGTTAGCGATCAAGGCACTGCTACGCTATATCAGTCGCCATGACTTTATCGTTTTTGCTTGGTATCGGATTGTTTTTGGTCTGATTGTAATCGCCACTTCGTATAGTGGGCTGGTACAATGGACGGTAGATTAAGATTTAACCGAATACGGCTGAATTGTAGAGTCAGATTGCCAAAGCATTATTAGCCATCTGACTCTTATTGGTCAACCCGACATTAGTGATTATGAGCAGCAGGCATAGGCGCTTCGGTTAGCACAGTTGCATTTGCAGCGACGCTTTTGTCGTTGCAAATGGGATGCCCCCAACCTTTAGCACTAACGCCGTCGGTAATGTCAAATACGATATTATCCATTACCGTAGCCACACCCGCAGACACATGATCAAATCCCAGAGTGTTGCGGGTTCTCCAAGCAATGTTGTGATCGGCACAAGAGCTATCGCCACTCACACCCAACGCTCCTACCAAAGTCCCGCTTGCATTATATAAAGCCAAACCACCGCCAAACACATTAACACCACCGATTTTTTGACCAATTAGTGGATCTTTCGCTGTACCGTATTTTTTGGACGGTCCTTTATAGGCTGCCGCTATGTTAACCGGATTACTTTCTTGCAAACCGTACAAACTGCCACCAGGTTGCACAGCAGAAAACAAATTAGCAGTAGATAGAGCTAATCCGGGCAAACTGAACGCATTGGCGGTATTCGCTTTTTGCGCAGAGATTACCCGACTACCAGGCCATTGAGCACCTAATGAAGAGCCGGTATAAGCAATCGCGCAAACATCACCGTCACGGTTAACGATGGTACCCCACATATCCAAATTAAAACCGCCGTTTCCACTAGCTGCTGTCCGAGCTGACTTTAATGCTGTTTGTAATTGCGCAAATGTAGGTACGTCTTTGCAGTTAACCGCGGCATACGCATTTGTCTGCACCACACTTAAGGCAAGAAATGCCCCTACAGTTGAAAGTTTTTTATACATTGCTTGTTCTCCAAAAAATAAAAATCGTTTCTCCGCCAAAACCAGCCATGAAACCTTGGTAAGGATGGTTCTAGACAGAGACTTTGTCAACGAAATTAGCTGTGAAAAATTACCAGACAAGAATCTTATCTGTTACTAAACTGCAGCAATAAATTGATCATCGCCGCTGCTTTATCAAAAGATTCCTGATATTCGTCATCAACCTGTGAGTCGTTAACAATACCGCCACCTGCCCAGAATCGAATAGTCTGATTTGAATGCACCAGCGTTCTAATAGCAATATTGGTATCCATATTGCCGTTAAAACCTATGTAGCCGATAGCACCGCAATAAACACCGCGACGATTCGGCTCCAGCTCTTCGATAATTTCCATGGCCCGAATCTTTGGCGCACCTGTGATTGAACCACCGGGAAAGCAACTCTTTAATAAATCTAAGGCATGTTGATCATCCGCCAATAACCCTTTAACAGTGCTAACTAAATGATGCACCGTGGTGTAGCTTTCTATAGCGAATATTTCCGGCACATTCACTGAACCTTTTTTACAAGTTTTGCTGATGTCATTGCGCAATAAATCAACAATCATCAGATTTTCTGCCCGATCTTTTTGGCTGTTTTGTAAGTCGGCAATTTGCTGTTGGTCATCGTTAGCATCAGATTTTCTTGGTCTTGTACCTTTAATGGGCTTGGTTTCAACAACCCCATTCGTTAACTTTAAAAATCGTTCCGGCGATGAGCTTAAAATTTGTACCTCTGGAAAATTCAGATAGCCACTAAAGGGAGCTGCATTTAATTGCCGTAAAGTTTCATAAGCTGTCCAAGGATCACCGTGGCAGCTGGCAACAAAGCGCTGGGTCAAATTAACTTGATAACAATCGCCTTCTTTCAGATATTGTTTGATTTTGTCAAAGGCTTTTTTGTAGAAAGCTTTGCTCATATTGGATTCAATATGACTGGCGATAGTAAAAGGCTTTGGTTTTTGCGCCAAAGGTAACTGACTAAATTGGGTAATTAGTCCTTGCCATTTCTCATTATCGCTTACCTGTCCGATTAAATAACTTTGGCACAGATGATGGTCAACAACCACAACCCATTCATAAATACCTATTGTCATATGCGGGATATGTTCTGCATCTTCTGCCAGTGTCGGCAATCTTTCCAAGCGACGTGCCAAATCATAAGAAAAATATCCAATGGCTCCACCGTTAAACGGTAACTCAGAAAAATTCTGGAACCCATAGTCCAAGTACTGCTTAATCAAATCGAACGGATTTTCATTCGATTGCGTCGTTATGCCATTATGAATAATCTCGGTAATGTCGCCATGTGTTACTAAGGTCGAAATAGGATCTGCAGCGATAATGTCATAGCGGCCTTGGCTACTGCGCGGATAACCGCTATCTAAAAAAACCGCCCAAGTTTTATGGGCTATACCTGCGAATAGCTTAGCGCTATCGTCAAAATAGGGAAGCGATTGAACGCGTTGTTTAGACGGAATCATTAACTGGTTATTAGGGAGTGTGCTAACTGTGCAACAGCCACCGCTGGCGCGCAATCCGCACTGGTTATCATAGCTTGTTGAACATTGTGATGACATAAACAGGAAAAGTCCAAATAAGGATGGCCCAAATCCTTAGCAAGTTGCCTAGCCAAGAATCGACCTATTCCTGCGCCAATGAAGGGGGCATTAGGGGGTAGCTGGCTATGAGCTATCCTCTGTTGGCAAGCCTGACGAATGTTTTGCAGTTGTTGTTCACGAATAACAGCTGCAAACTGTTGCCACCGGCTAAGTTCTTCAGAGCAAAAATCGCAGCCAATCATCCGTGCCAAACGTTTAGCGCTCGCGGCATGCGTTTTTTCGGTGCCGTCAGCTGTCTCTGCTTGATCATGCGCTTCATTAAGTTCCTCAGTTAGCCGATAAACATCGGCCATAGTGGCGAAATGTTCAGCCATGATACTCGTATCATGGCCTTCAAATACCACTCGCTGAGCAACAGCCATCACAGCAGTACGCACAATGCCGGTATAAACCAATTCTTGTGATATTAAACGCTGATAATCAGTATAAGCTTGTGTTAAAACTTGACAGTCTTTTAATACCAGGATGTCGGTGGTGGTGCTGCCTATGTCAATAAACAAGCCATTACCGACCTTTTGTGCCGCAAATGCAGCGCTGACCAACCAATTTGCAGAGGCAATGTAGGGGTATTGTGATTCCGAAATTTGTTCGTGGGGCAACAAACCTTGCTGTCCTACAAAAATTAGGAGTTCAGTATCCGCAAGTAAATTGCGCATCGTCGCAATAATTTGCTGTACGCCTTGATCACGATGATCGAATAAATCCACTAGCTCGCCGGTCATGGTAACAGCATGATTACAACAGGCGTCCGGGAGTTCGGACAAAATAGCACTGACCGCAGTTGTCAGTTGCTCAAGACCTTTCCACAGAGAGC
Organism: Methylococcales bacterium; assembly: GCA_965247565.1. Classification (GTDB taxonomy): domain Bacteria; phylum Pseudomonadota; class Gammaproteobacteria; order Methylococcales; family Methylomonadaceae; genus CBDFHF01. The sequence continues at coordinate 173,352 of CBDFHF010000001.1, read as the reverse complement.
AAGGAATCTGATAAATGGCAATAACTTCTCCATCGATATTAACAACCGCTGTCTTAACATGCGCACCGCCAATATCCCAGCCTACAAAGACGTTACCCATTAGCTTCCTGATTTAAAAAAATGGTAACGGCCTGATTACAGGTAAACTGCAGATTCGGTTCACCGGCTAACAATTCCAACACGGATTGCGCAACATTAAAGCCTAATGCGTTAAAAATACCGACAAAAGAACTGGTCAAGCGTGGGTTGATTTCAAGCACAATAATTTGTTCCTGGGTTTCTATTAAATCAATACCTACATATCCCCATAAATCAGGAAATGCCTGCGCGACTTTAGCCACAACAGCCTGATAGGATTTTGGCTTTGCGGGATAATTAACAATGATTGCATCCAAGTGATATTGTTTTTTGATCAGGCTAAAAAATTGTCTATTAACTGATAGTAACCAGCCCTGCCCTGCCTTGAACAAGCAGGACAAGCTAGTCTTTATACCATCAACATGAGGCTGAATAATGCTATTTGCTATAATAGGCAACCGTTTAAAATCTTGTTGATGGTTAATCAAATAGCAGCTTTCGCTACCCACACCATCCACAGGCTTCACGATCCACTCTCCTGGCGGGTAGTTTTTTTTGGGGTCAAACAAATGACTGGGCACGGTAGCAATACCGTACCGTAACAAACGCTGATAAGTTATGAACTTATTGCCAGCATCCGCTACCGCTGTTGATGGCGAAGTCAGCAGAACCGCACCACAATCTTCAAGCATTCGGCAAATGTTCTGTAAAACTCCTTCGGTTTCAGGCGCTACAGGCCACACCGCATCACACTGTTGAGCCAGATTTTTAAGTTCGTGCAGGGAATCTTGCTGAGGGCCAATCAGTGTAATGCTTAACCCAGCAGTGTTTATAAGTCTTTGGCAACGAACATCCAGCATTAGCTCTAACTCAATTCCAGCTATAACCGACAAATTGTCGAGCAATGCCTGCAGCATCAAGCGTCCTTCCTTGATAAGAGAATCTGGGAGTTTTTGCCGATTTAAGCCGCCGCCAGTGATATACTCAAACACCAATATTTTCAAAGCCCACCAATTTCTTAAATGTTTCCAAGCCTCCATTGTATCATCAAGGCATTAGCCCATTAGTGATGAAAATAATTCCGGTTATCGATTTAAAAAATGGCATTGTGGTACATGCACGGCAAGGCCAACGACATAATTATCAAGCCATTAATACGCCGCTCTGTTCATCTTCGAAGCCTATGGATGTATTAAAAGCATTTTTAACGTTGAGTTCATTTGACACGTTTTATATTGCCGACCTCAATGCAATTGAAGGGCAAGGAGACAATCACCAGTCAATTGTAGAATTGGCAGGGCAATTTGCTAGCATCATTTTTTGGGTAGATGCGGGTCTCCAACAGTTCGAAAAATCCAGTCAATATCCTTACAACTACCTTCCTGTTATAGGTTCTGAGTATTGTCGCAATGATACACTTGCTCGTCTCAATGCATTTAATAAACGCTTTGTTTTATCTTTGGATTATTCACTAACAAAGCAATTAGGTACTCAAGCGATATTTGAGAGTGACCGCTTTTGGCCAGATAAAATTATCATCATGACACTTGCAAGAGTTGGAAGTAATAGTGGTCCAGACATACAAAGGTTGGCAACATTTTGCCAGAATTACCCTGACAAACAATTTATTGCTGCCGGTGGCATAAGAGATAAACAAGATTTAATCGATTTAGAAAAATTAGGGGTCACGCATGCTTTGGTTGCCAGTGCTTTACACTCAGGAGCTATCAATACAGATGATATTGGCGGCTTTCAGGCAAAAAAATACCTCGGCTAGCGAGGTATTTTTAACATTCGGGGCAGCTAAGAGAATCTTAGTTTGGTGCGAACGGATGTTTTGCAGTAGCTTTAGCCGCCACAACTTCTTTTGCTGTTGGGGTACCAGCGATAGCACGCTCTAGAGCTTCTTTAGTTGCTTTGTAGTTGTATTCTTGGATTTTTGCATCATCTTCAGCAGCCCAATGAATGAACACACCAACAGATACGAATAAGTTATCAGCTTCATCAGCTGGAATGGTACCGTTTTCTACACAGTCAGCAACGGCCATTGCTACACCGCGTTGCGCAGGGCCAAACATTTGCACAGCTTGTTTAGCACCTTTGATAGTTACTTTATTAAACATAACAGTAGCTGGTTTAACCATCAAGTTAGGTGCAACAACAGCTAATAAGCTAGAGAAGCCGTCTTTGTTATTTGTTAAGCAGTTAGCAAAAGCAGTTTCTGCAGCTGAACCACGTGGACCAACCATCAAATCGATATGTGCAACTTCGTTGCCTTCGCCCACTAATGATTCGCCGACACGTAGGTTTGTTATTTTAGCCATGCTTGTTTTCCTCTGGTAAGACAAAAATGTTATCAAAATTTGGTCATACGTAATGCCCAAGGTTTGGTTTACGTAGACTTATTAGCTTTAGCTAATAAGTCTTCTAAAAATACTGCAAATACAGTTACTACAGTCATATCTGCCGTAGTACCTGGGTTTACACTATTGGCTTTAAGTTCCTGATCCAACTCATAAAGCATAGGCTTTAACAATTCAGGTCTTTCAGCCCTTGATAGCTCAAAACTTAATAAAGTCATTCTAGATGCTACCAACTTAGAGTACAGTTCCCCATATTTTCTTTCGACATGACTATCAGGGAATTGACTCAGCAAATTAGCATATACAGCCACCGCTGACCAAGCCCGGTCACCCCATCGAATGAAGTTTTCATTATAGCTTAAAACTGAACCATCGAAAATATCTTTATAATCGGTAATATACTGCAATGCGATCCGATCTCTAGCGCTCGCCAAGCGCATCGCTTCTGTTAGCGTCATTGTTGCTTGATAGTTAACATCTTGTTCATCGGAAGCACCTAAACCTCCCGGCGATGCTAGCGTAATTGCTTTAAACACCCAATCCGCATCGTTTATAGTTGTTGTCGCTAGCGTTTTATGCAATGACTGCCTTAACATTAACCCCGTATTTACCCAATCTTGCATGGCTTGCACCAGCGGAGCGCACAACAAGATAATTCCCAAATTGGTGTTACAGCCTACGGCAGCTCGGGTTGCTTTAACAGCATAATAAATTTTTTCACCCAGGCAGTAGTCAGGGTTACATAAAGGCGCCGCACTGACTTGGGCACTGATTCTAAAATCAGCCACTGTCATGTCATGACCTTCCGCATAAATACTGACATTGCCCGGCTTGAACGCCTGCACATCAATTTCGCAGGCTTGCTGATATAAATTGATAAGTAGTTGTGGCTGAATCATGAGCGCTTGACGCAACGATTGATTAAGTCGTCCGCTAGTAACTCGGCTATTGAAACACTGCAGACACTTTGCAACCCTTTCCAGGCCGGCACACTGTTGACTTCGATAATGGCATATCGACCATCTTTATCGCAAATGATATCCACCCCCGCGTAATCCATGGACAAAACAGTTGCCGCCTTGATGGCTAAATCAGCCATTTCCGACGTCAATTCAATTGCCTCGCAAGCTGCACCTTGCGCTACATTGTTCAACCAAGATTTTCCGCGTCTGCGCATAGCAGCCACAGCCCTACCATTAATTACAAATACCCGATGATCAGAAAATCCATCGCCTTGGCAAGGGACAAATTGTTGCAAATAATAAACGCCATAACTGCCTGTCAACCACAATAAATCGGTCATTTTTTCAAGTCGACGAATGCCCTCTCCCTGTGAGCCAAACAACGGTTTGCTGATTACAAAGCGTCCGTGCTTTAATTCGCGCTCTGCAATATATAAAGCTTCATCCCGATTATGCAGCACCCAAGTGATAGGTGTAGACAGGCCAGCGTTATGTAATAAAAAGCTGGTCATGCCTTTATCAACACTGCGTTCGATGGCATGACCGTCGTTATAGACTGGGATCCGCATTATTTTCAACGCATGCAGAATATCTAAATACAGTACAACTTCTTGCAGCGAACCACCCGGCACACCACGAACAAATGCGGCATCCGGCAACTCTTGTCCAAAACCAGGAATGTAAATAGGATTCCGGCCTGTAGCAATAGTAAAGCTACATTCCGTTAATGACACATAGTCACTGCTAAACCCGCGCTCTGCTAAAGCCGAGCGCAATTGTTTGCCATGCCAACCCGGATCATCCGTAAAAATGGCTATCCTACCCACTCAACCACTCTTGCAATGAATTTAAAATTAAAGTATCTGACAAAAACAAGCCATTCCTTGACTGGCAAACTAAAGCAGCAGCTAAATCCCAAATGACTGATCTAACAAAGCATTATCTAATTGTCCAGCACGAAAGCTTTTGCCGGAATCAACAGCAGTCACAATCACACTGGCCGGACTAAACAACATGGCGTCGATTTTGAAGAAATCATATTCATATTGTTTAAAAATATCGGCAAACGGTTTGCCGTAATCTTTTGATGTAGAGCTAGGCAATTCTTTTGCCAGTTTTTCTGCAGCTTCGTCACTACCTTTAACAAAGATATGTACTTGCCCGGCAAACAAAATCGCATCATTGGTGCGGCCCATGGCTTTCACAAAGTTTGGATGCGGCGGGCAGATTGGTGCGCTGCCGCTACCGTCAATGATATTTTCTAATGGAAAATGCAAGGCGTGAGCTTTGTGCATGGCAACTTCCAATACGCGAGCAACCACTTGTACTCCGCCGGCGAGACTGCTGGTTGGTGTGACAATAATTGTTAAATTAGCCGGTTCAACTTTGCACGCTGCGGCGACTTTTTCCACGATTTCCAGGGGCGGAACAGCATCATTTTCAATAACCAACACGGTCGATTCGGCAGAATCCCGGTAGGCTAACTCCTGATAAAGCTCTTCGACAGGCACTTGCCGCCCATCTTTAACTTTAGTCGCCATCGCCCTGGCAGGCCCCGAACCCAGTGCGTAATATTTCTCGTGAGATAAACTCCAGCCCGCATACTGACTGCCCAAACAACCCAATACAGGATTACCGGTATGTACGTTAACCGATAATGGCCAGTTAGTCGTATAAGGGCTATGAGTAATCGTAACTGTACCCATACCGCCTAGACAAATTTCCGCGATAATACGACCAGCCTCAAGACCACCGGGTACTTTGATGCCCGCGTCTATGATAGTAGCGCCATTGGCAAGTTTTTCTACACCCACCCTGAGCTTATCGGCATTATCAATCAGCTGCTTTACTAGTGGCTGAGTTAATTTATTAACACTCGCAGTAAATTCCATAGTTCTTTAAAACCTTTCAAGTTGTTTAATGAGTTCTTGTTGCCTGAACATCAACTGCAAGCGTACCTGTTCTGGCTCAATTTCGTGGGCAATAATACTGCAAATCGGTTGCCCCGTGTGAATGAATGCGCCGCATTTCGGCAAATCCTGACACCATGTGGGCCATGCAAATGGGTTAGGAATTATAGTTTCTTTTTCTGCGTACACAATTTGGTAACCCTTATATCCGTTTTGTTCGGTTATATCCTTAACCAATAAACCCTGGCTGGCTGCGATGTGTGCCGATATTAAATCTCCATCGTATAACTGCATACTCGCCGGAGGGCGGGCATTGATTTCTAAAACATAAGTGCAATCATCTGCTTGAATAAAATCCAACGAATGCAAACCTTTTAGGTTAAACCAATTCGTTAGCTTGTCTAACCAGTCTAAAACCCGAATTTTGATATTATTCGGCAAACTGCAACTATTAACGATACCGGCAAACATAAATTCGTCGTCTTGATGTCTGCCGACATCCCATTGTGTATTAAAGCCAAGCGCTTGCGCATGTATGCCGTTCGCCAAAAACAAAACTGAGTGCTGCGTACCGGTTTGATATTTCTGCCAATAAACCCCAGTTACATTATCACCTAGACGGTAATGCTTGATACCTAAACCGCCCTGGCCGCTTAGCGGCTTAAGTAGCCAACCATCGACATGTTTGGGACACTCAAACGAAATTTCAGGATAAAGGATATGCAGATTGGTAAGTGCTGAAAAGAAGCTACACTTATCCTGTAAGCGGGTAAACGTATCAAAGTCATTGCCGTAAACATCAAGTCGGCAACTCAGTAACTTCAAGCTTTCAGGAAAATACTCAAAACCACTGCCATAGATGGCATGACTAACCAAGTAACGCTCAACAAAGTAATTAACAACGGCAGATAAGTGAAATTCGGCTAACGAAGCAACTTTGAAAACTTCTATAGCACAGGCTTGAGTATCCAAGTCTGCAAACAGATCAATCACCAATGGTTTGAAACCAGCGGCCTTAGCAGCCTGGGCGAGCATTCGTCCCGAACTCGCTATAATTAGCAGATAGCTTATGGATTCCGCCCTGAGTCGACCAAAATCTCGCCACCGCTATTTCGAGCGCTAGCGACCATAAAACTTAGCTTATCAAAATGCTTAAATTCCAGTTTGGCTTGCTGGACTAGAGACTCCGCCAAGTCAGCGCCAGCAATAGCACAAAACCCAGTTGGCCCCCAGGAAGTTTGTCCAATGGCAACAGCACCCTGTTCTTGAAACCAATTAATTGCTTCGGCTACCTCGGCGCTAGTAAAAACACCACCCTGTACCGAGGCAAAGTGCTCACCTACGGACTGCTGCAATTGAGTGATCGCGTCTCCAAACTTAGCTATGTCATTCTCGGCAACCGCTGGCAAACCTTGCATGAGTAGCAGATAGCATAAGCGCTGAGCTTCCTGTTGTGCGTAAGGGGGTAATTCCTTAAACGCCTGCACCTCCTGCTGTCCGTGCAGTCCCTGGCCGCGCTCATCGAATACCAAAATAAAACGCCAATCTTCCGGCACGTCCATATGCGATAAAACCGGCGGAGTAATTGTATTGTCACCACGCCCACCATCAACTACCAAACCGCCTTGTTCAAACACACCAATCCCGATGCCAGAGCGTTGTCCACGATAAGTTAATGCAGCGATGTCTCGGACGCTTAAACCTAAACCGTAAAAACCGCTCAACGCCATTCCAATAGCCAACGACATTTGTGTACCAGAACCTAAACCGACATGTTCGGGAATAGCCTCTTCAATGTGAACGTGCAGCTGATCAGAGACTTGCAAGCTTCGGCAGAGCAATTCCAGACAATTTTCTGCCCGTTCAACCGAAAATCCGCTGACATTACGCTGCTTTGCATCAGAGATAGTTACACGCGTACTAATTTCATTAAGAGCAACACCAATACTACCGAATTGCCGACCCAAAGCGCCGCTCAAATCAATAAAGCCCATATGTAATCGTGCCGGAGCGATAACTGAAATTTTCGAATGTTTAACTATCAAGGCTCTCTGCTGGCTTGTATTGCAAAAATGGCCGAAGTATACATGATCAGCCCGATACCTGCGAACTCTCAGAAATGAGTTCTACCAGGTGTATTAAATCGCTAGCCACCAGATGACAAGCCTCCAACGCTTGCTGATTTGGCTTAGCACTCGAGGGGATATACACAGCAAAAGCGCCTGCTGTGACTGCCGCTTCAATACCAGTTAACGAATCTTCCAAAACTAGGCATTTAGATATATCTACCTGGAGCCGTAACGCTGCCTGTAAAAAAACAGCCGGATCAGGTTTGCCCTGCTTAACATCATCACGGCTGACAATAATCGAAAACACATCTGTAAGACCTGCAAAACTCAAACATTCCAGAACATTGACCGCCTTACTATTGGTTGCCAAACAGTAAGGTAATCGCTGCTGTTTGATAAGAGCAAGAAACTCGGTAAACCCGGGTTTGACCGAAATACCCTGCTTCCTGACAAAATTCTGCCAATACTGGCCACTGAGTTTATTAAAATGGGTCAGATTGATTTGATTGCCCAGTTTGTCTCTTAGCATTTGTTCAACGCTTTTATGATGCAAGCCAGATAAAGATTCGCAGAAAGTATCTGTTAACTCATTTCCCATAACCCTGGCGGCGTATTGCCAGGCTCTGAAATAAGTGACTTCAGTGTCCAATACCAAGCCATCCATATCAAAAATTACTGCACCAAAATCATTTAGATTAAGCACGAATTACCTTTATATATTCACCCTCCGCTTCGCGACTAGCACCGACTACAATGCGCTGTTGCCCTTGTGCAGAAACCTCCAAGGTACCGACAACTTCAATTAGTTCGCCTAAAAAAGCTTGGCCAGTATAGGTAGCCGTGAAACTGACTACACTGCTAATATGTGCGTGGTCAATGACAAATTCAGCTGGATAATCGAAGCCATAATCATCATTAATAACCCGACACTGTAACGTAATTGGGCCCCGCTTTTGGTATCGTGTGATTTCAGATGGCATAGACCGATCAATAAAATTTAGATCAAATTTACGCCCATTTATGACAGCCTTATTGCATTTGCGTTGCTCATGCCAGACATATTCCTCATAACTTAGGGCACAAGCGCGACGCTCAAAAGAATTCCGCCAATCCGACTCAGACAATATTTGCACCTGTCTTGATTTAATCAAGCTTCGCGTAATAGCACGGCATTGTTGAAATGCATTGCGCCCATAGCAAACCAAATCCAAATCTGAACCGGGCTTCTGTACACCCACTAACACAGAACCAGTAATACCCAAGTTATTTAAGTCCAAACCTTGCTGGTGAAGTAAATCACATAAAGCTACTAAATCCTGTTCTACTAGATCCTGTGTTTTAGTCTGTAAAAGCTGCCGTAAACGTTGTTTAGGCTGGTGATGTTTAACAATGTCATCAATACAAACTGCGTGCAAATGCGCATCAAGCGCCCCCGAATAATGGACGTATTTTGGATGATGGTGTCTCAAGAAGTCGTTGGCCGAATCAGTTGCATGCTTTTGCCAAGCTTTACCATCGTGAACATAGCGTAAGAAACTCAACACCTTGTCTTGCTCTATCCCGTGCGCCACCACCGCAAAAATAAGCCCTTCTTGGGTTTCAATAAAGTCTTTAGCAAAAAAGGAGGGATAACTCTCGATCATTTGAATCTCTGTGCTAATTTAAGATTGGCACTGTTAAAAATCTTTGAAAGAATAGATTATAAAACATTGATAATCCCCGGTTAATCTTCTATGCTCCCGCTCAGAATTTACAGGGATGCTAACTTTAAAACAACGCATTATGCCCTATCCCATTGTTAAAGGAGACTTTATGAAGATTGGTATACCGAAAGAAATTCATCCTGGTGAAAAGCGGGTCGCCACCACCCCAGATGCGGCCCAACAAATTATCAAACTGGGTTTTTCCGTTTGTATTGAGAGCGGTGCGGGCTTAAACGCCAATATTTCTGACGCGGCTTACCAGGCCGTCGGCGTTGAAATCCTATCCGACGCCAAAGCATTATGGTCTGCCGCTGACATTGTTATGAAAGTCCGGGCACCCGCCGATTATCCTGAGTTGGGCATAAACGAAATAGAGCTTTTAAAACCCGGCAGTACTCTAATTAGCTTCATCTGGCCTGCTCAAAACTCAGGATTAATCGACAAGCTAGCCGCTAAAAACTTGACTGTTTTGGCCATGGACAGCGTACCACGTATGTCACGAGCACAAAAACTAGACGCCTTAAGTTCCATGGCCAATATCGCTGGATACCGTGCTATTGTTGAGGCAGCTCAGCATTTTGGTCGGTTTTTTACCGGGCAAATTACTGCTGCAGGTAAAATTCCACCCGCCAAAGTGTTAGTCATTGGTGCAGGCGTCGCTGGCTTAGCGGCCATTGGTGCTGCCAAGGGAATGGGCGCTATTGTTAGATCATTCGACACGCGCCCGGAAGTTAAAGAACAAATCGAAAGCATGGATGCAGAATTCTTAATGTTGGATTTCAAAGAAGAAGGCTCGGGCACGGGCGGTTATGCCAAAACCATGTCTCCGGAATTTATCGCTGCGGAAATGGCTTTGTTTGCAGATCAAGCCAAAGAAGTCGATATTATCGTGACTACCGCATTAATCCCTGGCAAACCGGCACCCAAGTTAATCACTACCGCCATGGTCGAATCCATGAAATCCGGCAGTGTGATTGTGGATTTAGCGGCGGAACAAGGCGGTAACTGTGATCTGACAGAAAAAGACCAAGTGGTCGTTAAAAACGATGTCACTATTATTGGCTACACAAATCTTCCTAGCCGTTTAGCGAATCAATCCAGCCAATTATATGCCACCAATTTACGGCACCTGTTAACTGAGCTTAGCCCTGAAAAAAATGGTGAGCTAAACATTAATTTTGATGACGAAGTCATACGTGGCACCACTGTCATCAAAGAGGGCAAAATCACTTGGCCACCGCCACCGCCGACTTTATCCGCAGCAGCTAAGCCAAAAACGGAAATAGCAAGCACCGTTGCTGAGCCAGCAAAACCAAGTTTACTACCACCCTGGCTAAAACAGATCTTGCCCATGGCCATTGGCGTTTTAGCTTTGTTAGGTATCGGCTCGGTGGCGCCGGCATCGTTTATGACGCACTTTACCGTATTCGTACTGGCTTGCTTTGTTGGCTATCAAGTCATTTGGAACGTCAGTCCTTCGTTACACACCCCATTAATGAGCGTAACCAATGCCATCAGTGGCATTATTGTCATCGGCGCTTTAGTGCAAGTATCCACACCAGACCGCACCATCAGCATCATAGCGGGGCTGGCGATACTCATTGCTTCCATTAATATCGTCGGCGGCTTTTTAGTCACTCGGCGCATGTTAGAAATGTTCAGGAAATAAGGAAGACTACCATGCCACAAAGTTTAATCTCGATGTCTTATATCATCGCCACCATCCTGTTCATTTTTAGTTTGAGTGGTTTAAGTAACCAGGAAACCGCTCGTAAAGGCAACTACTACGGCATGTTGGGTATGGCCGTTGCCATTCTTGCCACGGTATTAAGTAACTCGGTCAATACCTACGCCATTTTAGTCGTTGCCTTGCTAATCGGCGGCGCTATTGGTGCCAAAGCTGCGCTGAAAGTTGAAATGACCCAAATGCCGGAGCTGGTCGCCATCATGCACAGTCTTGTGGGTATGGCCGCGGTTTTAGTAGGTTATGCCAATTTTATGGATAGCTCTATCAGTATAAGTGGCGTTGAAAAAACCATTCATGAAGTCGAAATATATATCGGCATTCTTATCGGTGCAGTGACTTTTTCAGGCTCAGTTATTGCATTTTGCAAGCTTAGCGAAAAAATCAGCGGTAAACCTTTATTACTACCAGCTCGGCACTGGTTGAATCTGGGTTTGTTAATCGGTGCGATTGTCCTAGGCGGCTTATTTTTACAGCAAACCGAAACCGGTGGCGGTACAACACCATTAATAATCATGACTATCATCGCATTAGCCTTCGGTGTTCATATGGTCATGGCGATAGGTGGTGCCGATATGCCAGTCGTAGTATCTATGCTTAATAGCTACTCCGGTTGGGCCGCAGCGGCTACCGGCTTCATGTTAAGTAACGACTTATTGATTGTAACCGGCGCCTTAGTTGGCAGTAGCGGCGCGATTTTGAGCTACATCATGTGTCGCGCTATGAACCGACATTTCTTAAGTGTAATTGCTGGTGGTTTCGGCACAGCCTCGGGTGGCGAGGCGGCGGTTGTCGAAGGTGAAGTTCAACCTATTGATGCCGAAGAAACTGCCCGGCTATTGCTGGATGCCAAAAACATTATGATTATTCCCGGCTATGGCATGGCCGTCGCCCAAGCTCAACACACCGTCAATGAAATCACCAAGTTCTTGCGTGATAAAGGCAAAAAAGTTGGTTTTGGTATCCACCCGGTCGCAGGCCGCATGCCTGGACACATGAACGTGTTACTAGCCGAGGCCAAAGTACCTTACGACATCGTTTATGAGATGGATGAAATTAATGAAGACTGGGGTAATGTGGACGTATCCATCGTCATCGGTGCCAACGACATTGTCAACCCATCCGCATTAGACGACCCCAACAGCCCCATAGCCGGTATGCCGGTACTGGAATGCTGGAAAGGCGATACCACCATCGTACTGAAACGCAGTATGGCGTCAGGTTATGCTGGGGTTGGTAATCCTTTGTTTGTATTGGAAAACACTCGGATGTTATTTGGAGATGCCAATACCACCATGCAGGCAGTGTTGAAAGCCTTAAAGGGGTAAAAGCGTAGTGGCCTGAATAACCTCAGGAGTAATTCAGGCCACTATAAAGCGTGGTTATTAATTACGAGTACAATGGATCTCGGTTATCGTTTCTACGAATCCTAACGTCTCCACCATCTAATCACGGTGGCTCAACAATTTCTTTATGTGAAAATTTACTAAAAATCTTTATTTAACTCAATCTACTGGAAATAACTAAAATGAAAATAAATACTGTTCGATATCTTTCTGTGTTTTTCGCTTCCTTAGTGCTCATTAACTGTGGCGGCGGTAATAAAGCCGCTAAGCCCACACCGGTAGTCAGTGATGCTGATGCGTCTTTGCGCACACCAACTAAGGAAATTCTTGTGACTGACGGCGACATTAATAAAAAGTACACCATACTGGGTCAGGTTGACTATACGCCGAAAGAAGGCAGCTCTGTTTATTCCGACCAGATCGAAGCGAAAAAACATGCCAAAGAACTTCTGAAAAAAGTAGCGTTTACTAAGTACGGCGACAAAGTAGATGCCATTATCAACACTAAAACACTGGACAGCCTGAAAGGCGGCTTTTGGGGCGCTGTTGGAGCGGGCTACGGAGCAAGGAGTGTAGCTACAAGCGTAGAGGGCATTGCCGTATCATTTGATGAACCACAGAGCGAAGCCACCGTAACAGAGGAACCGGTAACCAAGCCGACTGTTAAAAGCAAAAGAAAAACAAGAAAATCGAAATAACCCACTATATAGTCAAATATTTGATACTAGCTGCTGATCAATTTAGAAGCCGCTTTGCAAATATCGCTTCGACTTTAAAGCTATGATTCCAGGTTTTCGTGGCAAGACGAGTCAACTGAAAGGAACCTCCCCTTTAAGTTGCTCACGGAACCTGTGAGTCTCTCGATTCAAACGGCTCTTATTATTCAGTTATCCAACTCCACACTTGCGATTGCTCAAATAGAGTCCTATAAAACCCGTAATAATTGGCTGGAACGCCATTTCTGGCTTTACAGCGATTTGAGTTTTCTTCTCGCCCAGCTCAACAGCTTTTCGCTTTAACGTGGAAGTTCACAGTAGCCAATCCCTTTTGAAAGATGGCCTAGGGAACACCAAACCACTGTCTCATAATTTCAACGTCATATTTTAACAACCAATCGTTATATTGCTTATATAGCCTTTTTAACATGAATTTGTTAGTCCCAACCACGTCCATACCTCGATCATCGTAAGGGTGCAATAGAACCATTAGATCAATATCGTATACGTATAAATCAAACCAGAAAGATGGTTTGATACCTAATTCAGCGCCAAGCTTACCGAATAGCAACTTTTGTAGCTGTGATTTATTCGTTTTAAAAAATATATAATTTCTATGCCACTCATCATCGTCAACCCATTCTTTTAAAGTGTGTGCGTTCTTAGGTATTTCTATTTGTAATTTTTTTAACTGTTTGAAGACACTAAAGTTGGATAAATAAGAGTCACCAGGAAAAGCCAAACAGACGGAAAGCTCCTCAGTGCTTTCAAAAACAGTTTCAAATATTTTTGTACCTTTATTCAGTGCGGTAGTAAACATATTCACATAGCCTTCCCCATTTCCCTCTGACAGCTCAAATCTAAGACAGTTTTCATTACTATAGAAAACTGCGTGTTGGAATGAATTCTTCCCGAAAGCTTGGAATGCCTGATCTATCACTTGAGTATTCTCTAACTATAAATGGCCGACATCGCCGGTTTTCTGAACATCCCGTAATGAGTTATCCATCCCTAGATAAGTAATCTGCTCGGTGACTTACAGCAGTTTGGCGATGCCGCCCGACTAGAGGCTGTTCAAAGCTTTATCGACTTGACTGCGAAGTTCTCCGGTTAACATGAATAACGTTGTTTTGTTGATGAATGAGTTTTTGTGAACGGTTTTGCGTGGCATTGTGCTGGTATTTTCGGATGTTACGGCTAATTGTAGGGCATCGTCACAAGAAGTCTATGACCTAGGATGTGAAATTAGCCCCAAAACTTGAGAAATTCAAGAAATTTTAAAGGCCGACACTTTATCGAGCGCCAGCTTCGCTGCTAGGCAGTTTCTGAAACAGGCGTTAGCTGTTTTTGCTCAATACTAACTGCAATTCAAACAAAGCACCCTGCTCGCTGGGCAGCAGTTCAATTTTTCCACCGTAAGCTTTTAACAGCGACTGCGAAATTTCCAGCCCCAGACCTGTACCGCCCGAATTTCTGCGCGTGGTGAAGAACGGGGTAAAAATTTTATTGCGATTAGCCTCGGAAATACCGGCGCCGTTATCATGGACTTGTAGTTTTAAGACGTTATGTTCGTATTCAGCCGTTAAGCGAACTTGGTTAGCGCCATGTTGCAAACTGTTTTCTAGCAAATTAACCAAGACTAATTCCAAAGCATCCGGGGCGATTGCCAGATTGGTACTGGGCAACTGGTCAAGTTGTAACGATAAGCCTCTGGCTTGATAACGCGTTTGCAACTTGCCAATAACGTCGGTTAATTGGCTTTGCTCAACACTGGGTTCCAAGGCATCAGCCCGGGCCAGTTCTAACAATCGGTTGACCAGTTGTTTTAAGCGTTGAGTGTCTGTCAGCAGGTTACCGATAAATTGTTGTAGTTGCGCGCTGGTCATAGTCTCCAAATGGTCTTGCAACAATTCCAATGCGCCCTGCATTGAAGTCAGTGGGGTTTTAAATTCGTGGGACACATGGGTTGCAAAACGCTGGATATAATCAGTACGTTCAAACAATGCCTGAGACATACCGGCAAAACTGTCCGACAGTTGCGCCATTTCATGGGTAACTGGATTATTTAACGGCTCAATCCATTGTTGCTCACCTTGTTTAACGCGCTCGGTCTGGCGCATCAGTTCCCGAATCGGCATGGAAATAGCAGAAGATACAAACATGACCAACATTACAACCAAGGCCAGTAAGATCAAGCTGGCAATCAGTACCTTGTCCCGGACTGAAAACAAATGTTTAAGAATGTTACTGGGTGTACGGGATAAATAAACCACACCTTGCAAGTGTTGATTTTCCAAAACCGGTAGCGCAATAAACACTCTAATGTTAGTACCACGACTGACTGAGTACAGTGGCGGCGGTGGTTCATCAGAAATCCGTTGCCGGATTGTGCTGGCATAATAGCCTTGCAAAGCTCGATTAACTTCCGGTACATGAGCTAGGGATAAGCCCACTTCATCCTGACCGGCAATGACGATACCGTTCATATCCAATAAGCGGATGCCGGATAAAGTGATTTGCTGAGTATCCCGCATGACCTGACGTAGCAACAGGCCAATCTTTTCGGCGATTGGATCGCTTTGTACAACTGCAACTTGACCCGGCGGTCTTGGGGGTTGAATCGGATCTATCAGGTTAAGTCTGGGGTAAATCGGTTGATATTTATCAGCTCTTTCCTTAACTAAGAGCAAGTTCACTTTACGGCCGTAATTTTTTTGCTGTGGATATTGCAATCTGACCAATTGCCTAAAGCTAGCCGACAGCACCGCAGATTGTGAAATCAGCTCTTGTTCGGTTTGTCGTACCAACTCATTTTCGTAAATTCGAAAAAAATACAAACCTGCCAACGGCAGCAATACCACCATTAACATAACCACCAACAAAATGCTGCGCAGTTTAAATAAACCGCGATGTTGTCTTGTTATAAGCATGGTGCCAATTTGTAACCGATGCCATGCACGGTTTCTATGCACTCTGCACAACCTGCTTCAGTCAGTTTATGGCGAATATGACGAATATGGCTGTCAATAGTCCGATCACTCACATAAGCATGGTTGGTGTAAGCGCTTTGCATGATGTGTTCGCGACTGAACACACGCTGTGGTTGTTGGATTAATAACTGCAAAATAGAAAATTCAATCGGCGTCAGATTGATCGGTTGTAAATCCCAACGAGCTATATGCTGTTCTGGCTGTATTGTCAACTTACCTTGTTGCAGCTCTTTGTGTGTTGCAATCACTTTAGAAGCCGATTGGGTTCGCTTTAAGATCACATTAATTCTAGCGATCAACTCGCGTGGACTAAACGGTTTGGTCACATAATCATCACCACCAATTTCAAGCCCCAAAATACGGTCAATTTCATCATCTCGGGATGAGAGAAATAAAATGGGTACCTCGGAAGTTTTACGAATTTCTCGGCACACTTCCAAACCATCCAACTCGGGCATGTTAATGTCCAGGACAATCAAATCCACATCGTTTAACGATTTAAAAGTATCAACAGCCTGGCGGCCGTCTTCCACTAAAGTCGTTCGCATCCCGGCTTTTTCTAAAGCAAAACCAATTACGTCTCGTATGTGGGTGTCATCATCTGCAACCAGTATGTTTTTATTCATGGTTTTATTAGGGTTTATGGGTTGATGACATATCGAATTTATTATGCACAAAATCTGCATATTTGCGCGTTAAATTTCCATATTTCCAGCACTGTTTCTACACAATGCTGGCGTACAGTGGCTGCACAAGAAACCACTGGAGATTGTCTTTATGAAAACAAACTTTTACTTAAAACTCGGCGTTATTATCTTTTTAATTTTAGCGTTACTGATCCCTCAGGCTTTTATGCGTGGCTTAATCAGTGAGCGAGAAAGCTGGCGCCAGCAAGCTTATCAAAGCATAGAACAAAGTTGGCCGGGATCACAGATATTGTCGGGGCCAGTGATGGCTATTCCTTATCACCTGACTTTTAACAGCAAAGAGAAAATCATCGATGCTGATAAAAAGACTCGTGAAATTATTAAAGAAATCACTGAGGACGACATTCTTTACATTATCCCCAAGCAGTTGCAATTGCACAGCAAGCTGGATAGCTCCATTCGTTATCGCGGTATTTATGAAGTGCCTGTCTACAACAGCCAAGTACAGGTTAGCGGAGAGTTCAGTAACCAAGCCTTGTTAGATTTAATGGCTAAGCATAAAAATCATAAGCTGATTTGGGAAAACCCCAGGTTATCGGTATTAGTGGCCGACCAACGCGGTATTGCGTCACCCCCTAATTTAAAATGGAATGACGGCCAAATTGCTTTTCAACCCGGTGCACATTTAACTGACGTCATCTCGGGCATGCATGCCAATTTGCCGATGTTAAACAACGAAAAGCCCTCAAATCTAGCCTTTAGTTTTAACATGGAATTGCGTGGCATGCGGGCCATGAACTTTGCTTTGTTGTCTGAAAACACCGACGTGCAAGTGGTTGCCAATTGGCCTCATCCGGGATTTATCGGGGAAATACTGCCGGAAAAACGTGACATTAATAATCAAGGCTTTACTGCACAGTGGCGAGCTTCTGCGTTTTCCCACAACGTGACCGGGGTTCTGGAACGTTGCCAAAAAGGAGAATGTTCGGCTTTATTGGAGAACACGGTAGGTTTTGAATTAGTTCAACCGGTAGACGTTTATCAACAGTCAGATCGAAGTATCAAATACGCAGCGTTGTTCATCATTTTAACGTTCATGGTATTGATGCTATTTGAACTACTTAAAAAACTACGCATCCACCCGATTCAATACACCCTGGTGGGTATGGCCTTATTGGTGTTTTATCTATTACTGATTTCGCTTTCCGAGCATATCTCATTCCTAATGGCTTATAGCGCTGGTGCTTTCGCCAGTACTGGGTTATTAACATTGTATTTTGGGGGCATTTTACATAGTCGCAAATTAGGCTTGTTACTGGGCGCAGGACTTACCCTACTCTACGTCTTGCTGTATGTGATCTTACAAGCCGAAGAAAGTGCTTTATTAATGGGCAGTTTGTTATTATTTTCAGTCTTGTCCGCATTAATGCTGGCAACACGCCACTTCGACTGGTATGCCTTAACTGCCCAGGTTCAAACGACCAAACCCGATGTGCCTGAAAATAACCATCTGGAAGCAAGATGATGAGTAAAACCTTATCGAGAAGCTTATTGCCATTGCTAATGGTAATCTTTACCACGGGTTGTTTGCTGCCGGAAAGCCGTTGCATTCCGGTAGCCGGTGCCACGTCAATCGACTGGAACCCCAAATCGTTTTGGTATTACCCTTGGGGTCGTTCCGGCACGCATAAAGGTATCGATATTTTTGCCAAAGAAGGAGTGCCGGTAGTTGCCGCTAGCTCTGGCTTAGTCATTTATGCGGGTAATAATGAAATGGGCGGTAATTTCGTGCTGGTCATGGGAGCCAAATGGCGGAGTTATTATTATGCCCATTTACAGAAAATTCAGGTTGCTAATGGACAATGGCTGAATGCGGGCGATCTTGTCGGTAATGTCGGCACAACCGGCAATGCCCAGGGTAAGCCGCCCCATTTACATTTTTCCATCCATAGCTTGTGGCCAATACTTCGTCAGTTTGATTTCCGCAACCATCAAGCCTGGAATAAGATGTTTTATGTGGATCCGAACGAGTTTTTGGCGAAAACCTGACAGGGCAAGAGCGCTGTCAGAACTCAAGATTGCAATACTGAATACTCCACCGGCTAACAGCCGGTGGCTTCGGATTACGACTTAAAGCTGAATTTGATCAACCCAACAGGTCGAGTTCAATACCCAAAATTATCGTCGGGCTCATCTGGCTTCTGAAGCTGAGTGAAAATTTTGCCACATCAAACTTTCGCACAAGATATTAGGCAACTGAATTTTGATTGTTACGTACAGATGATGAGTTGGCCAAATAAATGAGCTATTTGGTTCTGTTTCTGCCGTTACTACGTTTATTGTTATTAGCTTTCGGCTCGCGAACTGAAGGTTTTTTGCTGTGCCTATAATCTTTTTTGCCCGTGGTTTTGTTTGGAGCATTTTTTTTTGGGACATCCACTACTTTCAACGACACTGGTTCATACCCAGTATCGGCGATACGAGGAATCTGGCGCTTTAGTAAAGCTTCAATGCCGGACAATAGATAAGCATCCTCCGGACAAACCAGCGATATGGCCAAGCCATTAGCACCTGCGCGTCCGGTTCGGCCGATACGATGCACATAATCTTCCGGAACTTGCGGTAAATCAAAATTAACCACATGTGGCAAGTCGTCAATATCCAAGCCACGGGCAGCCACATCAGTGGCAACTAATACGGATACTTTGCCGGTTTTAAAATACTCTAAGGCTTTATTACGAGCGCCCTGAGTTTTGTCGCCATGTAATGCGGCAGTGCGAATACCATCGGTAATCAGCTGTTTTTCCAAGCGATCTGCGCCATGTTTGGTGCGGACGAAAACCAAAACCTGCTTCCAGTTATTGCTGCCGATCAGATAAGACAATAGCTCCCGCTTATTCTCCTTGCCAACCCCATAAACACATTCTGAAACGTTATCAGCAGTGGCATTTTGCTTGGCAACTTGCACTTCGGCAGGATTGTTTAACAACTGTCCGGCCAGACTCTTAATAGCATTGGATACGGTTGCAGAAAATAACAAACTTTGCCGTTGTTTTGGTGTTAACGCCATAATCTGTTTTATATCCGGCAAAAACCCCATGTCCAGCATACGATCAGCCTCATCTAACACCAAAATCTCTACATTAGCTAAATTGACATTCCGTTGCTTCACATGGTCGATCAACCGGCCGGGCGTGGCTACGATAATGTCGCAGCCACGCTTCAGCTGCCGGGTTTGCATACCAATGCTGGCTCCACCAACGACTAATTCTGCGTGTAGCGGCAAATGCACACCGTAGGTTTTTACGCTATCAAACACTTGTGCGGCCAACTCTCTTGTTGGCACTAAAATTAAGCCACGAACACGACGCGGTTTTTGATGAGGATCATGGTTTTTGTACAGACCTTGCAATAATGGCAATGTAAAACTGGCCGTTTTGCCGGTGCCGGTTTGAGCCCCCGCCAACACATCGCGACCTTCCAATATTAATGGGATAGCTTGTTCTTGCACGGGAGTGGGCGTTGTGTAGCTTTGGGCTATAACTGCTTTAAGCAGCTCCTCGATTAAACCGAGCGTTTGGAAGGACATCAATAACCTCTGGGTGAAAAAAGCCGTAGAAGCCAGGTAATACTAACTTTTTATACCGACTTAATTTATAAAAAATGCAGATTCGAGAAGAACCTTAGAGACTGAGAAAGCTAAGCAATTATCATCAGGCTTCGCCTTTAGCGACCATCCCCACATAGTCTTCGTAGGAAATGGTACCACCCAAAATTTCAGCAACCTGTTTATCCCGATCAGGTAGGGCTTCCTGCAAAACATCAATACGCTTCCATTGCGGCAAGGGTGTTTTAATCCCCTGCTGCGGTGCATATTTAGAAGTCTGCACGCGCTGATATTGATGTATATAACGCGGGCAATTAACGAATATCTCACTTATGGTAATGCGAACAATCAATTCCGCACCGTAAAAATCACTCAATAATGGATCGTCGCGATCGATGCTTGCTGTGCCATGAAATCGAACACGATGCGGCGTTTCAAAATCAATAAACAACAAACCAACTTTATTGTTTGAAGTAATGTTACCCATAGATAAGAACATGCCATTACCGTCGTAACTCGGAAAAGCCAGAGTTTGACTATCCAATACTCGTACAAAACCTGGCACACCACCCTTATAAGAGCACGTCGGAAAACCACGATGATCAATGGTAGTCAAAAAAAACAAGTCTCGACTTTCAATAAAAGCTTTATGTTCCTCAGTAATTTCTGGCAACACTATGGCTTGCTTAACCCCCTCAGCCATATTTCGTGTCTGGAATTCATCCTGCAAATTCGTATGTTGCGGACCGTAAAATTCTTGCATAACGGTTTCTCCCTAGTAATGTTTCAGTCGTATCAGCCACCGGTCATATTCATATGGCGTAAGATAATAGGCTGCTCATGGATATTAAACTCATGCTTTTCTGGTTTAATAAGCATCGCATCAACGATCGCTTGCTTGAGTCTATTAGTGTCACCGGGATTTGCTCTCAGTATGGTTTTTAAATCTACAGAATGTTCATTCCCTAAGCATAACAATAGTCGTCCTTCCACAGTCAACCGCACTCGATTACATGTACTACAAAAATTCGCACTGTGCGGAGAAATGAAACCAACCTGGGATTGACTGCCTTCGATCTGGTAATAATTAGAAGGCCCGCCGGTTTTTTGCAGGCTAGGTAGCAAGGTAAAGCGCTGAGCTAAATCTGTTTTAATATTATCACTGGCATAGTAGGCTTCGGAGCGATCATGGTTATTTACTCTACCTAGCGGCATTTCTTCGATAAAGCTAATATCGATACCCTGATCAACCGCAAACTTTACTAAGTCACACACTTCTAGATGATTTCTGTTTTTAAGAATAACCGCATTAATTTTAATACGCTCGAACCCCGCCGCTTTGGCTGATTCGATGCCTTTGAGTACTTTGTGCAAATCGCCGGTACGGGTGATGGCCTTAAATTTATCAGCATCCAATGTATCCAGACTGATATTAAGCCTTTTTACACCAGCCGCTTTTAACGGCTTAGCCATCATTTCTAGCTGGGAGCCATTGGTAGTAATAACCAGCTCTTTAAGGCTGTCGATTTTGCCGATGCTTTGCAGAAGTTCCAGGGCTCCCTTTCTAACTAACGGTTCACCGCCGGTTATTCTGATCTTCTTTACACCCAATTCAGTAAATGCTTGCGCTATAACATAAATCTCTTCCAAAGATAAAATCTGCGCGCGCGGCAAAAACGTCATTTCTTCCGACATGCAGTACACACAACGAAAATCGCAACGATCAGTAATTGAAATTCTTAAATAATCAACCGTTCTGCCAAAACGATCTACCAACTGGGTTGGATTGAACATAAAAACACAACTCAAAAATACAGATATACGCTCATGTTAACACACCCGCACTCTGCCAGATTTAATCTTGAGTTCAGAAAATCATTTTTTAAACTAGAGTTTTTACAGGTCAGCCCAGCGTTTTCAGCAATCTGCTAGCTTTAGATCCCTCAATGCGGACAGCTATACACCAAGCGCAACTAACATCAGCTAGCTGCTGGAAAAAACTATGCAGTTGATGACTCCCAAATCGTTTCCAATTTGTCTGATCTAAGCTGACTAGCCGGTGTTACGGTAAGCCGTGTCCAAGGAATCTTACCCAAAAACCAGAGCCGCCAAAACAAGAGCGGGGTATTAGGTTGGCTATTTAGCAATATCTGAAATGACTCCAGTGCACCAATCTTCACATCAAGAGCAGCTAGATAAGTTTCGTAGACGAACTTAGAACAAAACTGCCGAGAAGATGAGAAATGAAAACCCAGATGATAAAGCGTGCCCAAGCGCTCATTACATTCTTTGCGAAGTGATTCGACCTGATCGGCAGAAAGCCCGCCGTGTATCCGGCGCACGACTAACCAATCTTTATCTGAGCGTGAAATAAAATTAGCGATTGGCGTATACCGAACTGTTGGGACCGCACTTTCAGCTACCAGCCAACCAGAATCGGGATCATAAAACGCAATACCGACATGTGAGGTGGGAGATCTGGTCACTTGAGCCACCCGACGATACAGAAAATTGGGAATACTGGTAAAAAGAATATCACCCGACTCGAGTAAGTTCTCAACTTGATGCAATGGCATAATTGTCTCCAAATAGTATTATGTTTAACATAAAGCGGACGGCTTTTGAGCGCCATGCTACGCTTTGCCGTATTGATATACGCCAAACTCCCAATATCTCTTGCCCGGATTTAACGGTTCTGCCACACGCTAGACAATAACTCTTTTTTTGGTGGCCGGGTTTATTTTTTAGGTATTGTTAATAAAGTATACATATTGGCATGATTGGTGTTTTCACCATAGAGAGCGAGTTTGCCATGAATTGCCCAAAATGTGGATCAGCAGATTGTACCAAAGATGGCATATTCAAAGGGAAGCAGCGCCATAAGTGCAAGTCGTGCGGGTACCGCCAGCAGCGCGGGATAGACCCGGCGACCAAGCGGGATGCCTTGCAATTGTACCTTGAGGGACTGGGTTTCCGTTCTATTGGCCGGTTCCTGAAATGCAGCCATGTTGCCGTCTACAACTGGATTAGGGCGCACGGCGAGTCGATTGAGGTCATTCGCTCGGCGGCGGGAGTTGAGGTGGTTGAAATGGACGAAGGTTCCTCAACTGCGAAGTGGGCTCCCGCGACGCCGGCACGGGGCGGAAGCGTTGGGATTCAATCAAAAACAACGGCATAACAGATCTCATAACCGATTACTGGAAGCCATATGAAAATTTCGTCCCGCCCGCGTTGCATACGCAATCAAAAGCCGAAACCTACACGGTCGAGGGCTACAACAGCCTGTTCAGGCATTTCCTGGCTAGGCTGCGCCGGAAGACGAAGTGCTACAGCAAAAGCAAGGACATGCTTAAATATTCCGTTATACTTTTGATGCTCAAACGCAACGGAAACCTCAATACTATAATGTGAATTAAGAGCTGACCCGTAGGTAATTCCAAAAAAACAGAGCGGCCGCTAACTTACCGAAGATATGAACCATCAGTCCGTTGTACGAACGCACGTTGCCTGCGCATTCAATCCCTGTTTTTTCTTCAATCCAGCTGAATACTGTTTCAATGGGTTGTCGAAGCGGGATACGGCGGTGGATAACCACTGATCTTGCGGCTCCAAATAGCGCTGGCCTTTTTGTTTTTTAACCGGCGGCCATACCGTCAGGTTCTGGGTCGCCCGTACTTCGTCGGCATCAGACCGTTGATAGGCCTTATCCCCATAGAGTTCATTATTGGCTAATACCGGCCGGATTTGGTCGAATATTTGCCCATCATGGCTGCTGGCACCAGTCACCCCAATATAGTCGGGGCTTGGTAACGTCCCTATCTGGCGACGCCCCACCACATGAACTCGAACGCCGTCATAGTATAATTTTTTGCTGGAACAGTAGCCGGCATCTGCCAATCCTTTGGCAACACAGGCTTTAAACCGATGGCCTTGTTTTGCCAAGGCGACCGGAAAAGAATCCATCAACCAAACCGATTCTCGGTTTGAGCAGGCTTGTTCTTGCTGAATCATTTCCAACAACGGTGCAAAGGCATCGGCTACTTTATTCAAGCGTTGCACATATACCCAAGGGCACAAGAGCGGTATAGCCCGGCAAACAAGGAAACCAGTCGCGCAAATGGCGGTCCGCATAGCCGTAGATCGTTTTAAGTTCCCTGTTTTTATCAATGACACCGAAAAGATAGAGCGTGATCACTTCTTCGTCAGAAAACCTGAGGTCTGCGTAATTACTCATACGCTGGCTATAGACCCACAAATGATTTTGATAATGCTTGCAGACATAAAGATAAATTGTTATCCATTGATCCTGCCAGTTCATTGGATTCCTCAAGATAATGAAATTAGTTAGAGCCTTTTCTCATATCTTAAGCATAAGCCAATGAACTGGCTACCTTTTAGCTCTTAATTCACATTTAAGTTTATCGACTGTGGGTGCTGGCAGGACGCTGCGGAACCCGGGCTATAGCATAAATACTGAGTTGTGTTGCTTCAGGCTGCTGATCGTGACTCAGTTTTTAGGCTGAAGCTGTTGATAGTATTTCGAGGTGATCTCCATGTGCATACCTTATCAGCATTTGGGTGTTGCACCCTGGTTTTGAATCCGCCACCCATTTAAAAGATGACGAGGGGCGAATGCCTTGATTTTAAAATTCGCATAGAGTTCGCTTGAAAACAGGGAAGCAAAACTATTTTTTTTCAAAAAAACTTGTACTGCTTCGCAACTACTCTGTTATGGAACATTTATCACGAGACTCATCAACTCGATCACGGAGCTCCTTCCCCGGTTTAAAATGCGGTACATGCTTTTGAGCTAATGAAACAGATTCGCCCGTTTTAGGGTTCCTACCCATTCGTGGAGGTCTCATATGCAACGAGAAACTACCAAACCCCCTAATCTCTATTCTTTCTCCAGACGTCAGTGCTTGATTCATTTTTTCAATGATACTCTTCACTGCTAGTTCAACGTCTTTTTGCGCCAAGTGCGGTTGCTGTTTGGCAAGCGCCTCAATTAATTCAGATTTTGTCACATTCAATCCTGTGAAAAATGAATAAATAAAAGGGCGTGCTAAAAAAGCACGCCCTTTCACAGTTTTATTTTTCCATCTGCTTAAAGATATCACCCAGAGTAGGTGTACCGGCTGCTTGCTGGGAGTAGTCTTTAATCGTATGAGATTCTTCGTCGTGATCCTTGGCTTTGATAGATAAGGAAATTGTTTTACTCTTCTTATCCACACCAATAAATTTAGCTTCTAACACATCGCCTTCTTTTAATAGTGTACGAGCATCTTCGACCCGATCTCTTTGAATTTCAGACGCCCTGAGGTAACCTTCTACGTTATCAGCTAATGTGACAATCGCTCCCTTAGCATCTATTTCTTTGATAGTACCCTTGACTAGGCTACCTTTCTCGTAGGTAGCTAAGAAGTTTTGGAAAGGATCTTGCTCAAGTTGTTTGATTCCGAGAGAGATTCGTTCGCGCTCAGAATCAACTGCCAAAATAACAGTTTCTAATTCATCGCCTTTTTTGAACTCACGAACAGATGCTTCGCCATCATCTGCCCAAGAAATGTCAGACATATGAACCAAGCCATCTATACCACCATCCAAGCCGATAAATATACCAAAATCAGTGATTGATTTGATTTTTCCGGAAATCTTGTCGCCTTTGTTGTGCGTTGCTGCAAACTCATCCCAAGGATTGGTTTTGCATTGTTTCATGCCCAATGAAATACGACGGCGTTCTTCGTCGATTTCCAAGACCATGATTTCAACTTCATCGCCTAACTGTACTAACTTAGAAGGATTGACGTTTTTGTTAGTCCAATCCATTTCGGAAACGTGCACTAAGCCCTCAACACCTTCTTCAATTTCAACGAAGCAGCCGTAATCAGTCAAATTGTTAACTTTACCGAATACGCGAGTACCTGCAGGGTATCTACGAGCAATGTTCTGCCATGGATCTTCACCCATTTGCTTCATACCCAAAGAAACACGGTTTTTGTCTTTGTCGTATTTGAGAACTTTAACATTGATTTCTTGGCCGATTTCAACACACTCGGATGGATGACGCACACGACGCCAAGCCATATCGGTAATGTGTAACAGGCCGTCAATACCACCCAAGTCGATAAATGCACCGTAATCGGTAAGATTTTTCACCACACCGGTAACAGATGCACCTTCTTCCAAGGTTTTCAGCAATTCTTCTCTTTCCGCACTGTATTCTTTTTCAACCACAGCACGACGCGATAGAACCACGTTATTGCGTTTTTGGTCGATCTTAATGACTTTAAATTCCAAGTCACGGTTTTCTAAGAAAGTGGTGTCTCTGATAGGACGAACATCCACTAACGATCCGGGTAAAAAGGCGCGTAATGCTCCTACAGCAACAGTAAAACCGCCACGAACTTTACCATTGATACGGCCAATAATAGTGGCCTCTTTTTCAAATGCGTTTTCCAACTCTGACCAAGCTTTGTTTTTCTTAGCTTTGTCCCGGGAAAGAAGCGTAGCGCCTAAACCATCTTCAAACAAATCGAGAGCGACCTCTACTTCATCACCAATCGATACTTCTAACTCACCATCATTATTTAGGAATTGCCATTTAGGAATGACACCTTCCGATTTTGAATGTGTGCTTACGATGATCATATCGTTTTCGATATCAACAACAGTGCCTACCAACATTGCGCCAGTACGCATCTCTGTTTTGGTTAGACTTTCTTCAAATAATTCAGCAAAGCTTTCGCTCATTTTCTATTCCCAGGCCAGTCCGAAAATCGAACAAACCTTCTCTTTATCAAAGTTAAAAAAACCGTAATTAGTACTTTACTTTACGGACGTGGTAAAAAACCCTTATCGGATTAAATTAATGACTTGGTCAATAACTGAAGCAATCGGCATGGAAGATGAGTCTATAAAAACCGCATCGCTCGCCATCAATAACGGAGCCGATTTTCTTTGCATATCCCTGTGATCCCGTTCACCTATTTCGTAAGTTATCTGCGCAAGGTTAGCATCAATTCCTTTTTCTATCAACTGTTTATAACGCCTCTGCGCTCTCTCTTCAACACTAGCTGTCAAAAACACTTTAACTTGCGCATCAGGAAAAACAACTGTCCCCATATCCCGGCCATCTGCAACCAACCCCGGCAATTGCTTAAAGTCTTTTTGTTTTTGCAATAATGCTGCCCTAACATCGGGCATTGCAGCAATTTTAGAGGCAACACTACCTGTGCTCTCAAGTGATAACTGTGATGAAATATCGTCACCATTTAATTTAACTATCAATTCGTCGCCACAGTCAAATGTCAGAGACATTGACCTCGCAGCCACCGCAATAGCAGCAGCATCACCTAAATCGACATCTTGTTGCAATAAAGCAATGGCTAACGAACGATATATTGATCCGCTATCTAAGTAGTTCCAGCCTAATCGCTTAGCAACCGCTCGGCTTACGGTGCCTTTTCCTGCCCCGCTAGGACCATCAATTGCTACAACGGGAATCGACATTATTCTTCTACGCTGGTTATAGACAATCCTAGCCGTTGAGCTAACTCCCTAAATTCTGGAAATGAAGTATTAACATTTTCGCAGTCGAGAACGGTAATAGATGCAGAAGCTCGCAATCCTGCTATCGAAAATGCCATCGCAATTCTGTGGTCGCCATGTGACACCACCTCACCACCGCCGATTTGCCCACCTCCCTGAATAATCATGCCATCAGCGGTCGCTTCAGCATCAACACCCAGTAACTGCAAACCATCTGCCATCACCTGAATACGATCCGATTCCTTGACGCGCAACTCCTCTGCTCCAGTCAAACGAGTCTGTCCTTCGGCGCAAGCTGCAGCTACGAATAGCACAGGAAACTCATCTATGGCCAGCGGAACTAAATGCTCAGGAATATCAATACCTCTTAGAGCGCTATAAACCACACGCAAATCAGCAACCGGCTCGCCACCGACAGTTCGCTCATTAAGCACTTCAATACTGGCCCCCATCAATCGTAAAATATCAATCACGCCAGTACGAGTAGGATTTATACCGACATGCTTCAATAACAAATCAGATCCAGGAGCAATAGAGGCACCAACCAGAAAAAATGCGGCCGACGAAATATCGCTAGGTACATCAATATCGCAAGCTTTCAAATTACCGTCAGCACTAATACTAACTTTATTACCTTGTTTTTTTACCGGATAAGAAAAGCCGGCCAACATTCGCTCTGTATGGTCACGAGTTGGCGCAGGTTCCGTAATCGATGTTACACCTTTTGCATACATACCTGCCAGCATTAAGCAAGACTTAACTTGCGCGCTGGCTATCGGCATGTCGTAGTCAATACCGTTTAATTGCCCGGCTTTGCCAGAAATATACAATGGCGCAGTGCCATTGTCTGTGGTCTTAATTTCCGCACCCATAGTAGCCAATGGCGCAGTGACTCGTTTCATCGGCCTGCCCGACAGCGATTTATCTCCCGTCAACACCGAATTAAACGCTTGCCCCGCCAATAGACCGCTTAATAAGCGCATGGATGTGCCAGAGTTCCCCAAATACAAATCATTTTTCGGGGCTTTTAAACCATGCTTCCCTACCCCATGAATAACTAACTCGCCATTAATCGGCCCTTCGATTTCAACACCCATGTCCCGAAATGCCTGCAAAGTTGCCAATGCATCCTCAGCTTGCAAAAAACCTTTTACATGCGTTACCCCTTCAGCCAGCGACCCCAACATAATGGAGCGATGCGACATGGACTTATCGCCCGGCACGCGTGCTTCGCCATGTAACTTTCCGCCGGGTTGGACTTTAAATGTGATTGATTTAGACATGTTACCTTCAAATTGATCAAGAAACCGCTGCCGCGCTACGTTGGCATGAGTAAAAAGTGTAAAAAGCTGCTGACTATCATCGTTTTCCAGGAAGCCTTGTATTCTATCCAACTGCGCTTTTGTGCGTTCAATTAGTGGAATAATTTGGTTTTTATTGGCGAGACAAATATCCTGCCACATAGTCGGATCACTGGAAGCAATCCGGGTAAAATCTTTAAACCCACCTGCCGCGTACCTAAAAATTTCATTCTGTTCATCCTGCTTACCCAACATATCTACAAAAGCAAACGCCAGAATATGCGGTAAATGGCTGGTAGCTGCCAGCACACTATCGTGTCTTTTAACGCTCATAACCGAGACGATACAGCCGATTTGCTCCCAAAACCGGCGAATTTTTTGCAACGCCTGTAAATCAGTTTGCTCGGTTGGCGTAATAATCAAGCGCTTGCCCAAAAACAAATCCTCAACTGCTGCCTGAGCGCCACTTTGTTCAGCACCAGCAATTGGATGCGCTGGTACAAAATTACTTGGCACAGAACCAAACACTTTCTTAACTGCTGCTATCGCACTCCCTTTGGTACTGCCCACATCAGAGTAAATAACCTGCTCAGACCAGTGAGGTTTCAGCAAACTAAAAACAGCTTCAATACTGCCAACCGGCGTAGCAATAAGCACACAATCAACTCCCAGTAGTGCTTCGACAATATTCAGATAGAAGGTGTCGACAATCCCTAATTGTTTAGCTAATTGTAAATTTTGAAGATCCTGTGGCCTTCCATAACCGACAATATTATTACATAGACCCTGCAGTCTTGCCGCACGAGCAAGAGACCCGCCAATTAAACCGACACCGATAATGCAAAGCCGGTTAAACATTGCCCAGACAAGCAGACAATACAGAAAGAAAAGTCTGATTTTCCTGTGGGGTGCCAATACTAATTCGCAAATGGTGAGGTAACTCATAGTTAGCAACCGGCCTGACTATGACACCTTTACGTAATAAAGCCTCATAAATGGGCTGACCAGCTTGTTTTAAGTCCAACAAAATAAAATTTCCTGCAGATGGCACCCAGTCAAGATTTAACTGCTGAAAGCCTTTCATTAACTGCTGTAAACCCAGAGAATTATTGGTAACCGTCGCCTGCAAATGTTCAGTGTCTGACAATGCCGCTTCAGCGGCTGCTAGTGCCAGCATATTATTATTAAAAGGTTGGCGCACCCGATTTAACATATCCGCAATGTCAGGACTGGATAAGCTATAGCCGATACGCAAACCAGCTAACCCGTAAGCTTTCGAAAAAGTGCGGGTAATCATTAAATTGGGATATTTTTTCAGCCAATCAATGGAATTAATGTCAGTTTTGGCTGCAAATTCAAAATAGGCTTCATCTAAGACACAAATCACAGTATCAGGTAATTCGCCAATAAAAGCTTCCAAATCAGCTTGCGCCAGCAACGTACCGGTTGGATTATTCGGATTGGCAATAAACACCAGCCTGGTTTTATTAGTAATGCTTTGCAGCATGCCCGATAAGTCATGTCCATAATTAACAGCAGGGACCACCACAGCTTTGGCTCCGACTGCTTGCGTGACAATTGGATAAACTGCAAAAGCATGCTGAGAAAAAACCACTTCCAGCTCAGGTGTTAAAAAAGCCCTGGCAACCAGCTCCAATAGTTCATTAGATCCATTACCCAAAGTAATTTGGCTACTGTCAAGCGCATATTTTTTGGCTAGCGCCAGCTTCAAATTAAAGCCATTGCCATCGGGATACAGAGCCAGCGATGGCAGTGTTTTTCGGATAGCATCAAGGGCTTTTTTACTCGGTCCCAACGGATTTTCATTAGACGCCAGCTTAACAATTTGGGTTAATCCCAATTCGCGCTCCAAATCCTCGATAGGTTTACCTGGGACATAAGGCACTAATTGCTGAACACCCGCGACGGCTAAATTGTAAATTGAGTTATGCATGTGTATTTAGATGACGAAAAATCCGAGACAGGCTTGAAATTAGTGAGTTTTAAAGTACCGCTTTAGGATAAGAACCCAATAGTTTGAACATCTTAACGCCATCCTGAACTATCTTCAGGGCTTTGGCGATATGTTCGCTGTCACTGTGTCCGTTAATATCAATAAAAAAAATGTAATCCCACAAACCTTGGCGTGATGGCCTAGATTCAATATTCACCATGTCGATACCAAACCGGGCAAACGGCTCCAAAGTTCTGTGCAAGGCACCCGCCTGATTTCCAGTAGAAACCACTAACGAGGTTTTATCATTGCCAGTAGGCGCCGAAAATTGCTGTCCAATGATAATAAAGCGCGTCGTGTTATTCGGCTCATCTTCAATATTTTTTTCGATGATACCCAACTCATAAACTTCCGCCGCGACAATACCCGCAATAGCCGCAGATTGTTTGTTAATTGATGCTAATCGGGCCGCTTCTGCATTACTACTCACTGTGGTCAATTGCGCATGCGGTAAGTTTTTGTCCAACCATTGCCGGCACTGAGCCAATGACTGCTGGTGCGAATAAACTTCTCTAATTTCAGCCAGATTAGCCGGATGCCCCAGCAAGTTCTGATGAA
The DNA here is from genome assembly GCA_965247565.1 of Methylococcales bacterium. Classification (GTDB taxonomy): domain Bacteria; phylum Pseudomonadota; class Gammaproteobacteria; order Methylococcales; family Methylomonadaceae; genus CBDFHF01. Next base: position 141,793 of record CBDFHF010000001.1, on the reverse strand, counting down.
CTCGAATTTCAACTTCACCACAAATTTTTAAAGAAGATGATAAAAATCTGTCTAAGGTGTGATTGATGACACCTTCCGTTGAATTCTCAACAGGCACCACGCCAAACTGACATTTATGCAGTTCGACTGCGGAAAAAACATCATTAATAGTCGCTGCCGGTACGGTTTTAATTGCGTGACCAAAATGTTTATAAGCCGCTTGTTGAGTAAATGTGCCCTCCGGTCCTAGAAAGGCAATATCCATGGGCTTTTCCAGCGCCAAACAGGCTGACATCAATTCTCTGAAAAAACGTACCGTTGTAAAGTCGGATAATGGCCCCTGATTAAGATCTCTAATTCGCCTTAACACTAGCGATTCCCGATCTGGGCGATAAAAACAGCCTTGCTCTCCTTCAGCCATCTTGGTTTTAGCCACCTCGATCGCGCAGGTGGCCCGCTGATTTATCAATTGCAGAATTTCTGTATCGATAGCATCAATTTGATCTCTTAATTCAGAAAGAGGGGTAATTGCAGGCATGGCTTTACTCTGACTAGTGGGTCCGTTCAAACTCAGCCATAAAATCAATCAAAGCCTGTACGCCGGCTTCCGGCATGGCGTTGTAAATGCTGGCGCGCATACCGCCGACTGAGCGATGGCCTTTTAACTCGAAAAGCCCGTTAGCCTCTGCGGCGGCTAAAAACTGTTTGTCTAAGTTTTCATCAGCCAAAATAAACGGTACATTCATGCGTGAACGCACCGACACTTCAACAGGATTTCTATACAAGGCTGAGTAATCGATAGCTTGATAAAGTTTGGCGGCTTTATTAATGTTGCGTTGTTCAAGAGTCGCTACACCGCCCTGCTCTTTCAGCCATTTAAGAACCAATCCAACCAAATACCAATTATAAGTAGCTGGGGTATTCAGCATAGAGCCGTTTTTAGCTTGCTCGGCATAGTTAAATACTGAAGGCACAGTTTTAGGTGCATGACCAATTAAATCATCTCTCACAATCACTATCGTCACACCAGCCGGGCCCATGTTTTTTTGAGTTCCGGCATAAATCAAACCAAACTGACTGACATCAATCTGCCGAGACAAGATGTTGGAGGACATATCAGAAACCAGGGTTAAGCCTTGGGCAGCAGGAATGCCTTGGAACTCCACACCATGGATGGTTTCATTCGATGTATAGTGAAAATAAGCCGCTTGCTCGTCAATGACCCAAGTGGAGGTGTCAGGAATAGTAGTAAATTTTGTCGATTCTGAACTGCCACTTATCACTACATCACAATAGTTTTTGGCATCGCCAATAGCTTTTTCCGACCAAGCACCGGTATTCAAATAACACGCTTTACTTTTACCATTCAACAAATTTTGCGGGATCAACGAAAATTGCGCCGAAGCACCGCCTTGCAAAAACAGCACTTTGTAATTGTCGGGAATGTGCATAATCACACGCAGATCGCTTTCCAGCTCTTCGGCAATAGCGGAGAAATGCTTGCCTCTATGGCTCATTTCCATCACCGACATGCCGCTGTCGCGCCATTCAACTAATTCTTTTTGAGCTTGTTGCAATACCGATTCAGGAAATGCCGAAGGCCCTGCACTGAAATTATAAACTCTGGACATTATTCTCCATCTCCTGATTCATCTTCGTTATCGGCATCAACATCTTCTGCTGCCGACTCGTCTGTTAATAAAATATCTTCTTCTAAACCTTCTTCATCATCTTCTTCGCCGACCAAACCTTCGATACGGTCAACGCCGATCACTTTTTCTTTCTTGTCCAGACGAATAATAGTGACACCCTGAGTATTTCTACCCACCACAGAAATACCATCAACGCGTGTGCGCACTAAGGTACCACCGTCGGTAATCAACATGATTTCATCGTGATCATTTACCAGCACCGCACCTACTACCGCACCGTTACGTGCTGAAGTTTGGATGGCAATTAGGCCCTGACCTCCACGTTTATGACAGGTGAATTCCTCTAATTTGGTTCGTTTACCATAGCCATTTTCAGTAATATTTAGAACCGTCCCTTCCGTGGCAATAATTAAAGAAATAACTTTTTGACCTTCCTGTAAGCGCATGCCTCGCACTCCGGATGCAGTACGGCCCATAGAGCGAACATCAGTCTCATTAAAACAAACTGCTTTTCCTGTGCTGCCGAACAGCAGTACATTTTGCTGACCGTCAGTCACCGCTACGCCCACCAAAGTATCGCCTTCGCGCAAATCGATGGCAATTTTGCCGCTGGTGCGTTGGCGTTCAAACTCATTCAAGGGCGTCTTTTTAACAGTACCCGCCGAGGTAGCCATGAAGATGAATTTATTTTCGGTGAATTCCCTAATCGGCAAGATGGCATTTATTTTTTCGCCTTCCTCCAACGGCAACAAGTTCACAAAAGGTTTACCCCTCGCTGCACGACTAGCAACCGGTAGTTGATACACTTTCAGCCAATAGACTTTACCTGATGATGAGAAACATAAAATGGTATCGTGAGTATTAGCGACTATGAGTTTATCAACATAATCCAATTCTTTAGTTGCGGTCGCCGATTTACCACGACCACCGCGACGCTGTGCTTTATAGTCGCTAAGCGGTTGCGATTTGACATAGCCTTCATGGGACATGGTGACTACCATATCTTCTTCGGTGATTAAATCAGCCTCAGATAAATCCAATTGGGTTTGAATAATCTCGGTGCGGCGATTATCTGAATATTGATCTTTGATAGCGACCAACTCTTCCCTAATTATTTCCATTAAGCGCGTATCGCTGCCCAGAATAGCCAGATATTCGTCAATTTGCTCCAGCAGTTGCTTGTATTCGTTGACAATCTTTTCTTGCTCAAGACCTGTCAAACGATGCAAACGTAAATCCAGAATCGCTTGCGCTTGTACTTCAGATAAACGATAGCTACCATTAACAATGCCAAATTCCAGAGGTAAATCGTCCGGCCTTGATCGTGCTGAATCCGCCTCCGCTAACAGCGCCGCCACTAGGCCTGTTTCCCAAGTCCGCGCTAATAAACCTTCTTTTGCTTCAGCCGGATTACTGGAGGTTTTAATCAACTCGATCATGTCATCGATATTGGCCAAAGCAACCGCTAGTCCTTCCAAGATGTGGGTTCTTTCCCGCGCTTTACGTAATAGGTAAATAGTTCTACGCGTGACAATTTCGCGGCGATGATTGATGAAAGCCTCGATAATTTCGTGCAAATTCATGCATCGCGGTCGACCATCCAGCAAAGCGACCATGTTAATGCCAAATACGGTTTGGAATTGAGTCTGCTTGTAAAGATTATTCAAAACGACTTCAGGCATCTCACCCCGGCGCAGCTCAATCACCATGCGCATACCGTCTTTATCGGATTCATCACGTAACCCGGAAATCCCTTCCAGTTTGCCTTCTTTTACCAATTCGGCGATTTTTTCCAATAACCGCGCTTTATTGACCTGATACGGCAATTCAGTGGTGATAATGGCTTGTCGACTACTGTCGCCAATATCTTCAAAATGACAACGCGCCCGCAAATAAATCTTGCCGCGTCCGGTGGTATAAGCGCTATAAATACCGGAGGCACCATTGATTGAAGCGGCTGTGGGAAAATCAGGTCCAGGAATATGCTGCATCAATTCAATGACACTAACATCAGGTTTGTCGATCATTGCCAGGCAAGCACTGATCACTTCACCTAAATTATGCGGTGGTATATTGGTAGCCATACCAACCGCAATACCGGAGGAACCGTTTATCAGTAGCGTGGGAACACGCGTTGGCAATACCGCTGGTTCCGATTCAGATTCATCATAGTTGGGAATAAAGTCGACAGTTTCTTTGTCTAGATCAGCCAATAGCTCATGGGAAATTTTCGCCATGCGCACTTCAGTATAACGCTGAGCTGCTGGCGGATCGCCATCCACAGAGCCAAAGTTACCTTGTCCGTCAATTAACATGTAGCGCATGGAAAAAGGCTGCGCCATACGCACCATGGTGTCATAAATAGCCATATCTCCGTGCGGGTGATATTTACCCATGACGTCACCAACAATACGCGCCGACTTTTTATAGGGTTTGTTCCAATCGTTGCCAACCTCGTTCATTGCGTAAAGAACGCGCCGATGCACCGGTTTAAGGCCGTCTCTAACATCTGGAAGGGCTCGACCAACGATAACACTCATCGCATAATCGAGATAGGATTGCTTCATCTCGTCTTCGAGATTGACAGGAATGATTTCTTTGGCGAAATTTGACATTGATCCCTATATAACCATAAATACCGGCTTTGTGGTCAGTCGGTAGCTTTACTGAATACAAACGCACAACCAGCCCCTTGTATTAATCGGGACTACGCGACATAAAAACGGGACGATTATAACATTGTGTCAAGGTGGAGTCGAAAGTGTTAATACTTCTAAGCAAAGACTTCAGTCAAAAAGTTTTGCACAGTCATCCAGGATCGACGGTCTGCAAGCGCGTTATAAAGCATTCCTCTCTCAGGATCATTAGCAACCGGGTTAGTAAACGCATGAGTGGTGTGTCCAAAGGTTAGCAACTGCCAATCAGAACTCACTTGCGTCATTTCTTCCTCAAAAGCCAAGACTTGCTCAATGGGATTTAATGGATCATCGTGTCCATGCAAAACCAATACTTTGGCTTTTAGGGAAACACCCTTAAGATTCTCCGGAGTTCCTAGTAAGCCATGAAAACTCACCACACCTCTTAAATCAGCGCCGGTTCTAGCCAAGTCCAGCGCACATAAACCACCAAAACAGAAACCAATAGCGGCAATTTTACTGTCATCTACCCACGGCAATAATTTAACCGCACTCAATGCTGCTTGCATTCGCTTTTGCAGCATGGCACGGTCATCCATAAAAGGCTGCATAAGCTGAGCATTTTGTTCAATGCTAGAACCCAAAATGCCTTTTCCGTACATATCTACCGCAAACCCTATGTAACCAAGTTCTGCGAGTTTAATAGCCTTATCAGCAACAAAACCATCTCGACCAGCCCAGGTGTGATTAATTAAAACCGCCGGTCTGCGGTGTGTAACAGAATCATCAAAAGCAAAAAAGGCCTCGAGCAATACCCCATCATCCAGATAACCGACCGTGTTTGAAACTATTGCCACTATTATCTCCCTAACCGAGTCGACCTTGATTGCGTAAAGAACCCAAAAATCCGGTAGAGGCTGCCGTCACCATATCTAGTACTCGCTCAAAGCCATATTTACCACCGTAATAAGGATCAGGAACTTCTCGAGCACCCAAATCCGGCGCATAGTCAAGAAAGTACTTTACCTTTTGTTTGTGTTCTTCAGGACAAATTTCAATCAACGACGCGTAATTATCAGCGTCCATAGCCAATACATAATCAAAATTTTCGAAATCTTCAACAGAGACTTTCCTGGCCCGCAAATGTTTTATATCAATACCACGTTCTTTTGCAGCGTGTTGGGCTCTGGCATCCGGGACTTCTCCAACATGGTAAGCATGAGTTCCCGCCGAATCGATAGCAAAACTCTCTTCGACTTTGGCTTCCTCAATCACTTTAGCAAACACGCCTTCGGCTGTCGGTGAGCGGCAAATATTACCCATGCACACAAACAAAACCTTAATCTTTTCCATACTGAGCTACCCGTTAATAAAGTTTAAATCAAAAATTATAGTTGCATTGTAACGCCTGAGAGACAAAAAAGGCAGCGGGACAAGCATCATTCCCGTGCTGCATAGATAGGAAACTCGAATTTCTACAAACCCTTTTCAGGTTCATTCAAAACAAGCAATGCTGGCAATTGAGGATTGCATAAACCACCTGCTTACCCGACAATGTTTTTAACCTCACAAATCAATGTATTTTTGTTATGCCCGAACTTCCGGAAGTTGAAACCACTCGTCGAGGCATTGCTCCGTATGTTGAAGGCAAAAGCATTCAACACGTCATCATCCGCCAAGCTAGCTTACGCTGGCCTGTACCAGAATCGCTGGCAACGTCATTAACCGGACAACACATTAACTCAGTATCAAGAAGAGCAAAATACCTGCTATTCGCATCAAACACTGGCACTATGCTGGTTCATTTAGGAATGTCAGGTAGTCTACGAATTCAATCGTCAACGGATGAGATCCGCAAACACGATCACATTGATTTTGTATTTTCAGACCAACTGATTCTGCGTTTTAACGATCAACGTCGTTTTGGCGCCGTGCTATGGACGACCGCACCTATCGCCGAACATCAACTACTTAAAGATCTTGGCCCCGAACCGTTAACAACAGATTTCAGTGGTCAGCTACTGTATGAGCAAGCCCAAAACCGCAAGATCCCGGTGAAATCATTTATTATGGATAGCCATGTTGTGGTAGGCGTGGGTAATATCTATGCGAATGAGGCTTTATTCATGGCGGGCATTCACCCTGCAAGAGCTGCTGGGGATATATCTAAAGTTGATTACCAAATACTCGCTGATTGTATCAAGCAGATACTCAGTAACGCTATTCAGCAAGGCGGCACAACTTTAAGAGATTTTGTGAATGCTGCTGGTAAGCCCGGCTATTTTCAACAACAACTCAGCGTTTACGGCCGGGCAGGCTTGCCTTGCCTAAGCTGCAGCAAACCCTTACTAGAAATTAGAATAACAAACCGTTCCACCGTATTTTGCAGCCACTGCCAACAGTAGAGACGTTATATATTAAGCTCATCAAGCTATCGTAACTCTACTCATACATTATGCTGTTTGCGTTTGCGCCAAAAGGTTGCCCGACTCATCCCTAAGGCAAGTGCAGCAGCATTAATATTACCCTGATTTTGTAACAATGCCTGATCAATAGCTGACTTTTCCTGATCAGCTGATAACAGCACTCGCTTAAATGACTTACTTACCGACCCTGTCTGCTGAGGCTCCCTAAATTCTGGAGGTAATTCCGATAACCTTAGCGTGGTGCCGCGCCCTACTGCAAAGGCATATTCGACAACATTATGCAATTCCCTGACATTGCCTGGCCATTGGTAATCCAATAACTCGCGCATGGCTTGCGGCTCAATTTTGTCAATTTTTCTAAAATTTTCTGCATTGTGCTGCTGAATAAAGTGCCATATTAGTAAACTTATATCTTCCCGACGCTCCCGCAACGGCGGTATAAAAATCGGTACCACTCGCAAACGATACATCAAATCTTCTCGAAACCGTCCGGCTTTCACTTCCTCCCGTAACGAGCGATGCGTGGCTGCAACAATGCGCACATCCACATCAATTGAGTGATCGCCGCCGACCGGAATGTAATTTCTTTCCTGTATGACGCGCAATAATTTAGACTGTAATTCCAACGGCAGTTCCGCTACTTCATCCAAAAATAAAGTGCCGCCCTGTGCTCGTTGAAACAAGCCATTATGGTCTTTAATGGCGCCAGTAAAAGCACCGCGGACATGACCAAACAACTCACTTTCTAACAAATTGCTGGACAGCGCGGCGCAATTTATTGCCAAAAAAGGAGCCGCGCTCCTGGCGCTCAAATCATGAATCGCTCTGGCGACTAATTCCTTACCGGCGCCACTCTCGCCTCTCACCAATACCGTGGCGGCAGTTTCTGCCGCATTTTGAATAATATGAAAAACATCTTGCATAGCGGGTGAGCGGCTTAATATGCCCTGGAAATTAGGTTTGCTGTCAATAGCTATATTACGTTTGCCGATACTGGCGGAGGGTTCTACGACGCTGGTCAACAAGCCAATGCCGCCAACGAAATCACCCTGCCTGTTGTATAAAGGTTGGGTAATTTTTTTGACTGAACTATAACTCCCATCTGCTCTGGCTATTTTTATAAAAGCAACATTTTCACTTGTCTCGGTTATCGTATAAACCTGAGGGCAAGGCTTATGAAGCATTTCCGCACTGCTATAGCCGGTCAACTCTTTAACCCCTGCACTCCAATAGATGATCTGTTGATTTTCATCAACGATATACATACTGGCCTGAGCACTCAAGTTGAATAAATTTGACAGCAACTGCGAACTATCAAATTGATCAAACCAAGCCGGGTTATCGGTGAACAGCGTTTCTGTAGCTTTGGTACTTTTCATGGGGTATCTTTTTAAATCCTGCGATCATTTCGGCAAAACCAGTAACTGGCTTCCAAACAATATTTTCACACTTATCGCTTGGCTTTTAATAAATCTTTTACACACGTATAGGGTGGTTCGCCCTGGCAAATTCCCCAAAAGCTGCCAAAACTTCCTTCATTACTGGGTTTCCAATTTTCCGCAAAAGCTTCAAAAACCACTCCGGACCATTTTTTTTCTGCTAACTGTTTAAACGTATTTCGCACAACGATTATTTGATTGCTTTTGCTAGCCACACCACAGTGCTGTTGGGTGTGGCTATTAACTTCAGTACCTTTATCCGGGCCATTAGGCCAACCAAATTCAGTCACTATTACCTCTTTGCCAGGATACGTTTTGCGAATATCCACCAATCTGGTGATATGAAAATCCGCAGCTTGTTCCGCAGTAACACAGGGGTATATCCCTGAATGTTTATTTTCCCACCACGGGAAAATATTTGTACCTATCCAGTCCACTTTGTCGCCAAACAAAGTTTGTTGGCAAGGTGATACCCGATTGCACCATTCCCACCAAGTATCAATCGTAGTAATCGGTTGCACAACACCTGCTTTACGTAAGCCCTCCATGCAGCGCAGGATCTCGCCGTCAAATGCATAACCATGCCGAGTTCTCACTTCCGATCCACAGCTTATTTTAATAATGGTTTGGGGATACTTTTTGGCAACCTCGATACCACTAGCAATCGAGCGTGAATTCACTTCGATATCCTTATCTAGCCAAACAATGGCAATGACTTTGATATGCCTTGCTTCGGCCGCTGCAAATGTATATTCCAGTCCGTTCATGACACCATAAGTCATTATGCAGCGAAATGGAGTATCTTTAATGAGTTTATCCAATAGTGTATTTATTAATGCTTTGGACGGCTGGGCACCATAATCCGGATTCAATTGCCCAACATACGGACTGAATGCTGCACATTGCAATACCTCATGTTGAGCCGCGACTTTCTCTGGTTTCGCGCGTTTTGGTGTCTTTTCTGTCGCCCATAAATTTTGGCACAGTAATAACAGAAAAGAACATATAACCATCAGTAATAAACGTTTCATAAAACTCCTTAGGAACGGGCCACGCATCTAACTAATCAAAAGGTGCAGTCATGATAGGCTACTTTGAAGCCTAATCATCGTAATTTTTTACTGCCAAAAGCTAGCTTTAATGAGCGTTTAAACCCTCGTTTTTTTAAATAGATAATTTTTGTCAAAGTTTTGTATAATTTCGGTTACACTGCAATTCACAGTAAACAGTTGCACAAGTAACCATGACAAACCTCAAGGACAACTCTTCACGTTATTTGATCAGCACCGTCTCTAAAAGATCCGGCGTAAAATCCGATCTGGTTAGAGCCTGGGAACGTCGCTACCAAGCAGTCAATCCTACCAGGACTGAAGGTGGACACCGGGTATATAGCGACTTGGATATAGCTCGCCTAAAGCTACTTAATGAAGCCACTAATCACGGACATAGCATCAGCCAAATAGCACAGCTGCCTCTGGATGAGCTTAAAAAACTACTCTCCGTGGAAGACATAAAACCAACCGTCAGCGCCCCAGCACCGGCCAACGGTGCTAGAAAGTTTATAGCTGAGGATTATGTACAAAAATGTTACCAAGCAGTTTTAGCATTCGATGCGTTGAAGCTGGAATCACACTTTGAAAACGCCATAGTCGAATTAGGCACAGAAACCTTTATTGAAAATCTGCTTACACCTTTATTGGCACAAATTGGAGACAAATGGAGAACGGGTGAACTGAGACCAGTGCATGAACACATGGCTTCGGCCATTATTCGTTCGCTGACTTACATTTTACGAAGTAATACACCCAGTAAAGAAAATGCGCCAAGAATGATTGTTAGCACTCCGATTGGCCAACTCCATGAACTTGGCGCATTATTAGCGGCTATCATTGCCGAATTTAAAGGCTGGCAAGTCACTTATCTAGGCGCAAATCTACCAGCTGAGGAAATCGCAGCAGCGGTTAAGTTTACCAACGCTACAGCCGTTACCATCAGCATCAGCTTCAGTACAGACGATCACACAGTTCCTAAAGAAATCAGAAGATTAAGAAAACTGATCGGCCCGCAGGTTGCACTTATTGCTGGCGGTAGATCCGCCGGCCATTATGAAAGCGTATTAAATGAAGTCGGTGTATTAAAAATCAAAGACTATGATCATTTCAGACTCATTCTCGATGATTTGAAATCGCGTGGGAATCTTGACAGCTAATACATGTTGATAACAGGCAACATATTGTTAATACACTCGACAAATTCTGGATATGGGAGTGTTTTTAAGCTTTTTAGAAAACCGAATTCAAAATATTGAGACTGTAAATTAATTTACAGTCTCAAAGCAAATCGTCTCATGTTAGCAATTTTTTTGTGCGTATAACTAAGAAGACGCAGCTGTTTAGGTAATACACACAAGTCTCGTGTGTTTCAATTCTTGATCTATATTGCAATATTTAACCAGCACTTCTCTGGATTAACTGCTAAATATCCTTTCTATGACCAGTTTTTACTGACTCCCTAATGATCTCAGCCAAGCGCTTCACACCGGGGCCAACAAAATCAGGATTAGCTAAAATGATGTAGAGCGGAACCTCAAGTATTCCACCTTCTCGCAGCGGTAAAGGCTTGAGTATTCCTGAACTTAACTCATCGCGGATATGCTGTTCAGGTAACCAAGCAAATCCAAAACCCATGGAGACTGCTTGTATCGATGTTGCCACTTGGCTCACCGTCCAGCGTTGATCAACTTCGACAGAAACTGCCCGCCGGTCGCGCTTGCTACCAGAATCCCTAACCAGCAAATGCCGATAGCTGCGCAAATCACGATGAGTCAATTCTCGGCCAATCTGATGCAAAGGATGATCATTTTGGGCGACGGCGATTAAGCGTATTCGCATCAATAACTCTCCTAGAAAACCTGTGGGCTGCTGAGGAGAAATCACCAAATCGGCCTCACCTCTCAGTAAGGCATCGGCAGTCCCGCCTAACACCGACTCGATCAACTCCACTCGAGTCCTTGGGCTTTCCTGACCGAAACGATGCAAACAGTTCAATAATAATCGAGTAGGAAACAAAACTTCAGCCGCAAGATGAATCTCTGCCTCCCAGCCTGCCGATAGGGTGTGTGCGGCTTTTTCCAGATCATTGGCTTCCTCTATTAACGCCAAGGCACGCCGATAAAGCATCTGTCCAGTCGGCGTAAGCATAGCCTTGCGCCCTTGAATCTCGAATGCTTTTACATCCAGTAGTGATTCAATTTTTTGCACCGCATACGTAACCGCAGACTGGCTTTTATGGAGTATTTCAGCCGCCTGAGCGTAGCCGCCGGATTCCACAACGGCGATGAGTGATCGCCATTGTTCGAGGGTAATGTGAGGAACCATTGCAATTGATCTAATAAATAGATTGTTTAAAGCGAAATATTGTACTTTTTTATCGGATTTATAAAGCGTTTAATGTTTCAAACCTTCAATAACAGAGAAAAATCCCATGAAAAATCTGCTGCAACTTAACTCAAGTATTTTCTCGTCCGGCGGACAATCTAGCCAACTCGCCGATAAGTTTGTCGATGCATGGCGCACAAAGCAACCAGATACCCATGTAACAGTTCGAGATCTGGCATTGAATCCCTTACCTCATCTAGACGCGCAACGAGTCTCGACTTTTTTTGTCCAGCCAGAATCAAGAACTCCAGCACAACAAACGTTTATCGCCGAGTCGGATGCTTTGATTGATGAGCTTAAAAAATCCGAAATCGTTGTCATCGGTTTACCAATGTATAACTTTGGCATTCCCTCCACTCTAAAAGCTTATTTTGACCAAATTGCCCGAGCTGGCGTGACCTTTCGTTACACAGAAAACGGCCCGGAAGGTTTGTTAACCGGCAAAAAAGCTTATGTTTTCGCTACGCGAGGCGGTATTTACGCTGGTACACCGCTGGATAGCCAAACCAGTTATGTACGGAACTTCCTCGGCTTTTTAGGAATCTCCGATGTGCAGTTTGTTTATGCCGAAGGACTTAATAAAAATGATTTAACCAAGGAAGCAGCAATGACAGAGGCCCAACGGCAGGTTGCGTCGTTGCTGGCTTAAACAAACAACAGACTTTTTCACCAGTTTATCGACCTAACCAGGAACACAACATGAAACGCATCACTCTATTAGCCTTAACTTCAATTCTTTCAACTGCAGCATTTGCTGCGCCCGAAACCTACATCATAGACGGAGCCCATACTTTTCCGCGTTTTTCTTATAGCCATTTCGGATTTTCGACGCAGTTGAGCCGTTTCGACAAAACCTCCGGTAATATCGTCATCGACCGCCAAGCAAAAACTGGGGCAGTCAACGTCACTATCGACACGCTTTCTGTTGCCACTGGTTCAACGCTATTTAACGAACACATACAAGGCCCGGATTTTCTGGATACCGCTAAATACCCAACCGCCACATTTACCTCCAGTAAAGTAAATTTCGAAGGTGAAAAAGTATCATCGGTAGACGGCACACTAACGCTCAAGGGCATCAGTAAACCCGTTACACTAAAGGTCACCTCTTTTCAATGCATGCCACATCCCGTGTTAAAAAAAGATGCTTGCGGAGCGGATGCGACAGCCGTTGTTAAACGTACTGATTTTAACATGGGCAAATATGCACCTAATGTCGGTGATGAGGTTACCCTAACTATCTCAGTTGAAGCCGCTAAAGAATAATTTTCTTTTAAAACCAGGACCGGTTAAGGAGTAAGACATGTCCACTCGCACATTAAAACAAATAATCAGCGCCGTACCCACGTCGGATGGCGGAGGTGTCAAACTACTGCGCAGCCTTGGGCAGTCTCAACAGCTTCGCCTCGATCCCTTTCTGATGCTGGATGAATTTTCATCTGCGAATGCGGATGACTACATCGCAGGTTTTCCTGATCACCCGCACAGAGGATTCGAAACAATTACCTACATGCTAGATGGACATATGTTACATCGGGACCATCTAGGCAATAAGGGAGAGCTGAAGAGCGGCGGCGCTCAGTGGATGACCGCTGGACGCGGTATTATTCACTCGGAGATGCCGCAACAAGAGCGCGGACGCATGCGGGGTTTTCAGCTTTGGGTAAACTTGCCTGCAGCCGAGAAAATGAAACCGGCCGCCTACCAAGATATTCAACCAGAAAATATTCCTTCATTAAAACTGCAAGGTGGTGAAATAAAAATTATTGCCGGTGCGGCGCTAATAGATGATCAATCTTTGCCCGGGCCAATTCAGGGCCTGAGCACCGAACTTTTATTTATGGATGTTCGGCTTTCGGCAGCTTCACATTTTATCCATGCCATTGCTCAGAGCCATAATGCATTTGTTTATTTGTACGAAGGTTCGGCCGACCTCGGTTCAATAACTGAAAAACAACCGTTGAAAACACACGCGGTCGGCGTAATTGCAGAAGGTGATTTTGTAGAAGTTCACGCTGGCACTGAAGGCGCCGCTTTTTTACTACTTGCGGCAAAACCCATAAACGAGCCAATTGTTCAACACGGTCCTTTTGTTATGAATACAAAAGAAGAAATTGAACAAGCGATTGCAGATTATCGAAATGGACGGCTGGCCTAGAGTACCTGTCAGATGAAAGTCAGATCAAGTCGAGACTAATACACATTAAGCTCAGCATTGATGTTCGCGGAAGTTAATCCATTCACTTCCGCGTCTTATTCTCTGGCTACCTTAATTTACCTTATCCACCTTCACCAAAATATGCAGTTGGTCGTCGTTGGTTTGCCTAATTCGGGCGGGAGCACCCGCACTGTTGTAGCTTTCAGTTTGATTGACGCCACCCAACTCTACCCACTCCCCGAGATTTATTCTAAGCGTAGTCCGTGCGCTGTGAGTTTCGATTTGACCTCTGCCATTCATGGCATCCGACCACGGCTCAACATCCAGAGTCACTTGCTGGCCGGATAACCTTGGTGTTACCGCAAACCCGGTAGTCACTTCCTGAATTTGATTATTCGTCGTTACGGCAACATTGCCGTAATTATCCTGATAAATTTGTGAGTTCTGCATAGGGTATGCTTTGCCAGTCTGAATGAAGGCTGCATTCCCTTCCATAGTTCTAAGCACTTGTGTGCTTTCATTCAGGTCGCTGTCTCGGGTTTGATAAACATGCCCCATCATCGCAGTAGGGTTATCAGCTAGTCTCCCGTTTTGCATAGCCAATTTTGCCCTGAGTGCGGCATTCAGTTCCGCCGCATTGGTTTGTCTACTTTGCATCACGGTAATCAGAAAATTATTCTGCGGGGTATCCAATTGTTTAACCAATGCTTGAATATTCGCCAATCGCTCCGGAGTGGTTTTGACCAGTAAATTGGCACCATCCGCTCTAACTTGATCTGTGCCATCTAACAAAGGACTCAGTAGCGGCTGAATTTCTGAAGCCGGGCGATTAGTTAATGAGATAACTTCGATAATAGATTCTTCCGCTCCAGCGACTAGGCTATGCAAAATTATCAAGAGCAACAACGCTATCTTTTTCAAAATTCACACCTCTGTCTATGCTAAGTATGTATCAATAATAGACTCTAAACGATCTCTGTATCTGTTCAAACTCATAAAGATAAGGCTTCGCTACTTGGTGATTGTTAACCACAATAATCAAATCATGGGAAAACACCGAGGTGTTGTACCAATTAAAACTGCCTTCAATAACAATACTGTCGTCAATAATGCAATATTTAGAATGGATCGGCGAATAAGGCACCGGATGATCATCCTGGCCATAAACCAAACCCACAGGTATACCGGCTGATTTCAAACGCTGCACTGCAGGCAATAAGTGACGATTCAGTTCCTCTTGCATTGATCGTTTAATACCAATTCGCCCTTGCCTGGCCAAATGACCGTTAAGCAGAAGATGAACGTAAACGCCTCGATCTTTTGCATGAATCAAAGCATCAACAACACTATCGTGATGATCGCCAAGCAAATCACCAATTAGGAACAAAGTGATTTTGATCGAATGTCGGGCACGGTGAATTTCTGCCAAGATGGCGTGATGTGGTCGATAGGCTTTGCCGTTGAGCATGGTGTGTCTGCCAAAGGTATACAGCATATTAAAATGGCTGAACGGATCAATACCATATTTTTGATTAACCCCACCACGCTGACTTTGAAAGATATTATCCAGCAACCGGCACATACCTTTGGAGTGGAAGGTCATCCCTGACTCCCAGTTGGCCCACCAACGATCGAAGGTAATATTAAACGAACCGAGTATGCAATCTTCATCATTAAAAATAATGAATTTGGTATGCATATCAGGATCGACTTCAATCAAATGATGCTTGGGCGTACAAAACACGCCCACCAACTCAATCCGGGAACGTTTTAGCCGCTCATAATTATGACTATTGGTCAGCGTCATTTTGCGCCAGTCCACAATACACTGCACCCAGACACCTTGCTCACGGGCATGTATTAAATGGCTAACAAAATCATAATCATCAATACAGTCTACGCTGACTTTGATCGTACAAAATCGCTCAGGATTTTCTTGTTTGCAGCGCATTACCTTGTCGATCAAATCATGAATATAGCGCTTGGGATGAAACGGGTGATATTGCTGGCCTTTAGTAAATTTAGGCACCAGTTGTAAAGCATCGAAATGCTGATTGTACCAATCGACATCGCTTTGCAATTCAGCTGCATTCAATTCGTAGGTACGATAACTATTTTCAGTTCGCCAATGGTAGTTAATACTGCGATATTGAGAAGCCTCTTGTCGAACCTGATCCCAATCCATAAAGATATATTCGTATTGCGAGGGAATGGAACGCTCATCCAAGTGGATAAGATAGGCAATTTTTATACAGTTTATCTGCCCGAACTGCAGCGAAAACGGGTGGACATAAAAATCACGGGTGCGGCGTTTATGTCTATCCCAATGAATGTCATAGGCATCGGTATCAACGATATAAGTTTCGCAAATATTGTTGTCTCGATAGACTTTTAGAACGACTTTGATGTTGGCTTGTACACCAAAAAACACTTCAAAATCTATCTTCCCCCAGCGAACATAAAATTGATCATTAAAATCATTAACTCTTTGAAAAGAGCCGCCCAGGCTACCATGCACAGGCATGGCATAGTGTTCTGCGAATAGCATACTTCACCCCGACTAAAACTGGATTATTGTTATTATTCCTTTCCTCAATTACTGATTTTATAAAAATCCCATCATAGGATGGCTAGCATTGTATGACCAATCCCGCACAACAATGCAAATATAGTTTTCAAAAAATCAGACTGGCGATTGCATGCGGTAAGTTCACCTAAAATTGACGACTAAAAACACATATTGGGGTATAGATGTTTTTTCTGAAGATTCTGCTGTGACACAGTTTTGTTTATAAGCTCTAAGCTTGAGCCTATGGCGTCGTTTCCATTTATTGGTTGAAGATAGAACTCATTAATTATTGAGTAGAGCAGTATCTATGTATCAGTATCAACCTGCCAGGCGTTAGCTTTGAGCTTGGGTATCGAAGTGCCTGATCGCTGCCGGATGTTCAGCTATAAAACAACCGAGAATGTTTTTGACTGGGACATGTTACAAGTACAGTGAGTGTCATGAAATTTCTAACGTTTGACGGATCAAACGCCTGACTTAACTCTAAAAATGAAATTAAAAACCCATACTTTTCTGATAGAAAATTATGGGTTTTTATGTTTCGGAAAACACATAAAATAAAGTCGCGGTCAGATTGACGCCTTGTTATTTCATGCTTGTTTTTTGAAAAGAAATTATGACGGCAAGCGAGTAGATTGCCACTAACTATCTTAACTCCCCAAATAGTCGTAAGCTCCCGAACTGATTATCATCGAAAGCCATGTAACGCTGTGTGGCATTTTTATTTTTCTAATAAGTCGATTTTGTTTTCTTTGCCGTTCCAATCATCCGCATCGGCTGCGGCCGGCTTAACCTCTGTAATAATTGGCCACTGTTTCGCCAATTCAGCATTTAAGCCAATAAATGACTGAAATTCAGCAGGAACATCATCTTCAGAAAAGATTGCATTAGCAGGGCATTCAGGTTCACATAAAGTACAATCGATACATTCATCCGGATCGATAACCAACATGTTAGGCCCTTCATGAAAGCAGTCCACCGGACAAACATCTACGCAGTCGGTAAATTTACATTTAATACAATTTTCAGTGACTACAAAAGCCATAATTATTACCAGATCAGTTGTTGAAAACGAGCGCGTATACTAGCAGAAAGGTTATAACTTTTGAATACCGCGCTTAAGTTATAAGGACATTGCCCAAAAGTGTGCCGGATTTTTTATGCCATTGCTTAACTACAAAATGAAATTAGGAAAAGTTACCCATAAACCGCTTTTGTAGATTTCCCCTTTTTTTGAAACACCATCTATATTTAACTTTGGGAAACTTTTTTAAAGTTTGATTGTTTATGTGGGACGCTATTACCATATGCGCCGTTTGTATGTTACTTTTCCAGACCGCTAGAATTTACATATTTTACAAGACCAAAAATCATGTCAGATCAAAATACAATCCAAGCATCCTTGGTAAAATTAAGAAACTTTATTAATCAGGAAATTATCGGCCAGGATGTGCTGGTGGAAAGAATGCTGATTGGCTTATTAGCGGATGGACATATTTTGGTTGAGGGCGCGCCAGGCCTTGCCAAAACCAGAGCCATTAATGTTCTAAGCAAAGGCATTAAGGGTGATTTTCACAGAGTTCAATTTACACCTGACTTATTACCTGCAGATTTGACCGGCACAGAAATTTATCGCCCCCAACAAGGTACGTTTGAGTTTCAAAAAGGTCCACTATTTCACAATCTGATCTTGGCGGATGAAATTAATCGCTCCCCGGCTAAAGTCCAAGCGGCTTTGTTAGAAGCGATGGCAGAACGACAGATAACGGTCGGCCAAGCTACCTATCCGTTACCCAAACTGTTTATGGTCATGGCTACCCAAAACCCCATTGAGCAAGAAGGCACTTATCCCCTACCCGAAGCTCAATTAGATCGCTTTTTACTGCATGTGAAAGTTGATTATCCAGAAGCCGAACATGAAAAAAGCATTTTGCATTTAGCCAGAGCGGAAGCGCGTTCTGATGCCCAGAAAATAACCAGCAAATTTGAACCTATCGATCAACAAACCTTATTCACTGCTCGGGACCAGATTCTTGATTTATACATGGCAGAAAGTCTTGAAGAATATTTACTGCAAATTGTTTTAGCGACTCGCAATCCCGGCGCCTACGGTCAAGACCTTGCCAACTGGCTACAATACGGTGCCAGTCCTCGAGCCAGCATCGCATTGGACCGCTGCGCCAGAGCCAAAGCTTGGTTATCACAACGGGATTTTGTCAGCCCTGAAGACATTCAGGATGTGGTTTATGATGTTCTCCGCCATCGCCTGATTTTGTCTTACGAAGCCGAAGCCGAAGGCATCACTATTGAACATTTTATCAATGAACTGCTTTGCAGAATTGCAGTACCTTGATCGTGTTTGGCAAACAACCAACTAACAATGCGGCGGCCAATGAGCTGGTTTCAGTTAGCTTAAAATCGCTGATTAATCTGGCTACCCTGGCTGCTGGTCTAAATTTTCAGCGTCCATCCGTTAAGGCTCAACAAAGTGGCGGTTATGTGTCGCGCTTTAAAGGCCGGGGCATGGAATTTGAAGAGGCTAGAATCTATCAGCCCGGTGATGATATTCGTAGCATCGATTGGCGAGTAACCGCACGAACCAGTAAAACTTATACCAAAGTATTTCGTGAAGAACGGGAAAGGCCGATATTTATCTCTGTGGACAATCGTTCCACCATGCATTTTGCTACGCGAGGTGTTTTTAAATCGGTACTTGCGGCAAAAATTGCCGGCTTGATGGCCTGGACAGCACAGCATCATGGCGACCGTATTGGCGGACAAATCTTTACCGATAACACCTGCCGCGAAGTAAAACCGCAAAACGGCAAACACGCGGTACTACGCTTTTTTAACGCTTTGCTTAAACAAGAGGATGTTAAGTTTAGCCATACCATCGGCTTCGATCATATTCTGGCAAGATTAACGCAACACGCCAGACCTGGTAGCTTAGTGTATGTAATCAGTGATTTTCGGGGCATTAATGAACCCGCCGAGGTTCATCTGTCTAAGCTTTCAAGACATTGCGATGTCGTATTGGTTTTTGTTTATGATCCGCTGGAGAGCCAACTGCCTGAGAGAGGTTGTTATCGTTTTACCGATGATGGGCGTGACGTCATGATAGATACCGGGGATCATCAGCGGGTATTACGCTATCAGCAACATTTTGCCCAGCGTCAACAACAGTTACAGCGCATTGCAAAAAAAATGGGTTTAACGTTTATTCAGTGCAGCACAGCTGAAGACCCCATAAAATGTTTAAGATGATTTTATTTCCCGCTGCCCTTTTGGTACGGATTAAATTACCCCATGCAACCCACACAACTACCCCTTAAAGACATACATGTTCCCGATGCTATTGGCTGGTGGCCACCCGCTATTGGCTGGTGGCTGATAGCAGTATTAATTCCTTTGTTATTTGGTTTTGGCTATTGGTTTTATAAACGCACAACGCGTAAAACTGCTATCAAAACAGCTCAGGCTATGTTGGCGGAACTCAAAATCAACACGAATCAGAATAACCATGAAAAACTGCGGCAAATTTCGGTACTGATGCGCCGCTTTGCAGTAACGGTATCGCCCAGACAACAAGTCGCCAGCTTGGTCGGTAATAAGTGGTTAGCATTTCTCGACCAAAAATCAACAGGCACGTCATTCCAGAAAAGTGTTGGTTCATTATTAACGGAAGGGCCTTACCGTCAACAAAGTCCATCTGAATCAGAAATATCCCAATTGATCAGTCTCTGTGAAGACTGGCTTCAGCAATATTCAAAACAAAAACCATGATGAATCTGGAATTTGAATGGCCATGGTTATTATTGGCTTTACCCTTGCCATTATTTGTACGCTGGTTTTTACCAGCTAACATGCCTATCGAACAGGCTGCATTAAAAGTGCCTTTTCTGGATGATTTTGTCGATGCCGAGACCAGAACAATTGCGCAAAGTAAAGAATGGCCGTTACTGATGGCTGCAATCGCCTGGATTTTATTAGTACTTGCCTGCACTAGGCCGCAATGGCTAGGCGAACCAATAGAGCAAGCTGTCAGTGGACGGGATTTAATGCTAGCGGTGGATCTATCCGGCAGTATGCAGGAGCAGGATTTTATCATCGAAAAACAGCGCGTAGATCGGTTGACCGCCACTAAATATGTCGCCAGTGATTTTATTAACCGCCGGGCTGGTGACCGACTCGGCTTGATATTATTCGGTACGCAAGCGTATTTGCAAACCCCGCTAACCTTTGATCGCAAAACCGTAGAGGTTTTACTAAATGAATCTGCTATCAATTTAGCCGGAGAAAGTACTGCCATTGGCGATGCCATCGGTTTAGCGGTAAAACGTCTTAAGCAACAACAAGATAATAGCCGAGTATTGATCTTATTAACCGATGGCGCCAATACCGCCGGAGAAGTCACGCCGATTAAAGCGGCTGAATTAGCGGCAGACAACCACTTAAAAATATATACCATTGGGATTGGCGCAGATGAAATGCTGGTACGCAGTTTTTTTGGTACTCAAAAAGTCAATCCATCGCGGGATTTAGATGAAAAAACCTTGACGGCTATAGCAGAGAAAACTGGTGGCCGATATTTTCGAGCCAGAAATACCGAAGAATTGAATAAAATTTATCAACTTTTAGATCAGCTAGAACCCGTCGAAAAAGATAAACAATATTTCCGGCCTCGTAGCGAATTGTTTTATTGGCCTTTGACACTGGCTTTAGTGATCGCTACTTTGATTGCCGTTTCCAGAACGATGAGACTGTCATGAATTGGGCGGAATTTCATGTTATCAGGCCTTATTGGATACTGGCGTTATTACCGGCTTTGGTGGTGCTGGTACTCATGCTCAGAAACAAACTCAGCCGCGGTAGCTGGACGGATGTCTGTGACGCCGCATTGCTACCCTTTTTATTGCAAGAAAAAGCGGTTAGTCAAAGTCCATGGCCAATGATAGTCGGTTTTCTGGCAACATTTCTAGCCATCATCGCTTTGGCAGGCCCAACTTGGCAACGCATCCCATCACCGGTTTTTAGAAATGATTCTGCTTTAGTCATAGCCCTAGACCTCTCGCGCTCTATGGATGCCAACGATATAAAGCCCAGTCGTTTAACGCGGGCTCGATACAAAATCACAGACATTCTCAAGAAACGTAAAGATGGTCAAACTGCTTTGCTAGTTTATGCGGGCGACGCTTTTACCGTCACCCCGTTAACGGATGATACCAATACCATCGATAGTCAACTGACTGCGTTAACAACCGACATTATGCCCAGTGCAGGCAATAACACACCGCTGGCGTTACGCCGAGCAGTAGAGATGTTTAGGCGGGCAGGTTTACAAAAAGGCCAAATTTTACTGGTAACTGACGAGATTGATATAGAAAAAACCCTATCAGCAGCTAGAGATCTAGACAACTACCAATTGTCTATATTAGGCGTAGGCACAACGGATGGTGCACCAATCCCCATGTCTGAAGGCGGTTTTTTGAAAGACAATCTAGGCAACATTGTCATACCCAAGCTAAATGTGAGCGAACTATCTGATCTGGCCCGAGCAGGCCATGGCATTTATGAAACCATAAAATCTGATGATGCCGATATCGATACATTCATCGCTCACTTTGACAGTAATATTGAGCGTCAAGGCATAGAAAATAACAATTTAATGCTCGATCAATGGGATGAGAAAGGTCCGTGGCTGTTACTACTGGTGTTACCTTTAGCGGCTTTATTATTTCGTAGAGGACTGTTGTGTATTGGCTTATTGTTAATACTACCCTTTCCTAAAAACAGTTACGCACTAGAATGGCAGGATTTATGGCGTACAAAAGACCAGCAAGGCCAGCAAGCTTACCAAGAGAAAGATTACAAAAAAGCCGCCGAGCAATTTAAAAATTCTGATTGGCAGGCGGCAGCGCACTATAAAGCGGGCGAGTATGAACAAGCCTTGCAAAAACTTCAAGACAGTAACGGTCCTGCCAATGCATATAACAAGGGCAACGCCCTAGCGCAAACAGGTCAGCTGGAACAGGCCATTAACGCTTACGAGCAAGCATTAAAACTGGATCCCAACAATACCGATGCAAAATACAACAAAGCGTTAGTGGAGAAAGAGCTGGAAAAACAGAAAAAAGATCAAAAAAACCAGGATCAGGATAAGCAAGACAAAAAGTCAGGTGAGCAACAGGAAGAACAAAACAAGTCTGAGGGAGACCCCGAATCATCAGAGAAGCAGGTTAATCAAAAAACTGAATCACAGCCTGAATCTTCTGAACAAAAAGATAATACGGAAGAAAAACAAGAGGAAAGCGAGTCAGCACAAAAAACTGCTGAGCAGCAGAAAAAACCGGAACAAAACCAAGACCCTGCCGAGCAAGATGCCCAACAAACCCAAGAACCTGAGGAACAAAAACAGCAGGATGACGCTCAGCAAAAACAGCAAGCTGCTAAGGCTGACATTAAGCCGAAAGATGAAAATCAGCAAGCCAACGAACAATGGCTCAACCGAATTCCAGACGATCCGGCCGGTTTGTTAAAACGTAAATTTGAATATCAATATAAATATGAGTATCAACGCCAACAGGATCACCAGGCTGGTGAGGATAAGGCTTGGTAATTCTTGCAAGTAAGGCTACGAAGTTAATGACACAGACGATAATTTCTATGAAAGCAATAACTCTCTTTAAAATTAAATTACTTCAGACAAAAATATTTTGGTTTTTGGTATTGTTCTGCCTTGCTTCACCCTCGACTTTTGCTGCGCAAATTAATGTATCGGTAGATCGTAATCCTGTCAGTATGGATGAATCATTCCAGATTACTTTTAGCGCTAATGAAGAACCCGACGGCAACCCTGACTTTTCCCCATTAGAAGAGGATTTTCAGATACTCAACCAAAGCCAGAGTAGCAGCTCGTCGTGGATTAACGGTAAATCAACTAAAGCCATCCAGTGGACGCTGAACGTGATGGCCAAACAGGCCGGCAATCTGATAATACCCGAGATAAAATTTGGCAATGATGCCAGCCAGACTCTGGGAATAGATGTGACCCAAGGCCCGATAAAAAAAGACATCAACACGGAAGAAGATTTGTTCTTGGAGGTTGAGGCCACCCCCAATGATCCTTATGTACAATCGCAAGTTATTTACACGATGAGATTGTATGTACGCGTTAATATTGCCCAGGCTAGTTTAAACGAACCTGAAATTGCCGATGCAGTGATTGAAAAACTAGGTGAAGACAGTAAATACAACGCTCAGCTAGGTGGCATCGATTATTCTGTCATTGAGCGACGCTATGCTATCTTTCCTCAAAAAAGCGGCCAGTTGACCATCAAACCGCTAACATTGACCGCTGAGGTAATCATCAATAGTCGCCCCAGTTTTTCTGGTTTTTTTAACTCACAAGCGACGAAAACCAGGAGCATTAAGTCTAAACCAATCGTATTGAATGTAAGACCGGCACCGGCAGCTTTCAACGGTTCGCATTGGCTTTCTGCAGAACAATTGGTTTTAAAACAGGAGTGGTCTGGTGACAATCAGCAAATTAAAGTGGGTGAACCATTAACCAGAACATTATCGCTGATGGCGAGCGGAACTACGGTGGGACAATTACCGGAATTAAATACATCAAAAACCGATGACTATTTAAAAAGCTATCCGGATCAACCGGTATTAAAAGAACAAAAAAAACCGGAAGGCATAGTAGCTTTTCGGGAGGAAAAAATTGCTTTAATTTTGTCGAAACCCGGCAGTTATAAGTTACCGGCCATAAAAGTGCATTGGTTTAATACCCGCAGCCAAAAAATCGAAGAAGCCGCCATCCCTGAAACAACAATTACCGCTGTTGGAACGCCCGGCGCTCAAACTGAGGCGCCCAAAGCTGTTGAACCATCAATCGCTGAACCTCAAACATCCAATACAATCACCACGCCAACTATTCAGGATGTCAAACAAACCGACAATACTTGGCTTTGGGTTTCGGTTGGTTTAGCGTTGGGCTGGCTCACCACCATCGGCTATTTTCTTTTTAAGAACAAGTTGAGCAAACCGGCTGCAACAGTTAACGAGCCTAATCGACAGTTAGAAGACACCATTAAGAAATTGAAGCGTGCTTGCACTACAAATGACGCCCGAGCGGCTAAAGACGCCTTAATCAACTGGGGACGGCAACAATTTAACACTACCAGTTTGGGAGCAACAGCTACCTTATGTGATGCCAGATTGCGGGATGAAATGTTACATTTAAACCAGATTTTATATAGCCAACATACTGCGGAGTGGCAAGGCAAGAAACTGTTCCAGGTATTTATTGAGCAGAAAGCCAGCCCCAAAATAGCTCAAAAAGATCAGCAAGAATTAGAACCGCTTTACCGGCTGTAGACTGATTTATTGACCTTTGAAATATTCTACAGCCATAAACAGTGCAGCGATGGAGCGAGCTTCTGTACACTCTCCAGTAGCCAATAAAGCATTGATGTTGGTCAGCTGCCAAGGAACAACTTCAAGTTCTTCAGGTTCATCGCCCGGCAGCTTTTGCTGATATAAGTCTTGAGCCAAAATGATCTCTGTCATGTGCTCAAGATAAGAAGGCGCTAAGGAGAAAGAGCTTAGATGATGTAAATTTCTAGCTCCGTAGCCAACCTCTTCTTTAAGTTCTCTGTTTGCTGCTTCTAAAAAAGATTCACCCGCGTCGGTCTTACCCTTTGGCAAGCCCAGCTCGTAACGATGCACACCAGCCGAGTATTCCCGGATTAATAACACGGTATTATCATCCAGCATGGGTATGACCAATACAGCACCGCCGGGATTTCCCCGAGCCAAGCGTTCATAATTTCGTTGTTGACCATTACTAAATTCTATATCAAGCGACTCAATGCGAAATAATCGGCTTTTTGCGATCGTAGTTTTATTGAGGATGATCGGTTTTTCAGCCATTATGATATTTTGTCAGATAATTTTTACTAAATATAACGTACTCTTATGATCGAATGGGAAAAAATTAATACGGTATTATTGGATATGGACGGTACTTTACTGGATTTAAATTTTGATAACCATTTTTGGAAAGAATTTGTACCGCTCAAATATGCAGAACTGCATCAACTGTCAGTTGAGCAGGCGAAGCTAGCTTTGGTCCCTCGATTTAAAAACATGGAGGGCAAGCTTGAGTGGTATTGCTTAGATTACTGGAGCAAAGAGTTGAATCTTGATATTGCTGGCCTTAAAGCGGAGCTTTCCGGGTTAATTGCTGTGTTACCGCATGTCGTGGATTTTCTGGAAAAAATAAGACAAACATCTAAACAGATATTCTTAGTCACAAACGCACACCGGGATAGTTTGGCTTTAAAGATGGAAAAAACCTGTTTACAACCTTTTTTTAATGGCATTATCAGTTCACATGATTTGGGTTTACCCAAAGAAGACCCGTCATTTTGGGGATTGCTTCAGCAACAGCAATCTTTTGCCAAGGAATCAACACTATTGATTGACGATAGTTTGGCAGTTTTGAATTCTGCCAAACAATTCGGGATAGGTTATTTAATCTCTGTTGCCAAGCCAGACACCCAACAGCCTAAACGAACTATTTCTGATTTCGTGGCAATCGAAGACTTCCGAGAGCTTATGCTGGGGCTTTAGGTTTGCGACTTTTAGATTGACCTGGGCGTTTATGTGGTTGAGTTGAGCGATGATTCTCCGGTCTTCTTTCCGGTTTAACAACTTCCGCTAATAAATCGGCACTCATTGCTTTAACCGGGATTTTTTGACCTATAAACGCTTCTATGTCAGGCATAGAGTAGGCGTAGTCTTCACAGATAAAGCTAATTGCTTCACCACTGGCACCGAATCGAGCTGTGCGACCGATGCGATGCACATAATCCTCTACATCTTGCGGTAAATCATAATTAAAGACATGTGAGACATCGGGAATATGCAGGCCTCTGGCGGCAACGTCGGTGGCGATTAATAACGTAATCTTGTTGTCCTGGAAGTCATTCAGGATACGCTGACGCTTCTCCTGCGCAACATCACCACTCAGTGCTGAGGTTTTATAGCCATTGGCGTTCAGTGTGTCATTAAGCATTTCAGCGCAGCGTTTAGTGTTGACAAAAATAATGCTGCGCTGCGGTTGGTGCTGATTCAAAATACCTATCAGCAAGGCGATTTTTTGATCATTCGCCGGACAGTACGCACTTTGTTGAATGGCTTTGGATGTAACCTCCTCACTTTCAATCTTTACCAAAACTGGATTATTCATGTGCTCATAAGCCAATTCTGTAACTTTATAAGATAGTGTTGCTGAAAACAGCAGGTTCAAGCGTTGTTCGGGCGGCGGCATACGCTTTAATAGGTAACGTATATCTTTGATAAATCCCAGATCAAACATGCGATCAGCTTCATCCATAACTGTTACTTTGACATGGTCTAGGGTAAAAGCATTTTGTCGATAAAAATCAATAATTCGGCCCGGCGTACCAATAATGATATCGACATTAGATTTAATGCTATCTAATTGCTTCTGGTAATCCGTCCCGCCATAAATCAACGCAAATTTAAGATTGAGATGTTTGCTCAATACTAAAGCGTCTTTGTGAATTTGTATGGCTAACTCTCGCGTTGGCGCGAGAATAACGGCTCTGGGAAAATGAATTTTTCTAACTTTAGTGACTGGCTTTTGCGGAACAGGCTCGTCTAAGTCATCGACATCAGCATCAGTTTCTATATCTTCCTCGCCATCATTAATCAGATACTGAAATGTGGCCAGCAGGAAAGTCGCGGTCTTGCCTGTGCCCGTTTGTGCCTGACCAGCAATATCTTTGCCACGCAAAGATAAGGGCAAGGTTTTATCCTGAATAGGGGTGCAGTAATCAAAACCGGCATCTTTTAAGCTATGTAGGATAGAATCAGACAACTCAAGATTGCTGAAGCGAGTTTGCGTTAAGTGAGTAGTATTCATGGTGAGTAGCATAACGTAAAAAACAAATTGGATAAAATTGATTGACTACTCTCTTTATCCCTCCTATAGTTTTCTTTTTTAATTGTTGGAGAAATAGTGTGAGCGATGCCGTCCTTCATGTAAATGATAGCGAATTTAATGAAACTGTTCTTAAAGCTAGTGGCCCAGTTTTAGTTGACTATTGGGCTGAATGGTGTGGGCCATGCAAAATGATTGCACCCGTATTGAATGAAATTGCTAAAGATTATGCAGGTAAATTGATTGTCGCAAAAATCAACATAGACGATAATCCAGAGACACCACAGCATTATGGTGTACGCGGTATACCTACGCTTATGCTATTTAAAAATGGGGAAGTTGAAGCAACGAAAGTGGGTGCGTTGACAAAATCACAGCTCGCTACTTTTATTGATAGTAATATATAACCGATCTCATCGCTTGGCCCGTTACAAAACGTTGGACGGGCTGGTGCATGTGGGCTATACTGAGCCTATGTGCTATTCAAGTGCATTCGCATATCGTCCGATAAACTAACCCCTTACCTAAATCCTTTCCAGTCGTTACGGTGTCTTACCGTATATCTTATTTTTCGAGTTGCCTTTTTTTATGAATCTAACCGAGTTAAAACTAAAACAAATCAGTGAAGTTATCGAAATAGCCGAGTCCTTAGGACTTGAAAACGTCGCCAGATCGCGAAAACAAGACTTAATTTTTGCCATTTTAAAAAAGCAGGCAAAAGCCGGGGATGATATATACGGCGACGGTGTGTTGGAAATTTTAACAGATGGTTTTGGTTTTTTACGGACACCGGGATGTTCGTATCTAGCGGGTCCCGATGATATTTATGTCTCGCCCAGCCAAATTAGACGCTTCTCATTAAAAACCGGCGATACCATTAGCGGCAAAATCAGACCACCAAAAGATAACGAACGTTACTTCGCTATGCTCAAAGTTGAACAAATCAATTTTGAGCCTCCCGAAAATACCAAAAACAAGATCCACTTCTCCAATTTAACACCCCTATTTGCCAAACAACGCTTTGTATTGGAACAAGGCAACGGCACCAGCGAAGATTTAACCGGCCGTATCATTGATTTAATTGCCCCTATCGGCAAGGGCCAACGTGGCTTGATCGTATCACCACCTAAAGCCGGTAAAACCATGATTCTGCAAAGTCTGGCACAGGCCATTGCAGAGCAAAATCCAGAATGTTATCTAATCGTACTGCTAATTGATGAACGACCAGAAGAAGTCACGGAGATGGAACGTTGCGTACGCGGTGAAGTGATTTCCAGCACTTTTGATGAGCCTGCCACTCGTCATGTTCAAGTCGCTGAGATGGTTATCGAAAAAGCCCGGCGTTTAGTGGAACACAAACACGATGTAGTTATTTTGTTAGACTCAATCACGCGTTTAGCACGAGCTTACAACACCGTAGTACCTTCTTCTGGCAAGATATTAACCGGTGGTGTCGATGCGAATGCCTTAGAAAAACCCAAGCGTTTTTTCGGTGCGGCAAGAAATATCGAAGAAGGTGGCAGCTTGACAATTATTGCAACCGCCTTGGTTGATACTGGCTCCAGAATGGATGAAGTCATCTATGAGGAGTTTAAAGGTACCGGCAACATGGAGTTGCATTTAGACCGTAAAATCGCCGAAAAACGGATTTACCCCGCCATTAATATTAACCGTTCCGGCACCCGCAGGGAAGAATATCTGGTTGATCCTGATACACTTCAAAAAACCTGGATTTTGCGTAAAATTCTACAACCCATGGATGAAATGGCCGCTTCAGAATTCTTGATTGGTAAATTGAAAGATTTCAAAACCAATGCAGAATTTTTTGATTCAATGAAGCGGTAAAATTTTCCCGGATAACAACCTCTCGGAATTATCTGAGGTTGTTATCCGTTATTGCAAATCAAGTAACAACGTCCGGCTCGGTTCTGCCTGTGCGTTTTTTTACTTCACAAAACTGTTCAGCAAGATTAATCAGCTCTGCCAAGGCGATCTGAGCATCTTGACTGTGTCTAGATGTATCCGGCTCAAATCTCTCGATATAAATTCTCAAGGTGGCGCCCACTGTTCCTGTGCCTGACAAACGAAACACAATGCGCGAGCCGTTTTCAAAACTAACCCGAATACCCTGATTTTTACTGATACTGCCATCAACTGAATCGGCGTAACTAAACTCATCAGCAAATTTAACAATGTATTCGCCAAATGCCTGTTTAGGCAAAGTTGCCAGCAAACTACGCAGATGCTCTAAAATACCATCGGCAACGGGCGTTTCTATGGCTTCGTAATCATGTCGGCAATAAATATCACGACCAAATTTTTGCCAATGTTCATGGACAATATCAGCGACGGATTGACGCCTTCTGGCAATTAAATTCAGCCAAAATAATACCGCCCAAAGACCGTCTTTTTCCCTAACGTGATTTGACCCGGTACCAAAGCTTTCTTCGCCACATAATGTTATTTTCCCTGCATCGAGCAAATTTCCAAAAAACTTCCAGCCGGTTGGCGTTTCGTAACAAGGGATTTTGAAATGAGCGGCAACTCGATCTACCGCTTGGCTGGTTGGCATAGAACGGGCAACGCCTTTTAAACCTTTCGCATAAGCTGGGATTAAGTGCGCGTTAGCAGCCATTATGGCCAAGCTGTCGCTGGGAGTGACAAAGATATTATTGCCGGTAATCATGTTGCGATCACCATCGCCGTCAGAAGCAGCACCAAAAGTTGGGGCAGCAAAGCCAAACATTTTTTCGGCTAACTCATGCGCGTGAGCCAGATTAGGGTCGGGGTGATGACCACCAAAGTCTTCGAGTGGTTCGGCATTGATCACCGAATCAGGACTTGCACCTAAAAGATTAATAAGTATTCTTTTGGCATAAGGCCCGGTTATGGCGCTCATGGCATCAAAAAGCAACGTTATATAACCTGAGCTAATGCTTTGTTTAAGCAGCGGAAAATCAAAAATTGATTGCATTAATTCAGCGTAATCAGAGACTGGATCAATAATGGTAATTTTAAGATCGTCTATCTGCTGAGAACCAATCGAATCTAAATCTACGTCGTCAATTCTGGCAATCTTATAACTATCTATTACTTGGCTGCGCTTGTAGAAATCAGCGGTATATTTTTCCGGAGCAGGACCGCCATTATCAACATTATATTTAATGCCAAAATCTTCATCAGGGCCTCCAGGATTATGGCTGGCTGACAGAATAAGTCCACCGAAGGCGTCATTTTTTCTGATAATATGCGATGCGGCGGGTGTAGACAATAAGCCACCTTGACCTATAATTAACTCACCGAAGCCATTAGCCGCCGCTATTTTTATAATGGTTTGAATGGCTACTCGGTTAAAGTAACGGCCATCGCCGCCTAGCACTAACGACTTACCAGAAAAATTTTCTAACGAGTCAAAAATGGCTTGTACAAAATTTTCCAAGTAGCCGGGCTGTTGAAATACTTTAACTTTTTTTCTCAATCCAGACGTGCCTGGATTTTGATCTTGATAGGGCTGTGTAGTAATAGTTTCTATTTGCATGCTTGGTCCTTGGTTTGTTGTTAACTCGGTGGAATAAAGTACACCAAATTTCATTTATAGAGTAAATGTTTGTATGTTACGAATTGGTTTATTGTTTTGTTGTAGTGTGTTTGCTGTATCAGCAGCGGCAAATGGTAATATCTGGCTTTTAGTCGACACTAAAGCGCGTAAAATCGAGGTGAAAGAAGGCGAGCGAACTCTCGAAACCATAAACCAGATTGCCATTGGTCGAGGCGGTGCTGGCTCAAAAACCCACCGAGGTGATAATATCACGCCCTATGGGAGTTATAGGATTGGATGGGTTGGTGAAAAAAGTAATTTCCGAAAGTTTTTTGGCTTGACCTACCCTTCGATAGAAGATGCTAAACATGCTTTGGCGAAGGGAATTATTGATCATTACACTTATGAACGGATCGCGACGGCCCATCAATTTAATCAAATACCTCCTCAAAATACACCTATGGGAGGACAAATTGGTATTCATGGATTAGGCAGGGCAGATGTGAGAGTTCACGAGACATTTGACTGGACTCATGGATGCATTGCCCTGACTAACGGCCAAATTGATCACTTAAGTCAGCTAATCGATACAGGGACTGTCGTAAAGATAAAATAAAACTGGAAAACCTGTGAAACGATGCTAGAATTATTCCCAGCTATAAAGTTTTTTTGTAGTAATAACTCTGATGAAGGAAAGTAATATGAAAAAAGTAATGAAATTGTCAATGATCGCTTTAGCAGCTAGCTTAGTTGTTGGTTGTGCTAGTAATTCAGATATCGAAAACTTACAGTCACAGATTGATGGCTTGAAGACTTCTGTTGCTCAAGCCTCTTCTGACGCTGCTGCTGCTCAATCAGCTGCTGCCTCTGCGGCCTCAACCGCTGCTGCTGCTGAAGCCGCTGCTAACCGTGCTGCTCAATACGCACAAGACACCAATAGCAAATTGGATCACATGTTCAAAAAATCAATGATGAAATAATTCATTACTGAATTAAGAACAACAAAAAAGCCCGGCAGATTATTCTGTCGGGCTTTTTTTATGGGTTAAGATTTATTTTCGCCACCAAAAAGCTCCAATAATCTAGGTAGAAAATTGGAAAGCTCCAGAGACATAATCGAAAAATCCACATCAAATTGTTCAATTTCATCAGCAGATTCAATATCAGCTACCTGATCCTGAATGAGCTCAAGAAAGCGCAGACGCTTGATAGACAAATGCTCATCAATCACAAACGAGAGACGATCTGCCCAACTGATGGCCAGCTTAATGGCTACTTTACCGGTATCAAGGTGATTTTTAATTTCAGGCAACGCTAGGTCATGGCGTTTGCAACGAATAATACCGCCCTCCTCTTCTGGCGCTCGCAATTCGCACTCATCCTCAATCATAATATCGTTCGGAGTTTGATTATTAATCAGCCATTGAGTTAGGGTCACAACTGGTTTTTCAATTGTATTTAAGGGTACGGCTGGCAATGAGCCTAAACACTTGCGCAAATGACTGAGCAAATCTTCTGCTTTTTTTGCTGAAGCTGAGTCGACAATTAGCCAATGTCCTTTAGGGTCTAGGTAGGCATATGTCTTGCGGGAGAATGTGAATGCTTTTGGCAATAACTCAAAGATCAACTCATCTTTAATAGCGGTACGCTCTTTCTTAGATAACTTGCGACCTTGCTCTTCTTCTGTAGCGAGAATTTTTTCCTGAACCATTTCATTTACAACCGCCGAAGGCAACACCTTTTCCTCCTTTTTACCGCAAATCATCATAAATCCGTTAGCACTGTGCACCAAAGACGGTGATGATTTACCTACAGGCGAAGTCCAACCAAAGGTAGATTCTTCGTGACCACCGCAAGGACGAAAAGGTAAGGCCTCAAGTTTTTGTTCTAATTCATCTTGGGTCAAGACGAAGTCTTCAGTAAGACGGAAAATGCTAAGATTTTTAAACCACATATGACATACCTAATAAAATGATGGCCGATCATTATCGCAAATTTGCCCAGATAAAAATAAAGTAAATTCGACGACTATCCGCATATAGAAAACACGAAGCTCAATAATTTATCTGAGCCATCATTTCGTTTGCTATTGTATTTAGCCCTCAGCAAAGCACGCCCAGTAGATTGCCTCACGACCAATTGTTTCTAATTTAGGAACAATTTATCTACTTTTTTAAACATTGTACTATTAATAATTAATAACTATATTCTAATCGTGTCGGCACGACACATATCTTAATTTATGTGAGGATAAGAAAATGAGCGAACTATTTAAAGATATTTTAATTGGCATACTTTTTATCGCAGGTATTTTTGGCTTTGTCGCTGGAGAATTTATTATTTCCACCGCACTATTTGCTTCTGCTGCCATTTCTAGCAATGTTATATTAAATCGCAGATTAAAATCTGCTTACCCAAGTCATTGAAACGAGAGCTAGCATGGACTTATTTTGCAAAACTAAACAATGATTGTCTGTAACAACGCATTGCCCGGCCTGGTAACCCGCGCCGGGCAATGACTAACTCAACGACAGCGTCAAAACCCACTCCCTTCTAGGCGAGTAATTTTTAAAACTTCAACCACCAACAACTTCCAAAAATAAATTGTTTTCGAGTATGACGTTAGCTTGAATGTAACAGACTACCTTGCTTTCGCTATCTAACGTTTCTGATCAGAAAGTCCGCCTGCCCGCAACTTCGTCTGCTTCGACGCTGAAGCTCAGTACTGCATTCGACAGGTCCAGTACCGCTTTTATCGAGGCACACATAAATTTCTTGTAAAAATCGACCACTGCCAGCGCAAGAAAACGCAATCGCTTCGCTATTAAGATAGGGATTAGTTGAGACAATTTGCTGCTTTAATTGTGTAGCGGTAGTGCGCAAAGGTTTAGTCAGATTTTTTAAGGCTGTCGGTTCAATAAAGCCTTGCTTAAGCTTTTGTGAGAACTGCAGATAAGCACGCGGCGTTAGCTCAGAACAAGTTCCGTGTTTTTTCCACTCATGAAACACCAGTTTCTCGCTAGGATATAGGTCTGCAAACTCACGAGCAAGTCTAGCCGGCATCCGTGTTTTTCTACATGATTGCGGGTATCCAGATTGGTATTGAGGCCACACGCCGTGTAGTACCAAACCATAACCACGACCACATTGCCGCTCTCTTGGGTGACTATCACAAAATTCCGGCGACCATGACAAGCTCAACACATAAAAATCAAAAGATTTTTGCTCAGCGGCTAACAGTGGCTTACAGACAATAAAAGCAATAAAGAGACTTAAGAGAAATTTTGTAACATGAACTTTCATATACAACCTGGCTCTATTCGCCCGCAATCGACATTTGCTCAACCAATATAGAGCCAGTACGAATATTACCGCGGTAATCCACGTCATTACCGATTGCGACAATATGTTTGAACATATCCTTTAGATTCCCAGCAATTGTGATTTCTTCAACTGGATATTGGATTTCACCCTGCTCTACCCAAAATCCGGCTGCGCCTCTTGAATAATCACCGGTCACCATATTAACGCCCTGCCCCATTAACTCAGTTACCAGCAGACCGGTATGTAGCTTTTTCAGCATGCCTTGCAAATCAAGCTCACTAGTCGCTATGCTGAGATTATGCACACCACCCGCATTACCCGTGGATTGCAAACCTAGTTTGCGCGCAGAATAAGTACCCAGTACGTAACCACGCAGAACCCCGTCGCTAACAATATCGCGGGTTTGGGTAGCAACTCCGTCGCTATCATACGAAGCACTCCCTAACGCACCTCTTAGATA
Source organism: Methylococcales bacterium (assembly GCA_965247565.1). Lineage (GTDB taxonomy): Bacteria > Pseudomonadota > Gammaproteobacteria > Methylococcales > Methylomonadaceae > CBDFHF01. The sequence goes on along the minus strand of CBDFHF010000001.1, from coordinate 107,200 downwards.
GGGCTGCTCATGAATGCGAATAAAATCTGGGAAAATTTTAGTATCAATGGTGTCCAGTAAAAAAGACGATTTACGATATAAACTGCCGCCGCTAATAGCGCCCAAAAATGAACCCAACAAGCTACCGGCGACTTCCGCACAATACAACACCGGACTTTGCCGCGTACTTAAACTACGTCCTTGCAGGCGGCGTAACGTGCGTTCTGCAGCCTTAGTACCGACTGAGGTTGCTGGTTCCAAATTCAGAGCATTTCTCGCCACCGTATACCAGTAGTCTCGTTGCATGCTATCGCCTCGTTGCGCCAGCACGGAACAACTTAAAGAATGGCGAGTGGACGCATAGCCTTGCAAAAATCCTAAAGTATTACCCATCACTCGCACACCCATATGGGTATTAATAGATGCACCTTCAGAATTACTGATTTCCGGATGAAAGCATCTAGCGACTGATTCGCATTCAGTTGCTATTTCAATGGCTTTCTCGGCATCAATCTCCCACGGATGATATAGCTCTAAATCCGGAAACTCAGTCGCCAACATAGTTTCTTCAGGCAATCCAGAATACTCATCTTCGCTAGTATAGCGAGCGATACTACACGCTGCACTGACCGTTTCCTTTATGGAGTCAGGCGATAAATCCGTGGTACTGGCCGAACCTTTACGCTGACCAAAATAAACAGTTATACCCAGTCCTTGGTCGCAATGATGCTCAATAGTTTCAACCTCGCCCAGACGAACCGAAACGGACAAACCAGTTTCCTGACTTAACCCGGCTTCTGCGGAACTGGCGCCCTGACGCGTGGCCTCGCCCAGTAATTCTTTAACTATCGCTTTCAGCTGATCAATTTGTTCTTGTTTTTGCACGGTAATCTCTTAAATTATTTTGTGGTTCGCAGTTTGTTCAAAACTATATTGCTCAGACACATGTTCCACCTACAGTCAAACCATCAATTTTCAAGGTTGGCTGCCCTACGCCAACCGGCACACTTTGCCCATCCTTACCACAAGTACCCACGCCGCTATCCAGAGCCAAATCCGTACCGACCATTGATACCTTGGTTAGAACATCGGGGCCATTGCCAATAAGGGTCGCCCCCTTTACTGGCCGTGTAATTTTACCGTTTTCAATCAAATAAGCTTCACTGGCCGAAAACACAAACTTGCCAGAAGTAATATCTACCTGACCGCCGCCAAAATTTTTGGCAAACAAACCTTTTTTCACTGATCTAATAATTTCTTCAGGATTATGTTGGCCCGGCAGCATATATGTGTTGGTCATACGCGGCAAAGGCAGATGTGCGTATGACTCCCGGCGACCGTTGCCAGTGGTTTTAACACCCATCAGTCGTGCATTAAGCTTATCTTGCATATAACCTTTCAGTATGCCTTTTTCGATCAGCACCGTATTTTCGGTCGGCGTACCCTCATCATCTATACTGAGAGATCCACGTCGTCCTGACAATGTGCCGTCGTCTACTACGGTACATAAATCCGAGGCCACGCGCTCACCAACTCGACCACTAAAAGCAGACGTGCCCTTGCGATTGAAGTCACCTTCCAACCCATGACCGATCGCTTCATGCAGCAATATCCCTGGCCAGCCCGATCCTAACACTACCGTCATATTGCCAGCCGGCGCATCGCCGGCCTCCAGATTAACCAGGGCTTGTCTTACCGCCTCTTTGCCATAACCTAAAGCGGTATCATGATCTATAAAATACCCATAATCACTACGCCCGCCGCCGCCCATGCTGCCCTGCTCTCTGCGGCCTTGCTCTTGCACAATCACAGTCACATTCATACGTACTAAAGGTCGGACATCAGCGGCTAAGGATCCATCCTGATTAGCAACCAAAATATGTTCATGCACTGCCGCCATACTGACAATAACCTCCTCAATACGAATATCGAGCTTGCGGGTTTCGCTGTCAACTTTACGTAATAAGTCAATTTTTTGCTGATCACTCAATGATTTTAGAGGGTTGGCGACAGAATAATATTGCTGCCAGCCACTTCTTGGATGGCCGATCTTAACTTGCGCATTCTGGCCGTGCCGTGTGATAGCTCTAACGTTATTTGCTGCTGTCAGTAACTCCGTCAATTCAATTCGATCACTGTAGGCAAAACCAGTTTTTTCACCGGAAACAGCACGAACCCCGGCACCTTGCTCAATACTATGACTCCCTTCTTTGATAATACCGCTTTCCAGTACCCATGACTCTGAATGACTGGATTGAAAATAAATATCCGCAGCATCTACCGAGTCACCTAACAAGCAACTCATAATTTTTTCAATATCGGCATCCTGAATACCCGCAGGTATCAAAATAGCTTGTCTGGCAAGGTTTAATAATTCCATCAAACATCTCGAGAATAGTAGGTAAGTAAATTGTTTGCGCCGTTAATGCGATTATTTTTTCACGAGATCATCGCGCATAGTCTGATACAGAATCTGTAAAAGTTCCGCGGCATGGTCATCAGCAGAGCCGTCGTTGTGGCCATCCTGACTACCTGAACTATCTTGCTCAACCGGGTTTGCCAGCGAAGCAATAACTTTGGTTTCATTATCGTCATCTGTTAACGTCAATAAGTAAATGGAACCTTTATCATCACTTTTAAAAAATGAACCCAGATGATCTAAAAAACCTCGGTTATCGTAAGCAACGTAGTAGAGGCCTTTGTCTTTCTCATGATCAGTTATTTTAATTTCTCTCTGTATCAAGGCTTGCTCAACCGTATTCCATGCGCCAGCAAATGGTTGCTTAATTTTAAGAGCGGGTGGTGTAGAGTCGGTTAAATAAACTTTATCCCCCATACCTTTTTTTCTATCTTCAGCCGTGGACACCACGCTTTCATCAGGTTGCGGACTGTCCGCTTCATTTTCAGCCGCCAGTTCTGATTGCCTGTCAATAGCCAAAATTGGGGGTCTTTCAAGCAATTCGTTATCTTTGTAATGGGCAGTTTCTGTGGAGCCACAGGCTGATAGCGTAGATATAAAAATTAATTTACTGATAAGTTTGATCTGTTCTGCCGACATACTAAGCACTCTTAAATCGTCGATGGCTTAATGCAGGGAAAGACGTCCTAACTTTTTCCAGTCTTTCCAGATCGATTTCTGCCGACACAAAACCCCCACCAGTCTTATAGCAATCCATGATGACCCCCCAAGGATCAATAATCATGCTATGTCCAAAAGTGCGGCGACCATTGAGATGAAAACCGCCTTGATTTGGCGCTATCACATAGCATAAATTTTCCACCGCTCGGGCACGCAGTAACAATTCCCAATGTGCTGCCCCGGTTTCAGCGGTAAATGCAGACGGAATCACTAAGATTTCCACGCCCTGCTCACTCAATTTGCGAAAAAACTCCGGAAAGCGTAAGTCATAACAAACGGCAATCCCCAATCTGCCGAAAGGCGTATCAATAACCAGCGGCTGTTCACCTTGTTCAATGGAGTCGGATTCTCGATAAACCTCATTAGTTCCTGGCACATTGACGTCGAACAAATGCATTTTGTCGTAACGTGCGACTCGTTCACCCTGATCGTTATAAACCACACAGGCAGCACGCACTTTGTTGTCGGCATTACCTGCGATAGGAATAGTGCCACCAATCACCCATACCCCATATTTTTTGGCGACATTTGCTAAAAACTCTTGTATGGGGCCGACTCCATACTGTTCCTTGATTTTAATTTTATCCAACTCATGATCGCCCATTAAGGCAAAATTTTCCGGCAAAGCAACCAACTTCGCTCCAGCTTTTGCCGCTTCGGCGATCAACTTGTCGGCTTCCAGTAAATTAGCACTTACATTAGGACTGGATGCCATTTGAATAGCGGCACACTTACTCATATTTCCTCTCATTTTTTTGTTTCTTGTTGCTGCAACCAGGGAAAGGTGGTGATGCTATTCCAGGTTTTTTGCATCAGGCCATCGTTTTCGTGCAACGGAATAATTTGCACATTTCCCCACACACCTTTTATTAAATACTGTGAACCGAAGAAAAAACCTTCCTGATCTTTTCCTGTCAGCGATTTTGCCATGAATGCAGTGATTTTGCCCATGATTGTACCAGCTATGGGTACCGCATCAGCACTTTTTGGGGCTACGTTTACCACCTGATCTACGGTTTTCAATACCAAATTAGTCTCGCCAGTCAGGGTTATTTTAGCTGGGACTGCATCAACCACTAAATTTTGAGTCACTGCTTTGCCGTTGAGTAAATCAAAGCGACCTTTTATGCTGTTAAACGTTAAACCTTCCTGGTAAATATCACTAAAATCGAGTTGCAAACGGTTGATCCATTGCGCCAGCGCTAATACGCCCAAAATGCGCCCAAAGCCAGGCTCTATACTCAATATACGACCACGATTGAGATTTACGGTGAGCTGGCCTTTTAAATCGGCTAACGAAAGCTCATAAGGGGCACCTCGCCAGTTCAATAAAAAATCAGCAGTGCCGTTCGCCTCGGAAATATCGTTAGTGATACCCAAATTTGCCAGCATACTACCTGCTTGCGGCATTTCTAATCGTCCCTGCATTTGAGTTACCGAGTTATTGCCGGAAGATTTCCACTCGCCAGTAGCACTTAGTTTTTGATCGTTACCAAAAATATCGATGTGTTTAAACACGATACCTGTGGGAATTCGTTCGGTTTCTACCACCAACATACCTAAATCATGCTGTTGCCAAAGTGCCTTAGCGCTACTCAAACTAAATAACGGCATCGCGTCCGGTGAAATAGTCGATCCCTGCGTTGTCGAATGCGACTTCAGTTGCCTTAAGGCGCTAAGATCCAGTTTTTGCAAAGTCACTGTAATTTTCTCAGTATCGTTTCGCTGAGTTGGGATATGGATTTTCCCAGTGGCAAAACTGCTATCTAACTCACCCAGCCAATGATTTTCCTCGGGTGTTATCATTAACTCAAAGCTGCCTAAGTCAGTATTTTTCCACAGTGCATGGGGGCTATGAATGCTAAGTTTTCGGATGGGTCGATCGGCAAAACTATAATTATTTTGCGCGGCGGCTAAACCTAACCAGTCCTGTAAGGCAAGCCGATCTCTCTTGATGTCTATCGTTAAACCAGTCGCATCGTGTAATTGGGCTTTACCCTCGCCAATCACCAAATGCCCTGCCTCAATGCGCTGCCCGGCAAGGTTAAACTTTAAAGCCGCTTTTAGCTTGTTATCGTAATTTAGGTTAATTGGCAAAAAAGCTTTTTGGTTTAAATCAAAAGACAATGCTAATGATCGTCGCTGTGACTCTACTTTAGCTAGATCACCCGGCAAATCCAGCACCACACCAACTAAGTCCGATTGCACATCAAGCTGCATCGGCGCACTAGCTTTATCTGGCAAGGCTAACTTTAATCGATATTCTGCCGCGCCTTTTGCAACATCCCACCAAGGCAATTTAAACTGCTTTTGTAAATCAGCAATTTCTGCGCTGCCGTCTACGTTGACTACCGTCTTTTTTTGCTCTTGCCCAATAGCTATTTTGACTGATTGACCCAAGGCGGTTGCATGAATGGCGTCACTAAAAACACCGATCCTATTAAATTTTATGGCTCCGTTAATGTGATTAACCCATAAATCTAGGGCATTCACTTTCATTTTTGCCTGATTTAACTCAGCGACAACCTCAGCTTTAGGCTCGCTATTATCAACTAAAGGAATGGTTAAATTCAGTGCCACTTTGCTAAGGCCTTGCGGAGCAATCGCAGCAAGAACTGGCTCTACCTTGGTTTGCAGAGGCGTTTTCTCTAAAAATGCCAAACCTTGGCCGAGATCACTCTCACCCTGGCCTTTAACCAGCAATTTTGCATTATCCCCCATTTCGGAAATTGAAATGCTTGCTTGATTAATTTTTACTTCGCCGGACTGACCTTGCCGCAAATCAATTTGCACACCGTTTTTTAAGAACGATACAGATCCGGCCAAGTTGGTTAAATGCGGCCAATCGGGGTGAAAAGTAAGTTCTAGTTGTTCGGTATCAAATAAAACTTTAAAAATACCGGGACTATTCTTAAACGGAAACTTATCCAGCTCTCCGCGCAACAAAAACTCACCCTTGCTGATCCGCCCTCCAATGAAAGCATGATCCAACCAGTTAACTAAGGATTTAGACATAACTCCAACTGGTAGATAAAGCGGCGCTTTACTCATGTCTGGACTTGAGAAAGAGCTTTGCAAATCGATGACCGGTGTCCCATCAGACTTAGGAATATCCAACTGAACTTGGGTAGTACTAAATAATCCGGGCACATCGGCCAGTAGATCTTTACCTGAAAATATCCAGCTTTCTGGGGTTTGCTGCCAACCTAAAATCCCTGCTAACCGGCTGATAGTCAGTGGTGTACGAAACAATTTCAGAGCAATTAACTGAGCCTTCTCCGTCGCAAAATGTATACCTCCCTTTTGCTCATCGCCCTTAATGGCACCTGACAGATTATTCACACCCGGCATATCGCCCGCAGCTGCAATAGATATGTTATTAAACTGTCCATTGATAGCTCCCGATTTTTTCTGAATATCGGCAAATATCGACATATTTTGCAATACACCCTTTAACTGCCTGTCAGCCAATAACTTGAGCTGTGCGTCTGGCAGTGGTACGAAAAACTGTAGCAACTCATCTAATTCTTGCAAATCAACATGGATCGCGAACAGCCCCAATTGACTTAGTGAGTGTTCGGCAGTATTGAATACTGACAAGCTAAATTGGCTATTCGGCCAATTTTTTGTCGATGTAGCCAGGGTGAACTCATCCATTTGCAGATACCAGCGTTGCGCCGATTGCCGCCAACGAAAGCGAGTGCTCAATTTTTTGGCGATATACATACTTTTATCGCGGCGCACAAATTCGCCTTGTTGCAACTGCGCAGCAACAGTAACTTGTACGGGCTGCGCCTGCTGCCAATCGCTCCATACCTTAACATCTGCCTTGCCCGAACTGATCCGAATACCCTGCAGCAATTCCTGCGGAATCAACTCACCCAACTGTAATAGCTTGCCTTCCAGGTATGCTTGCCCCTTCAGCGCCGAAGTATCTAGCCCATTTCCGGTCAAATTCATAGAAACTCTTACAGAGTCACCGTATTGTTTGGGTAGTTGGGCGACTAGATTAAGTTGATGCTGTTGCCCGGCATTTTTTATTACTAAATCAACTGTATTTAACAACAATGGCTTTAGCTGACCTTTCTGATCATGCCAAATGATTTCGCTATTAACCATGGCGAGCTTTTCGCCTTGTAACAACCACTGAGGGCTGCTATCACCATTACCTAAACCATCAATAACAATATTACCGTCCGGATTGCGAATAATTGATAGTTTGGCTCCAATCAAAGTTAACCAGGCCGACGACCATAACTCACGCTTTCGTACCATAGAAAACAGGTTTGTACCCAGACGGATTTCTTGCAATTGGATAGGCGGTTTGCCGTTAGCAGTAACGGACTGGACGCTAATGTCTTTAAGTATTAACTCAGGGCTAAAGCCGCGCATTTTAGCGCCAATACGACCAATGCTCACGGGCGCGCCGAGCAACTCGCTAACATGGTCTGACAAATCAGCCTTATAGCCTTCAATGCCTGACAATAATAGTCGCAGACACGTTAAGCCGATAGCAACGGACAGTAACGACCAAAAAATTAGGTGCCGGGTAGCACGTTTGAAATGATGAATCATGCAGCGACGTCTTTAAATCCTGACACCATCACACATTGATTACATCCGAAAAGGGAAGGAGTTTGTTTAATTATTAGATGCCTCAAAGCAATACCACGTCATACTGTTCCTGATTATATTCAGCCTCCGCCCTGAATTTAATCTGAACACCAAGAAAGGCCTCCAACTCCGCCAGCATGTCGGCTTCTTCGTCCAACAACATTTCTACTACCGCGTTGGAAGCTAATACCAATAATTTTTGTACATTGTACTGACGAACCTCCCTAATAATTTCTCGGAATATTTCCAGACACATCGATTCTGGCGTTTTTAAAACACCACGTCCACCGCAAGCACTACAAGGCTCACAGAGAATGTGCTCCAAACTTTCCCGAGTTCGCTTGCGGGTCATTTCTACCAACCCTAGCACAGACACTTCAGTAATATTGGTTTTAGCATGATCTTTTTCCAGATGCCGTTCCAGTGCGTGTAAAACCTGCTTTTTATGATCTTCACTCTGCATATCGATAAAATCGATAATAATAATACCGCCTAAATTACGCAGCCGCAGTTGCCTGGCTATCGATTGCGCCGCTTCCAAGTTGGTTTTAAAGATGGTCTCTTCAAGATTACGACCACCGACATAACCGCCAGTATTCACATCCACGGTCGTCATGGATTCGGTTTGATCAAAAACCAAATGACCGCCGGACTTTAACTTCACTTTGCGTTCCAGGGCTTTTTGGATTTCGCTCTCAACGTTGTAGATATCAAAAACCGGACATTCCCCAGTGTAATGCTCTATCACCGGCACAATTTCCGGCACAAAGATTTCCGCAAATTCTACTAAACGGTGATAAGTCTCTTTGGAATCGACGCGTACCCGATCTATGCCCTCCTTATATAAATCGCGCAAGGTTCTAACGCTTAAAGGTAGATCTTTGTGGATGAATTGTTTGACTTTAGCCGTAGCAATTTTTGCAGCGATGGACTCCCATAACTTCAACAGAAAGGTCATATCAGCTATCAGAATCGGTTCATCCACGCATTCGGCAGCGGTACGGGCAATAAAACCCCCACATTGATGCTCTTGCCGAAACGCTTCCAAGCAGTTTTTTAAGCGCAACCGTTCGGGCTCATGCTCTATTCTTTGCGATACTCCGGAATTATTGGCATAGGGCATAAAAACCTGAAAACGAGACGGAATAGAAATTTCCGTGGTTAATCTGGCCCCCTTGGTACCCAGGGGATCTTTAACCACCTGCACCACCAAATGCTGGCCTTCGTGCAAATAATGCTCGATATTTTCGGAGCCTCTTCTTTCTAGTTCTTTACTACATAAATCAGATAGATGTAAAAAAGCAGCTCTGGGCAAGCCAATATCCACAAAAGCGGCCTGCATGCCCGGTAACACCCGACATACCTCACCTTTGTAGATGTTACCAACCAAGCCACGTTGGCGAGTACGTTCAATAATCAGTTCCTGTAAAACGCCGTTTTCAATCACAGCGACCCGAGTTTCAGGGGGTGTCACATTAATTAAAATCTCTTCACTCATAAAAAAACGCTATTCCTTGTTTAGATAAAAGTTGCGCCGCTTCAAATAATGGCAAACCGACTACCCCAGAAAAACTGCCTTGTATGGCCGTTACAAACACCGCGCCCAAACCTTGAATGGCGTAGCTGCCAGCTTTATCGGCTGGTTCACCGGTTTGCCAGTACGCTACTATTTCTGCATCGGATAAAGTTCTGAAGGTCACTTCGGTAACCGAAAAAGCTTGCTCATGTTGTTGTGCTCTCAGTGATAACGCGGTAAAAACCTGATGCGTTTTGCCGGACAATAATCGCAACATAGCCAAGGCGTCATCCTTATCTTTCGGTTTACCCAAAATCTGCCCAGCAATTACAACAGCCGTATCTGCAGCTAAAATTGGTAACGCAGCCCCTCTCTGAACTACACAAGCGGCTGACTTTTCCGCAGCAAGGCGCTGCACATAAGCCTCAGGTGATTCATTCAGCTGAGGTGATTCGTCAAGATCTACAGGGTTAACGATAAAATCGACCTGAATTTGTCTAAGCAGTTCCTGTCGACGCGGAGAAGCCGAAGCCAAAATGATTTGCCCAGCCATCAGCGGTGGTAAGGATGATTGTGAAGAATACTCCAGGCTCGATACAGCTGCTCTGCCACCACAATACGCACTAGTGGGTGCGGATAAGTCATCGTCGACAAACTCCAGGATTCTTTTGCTGCACTTTTAACTGATTCTGCCAAACCTTCCGGCCCGCCAATCATTAAAGCGATAGACTGCCCACCCTCCAGCCAACGTTGCAGGGCTTTTGCCAGATCCAAGGTGGTCCAGGGTTTTCCAGGTATATCTAAAGTTACAATGTGCGCGTATTGCGGAATTGCAGCGGTCATGCGCTCCCCTTCTTCTTCTACGATTCTAGCGACATCGCTATTTTTGGTTCTTTTACCTGGTGCGATCTCTCTAAGAATCAACGCACATTCTCGCGGCAAGCGCTTGGCATATTCATTGTAGCCCTGTTGCACCCAACCCGGCATTCGGTTCCCTACTGAAATCAGATGTATTTGCATGCGGTGCAGGATACAGAGAACACGCTTTTGATGCAACGTACACCGGGTCGATGCAGTATTAGCCTCATTAAAAATGATGCCACTTAAGTTGTGCAATATTACCTTTTAATCGGATTGATTCTAATTGATCATTTATCGGAGATTTATTTGAAAGCAAACGGGAGTTTGAAACCAACACAAATATTGTGAGCGCTTAATCAATCGGGTTATGACAGGCGAGTAATCTTTTTGGCGTCCTGCAAAACAAAATGACTGAGTTCACGTTGATCGACTTTAGAGGTGCAAACATGAATAATAACAATATGTTCCAATTGGGTACTTTGGAAGGTTTTAACGCTCATGGAAGGTGTAAAGTCATCAAAGAATACGAACATCAACTGGAAAATAGCGCTAATCGCCTAAAAAAACCGGGGTCGGGAGCTTTCATGGTCATTCTGGATGATCCCGGATTGATCGAAGAACCAGACGGCGTGAGAATCCCAAACAATCAGGTTTCTGATACTTACGTTGAAAAACAACCAGTTGAGTTCAGCGAGAAAAGCCTCTCCGGTATCGAAAGACCTGCCTACCAACTAACAACTCCAGAAGGACTAAAAACAGCAAGCAAGGACGGCGCGTATTTGGAAACGACTCATGCACTGGCTATTGGTTCGAGAGTAACCATTCGATGGGATTTTCTGATCGGCGAGCCCGGCGACAATGCTTTCGCATTAAACGATTTCGCCCTAGTCGACATTATTGACCCAAAAAACAATAGTCTCGAACATCGCCGGGTTTTATGTCAAACAACTGATATAGTCCAAGGTCGATGGTCGACGGGATGGCGCAGTTTTACTTGGTTATCAGCGAAAAAATTCAAGGCCAAGATTCGTATCGTTGTCTGTAATGGCTATAGCTACTCCGATACAAATCCACCTACAGCCGATCAATTGGAAGTTGCCAGAAGCTTTCCTTCCGGTTTGTTGATTGATTGCGTCAACGTTAGTTGAGGAGGCTTGTCATGTATCGATTCATTCTAAAATATTCAATTTTCGGTTTAGCTTTACTCAATGCTTGTAGTCATGAACCGCTTACCAAAACAGATGTGCGTATTATTCATGCCGATGTTGTGGCGTTAGACCAGAAAATTTATTTCAACCGATTCGGATCTCACGATCCCTACGGGATGATTTACGCGTTAAAGCGTGATATTCGCAGCAAGGATGGTTCGAATGTTTTACGCGCGGGAAATGTTACCTTGCGCAGCGATAAGCGCCCCAGACCCCTGGTTTTACGAGCCAATCAAGGCGATATTCTGGAAATTACTTTTACTAATTTAATAAATCCGCAACAACCCAGTGCTGAAAGTAATATTGGTGAGCCAGCCAATGAATCAGAAAACATTGCCGAACCAGATAAAAATCTCACTAATAATCCTTGTGCCGCACAACTAAACTCAAATCCAGCTAAAGACAGCCCTGCTACCCGCTGCGCTTCTATTGCGATTTCCGGTTTACCAACAGACGGCACAGGCAATGCCGACAATACGGGGATTCATAGCATACCTCCTAACGCCACAACGACATACCGTTGGCGAGCTGAACGCGCGGGTACCTATCAATTTTCCAGCTTAGCCGCAGTTGCCGGAGGTCAGGGCGATGGAGGCTCTTTGGTACACGGCTTGTTCGGTGTGGTAAATATCGAACCGGCGGATAGTACATGGTATCGCAGTGCCGTTACCGAAAGCGACCTAAAACTGGCTAAAAATCAAGCTCAGCCACCTGCACTGCTGAATTATGAAGCCACTGACGATGAAGGTAATCCGGTCTTGAATTTACTCCAACAAGTAAATAGCAATACCTACAATATCGTATACAGTCCGCTTGATGCGATTATCGTAGAAAAGAAAAAACTCCGCGCGCACCGTGAGTTCACCGTTATTTTTCACGATGAATTAAAAACAGTTTTTCAAAAAGATTTTTCGATTTTGTCGCCCGAGCAATTTACTCAAGGTCTAGCCAATGGCCCCGAAAAGGATAAGAAACTATCCTATGCTAAACAGTTGGCTGGTGTGAGGGATGGATTTGCAATCAATTACGGTGCCAGTGGCATGGGTACGGTTTTATTGGCGAACCGGTTAGGAAAAGGCCCCGCAAAAGATTGCATCGATTGCTTGTATGAGGAATTTTTTCTGCAATCCTGGGCGAATGGTGATCCGGCTTTATTGGCGGAATATCAAGACGATCCATCCAATGTCCACCATAGTTATCTTAACGATCCGGTCGTGTTTCAAAATTCGCATGCCGGACCCAAGGAAACTCATGTTTTTCACTTACATGCCCATCAATGGTTATCCAGCGACAGCGGTCATGCTAATTATCTGGATTCTCAAACGATTGGCCCGCAACAGGGCTTTTCCTACCCTATTCAGCATGGCGGCAGCGGTAATCTTAACCAAACACCTGGAGATTCTATTTTTCACTGCCATCTTTATCCGCACTTTGCCCAAGGCATGTGGGAATTATGGCGAACGCATGATGTATTTGAAGATGGCTCCAGACGTTTGCCGGATGGCGGTGATAACGGTTTAATTATTGAAGGCCGCGACTCGGGCAAAACGATTTTAGCTGGCAAAGGAACCGATCCACACACAGGACAAACACAAGCAGGTACACCTATCCCAGGAATCGTGCCCTTACCCTATCAAGCGCTACCTCCCGATCCCACCTACGGTGATAATGGTTTTCCCGGATATCCTTTTTACATTGCCGGTGAAGCAGGACACCGCACTCCACAACCGCCTTTGGATATTGTCGAAGACGGTGGATTGGGCAGGCACATTGTCACAAAAGGCAAACGCAATTTTCCTGGTGGTGCTACTGCGTTGGAGCAATTAATCAATGCCGATATGACGGCCGAGATCGAATCGGCTCAGTTAAAGCTGTTACCCAATGATGGCACCGAATTGGAAAAAGCGGCTATGCAGTTTCACGCCAATGCGACTGGCTATCCCAGCAAAACTCCGGAAGGTAAACCCGAGGTATTTAAAGTCAATGGCAAAGCACCTCAGCCCGGCGCACCCTTCGCCGATCCTTGCGGTAAAAATAATAAAGGTGCTGACCAACTTTTCAAGACCCGTCGCTATCAGGTCTCTGCAATTGATCTAGGCATTCAGACTAATGAGCATCAGTGGCATGATCCACAATCACGTATCAATGTGCTGGACGAAGAAGTGGAACATTACGAACATCAGCGTTTTGTTAAAGATGCGGAACCCTTCTTTTTCAGAGCTGAGTCAGGCGAATGTGTCGAATTTGTCCATACCAACCGTACCCATAAAGATTTGTACCGCGATGATTTTCAAGTAGCAACGCCAACCGACATCATTGGTCAACATATTCACTTAGTTAAATTTGACGTCACCGCCTCGGATGGTTCAGGTAATGGCTTCAACTACCAAGATGGTACGATGGCTAAAGAAGCGATTGAGGAACTTGCTAAAGCGACTAAAGCGGTCGGTGGTGCAGTGCTTAATCTAAATGGCAGCAGTGCTGCAGCAATTCAACCTAACGGCCATCAAAAAACCATCCAGCGTTGGTGGGTTGATCCCTATTTCCACGAGAAGGGTTATGATGCCGGTTTAGGAACTGTCTTCACTCACGACCATTTTGCTCCCAGCTCAATTCAGCATCACGGCTTTTACAATGCCCTGTTAGTCGAACCCAAGGGATCAATATGGAAAACTCCGAGCGGCATTAACCTAAAAGATAAAGATAAGGACTGCTTACCTATCGATATAAAAGGGTTAGTGGGCTCCTATAATCCAGAAAACTGCAAGGAGTCGTTTGCTGTCGGTTCACGCGCGCAGATATTGACGGATAAATCCGATGCTAATCGTCATCCCGATACCCGTGAATTTGCATTGGCTGTAGCAGATTTTGCATTACTTTATGACAAACGCGTGGAAGATTCTCCAGCACCTATGCACATGGGTCATTTAAGCCATGTTTATCATGAAATTCGTAAAAATGAAGGTTCACCGGTTGACCCTCCGGAACGGCCGGAAGCGATTTCTACGGATCATCACAATCCTTATCTGATTAACTACAAACATGAACCGATTCCGTTACGCATTGGTGAGCGGAGTAGCAATCAGCATTTTCAATTACGCGACAAAGCTTTATGTAAAGGTTCTCCGCACACTAGTAATCCCATGGGTGACCCAAGCGATCCTGCTCTTGATTCCACCCTATGTCATCCCGAAGACGTTACCTATGCGTTTAGCTCAAAAAAACCACATGGCGATCCGTTTTTAAAACCATTCAGAGCCTATGAAGGCGATAAAGTGCAAATTCGCCTGATTCAGGGTGCGCAGGAGGTGCAACATACTTTTAATGTGCATGGATTAAGTTGGAAACGTGAAGCGGATAATCCAACCGCCCCTACCGTTAACGCCCAAGAAATAGGTATTTCCGAACATTTTGAATTAGATACCGCAAATCTTGGCAATATCAATCGCGGTTTAAAGACGGCCGATTACCTATTCCATGCCGGCTCGCAAGATGCACTATGGAATGGTGCCTGGGGATTGATCCGTGCGTTCGCCAGCCCAGAAAGCAAAGATCCAACAACCTGTGAAACGGAATCAGGTGAACTGGGTGAAAACGGACTGGAAGCACAAAACTGCAAACAGGTTGGCATCGAGACTGATTGGAAGCCAGCTTGTTCGTTCCAAGAAGATCGACTCGACCTATGCCGGCTACAACCGCTCGACGACAACAAACAGGGCAAGGTGATTGCAACGAATTATGTAAATGATAAAGGCGAAACAGGAAAAGCTTCGGAGTTGATTAATGGAAAGTATTGTGAAAATAGAACGCGAACATTCAAAGTGCAAGCATGGCTAGTGAAAGATTTACGGAAAAATCACAAAGAATTAGCTTACGACCAGCAAGCCGGTGTATACGATCCAGACGCGTTAATCTTCGTCGAAGAATCTAAGGTTGAATCTTATAAAAATGATGCAACTATTGAACCCCTGGTATTAAGAGCTAAGGCTGATGAATGCATCAAAGTTGAATTGACCAACAAACTTAGTATTATGAGCGATCATACTGGCGACGCGCTGATGCCTAAAATCGTCTCTTTCAACGTTGACTCTGATTCCAATTCTGATAGTCGCCAAGTTTTACCTTCCAATCGTATTGGAATTCATCCGCAAATAGTCAGCTACGATGTAAAAACCGGTGATGGCAGTATGGTTGGATTTAATAGCACGCCGACTGAAAATTCCGGGTTGGCCATGCCGAACGAAACCAAAATCTACCACTGGTATACTGGCGATGTTACTGTTGATGAGAAAACAGGTTCTTTTAATCTCAAAGCTTTTGACGAACCCATTGCAGCCGCTTTGACACCTGCCGATCCGATCGGTCAAGTAACGCATGGTCTATTTGGAGCGCTGGTCATATATCCTCGAAATGCTGACTTTACTAGTGACAGCGATAGCCAGTTGTCCGCTAAAGTGCATTATGTCGATCGCCAAGGCAAGCCACATAAGTACCGGGAGCATGTGGTGTTCTATCAAGATGGTCTCAACTTGCATCAAAATAATACCGCCATACCTAATTGCTTTATCTGTGATGACAGTTACGATTTTGGCGAAAAAGCCATCAACTACCGTAGCCCCGCGTTTTGGCAACGATTGGGTTTGAAAACCCAAGGCAGTAAAGGCTTTGATCTCAATGAAGTCGCTTTCCCGGCAAATTTTTATGAGGACAGTTATAAACCGCTGCCCTTTAAAGACTTCAAAGCTAACTCAGGTGAAGAAATGCGCTTTGTAGTATTGCATCCCGGTGGACGCGCCCGTCAACGCAGCTTCCAACTCTATGGGCATACATTCAGCGCAGGCATAAGAAACTACGGTTCGCCTTGGTCTATGCTAATGGCTCCAGGTAAAACCGAAACCTTGGTAGTTGATTCAGCTCAGCCCGGTTCCTGGTTATACCGCGACGGCCCAAACACCTTATTTGCTAACGGCTCGTGGGGACGATTGGTGGTTGAGTAGATTTATACGTGAAGAAATAGATTACGGCACTTACCATCTTGGTAGGTGCCGTTACGTGCAATCTAGTTCTCTGTCAATTGGCCTACTGAGTATTCTCGGCAATTTCTAGCCACATACGCATAACTGGCTGCTCTTTCTTTCGATGCAACCCAATTTAAGCTTTTCCCAAGCATTGCGCCGTTTCCAGTGACTGTATTGTTCACTAACTGTTCCATGCTGCGCTTGACATACTCCGGCACCAGACAACGCCTTAGTTGAATTGAAAAAACATACCGCTGTAATAGCTAACCTTTTTCAAGGGCGAGTGTTATCGACAGCACTTATCGATGCCCATTAAACTACTTACAACTCATGAAAAGAGTTATGTTTACAATCAACAGGCAAAGAGATAGTAATTTCCAAAAAAGCATGGGATCGCGCTCTAAAAGTGGCAGTCTTGACTTACTTAAAAATGCTTTATTGGGGTGACGCAAGTCAAAAATAAACTCTGATAAATCTTCATAACGTTTGTAAGGATTCGTATGGACTGCTTTATTAATCGCCTCATCAACCCATACAGGAATTTCTCTGCGAAGGTAATGTATCGAATCATAAGCCAATTTTTTTTGGGCCGCTTTAGTTTTACACTTGGCAACTTCTGCACCAAATGGAAGCTTTCCAGTCAGCATTTGATAGGCAATCACCCCTAATGAAAATAGATCAGAACGCGAAGTACCGTTTTCGCCCAAGAAATACTCCGGGGCGGTATATTGGGCGGTACCGAGTATATTGTTATGACAAATAGTTGTGCTCATTTCCACAATACCGGCAACCCTGGTCGAACCAAAATCGATAATCTTCACTGTGCCATTTTCGTCAATCATAATGTTGTCGGGGCGTAAGTCTTGATGCACCATTTCTAAACGATGAAATGCCCTCAAGCCTTTAGCTACTTGTTCTACAATCCCACGCACGGACTCCAGATCTGGTTTTGGATTATCGATCATCCACTGTTTTAAGGTCTTACCGTCGATAAATTCGGTGGCAACATAGATAAAGTTGCGTTTTCTGGTCTGCGAGCACGGTTTAAGTACATGCGCATTATTGATGCGCCGAGCAATCCAATCTTCCATGAGAAAGCGTTCCAGGTAAGCCGGATCGCCTCGCAAATCGATAGATGGAGTTTTAATAACGACCTGAGCGTTAGTTTCCATGTCGTTTGCCAAATAAATGTGACTACGACTGCTTGAGTGTAACTCCCTCAAAACGATATAGCCGTCAAACTGCATCCTGGCATCCAGGATCGGTGGAAATGGTAATTCCGTTAAAGATTGATGCAACTCGTTGGTGCTAGGATTGGGCAAGCTATCAATGCGAACGATCTGGATCGTCAAGTTATCATTACTGCCGCGTTCATACGCCTCCTTAACGATGGCTTTTGCCGCTGCATCCAGATCCATCCCGGCTTTCTGAATGGTTTCAGCAATGAAGCCTGGGCTAGAAAATTCATACACGCCATCGGTTGCTAACAAGAAAATATCGCCTTTGCTCAGGCTAATGGTTTGATGGTCGATCTCAAGGTGCGAATCCATGCCCATGGCACGGCTCAGGTAGCTTTTTTCTTGCGAAATCCATAGCCGATGATCTTCGGTGAGCTGTTCAAGATCTTGACCATGTAGTCGGTAAATCCGGGTATCACCAACATGAAAAATATGCGCGGTGGTGGATTTGATCACCATTACGCTCAAGGTACAAACATAACCGCGATCCTTGTCGTAACAATGGCGACTTTGACGAGTTTGCGCATAAAGCCAGGAATTGCTGGCGGTCAATATCTTTTGCACCGATTTCTTCACCGACCAAGCTTCCGAAGTGCAAAAATAATCCTCCAAAAAGCCGGTTACCGCAGCCTGACTAGCGATATGACTGACGTCACTACTGCTAATGCCATCGGCTAATGCAATCGCAATGCCTTTAGCACTCAGCTGCGGTTCTCTGGGCATATAAACGCCGTGAAAATCCTGGTTACTGTCTTTGCGCCCTTTATCAGAATATTGCCCAACAGTTACGCTCAATTGGTCGGACATTCTATAGCTAACGCCGACTTAGTAACTTTTATAAGGCAGAAATTTACCGGACATTACAATCTTAACCCGGTCGCCTTTCGGATCTGGTTCGCGCTGTAAATCCATACTGAAATCAATCGCACTCATAATGCCGTCGCCAAACTCTTCGTGAATTAAAGCTTTAAAAGTAGTACCGTAAACATTGACCAATTCGTAAAATCGGTAAATCAAGGGGTCAGTTGGCACTGCTGTCGGCAATGAACCTTTGTATGGTACTACTTGTAATTGCGCGATAGCCTCGGCGGGTAAATCCAGTAATATTCCAATTGTATCGGCTTGTTCTGCGTTCAGCGTCATTTGGCCTAGCAGCGCAGCCGTGGTCCATTCCTTACTCAGGCAAATAGCATCGGCCAGTTGCGACCAACTCAAGTGTTTGTGCAGTTTTTGAGCAATGACCAATTCGGTTACTTCGTTGCGTGTCATATAGAACCCCTGTGTAAATTGAGCCGTTGATGGGACACCTTCAGCTTAAAGAAATTGACGTCAGTGTAGAATGCCGCTCATTTAAAAGGAACGTTTTGGTGCTGTCCGAACATGCGTGGAATAAAGGGTTAGGCCGGTAAATGCCAATCCGCCAACTAGGTTACCCAAAACGGTAGGAATTTCATTCCAGATGAAGTAATCCATGATTGAAAAATTACCGCCCATGATTAAACCCGATGGGAACAGAAACATATTGACCACCGAATGTTCAAAAGTCATACCAAAGAACAACATAATCGGCATCCACATCGCGATCACCTTGCCGCTGACGGATGTAGAAATCATAGCGCCTACTACGCCGGTAGATACCATCCAGTTACACAGCATGCCTCGAACAAAGATCGTCAACCAACCGGCGACCCCGTATTTGGCATAACCCAGTGTGCGCGCCTCGCCGATACCGGCCAGTTTTTTACCCACAGCGTCTGGTTCAACAGAAAAACCGTAGGTGAACACAATAGACATCATCACCGCCACGGTTAGCGCCCCTAGAAAATTACCAGTAAAAACTAAGCCCCAGTTTCTTAAAATACCTCCAGTGGTTACACCGGGGCGTTTATCTAGCCAAGCAAGCGGTGTCAAAACAAAAACGCCAGTCAGAAGATCGAAGCCAAGCAAATAAAGCATGCAAAATCCAACGGGGAACAGAATGGCGCCAAAGATTGGTGAGTTGGTTTGTACCGTAATTGAAACTGCAAATACTGCAGCTAAGGCTAGGATAGCACCAGCCATATAAGCCCTAATTAAAGTATCGCGAGTTGACATGAAGATTTTGGATTCACCCGCATCAACCATTTTTGTTACAAACTCTGAGGGAACCAAGTAAGACATATTTCACCTTTAAAAAGTAAGAGGCACGATAATGAATGATGATGTCGGATCTAGAACACAATCATTCGATTAATTCAGCCTGAAATCTCAGACAATTTCCCCTTTAATAGGTCGTACTTACTTGTGTTTTTGAATGTCTTAATCTTAAAAGCTAAGGCAGGAACAATAGACGAAGTAAGTATATCCGCCGATATGAATCAAGGGATTTTTCAACGCCATTGTTGAAGGGGAAAACAATGCGACTTTGCACTGTCTTACAAGTAAAAGCAGAAATTATGCCAATAAACATAGAGCCGCCCGGTAGCGAGACAGTGTGCTCATTGCCTGAATTACGTGAGATTATTTGCACCACAATAGAACACACATACGCAATCATTCAATATTTTGGTGCATATAATCATCAACAATAGATTCAACAACCAACTTGGATTCTGTATTTGCTCCACTAAAGAATAAGCGTTAACTTTAAGTTAAAGACCAACCGACTAACCGCCATCATCTTTTTGACCTTACCGAGAGCTTCCTCCCATGCATCATTTCCTCATTTCGGCCATAGCAATTACATTAGGCAATATAACTGTACTTCCTGCCTACGCAATTTCCGCCAACACTGATAGCAAACAAATTACCACACAGCTACCCAGAGACGTTCGGCCTAGTCATTATGATGTGCAACTAAAACCTGATGCCAACGCACTGCGCTTTGAGGGCAAGGTGTCGATTTTTATTGAGGTGTTACAAGCCACGAATAGCATTACTTTAAACGCTGCTGATTTACTATTTAATACGGTGAACTTATCAAAAGATCTGAACGGTAAAAGCTTTCCTAAACCGAGTATCCGGCTTAACCAAGACCAACAAACTGCAACATTTAGCTTTACACAAACAGTCCCGGCGGGTTGGTATTGGCTTAAACTTGATTACTCCGGCAAAATCGGCACCCAGGCCGCAGGACTGTTTGCCTTAGATTACGATAGTAATAATGGCCGCAAAAGGGCGTTGTATACTCAGCTTGAAACCTCCGATGCCCGCCGCGTTATTCCATCATGGGATGAGCCTTCCTATAAAGCCACCTTTAGACTAGAAGCAACCGTTCCGCACGATCAGCTGGCTGTAAGCAATATGCCCGTACAAGATCAAAAAGACTTGGGTAATGGCTTTAAACAGATTCGATTTCTAAATTCGCCAAAAATGTCGACTTATCTGCTGTTCTTTGGACTAGGTGAGTTTGACCGTGCAACTAGAATGCAGGGTAATACTGAAATCGGTGTTATTACCAAAAAAGGTGGCACAGCTCAGGCGACGTTTGCATTAGAATCCACGCAAGCCATTTTGCAGGAATATAACGAGTATTTTGGTACGCCTTACCCCTTACCAAAATTAGATAATATTGCCGCGCCCGGTCGTAGCCAATTTTTTAGCGCTATGGAAAACTGGGGTAGCATTTTTACCTTTGAGCATTCCATCCTGTTAGATCCAGCGATCTCCACCCAAGCCGACAAGCAACGGGCTTTTATTATTGCCGCGCATGAAACTGCGCACCAATGGTTTGGTAATTTGGTAACGATGGCATGGTGGGATGATCTTTGGCTCAATGAAAGCTTTGCCTCCTGGATGGAAAGTCGCACCACTGCTAAGTTACATCCCGAATGGAATACTGCTTTGGGTGATGTTAATGACCGCGACCGCGCCATTGAATTGGATGCTCTGTCATCTACGCATCCCGTTATACAACACGTAGAAACCGTGGCAGAAGTTAATCAGGCTTTCGATGCGATCACCTACCAAAAAGGCGAAGCCGTCATTCGCATGCTGGAAGCTTACGTTGGTTCAGAACCTTGGCGAACTGGTATACAAAACTACATGCAAAAATACCGCTATACGAACACGGTTTCGGCTGATTTATGGCAGGCATTAGAAGCCTCGGCTGGCAAGCCTATTACTGAAATTGCCGAGGATTTTACTCGACAACCCGGCGTACCGCTGATTCGGGTCGAAGATCAGCGTTGTAAAGACGGTAAAAGCCAAGTGCATTTACGCCAAAGCGAGTTCAGCAAAAATAGCCCAAATAAAAATCCACTGCGGTGGCAGGTACCTATTCGCGTTCAATCATCTACTAATACGCCGATCAGCCAGTTGGTCACTGACGGGGAAGCCACGCTAGTCGTCCCTGGCTGCGAACCAATCATTGTCAATGTTGGTCAGAGCGGTTATTTCCGGACCCTTTATGCGCCAAGACTCTTGGCGGACATCATAAAAAAATTTGCTTCGATTGCCGCTATCGACCAACTGGGTATTTTGTCAGATGTCTCCTCGCTCGGCTTAGCCGGTCTTCAAGCCCCCACTGACATATTAGAACTAGTTAGAGTTACCCCTTTAACAACTGACCCTCAGGTCTGGGTAAAAATTGCCGCTGTGCTGCGTGGCATTGACGAACTTTATCGCGGCGACTCTGCAGAAAAAAATCAGTTCAGGCAATTTGCCATCAATCAGTTAGCGCCTGTCTTGGCCAAAATAAGTTGGGAGGCAAGTGCAAATGAGCCGGATACCCTCGCTATTTTGCGTAACGAATTAATAGCCACCTTAGGTTTTCTGGGCTCAAAAGACGTAATGACCGAAGCCAAACGCCGTTACCTTGCCCAAGCTACTGATCCAAAGGCCATGCCCGGGCAATTACGAAAGACCCTCTTAGGCGTAGTTGCCCAACACGCAGATACCAGTACTTGGGAGCAACTTCATAACAAGGCACTGGCAGAAAAAACCCCGCTTATCAAAGACCAATTCTATAGTCTTTTATCAAGCACTGAGGATAAAAGTCTTGCCCGTCGGGCTTTAGAACTGGCATTGACAACTGAACCAGGAGCTACAACCAGCTCGGCCATGATATTAGCCATCAGCCGATTTCACCCAGAGTTGGCTTTCGACTTCGCAATCGATCATCTTAAGGCAATCACCGAAAAACTAGATGCGCCATCCCGCGGAAATTATTTCGCAAAACTTGCCGAGCGATCACTCGATCCCAATTTAATCAGCAAGGTCAACAACTACGCCACTGCACATCTAGGCGCTGGCTCGCGCCGTTCCGCAGATACCGCAATCGCGACCATTCGATATCGTACTCAAGTGAGCAAGGAACGGTTACCGATTATTAACCGATGGCTGCAGAACCAAACAAAACATTCATATCTAGAGAGAGAGGAAGCTCGGTGAAAAATAAACCTGATGTGTTATTTTTGTCCCATGGCGGAGGCCCGATGCCATTACTTGGCGATGCTGGACATAAAGAGATGCTTGTTTGTTTGCAAAACATTGCAAAAACTATAAAAAAACCATCGGCAATTATTGTTGTCAGCGCTCATTGGGAAGAACAAATACCCACCATAACTTCAGGGGCAAAACCCAATCTTATCTACGATTATTATGGGTTTCCTGAAGAATCCTACCGCCTTGTTTACCCATGTCCGGGGCAGCCCATACTGGCCGGCAAAATTCATAATGCACTCTTGAACGCCGGGATTGCTGCCAAACTCGATGACCAACGTGGTTTTGATCATGGTTTGTTTGTACCGCTGAAAATAATGTATCCAGCTGCTGATATTCCGTGCGTTCAGCTATCACTTGTTAACAGCCTCAATCCTATTGAACATTTAAATGTGGGACAAGCCCTTCAACAGTTGGATGCTGAGAATTTACTAGTCATTGGCTCTGGCTTTTCATTTCACAACATGAGGGCATTCTTTACCCCGGAATCCAGCGAATCGAAAAGGATGAATGAATGTTTTGAGAACTGGTTAGTAGAGACCTGTTCCGATCCGGATATGACCGAACAGGAAAGAGAGCGAAGATTTATCCAGTGGACAGAAGCCCCATATGCTCGCTTTTGTCACCCTAGAGAAGAACATTTATTACCCTTGCACGTTTGTTATGGCCTAGCCCAGACGCATTGCTCCAAATTTTTTGAATTGAGCATTCTTAACAAAAAATCAAGCATGTATCTCTGGTCAACAGATTAGTAAAGAAGACTTGTCTGAAACAAACCGAAGCTCAGTTTGTCTGTTTTCTCTTTTTATGGTTTGCCCGGACTTCAATGGTTCTGTTGGCGCTTAACTCTGACTTAGCTATCCACTTTGCTATAGACCGCTATAAAACAGGCTCGCCAGACTCAGCATTGTACTCAAAATAGACGTTGTGGGGCGGGCAAAACTTTGCCCGCCCCTTTTATCGTCATACGCCTATTTA
Organism: Methylococcales bacterium; assembly: GCA_965247565.1. Taxonomy (GTDB): domain Bacteria; phylum Pseudomonadota; class Gammaproteobacteria; order Methylococcales; family Methylomonadaceae; genus CBDFHF01. The sequence continues at coordinate 83,228 of CBDFHF010000001.1, read as the reverse complement.
TGATAATCGGTAAACATTCATCCCGAACGAACCAGCAAACCTCAAATCCCTACATAGTTAGCCCTGAAAAACACCTCATGCAATTGATTTATAATGATATAAAGCTAAATTAGCCTGATGCATTCGACCGGTAATGTTAAAATATCCCCACGTTTTCCGGTCGACAGGGTGAAAAATGTTAATGGCTTCCAGTACTGGTCATCACACCAATTTATTCGGCACCGATCTGCTTCAGCAACTGGATCCAAGCGATCCACTCCTTCGCCTTGCCAGTGTGCTTCCTTGGCACGAGTTTGATCAGGCCTTTACCCAACACTACAGCCAAGGCTTAGGTCGCCCCGCTAAACCCATTCGGCTAATGGTCGGTCTGTTGATTCTCAAACAGTTGGAAAACTTAAGCGACGAAGCCGTGGTCTTGCAATTCAAACGCAATCCTTACTACCAGGCATTCTGCGGTTTCAGGGAATTCAGCTGCAAACTGCCTTGCGATAGCAGCGAATTAGTCCATTTCAGAAAACGCATTGGTGCTGAAGGCGCCGACCAGCTGTTTCAACTCAGCGTCAAGCTGCACGGCAACGCCGCACTGGAAGACACCGTTAACATCGACACCACGGTGCAGGAAAAGAACATTACCTATCCCACCGACGGCAAACTGGCCATCAAAATCATCAATCGCCTGAACAAACTGGCCAAAGCCCGCGGTATTCAACAACGCCGCACCTACGGTAAAGAAATCAAAGCGCTGCGTTTAAAGCTGCGCCATTTTCGTCACGCCAGCCGCCGGGCCAAGGCCAAGAAAGCCTTGAAACGCCTGCGCACGATTGCCCATACCCTGATTCGGGAATTGCGTAGAAGCTTGCCGTGCTACGCCCTGTTCGAACGCTACCAGAAAGACTTCCTGTTCTACGAACGCGTGCTCAATCAGCAACCCAAAGACCACGATAAAATCTATTCCCTGCATGAGCCTGAGGTGTATTGCATCGGCAAAGGCAAAGATCATAAGCCCTACGAATACGGCAACAAAGTCTCCATTGCCGCCACCGCCAAATCCAATGTCATCGTTGGCGTGGTTAGCCATCCACACAACCTGCATGACAGCAAGACTCTTCCGGAGGTCCTGGCTCATTGCCACGCCAGTCGCGGCACGATGGTCAAGGCCGGTGTCTGCGATCGCGGCTATCGCGGCCCCAAAACGGTGGGTGAGACGCACATCATCCTGCCCGCACCTCCTCTTAAATGCGACAATCGCTACCAACAGGACAAAAAGCGCAAACGTTGCCAGCGCCGGGCCGCTATTGAGCCCATCATTGGGCATCTAAAATCAGACTTCCGCTTAGTGAGAAACTTCTTGAAAGGCGTGATAGGTGACAGCATCAATGTCTTGATGGCGGCGATGGCCTGGAACTTCAGCCTCTGGATGAGGCTCTTTTTTGCGCTAATGTTGGGATTCAAGACTTCAACTCACAACAGTCTACGCAAAAAAGGCCAAGCTACGGCAATTCATCAAGCCCCACGTAACCTAAGGGTGTTTTTCGTCTAAAAGTCCATAGCTTGATATCGGATAAGCTACTTTAGAGGCACTTTTTCAGGGGCGACTACATAATCCTTTTTGCCAATCTCCACACCGTTATGGCGCAGGATGGCGTAAGTGGTAGTCAGGTGAAAATGAAAATTCGGTATGACAAAATCCAGCAGATACGGTTGGCCTAAAAAGTTGAGTTCTCGGCTGCCAAATTTAAGCTGGATAGGGCGTGCTTCACTGCCATCAATTTGTTCGGCGCTGACACTTTGCAAAAATGCTATGGTTTTCGTGACGCGGGCTTGCAAATCAGCAAACGTGGTTTCGTTATCTTCATAACTGGGTACTTCGATGCCTGCCAAACGAGCTGCACAGCCTTTAACCATATCCGTGGCAATCTGTACTTGACGATTCAGTGGAAACATATCCGGCGCCAGACGTGCATTAACAAAAATAGCGGGATCTATTTTTTTCGCTTCTGCATGCGCAGCGGCTTTACCGAGTATGGCTGATAAATTACCTAACATTCTTACAAATGGAGGAACGGACGCTTGGTATAGGGTAAGTGACATTAAATGACTCCAGTAATAGTGAGTTGTCTGAGCGACTAGTTTACCACGCCCGCGTCGCCAAATTAGCCTTGCGCTGAATCCAAAGGTATTTCTGCAAAACGTAACAAAAAATTCTGCAAAAAATCCTGGCTTTGTTGACTATAAATGCCCGGTTGATCGTAAATAACTAACAATTGCTCGATGTGTGTTGATATCTGATCTTGACTGAACACTAATGCGGATACCTTGGCCGGGCTATATTCGTAAGCCTGAAAATTGGTTTGTTGCTGTAAATAAATACCGTTGTCATATCCAATTTCTATTAGCTTGGTAACGGCAAATTTGGGAGTTAACACATAAAAAAGCCCGTGCGACGATAGCAAGTGGCTGGCAATCTGAAGGAGATCAGTAAAACTCAGTTGATCTGTATGGCGGGCAATTCTTCTGAGGGCATCTGACGCTTTTGAATGATCCTCAAAAAATGGCGGATTACAGATAATCAAATCAAACCGCTGCGTTGCAGTGAGGGCAAAATCCTGGATCGGTTGATTGATGACAGTCAATCGATCCGACCACGGGCTTCGTTGAAAATTAACCCGTGCCTCTTTACATGCTTCAGGCGTGATTTCCACCGCCGTCACTTGTGCAGCACCCCGTTGCGCCATCATTAAAGACAACACACCAGTCCCTGCGCCAATATCGAGAACCTTATCGCTGGATTTTACCGGCACCATCGCCGCAAATAAAATGGCATCAGTGCAAATTTTCATCCCCGAATGTTGCTGTTGAACTGAAAACTGTTGGAAGCGGAATGTTGAATTGCTCATATGCGGGAATATTATAGTGGTCCCCAAAAAACAGACAGCAGTATAAGATGGTGTCTATCCTCAATTAGGTAGGCACAAATGAGTGAAAAGAAGCGTAGGATTATGTCTGGTGCCCAAAAGGCAAAAGTAGCATTGGAAGCGGTGAAAGGTAGCAAAACAGTCAACGAGATAGCCCAAGAATTTGGAGTGCACCCGACGCAAGTTGGTCTTTGGAAAAAGGCATTACTGGGAAATGCCAGCCATCTGTTTGACGCAAAACATGGCCTCAAGACAGCCGACCCGCAAAGTGATCTAGAGCGATTGTACGCCAAGATTGGACAGCTTAATATGGAATTGGAATGGCTTAAAAAAAAGTCCGGGATCAGCCCCTAAGCCAACGCCAGGGTTGGATCGATTCAAACGGCGGGCTGTCCGTGGTGGTGCAGTGCAAACTGGCGAGTATTGCACGGTCCACGGTCTATGAGAGTAAGGTAGCGGTTGTGGACGAAGTCGAACTGCTGCTATTGCGTTTGCTGGATGAAGAGTTTACCCGTCATCCGTTTTACGGCAGCAGGAAAATGGTGGTTTGGCTCGGCACCCAAGGGTATCTTGTAAACCGGAAGCGAGTGCAGCGGCTGATGCGGATATTAGGTTTAGCAGCGATAGCTCCGGGTCCTAACACCAGTAAGAAGCACCCACAGAACAAAGTTTATCCTTATTTGCTCAGAGGATTAGGCATTATTCGGATAAATCAAGTCTGGAGTACTGACATCACCTATATACGACTGGCACACGGCTTTGTGTACTTGGTGGCCATTATTGACTGGTACAGCCGTAAGGTCTTGTCCTGGCAAGTATCAAACACGATGGATGTCGGTTTTTGTGTGGATTGTTTGACTGCCGCCCTCTATGATTACGGGCCGCCTGAGATTTTCAACACCGACCAGGGTTCACAATTTACCTGTGAGGCATGGATTAAGGTGATGCTGAAAAACGCCATCAAAATCAGCATGGATGGACGAGGTCGCGCATTAGACAATATTTTCGTTGAACGGCTATGGCGAAGCGTGAAGTACGAGGATGTTTATTTGAAGAACTATGCGTCAATGCCGGAACTGCTGGTCGGTCTGGCCGAATATTTTATCTTCTATAATGCAGGGCGGTTTCATCAGGCATTAGGCTATAAAACGCCGGATCAGGTCTATCAGACTGGAGAAGGTGGCGGGGCTAAAATTGCTGATTATTTTAGTGAAAAAAAAGAGGCTTCAAAAGAAGAGATGGAGCAGCACCAATCTGCTGTAACGGATACGACACCCTCTTAAATTAGGCAGTTAATTGTCTGGACAATAGGGTCCACTATAGATGGCTTATTTCAGTTGATACCGATTCCCATAAGTTTTATTCAGAACTTTCATTCTAAGCTTCTCCGGTGAAAATGGGACAATATGTGAACTTATTGGATGTCATAACTTGGCAAGGCGTGGGTTGATTAATGGCAATTTATAGCTTCATCGAAAATCAGTTGCATAAAGTAAACATGAGGGAACCTCTATAAATTCAAATTTAAGTCACCCCCTAGCAATTCTGCTAATTTTTTTCGACTTTATTTTAAAATCAGGGTGCATTCCGGCTATTTGAAGTAAAAACCGCATCAAATCCCCGTGTTTTGAGATTATTTCCCCGTTTTTATGCCACTGTGGGCGCACCTTTCCTGTACGGGTTCATCACATCTCGTTTAATCAACTGTATCAAACGCTTCATGTTGTACACTAAATTCATCAAACCAATTTTGACTTTGGCTCGTTGCAAACCGATGGTGCGAACTAAATGCCCACCCATTGCCGCCTGTGCACCAAACACATGTTCGACTCGGGCTCTGACTTTTGACTTCGTCCGGTTTGATAACTTTTGTTCTTCGGTTAAGGGTTTGCCTCGTGTGCCTTTTTCACAAACCTGGCTCTCAATATCGGCGTTAGCTAAGCGCTGCTCCTGGGCTTCTGAACGATAAGCACTGTCGGCATAAACCGCTCGTTTATTGCCCTCCACATCGATTGCCTGGTCGAGTAATTCATCGAATACCTGACTGTCGTGAACCGCCGCATGGGTGACTGAATAGCTTTGTATGAGCTTGTTTTCCTCATCCGTGTTGATGTGATTTTTATAGCCGTAATGCTTCTCATCGTTTTTCTTTGTCCAGCGCGCTTCGGTATCTTTCTGCCGACGCTTGGCCTGAACCTCCGGCTTATCCCATGCCTCAGGCACTTGCCCTTCTTTAATCTGGGCGTTTTCTTCACGGCTATTGCGTTGCTTGGGGACTTCGACAAAGGTGGCATCAATCATCTGCCCCGCTCGAGCCGCATAACCTTGCGCCGCCAGTTGTCCATGAAACCGGGCAAACAACTCCTCAACCAAGTTTAGATCCTTAAGCCGTTCGCGAAACCTCCACACGGTTTTCGAATCCGGCACTTTATCTTCTAATTGCAAACCCAGAAAACGCAGGAAGCTGAACCGATCCCGAATCTGATATTCGATGCCATCATCCGATAAATTGTGCAGCTGCTGGAGTACCAAAATCTTGAACATCAGCACCCCATCGAACGGCTTGGCGCCTGCCTGACTTTTTCTATCCTTTTCATGCAGGCGCTTAAGTTCAGGCCGAAACGCTTCCCAGTCTATCCGGGCTTTCAATCCTACCAAAGGGTCTCCCATTTTGGTTAGTTGCGCGGCTCTTTCTTCTACGTCGAATAATCCAGGTTGGCGGGGTTTCATGGGACGGTTCTCTATCAGTGGACTCACTGTTATTATCTCATTTCAGTGCCATTGCTTCCCGTCAAAAATCGCTGTGAGGTGGGGTATTTTTAGAGATCCCCATGACATCATTTTGCACTGAAGGAATTCTGGAGCGTCAGCACTTGCAGACAGCGCTTAAGCAACAAATTGAAGTTGTTGCACCTAATTGTCTGGTCATATCCGAAGAGTTTTCCGAATGGGCAGAAAGCCAGCGACGCATAGATCTGCTCGGAATTGATAAACATGCAAACCTTGTGGTTATAGAGCTAAAACGTAATGAGACTGGAGAGCAGATGGAGCTTCAGGCATTACGTTATGCTGCTATGGTCTCAACGCTTACTTATAGTAGAGCTGTTGAAATCTATACTAAATACCTATTTAAAATAAAATCTGATGACGACGCCGAAAGTACACTTTTGGAATTTCTTGGTTGGGACGAGCCGCAAGAGGATGATTTTGCGCTAGATGTGCGGATTGTTCTGGTGTCCTCAGATTTTTCTAAAGAGCTAACGACCTCAGTCATGTGGCTCAATGACCGAAATATTGATATTTGCTGTGTCCGCTTCACGCCTTACAAGCATAATGATCATGTGCTGATTGATGTTCAGCAAATTATTCCGTTGCCAGAAGCGCAGAGCTATCAAGTAAAAATAAAACAACAGACAGAGGAAAGGAGAGAAGCAAGAAAATCCTCAAAAGACTACACACAATACAATTTCCTTGGCAATACGTATAACAAAAGAAAGCTTGTTCTATCTGTTATACAAAGTTGGTTGAAGGAAAATCATCCCAAAGATATCGCAGCTTTATTAGCAATGTTTCCACAAGAAATAAGACGCGGCGGATTATTTGCTCTTCTGGATGAAGCTCGAGATATCTACCGCAAGCAAAACAGGCTCCGGCATTTTCTTGGTGATGATGAAATAATTACTTTGCCGGACTTTACAAAATACGTCATATCAAATCAGTGGGGCAAAGAAAATATTGATAGATTTATTTCTCATGCAAAAGCTAAAGGCTTTGAGATCGAAGAGGCTGACTAAGCCGCATCATCATATCGTCAGAAATCAGTCAACGACTGCAGGCTGGGTTCATACAAAACCGTCTAGGAGCGAGGGTCGCCTCACCACACATTTGATTATCTCGAACAGTTGCTTGGAACACACTCCCGTGATTCCGAATTTACAAGAATGAGAACTTCAAGGACCCAAGATGAGCAATGCAAATAAATTGAAAATGATCGGTGTTGATGTGGCTAAGCTTAAACTTGATATATCGATGCCTGATAACCAGGCGATTGTTATCGATAATAATGAGTCGGGGTTCAAGCAACTCCTCGAAAGAATACCCTCTGTACAAACGGTTTGCTTTGTCATGGAAGCGACTGGCGGCTATGAAAAAGGACTGGCAAACTTTTTATTATCCCAAGGCGCCGCAGTCAGCGTTGTGAATGCTAAACGCGTCAGAGATTATGCCAAAGCCATAGGTCAGCATGCAAAAAATGATCGGATAGATGCCCAAGTGATTCGCGACTATGCAGAAATGGCGCAGCCGAAACATCGCGAACAACGAAGCAAGATAGCCAATCAGCTAGAAGCATTAATGAAGCGCCGCGACCAGTTAGTTAAACGTAGAGCCATGGAAAAACAGCATCTTGAAACAGCGAATGATCCTTATGCTACGCGCTCAATCAAAAAGTTTATTAAAGCGTTTGACCAGGAAATAGAACGGATTGAAGCTGAAATAAAAAAATTAATGGCTGCAGATGGTGCTTTGCAAAAACGAATTGAGCAGCTTATTCAAGTGGATGGCATTGGCTCTGTCACAGCGTCGACTTTGGTTTCGCAATTACCCGAATTGGGATAGTTATCGAATAAACAAATTAGCGCCTTAGTCGGCGTTGCTCCTTTTTGCAGGGACAGCGGTACCATAAAAGGCCGGAGGACAGTTTGGGGCGGGCGCGCATTAATTCGCTCTACACTTTACATGGCAACATTAAGCGCGGTTAGGTACAACCCACCTATCAAAGCTTTTTATCAGCGATTAATTGCCCGGGGAAAACTCAAAAAAGTGGCTCTTGTCGCCTGCATGAGAAAGCTTTTGGTTATCTTGAATGCGATAACAAAAAATGGTTCTGCATGGAATCCTAATTTCGCCAATTAACTAGATTTTTAACACAGTTGCTCCTACGAGAGGACCTTTGGGTAAGCAAACGGTATGTTAGAAGCCAACCAATAAAGCCCAATTCATCTTAATTAGGCAGGGTACTTGCCTAATAGCTTGAATGAAAAACGAGCCATTTTGTAGTTAAGCATAGTAAATGTACATTACAATGACACCTATCTGTGCATTTGGAGCGTCCACATGAAACAAGCTACTTTTACTGAAATTCGCAATCACGCAAAGCAGTACTTTGATATTGTCGAAGCGGGGGAGTCGGTGCGGGTGATTCGTAACGGCAAAGCCATCGCCGATATTGTGCCGGTTCTTTCTGATGTGCCTTCGTGGAAAAAACGTAAGGTGCAACCCCTGGTGATTGATGGGCTCGCCGTCAGCCAGATGATTCTGGAACAGCGTGAAAGTGGTTTGTAGGTCTGTCGATGCGGGTGTTTTTTGATACCTCGGCGTTTGTAAAACGCTATATTCATGAATCCGGCTCCGATGAGGTGTTGGCGTGGTGTGACAAAGCCAGCGAGATTGGTTTGTCCGGTATTGTTATCCCTGAGATTATTTCTGCTTTCTGCCGGTTGCAGCGGGAAAACAAAATCACTGCCAGCCAATACCAGCAATTAAAGTCTTTACTGCTGGCGGACACTGAAGATATTGTCTTGTGCGACTTAACCCCGTCTGTTTTGGCGCAGTCGGTTGCAAGCCTGGAAAACAATGTGTTGCGCGGTATGGATGCTATTCACATCGGTAGTGCAGCAGTATTAAACGTCGATGTTTTTATTTCCGCAGATAAACGGCAACTTGAGGCAGCGACTAAAGCTGGTTTGAAGGTGCAATACGTTTAAGCGCTAAAAATCAGTTATGTACAGGAGAAGGCATTGAGTGCCCCCGAAATAGTTAATAAAGTTTGGAACTACGCGCATGTATTGCGCGATGACGGCGTCGCGTACGGTGATTACGTTGAGCAAATCACTTATCTGATCTTTTTGAAAATGGCAGATGAGCGCGAATTTGCGGGTCAAGATGTGGTTGTGCCTGCTGAATATCGTTGGTCTAACCTAGCCAAACTGGATGGTGACGAGTTAGAGATTCACTATCGTCATACGCTGGAGCAGCTGGGCAAACAAAGCGGCATGTTGGGAACCATCTTCCACAAAGCACAAAACAAGATTCAAGACCCGGCAAAGCTGGAACGTCTGATCAAGATGATCGATAAAGAAGCCTGGTCTACTTTACCAGCTGACGTAAAAGGTAAAATCTACGAAGGATTGCTTGAACGCAACGCACAAGATGTTAAAGGTGGTGCGGGTCAGTACTTTACGCCGCGTCCTTTGATTCAAGCAATGGTACAAGTCATGCGTCCGCAACCCGATATGACGGTTGCTGACCCTGCTTGTGGTACCGGTGGCTTTTTATTAGCTGCGCATCATTACATGCGCCGAACTGGTCACGCATAAAAAACAGCAAATTCACTTAAAGGAGCAAGCATTACGAGGCACTGACATTGTTGATGGTGTGGTGCGTTTGTGCGCGATGAATCTTTATTTACATGGTATCGGCTCTGCGGAATGTCCCATTGCCTCCCGTGATGCGCTGGTAAAAGAAGTCGGTGACGGTGATCGTGTCGATATAGTCTTAGCGAATCCACCGTTTGGTAAAAAAAGTTCGATTACCGTAATTAGCGATAAAACCGGTAAAGCGGAAGCGGAAAAACTGACTTACGAACGTTCCGATTTTTGGGCGACCACATCGAATAAGCAGCTTAACTTTGTTCAGCACATTGCGAATATGCTCAAGATTGACGGCAAAGCCGCAGTCGTCGTACCTGACAATGTGTTGTTTGAAGGTGGTGCGGGTGAAACGGTGCGGAAAAATCTGTTGGAGCGTAATGATGTTCATACGTTATTGCGATTACCTACCGGTATTTTTTATGCGCAAGGGGTCAAAGCGAATGTCATTTTCTTTGATTCCAAACCAGCAGCCAAAACAGCCTCGACTAAGCAGCTTTGGGTGTACGACTGCCGTACTAATGTCCACAAGACGCTGAAACAAAATCGTTTATCGCTCAGCGACTTTGCAGAGTTTATTGAATGCTATCAAGCGGAAGATCGCAGCAAACGTAATGAATCACCGACTATCGAGCGATGGAAAGCTTTTGATTACGCGGAACTGATTGCACGAGACAAAACCAATCTTGATATTTTCTGGTTGAAGGATGAATCGCTGGAAGACACCGACAACCTGCCGACACCTGACATTATTGCGAGTGAAATCGTGGAGCAGCTGGAAATTGCGCTGGAAGAGTTTAGGACGGTTGAGGAAATTTTAGCTTGATTTAACCAACACAAAGGCTAAACCTCAACAAGTCATGTTGTCTGTTTTCTTCCAATGACTAATTACGTTTTTTCAACCTATTGTTTCGGTTTGGTAGCGGTAAATTCGAATTTGGTCAGACCAATAGTCTGGCGGTAAACCAGCTTTCTGTTTTAATTGCCGCAGGAATTGTTCTGGCTTTGGCAAAGACTCCCATACCGCAGGTAGGAATGTTCCGCGACGAAAACCTTCCTTCAAAATCAGGCCATCTATGCCCGGATTTAATTGGTCAATCAACTCCTGTTCGGAACTGAAGCTGAGCGGCTCTGCCGGAGTGAGTATAGACAAATGAATTTGCAAATCCTGGAATTCGTCAGCATCTAGCGGTGGAAACCGCTGGTCTTTAAATGCAGCAGAAAATGCATTTTCAGCAATGTCTTCCGCCAATGGCCTACCGGCTTCCAATACACCAATGCAGCCTCGTAGTTCGTTTTTTCTGTGCAAAGTCACAAAGGTGGCTCGATTTTCGAGCAACTCCTCCGGAAAATCAGCAAAGTTAATGCTTAGCGGCTTACCGGTTAATAATCCATGTGCAATGGATTTTTTAGCCAAATCCAGCAGTCGCCGCTGGTTTGCTTTATTCAATGACATAAGCACCATATCCCACCACGCGTGATTTGTCGCCAGCCGTATCACCAGAGTTACGCAGATCAATGGTTTTAACCTTTAATGCTTTTTCACGAGCTACTTGTAATAATCCGCTGACCGGAATTCTGCCACACGCCGATTCAAATGTAAGGCGTTCAAATTGCTTATTTTCAATCCGTTCACTGGTTAATTTGTCTAACTGTTGCGCGGTGGCGTAATCGTGATAATGGCTTAGATCAGAACTGATAACAATCAACGTTTCGTTGCCACCCCAGAGCAATTCAATAACCTCAGCAACTTGTTCCGGCGTCGCATCGCCGACCACGATGGGCACAATTTTGAATTCACTCAGTGTTTCCTGCAATAACGGCAACTGCACTTCCAGGCTGTGTTCAAATGTATGAGCCTGTTCTAAGTAGTTAACGAAAGGCAGTTCGGCAGCTAAGGCAACCGCTGCTTGGTCGAGGGATATTTCACCTAACGGAGTACTAAATGTTGCTGCTCTGCTGACCGCCAAGCCACTGAAAGCGAGGCGATGAGAGGGGCCGATAATAACAACCCGGGTGATTAGATGAGTAGCTGCTTTCAATCTGGCGTAGGCGCTTGCCGCAATAGGCCCTGAGTAGATATAACCAGCATGAGGCACAATAATTCCTTTAGGAACTTTTGCGTTGGTTTTAGCATCCCTTAAGTAGCCGTCCAACACTTGGTGGAGTTGTTGTTTATTTTCAGGATAAAAAGTACCTGCTACGGCGGGCAGTCTATTCACGGGGTTCTCCTGTTAATTGGCAAGGACGGGTAAGCATGGTTTTAGTCGTCCTGGATAGTTTGTTACAAAATTCACTACCCGGATGCGACAACACGCGTTGACGAATAGTTTCTGGAGAACCTAAATGAACACATTAATTAGACCCGATACTGTGCAAACTCAGTACTGGCATGTCTTGGCCGATAGCCGCATACAGTGCGACCTATGTCCCAGATTCTGCAAGTTGCACGACGGCCAGCGTGGCCTATGCTTTGTTAGAATGAATCAAGACAGCCAGATTGTGATGACCAGCTATGGTCGCTCCAGCGGTTTTGCAATTGATCCTATTGAAAAAAAGCCACTGAATCATTTTCTACCAGGAACTTCGGTATTTTCATTTGGTACAGCCGGTTGCAATTTGGCCTGTAAATTTTGTCAAAATTGGGACATCAGCAAATCCCGGGAGCTGGACACCCTAATGAGTCAGGCATCTCCCGGAGCCATTGCCCAGGCAGCGCTTGATCATGGCTGTAACAGTGTCGCTTATACTTACAATGATCCGGTCATTTTTCATGAATACGCTATAGACACCGCTCAAGCTTGTCGAAATCTCGGTCTAAAATCGGTAGCGGTTTCAGCGGGTTATGTTTGTGCTCAACCCAGAGCTGAATTTTATCAATGGATGGATGCCGCCAACATTGATTTGAAAGCATTTAGCGAACGATTTTATCATCAGATTACCGGTGGACATTTACAACCGATTTTGGAGACGCTTAAATACATCAAGCAGGAGACATCAGTCTGGCTGGAGCTGACCACTTTGCTTATTCCTGGTGAAAATGATTCAGAGGCTGAATTGGAAGCTATGACTCAATGGGTGGTCGAAAACCTGGGTTCTGACGTACCAATGCACTTTACGGCATTCCATCCTGACTGGAAAATGCTGGATAAGCCCAGTACAACCAAAGCAACGTTGTTAAAAGCGAGGCAAATCGCTTTAAAAAACGGGGTACATTATGCTTATGTGGGTAATGTGCACGATAAAGCCGCAGATAGCACTTATTGCCATGCCTGTGGACACCTGTTGATTGGCCGAGACTGGTATGAATTGTCTGACTGGAATCTGGATGACAAAGGTTGCTGCAAAACTTGCGGTAATAGTTGTGCTGGCGTGTTTCAAGCCAAGCCGGGAAACTGGGGTGCGAAACGCAAAACGGTTGTATTAGACTGATCTACACGCCTGTTTAGCATAAACGGGAAAAGTCTACAAAAAAATAGCCAAGTGGAGCTTAAAGTGCCCACTTGGCTGTACAGAACGATTTTAAACGATTGTCTTGACTAAATACTTACCAGCCGTAACCGATAGTAAACATATAGCGGGTATCAACTTCTTGCTTGTTTTGGCTTGGTTTATAGCCGTTGTAATAATCCACTTGCACTTCGTTGGTAAATTGCAGTCCATTCCAGATCGGCACATGAAAACCGGTGCGAGTCGCAACGAACACATTGCCATCAAACAAGCCGTAGTGTTTATGGAATATTTGCACAGTCTTATTAAAGATAAACTGATCGTAGTTAACCGCCCAACGAGCTGCAATACCTGAATCATCATCAAGCTCATCGCAAGCATCAGTTTTACCAGCGGCGACTTTAGCCTCACAACCAAAAGGCGTGTCATAAAAATTGGTACTGACGTAGGATGGACCAACTTCAAATGACAAATTTAACTCTTCAGAGTTAAAAAACTCATAACCGGCACCAACACCAAAAGCGGAACGCAATAAAATGTCCTGCATGCGGTCATTGGTAAATATGCCGTTAGCATAACCATAAAACTTATCGGTAAAAAAATGAGCATAGGTACCAAAAAGTTGCCAATTACGTGCGTTTAGGACATTTTTACCGGTATCGACATCTTGGTTATCGGCGTAGTTATACTGACCGCCAAGGTTGACTTTATCATTTTTCCCGCGCACTTCTACGTTAGCATCACCGTGATAAGATTGGCGAGTTGTATTACCGTCTGACAAACCGCCACCCACATTAACTGAGCCGCTAAAAAACTTTTTGTTAATTTCTTTAATGTTTTCCAGAGGAATGGGTTGTGTGTTGTAAACACCACCACTATTTACCCTCACCGTGCCGTCTGCGCTTGTTTCGGCCAAACCGGTTAATTCCTGTTTATCATTAAGAATAACAGTCAAGGGCTTGTCTGACTTTAAGGTTTGGATTGCATCCCATTTAATAACAACCTTATCTGCATAAGGTGTCTTCATTTCCAAAGTCTTTCCGGATTTATTCAGCACAGTACCAGAAATTTTGTCGCCATTTTTTAACAACACCTCATCAGCTTGAGCAGTAAACGCGCAAACTGTAAGCGCCGCGAGTTGCCATGATTGTCTATGTTTCATAATGATACCTTTGTCATTTAATGTTTTACCGCACCAGTTTCCTAATGCCTAGAGATAATCCTAATCACTACACTCCCGCATATAAGATTAGGCATTCTTGCTTTTGCTAATAAACAACTTTCTGTTGCACAAGCGCAAATATACAACAGTGGGCGTAAAATACAAGAATAAGATGAACCAAAACTGAATCGAAATGATCTGAGAGGGCTGAATAGATTTTTATAAATCGACAAAGCTGGGGCGTTTGAATTTTCTCAACACTTTGCTTGCTATGACTATTGTTCAGAATCAAACAATTTCGCAAAAATCGATTAAATAAATAGCTAAAGTTTTTTACTACGCTGCCGATACTGATTCCAACATCCCAAACTTAGAGGAACTCGACATGGCTATCGAATCTATAACAAGCAGAAAACCGGACTTGCCTAGTATCAAAACAACCCCAAAAAATGGTCCTGATAACAGCAAACCGATCACTAATAATGACGTCACGCAATCTGACACAGTGGCGATTACGAGTACCGCGCTGGATATACAGAAGACCCTTGAGGCACCACAAGGCGCTGCGATTGATGTTGACCGAGTCGCTAGTGTAAAGAAATTAATTGCCGATGGCAGTTACACTATCAACGCTGAAAATATTGCCAAAAAAATGATTCAATTTGAAAAATCTTTTAACGGAGATAGCAATTAATGGCTCTGACAGAAAATTCTTATGCTCATATAGAAAAACTGCTTGCGAACGCTCTGGCGTTAGTTACACAACTGCATGAACTGATGATTTTGGAAGCAGATGCGTTACTCCAACGGTCGACAGCTGAAACAATCAGCGATATTGCGGTCAATAAGCAGAGTTTAACTAGTACACTGGAGCAGTTTAATAGCCAACTTGGCCAAATTTTGGCTTCTGAAAACTTACCCAGCACCGATGAAGGTGTGTTGGAATATTTTCAAAAAGCCCAAGAAGCTGGCTTATCAATTCAACGCCCTAGTGATGATTGGTCTCAAATCAAACTTCTGTCCGCCGAATGCAGGCAGCATAACGAACAAAATGGCATGAGTATTAACCTATTGGCACTTCATAATCAGCGTTCTTTGCAAATTCTAAAAGGCCAGACTCAGTCCAATTCAACTTACAGCCGTAATGGATCGAGCCAGAAAGGTACTCTGTCCAACAATATGCTATCGGCATAATTTGCCTTGCCAGCAAATGAGTTGTTGATTCTAAGTGCTGAATACTTGAGCCAGGCTAATTTAATAGCCGTGACCTTAGGCTCTATTTCCTACTCAAGACACTCACCCTCTTCACGAACGCAGCAAAATATTCACTTCCGGTTTGTGCAGCGTTTAAACTTCACAAAAACACGCATCATCGAAACACACAAAACCAGTTCATGCCAAAACTCACCGGCGATGTTGTGTCCGTCGACAAGATTCAGGCCCTGAATTCTTATTTCCTTACTTTGACATACCGCGAATCTTTGTACATGACAAAAAATAATCGGTGTCATTTCGACCATCGGGATAAATCTTAAATTTCAGTGACTTATGATTTCTCCCGATGGTCGAAATGACAAAAATACAGCCGATGTCATGTTTATTCATTTTTGTCATGTATAGAGACCGCGAATATTGGACCTACAACCGAACTGGACAATGTCCATTTCCAAGGTAAGATTCAAAGAGAATTGGTTTTTGGCGTTTTTATCATTATGAAAGACCCAAGCTACTTAAGCAGCTCTCAACAAATAAAGTATTCATAATGGTTCGTTTTATTAACAAAAAACTAGTCCCGGTTGCGGGCAGGAGAAAATTATGGGGCCGTACTATCGTGGCACATCGCAAGGTATGGGTGCATTTTTTGATGCGTTTTATGAGCATCCGATGCTAATACTCCTGCTATTTTTGGGCGTTGTTGGAGCAAGTGTATTTATATGGCGAAAAAATAAAGCCAAGCATGATTCTGATTCCTGATTTTTTCCAAACACCGCAGGCTTGTTGCGGGCAAATCGAACGGACGCGTTAGATTTTCATAGAAACAGTTTGTTGCTGCACGGTGACATCAACATGACTTTACCCTTAATCAGCTCTATAGTTTCATTGATTTGCCAAGTCTGGATTAAGATTATTCCAAAAAAGGGTTTCTAACCAACAACTGAGCATTGATTTGTTGACCATGCTGCATGTCTTCCGAATACAAAATCTTGCAACCGGATTGCAGTGCGGCACTAACGATTAGGCTGTCGTATAGCGAAAAACCAAACCGTTCCGCAATATCTAGCCCATGTTCATGAATGGCTAGTGTTACCGCTTCAATTGTGCAGATAGCGCGGATTATTTGTAACGCATCGCTTATTTCGGCATAGCTCATTTTAAGCTTTCGAGCGGCAACCGAGGCAAATTCATTCAGCACCTGCACACTGATGATGCCGCCACAGGCCATAATTACTTCGACTCGATCCGCCTTGACGTTATCCCCAGACAATAAATACAGCAGTACATTCGTGTCGAAAAACGACCTATCGGTTTTCATGTGCTTCCAGACGATCAAACTTGAAATCGGCAGGTAATCGCCCTCGATATTGGCGTAATCTGGCTAATAATGCTTGGGTGTCTGGTTTTTTTTCAAGTTCAAACATCCGCTCGCCGGTAAGATGAATCTCAATGTCATCCCCCTCTTTAAGTTGAAGCGCCTCAACGACGGTGGCCGGTAACCTGACCGCCAAGCTGTTACCCCATTTTGCGACTTGCATAACAACCCCCTGCTTAAAAGATATACATGGTTCAATTGTATATCCACACGGGCGGGTTGTCGAATAATGCCAGAAATGGCCAGCATCACCGTCACCCGAAAGAAACCCGGATCGGTAACCAATTCTGCAGTGATTACCTACAAAATGGCAAAAGCGGGCACCAAGAAAAAGAATAGCTATAAGCTTGTTTCCAGTGAATCGACTACGGTGAATTAGGAAAGGGTATTTAACTGTAGAGGCGAATTTACTTGTGACCTTTAGGTTATTCGCCTTTATATCCGTGTCTTATGGATACTGGGCGGATACCCACAAGGGGCTCTCGTAAATCCGCCCCTACACGTCGTTCCGTAAGATGCTGTCCACACACAACCGAACAAATTTATTTTTTCATGGGTAGACAAGCTCACCATAAACAAAATCAACGCGTTACCGTTCATTCTGGGCTTGCCGAAACACTGTGCGGCGATTTCTCATAGCATGGTCATTCTACTGTTGAATCTTAACCGGTTTGCCCTGTAAATTAAGCGACGGTAAGGTCAATAATAACGCGCCGTTTCCGCCTTTCGCCCACTCGAATTTATCCTCTACCAGCGCCTGGCAATACAGCACACCCGGTGCTCTCTCAAACAAACCTTTGATTTTAGCGCACTGTTTATTGGAATAACGCATACAAAGCGCCATCAATTTGCACTGATCGATGAATAGTGCTTTTAATTGTGCGATCATCTAAACTGATCATTCAAATCAGGCGGCAATTTTTAAACCCTGATGTTCCGAATTCCTCCTCTGTCATTTTCAACTAAACCAAGCGGATTTTTCCAATGAAACAACTTACGCCGGAAGGCCAGCAAATAATCAACAACATCGCACAACGCTATAATTTTAGTCCCGATGCCGTATTCAGCATGTTGCAGTCAGTCATCAACGGCAACGGCTCTATGGCTCAGTTTAGTCATCCTGAATTTGGCGGTTCCGGCCAATGGATGAGGGGCGGCATGATTATGTTGGGAGATATGTTCAATATTAATTTAAAGAACAGTGTCGGTGGGTTGTGTCAAGAACTTGCCAATCTGATTGCCAATCAACCAGGTCTTATTCAAACTGGCAGCTTTCAGTCACAGAATCAAGGTACTCAGCAACAAAGTAACTACGACGGGGGGAATCAACAACAAAATAGTTCTGGTCATTCGGGGGCGGTCAGCTTATTTGTGCCACCACCTGCCGGTAGTTCTGGAAACTGGTGGCCCGCTGGCCTGCAGTTTCCTAATAGCACCGGCGCGCAAAATAACGTGCGTTATGCTTACTTTGCTAACATTCGACGGCTGGCTATCGAGGTCAATGGACAGGTAACCCTTTACGATACCCTGGATCATCAGATTGGTGGTTTTTCCCAGCAGCAGTCGATCGGTGGCTCTATTACCTTTACCAGTCAGTATGGGCTAGTTGATGTTAAAACCCTCCCCCTTATTTCTATTGACAATGTGCCGGTGCAATCGCAACCTGCGCCTGAGTATCAACCTAGCGCTATTGATACAGAAGTTGTAAATCAAGAAGCAGATATTTTCGGTGCTATTGAAAAATTGGCTAATCTTAAAGATAAAGGCATATTGACGGATAGTGAGTACAGTACAAAAAAAGCAGAACTGTTAGCTAGGTTATAACTGATGCGATTTTTAAAACCAAATCCACAGCGGCTACCGCATTCAATATAACCATAAGACTAAAACAGTTTCAAACCAACTTGCTCTCCTCAACGGCGTCCAAAACACACAACGCGGTCATATTGACAATGCGGCGTACAGTAGCTGACTGGGTCAGAATATGCACAGGTTTGGCGCAACCGAGCAAAACCGGGCCTATGGCGACACCATTGCCGGCCGCGACTTTAAGCAGGTTGTAGGCGATGTTGGCGGCATCAATATTGGGTAAGACCAATAAATTGGCACTGCCTTGTAAGGGTGAGTCCGGCATCATCTGTTTTAAGATGTCAAAATCCAGAGCGGTATCGCCATGCATCTCACCGTCAATTTCCAAATCGGGTGCTTTATCCTTGATGATGTCAAGGGTAGTACGCATTTTTTTGGCCGTTTCAGTATTGCCTGAGCCAAAGTTGGAATGAGAAAGCAACGCAACTCGGGGAATTAAACCGAAACGGCGCATTTGTTCAGCGGCTAATAATGTGATTTCAGCGAGTTGTTCTGCACTCGGATTTTCATTGATATGGGTATCTACTAAAGCAATTTGCCGATCTGGTAAAATCAGTACATTCATGGCAGCGTAAACATTTACACCCGGCTGTCTGCCCAGAACGTGATTGATGTAATGCAAGTGAAGGCCGGTTGCACCAAAAGTACCGCACATCATGCCATCAGCATGACCTTTATGGATCATCATGGCACCAATCAAGGTATGCCGCCGGCGCATTTCCAGTTTCGCATACTGTTCTGTTACGCCTTTGCGGATGGTCATTTGTAAATAAGTTTGCCAGTAATCCCGATAACGTTCATCAAACTCAGGATTAACAATCTGAAAATCAACGCCGGGCTTTAGGCGTAAACCAAATTTCTTAATGCGTTGCTCGAGAACTGCTGGACGACCAATCAAGATGGGGCTGGCAATTCTTTCATCGACAATAATCTGGAGCGCACGTAGAACTCGCTCTTCCTCGCCTTCTGCAAATACAATACGCTTTTTAGAGTCTATGACATGCTTAGTGGCCTGAAAAATAGGCCGCATAAAAGTACCGCTATGATAGGCAAATTGTTGTAAATGCTCGATATAGGCTTGCATATCTTGAATTGGCCGGGTTGCCACACCAGAGGCTTGGGCGGCTTCAACAATCGCCGGCGCAATTTTAGTCATCAAGCGTGGGTCGAATGGCATTGGAATTAGATAATCCGCGCCAAATGACAGATTAGTAATCCCATAAGTTCTTGCCACGATATCCGATTGTTCCGCTTGCGCTAAATCGGCAATGGCTCGAACTGCCGCTATCTTCATTTCCAAATTTACTTTGCTGGCACCACAATCTAATGCACCTCTGAAGATATAGGGAAAGCATAGAACATTATTCACCTGGTTAGGGTAGTCGGAACGGCCAGTTGCAATAATGGCATCGCTGCGCACCGCTTTAATTTCTTCAGGTAGTATTTCCGGGGTTGGATTGGCTAATGCAAAAATTAACGGCCGATCCGCCATGCGTTTAACCATGTCTGGTTTTAACACACCACCTGCCGACAGCCCTAAAAAAATATCCGCATCAGCAATCACTTCAGATAAAGTTCTCGCGTCGGTTGCTTGTGCAAAACGTGCTTTATCAGGATCCATTAACTCGATGCGGCCTTGATAAACTACCCCAGCTAAATCGGTGACAAAAATGTTCGACAACGGAAAGCCAAGCTCCACGAGCAAATTTAAACAGGCTAACGCAGCAGCTCCTGCACCGGAGACAACTAGCTTGCAATGCTGGAGATCTTTCCCAACGACTTTTAAGCCATTTAACAGCGCTGCAGCCACGATGATAGCAGTGCCATGTTGATCATCATGGAACACCGGAATTTTCATGCGTTCGCTGAGTTTACGTTCAATATAAAAGCATTCCGGCGCCTTAATATCCTCAAGATTAATACCACCAAAGGTGGGTTCCAGGGCGGCGATAAGGTCACACAATTTATCCGGATCGGGCTCATCGATTTCAAGATCAAAGACATCAATCCCGGCAAATTTTTTAAATAATACAGCTTTGCCTTCCATAACCGGCTTCGCAGCCAGTGGACCAATATTACCCAAACCCAGCACTGCCGTGCCATTGGTGACAACACCCACCAGATTACCACGCGCTGTATATTTAAAAACATTGATAGGGTCGACTACGATTTCATCGCAGGCTGCTGCTACACCTGGTGAATAAGCTAAAGCAAGATCACGCTGATTGGATAAATGCTTCGTAGGCGTAACACTAATTTTGCCGGGCATCGGAAATTGGTGATATTCAAGCGCGGCTTCGCGAAGAGATAAATGAACTGGGTCTTTGGAATTAATAGGTGATGTCATGCTTAGCAGCATTCCTTGATTGGGTTATTTAGTTTACTGGACTGATGTTAACAGAAACCGATCATGATCTACCCGGCTTGTTAGTAAGATATCACTCTGAATACTCTGTTAAAAGCAATATTGTACAGTGTTTGAGATAGGGCGTTTTCAGTGCAATTAAGCTGCTTTGTATTCAATTTTGGTGCAATCAAGCAAATAGCATTGTAAGAAACACCAAGTAAAAGCCATTGTAGACCTTGAGTCTCAACAACCTTGATAGAATCACAATAGTGGCTTAGTTATTGCTTTCTCTCTATTAAGAACATGACCACACTTAATTCAGGGGAAAACTATGACTGGAAATACTGCGCGTATTCAAGCTGTTCAAAACATCACCAATCGTCAACCGATGCCCGCCAAAACGCCGGAATCGCTAACTAGCTTATGGGCGAGCGATGTATTTACGCTAAGCAAAATGAAGGAAAGCCTTCCCAAAGAAGTCTTTAAATCAGTCAAAAAAACTATCGAAGCCAGTGCTGAGTTGGATGTGTCGATTGCCGATGTCGTCGCCTTGGCGATGAAGGACTGGGCCTTGTCCAAAGGCGCACTGTATTACGCCCATGTGTTTTATCCATTGACCAACGCCACCGCAGAAAAACACGATGGATTTATCTCGGTGCAAAGCGATGGCTCGGTGATTTCTGAATTTAGTGGAAAAGTGTTGGTGCAGGGCGAACCGGATGGTTCTTCTTTCCCGAACGGCGGTATTCGCTCCACTTTTGAAGCTCGCGGTTATACCGCTTGGGATGTGACCAGCCCGGCTTACATTATGACCACCGATAATGGAGCGACGCTATGTATTCCCACGGTTTTTATTTCTTGGACCGGCGAAGCGCTAGATAAGAAAACGCCGTTGCTGCGTGCTAATGCCGCAATGAATAAAGCTGCGCAACGGGTGTTATCCTTGCTCGGTCATAAAGACATTGCGCCGGTAAATTCGAGTTGCGGTGCAGAGCAGGAATATTTTCTGGTTGACGCTAACTTTGTTAACAGCCGTCCGGATTTGTTGCTGGCTGGCAGAACCCTGTTTGGTGCATCGGCGGCTAAAGGTCAGCAATTTGATGATCACTATTTTGGAGCGATACCTGAACGTGTTCAGGTCTACATGCAGGATGTCGAAGAACAATTATATCGTTTAGGTATTCCGGCTAAAACTCGGCATAACGAAGTCGCTCCTGGACAATTCGAAATTGCTCCGTTTTTTGAATCGGCAAACGTCGCAACTGACCATCAACAACTGTTAATGACGGTCTTAAAGAACACGGCTAAAAAACACGGCTTGGTTTGTCTGCTGCATGAAAAACCCTTCAAAGGCATTAACGGCTCCGGTAAACATGTGAACTGGTCGGTCGGCAATGCCACGCAAGGTAATCTGCTGGATCCAGGCCATACGCCGCATTCGAACACGCAGTTCTTGTTATTCTGCGGCGCGGTGATTCGCGGCGTACACAAATACGGTCCGCTACTGCGGGCGGCTATCGCGACGGCAAGCAACGATCACCGTTTGGGTGCTAATGAAGCGCCGCCAGCAATCATGTCGGTATATTTGGGCACACAGCTGGATAATGTTTTCGAACAAATCAGCAACGGCAAAATAACCGGCTCCTTAAACGCTGGCGTGATGGATTTGGGTATCAATACGCTGCCGACTTTCAATAAAGATGCCGGTGACCGCAACCGCACCTCACCCTTTGCCTTTACCGGCAACCGTTTTGAATTCCGTGCCGTCGGTTCTGGGCAATCGGTGGCTGGACCGCTGGTAACCATGAATACCATGTTAGCAGATTCACTCAACTGGGTTGCCGACAGCCTGGAAGGCCAATTGTCGAAAGGTATTGATCTGGATACTGCCATACTCAAAACCCTGAAAGAATTGATCGATCAACATGGTGCGGTGGTGTTCGGCGGCAATGGCTATTCTGCGGAATGGCACAAGATGGCCGTCGAAGAACGTGGTTTGCGAAACCTTAAAACCGCTGCCGATGCCTTGCCAGTCCTAAAAGAAGCAGATGTCGAAGCCTTGTTTGATAAACTCGGCGTGTTATCGCCCGTTGAGCTTGCCAGTCGCTTCGAAATCTATGCCGAGCAATACATTCTAGCTATAGAAGTAGAAGCTAAACTGGTGGTTAGCATGGCCAAAACCGGTATTTACCCAGCCGTGGTGAAATACCTGTCTGATCTATCTTCTACATTAACCAGCCTTAAAAGTAATGGCGTCGAGCTGAGCAATGAGCGCTTAGTTCAGATTTCTGGACTTTTGGCATCAATGACCGAGGCTTGCGGCAAACTCAGCATTGCCCTAGCGCAACATGATTTTGCTACAGTTGAAGAACACATGCAGTTTTGTGCTAAAACCATCCGCCCGCTGATGGATGAGGTTCGCCAATACGCCGATGGGCTTGAAGGAGAAATCGCTGATGAATTGTGGCCTTTTCCGACTTATCAGGAAATGTTGTTTATTAAATAACAGCAGCTTTATTGGCTTATCACTCACTTAATAGGTGGCTAACATGCATCCTGATAAACAAAGACTATTCGCAAGTCCCAGCTTAATTATGGACAATCCAGCGCTGGAAATGAGGTATCGCCAAACCAAAATCATATTCACCATTGGACCTGCAACCTCCAGCGACGAAGTGCTGAAACAGTTAATTAACGAACGTGTCGATATTTGTCGCATCAATATGGCACACGCCAATCACGAATGGACACGAAGTATCATTCAGCAGATCAAACGGGTTTGCAGAGAAGTTGATCGCCAGATCGGTATTATGATGGACATTAAAGGCCCCGAAATACGTACTGGAGATATTGGCGACCCCATCTATTTGGAACATGATCAGTTATTTGACTTTTTAATGTTTCTACCTTCTGGAGATGCTAGCCTGGACGGCGTTTGCTGTATTAACGTCAATTACCCGAACTTAATTAATGACGTGTCGGTGGGTGACACGGTTCTGGTCGATAGCGGCTTGATTCGCATGAAAGTCATTGAAATACTAGCTGACAGAATTCGTTGTCGAGTCATCATTCCAGGGCAATTCGGCAACCGTCGACATATTAATCTGCCTGGCGTTCGCGTAGGACTGCCATCGCTTACCGAAAAAGATCAAGGCGATTTGGCCGTAGGATTGCAGGAAGGTATCGATTTCATAGCCCTTTCATTTGTTCGTGATGCTGATGCGCTACACTCGTTAAGGACGGTATTAACTGAACATGGGTCTAAAGCCAGAATCATTGCCAAAATCGAGGACCAGCAAGCTATCAGCAATATCGATGAAATTATTGAAGCCAGTGACGGGATTATGATTGCCAGAGGCGACCTTGGTATTGAATGTCCTTATGAAGAATTGCCGATCATTCAGCATCAGATTATCAAATCGTGTATCAAAAAAAGCCGGCCGGTTATTGTAGCAACCCACATGCTTGAATCTATGATTTTTGCCCCCGTGCCTACCCGCGCCGAGGTATCCGATATCGCGCATGCCGTCCTGGAAAGAACCGATGCAATTATGTTGTCAGGTGAGACCACGACCGGCAAATATCCGGTTGAATGCGTTAAAGTATTCAAACGCATTTCTCAACGCATCGAAAGCTTGCACAATGATGAACCGACCAAGGAACTGCATTTACCGACCCCCAAAGGAAAAATGCTGCGCTCAGCGGTTTATCTGGCTAATACCATAGAAGACTCCGGCATCATCGTTTTCTCAAGAAGCGGGTATCTGGTTCGAATGCTCTCATCGCTGCGGCCTAGAGTGCCCGTTTATGCTTTTACAGATATCCCCGAGTTATTCAGAAATCTGTTGATCTTATGGGGAGTCGAACCTTTTCATATGCCCTTCTCCGAAGATCCAGAAACCACCATCAATGACTCGTTCGATTATTTAAAGCGAAAAAAATGGGTAAAAGAAGGTCAGACGCTGATTGTTATCAGCAATGCTCTTGCTAAAGACAAAGTCATCGACACCTTGCAAATTCGAACTGTGGAATAATCCAATGCCTACCAGTGGACAGACGTTTCTGTCCACTATCTTGTTGTAAATAATTGCTAGCTTCGAAAGTTTATTAAGTTAATAGGCTTATTTTCGAGTGTATCTGTGCTTTACACCTACTGGAAAATAGTCCGGGTTAGCAAAAGCGTGTAAAGAAATGCGCGGCAATTGTCGTTCTGCAGGTGTGTAATTGGCAAACTCACTGTTTAAACGGAGTAACTGGATTCGAACAGACTTTGCTATTTCTGTCTCTAATGCTTCACTAGGCTCGACGCCCGGCAATAACTCCACGGCAATATGCAACACTTTATCGCCATTAGTGGTCTCCTGCGTTTCCAATACGAATTTTCCAGAAACCCGCGTGATGATATTCGGTTGCTCCAAGCCGACCGCAACATTTTCAGGGTAAATATTAGCCCCGTAATAAGACACAGTGAAATCCGCGCGTCCGAATACATAAACAAACGGCAGATTGCGCGGTTGATAACGCTCAGGCAAGCCCAAGTCGCCTAGCGAATTCAGTCCTTGTGTTTTAAGAAAAGACCACATTTCATCAAAGCTGATTAAACCTCCCTTGTCGGCGATGTGGTAGCGGACTAACGGCACCGAATTTTCGCCGGAAACAACCAGCGTACCGTCATACGTTTCAAAAAACCGACTGACTGGATCGTACTGAACCAGCGTGGGCAAACGCGATTCGCCAAACAAGACCCGAGCGGCATCGGGATGAATTGACAACCAGCGGCGAATAGCAATACTGAACGGCGTTTCGTTACCGAGCACACCACCGTCGGCGGTGCCATAAAGCGAAGCAGAATCAAAGCATGGTGACGTATAACCAATGCGCTCGCCAAGCAAACTACGCCATTCTTCGCTAAATACCTCGCCTGCAAAAACTAACTTGGTATTGAAGTGCGCCCAATTGATACCTTCGACAGCACCAGCATCAATCACATCTTTGATGAAAGGCGGATAACCCAACAATACTGTTTGCTCAAAATGCGGTGACAGTTCTTGCACTACCCGAAAAATTTCTGCTTTATTGTTACCAGGCGCCGCCACCATTAGTCGATAACCTTTTTGCGCCAGATGCCAGCAGCAAGAAGTCGTAAACATGCCGCCCACCCAATTTCCCAAGGCAAAGCAAACAATCGCCAGAGTACTGCGTTCGTGGGCCCGAAAACAGTCTTGAAACACCTGTTCAAAACGCACCGCAACATCCAACTCATAGGCAAACGAGCGCGGCCAAAACGTCGGTTGACCTGTCGAACCGGAAGACACTGCCACTCGGTCTGCACCGAGCAAAGCGCCGCCCAAACAACGTTCCGGCAATGGATAAGCCTGCATGTAATCAGGTTTGTTCATCAGAGGTAATGACTGAAATGACGGATAGGAAGTTATTTCTGCCGAATCGATACCTCGATCCGTCAGAAAAGCCCGGTAAGCGGGCACTTCCACCACGCAACGCCTAAATAAAGCCAGTGTATTCTGTTCAGGATTAATGACTTGATGTTCTACAAGAAGCTTATCGAGCGATGTTTCCAAGAAATGCCGAAAAACCTCTTCCGATATATGTGTTTTTGAATTCGACATACAAAACCGCCAGAATTAATAAGTGGCTAAACCAGAAAAAATTGAATGCCCTGGTTGCTTGTTAAATAACAGTAATATTTCTTGGAACTAAAAACTAACTCTCTAATTTATAACCTCAGTATAATCAAAGCTCATTAAAATCGTTAATTTTACGAGGTTTATATGTTCAATAACCTGACTATCAAAGCGGCATTCATTACTGCCTTATTCACGACATTTGCCACAACCGCTTTATCCCAAGGCGTCTCTGTCGCACCCGCGCCAAACGGCATTCAAATACCGAAAGATTACAAAACCTGGCAAGCTCTCGGTGTATCACACCGGACAGATAAGGATTCGTTACGGATCATTCTGGCTAACCCCATTGCCTACAAAGCCGCAACGGAAGGCCTTACCAACCCTTGGCCGGAAGGTAGCATGATCGCCAAATTGGCATGGAAAGACAGCACCCATCCGCAATTCGCCGCCGCCACCGTACCGGGCGAACTAACGCATGTCGAATTCATGGTTAGGGACAGCAAGAAATTCGTGGACACCAACGGCTGGGGCTATGCCCGCTGGTTAGGTATGGAACAAAAACCTTATGGGAAAGATGCCGATTTTGCCCAGGAATGTTCGTCTTGTCATTTACAGGCAAAAGACACAGGTTATGTGTTTACTCGGAAAGCACCTTTGCCTTAATCAAGAAACCACCAAAAATAATCAATTAAAACAAGCCTTAGGTTGGGGTGGGCATGTGAACCTCAACAAATAACCGTCGTTAATAATATGTTGGGGTTTGTCCCTCACCCCATCCTACCGTGCTTGAGTGCCAAGCAACATGACTCGCATATCAGTGCTTATTCCCAGCATCTGCTGGAGAGCGGCAAGACACCCTTGCAGGCCGTCTGTGCTGTCATGCGCAAATTGCTTCACGCCATCCATGGTATGCTCAAACATGACAAGCCATTCGACAATACCCGTTTTTATGCGATTCCATCTCTTGTCGAATAGCTCAATTTTGAGCTTTATTAATTTGACTTTGAACAGAGTATCTACGAGCTTTTAAATAAGTTATTGCTGTAATTTTTTGTTCGTTACAATAATTTTTTCTAAGTTTCTTGAAAATTCCGTTGTATCAGCAAAATAATTGGGGTATGCCTTTTTTAATCCATGAATTGACGAAGCTGATACAAGAACCACATCTCTTTTATCATTGTTTTCAAAACTCTTTTCTAAATCTGTGTAAGCGTTTGTAGCTTTATCAAGCTGATCACCTGAAAATCTATTAACTTGTATCCTAGATTCATCAATTTTCAGGACAAGTAAAAAATAATCTCTTTGATTTTTCTTGTCTTTTCCAACAAGTTGAGTCGATACCGCAAATGCTCGCAACCGAGGCAAAACATTTAAAGCTTCAATTGCATTTATAAGTTCAATTCGCTCTGAAGAATTCGCATTTTTCGATAACTTACGATTCTCAATATCTGCAAATGCTTTACTTGCCAACTTAAAAAAGTTTAACCAAGATTCTACGCCTTGGCTTGCCTTTAATGCTTGCCCTGTGAATGTTCCAACTACTTCAACGGCAGTAGCCCATGAATGCTGTACTTTGCTCCTAATTTGTAATTCAACAGAGTGACCTTTAAATTGAGATTTCCTTCCATTATATTTATAAACTAAATGTATACCCCTGTATCCTGAAGATTTGGGGTTTTGAATATAATCTCTTTCACGATGCAGATTATTTCGAGTTCCACCTTTAACTATACTATCCTTAACTAACCCGACATTTAATTTGTTAGACACGATAATTCTGCAACCCGCAATATCTTCAATACGATCTAACTTCATTCCGTTTTCTCTTTTAAGCTTTGCTAGAATCGAAGGGGTTCTTTTGAGCCTTTGAACAATTATAGAATTCTCATCGATTTCAAATGATTTTTTCCTGAAGTAGTTAAGCATTGACTGCATAGGGTATGCGTGAGAGGCTCGCCAATTAGACAGTACATCCAGAGACGCTAAAATATTATCAAGCTCCTTACTTTCCTGCTCATCAATCAAATAATCGCCTGCTCGCCTTACTTCTTTTTTTGAAAACTTCAATTCAGTCCAGGCCAATTTAAAATCCTCGAAATATTGATAACATACTAAATTATATCCCTTATGTTGGGTCTATCGTAGGTTGGGCTAAGGTTAGGAAGCCCAACAAAATTCCTCATCAATCTAATATAAATTCCACTGTTTTTGTTGTAGCGGCACAATTTGACTGATGTTTATAAAATCGCGGTCATCATGGATTAATAATAGCTGGTTTTCCAGGGCAAGTTGGGTGATACGGCAATCGATGGGGCTGCACACGGTGTAGTCTTGTTTCCGCAATTCGTAATAGATTCTGGCCGCTGCTGGCCATGTTGTGGGTTGCCTTTCGACATAATCCTGGCTTTCAAGATATTCTTTTAATAAGCCCCATTCGCGCTCGTCACGGCAGCCTTGCAATAATTCCAATTGTTGAAACCGGATTAAAACGATGTCTTGTTCGCCAATAATGTCATAAAACCGTTGGCTGTATTGTTGTGTTTTGTCCCGAAAGATATTGATCCAGATTGAGGTATCAATCAGTATCATGCCGCAATTCACGCAGTTGTTTATGATCGTAATCATCGGCAAACTAGATTTTACCGGCAAGGTCGAATTAGTTTTTCTTGCGGCGGGAACGGATCAATTCCCGCAGCGCCAAATCGATCAACTCGCGTTTTGTGCGTACGCCGGTTAGTGTGGTCGCTTCGGACACCAGTTTTTCATCTAAATCAATGCTGGTTCTCATGGCAGTCTCTTGTACCCATTCATGGGTGTATAGTACAAGAAATTTTATTCCAACTAAGTTTTACGCTGTAGATAAGTGCTATGCCAACACATATCAAAAAAGGCCGAGGCGCGTTAAGCAATCAAACAGGCCGCTTTGAAACGCTGGTCAAAGAAGACTTTGACGATGGCTGGGATGACTCTGATAAATATCCGGAAAAAATCCCCACCCAATTATTCGTGGATACGGCCAAAACGGTCATCACTTATAACCAATCACCTGACGTACCGTTTGACCGGTCGATCAATCCTTATCGGGGCTGCGAACACGGTTGCGTTTATTGCTTTGCTCGCCCGAGCCATGCTTATTCAGGTTTATCGCCGGGTCTCGATTTTGAAACTAAGCTATTTTACAAACCCGACGCCCCGAAATTGCTTAGGACTGAGTTGTCGGCAAAAAACTACCAACCAGCACCGATTGCACTTGGTATCAATACTGATGCTTACCAGCCGGTGGAACGGCAATTACAATTGACTCGGCAACTTCTGGAAGTCCTTAATGAAACACACCACCCGGTTTCGATTGTTACCAAATCATCGTTAATTGAGCGCGATCTTGATTTATTAACAGCATTGGCGAAAGATCATCTCATCCATGTGTGTTTATCAATTACCACCTTAAATCCGGATTTAGCGCGCCGTTTAGAACCCCGAGCGGCTGCACCTAAACGGCGTCTGCAAACCTTGGCCACGCTGGCCGAAGCTGGAATCCCAGTTTCCGTGCTGGTTGCACCGTTAATACCCGTACTTAATGATTGCGAGCTGGAAAAAATCTTGCGACTTAGTCGAGATTCGGGGGCTGTGGACGCTGGTTATGTGCTACTGCGCTTACCGTATGAACTTAAAGATCTGTTTAATGAATGGTTGCAAACCCATGAGCCATTAAAAGCCACGCATATAATGAATCGCATTTTCGACTCTCGCAGCGGCAAAGCATACGATTCTGCTTTCGGAACGCGGATGCGCGGTACGGGACCATATGCCGATTTGCTTGCCCAGCGCTTTCGTCTAGCGATGAAGAAACTGGCGTTTCCCGGCTCGCCGCCACTTAACAACCATCTATTTAGAACGAGACCTACATCTGGACAAATGGATCTGTTTGATTGGGTTGAATAGTTTGCCTTGCTATGGTTTTTAAAAGCCTTACAACACAGGAAGACTAAACGGATTTACCGGTGCTGAAGTCGTGTAAAAATTAGCTGTCGCAAAAAAACTTGGACACTGTACACGGCTTAAATGAAATTTTTGTGAATCTTTTGCGTCATAATAAGAAACAATAAATGTATTTATTGGATCATTGTCAATTATTATGGACTGTTCTATAGTTATCTCGCAGTACAACATTTTACATACTTTAGAGGACTTAAATCATGAACGACTTTCACAAAGATATTTTGACGGGTCTGGTGTTTATCACCGGTTTAGTGGGTTTTATCTCGGGTGAATTTATTATTTCATCCACTTTATTTGCATCAGCGGCGATTGCCAGCAATGTTAACCTGAACCGGAAACGGGTTAATGCTGGATCGCTATCATGCGAATAACGAATATAAACACATCACTTAATCAAGCATCTTAAAAACTCTCAAGGCCCAACGGTCTTGGGAGTTTTTAGTTTTAGGCAACTTGAATATCATCAGAAGATATTGCTGACTTCTAGTCCTTTACCAACTACCAGTATTCTGCATGGACACCCAAGGTTCTTGAGGTGGAAGTGAGCCGCCCTTTTGCAACAACTCAATAGAAATATGATCAGGCGACCTGATGAAAGCCATGTGCCCATCCCGAGGTGGACGATTAATGAGCACACCGTCGGACATTAGCTGTTGGCAGGTTTCGTAAATATTATCCACTTCAAAAGCCAAATGGCCAAAATTGCGGCCACCCGTATAGTCTTCAGTATCCCAGTTGTAGGTCAGCTCTAATAAAGGGGATTGAGCTTGTCTCGCCTGTTTTGCATCTCCTGGAGCCGCCAGATAAACCAACGTGAAACGACCACTTTCATTCACCATTCTATGGCATTCCACCATGCCAAGTTTGCCACAATAAAAATCGAGCGATTGTTCAAGATTGTTAACTCGAATCATGGTGTGTAAATAACGCATGGTACAGCCCTCCTTTGAATGGATTGTTATAGATACTAAATCGAGTGAGTTACCCATCGCACAATATCAGCCTCGCTCATTGCACCGGATTGTCGGGCTAACTCACGCCCACCCTTAAAAATTACTAGGGTTGGTATGCTGCGAATATTAAATTGCGCGGCAATGCTTTGTTCCTGTTCCGTGTTCAGTTTGGCAACGCGTACATGAGGTTCCAGTTTTTTAGCAGCTTGCGCATAAGCGGGTGCCATCATCTTACAAGGACCACACCATGGTGCCCAGAAGTCCACAACAACAGGAATATCGTTGCGAGTAATGTGTTGCTGAAAGCTGTGATTATCCAGCTCCAGCGGATAACCTGTAAATATTAACTGCTTACATTTTCCACAACGTGGCTGTTGCGTGATTCGCTCCGAGGGTATGCGATTGACAATTTGGCAATGTGGACAGACAAGATGTGATGTATTCATAACAGAAGGCTCAATGATGACATTAGGTTTTCATTGATATAGGGTTCGTTTTTGCAAAATTCAATTATTTCAAGCCATTCGTGGACTGTTTTTCAAGACTTAAAGAACTCCGACTATTGTTTTAACCTGTTTATCAAAATGTCAGCAGAGCCTAGCTGTTTTTAGTACTATATTTGTACGTATGATTTTGATTCACTCCTGGTTAATAAAACCCCCATCCAATTTTAGGATCTTCATGACTTAGCGGCAACTGTCGTTCCTATGTTGATCTATCGTAACTCTTTAACTATATGACACTTCGCCTCTGCCTTAGCTATGCGTTTCGATACCGCTAGTCACCTAAAGCTACTCCTATCTGCCTGTATTCCCATACTAGCAGCCCTATTTCAGTGGGGACTTTGGGGGAAATCCCCTCCTCTGCCTTGGCTATTTTTTTATCCGGCGGTTTTTTTTAGTGTCTGGCTTAGTGGTCTGCCTGGAGGATTAATCACTACAGGCTTGGCTGTCCTGCTTGGTCGGTATTTTTTTATTGAACCGCAATTCAGTTTGGCCATAGAAAATAGCGGAAATATTTATGATTTGGCCGTATTCATAGGTGTGGGCGTATTGTGTAGCCTCATGGTTAAACCGCAAAGCGGCTTATTAAGTCAGGAAAACTTAACTTTTCGCACAGGTTTTTTAGCAGCTATTTTTCACAGCACCTCAAAACAACAAAACGCCGCTGAAGCACTAAAAAATTGTGAAAAAGAATTCTATTTGCTGGCAGAGTCCATGCCCCATGCGGTATGGATATCCGACCCAAACGGGTTAACCACCTTTATTAATAAAAAATGGGCAATATTTACAGGAACAACCCTAGAGCAAAATCGTGGGAGTCAGTTGCATAACCTTTTTCATCCGGATGATCAACAGACTGGCTGGGACGCCTGGCGAGAGGCGGTTAAAAACGGCATAGCTTTGAACCTCGAATGTCGGGTGCGATGCTTCGACGGAATTTACCGCTGGTGTTTTATTCTGGCTGAGCCGGTGTATGACGAAAGCCACAACATAGTTAAATATTTCGGTACCTGTACTGACATTGATGACTTTAAGAAGGTACAAACCGAATTGCATGACGCCGAAGCCCGATGGAAATTTGCTCTGGAAGGCAGTGACCAAGGTGTCTGGGATTGGAATATTGCCACGTCCGAAGTGTTTTTTTCTAGTCGCTGGAAGTCCATGTTAGGATTTTCTGACGAAGAAATTACGAATAACCTGGAAGAATGGTCTGCGCGAGTGCACCCCGATGATTTGGAAGGTGTCATGCTGGACATACAAAAGCATTTTCGAGGAGAAACACCACTTTATAAAAATGAACACCGTATGAGGAATCGTGACGGCGAATATCAATGGATTTTAGACCGGGGTAAAGTGGTCAGCCGTAATGATGCAGGTCAGGCATTGCGCATGATTGGCACCCACACGGATATCAACGAGCGCAAACATAACGAAGCTGCTCTAATGGAAGCACAAAAGCTAGCAAAGATTGGCTATTGGCAATGGGATATCGCCACTAATACCCACACATGGTCGGAAGAAATCTATCATTTTTATGGCCGTGATACGAACTCGCCACCGCTTGTTTATCCAGAGGTAAAGCAACATTTCACGCCGGAAACTTGGGCGAATCTAGTGGCTACCGTAGAAAAAGCCAAGGTTGATGGCCTCCCTTACGAGTGCGATGTCGAAGTCGTGCGGACTGATGGCAGTCATGGCTGGATAATCGCCCGCGGCCAGGCAGTTCTCGACGACGCCGGTCATGTCATAAAACTGCACGGCACTCTACAGGACATTAGTTCGCGTAAGCAGGCAGAAGAACAACTGAGGAAATTCGCGCAAGCAATCGAACAAATTCCGGATAGTATTGTTATTACTAATCTGAATGCAGAAATTGAATACATTAACGAAGCTTTCATGCAAGGCAATGGTTACAGCCGGGAAGAATTAATCGGTAAGAATCTTCGTATGCTGCAATCAGGAAAAACACCGAAAGAAACCTATTTAGCACTCTGGAATACCTTATGCCAAGGACAGACCTGGAAAGGTGAGTTTTACAATCGCCGTAAAGATGGCACGGAGTATATTGATTTCGCGGTAATTACCCCTCTACTGCAAGCTGATGGCCGTGTAACTCACTATGTGGGTGTACAGGAAAATATTACCGAGAAAATTCGCATCGACACAGAACTAGAACAATACCGTGATCATTTGGAAGAACTGGTTAGAAGTCGAACCGCACAACTAGAAACCGCAAAAGCTCTTGCGGAAACGGCCAATCTATCTAAAAGCGTTTTCTTGGCCAATATGAGTCACGAAATTCGCACCCCGATGAACGCTGTGTTGGGTTTTTGCTATTTGTTGGAACAGCAACCACTGGAAGAAGATACTCGAACTCTGGTTAGTAAAATTCATAATTCTGGAAACTTGTTGTTGGCGATCATCAACGAGATTCTCGATTTTTCTAAAATCGAAGCGGGACATCTGGAAATAGAAGATGTGCCATTTAAGCTGTCCGATATATTTGATCATCTTGCTACAATTATGGCGGGATCGACCGGCAATAAAAATCTGGAATTGGTGATTATTCCTCCCGTTGGAACGAATGCGTTGATCGGAGATGGCAATCGTATACAACAAGTTTTAGTCAATTTACTGAGCAATGCGATTAAATTTACCGATCAAGGTGAAGTGCAATTAAAGGTCAGTATTGATTCGGATGATGGCGACCAAATTTTGTTGCGCTTTGCGGTGAGTGATACCGGAATAGGCATAAGCAGCTCAAAGCAGCAATACATTTTTACCGCATTTAGCCAAGCTGATAACACCATTAGCCGGCGTTTTGGTGGCTCAGGGCTTGGGCTGGCGATCAGCCAGCAACTTATAAGACTAATGGGTGGAGAGATACACGTCGAGAGCATTATCGGTCAAGGCAGTAAATTCTGGTTTGTATTGCCATTACGGCGCAATCCACAACCTGAGCATAGCCCAACCCAATTAACCAATCTGCATCTTCTGGTAGCAGTTGATAATATCATTGCCAGGGAGGCCTTGCTGCGAATAGTGCACAGCTTAGGTTGGCGAGCAGACCCTGCTGAATCAGGGCAAGCTGCCATTTCGAAAACGCTGGAAAATATTGACCGCCAAACGCCTTACGATTTGTTACTTCTGGATTGGCAAATGCCAGAACTGGATGGTTTAGCCGTGGCTAAGGCCGTCCATGACGTTTTACCGGCAAACGGAAAACAACCTGAAAGTCCACCGATTGTACTAATGGTTACTACGCATTCTCGCGAAAAGCTGTTGGCTCAGCCAGGCATAGACAAGGTGGATGCAATAC
Source organism: Methylococcales bacterium (assembly GCA_965247565.1). Classification (GTDB taxonomy): domain Bacteria; phylum Pseudomonadota; class Gammaproteobacteria; order Methylococcales; family Methylomonadaceae; genus CBDFHF01. Next base: position 48,048 of record CBDFHF010000001.1, on the reverse strand, counting down.
TGAGTAAACCGGTGACACTCTCTTCTCTTTATCATGCTGTTGTTCATGCACTCGAACAACGCGACTCTACTATCCTGCCTGTCTCTATTTTAAACAACCAAATAATCGGACAGCGCATTCCCGGTATACGTGTACTAGTCGTTGATGATAACGATATAAACCGGGAAGTCATGCAGCGAATTCTTGAGGCGGATGGCGCTTCAGTCAGCCTTGCAAAAGACGGAATAGAGGCGCTGGAATGGCTGTCTATTCATGCCGATGGAGTTGATATTGTTTTAATGGATATTCAAATGCCGCGCATGGATGGCTATACAGCTGCCCGTGCAATTCGTCAGAATCCAATTTTCTCAAAACTGCCGATGGTAGCAATCACTGCCGGAGCAACTTCGAATTTTGAGGATAATGCGCTTGCCTGCGGAATGAATGATTTCATCACTAAACCGTTCAATGTATCGGACATAATGTCCTTAATTCAACGATTGACTGGTTGCAAACCAGAAACAAATTGTCAAAAGGTGGACATTGATGCTACTAAACTAATGGCATCTGAAAGCTTTAGGCCGAAAACGAATTTAGCGGGGATTAATTTTGAGGCGGGGCTTAAAATTTGGCGCGAAGTTGGCGTTTACCAAACTTATCTTTCGCTGTTTATTAGCCAATATCGCTTTGCTAGCCAGGAAATAATAGTTAACTCAGAGCACGGTGATCGTGATGCTTCAGCATCATTGATCCATAAATTGAAAGGAGCCGCCTATATGCTGGCACTAGAAACAGTGGCGCAACGAAGTATTGATGTAGAAACAGCACTGAACACCGGCAGGTCGCTAGCAAACGCTTCAGCCGCATTGCAAAACGCGATAGAAGAAGTCGCTACCAGTTTATCAGCATGGCTATCTAGCGAATCCACCGCTGAAAAACAGCATGCGGCACCTGCGACACTTCCCGATGAGACTGAAAAGTTACTACTGTTATTGTTAGCTGCGCTTGATGAAGACAACCCCGGCAATGCCGAGCAATTGCTCATTAGTATTGAAAACCTTCTGGGCAGTGAAGCAATCGCCCCAATTAAAGCACAGCTACAGAACTTCAATTTCCGCGAAGCTGAAGCGCTAACCCTCAGCCTGATGCATAAACTCAATGTAACAAGTCAATGAGTAACTTGTGACTGTCTGCCCCATTTTAATTAAGTGCCCAGCATCGCCCAAGCCAGAGTGAAAACACATTTGTTTGGTACAAGCGACGCGACAAGAAAACGTTATCAAGACGCAATCTATATGCTGAGTGACGGCCAAAAAGCTTACAATCACACACCAACGTTTTATTGGCTCGCTTAAAACGCTGCCCCCAACATTGAATTGCCGATCCATCTTTGATTTTAGGAGTCCACTGATGCCCCACATTGTTGTTTGCGCATTGTACAAATTCGTTACTCTGGAAAACTATCAGAACTTACGCCAACCTTTATACGATGTAATGGTTAATAACCGGATTTGCGGTACGCTGCTACTAGCTCATGAAGGCATTAACGGTACGGTGGCTGGTTTACGCCAGGATATTGATATGCTAATAAGCTGGTTGCGAAGTGATTCACGTCTAAATGACCTGGATGTAAAAGAGTCGCTCACCGATCACCCACCGTTTAACCGAATTAAAGTTAAACTTAAAAAAGAAATCGTTACCATGGGTATTGAAGGTATTGACCCCAAACGTGTCGTCGGTACTTATGTTAGCCCAAAAGACTGGAATGACTTGCTTGCCGATCCTGAACTGCTGTTAATAGACACGCGTAATGACTATGAATACCAGGTGGGAACGTTTAAAAACGCAATAAACCCAGGTACGGAAAGTTTTCGAGAATTCCCCGACTACATCAAAGCCAATCTCGATCCGCAAAAACATAAAAAAGTTGCCATGTTCTGTACCGGCGGAATTCGCTGTGAGAAATCGACGGCTTTTTTGAAAGAGCAAGGTTTTGCTGAGGTTTACCATCTACAAGGTGGTATCTTGAAATATTTGGAAGAAGTCCCGGAACAGCAAACACTCTGGCAAGGCGAATGTTTTGTGTTTGATGAACGAGTTACTGTAAATCACCGCTTGGAAAAAGGCATTCATGATCGATGTCATGCGTGCAGTTTGCCGATTACCGAGAAAGACAAATCCAGCCCAAAATATCTAAAAGATGTCTACTGCCCGCATTGTTTCGACAGTATTACACCTGAGCAAAAAGCCCGTTTTACCGCTCGCGCCAAACAAATTCAACTTGCCAAACAACGAGGCCAAGCTCATGTAGGCTCAGAAGCGGCTAAAGTACGAGCGCTTAACCGCGCTGCCAAGTTACAACGCAAAGAAGCATCAAGAAATTTAAGGCCAGACAATTTGACAAACGAAGCGGTATAATTTTTGACTTTTAAAACGCCCGTTATTTAACCCACTACCGGAATACGCTCATGCTTTGGAAATCAGGTCGCCGCAGTACCAATGTTGAAGATGCTCGTGATGAATCAATGCCATCATCTGGGCGAGGTATTCGGTTAGGTGTAAAAACGACAATTGCGGTGTTTGTGGTCGGGGTCATGCTGGGACAAGATCCTATGCAATTGCTCAGCATGTTGTCCGGTTTAACCGATATGTCGGGCAGTACTCCTTCCGCCCCCAGGCAACGTAGTGCTACCGAAGACGAAGAGGCTGATTTTGTATCAGTTATATTGGCCGATAACGAAGATACTTGGTCCGCTCTTCTGCCTGAATTAGGCAAGTCTTATCAACCTGCAAAACTACGTTTATTTACTGACCAGGTTGATTCTGCTTGCGGCATGTCCTCAGCGGCCACGGGGCCTTTCTACTGCCCTGGTGACCAAAAAGTTTATATCGATCTGGGCTTTTTCCACACTTTAAGCGAACTGGGCGCGCCGGGTGATTTCGCCAGAGCTTATGTGATCGGTCATGAAATTGGCCATCATATCCAAAATATTCTTGGCGTATCTGACCAAGTACATCATTTACAGCAACGGGTAAGCCAAGCCGATGCCAACGGCTTGTCGGTTAGACTAGAATTGCAGGCGGATTGTTATGCCGGCGTATGGGCCTACCACGCCAACAAGCAACGTAAAATGTTAGAACCCGGTGATGTTGAAGAAGGCTTGCGGGCGGCGGCTTCAATTGGCGATGACCGTTTAATGGGCAGATCAGGGCATCGTGTCAGCCCCGAGTCATTTACGCACGGTTCCGCCGAACAACGCGTTCACTGGTTAAAAACCGGGCTTAGTACAGGCAGAATCGACAGCTGTAATACCTTTACGAAGTAATGGTTACTGCCAAGTTAAATCAGAAAGCCCCACCTTTATCGGTGTCGGACTGGGTTCAGGGAAAAGCCTGTAATTTTCCTGATTTACTTGGCAAAGTCGTTTTAGTCGAAGTTTTTCAGGTCAATTGTCCTGGATGCTTCTTATACTCGCTACCCCAAGCGGTTGATTTTCATAACCGCTATGCGGATCAAGGCTTGGCAGTGTTAGGCGTAGCTACCGCCTTTGAAGATTTTGATAAAAACACTCTGGAAAATTTGCGTTTGCTTAGCGAGACAGGTCAAGTTATCGGAGAAACGCTAAAAGCACTAACCGATCAGAAACAATTAATGGCAGGACGACTTTCTTTTCACATACCCTTCCCTCTGGCTATGGATCAGCTAAACAAACGTTCGCCAGTTGTAGACAAAACTGAAGTTGATGCCTACCTCAACCAACACATACCCAATTTTGCGCTGCAACCTGCCGAATATCAGCAGCGAATTACTCAACAAGTTTTACAGTACTTACAATCATTAACTTACCAAGCCGAAACCTTTACTCTGTTTAGTTTACAAGGTACTCCATCGCATATCTTGGTTGATAAAAAAGGTATTTTGAGGAGTTGCACTTTTGGTTACGATGCTGATTTGGAAACGAAAATAACCAATCTGTTAGCAGCGTAATTTACTTAACCCTAACCCATTGCACTGTCACATTATCGCTTCTACCGTGAGCACGTAATTCTGCTATTCCAGCCAGTTTTTTTATTTCCCTCTTACCACTTTTTGGCTGCGCTAACTGCAATAGCTCTTCTGGCTTGACTGGTCCCCAAAAGCCATCGCTACACAAAATAAAAGTTTCACCTTCTTGTATAGACGGATAAACGTTGATTTCAGCTTCATGCATTCGCAGCGCATTTATACTGCGAGTTAACTGATTTTGATCAGGATGCGTAGCTATTTCCTGCTCGGAGATTTCGCCTTTATCTAGCAGCATTTGGGGGATCGAATGATCTCGAGTACGCCATAAAACCTGCTTGGAATTTAATCGGTAAATGCGCGAATCACCACAATGAGCTGTTAAGGTAATATTGTCATCCAGATACAAAATCGCGCAAGTGGTATGGGCCTTGCGGGCCGCAGTATTACCAGCAAATAAGATTTGCATTTCGTGAATAGCGTCGTCCAGCCATTCGGAAAAAATCTTGACAGGATTTTCTGCGATGCGCTCACTGTAAATGGGAGCAGATTTCAGCAAGCCCTCGCAAAAAAAACGCGAGGCTTTATCACCATCACTGTGCCCACCCAAGCCATCGGCAACCACAAACAAGGCGTAGTCCTTTCCAAGAATATGCGCCATGTAATCCTGATTATTGGTGCGATCCCCAACTGAGGTTAATTGGCAAAACTGTAACTTCACTTCGACTTGACCTAATAACGAGTTGCCCGGGCGTCCATCATCAACTTTTTTAAATCAGTTACCGTTTGCGCCAGGCCTGAGAACAAGGCCTGAGCAATAATGCTGTGGCCGATATTCAACTCGACGATCTCAGGAATTCGGCATATGTCGACAACATTGTGAAAATTTAATCCATGTCCGGCATTGACCTGCAAACCGCAGCTGTGTGCATAACCAGCAGCTTTTTTAATTCTGGCTAATTCTTGAGCTTGATGTGAAGCATTTTCTGCATCGGCGTAGCAACCTGTGTGTAATTCCACGACCGTGGCCCCGGCTTTAACGGCCGCATCAATCTGGCTTTGCTCAGGATCAATGAATAACGATACTTCTACACCCGCATCTGCCAACCTAGCACAAGCCGATTGCACACGGGCATAGTTACCGATCACATCCAAGCCGCCTTCGGTAGTCAATTCGGCGCGTTTTTCGGGCACCAAACAACAGGCGTAAGGTTGTAATTTAACAGCCATACCGATCATTTCATCTGTCACCGCCATTTCCATATTAAGACGGGTATGCAACAAGTCTTTTAGTAGCGCAATATCCCGATCTTGAATGTGCCGCCGATCTTCGCGCAAGTGCGCGGTGATACCGTCCGCACCGGACTGTTCGGCTATTAAGGCTGCCTGAATTGGCTCAGGGTAACGCGTTCCGCGCGCCTGCCTCAAAGTGGCAATATGATCGATGTTTACACCTAATAAAATAGCTTGCTTGGCCATACTATAACTGCTTGATAATTTTGTTGATGACTGTTCGACTTTTTAATTGCTTACCTTGTAAATGACTATCTATGACAGTTCGCATGAGCAATTTTGCTTCGGCTAATACACTTGGCTCAGTAAACTCTTGTGCAACGATTGCTTTTAACGCCGCTGAGGAAAAAACGCCATCTTCTGCCGCTACAAGTCCAGCATCGACTGTAAAACGATATTTCTCAGACGGGTTCAATGATTGATCCTGCCCGAAATATAAGCCGTAACCAATACTTTCCATTAAGTTAAGTTCAAAAACCCGCAACGCCGTTTCTAGTTTTGTACTGTCCGCCAAATTAATTAAACATTGTTTATAGTACCCAAACACTTCTGGGTTTGGATCGTCCTTGTGCAAAAAGCAACTGACTAATTCATTGACATAAAAACCGCAATATAACGCCATGCCAGCTAAGCGTACAAAAGGTTCAGAAACTTCGACTGCACTAAGGGTTTTTAATTCAGATTTGCCGACATAGGACAACGCTAACGGTACAAAAGGCTGCAATAGACCTGCGGTTTTGGACTTTACTTTTCTAACGCCTTTAGCTAATAGCGAACACCTGCCAAAATCCTGTGTAATCACATCAATAATCAGGCTGGTTTCTCGGTAGGTTCGATGTTGCAAAATGAATGCAGGTTGCAAATGAACTGCAGATTCAGTCATTAAATCCTAGGCTTTGTAAGGCGCGCTCGTTGTCTGACCAACCTTTTTTCACTTTTACCCATAGTTGCAAATAAACTTTTTGGCCAATTAATGTTTCCATATCCCGGCGGGCATCGGTGCCCACTTTTTTTAACATTTCACCATCTTTACCAATAACAATGTTTTTTTGATTTTCTCGCTCAACCCAAATGATGGCATAGATTTTAGTAATGTTTGGCAGCTCCTCGTAGCGCTCCATCTCCACAGTAATCGCATAAGGCAACTCATCTCCCAATCGGCGCGTCAATTTTTCCCTGACGATTTCCGCACATAAAAACCGCTCCGGACGATCGGTTATTTGGTCTTCAGGATAAATCAGACCACCTTCCGGCAACAAGGCCAATACCAATTTTTCAAGCTGATCGAGATTAGTACGTTTTAGCGCAGAAATCGGCACCAAATGTTCAAAGGGATAGCGATGTTGGGCATCATTAAAGAAAGCCAAAATTTCATCTTTATCTTTGACTTTATCCACTTTATTGACAGCCAAAATCACCGGCAACCCGGCTTGCGCTAGCTTCTTAAAAATCACTTCATCGTATTCGTGCCAAGACAATCCGTCTATCAACCAAACGATGACGTCAACACCCAATAGAGTGGTTTCAGCAGTCCGGTTTAGGTACCGATTCAACGCCCGCTTTTCATTGCTATGCATGCCAGGAGTATCCATGTAAATGGCTTGTCCTGCTTCAGTGGTATTTATTCCAAGAATTCTATGTCGAGTGGTTTGCGGTTTGCGCGAGGTAATACTGATTTTCTGCTTGAGCAGGTGATTCATTAATGTGGACTTGCCAACATTGGGTCGGCCGATCAAGGCTACAAAACCACAATTCATTTATTTTCCTTCATTGAGTAATTCGAGCATCAGCTCTGCAGCCGATTGCTCAGCTTTTTTTCGAGATCCGCCGGCACCAATCGTAGCTTCATCGATTAGCGCTGTTGTGCACCTAACTTTAAACATTTGTTCGTGAGCAACTCCGGACATCGATAACAAAGCATATTCAGGCAGATCCATCTTTTTGGATTGCAACAACTCTTGCAATTGTGTTTTTGGGTCTTTTCGCCAATTATCCAATGTGAGAGCGGCCAATTTAGAGGCAAATGTTTGCTCTATCCATTGTTTGCAGGCATCCATGCCTTGATCTTTAAACAAAGCGCCAATAATGGCTTCTAGAGCGTCTGACAAGATAGACTCACGCCGAAAACCGCCACTTTTCATTTCGCCCTGCCCCAAGCGAAGATAATCACCAAATTGATGTTCTCTGGCTAATTCCGCTAATGAGCCCTGATTAACCAGGTTTGCTCTCAGTCGACTCAACACGCCTTCTGGCGCATCTGGGAATAGCTCGTACAATTTATTGGCAATTACAAAACCCAGTATAGAGTCACCCAAAAACTCCAGCCGCTCATTGTTACGCGAGCCAGCGCTACGGTGGGTTAATGCTAGCGTAAAAAGCTCGAAGTTATTAAATTTTAAGCCGAGTCTATTACATAATATGTCCGGGTTTTTAATCACTCCTGACCCACTTCAATCTCGTCATTAAACTCGGCAAGAACGCTTAAATTGCCAAACAGTTTCCTTACAACCTCATATTCAATTTGGACTTTAAGGTAAGTGCCGTGTTTAACAACTTTAATATCATCCTGAGTCACATCGTAAACGTAATTCATATTGAACTGTTTATCCAAACTACTTCTGATCTGAGACTCACTTTTAGTCTCTACGCCTGACATCGCTTTGACTTCTTTCAAAGCATTGGCGACTTTATTATGATCAATGTAAATCGGCACTATTTTAAATATCAATAAAATACAAAATGCCAAAAAACCTAATATAAAAAGAATTGAGATTAAGGTTAACCCTTGTTGGCGCTTAATCGTTGATTTCATGTTTTTTTCCGCTGTGGACGATAATGCTAATAAGTGTAGCTTATTTGAGTACTGTGCCAATGCGACCGAATCCTAAGCCATTACCCTGCCAGTCCCAACTCATCCAGATAAAAAACGCCTTGCCGACTAGATTTTCCTCAGGAACAAATCCCCAATAACGGCTATCGTTACTGTTATCACGATTATCGCCCATTGCAAAATAACTACCTTCAGGAACCACGAATACGCCTTCTACCGAGGGCACGCCGTTTCTGATGAGAATACTGTGCTCAACACCCGTTAAATCCTCGATCAAATGCTCTGCACCGGTCATGTCCTGACCTTGCCCTACTCCCTGATAGGTACCGATAGAAACCTGTTTGACTGGTGTACCGTTTACACTGATAGTTTTATCGTAATAAGAAACCTTGTCGCCGGGTAAGCCAATCACCCGCTTTATGTAATCGACGGTGGGATCTTTAGGAAAACGAAACACCACAATATCGCCACGCTTAGGCTCATTAATGGGGATAATTTTTTTATTAATGACCGGCAGCCGTATACCGTAGGTAAATTTATTCACTAAAATAAAATCACCCACCAGTAAAGTCGGCATCATGGAACCTGATGGAATACGGAAAGGTTCCGCCAAAAAAGAACGCAGCAGCAAAACTACCAGTACGATGGGAAAAAAAGACCGGGCATACTCTACCAGCAGCGGTTCGTTTTTTTCGTCAAACACCCGATTGGTCGATTTAAGCATTAGCAGGTAACCACCCCAAATTACACCAGTAACCAGCGTGGCCACAAAAAGAAAAAAAGAAAAATCAAAGTCCATATGTCAGTTATTTATGTTAAGTGGAAAAGAGTGTTGCGTTAATCTTTGTTGATTTGTAATACCGCTAAAAACGCTTCTTGAGGTATCTCAATATTACCAACTTGTTTCATACGTTTTTTACCGGCTTTTTGTTTTTCCAGTAATTTCTTTTTACGGCTAATATCGCCGCCATAGCATTTCGCGATGACGTTTTTACGCATGGCTTTCACCGTAGATCTGGCGATAATTTTGGAACCAATAGCCGCCTGTATAGCAACTTCGTACATTTGCCGAGGAATCAGGTCTTTCATTTTTTCAACTAAATCCCGACCGCGATTATGGCTGAGATCTCGATGCACAATAATAGATAGTGCATCAACTTTTTCGGCATTAATCAACACATCAAGCTTGACCAGATCAGCTACTTGAAAACGCAGAAACTCATAATCGAATGAGGCAAAGCCACGGCTAACTGATTTGAGTCGATCGAAGAAATCTAAAACCACCTCACTCAGAGGCATTTCATAATGCAACGATACCTGCCGACCCACGTATTGCATGTCTTTTTGTACGCCGCGCTTTTCTATACACAACGAAATCACACCACCCAAGTATACTTGGGGCACCAGAATGTTGGCACGAATGATCGGTTCTCTAATTTCTCTGACTGTACCACCTTCAGGCAATTTGGCCGGATTGTCGACCATCAGCACCTGATCATTTTGGGTTATTACCTCATAAACCACAGTGGGAGCGGTGGTTATCAGATCGACATCATATTCACGTTCCAGACGTTCTTGCACAATTTCCATGTGCAACATACCCAAAAAACCGCAGCGAAAGCCAAAACCCAAAGCCTGTGAAGTTTCTGGTTCAAACTGCAAAGCGGCATCGTTCAGATTTAATTTGTTTAACGCTTCTCGCAAGTCCTCATAATTATCAGAACTCACCGGATACAACCCGGCAAAAACCCGTGGCTGTACTCGTTGAAAACCAGTGAGTTGCTCAGCAGCGGGTTTGTCCGTCCAGGTGATAGTATCGCCTACCGGGGCACCGAAAATATCTTTAATTCCAGCGACAACAAAACCGACTTCACCGGTATTTAACACGTCTTTCTCTAAACGCTTCGGTGTAAATACACCGACTTTCTCAGCAATAAACGACTTGCCAGTAGACATGATAGTGATTTTTTGCTTTCTGCGAATACTGCCATGTACAATTCTGACTAATGACACCACGCCTAAATAACTGTCGAACCAAGAGTCAATAATCAACGCCTGTAAAGGCCCATCAATATTGCCCTGCGGCGCTGGAACCTTTAATACCAGCTGTTCCAACACATCTTCAACGCCTAAACCGGTTTTAGCGCTAATCATCAACGCTTCATCCGCCGGAATGCCGATAACCTCTTCAATTTCTGCTTGAACCCGTTCCGGTTCAGCAGAAGGTAAATCGATTTTATTAAGTACCGGTACGACTTCCAAGCCTTGTTCGATAGCAGTGTAACAATTGGCAACACTCTGCGCTTCGACGCCTTGGGCGGCATCCACCACTAATAAAGCCCCTTCACAGGCCGCTAAGGAACGAGATACCTCATAAGAGAAATCGACATGGCCCGGCGTATCAATGAAGTTAAGCTGATAAGTCTGGCCGTCTTTGGCTTTAAAATCCAAAGTAACGCTCTGAGCTTTGATAGTGATTCCGCGCTCTTTTTCTATATCCATGGAATCGAGCACTTGCGCTGACATTTCCCTAACACTCAAACCACCACATATCTGAATGAACCGATCCGCGAGTGTGGACTTGCCGTGGTCAATATGAGCGATAATGGAGAAATTTCTTATATGTTTTAAATCCACTTGTTATTTCAACTAAATTAAATATTGATTAGAGCGTCATGCAGAAAATCTGGAAGACTTAGCAGAGAACTGTTTCGATGGAGTTGATAGCGAACACCTGAAAATAACAAACGGTGATTGCTCGTGTCAGACCAGTTCTCACTTGCCGCCATCAAAAACACTAGCCGAAATTATAACAGATATACACTTGCCTCTGCTGTTTTGATGTTTTTTGCTCCGCCCCTACCTTCCAAAAACAACAATGGGATCAACCTCGGCTGTTAATGTCATTTATTTGACACTATTGCACTACCTATATGCAATAATCTGTTTCGAAAACAGACCCTAATGAAAAGCGACGCTCAACTCACAGTGGAGATAGCTTGGAGACGGTCAACTTACAAATCAGCTGAGTTTCACCTTGCCCAAAGGACAATAACATGGATCAAGCGCATTCTAAAAATTCAGGGGAATCCGATTTTAGCAACCAACGCACAGCGATCCCATTCGGGAAATTCGAATCGGGTTCGGATGACGTATTTCCTTGTAACGAGTCGATGGTCGGACGAGAGGGGGCCAGAGCAAAGTTAATTGATTTCCTAATTAACGCCGGCGCGCGTAAAGCCATACTGGTAACAGGTCGACGAGGCATGGGTAAAACCAGCTTCGTACAATACTGTCTTCATGAATATGAAGAAGCTCACGTAGAACGTTATTGGCATAGTGACTTTGGGCGCACCATACTTTCTTTAGTTTGGCTATTTTTTGTCACTCTACTAATTTCCAGTAGCTATGTCATTAGCAGCAGTTTATTACAGATACTGATCGATAATCTTGATAGTAATGGAGGAAATCGTCGATTATTGTGGATACCCATTGCTTTGTTATCGCTATGCTTAAGCTATCCAATAGGGCTAGCTTTTAATATTTTTACATCCATTCCAAAGGCACTAAGCAAAGGCAGTTACAACGGAATTGGATTAATGGCGACTATCTGCTTAGTAGCGGTATTTGGCTGGTTAAATTTACACCATAAAGATATCCCATTTTTGGCAAGTCCAAGCGTAGACCAAAAAATCATCCCAGCTTTAGTAACCCTATGCTGGTTATCCGTCGCAATAGGGGCCACTTATTTTTTTGGTGAAGCACTGAGTGTTTTATCACCATCAAAACGTCGCACAAATAGTGGTTACATACTAATCACAAGCGGTGTAACAGCAGTTTTGACATCTTATTTAAACAATCAAGACACCTTGCTAATACTTGTCAATACCTTTCTATTCTTTTTCTACGCGGCCATTTTTAGGTGGCTTAATCTATACTTAAAACATAAAAGCACCACCAAAAGCGGGATTGCTTGCGCCATAAAAAAGGCTAAAGAATGGTTTTTTGCAGTTGCGCTTTTATTACTCGTGCTTGCTTCTGCACTGCTTTTTGTTTATCTCCATCAGGCAGAAAAAGATAGCCGACAATTTTTTGAATATCTACCAAACCCCGGATTATGGCTTAGCTGTTCATTTTTATGGCTTGCCTGCTTTATTGCAAAAAAAAACCAAATAGGCAATGTGCCAAACGAAAAACGGAGTGTATACCCTAGTTCAGTCTTAATACTCAAAGCCACATTTTTAATTCTTGCTAGCATATTTGCATTAGCTCCCTTGTTTACTAAGCTGTCCGTTAAGCTGGGTCTGGCCCACACACCTTCTCTACCGCTAAATTCTTTGGAACAATGCCAATATATTTTGATGCTAACTATTGTAGTTGCATTGCTATTTTGGATTGAATATGAATGGATAATCCGCCCCTGCCAACTGGCACGGAGAGATCGATCATTGTATTCGGGAGATGGTCGTCCAGGTTATTTCGAAGACCTCGAACACAACACCCATGAATTTGATGGCATCGAAACTATTACTGAAAAATCTGACAGAGCCGACACCAAAGAGAAAATACAACATTACATTGAAGCTACCGCTGAAGAAAAAAAACGTTACCGTATCCTGGAAAAACTGACCTTTCTTTATCAGTTTAATCACTTTCATCTCTCCACCATCGTCAGCACCATTAACCTAGGCTTTGAAGAGCTTGACCACCGAAGCGTCATCCACGCTATGTTAATTGGCATTCGCGAACAATATTACGCAAAATTTGTTTCTTTACGCAGCCCTTGTGTGGCCATTCAGCATATTTTCGGTTTGCTTTTGGCCATGCTGTTGGTCTCAGCGTTGGCGGAAGAGTTATTTAATGTAAAAACAACAAATAACTCGAAAGCCGATAGCGAAAACTCAAGCGAAGAAACCTTAACTCGATTTAACAGAGCAAATAGAATTACAAAGTACATAGTAGACATCAATGAATTAGAGAAGCAGCAAAGCGACAGAGAAATAACCGTTAGTCAACCTGCAAACAAAATTTTGGCAAAAAAATACTGCCAACGTGACGCAAATAGTGGCTATAACAACCTTCCTAAACTACCAAAGTTGTTTTGCGAACTAGGCGGCTTTTATGCAGAAAAAATCATCCCGATACTCTACTTTGAAATTTTCACCATTAACATACAGACTGAAGAAACAACTAAAATTTTGAAATTCTTGTTTGATATTCACAAGCCCTACTACGAAAGTAATACTCAAAAACGCATGAGCTTGTGTATTTATCATCTAACCCTATTTGCGTTTGTGTTCTATCTTTTCCGCCGTCTGAATAGAAGCTTCTGGTTTATTCCCTATCGGCTTAATCTGGAAAAAATAGACGATTTACTCGATGCATTAACTGCGACCACCACCACAAGAAAAAATAACGACCTCCCTATATATGCCCGTTGGATAACTTCTCTAGCAGGTGATTTCCAGACCCAGGAAAAAAACATTGCTCACAGCAACCTTGACCCTCGTGTTGTCGAATTGCAGTTCATGAGTGTGCTGGATGAAATCAGCCATTCACGTCCCATCTATTTTAAAGCCCTGCAATCCAGTCATCGCTCGCCGACTATTGAAATTACTTTTGTTTTTGATGAATTAGATAAGCTGGCAACTGACGTTTATTCTCAGCAACAAAAAGGCAACCCTGACGGTAACGATAGCGAATTACATCGCCTTGATCTAATGAAGGGTTTGCTCTCAAACTTGAAACGAATTATTACCTCATCCGAGGCGCGTTTTATTTTTCTGGGTGGCCGACTCTTACATGATGATTGGCTGGCAGATGGAGCAAGACGCCAGCGTTTACTAACCAGTATTTTTTCCGATGAAATTTATCTGCCATCCTTACTTAACGATGCCAATATTGACTGGTTTCGAGCCAAAGAAGGCTCTAAAAAAAATTCGGTAGTCGGCACCTATTCGCTTCATACCCGAATTGAGGAGTATTTTGTCTGGCAATATTACTTGGCTCAAATACGCTTTGAAAACTGGGTTACTAGAGTTTGGACACCAGTTATTGGCTTACGCGCAAGCGAAGCGCAACCTCGCGGCTTTATTCAAGGCTCATACAAGAACCTGAAGGACATTATGGAGGGAAATCCGCTTGGTTCAATACCCATAAATTACATCGAAACTGAGCAACACATGACATCGGACCGCGAGGAAAGCCGCCTGGAAGCTTTCATCCATTTTCTGGCTTACCGTAGCGCTGGCAACCCAAAACGCCTAAATGAACTGCTGGCAAGTTTTATGATGAGCGCTGATCGCGCCATTGCAGACAAAACCAAACGTGATGAAAAATTTAAATGTCAGGATATTCTTTTTTTACCGGACCATAAAGTCATGCGTATTCAACTGATAGCGAGGGTTTATCAGCAACTACGCAAAGGTTTTGAAGAAAAAATCAGAGGCAGAGACGATAAAACCATCGTCGCCTTAATTTACCTGACTGATTTCCTGTTTAAGTTTCATGACCGGGCTTTTTCCTGGGAAAACCTGGAATTAATCGATGAGTTGGTACACATGCATCGCGGACACGATCTGCGCTCTCTGATTCATGAACTGGTGGAACACTATTCTGATCGCTATCTGCACCGAATTATTAATGGCATGTACGCTTATCGTTTCCGTAGTTATTTCGCCAATGAAATCAACTACTTGTCTTTGCAATCCGATGAAGAAATGGCGGCATTCAACTTTACGCTAGATGAAGCCCAATCACTACGAGACCACCTCCACAGACAACTTGAACCAGGCGATAACCGCAATCAAGTTGATATTCTTAGTATGTTGGGTGAATTACACGAGTTCTATCAAGAGTACGACATGGCTCGGCAATATTATCGGCGATTTATCAATGCTCGGTTTCCATTAGTCAAAGAGTACGTGGGGGAAAAGGTTGGCAGAGGTAATGAGGAAATGGCTATTCTTCAAGCTATTTACACAAACACCGCCGCTGGCCGTGAAGCATTAAAAGCCTTGAAGCAATGGGGACCCGTAACCCTGCGCATGTTTCTCAAAATTGTTATGACCTATGAGCTGGAACATAATTATGTCGATGCTTTAATGCGTTACGAAAGCGCCATCAAGTTTGCGGAATGTATGATTCAGTCGTTCGCTGTAGAAGATAGCGTGGCGCCAGAAAATAGCAGCCTTCATCCATCTAACCCTGCCCACATATTAGAATACCTGGGATTATTGTTTGAACCCCTGTTTGCTTATGCTTGGTTACTGGAAAAAAACTCGTACACCAGTGGAAACTCCCATTATGTACTCGATGCAGGCATAAAAAACTATGATCGAATTCTGACATCTGTTGACTCTCAATGGCTCGGATTTATTAGGGCGCAATGGTATAAAAAAACCGGCGCGTTATGTTTCTACAAAGGATTAGCGAAAACAAATCTAGAACCTCAGGAGAAGATCGAACATAAGACCTGTCTTTTTCGCGCCAGAAACTATTACGCAAAAAGTGCAACCCAACTTTCTAATTACTTCAGAAAGGGAGTCAAAACAGAATTTAGTGAAGATAAGGACGATAAATTTGCAACAGCTATTTTGCGTAACCAATACCCAGTTGATTATAGCTTGAGCATTGCCGAATGCCTTGGCGACCTTTCCGAGGCGATTTTAGGAGGGATCAATCCTGTCGAGCTTTTTGCATCGTCGGATAACAATTACAATGACTCTAACGACAAAAGCTTTAAGAAGACCGCTACCACCCTTTTAAAACAACTGGATCGCTATTTTTTTTATGGGGGCCAGTCACAACCAGATTTTACAAACATCTTAGATTACTTGGCTGACCGTACCTATGACAATCAACCCAAATTTGAAGATTTAACATCAATACAGCAACTCGACCTAGCCATAAACCTATCATTTGCAAGCACTTTTTATTTACTCAGAGCAGGTTATGTTGAATCTGCTGCACGCGAAGCAATGCATACTATTGAAGTGATTGAACAGTATATGAGTTGGTATTGGTTCGACATTATCGCTTCAAAAGAAAAAAGCCACAGCAGACTGATTTTTAGACTCATCCAAACGGTGATGAACAAAATTGACTGGTATGCTAATTATCTTCCTCAATTACTGCGGACTGTACGTTTTAACACCAATGACAACTCGGATGAATCGGCTGAAAATAAAAAAGCAGAGGACTATAAGATAGGCGGTTTCATTCCTAGCTCAGCACTGACATCGCTCTGCTCAATTGGTGCTTCATTAGCTCAATTCGACACATCTGCAAAAATTAATTTGGGAAATGAAGCTGAGATAGAAAAAATTGCTGGCAACTTGAAGAAGCTTAAGGAAGTTATCGAAAAATGGTCGCCTAGTTCAGATGACAGTAGATTGAGTACGATCAATTTTGATTATTTTCAAGATAAACTTATCCAATCTTTGCAGAGGCATCGTTACCCGGTACTGAATCAATTAAACGCACTTAAAATATTGGTAGATGCCAGCTTGACACGATATTATTTGTCGAAGGACGAAAACGCTATAAAAAATACTCGCGCATGGTTACAGGAACTTTATCGCATCAACGAGAAATACAACCATCCTCTGCATTTTACGCCTATGCAATCCGGTTACAGCTTCTACCTTTACTGGGTTGTTAAAATCGATCCTAATAACAGAATAAAGCACTGCTTACCGAACATGCGGGAGATTAATTTGAGAGCAGAAGCTAGTCGTCTACTTAGCCAAAGTATAGATATGTGTCATATGGGTAGGGGTTATTATGAAGCTATCGAAAAGCTGTATTATCTTTACGACGACTTTAACGACAACCAGGTCCATCGAAATCATGCTATGCAAATGGCCGGTGCGGAGTTAACAAAAAAAGCTTTAGAAAAATTACGCATCAAGTCAAATGACTAAGATAAATAGGCCAATCTGTATTTTTTATCAAAAACTAAAATAAATGGTAGTGGACTTGGTTTTTTAATTGATCGTTTTACAGATAGACTATTCACCTAATAACAATGCTTTAAGGAGCACGAATGAAACCGATCATTGGAATGAATTTTATAATCGCCGGATTAGTAGCTGGCCTATTGTCAGCTCCTGCAAGCGCTGAGGAAAAACTTAAAGTTTGCGCCGACCCACTTAATCCACCGTATTCGACCAAAAAAAAAGATGGCTTTGAAAATAAAATTGCTGAGCTTTTTGCTAAAGAACTTGGGCAATCAGTTGAGTATACATGGTTTCCACAACGCATCGGTTTTATCCGCAACACCTTAAACGCTTCAATCAACGAAAATGAAGTCGATAGCGAAAACTTTAAGTGCGACGTGATTATGGGAGTGCCGTCCGATTCGGACCAAACACTGACGACCGTACCTTATTACCACTCCAGCTATGTTTTGTTGATTGCTAAAGGCCGAGGTTGGGATGACATTAGCAACCCGGAGCAATTGGCCAAATTGCCTTTGCAAAAACAAGAAAATTTAAAAATTGCTATGTTCGACCGCGGACCGGGCACAACCTGGTTGCAGCAAAATGGTTTGCTTGATCAAGGTATTCCTTATCAGAGCATGTCGGGTGATAGTGAGAACAACGTCGCCATGCAAATAGAAAAAGACCTTAAAGCCAAAAAAATTGATATGGTAATTTTATGGGGTCCAATGGCGGGTTATGTTATCTCGCAAAGCCCTAAAAACAGTTATAAAGTGCTGACTATGCAATCTAACCCACGCATCAAGTTTGATTTTTCTATGTCAATGGGCGTGCGTTTTAAGGATAAAGCTAGGCAAGCCAGCCTAAATAAACTGATTGCTGCTAAAACCGATGAAATTCAAGCCATCATCGGCAGCTACAACATACCTTTATTGCCTATCCCAAAACCAATCCATCGTGATAACGATTAGCTATTAATGAATGGATCAGTCACGAAAAGCATTTAAGATTTCAAAGTAATGTCAACTCATTATTGCTTATTCGAGTTGAGTCTTCTATGAAGATTATGTTGTAACACTAGATTTCTTCTGCTTAACTAAGCATGATCTTCGTGATAAAAATTTTAGCAGACTCAAAACGCAACCCGTTAGATTTTAGCCTTTTCATCATTGCCGATTAAATAGCCCTACTTGGTAAGACAATCGTCCTACTTGCTCAGGGCTTAACTGATCCCACTGAAAGCGCCAACACCAGTTACCCTCTATGGTACCCGGAGTATTCATACGATGCTCGGAGCCTAGCTCTAAAATATCCTGCATTGGGATCACGGCAAGCTTGGCAACAGATGCCAATGCCGTTCCCATTAATGTTCTGTGCAGCGGCATCCGTGGATTGCCTAGGTAAGTATAAATATTCTTTTTAGTCTCCATGCTCATGGTATTTGTCCAACCCACGGTAGTATCGTTGTCATGAGTACCGGTATAGACAACATAGTTTTTATCATAGTTATGCGGCAAATACGGATTATCTGGGCCTCCATCAAACGCAAACTGTAGAATTTTCATACCTGGCAACTCAAACTCATCCCTTAGCTGCTCAACTTCTCTAGTAATAACACCCAAATCTTCAGCAACTAGCGGAATCGATCCAAACTCGGCCTTAATGGCATCAAGCAATGCTTTACCTGGGGCTTTCACCCAACGACCATTGATAGCGGTATCTTCATCGGCAGGGATTTCCCAAGCTGCTTCAAGACCCCGAAAATGATCAATACGAATAATGTCAAACATCTCAAGTTGGGTTTGCATTCTTTCGACCCACCAAACAAAACCGGTTTTTTTAAGATATTGCCAGTTGTAGTGGGGATTGCCCCAGCGTTGTCCAGTCTCGGAAAAATAATCAGGCGGCACACCCGCAACTACAGACATTCGGCCAGACTCATCGAGTTTAAAAACTTCGCGATTCGCCCAAACGTCAGCACTATCATAGGAGACGAAAATAGGAATATCGCCAAAGAGCAATACGTTTTTTTGTTTGGCGTAATCTTTCAGCTCTTGCCATTGCCGAAAAAAAACGTATTGCTCAAACTTAATGTTCTCGATTTCAGTTTTAAAGTGCCGCTTGGCTTCCAAAATTTCTTTTGAGTTCCGCTCTTTGAACTGCTCGGGCCATTGATTCCAACATTGCTGATCATATTGATTTCTAAGCACTATAAATAAGGCAAAATCATCTAGCCAAAAGGCTTTTTCCCGGCAAAAGAGCGTGAAGGCGTCTTTATCTGCTTGCTCTGCTCGATCTAGAAAGCCGGCAAATGCCTTGGACAACAAACAACTTTTTTTATATTTTACGATGCCCAGACACTCTTCAAGACTTTCAGACAGGGGCAACCAGCCTTGAATGACTAACCAGTCAATGTTTATGAGAAGCGGATTCCCTGCATGTGCCGATAAACACTGGTAAGGAGAACCGTCGGCATGCGTCATACCCAAAGGTAAAGTTTGCCATACCGTCACACCCGCATCATGCAAGAAATTAACAAAATGATAAGCATCTGGCCCCAAATCACCTTGTTCTCCTAAACCTGGCAGAGAAGTAATATGTAATAAAACACCCGCTCGACGTTTACTTAAAATATCTTCCACAATCAATCCTTGTTACTGTTCAACGCCGGGGCGCATGGCACCACCCATTGCAGGGGCGCCGGACCCTTGAGTAAATGATAAAGCCAAATAAGCAGGTGGCTCTTCACCTAACAAGCGGTACAAATTGCCCAAATTTAGTCGGAATTGCTTTTCAAAATTACTCACTGCTTCGCCGGGATTGTAATCCCCAAACCACCAAAACCAATCCGAACCTTCGCAAACGGCTAACTGCAAGTTGGCTTGCTGAAGTTGTTTGTCAGCCAATCTATTACTGGCAACAGCATGATCGAAGGCGCGCTTTACATCACCTAACATATCCCAACCTCGGTTCTTGTCGATATCACCGATCCACGTTGAAAAAGTGCCATACACCCAGCTGCCAGCTACGACTCGCGCTAATGGTTTAACACTGCTACCTCCTGCCAAACACTCTGAAAAAGTGCTCATTTCAATCGCCGGGTGATGAGACAAACGCTTGTAAAGTGCGCTTAAAAAGTGGTAACCATTTTCGGGAAAATACTCCCAAGCATTTTCTCCATCCATGATGATGGAAACTACCGAATCGTCCGGCTCGTTGGCTGCAATAACCTCCAAGTGGTGGATTAAATCACCCACGGCATCATCAGCATGCCACTTAGAGTATTCAAACCCTATTAAATCAGAGAGACCGTCATCCCGAAAGAAACAAGCCGCTTTGGTTTGGTCGAGTTTGAATGGATGATGCACGCCATCAGGCTTACTATTTTCGGGCGAATTCAAACTATTGTGTAACACAGAACCGCCCGTTGCCACCCAGTCAAAACCAAAATCACCGAGTATCTTTAGAGTCTGGTCACTAATACTACCTTCCGACGGCCAGCAGCCCTTCGGTTTAAATCCAAAAAAGCGCTTAAAAGTCTGTACCCCTTTGTCAAGATGCCATTGTACTCGAGCTTCCCCGCCCGGATAAGACTCTAGCTCCGGCAAAGGCGCTCCGGGCATAGCTTGGTGCGTCGTTTTCAAGTCTAATAACAAAGGCATTATAGGGTGTGCATACGGGGTAACCGATAGCTCAATTTGTCCCCTTTTGGCTAACACTTTGTAACGTAACAAAACATTGGCTAATTGATCGCCGATTATTTCAAGCACTTCAATCCGATCATGCAATGTATAGCCGGTACCTTTTTCAATGAGATATTTAACCCGACTATCGGTTAACTTAACTGTTTCTCCAATCCAGGCCAAGTGATACCAAACTAGAATATCGCTGATAAACTGAGCGCTAATATAGCTTAACGCGTCATAGTGATTTTCCAGCCAATCAGCCATTTCAGCCAATTTTTTAAACGTCGGATAGCGATTTATTTGTCTTTCTCTGTTCGCTCGAAGACAGTCTTTGATTAATTTTAGCCGAATCTCGGTATCAGCCGAAATACTAGGGTCAACCAATGCAGCGAGCAATGGATCAGTAATTGAAATACGATCATGCAAATAGCCACTAACTTGTTTGGCGTATTCTTCAATTTGCTCCAACAAAATAGGCGCAAAATTAACAACCGCTTTTGCCTCTGGCACCGCCTCCAAATGAGCCACCATATCCACATAATCTTTGATGACATGCAAATAGGTCCAAGGCAATTTAAATTCACCTGTTTTTAAATCACGGTACTCAGGTTGATGCATATGCCAGCACAATACTAATTTCAATTTCTTTTTATCCATCGGTGTTTCCAATAAGTAATTTCAACAAAAGGTAATCGTCATCGCCATCCGCTTAACTATTTAACTATTTAACTATTAGCACAAACTGCCTCACTCACTTAAACAGTGCTCGTTTAAAATAATCTATAGGTGCGAATCCACATCGATCTTTATCTAAAAAGTTACTTTGTTTCTAGCAATTAGAAAGTGAACATAGAGACTCGCATCTATCTAACGTAATGTAATTTTTGTCCAAGCATATCAGGCGTCACCAAAACAACACCCCCTGTGCTAACGTGAAATCTTTTTTCGTCATCTGCCCGATTCTCGCCAATTATGGTCCCTTCAGGAACTTGGCAATTTTTTTCTATAATAGCCTTAGTTATACGGCAATTCCGGGCTATATTAGCTTCCGGCAGGATAATAGAGTCTTGCACAGTTGTATACGAATTGACGCGGACATTGGAAAACAACAAAGAATGCCTGACTTTTGCTCCGGAAATTACACAGCCCCCAGAAACCATTGAGTCAACGGCCTGGCCGCGACGCTCATCATCATCAAATACAAACTTAGCAGGTGGTGTTTGTTGTTGATGGGTCCAGATAGGCCAAGTATTGTCATACAAATTTAAATCTGGATTAACGCCAATCAACTCCATGTTGGCGGCCCAATAGGCATCAATTGTCCCTACATCCCGCCAGTAACTTTGTGCGCCGCTTTGCAAATCCAAAAATGGATAGGCATTTACCATATACTTGTGAATCACGGAAGGAATAATGTCCTTACCGAAATCATGACTTGAGTTTTTGGTGTCGGCATCCTTTAGCAATTGCTCAAAAAGAAAACCAGCATTAAATATATAAATCCCCATAGAAGCCAATGCGGTATCCGTTCTACCAGGCATCACTGGAGGATTTTCCGGTTTTTCTACAAACGCCCTTACACGACGGTTATCATCGACATCCATAACGCCAAAAGCGGTAGCTTCTTTGAGTGAAACCTCCAGACAACCGATAGTTAAATCGGCATTCTTAGCAACATGGTCAGCCAGCATTTCAGCATAGTCCATTTTATAAATATGGTCGCCAGCCAATACCAAAATATACTCCGGTTTGCGGGTTCTAAGAATATCAATATTCTGGAAAACAGCATCGGCGGTACCTTTATACCAGGAGTCCTCATCAACGCGTTGTTGAGCGGGCATCAAATCCACATACTCCCCAAATTCGCCGCGTAAAAAACCCCAGCCCTGCTGAATATGACGAATCAAAGAGTCCGCCTTATACTGAGTCAAAATGCCGATCTTGCGTATATCCGAGTTAACACAATTTGATAACGGAAAATCAATAATTCGAAACTTTCCTCCAAATGGTACAGCGGGCTTAGCCCGCCAATCCGTCATGTTCATTAACCGTGAACCACGGCCTCCGGCTAGTATCAGTGCGATTGTATTTCTGGTTAAATTACTTACAGAACGAACACGGGGTTGATTGCTTGATTCTGACATTTTGCATCTCCAAGTGTAATTGGTTCACAGTTATTGTTATTTTTTTGGTACCATTGACCAAACTTCATTCTACTCTACTGAGGCTCAAAAAAGTGAAAAAGCGTTCAAAAACCACACTTGATTCTGATGCTATTAAAACAATAAAAACAACCAGCCCCTCTGAAACTGAGAAGCCAGCAGCACCTATTAAAAAAGAGTCAGAAACCGCCAACACCATAAAAACACCCGGCCCTGCCGAATCCGCAATTCCAAAAAAACCAATTGAAAAAGCAGCTCCCCAAAAAGTCGTAAAACCCAAAGCCCTCAAAACGCCCGAAAACAGCACGCTAGATGGTGACCTTATAAAAATTATTGAGGCCAGACACCACGATCCTTTTTCTATTCTCGGGCGGCACACAATACTTAATCAAACTAGTATTAAGGTTTATCTGCCCTATGCGGAATCCGTTCGCCTCAGCCATAACGGTTACAGCTTCGAACGAATACCCGGCACCGACTTTTTTGAATACAGTGTTAGGGAAAAGGAAGAGCTACCGTTACACTACAAATTAGCCTGGCTGGACAAAGCTGGCTACACTCACGAAGGCTTCGACCCTTACGATTTCGTTACCCAACTACCCGCATTTGATCAACACCTGTTCGGGGAAGGAAAACACTGGCACATTTACCAAAAGCTTGGTGCACATTTGCATAGCGTTGATGGTATTGGTGGCGTTTTATTCACTGTTTGGGCCCCAAATGCCGCTAGAGTCAGCGTAGTGGGCGACTTCAATCGTTGGGATGGCCGTTGCAATCCCATGCGTAGCCTTGGCGGTAGCGGCATTTGGGAACTATTTATGCCGGGCCTTAAAGTCGGCTGTTTGTACAAATTTGAAATTTTAAATCGAAATACCAACGAAGTTTTGCTCAAAACTGATCCTTACGGTCAGCAATTCGAGTTTCGTCCCAACACTTCATCCGTTGTCATCAAAGAAAATAGCTATACCTGGCAAGATCATCACTGGCTGACCAATCGAGCACGCTTTGATTGGCTGCACGAACCGATGGCGATCTACGAAGTACATTTAGGCTCATGGAGACGCGACAACCAAGGCAATTTCCTTAGCTACAGGGCTTTAGCGCTGGAGTTAGTGGACTATGTCAAACAAATGGGCTTCACACACATTGAATTATTGCCTGTCACTGAACATCCTTTAGATGCTTCCTGGGGCTATCAAACTACCGGGTATTTTGCTCCGACCAGCCGCCATGGTACTCCCGATGATTTCCGTCATTTTGTAGACACCTGCCATCAAAACGGCATTGGCGTTATTCTGGATTGGGTACCTGCGCATTTTCCAAAAGACAGCTTTGCCTTGGCTCGTTTTGACGGCAGCGCGCTCTATGAACACGAAGATCCGCGCAAGGGTGAGCACCGCGATTGGGGAACGCTTATATATAACTATGGCCGCAATGAAGTGAAGAACTTTTTGCTGTCTAGCGCTGTATTCTGGTTGGAAGAATTTCATATCGACGGCTTGCGGGTGGATGCCGTGGCCTCTATGTTGTATTTGGACTACTCCCGTAAAGAAAACGACTGGATTCCAAATCGCTATGGTGGCAACGAAAATCTGGAAGCTATCGACTTCCTCAGAGAGCTGAATGCTGTTACTCACGACCAACATCCTGGCACAGTGATCATGGCAGAAGAATCTACGTCTTGGCCACAGGTAACCCGCCCTACCTGGACCGGCGGATTGGGTTTTTCAATGAAATGGAACATGGGTTGGATGCATGACATCCTTGCCTACATGAGTCAGGAACCGGTTCACCGCAAACATCACCATGATCAGCTCACCTTCGGCATGCTATATGCCTTTACTGAAAACTTTACCCTGCCGTTTTCTCACGATGAAGTCGTGCATGGCAAAGGTTCTTTAGTCAGTAAAATGCCGGGTGATGAATGGCAGCGCTTTGCTAACTTGAGATTGCTATACACTTTAATGTACACCTATCCGGGTAAAAAGCTGTTATTCATGGGCTGCGAATTCGGTCAAGGTACCGAGTGGAGTTTTAATAAAGCCTTGGACTGGTACATACTGGAGTACCCGCATCATCGAGGCGTACAAACTCTCGTTAAAGACCTAAATCACCTTTACAAGACATCGCCGGCTTTATTTACTCATGACTTTGACCACCATGGTTTTGAATGGATTGATTGTCACGATATCCAACAATCCATCATCAGCTATCGTCGCAAAAACAAACACGAAGAATTGATTGTGGTACTGAATTTTACCCCAGTACCAAGAGTAAATTATCGGATTGGCGTTTCAGAACCCGGCCTGTACACGGAAATTTTCAACTCGGACTCCAAATATTACGATGGCAGCAACACGGGTAACGGTGCAGTTCTATCAGAGCCTACCTCGTGGATGAATCAGCCGCATTCTATTAGCTTAACCTTGCCGCCCTTGGCTGGGATTATTTTAAAACTATAATAATATCAAGCCTACCGATACCATGAGCTAAACCTATCGCTCATGGTGTTTGTTGTTTGATTGCCTGAATTCGAGAAATGATCGCAAAGAATCATAAGTTATGAAAAAAATACTGTTTGTTACCAGCGAAGCCCATCCCCTGATTAAAACCGGTGGTCTTGCCGATGTTTCCGGCAGCCTTCCTAAGGCACTAGCGGAATTGTCACAGGACATACGCCTGCTTATTCCTAATTACCAGGCGTTAAAGACCGAAGGCGATGTGCGTTTTCTATGCTCATTACGAGTAGATAACAAAAATGTCAATATTCTGGAAACCAGAATCCCTGATACCCAAGTAATCGCATGGTTAATTGACTATCCCGGCTACTACAATTACCCCGGCAACCCGTACTTAAATGAATTGGGCGAACCGTGGCCCAATAACGCCGAACGCTTTGCGTTATTTTGCCGAATTGCTGTGGAAGTCTCTATGGATAGAGTGAGTCAAGACTGGAAGCCGGATATTGTGCATTGCAACGACTGGCAGAGTGGTTTAGTGCCTGCGTTACTGTCGCTGGAACATAACCGGCCGGCAACCGTTTTCACCATACACAACATGGCCTATCAGGGGCTATTCTCCGGTGACACTGCCGCAACCCTAAATTTGCCCGGACAATTAGTTCATCCTCAAGGCCTTGAATTTCACGGCATGCTGTCATTTATTAAAGGCGGTTTAGTTTATGCGGATCACATTACTACGGTTAGTCCAACTTACGCTTTAGAAATTCAAACACCTACTTATGGCTATGGGTTAGAGGGCTTGTTAGATCACCGCAAAGAATTTTTGGGCGGTATTATCAATGGCATAGATCTCGACCAATGGAATCCAGAAACCGACGTTTATCTTAAGCATCATTACAGCAGTAAAGCCTTAACCAATAAATACGCTAACAAAACAGAGTTACAAAGCCAGCTTAGGCTTCCAGTGAATGCGAAGATCCCTGTCTTTGGGCTTATTGGCAGATTAGTGGAGCAAAAAGGCATTGATTTGATTATCGACTGTCTCGCCGAAATACTTGCCATGCCTGTGCAATTGGCATTTCTGGGTAGTGGTGATAAAAATGTTGAGCAACGTCTGCAAAATTTAGCGCAACTATACCCCGGCAAAATCGCTTTGACTATCGGCTACAACGAGGCGCTTGCACATCTTATCGAGGCGGGTTCTGATATATTTTTAATGCCGTCTCGTTTTGAGCCCTGTGGTTTAAACCAAATGTACAGTCAACGCTACGGTACAATTCCCGTTGTCAGAAAAACCGGTGGTCTCGCCGATACCGTGGTAGATACGTTACCGGAAACCATCGCCAACAATACTGCGACCGGTATTGTATTCAACGAAGCCACCGCCAGTTCTCTCTTAGAGGCCGTAAAACGTGCATTGGTGCTTTACAGTCACCCAGACGACTGGAAAAAAATCCAGATTAATGGCATGAATAAAGATTTTTCATGGCAACAAAGTGCCAAGTTATATTTAGAGCTCTATCGTGATTTAGGTATTGTTAAATAAGCAGCCTCATCAAACCTACGCTTTGGGCAAAGTAACCCCAGTTTGGCCCTGATACTTACCGCCGCGATCTTTATAAGAAGTTTCACAAACTTCATCGCCACTAAAAAATAACATTTGCGCCACCCCTTCGTTAGCATAAATTTTTGCTGGCAAAGTGGTAGTATTTGAAAACTCCAAGGTCACATGGCCTTCCCATTCCGGCTCCAGGGGCGTGACATTCACAATAATTCCACATCTGGCATAGGTTGATTTACCTAAGCAAATGGTCAAAACGTCACGAGGAATTCGGAAGAATTCAACTGTTCGAGCCAACGCAAACGAATTAGGCGGAATAATACAAACGTCAGATTTAATATCCACAAAACTGTTCGAGTCAAAGTTTTTCGGATCAACGATAGCGGAATTAATGTTGGTAAAAATCTTAAACTCATCCGAACAACGCACATCATAGCCATAACTGGATGTGCCATAGGAAATAACCCGACCTTGTTCCGAATCTCTGATTTGCCCGCTTTCAAACGGTTCAATCATGCCATGTTCTTGCGCCATTCGGCGAATCCACTTGTCCGACTTAATACTCATGGTCTGTGTTTATCTCTGTCGATTAAAAGGTTGCCATTCTAGCATAGACCCCGCTCTCTAGCCGATACGAGCAAGCCAATAACACTTACCCAACTTGACAAAACTACAGGGGCACCCTGATAGTCATACTCGAGCAACACCGACATTCGCTCCCAACCCTATCGGAAAACGCCATGAATATTAAAAGCATTGCCCATCATATCCTACAACTCATGCGTCGAAAGCCCTTTGACACCGCACTTTTCATCGTCGTCGCCATAGTAGTCATCAAACTAACCAGTTTGTATTTCAGCGTTAATGTGGATGATGGCAACTGGAATCAATTTAAAACCGAACATAATTGTCAATTACAGGTCAACGGCAGCGGCACACAACGTTCTAGTTGGCTTTGCGAAGATGGCAAAGCCTATTATCGCTGGCGTCAGCAGCGTTAACGGACAAATTGTGTGCTTACAAATCCGGCTGCAAACCCGGTATGCCAATTGACTGAATACGCACGGCATTCTCACCCTCTTGATAAGCCAGCATGCGGCCGTCCCGCTGCCATAATCTAAACGCTAACGCGTAAGACAGAACCCGGATCGGGTAGTCTCTGGGTAAGGTTTGCAGATAAGGTTGAATAGTAATGAAATCAGCTACGCCGTACTGCTGCATAATAAAACGTAGGCCACCGTTAGCTGGCCCAATGTTGTAGGCTAACAATCCCAGAAATAAATCATTTTTCATTTGTTGCAAATAGAACTTTAAAGTTGCGGCCGCTATATAAGCATTATGTGTGGCGTTATTTAGATTGGGTTGACTTACCCCCAGACGTTTTGCAGCACTCGCCATAATATGCTTGGGTACCCGGGTAATCTGAAACAATCCGTGTCCGCCATCAAAGCTGTCGCGGGGCAGGAATGATGATTCTGTCGCGGCAATCCCTTGTAACAGATTGACATCTATATCGAAAGCGTTGGCCGCTTCAGTAATGGCGGCATTGTAAGGCTTAGATCGACCAACCAATTGTTGTAGTTGCACATGATTATAGCGACGATACGCCGCATAAACCTGATGCGTCAACGTGACCCGACTAGCTTCATGCTTACCGCCCACCAACGTACGAAAATGGCCGACTGCCTGGCTAAATTGCGAATGAATGCCAAACCAACCGATCAAAACGGCCAAGCTAATCGATAGCATCGGCGTGAGAATTGGCACCGATTTGTGCAACCAATTGCGCAGTTTCCACCATAAAATTAACACCACAGTCGCCACTATGACCAAAGCCAGAACGCTGGCAGCAAACGGCAATAAATTATTGAATAAACGAGTGCCGGATAACCAATTTGCCGAATAACCCAGCAGGACCATAATCGCATACACGGCGATCACCACTAAACAGATAGCTTCAATGCCTAACATAACTAATCTGTGCTTTGTATTGAACAGCGCCGGTTTGCTTGACACTTTGCTAATTTGAGCTCGAGGGGATTTAGGGGTGGCGGGCCTTTTTGTTCTCGAATCCGAACTGGCTTTATTCTCTTTACGTTTGGTAACCGGCTTATTCATAACTGCTGAAAATACATCTAAACATCATTACTTGGCATTTTACATTATGTAGCGATCGGCAAGCGCCGGCCAATCAAATACTTAAAAAAATCTGCGCTGGAGTTAGGTACCGTGATATATTTTTTGCACACCGATATATTTACACGCTTCGGTATGAATGTTATCAACCGTTATTGTCATGGTATTTGACTAATCAACTTGTCATTAGAAAAGTGGCAAGGCGAAACTTCCCTAAGTACGCTTAGGCTTTAGTTCTTCAGGCGTGTTCGCCTTCAAGCAATCCACCAAATTCAATGTCGATTTACTTTTTGCTACACGAAAACTCATTTCCGCTATTCTAATCTTAACGATTGACACCCTCTCTCGCCATCGGCTATAAGCATGTTTTTATGCACTATTTTCTCGCTAGGGAAAACTCCTCCTATGACTTTTGTTTTTAATTCAAATATTAATGACTCTATTGCTAAACACTGGCAATTTATTGTTGCCTTGCTGACGATAGCGATTACTTTTGCGATTGTCGAGCAGGCAAATGCTGGCTTAAGTGACGAGGTGAACCTTGGCATTCAACTGGCAGCTTCGCCAAAACTGCCAAAAGCTATCGAGGTTGGCAAGCTGTATTCCGTGCGGTTTAATGCAGGCAACAAAGGTACTGCAACTGCCAACAATGCCACTGTTACGGTTACTCTACCTAGTGGTATCGCCGCCAGTGGCTTGCCCACTGGTTGTAGCGCGATATCCAGTGAGGTCATCAAGTGCGTTGATGCCAGTGTTGCCAAGAACGAAAAATTTACCGTATCTTTTAAGTTGAAAGCCAGTGATGCGGCAATTGGTAGCGGCT
Organism: Methylococcales bacterium; assembly: GCA_965247565.1. Lineage (GTDB taxonomy): Bacteria > Pseudomonadota > Gammaproteobacteria > Methylococcales > Methylomonadaceae > CBDFHF01. The sequence continues at coordinate 18,171 of CBDFHF010000001.1, read as the reverse complement.
CAGTAGTTGCCAATATTAGCTCTGACGATACCGATACTCAGCCTGCGAACAATACAGTAACGGCTGCTATTGCGATTGGGTCCACCGTAGATGTTAGCGTTGTATCAAGATCTGGGGATGAAAACGCCAAGATTGTGGGTAGCGGCGAATTAGACTGTGGCGCAACTTGCCAAGTTACTGTCAAAAGCAACAAAGTAAGCGGCAATAAAATAACCTTGCAAGCGATTCCGGGTTTCCGCAAAAAACTGCTCAAATGGACTGGAACCACTTGCAAAGCAACGCCTCCGTACAAGTGTACGATCAAAACAAAATCCGGTAATAAATACCAAATCGGTGCTGTTTTTGGTGAGGCTACGGATGAGAAGGTGGTTTTGTTGTTGCATGGCATGAATTCCGACACGTCTACCTGGAAAGATTTCGTTAAGAAAAACTTTAAAACCTGCAACTCCATCGACAACGGCACTATCATCGGCGATATTAAGAAAAATGCAGCGGTAAAATGTTATGGCGTTCGATTTGGAGCCTATGATGCAAAGGGGGAAAATGGTTTGGAAGATGCCAAACAATGGGCGACTGATAAAAACATTCGCAAAGCCGGGGATTTTTCAACGTTTGATCAATTAGGAAAGGAAGTTGATAAAGCGGTAGCTGCGATCAAATCTTACCATCCTGGCGCGCATGTACTTTTAATTGGGCATAGCCGTGGCGGCTTGGCTGCTCGCGCCTTCTTATCTAATCAAACGATTGACGAGCCATTAAATTCTTTATGGACAAACTATGTTGATGGCTTAATTACCACCGGCTCTCCGCATAATGGCTCGCCTATCGGAAAAATCTATCCTTGGCTAAAAAATCATCCCCGCGACAACTGCGGTTTTTTCGATGACTGCTATACCGACTGGCTGGCCGTTGATCAGTTAACGGTTCTATTAGAAACTGCCGGCTTGGGGCTGGATGCGCGCCGTCCGGTAATAGGCTATTTGGCGACGGCTTCCGAACAAATTTTAAAGTTAAATGCCGGAAAGGTGTCAGCTAATGTAGTTACCGGTCAGATTCGCTATGGCGGTTTGCCACTAGGCATGCTCAGCGACTCTTATAATATTTTTCCGTCAGAAAGAAATGGCGGTCATACTTCTCTTATATCCATCAAACTAACAGATCCTGCAATCGATTTTATGATTGGCAAAGACGTTAAAGCCGACACCACTAACTTATTGGGTGACGGCATTGTGCCATTAAATAACCAAAGTTATGCCGACGCCTATGTTGACAAAACGTATAGAGCCAACAAAGTCTTGCATACTGACGAACCCAAAAGAGTTACTGATATTAACGATATGATTTGCAAGTTAACATCGCCACTTATCCCCTCTGTAAAATTTGATAACTGGGTGAAGTGTCCTTGAATCAAACATCGTACTGGCTAATTGGCTTGTCAGGATTAGCTGCAACTTCTGCAAGCCTTTATGTTTGGTACGCTAATTATTCAACAGCGATGTCGACTGTAAAGCCTGAAGTAAAGATAGCCCTCACTGTTGCACAATCGATTAAACCAGCGCCCAAAAACGCACCCAGTCTAGCAACAATAAAGAATGATGCTCAGCAACAACCATCGGATCTAAAACAGTTGGATTTTGAACAGTTGCAGGCATTACCTGTAACAGCGGCCTGGGATCGTTGGACGCTATTAATGCGCTTGCAAGAACGCCAATTAGCATTAGAAACCATGGTATTAGTGCAAAAATTAAGGCGGGGCAGCTACGCTGTAACGACAATTTATAAAAAAGCGGCCGCTCTGATGAAGGATAATTCGTTAACTCCCGCTCAGCGACTTGACCTGATTAACTTGTTAGGTGAAGCATCCACGCCGGAGGCTCTGCAAATACTGGCAAAAATACTACAAGAATCTGCCGACGATACCTTACGTCATGCTATTGCGGATGCTATTAGTCATGGCACCAGTGGCTTGAGTGAATGGGAATTAAAATCACACCCTGAACTATCACCGATTCTGGAAACGCTTTGGCAGCAGCTTGAACCGGATCAACAGATAGCCAAAGCGCTTGCCACACGGATCGTCCGAGAAGGAGCGCCATCGGGTATTAAGCTAATTTTGGAGGAACTCGGCCAAAACGGTGAAACGGTCGAGGAAATTGTTCAAAACAATAATCCGCGCCGTTTAGCCGCCTTACAGGCAATGAAGGAAGCTCGCAACCCCGAGTTATTGCCGATACTAAAACAAACGTTTCAGTCACAACCTATCGACTCCGGGGCGTTTAGCGCCAGCGGCGCAGCGCTTTCCTCAATGGGCAACGTCGAAGCCACTAGAATCTTACTCGATTGGGCTCGAAACGCGCCTGATAGCGCAGCGGATATAGCCCAACAATGGGTCGGAGCCGCTGCAGGTAATGATCCTGATTCATCTGAATTTCTTAAAAAAATACTGATCCAGAATTCTGATTTCCACAGTGACCTGGTTAAACAGAATATATTGGCCGCAATAAAGGAACGCGAGTAAAGGTCAGCCCTACTAAGAATCAAAGCGATCCATCTGACGACAAATAAGACTGACGCGTGGCATGGTTACTGTCTCATTTATCCCGATTAATCAAAAAATACACCGCCGGAATTACTAACAAAGAAAACAGCGTTGAAGCAAAAATGCCAAAAATAAAGCTCCATGCCAAACCCGAAAAAATCGGATCAAGAATAATGACTAACGCGCCAAACATGGCGGCACCAGCGGTTAAGAAAATAGGTCTTAATCGAATTGCGCCGGCCTCAATCAAGGCTTGGGTAAGAGTGGTATTGGGACGAACGCGGAGACGCTCAATAAAATCAATTAAAATAATTGAGTTGCGCACAACAATACCTGCTAAGGCGATCATTCCGATCATGGCAGTGGCTGTAAAATAAATCGGATTGGGATAGTTTCCGATAGGCGCGGCGAATAAATTGAGCAACCAGAAACCCGGCATGATACCAATCACCGTCAACGGTATCGCAATCATCATCACCAACGGTACGGTTAGCGAACCGGTTTGGCCGACGAGCAGCACGTAAATCATCACCAACGCTGCAGCAAACGCCAAGCCCAAGTCACGAAACACATCCACAGTAATTTTCCACTCGCCCTCCCCCGCTAACTCGGCGCGATAGCCTGTCGGCAGAGGTCGTTGATCCATTGCATCATTTAAATCAAATACCGCTTCTACAGGGCTACGCCCGGCCATTTGGGCAATCACGTAACTCACCCGTTGTAGATTTTTATGGTAAATCGGCTGGTTTTCGACTTCCAGGTTTGCCGTGCCGATTTCTCCTAACGGCACCAAATTACCTTGGCTGGATTTAACGCGTAATGCTAACAAATCGGGTACTGATGAGCGCTGCGCGCGTGGAATTTGCAAGACGATTTCCAAAGGTTGGCGCTCGCTATCTTGATGCACAATACCCACCGTCTGACCAGCCACGGCCATGCGCAAAGTTTGCGCAACTTCAGCCACATGAATACCGGATAAGGCTGCTTTTTCCCGGTCCAATTTGAAATGCACTTTATCGTGAGCGACTTCTGAATAATCATCGACATCAACTACGCCTTCAGTTTTTTCCATATCTGAGCGAAGCCGTTTGGATACATTAATCATATCGGCAACACTGGCTTCGGGCGGTCCGTAGACTTCAGCGACCAAGTCTGAAAGTACTGGCGGTCCAGGCGGTGTTTCAACAATTTTCAGATTAGCGCCGAATTGTTTGCCAATTCGTTCGATTTCCGGCCGAATTCGCAAGGCAATTTCATGTGATTGCTGCTCACGTTTATCTTTAGGCAATAAGCTAATTCTAACTTCGCCGACATTTCCGCCAGAACGCAGATAATAATGCCGCACCATGCCGTTAAAATCCATCGGTGATGCCAAGCCGGTGTAGCTTTCATAATCGGTGACTTCGTTGACAGTGGCCAAGTAACTACCCAGCGCGTGCGCGACTTCATCGGTTTGTTCTAACGTGGTTCCTGCAGGCATATCGATAACGATTTGTAGCTCATTTTTATTGTCAAACGGCAATAATTTAAGCGGCACAGCGCGAGTTACTGCCAGTAATGATGAACCCACAAAGGCAACAAATACTACAAGCAAAAACCATTTAGCACGACGGGGTGTTGCAATCAAAGATCCTAAAGATGCTTGGTACCAACGATAAATAGCACTGTCTTTAATATCGGTACTCGCTTCATGATCGTGACTGCCATATTCACCTTGCAGCAATTTGTAACTGGCCCAGGGCGTGACCGAAAAAGCCACAATCAACGACACGATCATTGCTATCGGTACGTTAAACGCCATGGGTGCCATATAAGGCCCCATCATGCCGGTGATAAAAAACATCGGCAAAAACGATACGATTACCGCAAAAGTTGCCAAAATAGTTGGAGGTCTGACTTCATCCACCGCTGTCAATAAAGCTTGTAATGGCGATTCCTTAGCCATTTTGTAGTGGCGATGAATGTTTTCGACATCGACGATGGGATCGTCAACCAATAGCCCTAGTGACAAAATCAACGCAAATAATGTGACTCGGTTGATGGTATAACCCGACAAATAATCTAGCAGTAAAGTCAACGCTAGTACCATAGGCACCGCAATGGATACGATGAATGACTCCTTTAGGCCTAGCGAGAATGCAAGCAACACCACGATAATAACGATCGCAAAACTGAGATGCTTAACCAGCTCATTCACTTTGTGATTAGCGGTTTCACCATAATCGCGGGTAATGCTTAACAACATGTCTTGTGGAATCAATGAGCCATGCAATTCCTCTGCTTTGGCAATCACGGTCTCTGCAACCTGTACCGCATTGCTTCCTTTCCGTTTGGCAATGGCGACCGTCACCATGGAACGCTCCTCCCCTACTTTCGGCTGCGTTCCAATCACTTTACCTATCGTTGTCATATCAGCAACGCTTGGTCCAAAACCGATGCGGGTATAATGCTCTACATCGGCCGGACCATCTTCAATACGCGCAACATCCCGCAAATACACGGGCTTACCGGCAATGCTTTTGATCACGCTTGCACCCACTTCATCGGCAGAACCGAAATGAGGACCCGCTTCCAGCACCAATTGTTGATTACCCCGCTCAAAACTGCCTGCTTTTATATTGACATTTGCATTAGCTAAAGCCTGGCTAATTTCCAGCAACGTGACATCATGCGCGGTTAACTTAACCGGATCAGCATAGATAGAAACACGCCGTGGCTCACCACCTACCACCCAGCTTTTTCCCACATCATCGAGAGTTCTAAATGAATTGATCAGTTCATCGGCAACGCGGCGCAGAGTCATCGACTGCGGTGGAGCAATTGCCGAAGAGTCGTTTTGATTTTGGGCTGAGAGTGTCAGCAATACGATGGGCACATTGTCGATTTCAACTGGGGATACTTTCCAACCCGTGACTCCTGGAGGAATTACACTTTGATTGGACATAATTTTGTCCCAGGTTTTAGTTAAGCTGTCTTCAAAGCTTTCACCGACATAGTAGCGCACAGTAACTAATGCCGAACCGGGTTTAGCGACAGAATAAACGTACTCAACGCCCTGCAGTTGCTTGAACAAAACCTCCAGCGGAGTTACCACTAGTTTCTCGACTTCTTCGCTGGATGCCCCCGGATACTCAACTAATACATCCATGACCGGCACAACGATTTGCGGATCTTCTTCGCGTGGCGTTAGTATTAGAGCCGCTGCTCCTGCCAGCAGAGAGATGATCAAAAATAAAACAGACAATTGCGACGTAGTGAAAAGCTCAACGATTTTAACCGTTAGCCCTTGTTTTTTTGGCTGCTGTAGATCCTTCATCAATCTACCTCGCCCTTTGGAATCAATACAGTTTCACCGGCATGCAAACCAGACAGTACCTCAACTTGGTCCCCATTAATCTTGCCAATTCGGACATGTCGCATGACGGGATTACCCTCGATCAATACTTTTACCACCTCCAATTGGCCGATATGGTACACGGTGTTCAGTGGGATCAATAAAGCGTCATGTTGACTACAAGCTTGCTCCAACCAACCATAATGCCCGGACTGCAAGCCCTCAGTCGCAGGCAATGTAACTTTAATCAGTTGCGTGCGAGTTTGCGGATCTACCACTGGAGACATTTCATCGATCTTTCCAGTAAGCATCCGCCCTAAAGCGTCAATGCGAACACTAACTTCAGAACCTATGCTAAATTGCCCCGCACAACTGACTGGAACGGCTGTTTCTAACCGTAATCCTTGCGCAGTTTGCATGGTGACCACGGGTACACCCGGCAAGCCCATATCACCAGGCTCCTGAAGCCGTTTAATGACAATACCATCAAACGGCGCCCGTATACTCGCATCATCCAAGTTGGTTTTTATTTCATGAATGGTGCTGGCCGCCTGACTAGCAGCGGCTTGCGCCTGCTTCGCTGCTGCAACCACAGCATCATAGCTCTGCCGAGTTGCAGCTTCTTTGCTGTAAAGGCCTTTAATACGTCGTTCATCGGCTTTGGCCCGCTCGACTTGTGCCATAGCGCCAGCTAAACCAGCTTGTGCAGCATTAGCTCTAGCGTGGATATCGCGCTCATCAAGCTTGGCAATAAGATCGCCTTTTTTTACTTTGTCACCCGAATTGACTTTAATCTCAACAATGCGCGCTGTCATTTTTGGGGCAATACTGGCTACTGTTCGTGAACTCACCGTTCCTGGCCAAGCCATCAAATCGTCGATTTGTTTCTGTTCGACTTGCGCAGTATTAAATTCAGACGCACTCGACTTTGATTCTATTGAAGTCTGTCCTGGAGCAACTTTTTTATTAAAGCCACCTTCCATGAATATGAGTAGCAACACTAACCCCACGATAGCAGCTATTAAGCTGAAAAGTTTTAGATTGTATTTGGGTTGAGTCATTTTTAGATTCCTGTTTATGCTTGCCGTCACTGCTCAAAATCACCAACAGCCCGTTTTAACGAAGCTTCAGCTGTCAGTGCATCGTACTGCGCAGTTATAGCATTGGCGTGGGCTTTATTGCGGGCTGTTTCCACTTCCAGATAACGGGTAACCGTGACCGTATCGGCTCTGCGTTGCTCATTAACCAGACGTAATGCCTCATCGGCGGCACTTACAGCAGCATCCGTTACATGCAATCTAGCCAATGCTTCTTGTAATTTAAGATAAGCTGTTTTGACTTCTTGCTCTATATTTAGGCGAGTTTTTCGTTCAGTTTCCCGCGCCTGTGCCGCTTTACGTTCCGCAGCGCTAACTCGATGCTTTGTATTAAAACCGGAAAACAAATCTATTTCTACACTAACCCCAGCGGTCACATTTTCTTGTCGACTGGAGAAGCCAGGATCCTGACTATCTTGACCATAACTAACAAAAGCATCAGCCCTCGGCAAATAAGCGCCCTGTTCAACGCGTATTTGCCGTTTACTGATGTCCATTTGCTTGATTGCCGCTTGCAATTCCGGGCGTTGACCTAAGGCCAAACTTAGCAACTCAGTAATCGAAGATGACGCTACCGGTACCGGCAATTTTGCCGGCACACTTAAACTAAAGCTTTGCTCATTGGCCAAACCCAACAACGTTTTTATGCTGATCAAGGCCAACTCAATGCCGTTCGCAGTTTTGATTTGGTTCTCTTGGGCTTCGGCCAGTTTTACCTTCAACGAAAGTACATCAGCTTTCAGCACCATACCGGCATCAAACTCTTTTTGAGTTTGTGCAAGCTCGCTTGACACAGCCACAACGGAATCTTTGGCAATTTTGTTTGCCTCACTAGCCGCCAAATAACCATAATAAGCTGCTGTAACCATCTCATTCAGACTGTTAATGACAGTAGCTTTTTCTAATTCAGCAACAGCGACACCCAATTCTGCTGCCTGATGCTGATAATAATCCTGACCACCCCGAAATAAGGATAATTTGCCCATAATTTCTGGGCGAAAATTTTGTCGGTATCCGGGATTGTTTATGTTGCCTATCGATGCCGGATCAAATTCCCGCTGCGCAACCGCCATGGAAAACACCTGTACCGGGTTATTTGAATGCTGATAGCCGACGCGTGCGGAGATTTGTGGATAAAATGCCGACAAAGCCTCACCAAGTTGGGCATCGGCTTGGCCAATCCGCTCAACAGCGATTTGCAGATCAGGATTGTTGGCTAGAGCATAGTCGATGGCCTGCTTGAGATTAAATGTTTTTCCGGGAGCTGTTTTTTCAATTGGCTCCAACGCACTGATCTGCGTTGAAAACCCGAGCACCAATGCGGTAACAAAAACGCTGGCAAGTAAACGACAAACTCTACATATCGCCATCCGCGTATTAGATAGCATTTTATTTAACAGGGATCTAAACATTTCTTACCTACACTCTATCAGCATGAATTCCTTGAAATATCTTTGTTAACTGCATGGTACATTTTCCAATCAAGATAATTTCGTCTATCGCTATTCTTTCAGACGGTTAATCCCAAGTAACTTAAGAGACAAACGCTCATAGTAGGGTTCGCTGATGCCTTTGCGTACCTTACGCATAAAGTATTTTTCATAGCCAATTTTGGCTAAATGCACCCACTTTCCGCTTGAAGCCCATTGCACATTGCGTGGTGGGATTTGCGGCATGGCCAAAAAAGCCACGCCAGAATCACCAAAGTCTGCTAGACATAAGGCGTTCCATGTTCCCTTGTGGCTTGGTTGTTTGCCATCTAATTCATCACGAATGTTGTGCGCGGTGGCGGTAACCATAGACTCTATCATATATCCAGTCTTTGGAGTGCCTGTCGGGACCGGCGTTTTTTCAAGGGGAGGAATCGCAATACATACCCCGACAGAATAAATATTTTTAAAGGTCGGATTACGCTGATGCTCGTCAACAACCACAAAACCACGTGGATTAACCAGATTTTCTAGGCCTTGCAAAGCATCCACACCCTTAAAAGCAGGTAACATCATGCTGTGTTTAAATGGCAATTCATGTTGTTTCTTTACCTGACCATTTTCGTCAACTTCAGTAACGTACATCATTCCCGCTTCGATCTTGTCGACCTTGGCATTACAAATCCAGTTAATATGTTTATTGCGCAATTCGCCCTCTAACATGCCTTTAGTATCTCCGACTCCACCTAATCCCAGATGACCAATATAGGGTTCTGAAGTAACGTAAGTCATTTGTACTTTGTCGCGAATTTTACGCTTGCGCAGATCGGTTTCCGCAATAAACATGTATTCGTATGCTGGACCAAAACAAGATGCACCCTGAACAGCACCAACAATGATAGGCCCCGGGTCTTTAACAAAATCATTCCAAAACTCCCCGGCTTCTCCTGCATGATCAACATGACAGACTGATTGCGTGAAACCATTCGGACCCAAACCCGGAACCTCATCAAAAGCGAGTTTAGGACCAGTGGCTATGATTAAATAATCGTAATTAACTTGAGTGCCGTCCGCTAATTCAACCTGACTACTTTCTGGCAGAAAGCGGGTTACTTTTTGTTGTATGAAAGTAATTTTTTTCTTTTTAAAAACGGGAGCCAATTCAACTTTAATATCGTCAGGTTTTCGCCAGTTGACCCCAACCCATGGATTGGATGGTACAAAATGAAATGTCGGCGTATCAGCAATCACCACAACTTCATCTTCTTTACGTGCCTGTTCCTTCATTTCAAACGCCATGGGAATACCACCGATACCAGCGCCTATAATTACAATTTTTGCCATGTCAATTCTCCTCGATTACGGGTTTATTACTACTTGTGTTAACGACCTGCTTCCTTAATACCCAGTTTTTTTAAAATGATTTCAAGTGGGCAAAATCGGGTAAAACCACTTTGAAACAGATTGGCACCAACAAATGCCGTAAACCAAAGCCAATGACTATTGTGAAATAACGGACTACCCGCAGCGCCCAATAGCAGAGAAAGCAGAACAAATGAACCGGCAACGATTCTGACAATGCGTTCTGTAGTCATTGCGATGTCTCCTTATGGTTTTTACGCAAACTGTCACAAGACTGATCAATACCATGGTTATCAATATCGCATACTGACTCCAGCCACATGGCGTTAATAATGGCAAACGAGGCAGCAAATCCAACGCCGAGTATCCAAGTGAAATACCACATGATTGTCTCCTTAATAAAGTGTGTGTGAGTCTTTCAAAACGGTGGCTTCAGTAACGCCGCCCCAGAGCACCTTATACACCCAGCGGGTATATAAAAGCACGATAGGCAGGAAAATTACCGTAATCCAAAATGCCAGCAGCAGTGTTTTGTGGCTAGAGCTGGCATCCCACAAGGTCAGACTAGAGCTAGCATCGGTTGAAGAAATGAGCAGGAAGGGAAATAAGCCAAAGCCAACTGTCAATAAAAGTCCGACGATACCTACACAGCTGGACAGAAAAGCCCCCATGGTTGATTGGCCTTTACCTAACAACCAGGCAAACGTTATTCCGCAAAATCCAAGTATGGGCGCCAATATCATCCATGGATGAGCGAGAAAATGCGCTGCCCAGCCCGGACCAATAGCGGTAACGGTTTTATTGAGTGGATTGGAAGGCGCAGCGGTACCCGCCATCTGTGTTATCTCAGGACGATTAAGTCCCCAAAATACCCAGATCGTCGCCGCTATCAGCGTAGTCAACAACAGTGGCCCAATAACTGAGACAGCGGTCGTGGCACGATCGTATAACACACCTTCAGTTCGCCATTTCAGAAACAGCGCACCATGTAAACTGGTGATCAGTACGCCGATTAATCCACAAAGCAAGGCAAATGGACTGAGCAAGGCCAAAAATGTCCCGTCATAAAAAGACCGTAAATCCTGATCCAGATGAAACGGCAAGCCCAAAATTAAATTCCCCACCAACACACCTAGTAGAATTGGCGGTAGGGTTCCACCGATAAACAAGCCCCAATCCCAAGCACTGCGCCAACTGGTATTGTCGAGCTTGCTTCGATAATCAAATCCCACCGGCCTGAAAAACAATGCAAATAACACCAGCAGCATGGCGGCATATAAACCGGAAAATAACGTGGCGTAGACTGCAGGCCAGATAGCAAATATGGCTCCGCCTAACAATACCAGCCAAACTTGATTGCCCTCCCAAGTAGCGCCGACCGTGTTAATAATGACGCGCCGCTCAATATCTGTTTTTCCCAGCAACGGCAGCAACGTGCCGATACCGAAATCAAAGCCCTCGGTCAATGCAAAGGCAATGGCAACAATGCCGATAAACAACCACCAGATCAGACGGATAGACTCATAATCGAACATGGCTTGTTCCTCTTAAGATAGTTAAACGATTAAGGCTGATGACCATGATGCTGACCATGTCCACCCGGCATTGCATGGCGGGCGTGATCACTAAGTTGAGCGTCAAAATAGCTATGAATTGCCGTTACCAACTCTGGAACATCAGTTAAATACTCAATTTGTCCGCCGTTCGGCAGGTCTTGGTAGACAAATCGCACTTGTTTTGCGCCAGCGCTCAACTCTTTAAGCCCAGGCATATCAGCACCGTGAATACGCTGGGGCCCGGAAAAATCTCCCTTAGCAAAACCTGCAGCAATATCTGCCAAATGCTTCCGTGTTAGTTCGATTTGTTCGACATCATTAGTGTCTTTGGCAATCACCTGTTGTAAACCGCCCTTTTCGATTTTGTCGAAAATATGCAATGTTTTTTCAAGGTTAAACGGCATTACCTTACTGCCTCGCCCAGCAACTTCATCAAGCCGAGTGGAACTGGCTGGCTCGATAGCGCAAACAGTCTCGACCGCTGAAAATAAGAGTAATGACAACACTATTTTGTGCATGGTTGACTCCATTTTAATGCGCCTGACTGGCTTGTAATTCGTGATAATAACGTCCGGTGTGCAAGCTGCTTGGCCCAAGGCGCACATATTTGAACATCAAGAACAGCTCAATAATCAGCAACACTGTGTAGAACAAAACAAAACCGCCAATACTAAACCAGAGCTGCTCAGTGCTAATGCTGGAAACACTGAGATGAGTAGGCAAGATTCCGGAAATCGTCCAAGGTTGTCGGCCGAATTCGGCGACAAACCAACCCGTTTCTGCCGCAATCCATGGCAATGGAATGCCCCAGACCGCCATGCGCATTAACCAGCGCTTTTGATCCGCAACCCGTGTGGCGCAGAAATAAAATGCCATTCCGAAAATAAACAGCATGGTGAAGCCACAGGCCACCATGACCCTAAAGGTCCAGAACAATGGCGCCACTTTGGGTACAGTATCGTTGGCGGCTTTATCAATCATCGCCGCGTCGGCATCCACCACTTTGTCGGTGTACTTTTTTAACAACAAGCCGTAGCCTAAATCGGCCTTGTGCATCTCAAATGCCTGCTTGATCGCTTCACTTTTGTCCCCGGCACGCAGTTTTTGTAACTCTGCATAAGCAACCATACCGTTTTTAATCCGCTCAGCGCTGTCCTTGCGCAAATCTTTTAAACCTTTAACATCTTCGTCAATGGATCGAGTAGCAATCAGGCCCAATACATAAGGAATTTTGATCGCATAATCGGTTCTTTCGTTCTGTTGATCAGGAAAGCCAAACACCGTGAAACTGGCTGGTGCCGGGTGCGTTTCCCATTCTGATTCAATAGCCGCCAATTTAAGTTTTTGAGTTTCTCCGGAGGTGTAGCCACTTTCGTCACCAAGCACGATGACCGAGAGTACTGATGCCAAACCAAATGCCGAAGCAATAGAAAACGAACGTCGGGCAAAGCCAATATCGCGCTTATTGAGTAAATACCAGGAGCTGATACCCAACACGAACATCGAGCCAGTCACATAACCCGCCGCAACAGTATGCACAAATTTGACCTGGGCGACCGGGTTGAAAAACACATCGGCGAAACTGGTCATTTCCATACGCAGGGTTTCGTAATTAAACTCTGCGCCAACCGGATGCTGCATCCAGCCATTAGCAATCAAAATCCATAATGCGGATAGACTCGTGCCGACAGCCAGCAGCCACGTTACTGTCAGATGCTGTATTTTAGAGAGCTTATCCCAGCCAAAGAAAAACAAACCAACAAAGGTGGATTCCAGAAAAAACGCCATCCAGCCTTCACTAGCCAGTAGCGGTCCGAAAATATCGCCAACGTAATGAGAGTAATAAGCCCAGTTGGTACCGAATTGAAACTCTAACGTTAAACCGGTAGTGACGCCCATCGCAAAGTTGATACCAAACAGCTTACCCCAGAACTTGGTCATGTCCTTGTAGACCTCTTTACCGGTCATCACGTAGACAGATTCCATAATGCCCAGAATGAAAGTCATGCCTAAGGTCAGCGGCACAAAGAGAAAGTGATATAGCGCGGTCAGACCAAACTGAAGTCTGGACAGCATGACAACATCTTCACCGAACATGGACGGACTCCTTGGTTGGATGGGTTATAAAAACGGAAGACTGGCCGGGTTGGGAATTTTGTAAAGCAAAACGTGCCGCAATATCGGGTTTTGTTATCGGCTTGCCTTCCCATCTAAAAATTAGAAACCACAAGCCAGTCAGTAAAATGGTTTTAAGCAATAGAGCAATGCCAATTTCCCAACGCAACAGGCTGGTGCTTGGCGGTTTATTATTGAGTTCAGCAGTGGATGCTCTTTTTTCAAAAAACGGTGACGAAACCATAATCTTCTCCACTAAATTATTAGCAATCACTAATAAATGTAGACCACAATTCGTGCCACTTTCAACTTTTTATTTATGACATTGTTTTAATTAATTTTTATAACTACCTCTACTTAAAGCATATGTTTCATAATGAAACAAAGAAACACTTGCACTGCGCATGAAACGCAATTTGAAACATCGGTCTTAATTTCCGAGGATGAGCCGAATGGCAATTAACGAATAGATAAGGAAGGTTAGATTTTAGGCATGACTCATACACCCTTATCATCAATATATTGACCGAGAATGACCCTCAATTGACATATCTTGGCGCCAAGTCATGCTGACCCATTTGGATAACCTCAAACAAGAGCTGCTGTGAATACTTACACGGGTTAATGCCATCCACCATATTGGCTTGTTGGGTCGCCTCGCCAGCCTGTAGAGGTTTTGTTAGCGTCTGGGGTATGGGTGGTATTTTCGGCTGCTCTAACCAAATTGGCTCTTGTATAACCACCCATCGCCTTTGCGGCTTTGGCGATAGCGGTGGTCGATGGATCCAAGTAATATTTTGTTACATCGTCATATAACACAACCGACACCAATTTCTCCGCTTGGGTTTCGGAGCTAAAATTCAGCAACAACGGTAGGTTTGTTCCCGAAGGAATGGTAATTTGAAAATGTCCGTCCTCAACCGATACCTGAGTAATTTTTTGCCCGTTTTCATCAGTGACTTCAACGATTCCTGTTTTGATCAACGATTTGCCGGTACTCACTGCCCCCTCTATCGTGGTCGCTTTAGAGAATTTTTTAATAGCAGCTTGGTTAATAATACCCGCAGACTGTTGTTTTTGCTCACATCCTGAGATAGAAACAACAACCGACAGCAGCAGATACAGAGACAAATATTTTCGCGTTTTCATAGACTTACACAGAAATTAAGTAAAGGAACAGTGTTTAGATTAACAGCTGATATTAGTTTTTTTGGCATATCAGGCTATTTAATCCTTTCATAAAGGCAATTAAATTGGAAAACATTTTTTCATTATTTACCACCAATCAAAGTTGAACCTACCAAGTAAAAATATAATTTTCATATTTAAATCATAATTATAGATATTTTTCTACTGAAAAAGCTAAGTGTTCTTTTCCTTTTAAACTGACAAAATTTAAATGCCGTTTTCTATCTCCAGTTTTGGCTGTCGAGAGTTATGTAGGTTTTCAAGAAATCGTGCAATTAAACTGGTTTTGTTTAATACTGAACTTTGGCAACACTTCCTGAATATGTAGGCAAAAATGAAAAATCATCAAGAGTTATGGGCAACCCATTTTCCACAATTTATTGAAAATAATGACAAAGGCGTTCAATCATTAATGGATTCCTCAAGTTTGGTGGCCATACCTGCCGGGCAACAGGTGTTTTATCCGGGCAGTCTATGTGAACATTATTTATTGCTGTTATCCGGCGTCGTTAAAGTCCAAATCATGTCGGAGAATGGTCGAGAAGTGTTGCTCTATTATGTTCGCTCCGGTGACTCTTGCGTGTTAACCACTTCTTGTTTACTGAGTGGCGACAGCTACCCTGCTGAAGGGATAACCGAAAGTGACGTTAGCGCATTTGCAATGTCATCCCAAGCATTTTATCGATGCATGGAACAATCGGCTTTTTTTCGGGAATTTGTATTTAAAAATTTTTCAGCCCGGCTTTCTAAGATAATTGGTCGTATGGAGGCGGTAGTTTTTGACACGATTGATCTGCGAATCTGTAAAGCATTATTAGAAACCGGCGATAGAATCATCGTTAAGACCCATCAGGAGCTGGCTTACGAACTAGGCAGTGCTCGCGAAGTGGTTTCCCGGCACCTAAAAAGCTTTGAAAGCCATGGCTGGGTCTCTTTAAAGCGTGGCACCGTCGAGATTATTAACCGGGAAGCACTAAGGCAAGTTTGTGATAAGCAGTAAATAGAGCGAATCTTAAACTTGCCTCCTATTCGTAATACTAAATGTTCTCAGTCTGACTCTTCTTTCTCGTTGCCAATGAATTGAAACACGATGACATTGATGACGAAGCCAACAAAAATGAACAGCAGCAACGGTAACGCAAAGGGGATATCATGATGATCTCTCATGTTCATACCCAGAATTGCAGAAAAAAAACTCAACAAAATATCTACCATAGTCATTTCCTCTATCAATGTGTGCTTTATAGACTAACGCCACTCCGATAACATAAGTATCTGAATGGGCTAAAATGAGAAGTCAGTAGCTCGTTTTAGTTTATCGAGCTAAAGATCGACGTTGGACATACTAGTAGCTTGTTTGCCAACAAACGGTGATCAAGTCACATTGGCTAATATTGAGGAACGCGATCGCATTTCGATGACTAAACACGACATCATTTGCTTTGGAAAAAACCATTTATCGACATAATGAACCCAAATTTATGGTCTACTTATGCGTAAACCATAAATCCGTCTGCTTGAATCATTTAAGATCTAATGTATTCCGGCGGTAAATCTCGCTTGGCAGCTCCGGTATAAAGCTGTCTAGGTCGACCGATTTTTTGATTTGGGTCTGAAATCATCTCATCCCAATGTGAAATCCAACCCACGGTCCGGCCCATAGCAAAGATCGCAGTAAACATATTGGTCGGGATACCTAATGCGTGTAAAACGATACCAGAGTAAAAATCGACATTGGGGTACAGTTTTTTCTCGATAAAATACTCGTCTTCCAAAGCAATACGCTCTAACGCCAAAGCCAACTGAAATAATTTATCGTCATGCAAATTAAGCTCGGTTAATACTTCATGACAGGTCTCGCGCATCAATTTGGCCCTAGGATCATGGTTTTTATAAACCCGATGACCAAATCCCATGAGTCGGAAAGAATCATTTTTGTCTTTAGCTTTGGCGATATAAGCAGGGATTCTGGTCACGTCGCCAATTTCCGTAAGCATATTCAAAACCGCCTCGTTAGCGCCACCATGAGCGGCCCCCCAAAGACAGGCAATACCCGCAGTAATACAAGCAAACGGATTGGCGCCGCTAGAACCCGCTAAACGCACTGTTGAAGTTGAGGCATTTTGTTCATGGTCAGCATGGAGTATTAGTATTCTATCCAGTGCTTTTACCAGTATGGGGTTAGGAATATAGTCATCACAGGGGGTTGCCAGCATCATGCGCATAAAATTTTCGACGTAGCTTAATTTATTTTGCGGATACATAAACGGCGAGCCTGTACTGTATTTATGGCACATGGCAGCAATGGTAGGGACTTTGGCAATCAGACGAATAGCACTTATTTTGCGGTGCTCTTTAGAGTGAATGTCTAGAGCATCATGGTAAAAAGCTGATAACGCACCTACTACGCCAACCATAATTGCCATGGGATGAGCATCTCGGCGAAAGCCTTTAAAAAAATTGGTTAACTGATCATGAACCATCGTATGCTGAGTGATGCTGTGGGAAAACTCAGCCATTTCTTTGGGATTAGGCAATTCACCGTGTTGCAACAAATAGCAGATCTCTATAAACGTGCAGTTTGCCGCCAGCTGCTCGATAGGATAGCCTCGATAAAGCAATATTCCAGCATCACCGTCTATATAGGTGATGCTGGATTTACAACTGGCTGTCGAGGTAAAGCCAGGATCATAAGTGAACATGTCCGTCTGCTTGTACAGCGTTTGAACATCGATGACATCAGGACCAATGGTTCCACTCAGAACAGGGAGTTGACAAATAGACTCTTCTTGCTCGTTGATTAAGTTAACACTGTTTATTTTAGCCATGGTTTTATCTCGGTTTTGGTGCGGTTTTTTATGAAATTATCATAAAGCCTGATAAATACTAAACTAAATTTTGGGCATATTTCGTTGATAGTCTGTTAATTAAGAAACACTACAAACTTAATATGCGAGCTAACTACCTAAATAACCTATCATCGAAATTATGCGCGTCAACCACACAATATTAACGCTTAAGCCGGGCGAACGTTATCGATCGCTTGTTTGGCTAGCTCAGTCACTCGTGCCCAGTTTTTCGCTTTCACAACATCGGCAGGTGCTAACCATGAACCGCCAACGCAAGCAACATTACTTAATTGCAGATAGGCATTGTAGTTTTCTGGCGAAATACCCCCAGTTGGGCAAAAAGTCACCGAGGGGATGGGGCCAGCAATCGCTTTTAACATGGAGATACCACCAACATTTTCGGCCGGGAAAAATTTAAAATGATCCAGTCCGTATTCCATCCCTAAAAGCAGTTCAGATAACGTTGAAACACCCGGAATTAAAGCGATATTGCCAGCATTTGCAGCTGCCAGTAATGTGGGTGTTAAACCAGGACTAATGGCAAATACCGCACCGGCGGCTTCGGCGGCTTTCAATTGCGTGGTGTTGGTGATAGTTCCAGCGCCAACGATGGCATCTTTTACTTCCCCACTAATCGCTCTAATCGCATCCAAAGCAATCGGTGTGCGTAAGGTAATTTCCAGCACTTTAATGCCTCCGGC